>JBEONR010000025.1:0-94882 GCA_040544385.1 Oxalobacteraceae bacterium GrIS 1.11
CCGCGCTTGCGAACAAACCGGCGATCAGGGTAGCGATGACTTTTTTCATGGTGTATTCCTTTGGTGGTGTTAATCAAGCGGGACAATTCCCGTGCTTCTGAGCTAAAAACGGGCCAACCCGGCTGTGGGTTGACCGGCATTACATCCACTTACAATCGCCACTTACAATCGCCACTGACAATCGTTCTCAAACCGTGTCCGGTGGTGGAAATGAAAAAAGACAGCGAAGCTGTCTTTTTTCATTTCCGTGACGCCAGGCTTATTTGGCTGGCGCGACCGCTTCGGCCTTGGCTTCATCGGTTTTAGCGGCGGCCTTGGCTTTGGATTTTGCCGATTTGTGGTGGGCCTTGGCCTTGCTGACCTTGGCATCGGCCTTGGCGCTGGCGACGTCTTCCTTGGCGCCGGCAACGGCAGTCGCTTCCTTGGCGTCGGCTTTCACGACTGCCTTGGTTTCCTTGGCATCGGCTTTGGCGACTTCCTTGCTTTGCTTGGCTTCCGCCTTGACGACCGGCACCGATGGAGCGGGAGCTTGAGCAAATGCCGCGCTTGCGAACAAACCGGCGATCAGGGTGGCGATTACTTTTTTCATGATGTGGTCCTTTGGTGGTGTTAATCAAGCGGGGCAATTCCCGTGTCAGTGAGCTAAAAACGTCGCCGGCCAGCCTTGCGTTGACAGTCATTACATCCGCTTACATTCACGGCATGCCTTGTGCTCTGGCGGCCGCGCGATGGAAGGTGTTCGTGTTCCACACCCACAACGCGTCGGCATGAGGCCTGCGCTGGCGCAAGATACGTCAGAAAAAGTGCTTTAATTTCTTGTCTTCTTATTACTTTATGGCACACTATCGCAGCAGCTTGTCGGACCGAGGCAGGTCGCCCATCGATCCGATTCTTCGACTCTGACAGGCGCCCGGCGGGGGAATGTCATTCACCAGGAGGCCCAATGACGTCGCACACAGTGTCGAGACCGAAAAGTGTCTGTTTATTCGTTCATCCGGATGGCGAACGGGGCGCCGCGTTCCAGCTCGCTTGCGGGGAATTGTTCGCGCGCTTGCAGTTATCCGATTGCGTCGAGGCGGCCGCCGTGGAACAAGAGCAGCAGGCCATCGACTTGCTGGTCATCGACTTGTGGCGGCTCGAGCGCGGGGCCGATCTGGCGGCGGTCGGCGCCTTGCTGCGTCAGCGCGATGGTGCGGCCACCTTGCTGATGTGTCCATTTGACGACGCGGCCTGGATACCCGACTTGATGGCTTACGGCCCCCTGGATTACCTGATCACGCCGGCCGCCGACGCCGAACTGCGGCAAGCCGTGCGCGACGCGCTGCGTCACAGCGAGGCCGCGCACGAGCCCGAGTTGCAGCAATTGCAATTGCAAGTCGAGGAAAGGCAATTGCGCGATGTACTGGCGATCCAACGCGCCTTGCAACGGGCGCTGGCCGAGACCGACGACGCGGCCAAGGTGGCGCAACAAATTTGCCTGGCCCTGCGCGCCTTTCCCGGAGTGCGCCACAGCGCGCTGTTCGAGCGTAAGGCGGGCGGCGATCTGCAATTGTCGGCGCAAGAATCGCGCCACCATCTGGCCTTGCCGCGCCTGCTGCATGACGATGAGCGCTTGTTCCAGTCGCCGCTGCGGGAAGCGTTTCCCGGCGTGCTGGCGGCCGCCAGCGGCGTCCTGGTCTTGCTCGACGCGCCAGAAAAGGCGGGTCACCCGGAACTTGCCGTCAGCCTGATGGACCAGGATGTGCGCATGGTGCTGGGCATTCCGCTGGCGCGCGACGCGGCCGGCGTGACGCAGGGCAGCCTGTGCCTGATGTTCGAGCAGCGCCAGCGCTTTTCGCGCGAGCAATTCGCCTGCTTTGCCAGCCTGGCGCAATTGGTCAGCTTTGGCTTGGCGATGGGCGAGCTGAAACGCCGCAACGAGCAATTATCGGTGCAACTGACGCAAGCTTGCAGCGTCGATGAATTGACCGGGGCCGCCAACCGGCGCGAGGGCGGGCATTGCCTGGCGCGCGAAATCGGGCGCGCGCGCCGGCACGCGCTGCCGCTGGCGCTGATCGGCTTCGATATCGACGGTTTCCAGCGCATCGGCGAGCGCTACGGCCAGGCCGGCGGCGAGCGCACGCTCAAGGGCGTGGCGGCGGCGACCTTGGCGATTCTGCGCGGCGCCGATATCCTGGTGCGCACCGGTGACGAGGAATTCATGATCATCGCGCCCCATACCGCCGCCCTCGACGCCCTGAAGGTGGCCGAGAAAATCGGCGGCGCCATTGGTGCCTGCAAGATTCCCGGTTGCGACGGCGTCACCATCAGCGTCGGCGTGGTCGAAGTGGAACCCGAAGAAAGCGGCGCGGCCGCCCTGCAGCGGCTGGAAGCGGCGCTGTACCGGGCCAAGCGCGGCGGCCATAACGGCATCGAATTGTCGCTGCAAGCCGGTTAAGTAAAGCGCAAGGGATTCAGCGCAAATAAGTAAACAATTTAGTTTACTTATCTGGGGCCGCTCGTTATAGTTGCCATCTGACTTGACGAGACCCGCCCATGAAAACCGTACTCTTGATCGGCACCGCTGGTCTGCTTGCCTTGCTCTCCACCATCGGGGCGTCGCTGCCTTTCCCGATCTTGCCGCCGCTCTTCGCGCTGGAGTCCGGCAACCAGATCACGCATTTTCTCGGCTTGCCGCCGAAACTGCTGTTCGGGCTGGCGCTGATGATCAACCCGCTTGGCTTGCTGATCGGCAGCGCCGTGATGGGGCCCTTGTCCGACCGCTATGGCCGCCGCCCCCTGTTGCTGGCCACCTCGATCGGCGCCGCGCTGGGCCATGCGCTGACGGCCGCAGCGCTCTTGATGCAATCGTATCCGCTCTTCATCCTGGCCCGCTTCGGCACCGGATTACTGGAAGGCAATGGCGCGGTGGCGCGGGCGCTGCTGGCCGACCGCTTGAGCGGGCCGCTGCGCATGCGCGCGCTGTCGTGCTTGAACGGCGCCTTTTACCTGGGCTGGCTGGCCGGTCCCTTGCTGGCCGGTTTCACGCTGCATTGGGGCATCGCGGTCCCGTTCGCGATCGCGGTCGCTGCCTTGCTGTTGGTGGCGGTGCTGGTGGCGCTGCTCTTGCCGCCCGAATCGGCATCGACGGCGACCACTTCATGGTGGCAAGTGGCGCGCGATCGGCATGCTTTGAACTTACTGCGCGACGGACCATTGCGTTCCCTGTTCATGGTGCACCTGACGTATTGCTGCGGCGTCACGGCGTTTTATGAATACTACGCACTGTGGCTGGTGGAAGTGGCGGGCTATGATGCGCGCGGCATCGCCTGGGTGAATACGGGGCTGTGCCTGAGCTTGACCGTCAGCGCCCTGTTCGCGGGCGGCGCCAGTCGTTTCGATCCCTTGCGCCGGGCCGCATTCCATGCTTGTTGCGGGGCCGCCGCCGTGGCGCTGGTGGCGCTCGGCAACGTTCAGCTGGGCTTGCTGGCCATCGTCCTGTTCGGCATTCCCAACGCGTTTTACAATGCCGTGATGCAAAACTGGTGCGTCGAGCGCTTTGACGGGCATGGCCGGGGCGCCGTGTTGGGTTTACTGTCGACCGCCTTTTGCCTGGCCAATATCATCATGGCGCTGGCCGGCTCGGTATTGACGCTGTTCGATACGCGCCTGGTCTTGCTGCTGGGCGCGCTGCTCAGTGCCGGCGCCGGCTGGCGCATCCTCGGCTGGCGCGCGCGCATGGGGGCATCCGGCGTGGCTACCGGCGTGGCGAGCGGGGTGGCGCCATGAATAGCGCCGAGCAGATCCTGTTTTTGCTGAAAACGCGGGGCCCGCAAACGGCCCAGCAATTGGCGGCGTTGCTGGAATTGACGTCGATGGGGGCGCGCCGTCAACTGGAAGCGGCGCAAGAGAAGGGGTATGTCGATTTCGACGACGTGGCCGACAAGGTGGGGCGGCCGGCGCGGCGCTGGCGCCTGAGCGAGGCCGGCCACGCGCGCTTTCCCGACCGCCACGCCGACTTGAGTGTGCAATTGATCGAGCAGGTGCGCGCCGTGTTTGGCGTGGCCGGGCTGGAGCAATTGATCGTGGCGCGCGAGCGCGGCAGCGAAGCGCAATACCGTGCCGCGCTGGCGCCGCATGCCGACCTGGCTGGCCGGGTCGATGCGCTGGCGCTGGCGCGCGACGCCGAAGGCTATATGGCGGAAGTCGAAGCGCAGGCCGACGGCAGCGTGTTGTTGATCGAAAATCATTGCCCGATTTGCGCCGCCGCGCGCGCATGTCAGCAATTTTGCCGCTCCGAACTGGAGATCTTCCAGCGCGTGCTGGGCGACGCTTGCAGCGTCGAGCGCAGCGAACATGTGCTGGCCGGCGCGCGTCGCTGCGTCTACCGGATTGAATGGATAGGGAAAGGCGCGCGCATTTAAATGGCGCCCCCATAAAAATGCGCAGCGCCGGCGCGCTGAAGGCGGACGGCGCCCGACCCCGCTTCGGCGCCAAAGCGCTGGGCGCCGCCGTCCGCCCGTGGTAGGCTTGCGCTTTTCAAATTTCGGAATCTCCCATGCTGCAATGGCTCAGGCAATATCGGCGCTCCATGCTGGCCGGCGACCTTACCGCCGGCGTGGTGGTGGCGATGATGATGGTCCCGCAAGGCATGGCGTACGCGCTGGTGGCCGGTTTGCCGCCCGTGGTCGGCATTTACGCCAGCATCTTGCCGCCGGTTTTGTATGCCTTGTTCGGCAGCAGCATGACGCAATCGGTGGGGCCGATGGCGATCGTCTCCCTGATGACGGCCGCTGCGCTGGCGCCGCTGGCCGAACCCGGCTCCGCCCTGTACGGCGTGCTGGCCGCGCAACTGGCCCTGCTCAGCGGCGTGGCCTTGCTGGCGTGCGGCGTGCTGCGGCTGGGTTTCATGGCCAATTTCCTGTCGCGCCCCGTGATCAGCGGTTTCAGCAATGGTGCCGCGATCGTGATCGTGGCCGGCCAGGTGCCGGTGTTGCTGGGCGCCAAACCGCCGCACGCGCATATTCCCAGCGCGCTGCTGGGCCTGGGCAGCTTGCTGCTGCTGTGGCTGGCCAAGCGTTACCTGGGCCGGCTGCTGCGCCGCTGCGGCTTGACCCCGGTGGCGGCCGACGTCGGCGCCCGCCTGGCGCCGATGTTGCTGGTGATAGGTGGCACGCTGCTGGTGGCCATGCTGGCGCTTGACGTGCGCACCACCGGCGCGGTGCCGGCCGGCTTGCCGTCGCTCAATCTGGCCACTTCGAGCCGGCACTGGCACGCGCTCTTGTCGCCGGCCATGCTGATTGCCTTCATCGTCTTCCTGATGAGCATGTCGGCGGCCCAGACCCTGGCCCAGAAGCGCGGCGAAAAATTGCACACCAACCGCGAACTGCTGGGCCTGGGTGCGGCCAATCTGGCCAGCGCCTTGTCGGGCGGCTTCCCGGTGACGGGCAGTATTTCGCGCTCGGCCGTCAATTTTTCGGCCGGCGCCAATACGCCGCTGGCCAGCATCGTCACGGCGGCCTTGCTGGCGCTGGCGCTGGTGGCGCCGACCGGCTGGCTGGCGCTGCTGCCGCTGCCGGTGCTGGCCGCCACCATCATTTTTGCGGTGCTCGGCATGCTTGACGGGGCCACGCTCAAGCTGGCCTGGCGCTTTGATCGCGGCGACGCGCTAGCCTTGCTGGCGACGACGGCCGGGGTGTTGGTGTTCGGCGTCGAGGCCGGCGTCGTGGTGGGCGTGCTGCTCTCGATGGGGACCCTGATCTGGCGCGCCAGCCGGCCCCATATCGCGGTGCTGGGGCGCATCGCCGGCAGCGAGCATTATCGCAATATCGAACGCTATCCGGCCTTGACGGTGCCGCAAGTGCTGGTGCTACGCATCGACGCCGGGCTGTTCTTCGGCAATGTCGAACCGGTCGGCCAGCGCATCGAGGAAGAATTGCGCAAGCGTCCGGCCAGCCGCCATCTGGTACTGGTGTTGTCGGCCGTGAACCAGATCGATTGCACGGCGCTGTTCGCGTTGACCGAACTGAACCGCAGCCTGGCCGCGCGCGACTTGACCCTGCACCTGGCGGAAGTGAAGGGGCCGGTGCTGGACCGGCTCAAGCAAAGCAGCTTGCTGCGCGAGTTGCGCGGCCAAGTGTACCTGAGCACCGCGCTCGCTTGCGCCGCGCTCGACGATGGCGCCCAGACGGGGCGTGGTCTGGACGGCCACGCGACATGACGCTATCATGCTCCAGATAGCTGGGAGGCCAGTTTGAGCGAGGATGGATATGGCCAATCAGAAGATGGCGACAGGCATGGTGCGGCGCGGCTTGAGCGCCGCGCTGTGCGCAGTATGCCTGCTGATCGGCGCGCCGGCGCAGTCCCAGCCCGGGGTGGCGCTAGCGGCGCCTAAACGCATCTTGCTGCTGAACGCCTATGGCTATGGCCGCGCCAGCGCCGAAGCGTTCACGCTGGCCTATGTTGCCGAGCTCAATACGGCCGGGATCGGCAGCGAAGAAGTGATGGTCGAGTATTTGAACTTGAACCGCGACGACAGTCCCATGGCGCGCCAGCGCATGCGCGAACTGTTGCTTTTGAGGTATGCCGGACGCAAGCTGGACCTGATCGTCACGTTGCAACAGTCGGCCCTCGACTATTTGCTGGGCGAATTGCCTGATTTGAGCCGCGATGCGACCGTGCTGGCCGTGACGGCGCAAGCCGCGCAAGTCGCACAAGGCGCAGCGGCGGCCGCCGGCGGCGCTGCGCGCATCTGGCGCCAACGCGCCGACGTCGATTTCGGCGGTACCGTGGCGCAGGCGCTGGCCCTGTTCCCGGCCACCCGCAAGGTGGTGCTGGCAATCGGCGCCGGCACGGCCGACCAGGTCATGAAGCGCGCGATGCAGGACGCCGCCGGCGCGTGGCGCGGCAAGCTGGAATTTGAATACCTGGATGGTTTGAGCCTGGCGGACATGCGCCGCCGCGTGGCCAGCTTGCCGGCCGATGCCATCTTGATCTGCGGCATCGTCAGCCGCGACAAGGATGGCGCGCCGGCGATGCCGCAGCAATTGCTGCAGCAATTGCTGGCGCTGGCGAATCGGCCGGCCTTCGGCTTGTACGACGTGGCGCTGGGGCAGGGCGTGGTGGGCGGCTCGGTGGTGCACGTAGCGGGCCAGGCCCGGCAACTGGCGCGCGCCACGTTGACGGCACTGCGCAGCGCCGGCGGCCACGGCGACTTCGCGCTGGCGCCGTTGCCCCATGTGGCGCTGTATGACTGGCGCCAATTGGCGCGCTGGGGCGCCGATAGCGGCAACTTGCCGCCCGGCGCGATCGTGCTGTACCGCCCGCCATCGCTGTGGCAAGACCACCGCGACGCCGTGCTGGCCGCCCTGGGCATCGTGCTGGCCTTGAGCGCGTTGCTGGCCGCGCTGCTGCGCCAGCAACGGGGGCTGAGGCTGGCGCAAGCGGCCAGCCGCGACAGCGAAGAGCGCTTCCGCACCCTGGTCGAACACGCGCCGGAAGCAATCCTGGTGTATGACGTCGACCTCGACCGTTTCATCGATTGCAATAGCAAGGCCGAACGGATGCTTGCCTGCGACCGGGCCGTCCTGATGGCCAGCCGCCCCGCCGATTGCTACGTTCTGGAGCAAACCGACGGCTTGCCGCTGGCGGTCAGCATCGCCGACCATACCGCGCGCGCCTTGGGCGGCGAGCAAGTGTTCTTCGAGCGGCGCGTGCGGCGCCCCGACGGCAGCGACTTTCCCTGCGATGTCTGGCTGGTGCGCCTGCCGGCGGCCGGGCGGCGCCTGCTGCGCGCCGGTTTCATCGAAAGTTCCGAGCGCAAGCGCGCCGAGAGTGAGTTGTTGCGCCACCGCCACCATCTGGAAGAATTGGTGCAAGAGCGCACCGCCGCGCTGTTGGTGGCGGCCAGCGAGGCCGAGGCGGCAAACCGCGCCAAGAGCGTGTTCCTGGCCAATATGAGCCATGAATTGCGCACTCCGCTCAATGCCGTGATCGGCTTTTCGCAATTGATGGCTGATTCGGCCACCCTGCGCGACGATGAAAAACGCAATCTGGCCATCATCAACCGGGCCGGCCATCACTTGCTGAGCTTGATTAACGATATCCTTGAATTATCCAAGATCGAGGCTGGCCATATGCGCTTGCAGGCGGTGACGGTGGATTTGCCGCAATTGCTGCGCGAAACGCTGGAAATGGTGCGCCTGCGCAGCCCGGACAGCGCGCTCGATTTGCGCCTGGAAAGCAGCGGCGCGCCGGACCTGGTGCGTATCGATGGGGCGCGCCTGCGCCAGGTGCTGCTCAATTTGCTGTCGAACGCCGTCAAGTCGGTCGAACGGGGCAGCGTCACGCTGGCGCTGCGCTGCCGGACGCTGCTTGACGACCGCCTGGAACTGGCGTTCGAGGTGCGCGACACTGGCGTCGGCATCGCCCAGGCGGACCAGGAATCGATCTTCGAGCCTTTCGTGCAGGTGGCCGGCGCGGCACCGCATGCCGGCACCGGCCTGGGCTTGAGCATTTCGCGCGATGTGGTGCGCCTGATGGGGGGCGAGTTGAGCGTGCAATCGACCTTGGGCGCCGGCGCGGTGTTCAGTTTTACCGTGCCGACCGAGCCGCAAGCGGCTCCCGCGCCGGCCGACGGCGGCCGGGTGTGCGGCTTGCCGCCCGAGCAGCGCGGCAAGACCGTGATGCTGATCGACGATGACGGCGATTGCCGCCAGTTGCTGGCGGCGCTGCTCGATCCGCTCGGCTTCCACACCATCGAGGCCGTCGACGGCGCCGCCGCCGCCGCAGGCCTGCCGTCGGCCGGCGCCGACTTGTTGCTGATGGATTGGCGCATGCCGCAGATGGATGGTTTGACGCTGACGCGCTGGGTGCGCGCCCAGGCCGACCTGGTCCAGCCGCGCATCGTCATCATGAGCGCCTCCGCTTTCGAGGAAGAAAGGGCGGAAGCGCTGGCGGCCGGCGCCGACGCATTTTTGCGCAAACCGATCGAGCAAGATAAACTGTTTGCCCTGCTTGAACGGCAATTGGAGGTGCGCTTCGTGCGGCGCAGCGTCGCGGCCACGCTGGCGCAGCAGCAGCCCTTGCAGCCCTTGCAGCCGTTCGAACTGGCCGGCATCGACCCGGCGCTGCGGCGCGCCCTGGCGCAAGCGGTGCGCGAGCTCGACCTGGGCCGCAGCGTGCTATTGCTGGCTGCGCTGGAAGCGGATTCGCCGCTGCTGGCCGCGCGCATTGCCTCCATGATGGCGCAACACCAATACCTGGACCTGTGGCAATTGCTGCAAGAGGCGGCAGTCCACTCCCCACGCCCTGCGCGCCATCTGAATTGATGAAAGCTTTCATGCTCATACAACGCCCCCCCCGGCGGCCCGGGATGTCGATCGCGCTCATTGCCAGCGCGGCCTTGATGACGGTCGTGACGCTGGTGCTGGTGATCTTTGCGGTGTTTTTTTTTCGCGCCGAGCGTACCCAGCGCTGGGCTCAATTGCACCAGGCGCTGGCCGTCAGCGCCGATGAACTGGCGCTGGCGCTCGAATTGCCGGTCTGGAATTTCGACGAGCGCCAGATCATGGCCATCATGAAGAGCAGCTTGCATAACCATGACTTGCAGGCTTGCGTGGTGACGCCGCTGGCCGGTGCGCGGCGCTATGTCTTGAATCAGAATGGCTTGCGGCAGGGCGGCGGCTTCGACGGCCGCCTGCCGCTCAATCCCGAACTGCTGGTCGAACGGCGCACGATCGCTTCCGCCGCCGGCCAGACCATCGGCAGCCTCAGCCTGTACGCCTCGCCCGCGCTGTTGCAACAGCAGTTGCGCGAGCGCCTGGTCGGCATCGTCGGCATGATCGTGGTGCTGGACCTGACGCTGGTGCTCAGCCTGTACCTCTTGCTGTGGTACTTGATGCTCAAGCCGCTGACGGCGGTCGGCCAGTATGCCGCCGGCGTGATGGCGGGCCAACGCGCCGGCGCGCCGGCGGCGCCATCGAAGGCGCGCTTTTTCGGGGAATTGAAAACCTTGAATGAATCGATACGCGCCATGATCGGCCTGCTCGACAGCCGCTATCTGGCCATGCGCCGCAGCGAGGAAAGGCTGCAAATGGCGACCATGGCGGCCGGCATCGGTATCTGGGACTGGAATATTGTCAGCCGGGAACTCAATTGGGACGAGAAAATGCTGCGCCTGTACCGGCCCGTGGCCGCTCCGGAGGCCGACGCGGACCGCAGCTTGCCGGGCAATTGGTCGGCCGCCGTGCTGGCCGAAGACCGCCCCCGGGCCATGCGCGCGCTGGGCGCGGCGATGCGCGGCGACGCCGAACTGGACCAGGAATTCCGCATCGTCTGGCCGGACGGCAGCATTCGCCACATCAAGGCCGACGCCATTACCTTCCGCGACGCCAACGGGCGCCCGGTGCGCATGGTCGGCACCAATTACGACATCACCGCGCACAAGCAAGCGGAGCTGGAATTGCGGCGCCACCGCCACCATCTGGAAGACTTGGTCGAGGAACGTACCGGGGCCTTGTCGGTGGCGGTGGCCCAGGCGCAGGCGGCAAACCGGGCCAAGAGCGTGTTTCTGGCCAATATGAGCCACGAATTGCGCACCCCGCTCAATTCGGTGATTGGTTTTTCGCGTCTGATGGCCGACTCGCCGCGCCTGCTGGCCGATGAAAAGCGCAATCTGGCCATCATCCACCGCGCCGGCAACCATCTCTTGACCCTGATTAACGATATCCTGGAATTGTCGAAGATCGAAGCGGGGCGCCTGGCCGCGCAAACCGAACTGGTGGACCTGGCCGGCTTGCTGCAAGAAGTGATGGACATGGTCAGCATGCGGGCCGGGCAAAACCGCACCGCCTTGCGCCTCGATTGCGCCGGCCTGCCGGCCACGGCGCGGGTCGACGCCACCAAGTTGCGCCAGGTGTTGCTGAACCTGATGTCGAACGCCGTCAAGTTCACCGTGCGCGGCAGCGTCACGCTGGAAGCGCGCGCCTGCGTGCGCGGCGACGACTGCTGGCTGTCCTTCGCCGTCATCGATACCGGGATCGGCATCGCCCAAGCCGACCAGCGGCGCATTTTCGAGCCTTTCATCCAGGCCGACAGCGGCGCCAAGGAAGGCACCGGTCTGGGCTTGACGATCGCGCGCGAATTCGTCACGCTGATGATGGGCGAGGCGCTGACGCTGGAATCGCAACCGGGACGCGGCAGCACCTTCCGCTTCGCGCTGCCGGTGCGCCTTCCGGCCCCGGCCCCGACTCCGGGTCCGGGCGCGCGCCGCAGCCGGCCCGTGCCGGCCCGCGCCGCGCCCGTTGATGCGCCGGCCGGCGCGCCGCTGTGCCGCGCCGATCTTGCCTGCTTGGCAGCCGAGGTGCGCCTGAAGCTCAAGGTCGCGCTGCGCGAATTGAATCTGGCGACGGTGGCGACCCTGCTGGAAGGGCTGCCGCCGGCACGCTCCGGACTGGTCGAACGCATCGCAGCCATGCTGGCCGCTCACCAGTATCCGCAATTGTGCGCGCTATTGGAGGACAGCACGGCCATCAATGATGGTGCCACATGGAAATGAAAGTATATAATACATAAGCGATCCAATCGCCTGAAACAAGCATCACAGCCAAGAGAGTCCCTACATGCATTGCGATTTGTCGGAGCAGCACACCAAGGGTGAAATCTTGATCGTCGAAGATACCCCGGCCTCGCTCAAGTTGCTGAGCGATTTGCTGGGCGCGGCCGGCTATGCGGTGCGGCAAGCGCCGAACGGCGAACTGGCCTTGTGGACGGCGCAGTCGCGCCCGCCCGAGCTGATTTTGCTCGACGTGCGCATGCCCGGCATCGACGGTTTTGAAGTATGCCGCCGCCTGAAGTTGTCGCCGCAACTGCGCCAGGTGCCGGTGATCTTCCTGTCGGCCCAGCACGACACCGACGACAAGGTGCGTGGCTTTGCGCTGGGCGCGGTCGATTTCATCGCCAAACCTTTCCAGGCCGAAGAAATCCTGGCCCGCACCGACGCCCATGTGCGCTTGGGGCGGGCCCAGCAGCAACTGGCGGCCGAGCGGGCCAGCCTGGAGCAGCGCGTCGACGAGCGCACCGCCGAGCTGGAACAATTGGCCCGCTCGCTGGAGCGGGAAATCCAGATCCGCCGCGCCAACGAGGAATTCCTGCGCCTGTCCAGCCAGGTATTTGAAGCGACCCAGGACGCGATCCTGATCACCGACGCGGCCGGTCTGATCATCACCTCGAATCCTGCCTTCACCCGCATCACCGGTTACCAGGGGGCCGAGGTGACGGGCTGGAACATCATGCGCCTGGGCGCCGAGGCCGACCAGGCCATGCTGGCGGCGATGCAGCAAGGCGTCAGTAGCGGCGGCCACTGGTCGGGCGAAGTGCTGACGCGGCGCAAAAGCGGCGCCACCTATCCCTGTTTGCTGAGCGTGTCGACGGTGCGCGGGCCGGAAGGCGCGCTGGTCAATTACATCGCGGTCTTCCTCGATATCAGCGAACGCAAGGCCGAACAGCATTTGATCGATTTCCTGTCCCACCACGATGCGTTGACGGGTTTGCCTAACCGCCAACTGGCGCGCGAGCGCTTCGGCCACGCGCGCGCGCAGGCCGAGCGCGAGCATGGCCGGGTGGTCGTCATGTGTCTGGACCTGGACCGCTTCAAAAATATCAATGATTCCTTCGGCCCGCCGGTGGGCGACAAGGCGCTGCAGGCGGTGGCCGCTTTCCTGGCCGACGCCTTGCGCGAAGGCGACACCGTGGCGCGCCAGGGCGGCGACGAATTCCAAATCATCTTGCAAGACGACGCCTTGCTGGGCGCGACATTGGCCCTGGTGCAAAAAATTCTGATCGGCTTGCGCGATGAAGTCTGCGTCGATGGCCGCCACCTGAGCTTGACCACCAGCATCGGCATCGCCCTGTGGCCGAACGATGGCAATACCCTGGACGACTTGCTGCGCAACGCCGACACGGCCCTGTTCCGCGCCAAGCAGACCGGACGCGACAACTACGCTTTTTTTACCGAGCGCATGGATGTCGACGTGCGCACCAAGCTGGCGATCCAGGGCCAGTTGCGCGGCGCCGTCGAGCGCGCCGAATTCACGGTCCACTACCAGCCGCAAATGTGCTTGCGCAGCGGCGTCATGCTGGGTGCGGAGGCGCTGCTGCGCTGGGATAATCCCCTGCTCGGCGAAGTCGGGCCGGGGCGCTTCATTCCGCTGGCCGAGGAATACGGCTTGATCACCGGGATCGGCGAATGGGTGCTCGACACCGTGTGCGCCCAGATCCGCCGCTGGCACGACGATGGCCTGGGCAGCATCAAGGTCGCCGTCAACCTGTCGGGCAGCCAGTTCGCGCAAGACCGCACCGTGCTGTTTGTCGAGGCGACGCTGCGCAAATACGATATCAACCCCGCTTTCCTGGGCATAGAAATCACGGAAGGCACCGTCATGGGCGACCCGGACAAGGCGGTGGCGGCACTCAAGCGCCTGAAAGATATCGGCGTCGCCATCTCGCTCGACGATTTCGGCACCGGTTACTCCAGCCTCGGTTACCTGAAGCGCTTCCCGATCGATGTATTGAAAATCGATAAATCCTTCATCAACGACGTCGCCACCAGCACCCACGACGCCGCCATTGCCTTGTCGGTGATTTCGCTGGCGCACAATCTGAATATGCGGGTGATCGCCGAAGGGGTGGAAACGCGCGCGCAAGTGGAGTTCCTGACCCGTCACGGCTGCGATGAAATGCAGGGCTTTTTCTTCAGCCGCGCGCTGGCCGCCGACCCTTTCACAGCGCTGCTGCGCGAAAAGAAAAACCTGAGCGCGATCTAAGTAAGCGCCGCTACCTTGGCGGCGAATTGATTGCGCTGCATGGAAGACGATCGTTATATTGACCAATTACTGGCAGGAAAATCCACAATGAGATTACTTCGTCCGCATGTACAGCCAGGTTACTTGCGCTACGCCGGCCGGTGTGAATCCGTATGTTAAGTAAGAGTCAGGAATTGATTGTGAATTGATGGCGAACCTAGCCGGATGCTGCGCAAGGCGCCCGTTGCGACGCAGTGCGGGCACTGCTAAGTACCCATTCAAAATAAATTGTGGATGTCTGCGGCCCTGCTCGGCGCGCTGCAAGGGGGCCGCCGAGGCTTGCCCGTCCCTTGCAGTGCTCGCACTGCGGCGGACCGGGCGCCTTGCATCGGAAGGATCGCCATGCAGCGATCCGTTGCGCAGGCGCGGGGCAAGCCCCACGAAACCCCTACTACACTCCGGCCAGGACCACATCCATCTCACAATTTATTCCGACTGGGTACTTAGCGGCGGGCAACACGGCGCAGCGCCGGATAGGTAAGCCAGAAAACACAAGAAATTATTGGCTCTTACTTAGCTATGCCAACAATACAGCCGTCACCAGTTCAAGCCAGGGTGCGACGCAGCTTGTAGTGAGTCAGCTCGTCGCAGCAACGGGCAGCTTCACGATCGGCATGCCGTCCGCGCGAACGGCGGCCAGCGAACATGCCGACGCCAGCGATAGTAGCGAATCAATGTTTTATTATTAATTGGCATGATGGTGATTAAAAGTAAAGTTATCATGGTAATTATTTAAGAGGATTTTATAGAAATGAATGTATTTTTTTGGAAGGACTTACATCAATATATTATTCGACATAATAGAGCAGGCTTGTTGATGGGCATTATGCTCACTTTTTCTTCTTGTTTGCTCTTGGCACTCGTCGATTTTAATGCAGCTTACATTGTTGTTGATTCTGGTGTTGTCGATGCCAAAATTCATGGAATTCTGGAATGGATTTTTTATGTAATAACGCATCTAAACGAGTTAATGGATGTAATTTCAAAAGTCCCATTTCAAGTAATGGGCTGGTCGGAGATTTTAATATTTCTATCTCCGCTGTTGATTCTTGCTTTCTCACGAAGAGTGCGTTGGCTGCAAATTTCAATTGTATCAATTTTATTTTTTGGTGTTTTAATGGATTTTTATTTATTATTTTCTTATGATAGATATAATTCATTAAATGGAGGGGGTGACGGGATGGAAGAATTTGCTAAAATTTTTTCCCATGAGCTACTTGGTGCAGTATCCATCGTGCTCGGAATGGCGGGATTTTTAATTTCGATAGTGAAATTTTTGAGCGCGACATCCATGTTCAAAGCTCGAGCCGGGGGCCGTTCCGACATGTGAATGCGATGCCCCGTTGAAGCAATTTTCCGGACGCTGGTGTCGGGCAGCGTCTTCGACGGCTGGAATCGGGTTACCAGGTCGGCGGTGGCAAGAACGGCTTCGAGGTATGGAGCGGTGGCGACCAGATGGCCGACGCGAACGGCATCGCGCGCTCGGTGAAGGCGGCCACTGGCGACGGTAGCAACTGGATCGATATGCTCGTCGCTGAATTCCTTGCGGCGCACAGAAATTCCGGTCGCATTCACCTCACAGGTCGGTGCAATGTCGTCGAAAAAAAGCTGGTGGCGAAAACTCATTAGTGGAAAAGTGGCGCGCTGGAATGGATGAATGCAAATAGAATATCTTTATCATCGAAACGTACAGTTATACTGATGGGTCGATATGATAATTATGTTAATTAAATGAAAAAGGCCTAGCAATGCTGCGTATAACTGGTTTTATTGTCCTGTATTTGGTTTCGAGCTGTGGTGCAGCCATGAACTTTGCCGGACTCAGTCACGACATCCATTTCCAGCCCCATTCCGCGCGGATTTCAGCGACGGAAGTTCGCTCTTTCATTGCCTGGCAGGACGAGAAAAACAGCGAATTTCACGGCGGTGAATATGCTGCCTTCCTGATCAAGAATACGACGATGGGGGTGGGCGACGCGCTGGTGAAGGAAAGAGCCGACGCCGTGGTTCGACTGATGAATAATTTGGGTGTGCAGGCGGAGGTTTCCGTGGAAGAGCACTTCAATCGATTGATCTATCAGCAATTGCTGGATCGGCTCAATTGCGCCGTCGTGGTGGTGCAACCGCCTTGCACCAAGACCAACAACTGTGGCCCGCAGCCGAACAAATAAGGTCGGATGGCGGCCACCGATGCTCTCCGTGCAAGCGCCACCATGACAGTCTTCGATCTGCCTTGATCGATGCCCCTCACCTTGGAAATACATGGATAGAATTCCTCGCGCGCTGTCATTAGCCGCCGGCGCCTTCACGGCGCTCGTCCGGCTTTTGTGGAAAATGATGTCCGTGAAAATATATTCTCAAAAAATATTGCAAATATGGACATCTTATCATTTTAGCTGTAAATTCAAGGCATAAGAAGATTTTAGAAAATATTGCGCTAAGTAAGAGTCAGGAATTTATTGTGAATTGATGGCGAACCTGGCCGGATGCTGCGCAAGGCGCCCGTTGCGACGCAGTGCGGCCACTGCAAGGGGCGGGCAACACAGCGCAGCGCCGGATAGGGAAGCCAGAAAACACGATAAATTATTGGCGCTTACTTAGCACAGGGGATCATGCCAAGGCCGTTGATACGCCGCGTCGTTTGCGGCACCGTTTTCAGTTCGTCAATGGAACTAAGCGACACAGCCGGACATTGATTGCGGTACGTATTGATGAAATGGCCAATATCTTTGCAAAAATGCCACGCTGACGCGAGCCAGTGTCGGTTCATGCGACGTCCGCATGTGCATTGTTGGCATTTGTTCAAATGTTGTTCGTATGCACCGCAGCACAACCATCCTGTGGTGGTATCGGGCTTGCCTGCAAAGGGAGCGTGTAGCAATATTTCCAGGAGAATTTCTTGAATACAATCTTATATAAAACAGTAGCTTGTATTGCCTTAGGTAGCAGCCTCGTTGCCTGCGGCGGCGGCGGCAACGGCACGGGTGGTAGCGCCACCTTGTTGGCGGCATCCGGCAGCGGCGGTTTCGCGGTCGGATCGGTGTATACCCTGGTCAATCCGAACAGCGGCAAGGCGATACGGGCCAAAAACGCCGGCACTACGGACGGCACTCTGCTCGAAATTTTCACTGTCGACGGCAGCCTCGATCAGCAGTGGAAGATCAATAGCAATAGCAACGGCAGCTACACCCTGATCAGCCAACGCAGCGGCAAGGCGCTCGACGTGGTCGGCGCCGGCACCGCCGACAGCACGCCGGTCAGCATCTACACCCCGAACGGAACCGGTGCCCAGCAATGGCAATTGAATCCGAATAGCGACGGCACGTATACCCTGATCAATCCGAACAGCGGCAAGGCGCTGGATATTGTTGCGGCGGGCACGGCCAACGGCAGCGCAGTGCAAATTTATTCCAGCAATGCTACCGTGGCGCAGAAATGGACCCTGGCGCCGGTGTCGGACACGCCAGGCGATCCCGGCGGTCCGATCGTCACTTCCGACACGCCTGACTTTGGTGCCAACGTCAAAGTCTACGATCAAGTCACCCCGATCGCACGGATTCAGTCCGACATGGCCGCCGCGTTCGATCCGCAAAAGCTGAATCCGGCCGCGCAATTTGGCAACCAGCGCTACGCCTTCCTGTTCAAGCCGGGCACGTATAACGGTATCCAAGCCAACCTGGCCTTCTACACGGCCGTAGCCGGCCTGGGCCGCAATCCTGACGATGTCGATATCCGGGGTAACTTGAGCGCCGACTATGGCTGGAACTATGGCGACTCCGAGAACGTGACGCAGAACTTCTGGCGCTCGATCGAGAATCTGAAAATCACGCCTAACGGCGGCCTGGAAACCTGGGCCGTGTCGCAAGCGGCGCCGATGCGCCGGGTCCATATCGCGGGCGACTTGCGGCTGTTTCCCACCAACGTCAACTGGGGCGGCTCCGGCTGGGCCAGCGGCGGTTACCTGGCCGATTCCAAAGTCGACGGCAAGATCAAGGCGGGTTCCCAACAGCAATGGTATACCCGCGACAGCAGCACCGGCGGATGGGAAAACAGTGTGTGGAATATGGTCTTTTCCGGCGTGCAGGGCGCACCGGCCCAAGACTTCAGCGCCAAAGGCAATCGTTACACCACGCTGGCAACCACCCCGATTTCGCGCGACAAGCCGTATATGTATGTCGATGCTGCGGGCAAATATTTTGTCTTCAATCCCGATCGCCTGACCAACAGCTCCGGCCCTAGCTGGGCGAACGGCAACTCGGCCGGCCAATCGATTCCGATGAGCAGGTTCTACGTGGCGATGCCGAGCGATAGCACGGCCAGGCTGAACGCGGCCTTGGCCAAGGGCTTGAACCTGCTGCTGACGCCGGGTATCTACAAGCTGAGCGAAACGCTGCAGGTGAAAAACGCCAACACGATCGTGCTCGGTATCGGTTTCCCGACTTTGACGCCGACCAATGGCGTCGATGGCTTGAGCGTGGCCGATGTGGACGGTGTCCGCATTGCCGGTCTGCTGTTTGATGCCGGCACCACCAACAGCAGCGCGCTGATGACCGTGGGCGTCATCGGTTCGGGCTTGCGCCACGTCGCCAATCCCAGCACTGTGCAAGATGTGTACTTCCGTATCGGCGGCGCCGTCGCCGGCAAGGCCAGCAACAGCCTGATCGTGAATAGCAGCGACACCATCATCGACCACGTATGGGCTTGGCGCGCCGACCATGGCACCTTGCCAGTTGGCTGGAATATCAACCAGGCCGACTACGGCGTGATCGTCAACGGCGACAACGTACTGGCCACCGGCTTGCTGGTTGAACACTATCAGAAGTTCCAGGTACTGTGGAATGGTAACAATGGCAAAACCATCTTCTTCCAGAACGAATTGCCCTATGATGTGCCTAGCCAGGGCGTGTGGAATAGCGCCCCGGGCGTGAACGGCTACGCTTCCTACAAAGTGGCCGATCATGTCAGCAATCATGAAGCCTGGGGGCTGGGCGCGTATGCCTATTTGACGCTGGATCGCCAAACCAGCAGCCACATCAAGTCGGCGCACGCTTTTGAAGTGCCGCGCACGGCCGGCGTGAAAATGCATGATCTGGTGACGGTCTCGCTGCATGGTTTTGGCGAAGTGAGCCACATCATCAACGACCAGGGCGAGACCGCGCTGGACGACAGCGCCAGCACCACCCCGCATTATCTGCAAGCCTATCCTTAATCGGGCAGCGGACTGATTGCCCAGTCCGCATACAATACGGTGTCGCCTTTTCCTCCGGACGGGAAGGGTGGCACCGTCGCCACCAATGCTGTGGATTGATTGATGCACGAGTTACAAGCCAGGAAATACATGGACAAAATCCGTTCCGCCGTATCGTTGGCCTGCCTGTTGCTGGCCGCCGGCGCCCCCCATCTTGCGCTGGCATCGGCCGATACCAGCCTGCGCGAGATTTACACGCAAGAGGGCATCTGGCGCCAGACCCAGCGCCTGGACGGCGGCGAGGATGACGACAATGTCCTGCGCGCCGAACTGCCGCGGGTCGACTCGGCCAGCCAGGCGGCTCGCCTGGCGCATTGGCGCGCGGTGCTGGCGCAATTGGATGACATCGCGCCGGCAGCCCTGTCGGCGCCCGAGCGCATCAATTACGCGGTCTACCGCAGCCAGATCCAGACCCTGGTCGCCAGCGGCCAATTTCGCGAATACGAGCAGCCGCTGAACGCCGATTCGGCCTTCTGGTCGAACCTGGCGAGCGGCGCCCACGCGGCCTTTACCAGCGGCGCCGATTACCGCAAGTTCATCGCCCAACTGCAGGACGTGCCGCGCTACTTCGGCGAGGAAGTGGCGAATATGCGCGCCGGCCTGCGGCGCGGCTTCACGCCGCCCCAGGTCACGCTGCTTGGACGCGACGCTTCGCTGGCCTCGGTGGCGCAAGCGGCCCGGCCGGAAGACACGGTGTTTTACCTGCCATTCAAGCACATGCCGGGGGCCATGTCGGCTGTCGAGCAAGCCCAGTTACGCGCGGCCGCCGTGGCGGCGATCCGCGCCGACGTCATCCCGGCCCACCGGGCAGTGTTGGCCTTCATGCGCACCGAGTATGTGCCGGGCGCGCGCGTGGCGCTGGCCGCCGAGAGCCTGCCGGATGGGCCAGCCTATTACCAGTCGAAGATCGCCGAATTCACCACCACCACGCTGACGGCCGGGCAAATCCACCAGCTCGGCCTGGCCGAAATGGCCAAGTTGCGCGCCGAAATGGAAGCGGCGATCCGCCAGACCGGTTTTGCCGGCACTTTCCCGGAATTTTTGCAATTCTTGCGCAGCGACCCGCGCTTTTACGCCAAGACGCCGGAAGAATTGCTGATGCGGGCCGCCTTCATCGCCAAGAAATTCGACGCCAAGGCCGAACAGTATTTCGGCTACCTGCCGCGGCGCCGCTTCGCGATCGTGCCGGTGCCGGCCGACCAGGCGCCGTTTTACACTTCGGGCCGGGGCGGCCCCGGCGTCTACCTGGTCAATACCTATAATTTGCCGGCGCGCCCTTTGTACAGCCTGCCGGCCCTGACCCTGCACGAATCGGCGCCGGGCCACGCCTTCCAGATGCCGGTCGCGCTCGAACAAAAGGGCAGGCCGGCGTTCCGCCGCGCCTACATTTCGGCTTACGGCGAAGGCTGGGCTTTGTATTGCGAGCGCCTGGGCACGGAAATGGGCATCTATGACAGTGCCTACGAAACCTTCGGCATGTTGAGCTATCAGGCCTGGCGGGCGGCGCGGCTGGTGGTCGACACCGGCTTGCACGCGCAGCACTGGAGCCGGGCCCAGGCCCAGGCCTATTTGCGCGACAATACCGCGCTCTCCGAGCACGAGGTGGAGACCGAGGTCGACCGCTATATCTCGTGGCCGGGCCAGGCCCTGTCGTATTATTTGGGCGAGATGGCGATCATGGCGGCGCGCCAGAAGGCCGAGGCGGCGCTGGGCGACAAATTCGACATCCGTGCCTTCCACGACACGGTGCTCGAACTCGGTTCGGTGCCGCTGCCGGTGCTGGAAGCGCGCATCGACAGTTTCATCGCCAACGGCGGCAAGAGTCCCTATCCGGCCGGTGAATAGGCGCGCAAGGGAGCGTCCCATCGGTGTATGCTGGATGTCTGCCTGATGGGAGCCGCCATGAAGATTGCCGACATTCTCGATGAACTCGACCTGTTCCAGGATTTCCCCTACGCCGAACTGGAGATCATCGGCGCCTACCTGAACCTGGAGCGGGTCGGCAAGGGCGAGGTCATCTTCAACGAGGGCGATCCGGGCAATTACATGCTGATCCTGGTCGACGGCGGTATCTCGATCTTCAAGGGCGGCGAGCATGGCCGGCAATTGCTGTCGCACGAGGCGCGCGGGCGCATTGTCGGCGAAATGGCCATGCTGGACCAGGAATTACGCTCGGCCACCTGCATTGCCGACACCGATTGCGAATTGCTGACCTTAAGCAGCGAGAAGTTGAAGAGGCTGGCGGCCGACCATTCGGTCGTGGCCTACCGCTTCATGCTATGCCTGGCGCGCCTGCTGTCGCGCCGCTTGCGCCGGGTGTCGGGCATGATGGCCGATTTCCTCGGCAATTGAGTGGCCGCCCGCATGCGCCCGGCATCCGACAGCTATTCCTGTTGACAAGATCTGCGCCGCCCATTAACGTGAAAATCGGCTAATTCAAAGTGAATCGCACCATGAAGCATCGAATATTGGCAGCAGTGTTGCTGGCGCCATGCTTCGCGCTGGCGCAGGATTGGCATGTCTACACGCACAGTCTGGGCGAACAAACCGTGTACAGCGACGGTGTGTTGCAAGGCAAGCCCAACGGCGGCAAGCGGGCTTATTATGTTGAGCTGGTGCGCGCCTTGCTGGCCGAGTTGCATTTGCCCGACCGTATAGAGGAGGTGCCGCTGGCGCGCGGGCTGGCGCTATTGCGCACCAGGGACGAGGTCGCCTTGTTCAATCTGGATCGCACGCCCGAGCGCGAGGACAAGATGGCCTGGGTGGGCCCCATTTGGGAAGAGGCCGATTATCTGTATGAAAGAACGGCCGCGCCCACCGGCATCCGTAAATTGGCCGATGCCAGCCAATTGCGGGTCTGTGTGCTCAATGGCAATATGCACGATGCACTGCTGGTTCAATCCGGTTTTGCGCATCTGTATCGCCACAATACCTATGTCGGCTGCTTTCAAATGCTGGCGTTGGGCCGGGTCGATCTGGTGGCTTCGGCCGATAGCGGACTGGAGCAGAAGTTAGTGGCGGCGCAAGTGGACTTCAGCAAGATCAGAGCTACCCATGTCCGCCTCGCCACCTCGAAAGGCTATATCGCTCTATCAAAAAGCACATCCGCGGCCGAAGTGGCGCGCTGGAACGCCGCGCTCGCTACCCTCACGAAAAGCGGCGCGCGGCGTGTATTGCAAAAGCGTTATGCTCTCGGGCATGATTGATACATCGGCTACCCTGGTGCGCCCATAGGCGTCTCAACGCCGCCGGTTGACCCAGGCCATGGCCGTCATTCCGAGCAGCAGCAACGCGCCACGGCTCGGCTCCGGCACCGGCGTCATGCCGACGGCGACGTCGGTCACGCCAAGCAGGTGGCCGCTGCCTTGCGCGGCTAGCTGGAAGCCGGTGAAATATTCGCCGGCGCCCGTGGTCCGGAATCCCTTGAAGCCGAACGCCGTAGCGCCGTCGGGCAGCGTCACGGCGCCGAAATGGTAGTTGCCCAGGTTGGTTTCGAGCGTGATCTCGACCGGCCCGGAAGTGACGGCCGCGTCGAAGCCGAGCAGGCTATAGCCGGCGGCCACCCGCGCCGCCAGCGGCGTCCAGTATTCATTGCTCATCACGGGCCGCTGGGCGCCCACCGAGAAGGGCGTGCCGGCGCCGACGATCAGGTTTTCGTCGGAGACATAGCTGACGTCGCCGCGCGTGAAGTCGGCGCCGGGAAAATGATAAGCCCTGCCAAAATCGTCGAAGTTGCTGTTGTAAGCGATGCGGCCTTGCGCGTCGAACACGGCGCGGTTGTCGAAGGTGGAGATGCCGGCCTGGGCCAGCGCGGCGCTTGCCGCCAGGGCCAGGCCGAGCAGGGTGCGAATGCAAATGGTAGGAATGATTTTCTCCAGTGAGTGTGGCTTGAGCAATTGAATGAAGCGGGTGCGATCCTTGCTTTGTGGCTGGCTCAGGCGACGCTGAAGCCGACCGGCCCGCCCAGCAGCGCATAGCCGTTCTGGTAGAGATACCAGGCCGTGTAGTCGCCCACCGCCAGCGTCGCGCTGGCGAACGAGGCAGCGCCAACGGCGTCGGGCGCGTACGCCCATTGCAGGGCGTTGCCGTGGGCCGGCGAGCCGCCCGGCCCGTAAATGCCGATCCAGTTGCGCGGGTCGAGCTTGCCCGCTGGCGCCGCATAGCTGAAGATGACGGCGGCGCCGCGCGCGACACGGGGCGTGCTGGTGGACAGGCTGATCTTGGCCGGATTGGCCTGATGGGCGCCGAGCAGGGGATCGGTGCGGCTTGGCAAACCCGTTTCGACATGGCCGGCCACGCGCCGCAGCCATTGCCCGTCGGCGTCGCTGCTAACGCTGAAGTCGTACCAGCCAAAACTGGCGTCGAGCGCGCAATCGAGGCCCAGCATCTGGCCGGCGGCGACGCTGTAGCTGACGGGCGCGACGCCGTAGGCATTGTCGGTAACAGTGAAGGCGCACGGCAGCAGCCCGTCGAGATTGGACAAAATCAGCCGCATGCCGCCCGTCGCGGTGTCGTAGTTGGTGCGCAGCTCCGGCCTGGCGCCGCCGGCGGCCGGCTTGACGGCGCCCTTGAATTGGCGCAGGAAGCCGTTGGCGCCATGGACGCTCAATTCGTAGGCGGGGCCGTCCCAATGCCAGATTTCACCCTCGATCGACTTGCCCGCCTCGACCGTGTAATACCAGGGGCCGTCGCTGCGCAGGTTCGAATAGACGATGTAGGCGGCGCCGGCCCGCCCCTCATTGCCAAAGTCTAGCGCGAACCGGGCGCCATCCCGGGCGTAGCCTTGCACCGATAATTCGTAGGGCAGGGCGCAGGCGTAGCGGGTGCCGGTGACGGTCGGGCAGGGTTCTTGTCTGGGCAGCGATTGCGATGCCGGCGGGGTCGGATAAGGCTTGCCGGAGACGCGCCGGTAAGCCGCCGTCTTGGGCACGGCGGTCGGCCAGGCGCTGTTCGGCCGGCTGAAATCGAAAGCCGACGTCAAGTCGCCGCAGACGGCGCGGCGCCACGGCGAGATGTTCTCGCATTGGACATCTGCGCGCCGCTTGCCCCGGCCGGCCACCAGCCACTCTTCGAGGAAGCGGATTTTCGAGGTATGGTCGAATAATTGCGAGCAGACGCGGCCGCCCTTGCTCCATGGCGAAATGACCAGCATCGGCACGCGCGGCCCCAGCCCGACCGGCACGCCCTGGTAGGTTTCGTGGGCGCCGATGTCGGCCAGCGTGGTCTTGCCCATGCCCGCGTCGAGCGGCGCCATGTCCGGCGGCACATGGTCGAAGAAACCGTCGTTTTCATCGTACATCAGCAAGAACACGGTCTTGGACCAGAGCGCCGGATTGGTCACCAGCGCCGCCAGCAGGCGCGCCGTCAGGTTTTCGCCGGCGTTGGGCGAGTTGGGCGCGTGTTCGGTATAGTCGTTCGGCGCGCAAATCCACGACACTTGCGGCAGGCGCTCGTTGCGCACGTCGTCGGCGAAGGCTTGCACCAGCCAGTCGCCCTTGGTGCCGGCGGCGTTGGCCTCGGTCGAGCCGGGCGCCAGCGTGCGCCCTTTTTGATACAGCGGCGAATCGGCGCCCAGGCGGCTGCCGTCGGCGTTGACGCGGAAATTGCGGAAGTAAGCGAGGTAATTGTCGCCGTAATTGTCCCACTCCTGGTACACCTTCCAACTGACCTGGTTCGCTTCCAGCACTTCGGCATAGGTGCGCCAATTCGGCGCGCCATTGGTGACGGCCGCCGCGATATTGTCGCGCGCCGGGTCGTTATTGTAATAACCGGCGCCGTTGATGTTGTACAGGGCGCCCATATTGCCCATCCAGCCCTGGTTGCTGCCGCTCAGGGAATACAGGCGGTTGGGGTCGGTGGCGCCGAATACCGAACAGTGATACGCGTCGCAGATGGTGAAGGCATCGGCCAGCGCGTAATAGAAGGGCAGGTCGGCGCGGTCGAAATAACCCATGGTTTGCGGGGTCTTCTGCTTGACCCAGGCATCCCAGCCTTGCCAGGTCGCTTGCGAGCCTTTCCACGAATGGTTGGTGCCGAGCGACAGCGCGCTGGTGTTTTGCGCGTCGAAGTGGAAGGGCAGCACATGGCCGCCGTGGGCGTCGGGCTGATACCAGACTGGCAGGCCGCCGGGCAAATCGATCGCGCGCGGGTCGTCGAAGCCGCGCACGCCCGGCAGCGTGCCGAAGTAATGGTCGAAGGAGCGGTTCTCTTGCATGAAAATGACCACATGCTCAACGTCGGCCAGGGTGCCGGTGGTGTTATTGGCGGGCACCGCCAGCGCCTCGCGGATCAGGTTCGGGAACAGGGTGCCGGCGCTGGCCGTGGCGGCTGCGAAACTGAGAAACTTGCGTCTGCCTGAAGAGATCATGCGCTTCCTTGGATGGGATAAGGGTCGAGGTGAAGGGGCGGCGCCTGTCGCGGCGCGCGCACTGCATACGACGCGGATGATAACGATCAAATATGACAACAGTATTTCGGCCCCGGCGCGCCAAAAGTGGCTGAATCAAATAAAAACGTTGTTTTATGGCTCTCTCGACAATGGAAATATTGACTATTATCAATTCTTTTGGTGTGATGGACGACTAGACAATGTTGAGCTTGTCTAGACTGCCGTTCGGCGGGAAATACATGTAGCCACGTATAAAGTGGCATCGGGAACCATAGGGGATGTGAAGATGTTGAATGAGAAAAAAATCGTGCAATTGGTCAGGCTGGCGGTGGCGGTAATCGCCGGCGCCGCGACGATGGCGGCGCAGGCGCAAGAGGCGCAGCCGGAAAAAATACAGCGCGTGGAAATCACCGGCTCGAATATCAAGCGCATCGACAGCGAAGGCATTTCGCCGATTACCGTGATGACGCGCGAATCGATTGCCCGTTCGGGCGCCACGTCGGTGACCGAATTGATGAGCAAGTTGACCTCGGCCGGCAAGAACGGCGGCGAAATGGAGTCGGCTGGCTCCTTCCGCAATGGCGCCACGAAAGTGGAATTGCGCGGCTTGCCGACGCTGATCCTGCTGAACGGTTATCGCTTGCCCGCTTCCGGCTCCGACGAATACAGCGGCGAGACCTCGGTCGACTTGAACAGCATTCCGCTGGCCGCGATCGAGCGTATCGATGTGCTGAAAGACGGCGCTTCCGCCATTTACGGTACCGACGCCGTCGGCGGCGTCATCAATTTCATCTTGCGCAAGGATTATGAAGGCTTCGCGATGGATGCGACGCAAGGCCAGACCACCCATGGCGATGGCGCCAATTCAAAAGTGTCCTTGTCGGGCGGTTTCGGCGACCGCGACGCGCAAAAGTTCAATGTCACGTATTCCGCCTCGTACGAAGATTCGAAACGCATCCGCGCCGTCGACCGCAAATGGTCGAACACGGAAGACTTCACCAACCGGCCCGGCGGTTTGCACATGGGCAATGGATACGGCGCCAAAGGCAGTGATCCCGGCACTCTGTCGCTGGGCGGCGCGCAGCGCATGCCGGACCCGGAATGCGCGCCCAATCACGTCAAGCCTTACCCCGACGCGCCCGAGTGGCGCGCCGGCCCGAACCGCAACGCTTGCATGTATTCCACCGCGGAAAGCGTGGATCTGGTGCGTCCCTACTCCCGTTACGGCGCGGCCAGCACGGCCAACTGGGATTTGACGCCCAACCTGAGTCTGTTCGCCAACTTGTTCTATAACCATTTCGACACCAAAGTAAAAGATGCTCCGATGTTCATTCAAAACGCCGACCGTTCCGGCGCCTTGGATGTCGCGGCCGACAATCCCTACAACACCTATGGCGTGCCGGTCGTCGTGCGGCGCCTGTTTCCGGCCGACGAAGGCGGCTCGTCGACCAGTGTGAATACCACCTGGCTGGTTGGCGGTGCCACCGGCCATGTCGGCGCCTGGGACTGGACCGCTTCCATCGGCCATAGCCAGGAAGACGGCAAGACCGTCGTGCTCGGCAGCTATATGTTCGACAAGATGCAAGAGTATGTCGCCAACGGAAAATTCAATCCATTCGGCGGCAACCATAATTCGGCGCAAATCATCAGCGAGCTGAGCGCCGACCAATACACCAAGACGAAATCGCAAACCAATTTTGCCAAGGCGGTGGCATCGACCGAATTCGGTCAGTTACCAGGCGGCAAAATCGGCCTGGCCGTCGGCGCCGAGTATAAGAAGGAATCGCTGAAATATGATCCATCGCAGGCTTGGCGCGACGGTGCCATTGGCAATTACACGACCTTGCTGGGGATTGATGGCTCGGAATCGCTGGGCGCCGTCTTCGGCGAATTGAATTTGCCGATCCTGAAAAACCTGGAAGCGCAGGCGGCGCTGCGCTATGACCGCTATCAATTGGCTGGCAGCACCACCAACCCCAAGCTCGGCGTGCGCTGGACGCCGATGCCGACACTGATGGTGCGCAGCAGCTATAGCACGGGTTTCCGCGCGCCGACGCTGTCGCAGCGCTTCAACGAAGGCCGGGGCGGATTCTTGAACGCGAAAGATCCCAAACGTTGCGTCAAGGGCGACGATTATTTCGATGACGATTGCAGCCGTTCGGTGTTGTCCTTGCTGACGGGCACCAAGGAACTCAAGCCCGAGACTTCCAATCAATTCAACCTGGGCTTCCTGATCGAGCCGGTCAAGGATTTGACCTTCGGCATGACTTATTGGAACATCAAATGGAATGACCGGATTGAAAACCTCGATAACGAATCGGTGCTGGCAGGCGAAGATGGCGCGTATCGCAACAGCGTGACGCGCCTGGCGCCGACCGCGGAAGACCAGGCCGCCTACAATAGCTTGACGCCCGCCCAGCAAGCCAGCCTTGGCCCCCTGGTCGGTCAACTCAAGCAATTGCGGGCCGGCTTGATCAACCGCAGCAGGGTCGTCACGAATGGTCTGGATGCGGAAGCGTCGTACACTGTGCGCAGCGCCAATTTCGGCAAATTCAAGTTGTCTGGCGAAGGCAGTTATACCATCAAGTTCAACAAATCCTTGCTGCCCGACGATCCGCAGATCAACTGCCCGAACAATACCGCTTGCGAAGCCGGCCAATTTGAATTGCCGCGCTTGTTGGCGAAACTGAGCCTGAACTGGGATCGCGGTCCATGGACGGCCACTTCCACCGCCAATTTCACCTCGCATTTCCACGTCGATCGCACGCCGGCGGAAAACATCAATTTCTACTATGATGAATATAATAAGGGTCAGATGATTTCCAGCATGACGACGGTGGATGTCTCGGCCTCGTATGCCGGGTTCAAGGATCTGGTGTTGCGCGTGGGCGCCAACAACCTGTTTGACCGCGATCCTGCCTTCGATCCAAAGTCGAGTCTGGGATATAACACCAACTATGGCAACCCGCGTGGCCGTTATGTGTATGTGTCGGCCGCTTATACTTTCAAGTAAGTTCAAGTCCGCATGACCCCGCAAGGGACGGCGCTTCGGCGCCCTCCCTTGCGGCGCTATGGCGGCGCCAGCCGCCCACGTCCATTGCTTGCGATGGACGTCTTCCCTCATTTTTCCATCACGGCTTGCGCAAATGCCGCTCGAACCAGCGCAGTGCGGCGTCCGACACCGCCTCGACATCCCTGATATACACATCGAAATGACCGGCTCCGTCGATCAATTGCAGCGCCTTCGGTTCGAGCGCGTCGCGGTAAGCCCGCAGCGCCAGGTCGGTCGGCGTGATCTGGTCGTGCTGGGCCACTTGCATCAGCAGTGGGGTCGGGCTGATGCGCGCGATATAGTCGCCGGGATCGTAGGCGCGTGCCAATTCGACCGAACGCAGGGTAATGACGGGCATCGCATGGCCGGCCAGCCGACAGGCGCCGGCGTACCAGTCGAGCGCGTCCGGGCTTTGATAGAGCGCGCCCGAGGCGGCGTCGCCGGCCAGCGGCAGCCGCGCCGGATCGGCGCCGTTGGCGCGGCGCTGGCGGTCGTCGGCGAAGCGCGCCAGCAGCGCTTGATCGGCCGCGCCGCCTATCCTGCGCCTGGCCGTCCGGCTGCCGCTGATGGTCGGCACTTGCGCCACCACGCAACTGACGCGGTGGTCGGTGGCCGCCACCACCAGCGCGTGTCCTCCGCTGTAACTGCTGCCCCAGACGCCGACTCGCGCCGGGTCCACTTGCACCAAGCCATGCGCGCAAGTGAGCGCGTGGCGCAAGTCCTCCACTTGCAGCCAGGGATCGATTTCATGGCGCGGCTCGCCATCACTGGCGCCGAATCCGCGCTGGTCGTATAGCAACACGATGAAACCGGCGGCGGCGAACTTCTCGGCATAGCGGTCGGTGTACATTTCCTTGCTGGTGCCAAAGCCGCCGGCCATGACTATGGTGGCGCCCGGCGTAGGGGCGCCCGGCGTAGGGGCGCCCGGCGCGGACACCGGACCGATGGGCCGATAGAGCCAGCCGCGCAAGGTGACGCCGCCGGCGTCGAACTGGATGTCGGCGCGGGTGAAGGCCGTCGCTGTGGAGTGGAGGGGACGCATGGATTTTCCTGGCAAGTGAGGGAGCAGGAAGCGTAACAAGGCTCCCGGCGTCGCGCCGCTCCGGCCTTGCCAATGCTGGCGTCGAATCGGACAGGCCCCCTGTGCCACACTACTTGTCGGATTGTCGACATATACGACAACGCCCATCTGAGGGAGGGCGCCTACGGTCCAGTACATTGAGTAAGCTCCAATGTATAGAGCAGGATTTGCTTTATACATTATATTAGTCGCCGTGTGGATAAGTTGCGAGGGTCGCTCTTTGCTAATTTCATCGGTGCAAAGGTTGGCGGCTTCAAGTTAAAAAATATTTTTTTGGAGAAAACTATGGCTTATAACATTCGGGCTTCTTTTGTAGCGCATCTTCATGGCCTAACAACATACATTAAGTCGAATTGGCTAAGTTTGTTCTCTGCATTCATACTGGGCTTGGGGTTTCCGCTGTGGCGCATATACGTCATTGAAGTTCCTGACGTTAGGGTCGAAGTTACAGAAGTCGATAAAAAATCGGACCCTATGAAGATCGATCTCTTACGGGATTCGGCGTTTAAACCTCTATTTGATGCACGACCGTCGATAACTGATTCAAGAGTAAATCGAACTGTTGACTTAGACGAAGCTCAAAGCTGGCTTGATAGTCAAGGCGAAGGTATCGAGCGACAACAAAGTAGGTCAACGGAATTGCATAAATCCATTGACGACCTCAAGGGAAGTGTAAATATTGACCTATCCACTGCCACGCGGCTCAACATTTCTCTGTTTCCAGAGGTGCCATTTAACTCAAGTATATTCCATGGGGTCGGCGATCCAGCCGCAATAGCCGATCTGAGAAAAGCATTCATTGAACGATTTGAAAAAGAGGTCACTCCACTCGATGCATATTTAATAACACGTAAAGATATATATGAAAAAGCCAAAATCGCGCTCCGCGAACGACGTGAGCGCGCAGAGATGAAGGAATCGAGAGTACACATAAATTGTGTAGTTAGTAATGCTGGAGGCGGTGCAGTCTCGCTCAAGCCTCAAGCGTTCCTTCGTGTTTATTTGGGAGGAAATAATTATATAGATATCGAGCTAACAATGCCTAACTATGGTGAAAAAGGAACGTTGCAACCAAAAAGCAGCCAGATAATTACTTTTACGTCAGATCCGATGGTAAAGCTCCGCGAAACAGATCAAGATAAAGTAGCCACTTATTTCAAACAAAACGCTCCAGCGATATTATTTATTATTGATATAGAGAGCAAAATTTACCAGTCGAACACCGTCCCGTTTGCCAAAGGACTTTACCAGCAAACCGTCTTTGACCGCCTTCGTTCCGAAGCATCCAAGCGCTTAATTCCTGAACCAAAGTGAAAAATCAGTGGACAATTTTTCAGCTAAAGTAATGGAATCGACGCCCCCTTTCAGAAGCGGCATTGTAACTATTTAGCTGAGGTCGAAGGCGATGGCGGTGACCGCCTGGCCGGCCACGATGCGCGGCAGCGCGGCCAGTATCCGCACTTGCTGGCGCCACAGCGTCAAGCTGACGCCGAATTTGGCCTGGAACAGGCGCGTCGGCGTACGCGTCGACGCGCCGGCTACCATGGCCCACTTGTCGAGTCCGCGCGCGTGGCCGGGAGCGGCCAGGATGGCGTCGCGCCGCTGGCGGCGTAAATGAACTGGCCGCGCCGGTGCCGGTGCATGCCGACCCGGAAGCCGTCCGGATAATTCTTCGGCATCATGCCCAGCGGTCGCGGGGCCTCGTCATAATCGTTGCGCTCGGTACTCTTGCCAGGAATATGAGAGGCGTATTTCAAAAAAAAGTGATGAGGAACCGCTGCCAACTCCGCTGGCAATCTTGCATATAATATTATAAGCTGTGCCATGCACGAGCCCGGATAGCGGCTCGGCGCATGCACCAGATTGATGCGATATCGCCGAGGCGCGAGGGCGGCGCCCCCTGTGGCGCGACTATCTTGAGTTGGCATACATCATGCTAGGAATAACGAGTCAATGACACGATTGCCCTTCATGCCCAATTGCATCAAGCACCACAACGCCGCCGAGGGCGCCTGCCAGGCGCGCCTGACTTTGGTCTTTGCCGACGACACCGGCACTACGCGCCTGGTCGAGCGTGCCCATTGCGGCCCCTTGCGGGTGCAAAAAGCGCTTTACCCGGAAGGCGGCGCCGTTTGCCACGCGATTATCGTGCATCCGCCCGGCGGCGTGCTGGGCGGCGACCAATTGTCGATCACGGCGCACGTCGGCGCATCGGGGCACGCTTTCCTGACCTCGCCCGGCGCCGCCAAATGGTATAAGGCGAATGGCCACCTCTCGCGCCAGCAAGTGCAACTGCATGCGGGCGCCGGCGCCAGCATCGAGTGGCTGCCGCAGGAAAGCATTTTCTTCGACCAGGCCCAGGTCGCGCTCGAACATAGCGTCACGCTGGCGGCCGACGCCGTTTATTTCGGGTGCGAGATTATCTGCCTGGGCCGGCGCGCCTCGGGCGAGTGCTTCGACAACGGCAAGATCACGCAGCACACCCGTATCAGCCGCGCCGGCAAGTTGCTGTGGTGGGAGCAGGGCGCCTTGCTCGGCGGCGGCGACATGCTGGCCAGTCCGCTCGGCTTGCACGGCCACAGCGTCTGCGCCACCATGATCGCGGTCGGCGCAGCCTTGCCGGCCGCCGCGCTGGCCGGCCTGCGCCAAAGCGTGGCCGACGCCGGCCTGGGCGCCGGCTTCGGCGTCACGCACATGAAGGGCCTGGTGGTGGCGCGCCACCTGGGCGATGACAGCGAGCGGGCGCGGCGCGCGATGCTGATGGTGTGGCAAGGCTTGCGCCCCTTTTTGCTGGGGCGCGCGGGCCAGGTGCCGCGCATCTGGAATACATGAAACCCACGGGAGATGCGCGATGGATTTGACGCCTAGAGAAAAAGACAAGCTGTTGATCTTCACGGCCGGTTTAGTGGCCGAGCGGCGCCTGGCGCGCGGCTTGAAGTTGAATTATCCGGAAGCGGTGGCCTTGATCAGCGCTGCCATCATGGAAGGCGCGCGCGATGGCCGCACGGTGGCCGAGCTGATGGCGGACGGCGCCAGGATATTATGCCGGGCCGATGTCATGGACGGCATCGCCGAGATGATCCCCGACATCCAGGTGGAAGCGACGTTCCCCGATGGCAGTAAACTCGTCACCGTACACAACCCGATTCCATGAGGGACACAGCATGATACCCGGCGAATACCTGTTGGAAGCAGGCGACATTAGCCTGAACGCGGGCCGTGCCACGGTCACCGTGGTGGTGGCCAATCGCGGCGACCGGCCGATCCAGGTCGGCTCGCATTTTCATTTTTTCGAAGTCAACCCGGCGCTGTCGTTCGAGCGTTCGCAAGCCTATGGCATGCGCCTCGATATCGCGGCCGGCACGGCCGTGCGTTTCGAGCCGGGCCAGCAGCGCAGCGTGGAATTGGTGGCGCTGGCAGGGGAGCGCAAGGTGTACGGTTTCAACGGCGCCGTGATGGGCCCATTGCGCGCCGCAGCGCCAGGAGACCCATGATATGGCCAGCATTTCCCGCGCCGCCTACGCCGAGATGTTCGGCCCGACCACGGGCGACCGCATCCGCCTGGCCGACACCGATCTGTTCATCGAAATCGAACACGATTACGCCACTTACGGGGAAGAAGTCAAATTCGGCGGCGGCAAGGTGATCCGCGACGGCATGGGCCAGTCGCAGCGCAATGCGGCAGACGTCATGGATACCGTCATCACCAACGCCGTCATCCTCGACCACTGGGGCATCGTCAAGGCCGATATCGGCTTGAAGAATGGCCGCATCGCCGCCATCGGCAAGGCCGGCAATCCGGATATCCAGCCGAACGTGACGATGGTCATCGGCGGCGCCACCGAAATCATCGCCGGCGAGGGCATGATCGTCACCGCCGGCGCGGTCGACACCCATATCCATTTCATTTGCCCGCAGCAGATCGAGGAAGCCTTAATGAGCGGCGTCACCACCATGCTAGGCGGCGGCACCGGGCCGGCAGTCGGCACCTGCGCCACCACGTGCACGCCGGGGCCGTGGCATTTGCACGCCATGCTGGGCGCGGCCGACGCCTTCCCGATGAACCTGGGCTTTCTCGGCAAGGGCAATGTCAGCTTGCCCACGCCACTGGAAGAACAGGTGCGGGCCGGCGCGATCGGCTTGAAGTTGCACGAAGATTGGGGCAGCACCCCGGCCGCGATCGACAATTGCCTGGCGGTGGCCGAGCGCATGGATGTGCAGGTGGCGATCCACAGCGACACCCTGAACGAGAGCGGCTTCCTGGAGCATACCCTGGCCGCCTTCAAGGACCGCACCATCCACACCTTTCACACCGAAGGCGCCGGCGGCGGCCACGCGCCCGACATCATCGCGGCGGTCGGGCAAGCCAATGTGCTGCCCTCGTCGACCAATCCGACCCGGCCCTACACCGTCAACACGCTCGACGAACACCTCGACATGCTGATGGTGTGCCACCACCTCGACCCTGCCATCGCCGAGGATGTCGCCTTCGCCGAATCGCGTATCCGGCGCGAAACCATCGCCGCTGAGGATATCTTGCACGACATCGGCGCCATTTCAATGATGTCGTCCGATTCGCAGGCAATGGGGCGGGTCGGCGAGGTCATCCTGCGCACCTGGCAGACGGCCCACAAGATGAAGCAGCAGCGCGGCGCGCTGGCGCCCGACACCGGCCGCAACGACAATTTCCGTGCCAAGCGCTATATCGCCAAGTACACCATCAACCCGGCCATCACGCATGGCATCGCGCACGTGGTCGGCTCGCTGGAACAGGGCAAGATCGCCGACATCGTGCTGTGGAAGCCGGCCTTTTTTGGCGTCAAGCCGGCCATGATACTGAAAGGCGGGATGATCGCGGCGGCCCGCATGGGCGACCCGAACGCTTCGATCCCGACCCCGCAGCCGGTGCATTACCGGCTGATGTTCGGCGCCTTCGGCGGCGGCTTGAAGACATCCTTCACCTTCGTCTCGCAGGCGGCCTACGAGGCCGACATCGGCGCCCAGTTGAAATTGAATAAGACTTTGATCGCGGTGAAAAACACGCGCCATTTGCGCAAGGCCGACATGGTGCATAACGGCGCCACGCCGCGCATGGAAGTCGATTCCGAAACCTATGCGGTGCGCGCCGACGGCCAGTTGCTGGTCTGCGAAGCGGCCGTGGTGCTGCCGATGGCGCAGCGCTATTTCCTGTTTTGAAAGGATGGCATGATGTTGACCCTGCATACCAGGATAGAGAGGGCCGAGGCGGTCGCCGCGACGCTGGAATTGCCGTATGACTTGCGCGAAAAATGCCGTTTGCGCGCCACCCTGTCGAACGGCGAGGAAGTGGCGCTGTTGACGGCGCGCGGCACGGTGCTGCGCGACGGCGACTTGCTGAGCGGGGCAGACGGCCGGGTGGTGCGCATCGTCGCCGCCAGGGAGCCGAGCTATCTGGTGCGCTGCGTCGACGCGCACACCCTGCTGCGCTGCGCTTTCCACCTCGGCAACCGGCACACCCAGGCCCAGGTCGGCGACGGCTTCCTGCGCATCCGGCGCGACACTGTGCTCAAGGAGATGCTGGAAGGCTTGGGCGCCAGCGTCGTTGAGGAAGACGCGGCCTTCGAGCCGGAGGCGGGCGCCTATGGTGGTGGCCACGGGCATGGCGACTCCCATCTGTTGGCGCCGGTGCCTCTGCGCCAAAAGATCCACCGCCCGCGCGATCCGGCCTGACGGTGCAGGCGCGCGCCTTGCTGCATTTGCTGCAATTGGCCAGTCCGGGCTTGCCGATCGGCGCCTACAGTTATTCGCAAGGCCTGGAGGCGGCGCTGGAGTGCGGCATGGTGTGCGACGCGGCCACGGCGCGCGACTGGATCGTGCGCTATGTGCATCAAGTGATGGCGCGCTGGGAAGCGCCGCTTTGCTGGCGCCTGATGCGCGCCTTCGCCGCGCGCGACACGGCCGCCGCGCACCAATGGGGTGAGCGTTTCATCGCCTCGCGCGAGAGCGCCGAATTGCGCGCCGAAACCATCCAGATGGGTTATTCGCTGACCCAATTGCTGATGGAGCTGGACGTGGCCGACGGCGCCTTGCTCGCCATGCTGCAAACGCAGGGGGAAGTGGCGCTGCCGAGCGCCTACGCCTGCGCGGTGGCGGCGCTGGCGATCCCGCATGAGGCCGCGTTGCTGGCGCTGCTGTTCGCGTGGGCGGAAAACCAGGTGCTGGTGTGCGTCAAGTCGGTGCCGCTGGGGCAGGTGGCCGGGCAGCGCCTGCTGCTGTCGCTGGGCGCCGAACTGGAGGCGGCAGCCGACTTCGCGCGCCAGGTGCCGGACGAGGAAATGTGCAATTGGGCGCCGGGCCTGGCGCTGCTGTCGATGCAGCACGAGGCGCAGTACAGCCGGCTTTATCGCTCTTAACTTACTCAGGAAAGCAGGGACAATGACTACTTCCAATCCACTGCGGGTCGGCATCGGCGGGCCGGTCGGCTCGGGCAAGACGGCCCTGTGCGAAATGCTGTGCAAGGGCATGCGCGGGCAATACGACATGGCCGTCATCACCAATGATATCTATACCAAGGAAGACATGGAAATCTTGCTGCGGGCCGAAGCCTTGCCGGCCGAGCGCCTGATGGGGGTGGAAACGGGCGGCTGTCCGCATACGGCAATCCGCGAAGACGCCTCGATCAACCTGGAGGCGATCGCGCGCATGCAAGCCGATTTCCCTGACCTGGACTTGATCTTGATCGAATCGGGCGGCGATAACCTGGCCGCCACTTTCAGCCCGGAATTGTCGGACTTGACGCTGTATGTGATCGACGTGGCCGGCGGCGAAAAAATCCCCCGCAAGGGCGGCCCCGGCATCACCCGCTCCGACCTCCTGATCATCAATAAGACCGATCTGGCGCCCTATGTCGGCGCCAACCTCGACGTGATGGCGTGCGACGCCGCCCGCATGCGCGGCAAGCGGCCTTTCGTGTTCACCAATTTGCGCAGCGGCGAGGGGGTGGCGCAAGTGATCGCCTTCATCCGCGAACAAGGCTTGCTCGATCATCGCTTCGGCGCGCCCCGTTGAGCACCTCACTGGCGCGCCGCACAACCGCTTGATCTTGCCCCCGCGTTCGGCTTATGCCAGCGCCGGATAGTCCGTGTAGCCTTCGGCGCCGGCCTGGTAGAAGGTGGCCGGGTTGGGCGCGTTCAAAGGGGCGTCTGTCGCCAGGCGATGCGGCAAGTCCGGATTGGCGATGAATAACTGGCCGAAGGCGATTGCGTCCGCTTCACCGGCCGCCAGCACGCGCGCCGCCGTCGCCTTGTCCATTTTTTCATTGGCGATATACACCCCGCCAAATTCTTTCTTCAACAGGGGACCGAGGCGGTTCTCGCCAACGGCTTCGCGTGCGCAGATGAAGGCGATGCCGCGCTTGCCCAGCTCGCGCGCCACATAGCTGAAGGTGGCCAGCGGGTCGGAGTCGCCCATGTCGTGCGCGTCGCGGCGCGGCGCCAGATGCATGCCGACCCGGTCCGCGCCCCACACCTCGATACAGGCGTCGGTCACTTCGAGCATCAGGCGGGCCCGGTTTTCAATCGAGCCGCCGTAATTGTCGGTGCGCGTGTTGCTGCCGTCTTGCAGGAATTGGTCGAGCAGATAGCCGTTGGCGCCGTGAATTTCGACGCCATCGAAGCCGGCTTTCTTGGCGTTTTCCGCGCCCTTGCGGTAAGCGGCCACGATGCCGGGCAATTCCGCCGCGTCAAGCGCGCGCGGGGTCACATAATTGCGTTGCGGGCGCACCAGGCTGACGTGGCCGCGCGCGCCGATCGCGCTGGGCGCCACCGGCAGGGCGCCGTCCAGGAAGATCGGATCGGAAATGCGGCCCACATGCCACAGTTGCAGGAAAATGCGGCCGGCCGCCGCGTGCACCGCGGCCGTCACCGCTTTCCAGCCTTCGACTTGCTCGTCGGACCAGATGCCAGGGGTGTCCGCGTAACCGACGCCCTGGGGCGTGACGGCCGTCGCTTCGCTCAGGATCAGGCCGGCCGTGGCGCGCTGGCGATAGTATTGCGCCATCAGCGCGTTCGGCACGCGGCCGCCGCCGGTGGCGCGCGAGCGTGTCAGGGGCGCCATGATGATGCGGTTTTTCAGTTGCAGGTCGCCAATGGTGATCGGATCGAATAAGTTTGTCATCATGATTCCTTTAAAAAATGCGCGCACCGGAAGCGGCGCGACGCAGTGGGCTTACAAGTCTTGTTGCATGTGGTCCAGAAAAGCCTGGATGGTCGCTTCGTCGCGCTTGAAAAAACTCCATTGCCCAACCCGGTGCGCCGTTACCAGGCCGGCTTTTTGCAGCGTCGCCAGATGCGCCGACACCGTCGACTGCGACAGGCCGACGCGCTGGTCGATCAAGCCGGCGCACACGCCGACGTGCAAGGGGTAGTCTTGTTCGGCGAAATAACGCTCTGGCTCCTTGAGCCATTGCAAGATTTGGCGCCGCACGGGATTGGCCAGGGCCTTGTGGATTGCATCGATGTCCATAGGGTGTATTTCGTTTTATGACGATGTGTATATCGTGTTTTACAAATTTCAATATCGCTATATTACGATATAAATGAAAAGCCTGCTGGCCAGGGCATTTTGCAGCCTATGCTATACTTTTTGCCTGCTCCAGCAGGGACGACCCTGCGGCGTCGGAGCCGGGCAGGGACGACCCCGCCACAACGGGAGAATTCTATGAACTGGCTCATCCTCATCATGGCGGGCTTGCTGGAAATCGGCTGGGCCATTGGCTTGAAATATAGCGCCGGCTTTACGCGGCTGTGGCCATCGTTGTTGACGGCAGCGGCCATGCTGGGTAGCGTGACGTTACTGGGACTGGCGTTGCGCAGCTTGCCGCTGGGTACGGCGTATGCGATCTGGACCGGCATCGGCACGGTCGGCACTGCCATTTTCGGCATCATGGTGCTGGGCGAGCCGGCCGGCGCCGCGCGCCTCGCTTGCATCGCCTTGATCACGGCCGGCATTCTCGGCCTGAAACTGCTCTCGCCGCAATAAAATGCAAAGCCCCGAGCCATGCGACAGCGCCCCGCCTGACGGACTATCCCTCAATTGAGGCGCATCAAATCCGACTATTTTTACCGATAGACAATGGCATGCTGCGATGGATAAACAATTCCTCGCAGCGTCTCATCCGCGCGCCAAGCCCACAGCGCGTGGTCAACGATTTGGGGTAAGCAATTTTAATTGAGGATATATTTATGTCATTGACTGAAACTACTCTTACGACTCCTGGACATGATCAGGTGATTTTCTATGAAGGTCGCGATTTCCAGGGCAAGGCTTACCTGTCTACGCTGGGTGCGAAAGTTGATATTTATAAAGACTATCGCTCGCTGAACGATCGGCTGAATTCGGTAAAAGTAGGTTCTTCGTGCAAGGTCACTGTATTTCGTACCGATAATTTCGGTGGCCCTTCAAAAGAGCTGTCCGTCGATACGCCCAATATCAATATCGATGGAATGAGCGCTTTTATTGTTCTGGAAAAAGTGGGGCAGCATGCGCTGTTATTTGCCTTTGACGATAGCACGGGCCAGAATCGCAGCATGACGCTGCAAAGTGCCGGTTTTGGCTCTGTCACACAACCCAATCCCCAACCGGAGCAGGGGACCGATCCCCATAATCCACGAGCCTTTGTCACGCTCAAGGAAACCGATATTGAAACCAAGCCCGTGGTGACGGCAATTTTTGTCAGAAAAACCAATGGCGAATATGAGTCTCCGAATGGCTCGATTCACTTCTATTGGAAAGACGGAAAGGCTCACGCCAAAAACATCCCTGAATATGAGTCGGCAAGCCTGACTTATAATCAGGAAGGAAATGTATTTTATTTTTCCTGGAAATAAGCCATTTGGCGGGATCGTTTCAGATCCCGCGTGGCTAGCTTGACGCGGGCGCCGGCGCCGATGACATTGACGGTCGCGGCGGCGGCGCTTGCCATTGGGCGCCCGCTATCGGCCTTAAAACCCCCTATTTTCCCGTGCCAGGTAATACCATTCCTTGCCGGCGGCGGCCACGCTGTCGGGAAACAAGATCACGCCTTCGCATTCGGCATGCACGGGCGTGTCGTCGGCGCGCGTGCCGATCAACTCGCCCAGCCTGATCCGGTCGAAGCTGGCCCAAGGGCGGCTGAACGCATCGTCCGCGTCGCGCTTGTCATGCGCGGCCACCATGGTCCATGCTTCCATGTCAGCCACCGCCGGCGGCGGTGCCATCACCATTTCGAGGTGGGCCAGGGTGTTGAGGATCGCGCGGTAGGCCACTTCCGGCGCGGCCGGATCGTCGTGGCGGCCGCATTCCAGCGTCACACCATAGCCGCCCATGCTGCGCATGAATTCGGTGCTGCCGATGCCGTAAGCGAGTTCGGCTTCCAGCGCGCCCGCGTGGGTGGCGCGGCGCCGCACGCCGTCGGCGTAGGTCTGGAGCCAGCCGTCGACACAGCGGCCCACGCCCAGGCTACGCGCCAGCGCGCGTTCCTGTCCGGCGCGCGCGAACGGTTCCAACTGGCCATCATTATTGTGCGGGCCGACCATCACGAAGGGCGCGCCATCGCCGCTAAAGGAATGCAAGTCGAGCAGGACATCGTGACGGGCCAATAGCGGACAGAGCCAGTTGGCGGCCCTGTCCTCAAAATCTTGCGGCGCGTCGCTGGGGTAGAGATTGCGGTTCAAATTGCGCTGGCCGATGCGCTCGCCCTTGGCAAAGGCAAGCGCATTGGCGACCGGCACAAAGCTCACGGCGCCGGCCGTCAAGGCCAGCGCGCCGCTGTCGAGCAAGGCCATCACGCGCGTGATGGCGAGCGTGCCGCAGCGTTCGTTGCCATGCACGGCGCCCAGCACGATCAGACGCGGGCCGTCGTGCTGGCCGCAGTAGTGGATGGCTTTAAAATGCAGTTGGCCGCCTGTGTTCATGCCGGCTCCGGGTCGATTGCGATCAGCTCTCAATTCTATCCGGAAACCCCGCAGCCCGCTCAGCGCGGCACGTCAAACAAGGCCGTGCCGGCGTCGATCACATCGAATGGCGACGGCATGTGTGCCAGAAAGGCCAGCAAGCTGCGCACGCGTTCGCTGTCATCGTCATATTTGCCAGCCTCGATGGCGGCGCGCAAGCCCGGCATCGCTTCCTGGACGTGCGGGCTGCGGTAGGCGGCAATGAGCAACAGCACCAGTTCGGCGGCATTGCCCTTGCGCCGCACGCGTTCATCGAGCACGCCGAACAGGGCGCGCTGCATGCGCACGGTGGGATTGGTGATATAGGCGAACACCGTTGGCGTATTGGCGATCGCCGCGCACAGGCGGCGCTCGATTTGCTCCGGCTTGACGTCGGAGGCGATGTCGAAATACGCGCCATTCCAGCGCGTGCGCGCGTGCGGATGGCCGGGCGGGAAAGAATCGGCGGTGTCGAAACCGCAGATCCGGCTCAGATGCCTGAGCCATGTCATCAAGGTGGGAGTCATGTTGCGATTCTAGCAGTAGCCGTATCGGGCCGCTTGCGCTTGCGCGGCCCGCTTATTCGCCCAGCTTGCCTTCGCGAAAATCTTGCACCGCCTGGATCAGCTCGGCCTGGGTATTCATGACGAAGGGACCGTGTTGTGCGATCGGCTCCTTGAGCGGGCGGCCGGCGATCAAGATCACGCGGCTCGCTTCGAGCGCCTGCAACTCAACCCCGTCGAAAACTTCGCCCTCGTCGCCATTCCCGGGATTGGCCAGGATCGCCATGCGGGTGGCCGCCACGGTCTTGCCGGCCACGCTGACGGCGCCCCGAAAAGTGTAAAAGAAGGCATTGTGGCCCGGCGGCAGCGCCTGGCTGAAGCTGGCGCCGGCCGGCAAGTCGATATCGATATAGAGCGGCTCCGTCACTTCACGCTGCACCGCGCCGGCCACGCCGTGGCTGGCGCCGGCGATCACTTGCACCGTCACGCCCTGGGTCGTCGTGAAACGGGGAATTTGTTCCTTGCTGAAGTCGCGATACCAGGGTTGGCGCATCTTGTCGCGCGCGGGCAGGTTCAGCCATAGCTGGAAGCCTTCCATCATGCCGGCTTCCTGTTCCGGCATTTCGGAATGGATCACGCCGCGCCCGGCCGTCATCCATTGCACGCCGCCGCCGGACAGCAAGCCTTCATGGCCGGCGCTATCCTTGTGGCGCATGCGCCCGGCGATCATGTAAGAGACCGTCTCGAAGCCACGGTGCGGATGCTCGGGGAAGCCGGCCAGGTAATCGTTCGGCTTGTCGCTGGCGAAGGCGTCAAGCATCAGGAAAGGGTCCAGGCGGCGCTGCAAGGTTTGCGTCAAGACCCGGTTGATTTTCACGCCGGCGCCATCCATCACGGCTTGGCCGGCATGGATGCGCTCGATGCCGCGTCCATGTCGCACTTGATCGGAAATGATTGGCATTGATGTCATGTTGCTCTCCTGTGGGTTGAAACACGCCGCCCGGCGCGGGTCGTCTGGCGTTACACCAGTACCGCGTTGATTTCCGCGTCGGCCTGGGCCTGGGCCCGTGCCACTGCTTCCGGACCCATGCCCATGCCTTCGGCGTAGACATATTGCACGTCGGTCATGCCGAGGAAGGCGAGGAAGGTTTTCAGGTGCGGCAACTGGGTGTCGCTGGCGCCATCGCGGTGCATGCCACCGCGGGCCAGCGCGACGATCACTTTTTTGCCGGTCAGCAGGCCGACCGGGCCGGTTTCCGTGTATTTGAAGGTGACTTGGGCGCGCGCGATCGCGTCGAACCAGCTTTTCAATTGCACGGTGATGCCGAAGTTATACATCGGCGCGCCGATCACGATCACGTCGGCCGCCAAGGCTTGGGCGATCAAGACATCGTCCAGCGCCACGCGGGCCGCTTGCTCGGCGTTGCGTTGCGCCGCTGGCGTGAACAGCGCTTGCAGCGTCGCTTCGTCGATGATCGGGTGCGGTTCGGCGGCCAGGTCGCGCCGGGTCAAAGTGGCGTCCGGCGCCGTGGCACGGATGCGGGCCACGATGGCGTCGGCCAGGCGGGTCGACTCGGAACCGGTGCTACGGGCGCTGGAATTGATTTGCAGGATGTTCATGGTGGGTTTTCCATCTGTTGGTTGACGATGGAAGCACTTTATCAGTTCCAAAACCATTCCAGAAGACGTTAAAATGGATAACATTAAACCGTCAGTGGAACAATTCCATGGATCTGGACCCGAGTGACCTCTTGCTTTTTGCCCGCATCGTCGAATGCGGCAGCTTCAGCCGCGCCGCCGAACGGGTCGGCTTGCCGAAATCGACCGTGTCGCGCCGCGTCGCGCAACTCGAAACGACGCTCGGCGAGCGCCTCTTGCAGCGCACCACGCGCAAGCTGGTATTGACCGAATTTGGCGCCAGCCTGCTCGAGCATGCGCGCAAGGTTGCCGATGAAACCGAGGCGGCCGGCGCGCTGGCGCAACACCGTCAGTTGGCGCCCGGCGGCCGGCTGCGCATCTCGATGCCGGCCGATTTCGCCAATCTCTGGATGGGGCAGGTACTGGCCGCGTTCATCAGGCGCTATCCGCAGATTTCGCTGGAACTCGATTTGTCGCCGCGCCGGGTCGACTTGCTGGCGGAAAATTTTGATCTGGCAATACGAATGGGGGTCTTGCCCGACGATGCCAGCCTGGTCGCGCGGCGTGTCGCCAGCAGCACCTTGAGTCTGTACGCGGCGCCAGCCTACACCAGCTTGCGCGGCTTGCCCGAGCATCCCGACGATTTGTTCCGGCACGACTTGCTCAGCCTGCCACCGGCCAGCCATGGCTTGTCGCGCTGGATACTTCTGCGCGGCAAAACGCGCTGGGAACGCGATGTGCCGATCCGATTGCTGGCCAATTCGCCCGAATTATTGGTGCGCATGGCGGGCACCGGGGTCGGCATTGCCGCCAGCACCGACCGTTTTGCCGAATCCTATCTGCACAGCGGGGAATTGGTGCGGGTCCTGCCGGAGTGGCGTTTTCCGACCGTCAATGGCTGGGTCGTGTTTCCCGGCCGGCGCCTGATGCCTGCCAAGACCCGGGTTTTTCTCGATATGCTGGAAGAAATGTCGGAGCAAGGCTGCGCCTCCGTCTGAGGCCTTACTTCAGCGCGGCCATGGCTTCGCCCAGGCGCACCGCGCCGGCCGGTTGCCACTGCGGGTTAAATTGCAGCGTATCTTTTGGAAATAACATGACGACGGTGGAGCCGAGCAGGAAGCGGCCCATCTCCTCGCCTTTTTTCAGGCGGATATCCTGGTCGGCATAGCGCCAGTTACGGATCGCGGGCGTGCGCGGCGGATTGACGACGCCGTGCCAGACGGTAGCCATGCTGCCGACGATGGTGGCGCCAACCAGTGTCATCACGAAGGGGCCATGGGCCGTGTCGAAGACGCAGACGACGCGCTCGTTGCGGGCGAATAAGCCGGGAATGCCGCGCGCCGTGGTCGGGTTGACGGAAAACAGTTCGCCCGGGATATAGATCATTTGCGTCAGCCGGCCGTCGCAAGGCATGTGGATGCGGTGGTAATCTTTCGGGCTCAGGTAGAGATTGGCAAAGCTGCCGTGACGGAACTTGGCCGCCAATTCACGGTCGCCGCCGACCAGGGCGGTGGTCGTGAATTGGTGGCCCTTGGCCTGGAAGATTTGCTCGTCGTCGATCGCGCCGCACTGGCTGATGCGACCGTCAACCGGGCAGATGTAGTCGGCTGCCGCCAGCGGGCGGGCGTCCGGGCGCAGGGCGCGCGTAAAGAAATCGTTGAAGCTGGTGTAATTGCCGATGTCCGGATCGAGGGCTTCGTCCATATTCACCTGGTAACGGCCGACGAACCACTGAATCAGCCGGGTCGTCATGGCGCCGCCCTTGGCGCCGGCGACGCGTCCGGCGAAATTGGTCAACGCTCCCTTGGGGAGCAAATACTGGGGCAAAACAGCGAGACGATCGGACACGATAGGAGCCTGTGGTAAAGACGAAGGCGAATTATAACGGGGGCAAGGCGCGGCGGGGCTGAAAAGGGGATAGTCCGAGTCTGAGCATGGCTGCCGCCGGCGAGTTCAAGCATGGCCATGCCCGTTCGCGTGATGTCGCCGCTTCTTTAATATGGGCGGCCATCCTTGTGCGTGAATTGCCACTGGCCGTCCGGTTCCAGCACGGCTTGCAAGTCGTCGGCCGGGTAGCTGCCCAGGTCGCCGCCAGTACGGTCGCCGATTTCCAGCAAGACGACGTTGGCGCCGGAGCGGTTTTCCAGCTTGTGGGCGCGCCCGCCGGCCGCGAAGCCGGCACACATGCCCGCCTGCAAGACGGCCTCACCTTCGTCGGTGACGAGCACCGCTTCGCCTTCGAGGATGTAAATCATTTCATCTTGCCGGCTGTGGCGGTGCAGCAGCGCGGAGGCGGCGCCCGGCGCCAGCGTGGTGCGGTTCACGCCGACATTGTGCAGGCCGAACAGTTCGCCCAGCGGCTGCTTGACGCGGCCTGCCATTTGGCTGGCGAATGGTTCCGGATAATTCGACGGTTTGGCGCGCACGGGGGCGTCGGCGGCATGGATCGCAAGCGGGACAATGGGCATGTTTTTTTTCGCATGGTGATAGGGATGTTCTAGTGTAGCGCAACTGATAATATTGTGCAGCCTGCGGACTCAGCTTTGAGGCCGCCAGCTGAAGCGCTTGAAGGCAAGTAACAGCGATAGCGTGCCTATCAGCAAGAGAATGAACAGGGTATAGAGCAGTTTTGCGGCGTTGATCTGGCCGGACAGTAAGTCGCGCATGCTGCCCACCAGCGCATTGAGCGGCAGTAACTCCATGGCGTCGCGCAGTGTTTTCGGCAAGCTGATCAGTGGCACCATGACGTTGCCGGTGAACAGCAAGGGGAAATAGAGGGAATTGGCGGCCAGGGTGGCCACCGTGGTCGAGCTTGAAAACGCGGCGATCAAGATGCCGATGGCGAGGAAGGACGCGGCTCCAAGCGTCAACAGCAGGAAGGCGGCAGCCACTTGTGGGACGCCGGCGTCGAATCTGAGGCCATACAGCAAGCTCGCCAGCACGAACATCAAGCCACTGGCGCCCAGGCACAATAACAGCCGCGATACGCACCACACCAGCAGTAGCAGGCTGGGCTTGATCGGGAATAACTGGTAGAGCTTGAACATGCCACCCTCGCGCGCCGCCACCAACGTCAAGCCAAAGTCCATTAAGCTGGTGGAAAGAACGATCATGCCGGCCAAGCCCGTGACCAGATACAAGAGGTAGTTGCCGCCGGCGGGGCTGGGCGCGGCGCTGGCAAAGACCAGCCCGAGCATGCGCGGCTTGCCGGAAGACTCGATATTGTAGGCGTCGGTGATGGCGGCCACGATGCCGCGTGTTGCGGTGAGCAAAATATTGTCGCGCAGCTTGCCGTCCAGGAGCAGCTCGCTCGGCTGGCCCGTGCGCGTGCGCGCGCCAAAACCGGACGGTATCGTCAGTGCCAGGTCGCAAGTGTTGGTGGCGGCACCGACAGCATGGAGTTTGACCTTCAGCGAGCTTTGGCGGGCCAACTGGCGCGCCAGATAATCGCCGTAGGCAGCGCTTGCGGGACTGCCATCGAGATTGACGACGCACAAATCGACGGGGCCGAGGGCGCTGCCGCCGCCAAATAATGTCATTTGCAAGATCAGCATCAAGGCTGGGAAAAACAAGGTCCAGAACATGCCGATTTTGCCGCGCAAGGCTAAAACGAGGTCGATGCGCAGAAATTCCAGGAAGATTTTGATCATCTTAGGCACCTGTCAGCTTGGCGAGGAAATCCTCGGTGCCCGTATGCTCGATACTGAATGCATTCAAGCCCTGCCGTTGAGCGAAGCTCTTGAATTGGGCCGCGAATTGCTGGCTCCCGTAAGTCAGGCATTGTTGATCTTGCGGACCGGATACGATGCCCGGCAATTGCCGCAATTGGGCCAGGGCCGGCGCGGACAAAGGCTCGAAAATGCGCACCTTGTTTTCACCCACATATTTTTTCACCAAGTCGGCAAGCTTGCCCTGGTCGACTATGCGACCGCCATCCAGGCAAATGACGCGGTCCATTCTTTCGATATCGGCGGCAAGGTGAGAAATGACGACCAGACTCATCTCCCGCTGATCCCATAGCTTGCGTAAGGCCTGGGCAAACCATTCATCGAGGCCCAGCGACGGTTCGTCGAGCAAGACAATGTCGGGGTGGTGGGCCAGGGCGAGGAACAGGTGGACCCTTTGCATTTGCCCGCGCGACAGCGTCCTGTATTGGGCGGCCAGCAATTCATCGATGCCGAGCGCGCCGGTCAGTTGCTCGTCGCCGCAGCCATAGACGACCCGATGCATGCGTACCAGTTCGCGCACATACATCGCGCCAAACAAACCCACGTCTTGCAGCAAACCGCCCATCCGGCGTTTGCGCTCCATTGCGCCGGCTTGCCCGGCACCCCCGAAGCGCAATTGCATCGAACCGGCGTGCGGCTGGCGCAGGCCCATCAGGGTTTCCAGCAGCACCGTCTTGCCGCTGCCATTGCGCCCCACCAGGGCGACGCGCTCGTTGCGGTGGACCATCAAATTGTCTACGCACAAGGTGAATTGATCCGATACCGCCAGCCTTAAACCGTTCACCGTGATCGCCGCTTCGGCGCCGATGACGCGCGCCTTGCGTGCGGGCAGGGGGGCATCATCGCTTGCTACTGCCTGGCCCAGGTAGCGCAACAGGTCGATAGCGCGCTGGCCATACAGGGTGTCGTGTATCAGGTCGCGCAACATGCCCAAGCCGCGCGCGCGGTCGCCGCCATATTGCATCGGCGTATTGATGTACAGCTGGGCTCGGCCAATGCGCAAATCGGGATCGTCCGGCGTCAGGCGCAGCGCGCGTTCATACGCAGTGGCAGCTTTTTCGCCATAGATCGCCAGCTTGGCGATATTGTTTCCCGCTAGGCGCAGCGCCAGCACGGCGCGGTGGCCGCGCAGGGTCCAGCGCCGCGCCTCGGGCAAGAGCGCGCCTTCGACCATGAGTATGTCGATACGGGCCAGGTCGGCATCGCCGACATCTTGCCCGGTATTGAGTTGCAGCGCGGCCCGATGCAGGCGGGCGCCGATGAGCAAGTCGAGCGCGGCGGGCGATTGCGCGCGCGCTTCCAGGGCCGCTATCGTGGCATCGAGTTGTTCCGGTGCTTGCCTGTGACAGGCGCGCAAGATCGCGACGCCCGCCGCATGCAGGAAATCGTGGTCGGCCTGCGGTTGCGGCGCGACGCAGTGGAAATCTTCCAGGCGCTGTCCCAGCCGCTGTTCGAGCATGGCGGCAATCTCGCCGTCGTTGCCCGCTTGCGCGAGGGCATGGAACAATTCCGCCACGCCGGCGCCGCCATGGCGCTGATGTAGGCGCGCAATGATGCGGGCGCCTATGCGCCGGAGGCCATCGGCTTGCTCGAACGATGCGCCCACGCCTTCAAAGAACAGGCCGTCATTGGCGGCCGGGCTCAATAAGGTGCGCAGGCTGAACGAGGGCGGCGCGCCGTCGGCTTCGAGCGCGACGCCACTAAATTGCTCGGCAATCAGGCAAGCGAGTCCCTCGTCGAGCAGCCTGACGCCGCATGTGAGGAAGGCATGCCCCGTTTCATGGAAAATCTCGGCACGCAAATGCTCGCCATACTGGCCGCCTGATAATTGAATCACGGCAAAGCCCGGGAAATTGTCTATGGTGAGATGCAGGCCTTCCCGCTCGGGCTTGTATTCCAGCAAGATGGTGGGCGCCGGTAGCGCCAGAAAATCGGCGCAAGCGGCGATCGCGTCGGCGAAGTCGCGCAGCGCGGCCGGCGGCAAGTGCGATCCGGCAAAAGTATACAGCGGCCCCTTGCGTTCGATTTTTCTTTTTCCATCGGCAATCGCGCGCAAGCTCGGCAGCGAATGAAAACGGCCGCGGAAGGCGAACAGGCGCGCCAGGATATCGCCGGCCGCCGCGCAATCGCCGGCCGCCGCCAGCGCCATGAATTGGGCAATCAATTGCCTTAACTCCCGGTCGACATCGGGGTGCGCGTCGCGCCGCCGCGCCGGAACCATGCGTGGATGCAAGCCCGGATTCATGTGCTTTTCCTGCCGACTAATAGGACGGCGGCGACGGCTTCCGTCACCCCGTCAAGATGCAATTCCGCTTCGATTTCATTGTCAAAATATGAGCCATAGGGCAGGGCCTTCAAGCCCATGCCTTGGGCCACCAGGCAAACATTTTGACTCGCATGTCCCGCTTCCAGCAATCCCATGCGATAGCCGCGCGCGCCATATTTCGCGGTGACCCGTTGCGGGACCGTCGTCAAGACGATGGCCAGCGGCGCGCGGGCGCTTTTTTCGTCGGATCGCAAACCCGTGCGGGGCCGTTGCCCGACATCATAATGGGACAGGATGCGCAAGGCGTGCGCTCGTGCATCGTAGTGCGCGATGCAAGGCGCGACCCCTTGCACCTTGTTCAAGAAGAGGTAAATTTCGGTCGGATACAGCGCGCCCGGCGATGGGTAGGGGCGCAGATAAAGTGTGGCGTGCGGTAATTCGTCTATCGATTTTTGCGCGCTCACGCCAAGGGCATGGTGCAGCAGGGTCGACACCTTGGCCAGCGTCAATTCGCCGGCCGGGCTGGTGACGCTACGCCGCTCCGCCAGGGTACGGCCGAGACGCGCCGTCAGCGCAGATGGCGGCGGTAAATCGAGCAAGGCATAATTGGGGAATGCATGATGGCCGGATGCACCCACTGAAATGAATTCAGGATTGTGCAAGTAGCGCGCGATGCTGCGCACTTGTCCGCTGCACGTTGCGCGGTAATATTTTGTTTGCTCATGGAATATTTCTACCGGGTTGTCAATGTCAAAATTGACGTAGAAAATTCGTGGCGGCAGTAGGTCCTGCAAAAATTTATTCATGTCTTCCACGCTGGAATAGTTGGGTGGCCGGCGATGCCAAATTGGATGAAAGTGCTTCCCATTGGCTCCCCATGCGCCGGAAAAATCATGGAAATGGGTGCGGCGCGTTATTCAGAACGGGGAAGGGCGCGATACCCCACACATCGGCGATCTTGCGCAGCCGCCGTTCATCTTCGCTCATTAAACCCAGGCCGAAATTCAAAGGCTGCAAACCCGGCACCACGACTTTTGCGACCACGATGCCGAGACTGGCGATGTCGGCCGGGGTCACGTCAAGCGCCAGCGTGCGATAGCCGATATGGCGCAAATGTGCGATCATTTTTGGTAAATCAGGCTCCTGCTCCTGCTCCCGCTTCAGGTCGGCGCTCGAAACCGTACCGGTATTGTCAAACAGGAAGTCGAGATTGGCGCGCCGCGCCGGATCGAGGTAATAGCTAAAGTGGTCGGTGGGATTGTCAATTTCTTCCAAGGTTGGAATCGGCTTCCCAAAATCCTTGATGCGCCGGCTCCACACGGCGCCATGCAAGGATTCGATGACGGCCTTGTTGATGGCGCGTTCGAGATGGGGATGGGCGCTGGCGCCGCAAGCCATCAAGCCTTCGCGGGGATTGTCGGCCATCGCCATGATTACGGGAATGCCCGTGTCGGTGGCGATACACCACAGGTGAAGCTGGACATTCGGGTTTTCCAGCGCCGCCCGCACACCGGGCAATAGCCTGGTGTCGTCGGCGATGAGCAGCCTTGGCGGCGAATATTTCAGTTGCCACATCGCGGCAAAGGCATCCCTTTCAAGGACTTCGCATAAGCCGCCTAGCACGGCGCTTTGAAAATCGTCGGCGCAACTGAAACCGGTCGACACGCCTTGCATCAATTCTTCCCTGGGGGTGGCAATTTGCGTCCCCAGGAAGACCGTGCTGGCGGGAACCAGGCGTTCCCGGCCGCCATCCGACAAGTCCCGCGCGGCAATCCAATGCATGGGCAATGAGCGGTTCGGCCGCGCAAAGGGGAAATCCGGCAAAGCGTATTGGGCGTCGCCAAACAGGATATAGCTGTCCAGGGGGATCGCCGTATCGCCCAACTCATCGGCGCTGGCCAGGCGCAATTGCGCGTCATCGTAGATGCAGGCGGCATAACGTTCCATCGCCTCGCCAAAAGTTGCCCACATGGCCGTCGCGCGGTCAAATGCGGCGCCGGAACCATTTAATGGATCGGGGCGCCTGGTGCGGCAATTCTGGCGAAAATAAGCGGCGTCGACCGTCAGCGCATTAAAGACAAACAATCCGGGCGCGATCGTGCTGCCGGCTTCTTCCATCAAGGACTTGATGATGCCGTGACGTTGATGTACCAAGGCGCCATGGATCTCCGCCAGGCGCGCGCTAGCCGAAAAATCTTCCATTTCATGCCTTCATTTCATGCAGTTTAGGGGCGGCAATGGCATTGCCGGGACGGCGCGCATTGCCGGAGCCGCATACGGGGCAACGTGGCAGTTTGAGCAAGTGGCTGGAGAATACTTCGCCCTTCAAGGCATCGACTTCGCGTATCGGGCTCAGATGCAGATCCGGGGCAATGCCTGACAAATACGAGAGAATCTGGCTCATCGACACGGCAATCGCCCAATGAATGCTCAGTTTGCTCGGCACCGGTCGATACAGGATATTGTCGACCTTGCCATGGGCGGAAAATTCTTCCGCGTGGAGGCGGGTGGCACTCACACGGTGGAAATAGCATTCATAGCAGGCATTGGCTTGAGGAATGACCAGGGGTCCGCAGCGAACGATGTGCCAGTCCAGCGCCACATACAGGGTCGGCAGCTTCGCTTCGATGGCTTGCTGATTGAGCGAACGGAAAAACGCATGGTTTTCCTCGTCGGCACAAGCGACCACGAGAGTGGGCACATTGTCAATAATGGGTATGTCGGACATGTCTGCACGCCTCAGCAATTCGATGCCGTGCGCGCTAATGGTGGCTGCTAGTTGCTCGGCCAACATACCGGTGCCGACCACCGCTGCACGCCAACGCTCCGCACTGGCCCAATGATCGCTGTCGGCGCCCGTGTGCGCCTTCATCGCGGCGACATAACTGAGAAAGGCGCGGGTGGAATCGGCCATCGAACGGCTATCGACATCGAGCAATATTTTCGAATTGAGCAGGAATTGTACGGTGGCGGAAATGGCGTCGGGAGAATAGCGCTGGAAGCGCTGTTCCGGTAAGGCATGGATATCGAGTCCCCTGGCAGCGGAGTCAATCAAGGAGCGCAGCAATCCAGCCCTATCCTGTACCGTCATGCGTTTTCCATAGAGGGTCAGGGAAAGTCGCTCCGCATCAATGATGGCAACATCCAAGCCTGGCGATAAATAATATTTTTTCATGGCTGAAATGTCTCCGGGAGTAAAGACTTGACCTGGCCACTACTAGCTTGTGCAGGATCGAAAGACTTAAGAATTTTAATAGAATAATTAAACCAATGGATAGAAAGTTATAATAATGTTGCATTAATTAAGATCAGGAAATATTTCTTCGGCCCGATAGTTTTTCCTTGCCGGCAAGCGGTGGCCGGCGCCAGCCACCGCTTGCCCTTATTGCTTATTGCGTCTTGCTGGAACAACTGGTGCAACTACAACTACCGCCCACGGGGGCGATTGCGGAGGCGCCCACCAGTTCGTCACCATACAGGTCGGAGTACTCGACTTCCGTCGTGTCGGTGATGGAAATGTCTTCCGTCAAAATAAACTTATCCATATGAATCTCCTATAAAGTAAAAGAATACGGGTTTCGTACAGGCAGAATTACTTTTGGTTCAGCTTCTTGACTGGCTGTTAATTCTTCCGCTACGAGGCCGGTCATGATGAGTACTAATTTCTGGCAACATCCCTCCTTGCCTTTTCTGTTTTGAAGGCAAGCTGATAAAATGAGAAATTAGTAACTGTTAGAGACGTCTATTTTTTGGAAGTTCAAAAAATTTTTAATTTTTTTCTTTAAAAATAGAAAGATGGCGCATGCGCAGCTTGAATGGCTGGCGCACGGTTACGGGACAGGCAGGTATATAAGTCGCCAGGCGCTTGGCTGGACGCGGGGATGAACTCAGGCTTCGCCGGCCAGTATCGGCTGCGTGGCGGTCTTATATCGCAGCAATATCATGTCGGCCGCCTTTTCGGCAATCATCACCGTGGGGGCGTTGGTATTGCCGCCGATCAGGGTCGGCATGATCGAGGCGTCAACCACGCGCAAGCCCTCGATGCCGCGCACTTGCAACGTGGCGTCGACCACGGCCAGCGTGTCGTGCCCCATCTTGCACGTGCCGACCGGATGGTAAATGGTGCCGGCCTTGCGGCGGATAAAGTCGCGGATTTGCGCGTCGCTTTGCACCGCCGCGCCGGGAAAGATTTCCTTGCCCCGGTAGCGGTCGAAGGCTGGCGCGGCCAAGATCTTGCGCGCCGCCTTGACGCCTTTCACCAGGGTTTCCATATCGTCCGGATGGGACAGGTAATGCGGCTCGATCAAGGCATTGGCCGCCGGGTCGGCGCTGTGCAAGCCGATGTGGCCGCGGCTTTTGGGGCGCAAGTCGCACACATGCAGCGAGTAACCATGACCGAGCATGGTGAAGGCGGCGCGCGACAGATTGCGGCCGTGGTCGTCCAGGTGGGCCGGCGTGAAATGCAATTGCAGGTCGGGGAGGGCTTGCTCCGGCCCGCTTTTGATGAAGCCGCCGCCCTCGGCCGCGTTGGTGGTCAACGGTCCCGTGCGGTGCCACAGATAGTCGAGCAAGTGTTTTGCCTGCATCAGAGCATTGCGCCAGGAAATGCCGAGCGACACCGGTTTTGTGCATTCTTGCACCACCAGCACATCGAGATGGTCTTGCAGGTTTTGTCCCACCCCGGGCAATTCGTGGCGCAGCGCGATGCCGTGGCGCGCCAATTCGGCGGCCGGGCCTATGCCGGACAGCATCAGCAACTGCGGCGAATTGATGGCGCCGCCAGACAGAATCACTTCGCGGCGGGCGAGTATCGTGCCAGGCTTACCGTCTTTCACATAGGCGACGCCGGTGGCGCGCTTGCCGTCGAGCAAAACCTGGCCGACCCTGGCGCCGGTGATGATGTGCAGATTGGCGCGCGCGCGCACCGGGTCAAGGTAGCCGCGCGCCACGCTCCAGCGCTCGCCATTTTTTTGCGTGACCTGGTACAGGCCGACGCCTTCTTGCCTGGCGCCGCTGAAATCATTATTGCGCACCTGGCCCGCTTGCAATGCCGCCTGGATGTAGACACCCGACAGCAGATTCGGCGAACGCAGGTCGGCCACATTCAGGGGGCCGCCGGTGCCGTGGAAATCGGTGGCGCCGCGCTCATGGTGTTCCGCCCGCATGAATAGCGGCAAGACATCGGCGTAGGCCCAGCCGGCGTTGCCGAGCGCGGCCCAGTGTTCATAATCGGCCGCATGGCCGCGGGTGTACACCATGGCGTTGCTGGCGCTGCTGCCGCCCAGGGTCTTGCCGCGTGGCCAATACATGCGGCGCCGGTTCATATGCTCTTGCGGCTCGGTGAAATAGCGCCAGTTCAAGGCCTTGCTAATCATCATGAACATGATGCCAATCGGCAAACGGATAAAGGGGCTGCGGTCGACCGGACCGGCTTCGAGCAGGCATACGGTCAGCGTGGGGTCGGCCGACAGGCGGTTGGCCAGCACGCAACCGGCCGAACCGCCGCCGACGATGATGTAATCGAATTCTGTCATGCTGTCTCCCGCTGGCGTGCATTTTATGCATCATTGTGGTACTACTACAGCGATCATACTAGCTTTTCAGGCAATTTCCAGCGCGATGGCGGCGTTTGGCCGCTCAAGCCATGAATCCGAGGTCCTTGACCGGGAAATGACGCAATTCATCCTTGAAAATATGCTGCTCGAGCAGGTCCGGGTCGGCTCCGAACCATTTGCCCAGCGTGGCGCCGAATTGCTGGTTGGAAAACTGCGGTATCCAGGCGCCGCGGCCAGTGGCGTCGTCCTGGCCGCCCAGCGTGAAGTCGGGGAATCGGCCATACACCCCCCCTTGCACTGCCGCGCCCAGAACCAGGTGATGGTTGCCCCAGCCGTGGTCGGTCCCGTTGCTGTTTGCTTGCAGCGTGCGGCCGAAGTCGGACATGGTGAAGCTCGTGACCTGGTCCTGGGCGCGGATTTCCGCCAACGCCAACTGGAACGCGGCCAGCGATTGCGACACTTGCCGCAGGAGATCGAATTGCTGGTAGGCTTGGCCGCTGTGGGTGTCGAAACCTTCGAGGGAGACAAAGTACACTTGCCGTCCCGGTCCTTGAGGGGCGCGCATGCGTATCAAATGCGCCACCGTCTTCAATTGCGCCGCCAGCGCATAGCCGGGGAAGACGGTGGCGAGCGGCGCGCCGGCGGAGGCCGCCTTCAAGTCCGTCACCAGGTCCATGCCCTTGAGCAAAGCCCGGTTGGCGCCGGCCGCCAGCAGGTTCGGATTATCGGCGACCAGCAATTGGCGCAGCGCCGCTTGGCGGGCGTCGGCTTCCGTTTGCGGCCAGAAATTCATCCCCGCCAAATCGAGTTCCCCCGTGCCCGGCAACATATTGCCGTGGGTCTCAGCGCCTTCGACAAACAAGCTGTTGGCACCGACCGATACCGCATCCAGGTGGCCGCCATTGCCGAGCAGGTCGAGCAGGCGCCCGCCCCAGCCGGTGCCGCCGCCGGCCGGGCTGCCGGCCAGGTTTTGCAAGTTTTGGTCGGGATGGGAAAACAGGCGCGCCGGATTGGCGCCGCCGGCCAGATATTGCGCCTTGCTCAAGGGTTGGCGCAGGCTGCCGACATTCAAGACTGCCGCCAACTGGGCCTGGCCGAACAGGGCATCGAGTTCAGGCATGGCGTAATGGAATGCAAATGGCTGCTCGAGCGGGCTGGTGAGCGCTTGCAGATTGGCGTGGCGGGCCGGCAGCAGGGTCTTGGCCGCGACCGACAGCGCCAGGCCGCCGGGGCTGCGGATCGTGGTATAGGGACCATAGTGGGCTGGGTCCAGCGGCACGAGCATATTATTGCCGTCGTTGCCGCCAAACATGTACAGGCACACCAAGGCCTTGTAATCGGACACGGCCGCGCGGGCCGGGCCGGCGACGCCCATCAAGCCCAGCGCCGACAGCGTTCCCAGCAGAGTGCTGCCCAGAAACCCCCTGCGTGACATGGATTGCGTATTCATGTGGCATCCTTTCGTGTGCTTATTCAATGACCGCGAATTCGGCGCTGATGGCCGTCAGGTAAAGCGCCGTGATGGCGCGCTGGCGTTGGTCGCTGCTCGCTATAACGGCCTTGCCGATCGCCATGCGCGTGCTGGCCGACATGCGCCCGGCCAAGAGATTGGCGTCGACCAGATTGAGCAGCGCGCCCGGGTCGCCGGCCACCATCACATAAGGCGTGATGTCGAGCGTCACGCTATCCTTGTAATTGCCCGTGATTAAGCCAAAGATGAAGTTGGCGCGTCCGATTGCCAGGCTGGGCGCGTAGATTTGAAATTCCGGGCCGATATAGTCGGGCGCGCCGGGCAAGGGCGTCAATGGCGAATAGAAATTGAAGACGCTGGGGGCGTTGAGGATTTTCTGGCCCAATAAAGAGTAATCCCGGAACAGATTGGTGGGGTCGGCAAGCGTGGCGCCCAAGGTCCGTAGCAGGCTGATGGTATGCAAGATAGGGTCTTTCAGGCGGCCTTGACTGGCGCCCGGCTGGTCTTGGCGCGCCTCCGGATCGTTCAGCACGGCGCTCAAGGTGGCTTTCAAGTCGCCGCGCCCGGCCGGACCGTCAGCAAACACGTCCGCCACGCGCGTGATATAGGCCGGACTCGGGTTGCTGCTGACGAAGGCGCGGATCAAGCGGGTGGCGATGAAGGGCGGCAAATTCGGATGCTGGAACAACATGCGCATCACGCCATCGTAATCTTGCTGGGCGCTTTGGCCGGCCGGCAGGGTAACGCCATTGGGCAGGGTTTTCGCGCCATGGTCATGGTAATGGTCGCGCGCCTGCAAGGGCCCGCTGAAGTTCTCCCAATTGAGGCCGGCCGGATCGGCGCCAGGGTAAGTCCAGCCGCTCAGCGCGCGCGCCATGTCGCCGATGCGGGCCTGGTCGTAGCTTGGGAGTGCGTCGCCGTTGCGGTCCGTCTGCAGGCTGCCGTCCTGGTACAGCAAGTTTGGCCCGATGGTAAACAGTTGCATGACTTCGCGCGCGTAATTCTCGTTTGGCACGGGCGCCAGGCTATTACCCAAGTCCAGATATTTGCCCATCGCGGGATTGAGCGTCATTTCCCGCAGTAAATTGTCGAAGTTGCCGAAAGCGTGGGTCGAGAGTGTCGTCAGCCACGGCGCGATTTCGTTGGCATACGGATTTTTATCGGCGGAAATGACAAACAATTGCGACAGCGCGAAAATCATTCGCTGGCGTAGCTGGTCTTGGCCGCCAGCCATATTTTTGTACCAATTGTTGCGCAATGCCGTCAGGTCGCCGGCGGGCGGCAGTGGACTGGCCGGCATCGCAAATTGTTGGGCTAGCCAAGCCGCTTGCCCCTTGCCTTGCAGGGTGGCGAAATCGGCCGGTGCCGCGCCAAATGTGGCTTGCTCGAGAAAACGGGCAGCGCCGATACGGGCCGGATCGGGCCCCGACTTGGCGCCGGGCTGGCCGGAGGCTGGCGTCGGATGCGGGGGTGTCGGCGCCGCCTGATTGCCGGTGGCGGCGCTGATTGCTGCCCAGGCCGGCGTGCCCGCCATCAGCAGGCAAGCCAAGCCCCATGCGCGGTGGTGAAATGCTTGCATAGAATCTCCCTATTAAATAGAGGGGCGCTCGCCGCGCCGATTAATTTCATAATGCAATGTTTATGCAAGATGAAACATTTCTATCTTACCCGTATTGGGTGGCTTGAAAATACGACAATTGTTGCTTGCCGGAAGAGAGTTGATAAATTCCGTCGGGCCGATGCAAGGGCTTGGCACTGGCGCACATTGAGAAAAATGGCAAGAGTTGAAGGCGACGCCACGCGTAGGGTGCGAAAAAAAACGGCAAGCATGCGGTCATCGACCCCATGCTTGCCGTTACTGTGGAGTAGTAACTACTCCATTCGATGCTTAAGCTTGTTTGCGGCGGCGCGCGATACCGGCCACCAGGGCCAAGCCAGCCAGCAACATGGCATAGGTTTCCGGTTCCGGAACCGGGTTGATGGCGATGTTCGAATTGAAGCGCAGCGAGCCATACAGGCTTGGGCCGGACTGATGACTGTTTTCGTCAAATTGGCGGAAATCGACGGCAAAGCGGCTCAAATCGCCGTTTGCGCCATAGCCAATCTCGAGCACCCTGAACCAGCCGCTCAGCGTGTTGTCGCCCCGACCATTGCCGGATACATCCATGCCAGCCTTGGTTGGCGAATTGAATGGGAAGCGTTGCGCGTTGTTGTACAGGCCCACTTGCAAGAGCTGGCCGCCGTTCGTGTTGGTGGCGGCATTGTAAGATGGGGCGGCAAAATCAAAGGTCCAATAATTGCCATCATTGTAATTAATGGAGACGCCTCGGTGATAGTCGCCATAATTCGGGCCGCCGGAGAAAATCCCGTCGACACCATGGGTCCACGTTACTGCAGGGGCACCGATTGCTCCGCCAATATAGCTGCCCGGATCTGACTTCAAATACACCGTGGCTGTCGTGGCCAAGGCGGCATAACTCACATTGGACAGCAGCGCAGCGGCAGTTACCGCGATTTGCAAAATATGACGAAATTTAAGCATGAAAAATACCTTTTTTGATTTTTAAGAATACCCAACCTAAGTGTAGCTCAGGTATATTTTTTGGTGAATTACCATGTAAATTATACCATGAAATGGTTGCCACTATGAAACCATTTATTGGTTTTTGAGAATGCTTTTCGTCGTGGCGGATGTCTGAATGGAATGGGGTTTGTTGGCAAAAATGCCTCGCGAGTGGCGGCCGGAAAAGCATTTGCATGGGCCAGCCCCATTGCGTGGCCGGGCATGGCCTATAATCTCAGTAAGCGGGCCAGTCTGTGCCGCATATGTTTAAACGTATTTTTTGCCTGCAAGGTTGTAATATTCAATGACGTTTCTTTCCCTCGGCTTGATCGATCCACTCTTGCGCACCCTGGATGAACTCGGCTACAAAAAACCGACCCCGGTGCAAGCCAAGGCCATTCCCGCCGTCCTGGCCGGACGCGACCTGATGGCCGCGGCCCAGACCGGCACGGGCAAGACCGCCGGCTTCGCCGTTCCCCTGTTGCAGCGCCTGACGATGGAAGGTCCGCAAGTGGCGCCCCATTCGGTGCGGGTGCTGGTGCTGGTGCCGACCCGCGAGTTGGCCGAGCAAGTCTATGAAAGCTTCCGCACCTATGGCGGCAACTTGCCGCTGCGCTCGTATGTCGCGTATGGCGGGGTGGCCATCGAACCCCAGTTGAATAAATTGCGCAAGGGCCTCGATGTGCTCGTTGCCACGCCGGGCCGTTTGCTCGACCTGTATGGCCAGGGCGCCGTCAAGTTCGAGCAATTGCAAACCTTGGTGCTCGACGAGGCCGACCGCATGCTTGACCTTGGTTTTTCGCGCGAGCTTGACGCCGTCTTCGCGGCATTGCCGGCGCAGCGCCAGACCTTGCTGTTCTCGGCCACGTTTTCCGACCCCATCCGCGCCCTGGCCGGCAAGTTGCTGCGCGACCCGCTCAGCGTCGAAGTGAGTCCGCGCAATAGCACGGTGAAAAGCGTCAAGCAGTGGATGATTGCCTGCGACAAGAAGCGCAAGCCGGAATTGTTTTGCCATCTGCTCAAGAAAAAGCGCTGGGGCCAGGTGCTGGTGTTCGTCAAGACCCGCAAGGGTGTCGAGCAATTGGTCGGCACGCTGCTGGCGCAAGGCATACGGGCCGACTCGATTCACGGCGACAAGACCCAGCCAAACCGCTTGCGCGCGCTGGAACGCTTCAAGGCCGCCGAGGTGCAAGTGCTGGTGGCAACCGACGTGGCCGCGCGCGGACTCGACATCGACGACTTGCCGCAAGTGGTCAATTTCGACTTGCCGACCGTGGCCGAAGATTATATTCACCGCATCGGCCGCACCGGCCGGGCCGGCGCCAGCGGCGAGGCGATTTCCCTGGTGTGCGCGGACGAGGTGGACTTGCTGGCGGCCGTGGAAGGCTTGACCCGGCAAAGCTTGCGCCGCGTCGAAGAGCCGGGCTTCGAGGCCGAACATCGGGTGCCGGCCACCACGGCCGGCGGCACGGTGGTGAAAAAGGCCGTCAAGGTCCTGGCGCCGAAGGCGGCCGAGCGCGCCAGCAAGCGCCGCTTTTACCGCTGAGAGCCGGCGCGCGCCGCCCTTCGAATGACGGATAATCGGGTTTCGTGCCATCATAAGCGATGGTGACAATTCCCTTATTTCCGCTCAATACAGTGTTGTTTCCCGATGGCCACCTGCCGCTGCAAGTGTTCGAGGTGCGCTACCTGGAGATGGTCAAGCAATGTATTTCTCATGCGCAAGTATTTGGCGTCGTCGCCTTGCTCGATGGCGCGGAAGTGCGCAAGCCTGAACAACGCGAGACCCTGGCCCCGGTCGGCACGCTGGCCCGCATCGTCGAATGGTCGGCGCCGCTGGCCGGTTTGCTGCACATCCAGTGCATAGGAATGGACCGCTTCCGGATTGTCAGCAGCGAACGGCGCAAGAATGGCTTGTGGACGGCCCAGGTGCTTGCCGTGGCGGAAGACAAGGCGGTCGCGATACCGCCCGACCAGCAAAACGTGGCCGACGCGCTGGGCGCGCTGATCCGCTCCCTGCAAAGGAAAAAAATTCCCCCGGAGCAGATGCCGATCTTGCCGCCATTGCGCCTCGGCGATTGCGGCTGGGTGGCCAATCGCTGGTGCGAGTTGTTGGCGCTCGGGCTGGGCGAGAAACAGCGCCTCTTGTCGCTGGAAAATCCGCTGCTGAGGCTGGAGCTGATCCAGGACCTATTGTCCGACAGCGATTTGCTCGGCTAGGCTGCTTCGGCGAATCGCCTTGGCGAGCCGTCCTGCTTGTTGCATTTTAGTAATCTGAATAAGAAAAGACTTTGCGCTGCCCGGCTCCGGTGGATAAGATAGTCGATATCAAACCCATTGATTGCGAAAAAAATGAGCGGACGGGAAGCCAAACTCAGCGCCGAGCAAGCCAATGCCGCCGCCGACGCCATGCAAGCCGAAGGCGTCAAGATCGGCGCGCGCGCCTTGCGCGAACGCCTGGGCGGCAACGCCTGCCTGGGCACGGTCAGCAAGCTATTGCAACGCCGCAAGGCCAGTCAGCCACGCCAGCTTGCTGCCGTGACCGACTTGCCGCTAGCCTTGCAACGGGCAATGCTCGATTTTGTCGCCCAGGAAGTGAGCGCCACCAGCGCCGTGTTCGCGGTCGAGCTGGCCGACCAGCAACAAGATACGGTGGATCTGGCGGCCGAAAATGAACGCCAGCTGGAAGCCATCGAGACGCAGGCGGCTGAATTGCTTGTGACCAAGGCAGAACTGGAACGTGAGCGGCTGGCGGCGGGCCAAGTCCGCACCGAGCTATCGAAGGCGCAACTGCGGCTGGAAGGCTTGCCGCGCCTGGAAGAGGCAGCCGAACAAGCCCGCATGGAGTTGGCCAAGGCGCAATTCAAGCTCGAAGGCATACCGCGCCTGGAACAGGCGGCGGAACTGGCGCGCGCCGAACTGGTCCAGGCGCAATTGCGCCTGGAAGCTTGTGCGCGGATCGAGGCCGAACTGGCAAGCAGCCGCGCCGAATTGATCGCGGAACGCAATGAACTGGAAGAAGTGCGGGCCGAGCTGGAGGAAGAGCGCACCTTGCGCATCAAGGCCCAGCAATTCATCGTCGATCCGATCTTCAAGAAAGCGGTGTAGCCATGCTCCAGTAAACCAGGGCAGCCCCGTTGAGCAGCACCGTGCCCCACAATTTCACGCGAAACGAGCGCTTGGCGCTCTTGTGGCGCAGCCAGTGCTGGGCCAGCAGCGCGCCGGGCCAGCCGCACGCCAGGCCCAGCAAGAGCAAACTGGTTTCCGGAATGCGGCGGCGGCCAGCCTTGGCGGCCGACTTGTCGATGGCGTAAGCGATGAAGCAGATCAGGCTGGCCGCCAGGTACGCGGCCGCCACGCCCGCCATCGCGTCCAGGGAAGGCACGAAGCCGCGTTTAACGGTCGGCCGCGAACAGCTTGTCGTAGGCGGCCAGCAAGGTTTGATGCATCGCGCTGCCTTGCATGTCCGCGCCCAGCGTTTCCAAGCCGAAGAAGCGTTCGCTGCGGTCCAGCAAGGCTTCGGCCTGGCGCACGCTTTCCGTGCCGTACAGCATGAGCAAGGAGCGGCGATATTGTTCGACATCGCCGACATTGAGGATGCTGTCGATGCAACGGTAGACCAGGCGACGTGCCGGCGCCAGATCCTTGAAGTGGTGAATCCAGTCGCACCCTTCGCGGATCGCGTCTTCGTCGCCCACGGCCAGGGCCAGCAGGGTTTTCAATTCGCCCACGCGCAATTGCTTCCACGGCGTGCCGAGCGGAATCGCCAGGCCCAGCACTTCCCACAATGGCCGCTCGTCGTTCAAGTTCATGGTTTGCAAGTCGGCCAGCAAGTCTTGCGCTTCCTGCTCGCTCAAATCGTGCAGGCGCAGCAATTGCGGGCGGATCGCGTTGCCGATGCTATTGTTTTCCCATTCCAAGTCTTCGACCGGATAAATTTCAGACATGCCCGGCACCAGGATGCGGCAGCTATACGCGCCTTGTTCGCTGAAGTCGGACACATAAATGTCCTTGCCTTCGCCATGGATGCAATCGACCAGCCACTGGTAATCTTCGGCCGTGGTATTGCTGAAGTTCCAGTTGACAAAGGGGAAGTCGGGCTTGTCGCCCATGAAATTCCAGCTGATTACGCCGCTGGAATCGACGAAATGGATTTCCAGGTTGGCCACGGCATTGATTTCGCTCATGTCGAAGCCCGGTTCCGGGAAGCCTTCCAGCGAATCGAGGGCGCGCCCTTGCAGCAATTCCGTCATGGCCCGTTCCAGCGCGATTTCAAAGCGCGGGTGCGCGCCATAGCTGGAAAAGACGCCCTGGTCTTTCGGATGCACCAGCGTCACGTTCATGACGGGATATTTCCCGCCCAGGGAAGCGTCCTTGACCAGGATGCCGAAGCCAGCCTTGCGCAGTCCGGCGATCCCGGCCTGGATGTTGGGGAAGCGGGCAATCACCTCGTCCGGCACTTCCGGCAGGCACAAGCCTTCGGCAATGATGCGGTACTTGATGCTGCGCTCAAATATTTCCGACAAGGCTTGGGTGCGCGCTTCCATCAGGGTATTGCCGGCCGCCATGCCATTGCTGACATACAAATTGCCGATGATATTGACGGGGATATACGCCACGCTCTCGTCGCGCAGGCAGGTGTAGGGCAGGGTGCAAATGCCGCGCTCGACATTGCCGGAATTCAAGTCGACCAGCACTTCGCCGTCGATCTCGCTGTCCGGATTGTAAAAGGCATGCAATTCGGGGTTCAGCATCTCGGCCGGCCACTGGCCGTCTTCGGTGGGCGCGAACCAGCGTTCTTGCGGGTAATGCACGAAAGGACGCTTGGCGCGCGTTTCGCCGAGGTAAAAATGGGTCCAGAAATAATGCGTGCCGAGGCGCTCGAAAAACTCGCCGTAGGCGCTGGCGCGGGCCGCCAATTCGGTCGCGCCCTTGCCGTTCGAGAACAGCATCGGGCAGTCATTGTCTTTCATATGGGTCGACCAGATGCCGTCCACTTCATGCAGCAGCGACGATTCATTCAAGGTGAAACCGCGCGCGGCGAGCTTCTTTTGCATGGTCTCGATGGTAGCTTCGAGGGCGGCGTCTTTGCCGATGATAAAAGTTTGCATGGGGGTTTCTCAGTGTAGGGGGCTGCCGGCGGCGGCCTGGTCGGGCGCAACGCGGCTTGGCGGAACCGGGTATTTTACCCGAGTCGGCCAAGGCGCACAGGATGTTTACAAGTCAGAAGTAGCTCAAGCCGAGCGCGGCCTTGACTTCATCGGCCGTCCTGGCGGCCACTTCGCGGGCCTTGAAGGTGCCGTCTTTCAACAGTTGCATGATATAGCCGCGGTCCTTGGCCAATTCCTCGCGGCGCGCCCGTATCGGCGCCAGCAATTCTTGCAAGCACGCTTCCAGGCGGGCCTTGACGATACTGTCGCCCAGGCCGCCGCGTTGGTAATGGGCTTTCATGTCGGCCAGGCCGGCCTGGTCCAGGTCGAAGGCGTCCAGGTAAGTGAAGGCGACATTGCCTTCGATATGGCCGGGGTCTTGCACCCGCAAGTGCAAGGGATCGGTATAGACTTTCTTGACGGCGGCGCGGATCTCGTCGGCCGTGGCGCCCAGATTGATGGTATTGCCGAGCGACTTGCTCATCTTGGCCTTGCCGTCGATGCCGGGCAGGCGGCCGATTTCCGGCACCAGCGCCTTGCATTCGACCAATACCTCGCGGTTGGCGACGCGGTTGAAGCGGCGCACGATTTCATTGGTTTGCTCGATCATGGGGATCTGGTCGTCGCCGACCGGCACCAGGGCCGCCTTGAACGCGGTGATGTCGGCCGCCTGGCTGGCCGGATAAGTCAGGAAACCGGCCGGGATATCGCGTTCGAAACCGCGCAGGCGGATTTCTTCCTTGACGGTGGGATTGCGCTCCAGGCGCGCCACCGTGACGATATTGAGGTAATAAAAGGTCAGTTCGGCCAGTTCCGGGATTTGCGACTGGATCAAGATGGTCGACTTGGCCGGATCGATGCCGACCGCCAGATAGTCGAGCGCGACTTCGATCACATTGCGGTGCACCTTGCCGGTGTCGTCCATATTGTCGGTCAGCGCCTGGGCGTCGGCCAGCATGATGAATTGTTGGTAGTCGTGCTGATAGGCGACGCGGTTGCGCAGGCTGCCGACAAAATGGCCCAGATGCAGCGGGCCGGTGGGGCGGTCGCCCGTCAAGATGACGGAGGGGGAAGTGGTCTGGGTTGGCAAGCTCATCGAGGTTCCTGTTGAGCCGCCTGATACTGATTGCGCCAAAACGCCACCGAATCGAGGCGGCGTGGTTAAAAAATCACATCACTGTGCCATGCCCGCGCCTTGTGAACGGGGCCTCCAGCGCGCGCGATGTGATTCGATCAATTTCATGACGGTATGGTTGCAGTTTGGCGCCGCCCTGTCAAGGTGCCGCGCGCGATTCTGGTTTCGTACGATGCGTGGCAATGCGGTTCAGGCAAAGCGCATCGCGGCTGCGCCGCCGGCGATCAAGCCGATGGCGGCATAGCGCTGCAAGCTGATCTTTTCGCGCAGCAGCACGGCGGCGATGCCGATCGCGAACAGGATCGAGGTTTCGCGCAGTGCCGCGACGGCGGCGACCGGCGCCTGGGTCATGGCCCACAAGGCCAGGCCGTAAGAAGCCAGGGTGCCACCGCCGCCGAGCGCGCCCAGGCGCCACTGGCTGGCGGCGTAGGCTGGCAAGTCGGCGCGCCGCCGCCAGCAGGTCCAGCCCAGCAGGGCGCTGCCGGTCAACAGGAAAATCCACATCGTATAGGCGGCAGGGGCGCCCGATTTGCGTACGCCGATGCCGTCGATCAAGGTGTAACTGGCAATCACGCCCGCATTGAGCAGGGCGTACAGGGTGCTGCGGCGTGCCAGTTTGCCCTTCGCGCGGGAAGCGAAATACAGGCCGAAGATGCCGGCGCAAATGCAGGCCACGGCCAGGCCTTGCTGCGTTGACAGGCGTTCGCCCAGCAACGGGCCGCTGGCCAGGGCCACCAGCAAAGGCGCGCTGCCGCGCATCAAGGGATAGGCATGGCTCATGTCGCCGCTGCGGTAAGCCGCCGCCAGCAGCGAATAATATGCCAGTTGCATCAAGGCGGAGGCAAGCAGGAAGGGCCAGCTGGGCGGCGCTGGCGGCGCCACCAATGGCAACAGGCATGCCGACAGGAAGGCCGCGCCGGAAGCCACCAGGACCGTGCTCAGGAAGGTGTCCTTGCCCGCCTTGACGACGGCATTCCAGGCGGCGTGCAACAAGGCGGCAAACAAGACGATGGCAACGATATGGGTGGGCATGGATGAAAAAAAGTGAAATGTTGATCGACGCAGCGGCCTCAGCGCGGCCGCACGCTGGTGGCGAGTAATTCGGGCGGGTAATAGCGCTGGAAGTTATCCATCAGGGCGCCCGATTTGACGGCCCGTTCCAGCAAGTCGCGCAACTGGGCCTGGTCTTCCGGCGTCAGCGATTTCCTGGAAATATACGCACCGCTCAAGATCCACGGCAATTCCGGCAGCGGCTCCAGGCGCAGCCTGTCGGCCAGGCCCTGCACCCGTTTATTATCCCGGATGGTGCCGGCAAAGATGGTCGGCGCCATGATGGTGGCGTCGGCCATGCCCGCTTGCAGCAGCCGCGCCACGGCCAGGGTATCGACTTCCAGGAACAGGCGATGCTGTTTTTCCAGCTCCTGGATCAGGCCTTGATAGGCTGGGCCGTAGTCGAAGCCGCGCACCAGCGCCACCCGGACCTCGCGCCGCTCCAGCAAGTCCCGCATGTTCAAGATGGGCGCGCGTGCGCTGACGATGGAAATAAGCACGGGGCGGATGCCCAGCATCGGCACGAAACTGCCGTGGGGATCGCGGCGCGGGGTGCCGCTGGCGGGGATCAGGAGGTCGGCCTTGCCGGCCTCGAACATGGCTTCCAGGCGCGCCCGTGGCACGGCCGAAAAAATGAAGTTGCAACCGGCCTTGGCGCCCATGCTGCGCAAGAGATCGGGATAGATGCCGCTGATCGTGGTCTCGCCAATGATGACGCTCTGGCCGATTGCCGCCACCGGCACCAAGATATCGCGCGAGCAATCGGCCCGGGCGCAGTCCGGCGCGCTCAGCGTCAGCGCCAGCAAGAGCTGGAAATATGTCCTGGCAATCATGGGCTGGCGTCGCTCCCGGTATCCCTGCGCGGATTGCGCGTATTCCCCATTCTCACTGATTTATTGCCAAATTCCTAGTCTGGGCGCCCCCCGCTTGCGGCCCCCGCCATCAAGGCGGCGTGGCGACACCGGTCCGGTGCGATTTGAAGTAACGAGCAGCTACGACGATGGCCACCACTTGCATCGCGGCGCAGACGAAAAAACTGCTGCCGACGCGCCAGTCGCCGCCAGGCAAATGACTGACCTGTCCCAGGATCGCGCTGCCGACCAGAGGCATGATGATGATGCCCAGGCTGCTGATCGATTGCAGCGCGCCCATCAGCTCGCCCTGTTCGTTGGCCGGCGAAGACTTGGAAATGATGCCTTGCAGGGCGGGGCCGGCCGCAAACGACAGCAAATTGCACAGGATGAAGACATACATCATCCAGCCTTCGGTCGCCAGGCCGTACAGCAGGTAAGTAATGCCGCCCGATACCATGCCCAGCAGGGTCAATCGCCGTTCGCCGAAGCGCTTGATCAGCATGCCCAGCAGCGCCGCCTGCACCACGGCGGCGCACAGGCCAACGCAAAACAGCGCGATGCCGTTTTCGCGCGGGCTCCAGTTGAAACGGTAATTGGTGTACAGCACCCAGGTCGATTGCAACATCATCTGGGCGAAAGTCATCACGCCGAAGGCCACGATCAAGCCGCGGATCTCGGTACGGCGCGCCAGCTTGGTCAGCGCCGCCAGCGGATTGACCTTGGTCAGCTTGAACGGCGAACGTTGGGCCTGGGGCAGCGATTCCGGCACATACAGATAGCCGTACACCAGGTTGGCCGCCGACAAGCCGGCCGCGACGAAAAACGGCAAATGCAGATTGATTGAGCCGAGCAGGCCGCCCAGCATGGGCCCGCAAATGAAGCCCAGGCCGAAGGCGGCACCCACCTTGCCGAAACTCTTGGCGCGGTTTTCATGGGTCGAGATGTCGGAGGCGTATGCCGAGGCGACCGACATGCTGGCCGAGGAAATGCCGCCCAGCACGCGACCGATGAACAGGCAAGCCAGGTTCGGGGCCCAGCCCGTGGCCAGGAAGTTCAAGCACATGCCGGCCATCGAATACATCAGCACGGGACGGCGCCCGACCCGGTCGCTGATCGCGCCCAGCATCGGCATGAAAATGAATTGCAGCAAGCCGAACACGGCCGCCAATATGCCATACCACAGTGCCTGGGCGTCGCGTCCGGCAACGAAATCGCCGACCAGGATGGGCAGCACTGGCACCACCAGTCCGATGCCGAGCATGTCGATGAAGACGCAAACGAGGATGAAATTGAGGTTGCCGGCGGGAGCGGATTTTGCCGCGATAGCGCTATTGCTGTCTATGGTCATGGGAACTTTCGGCTAGGCTGTCATTGTGGCATGAAACAGACGGTTTTCGCGATCGGCCGTGCAGTTTTTATGGATGCCCCGCGGGGGACTGGCCCTCGGCAGCCATCGGGCGCGAAATCGCACGCAAGCATCAGGTATTTCTGCAAGATATTCTTATCTGGGTTAATATTGCCGTACTGCAATTTAATCCATGCACTGCATGAAGCGACACCCGCCAGCGGACGCCGCCGCGCCCGGAAAACCCGCATTTTCTAAGGATTGAACATGAATATCGTCAGCAACGACGCGCACGGCAGCCGTGACGCCGCCCATTCCGAGGGCGCGCCGGCCAAGGCCGCCGAATACCTTGCCTTCACCCTGGGCCAGGAAGAATACGGTATCGACATCCAGAAAGTGAGCGAAATCCGTAGCTATGACGCCCCGACGCGGATTGCCAGCGCGCCGGAATTCATGAAAGGCGTCGTCAATTTGCGCGGCATCATCGTGCCGATCATCGACATGCGCATCAAGTTCAATCTGGGCACGCCCAGCTACGATCAATTCACCGTCGTGATCGTCCTCAATATCGGCAACCGCGTAGTCGGCATGGTGGTCGACAGCGTGTCCGACGTGACTACCTTGCTGCCCGAGCAAATCAAGGCGGCGCCCGACATGGGCCGCGCGCTCGCGACCGATTACGTGATCGGCCTGGGCACGCTGGACGAGCGCATGCTGATCCTGATCGATATCGAGCAATTGATGTCGAGCCCGGACATGGGTTTGATTGAGCGCCTGGCCGCTTAAGCCCGCCCTTGCAAGGTCATCAACACGTCGGATCGTGTTCCGAATCTGATCGTTGGCAATGTGTCGGCGCGCCTCGGCGCCTTCGGGCCACGTTTTTGTTTGTGCAGCCTGAGTCGATCGGCGTGCAACAGCAGTTCCGCCAACGGCTGTATGTCCAGGCTGTCATAGCGACGCCAGTTGCTGCTGGGCAGGGCGATCATCTGCCTTCGTAGCCAGGATCAGATTGGTGCCGGGTACGTCTTGAAAGGGGGCATAAAACCCCATGGCGACCATGGCCTGGCTTGACGACACGGCGGCGCTGGCGCAGGATGAAATCGCCGGAAAAATCGATTTCGTTCGTTGAGAAAGTGACGAACGGCACCCCGCCAATCCGCATGAATCCACACTCTAATGATTATCATCAGTCATCCGTAGAAGGGTGAAAATTCCGATTTTGAAAAGTGCTACGATCAAATGAAAAACAGAGGGCACTGCAAACAGTGGCGCCCTCTGTCTTTTTTCTCCAGCGGGCGGCCGGACGACACCCAGTGGATTGTCGTTGGAATGTGCCGCATTAAGTACCAATTTAAAATAAATTGTGGATCTCTGCGGCCTTGGTCGGCGCGCTGCAAGGGCGCCGCCGAGGCTTGCCCGCCCCTTGCAGTGCTCGCACTGCGGCGGACCGGGCGCCTTGCATCGGAAGGATCACCATGCAGCGATGCGTTCCGCAGGCACGGGGCAAGCCCCACGAAACCCCTACTACACTCCGCCCAGGACCACATCCATCTCACAATTTATTCCGACTGGGTACTTAGTCCGATTAAGGTGGACATGCAAAACTTTGGCGTTCGCTTTGAGCCGGGCCAGATAAAGCAAGGTCTTTACCGTTGCTATCAACCTCGGAATGATAGTCAAAAGTATTCCAGCTAAAGCCCGCGACGATGCCATATTTCTTGCCTGTGCTTCGCAAAGCGCACCACTGATTTTTCAAATCCTCTTCCAAAATCATATAGTCCGCAATTGCCGTGCGTGGACTGGCAGCGAGAATAGTATCCAGTTCAGCGGGGGAGCCTATGTTCTTCAGCAATAGCTTTATTGGATTATTGGCAGCCTTACCGCTATTGAAGCGGACAATGAAATCGGATAACGGCGTAGCCCCATCGCCATATCCGGCGCGGTATAAATTGTCTACTTCCACTGATACCACGCCCAAGGGCTGTAGATCGCTCAATTGTTGTTGCAACTGTTTAAAAAAGCCCGTTTGATTCCATTCCTTCATCCAATCGGCATTGTCGTCTTGGCAGTGATCACCGACCGGGATCGATTTTGCGACATAGATTTTAGCTGCATTTTGCACGCGCACACATTCATCTGGCGCCCAGCTATTGCCGGTCGGCCCGCCTGGCCCCTCCAAGTACACGTGCAAGCGCCAACCCTGAGCACGCATTTTCTGCACGCGGCTCAAAAAATCAGGCGAAGAGGTATTGCCGCCGACATCTATCCCAGCAATCACATCCGAATATTTTGCCAATGCAGCCTTCGCCTGTGGTGTAGTCAAGACATCAAGCGCTTCGTGACCAGAACTAAAATAGAAATACGTTAGCGCGCCGGGTGTTGGTGTTGGCGTTGGTGTTGGCGTTGGTGTTGGTGTTGGCGTTGGTGTTGGCGTTGGCGTTGGTGTCGGACTCGGGCCAGGCGTACTGCCGCCACCGCAAGCGAGCAACAGGCTGCATAAAGCCAAAGTTGGAAATTTACGATTGCCGATAATTTTTTGGATGTTCACAGTGCTGACCTTACTTGAAAAATAGATTGAGACTGCACCAGGATCGGCGGCAAGCAGCACAGAGGCCGAGTTCTAGTAAACAGTTGATGCCCCGGGTATTTGTAGGATACCTATCAAGTCCCTATTTCAACCTCATGGAGCAATTTCGCACCAAACCCGCAGACCGCGATCAACCCTATCTACTGACACGCGCGTAACCTCAGTTTGAGCGGCCGGATTTCTGTCTTTTCGAGCCATTCATTTGCTGACACGAGCGCTTTGTCAATTCCATTAGATTGAGAACTGCCAAGCGTAGATGAGCGAAAATCTCGAAATGCGATCATGTGCAACTTCCGTTTCGTTGTTTTATTTTAAAAACAATTCATGGGAGAGTAGCGTGGAGAAAATGGTCTCAATTCGCGTCAGATGGCCACGATCCGCTATTGGGCGGTAACTGACAATGCCAGTAGACGGATTGTATCGTGCCGGTAGCCATGCAGGGTACTGCCATTGAGACAAATTTCGCGAGTCGAAAACGGCGTCGAACGCATGCACGCCCGTTTTCACACGCGGGCCGCTACATGCGGGGCATTCAGGAAGAGGTCTTGACGCAGACTCCTTATGTCCGCTAACCGGGGGCGATGGGAGGCAAGTTTGCGGCTCGCCTTATCCATAAGCATGACAGATAAGTCAGAATCAGACTGGTGCCGGGTATACCTTGAAAGAGCTGCCGCTTGGAATCTAGTTATTCCGGCTCGCCGATTGGTGCGGCGGCATCCCATGCGCAGTCGCCGTCATCGGCCAGTTCGATGGCGCCTTGTGATAAGGCATCGGCGGCGCTGTTTTGCTGGCGCGGTATCCATTGCAGTGTCACTTGCGGCAATCGGGCCAGCAGCGCGCTAGCCCTGGCCCGCTGCGCCTCCAAGCCCTTTGCGCCGGCCCGGCCCGCTTGCCGGGCATCGTCGATAACGACCCGGCTGTCGCCATATACGATCAGCTCGGCCGGCTGCAAGGCCACCGCCGCTTCCAGCAGCGCGATCAGGGCGCTGTATTCCGCCATGCCGCTATTGCCGTGGCCGGCGCGCCGGCTGATGGCATGACGCTGGCCGTCGGGGCCGGTGAGCAGGGCGCCGATGCCGATCTTGCCCGGATTGGGGTGGGCCGAGCCGTCGAACCAGGCCAGCCACGCCGTCGGCGGCGGCCGCTTGCGCGCCGCTTTCAAGGCCAGTTTGCCCGCTTGCGCGCCAGCCTTGGCGGCGCGCCGCCCGGCTTCGACCAGGCGCTCGCTTGCGCGCACGGCCAGTAAATGGGGCAAGCCCGACGCGCCGGCGGCCAATTCCAGCGTTTGCCGCAGCGCTTGCCGCTCGCTCAGTCCGGCGCGCCTGGCAAGGCGGCGCCCGAGCACGCGTTCGCTCTGGTAGGCGGCGGCGATCAGGTCTTCGAATTCTGGCATGGGGCGCGGCATTGGTGACGGGCCGTCAGCTTACCCGATTTGCGGGCCGGAGCGCTCAATTGGTGCCATAAAATTCGCGCTCCTGGCGTTGATATGCCGCCGATGCGCGTATCTGCGCCACCAGGGACCAGATGTGCTCGGCGAAGCGCGGCTCTTCCTTGACGAGCTTGAACGATAACATCAAGTAGTATGGTCGCGCTTCCAGCAACACGGGCAAGCGCTCGATGCTGCGACCCAGCTCGGGATGTTGTTGCAGCAAGCGCTCGGCGCGCGGAGTTTGCAAGGCGGCGCCCTGCAAGCGGCCAATTGCGACCTTGCGCAAGGTATCTTCCGGACTCTTGGAGCCGTCGTCGACGCCGGCGCCGCGTTGCTTCAGGAAATCGGCGATCGAAAAACCGCTCAGGGTGCCGATCGGCCCGCGCAAATTGCGAAAACGCTGGCCATCCCAGTCCAGGTCGTCGCCCTTGGCGCGGTACAGCGAATAATCGGACTGATGCAATTTTTTCGAGGCGTCGGGCATGCCATCCTTATCCAGCGGATAGCGGCCCATGGCCATACGGTCGGCCTTGAAACTCGATGCGAATGCACCGTCGACTTGATTCGCCGCCAGTTCGGCCAGGCAGCGTTTCCACGGCAAGGGGCGCAGCCGGATCGGCATGCCCAGCGCGCTTTCGAGCTGCATGATGAGCATGATATTCAAGCCGGGCCGGTCTTTCAGCACCCAGGGGTAGGAATCCTGATTTTCGTGACAGAACAGCAAAGCGCTTGGACGCGCGCCGGCGCCAGGCGCCAGGAAGGTCAATATTACTGCCAGCAAGAGCGATGCGCGTGCCATGGATGGCCCCGGAGTATGGGTGGCTGCGCCGGATGGGATATACCTTGACCAGTCCGCGCGCCGGGAAATTGATTAATTGTAAGGCGATAATTAATTTTAGGCAATTTGTGTTGTTGGTATATATATTTCATGTTCCCGATAGCCCGGCGTGGATGCCATAGCCCGCACCGTCGCGCAGTAATATATCGCCGATATGCGGTTGTGTATGGCATCGCACAGACCCTGCACAGTCGCTCGGGCAATCTGAAAGCTTTTCGACATTGCAATGGCGAGAAAACAGCCCTCCGCTGGAGGCTATGGATACTCAATGTATTTTAAGAGGAACTAATGGCATATCAAACTATCAATCCCTACAACGGAAAAGCCGGTGAAACGTTTGCGGAGTGCACAGCCGAACAACTTGAAGCCAAGCTCGACCTTGCCGCAAATTGCTACCGGAATTGGCGCGCGACCGGCTTTGCGGAGCGCAAAACCGTCCTGACGCGGGCCGCTTCCCTGATGCGCGAACGCAGCGAGCAGTTAGCCGGCTTGATTACGCTGGAAATGGGCAAGCGCATCGCCGAGAGCCGTGGCGAAGTCGCGCTGAGCGCGGCGATCCTCGAGTATTACGCCGAGCATGCCGAGCGCTTCCTGGCGCCTGAAATGCTGCCGACCAAGAAAGGCGAGGCAATGCTGGAAAGCAGCCCGATCGGCGTGCTGTTTGGCGTCGAGCCGTGGAATTATCCTTACTATCAGATTGCCCGCTTCGCTGCGCCCAATCTGATGGCCGGCAATGTGGTGATGGTCAAGCATGCATCGAACGTGCCGCAATGCGCGCGCGCGTTCGAGCAACTGATGGCGGATGCCGGCGCGCCCGTGGGGGCCTATACGAATCTGTTCATTTCCAAGGACCAGGTGGCGCAGGTGATTGACGATGCGCGCATCCGCGGCGTGGCGCTGACGGGCAGCGAAGCGGCGGGCGCCGTTGTCGCGGCCAGGGCGGGACACAATTTGAAGAAAACCACGATGGAACTGGGCGGCAGCGACGCCTTCATCGTGCTCGAGGACGCCGATCTGGACCTGGCGCTCAAGCATGCCGTCAGCGGGCGCATGTCCAATAGCGGACAGGCTTGCACGGCATCGAAGCGCTTCATCGTCGTCGACGCCATGGCGGAGCAATTCATGAGCCGCTTCAAGGCCGCGCTGGCGGACTTCAAGGCCGGCGACCCGATGGATGAAACCACCACGATGGCGCCCTTGTCATCCGAATCGGCGCTGACCAAGCTGCTCGATCAAGTCAAGCGGGCGCGCAGCAACGGCGCCAGCGTGATCATGGGCGGTGAACGCCTGGACCGTTCCGGCTTCTTCATGCAACCAACCATACTTGCCGATATTGACGCCAGCAATCCAACTTACAAGGAAGAGTTTTTTGGTCCGGTCGCGATGTTTTTCCGGGTTGCGGACGAAGATGCGGCAATTCGCCTTGCCAATGATTCCCCGTTCGGCCTCGGTGGTGCAGTCTTCACCAAGGATATTGAACGGGGCAAGCGCGTCGCCTCTCAAATCGAGACGGGCATGGTGTTCATTAACGCGGCCTTGTCGTCGTCGCCGGATTTGCCCTTTGGCGGCATCAAGAATTCCGGCTACGGCCGCGAGTTGTCGGCCGCCGGCATTCAGGAATTCGTCAACAAGAAGCTGATCCGGGTAGCGTGATCCAAGCTTGCGCCGGCTTCGGCACGGCGCAAGCAGCATTGCCATTGCGTGCCATTGCGCGGCGGCCGGGCGCCCATCGGCGCCCGTCCGTTTTTTTAAGCTGCGAGCAGCTTGAGCAGCGCTTCGGCCGCCGCTTCCGACGAGGCCGGGTTCTGTCCGGTGATCAAGATGCCATCGGTCAGGACATACGATGCCCAGTCGGCCGCCTTGGAATAGATGCCGCCGTTTTCCTTGAGCATGTCTTCCACCAGGAAGGGCACGATCTGGCGCAAGCCAACTGCGTCTTCTTCCGTATTGGTGAAGCCTGTCACTTTTTTGCCCTTGACCAGCGGCGCGCCGTCGACCCCCTTCACGTGGCGCAACACGCCAGGCGCGTGGCATACCGCCGCCACCGGCTTGCCGGCCGCCTGCATGGTTTCGATCAAGGCGATCGAGGCCGGATCTTCGGCCAAGTCCCACAGGGGGCCGTGGCCGCCCGGATAAAACACGGCGTCGAAATCGGCGCCGGACAGCTCGGCCAGCTTCACCGTGGCGCCCAGCGTCGCTTGCGCGGCCAGGTCGCCCTTGAAGCGGCGCGTGGCTGCCGTCTGCGATTCCGGGGCATCGCTTTTCGGGTCCAGCGGCGGCTGCCCGCCCAGCGGCGAGGCTAGCGTGACGGTGGCGCCCGCGTCTTTCAAGACATAATAAGGGGCGGCGAATTCTTCCAGCCAGAAACCGGTTTTATGGCCGGTGTTGCCGAGTTGGTCGTGCGAGGTCAAAACCATTAATACGTTCATGTGGATTCCTTTAGACGGTGCGGGATTTATTGGGCGACGCGGATGACGAGCTTGCCGAAGTTCTTGCCTTCGAGCAGGCCGATGAAGGCTTGCGGCGCATGTTCCAGGCCATCCACGATATCTTCGCGGAACTTGATCTTGCCTTCCTTGAGCCAGGTGCTCATCTGGCTGAAGAATTCGCCGTAGCGCTGGCCATAATCGTCGAAGATGATGAAGCCTTGCATTTTGATGCGCTTGGTGAGGATGGTGCGCGTCAGCAAGCCCAAGCGGTCCGGCCCGGCCGGCAATTCGGTCATATTGTAATTGGCGATCAAGCCGCATACCGGCACGCGCGCGCCGACATTGAGCAGCGGCAGCACGGCGTCAAATACCGCGCCGCCGACGTTTTCAAAATACACATCGATGCCTTTGGCGCAGGCAGCGCCCAGTTGCGCGGCGAAATCGGCGGCGCGGTGGTCGATGCAAGCGTCAAAGCCCAGTTCCTCGACCACATAGCGGCATTTGTCGGCGCCGCCGGCAATGCCGACCACGCGGCAACCCTTGATCTTGGCGACCTGGCCCACCACGGAGCCGACCGCGCCGCTGGCGGCGGCCACCACCACGGTCTCACCGCTTTTCGGCTGGCCGATGTCGAGTAAACCCATGTAGGCGGTGAAGCCGGTCATGCCCAGCACGCCCAGCGCGCTCGACGGTTGCGCCATGTCGGCGGCCAGCTTGCTCAAGCCGCTGCCGTCGGACAAGGCATAGTCCTGCCAGCCGCTATAGCCGAGCACCAGGTCGCCGGGCCGGTAGTCCGGGTGTTGCGACGCTTCCACGCGCGACACGGTGGCGCCCACCATCACGGCGCCCAATTCGACCGGCGCCGCGTAAGACGGCGCGTCGCTCATGCGTCCGCGCATATACGGGTCGAGCGACAGGTACAGGGTGCGCAGCAGAACCTGGCCCGCTTGCGGCGCTGCCAGGGTGCTTTCCTTCAAGGCGAAATTGGCCGCCGTCGGTGCGCCGTGGGGGCGGCTGTTCAAGACGATGCTGCGATTATTGGTGTGGGACATGGTGTTATTCCTATCGAAGAGAACGGTTTTAATGACAAACAGATCAATCCCGGCTGGTCTGGACGACGTAGCCGAGGCGGGGAAAATGGACGTGGATCAAACCGGCTTGCGGCGAATCGTGGGCCAGCATGACGCTTTGTTCGTCGAGCCGTACCATGCGCCCGCGCACGGCTTCGCGCGGATAGCCTTCCGGCATCACGGTAATCGTGGCCCCCGGCGCAGGGGCCCCCGGCGTGGACACGTCCGGCGTGGACCGTGCCGGTTCGCTGGCCAGGGCCACTGCGATCGCCTCTTCTGGCGACATCGTCAGCGGCCGGCCCTTGCCAAAGGCGGCCATGCGTGCCATCCAATCCCGCAAGCGGCTCGCCTGCGGCGCCAGCGCGCTCAAGCCGTCGACGTTTTGCAAGAACCACAGCGGGTGGTAGAGGCCGAAATCGCCGAAGGCCGGCAGTGTGCCGCCAAAGAACCCGTCTTCGCCAAGCGCCGCGTCGAGCATCTGCAGCACGGGCCGCAATTGCTCGGCGACTGCGGGCAGGTCGGCGGCCAGCCTGGCGCGTTCGAATTGCATCTGTGGATGCATGGCGGCCCGGTCTTCCAGCATGACTTGCGGAATCTGTTCGGCGCGCAAACCCATCACGTAGCGCACGGCGCGCCAAAACAAGTCGACGTCGACCAGGTGGCTGAGCAAGTCGGCGCTCGCCTTGCTTGCCAGCGCAGGGGCGGGGAAACGGCGCGCGATTTCAGCCCCGATCAAGGCCGAATCGCAATAGATGTCGGCGCCGATTTGCAGCACCGGCGCGCGCCGGTAGCCATTGCTCAGGGCCATCAAGTCCGGCTTGGGCAGCATTGGCGAAATCGTCACGGAACGCCAATCGAGTTGCTTGTAGCCCAGCAAGAGACGGATCTTTTCCGAATAGGGCGAACCGTCGTAGTGATGCAATATCAATTCATCAGTCATGGCGTAATCCTTTGCTGTTTACAGTGCCGCTTCGAGGATGCGGCGGCTCACTGTCAAATCAATGTCGCGCCGTTCGCCGAGCGCGGTCATGCCGTGCGCCTCGAGCTGGGCGACGACGGCCTCGACCGCATCGCGCCCCAGATCGTAGCCGGACAGCCGGGTCGGAATGCCGAGCGACTCGAAAAACTGGCGCGTGCGCGCGATCGCTTCGTCAATGCGTTGCTCTTCGCTACCGCTGTCGATGCCCCAGACCCGCTTGCCGTATTGAAGCAGCTTGTCGCGTTTGTTGGCGCGCTGTACGTTCAACAGCGACGGCAAGACGATGGCCAGGGTGCGCGCATGGTCGATGTTGTAGAGCGCCGTCAATTCATGACCGATCATGTGGGTGCCCCAGTCTTGCGGCACGCCGGCGCCGATCAAGCCGTTCAGGGCCAGCGAGGCAACCCACATCAGGTTGCTGCGGGTATCGTAGTCGTCGGTGCCGGCCAGCGCTTGCGGCGCGATTTCAATCAAGGTTTGCAGCAAGCCTTCGGCGAAGCGGTCCTGCGCCTTGGCATTGACCGGATACGTCAGGTATTGCTCGACAATGTGGACGAAGGCGTCCGCCACGCCATTGGCGATTTGCTGCGGCGGCAGGGTGTACGTCTTGGTCGGGTCGAGTATCGAGAACAGGGGAAATGCGTGCTTGCTGCGGAAGGGCAGCTTGGTATGGCTGGCCTTGAGCGTGACCACGCCGCCATTATTCATTTCCGAACCGGTCGCCGGCAGGGTCAGCACGGCGCCGAACGGCAGCGCGCCAGCGATCTTGGCGCCGGAACTGAGCATGATGTCCCACGCTTCGCCTTCATAGACGGCTGCCGCGGCGACAAACTTGGTGCCGTCAATCACCGAGCCGCCGCCCACGGCCAGCAAGAAATCGAGCTTTTCGCGCCGCACTTGCTCGACCGCCCGCATCAACGTTTCATAGCTGGGATTGGGCTCGATACCGCCGAATTCCTGGACTGTGCGCTCGCCCAGCGCGGCCCGTACTTCGGCCAGGGTGCCGGTCTTTTCGGCGCTGGCGCCGCCGTACAGTATCAGTACCCGGGCCGTTTTCGGCACCAGGGTGGACAGGGAAGCAACGGTGTTGGCGCCAAAGACGATCTTGGTCGGATTATAAAATTCAAAATTCAGCATGTTTGCTCCTAAATTAGACTGGTCGTCTAGGGTGTCGGTGAAAAAAATCCGCCACCAGCCTCTGTGCTGGCGGCGGCAAGTCCATTCAATGAGGCAGATTCAACAGTTTGCGGGTGGCGGCCATCGCGCTCATGAACGCGCTCGGTTCGCGCCGCAACTTGGTCAAGAGGGCCGCGCCCAACCACATTTGGTACAGGGTCAGGGCGGTATGGTTGGCGTCGAAGTCGCCTTGCAACGAGGTGTCGGCCACGGCTTCCCGGATGCAGGCGGCGAGCCGCTCGACGATCAGGTTGGTGCCCCTGAGCAAAGCGAGGCGCATGGGGTCGGACATGTCGGACACTTCGCCGCTCAGTTTCACGACCAGGCATTTGCAATCGAGGTTCTCGCTGCACTGGGTATCGATCCAGCTATTCCAGTAAGCCATCAGGCGTTGCGCGGCCGGCACGCCCGCCTCGCCGAGCAGGGCGTCAAGCTTGGTGAGGTAATCGGCCACATAACTTTCCAGCAGGGCTGCGCCAAACAATTCCTTGGACTTGAAGTAATGATAAAAGGAACCTTTTGGCACACCCGCAGCCGACAATATTTCATTCAAACCAACGGCGGAAAAGCCCTTGCCGATGATGATGGTCCTGCCGGTGTCGAGAATATGCTGGCGCACGTCGTGGTGTTCAATGTTCATGTGTGACATCTTACATCAAATTAGACCAGTCGTCTAGTTCGCTTGAAATCGTCTTTTGCGGGGCATGGAATGCTTGTGGCCAGCGGCGCCGATTGATTTTCGCTGGCGCCAATCGATCAAGTCGTGCTCGTCAACGTCGTATTGAAAAGCTGGCGCACCCGCGCCGGGTCGACGTCCGGCACCAGCGGCAGGAAATAGCGAAGTTGCCACTGCTGCGTCTTGATCGCATCCTTGGCCACCGGATTGCTCCAGGGCGGGTAGACGCGCATGGCGCGCTTGCCGCCCTTGCCGTCGCGCGACATCACGCCATGTTTGAGCAGCGCTTCCTGGCTGAATACAAATTGGCCCAGCTGCGCCGCGTCGTCCACGCTCACCACCACGAAGTCCACCCCATCGCCGCTGTCGAGCGGCGCAATGTCGTCGTCGGGCATGGGCCGCTTCCAGATGGTCACAAACTGTCCCAGCTTGGTCGGGGTCGTTTTTGCTACCCGGAAGACAATGGCATGACCCTCAAGGCCGAGGCGGCAGGCGCCATATTCGGCGCTCTCCGCTTCACGCCGGACGGCCTGCGTCACACGCATTCCGGCCGGCGTATATGCCTGGGAAATGGCCGCCAGCAAGTCAGGCGGCAGATGGCCCGAGGCCGCCACATCAGCCAAGCGTTCATTTTTATATTCTGTGTTCATTGCCGATACTCGATAAATTTGGCCGCTTGGCGGCATGGTCGGCGGGAATTGTACCGTACCCGGCGGCGTGCTCTGTTGCCGGTCCCGCTGGCAGCGCCGTGACTTGTTCATTCGAAAAAAAGCCACCCCATATCGGCGTGGCCTTATGTACACCCGCGTAGCGGCATCAATCGCGGCGCGGATTGTCCGGGTGGCGGTCCAGGCGGTTCGGCACGCCGTCGCCGTCGCGGTCGTGATCCATGCGGTTCGGCACGCCATCGCCATCGCGGTCGTGCTCGCGGCGGTTCGGTACGCCATCACCGTCGCGGTCATGGCGGTTCGGTACGCCATCACCGTCGCGGTCATGGTCGCGGCGGTTCGGGATGCCGTCATGGTCCTGGTCGCGGCGGCCGTCGCGCGGCGACCAGCGGCTCGGTTCCATATACCAGCGGCCATCGCGCTGGGCCCAACTGCTGTGGCTGTACACATAACCGGGACGCTCGGCGATCCACACGCCCGGCACCCAATCGTGACCCTGGCCGCGCCATTCCCAATGCCCGCCTTCCCAGATGTAACCGGCGCGCGGACTCGGCATGCGCTCATGGCGCGGCGGCGGCGGGGCCACCTGGACGTACTCCTGGCGCGGCGCCTGCGGCTCGGCGACAATCCAGCCGCCACGGTTCAAGCGCCACTGATCATGGTCGCGCACCCATTCGGCGGGCTGGTAACGGGCATCGCTGCGCTCCGTCTCCCAGCGGCCGGCGGCCCAGACGTGGCGCCCGCCCTCCCAATTCCAGTATCCTGGTGCCCAGACATAGCCGCGCCGCGCTTGTGGCACGCTTTCAAATCTTGGCGGGGGTGGGGCGTTGCCGATGACAATATTCAGGCCGACTTGGGCCACCGCGAAGGTCGGCATGAAAGCGGCCGAGCTGAGGGCGATCAGTGTTGCTGCGTAGAAGTTCGGTTTCATTTTGTGTCTCCATTTCGCTATTGCGTGAAATGGACTATAACGGGGTGTCGGCAAGTTTTATTTAATTGATGCAACTCTTTACAATTGACACACTATTCGCACAGCTGGGCGTGCGCTGGCGCACCGACGACGCGCCGGGCCCGCTCAAAACTTGCTGCCGGAGGCACCCAACAACGCTTGCTGGTGTTCCTGGCGTTCCTGGGCCAGCGACTGGGCTTTTTCTTGCTCCGTCATGCGTTTCGCGCTGGTCACCACGACTTGCATTGCTGGCGCGTCGGCGGTGGCGGGATCAGGCGTGCGGGCCAGGCTGACATAGGCGACCGAGCAAGCCAGGGCCACGGCTACGGTGAAAATGATTTCCATGTTTTTTAGCGCTTGCATGATATTTCCTTGGTGGGTTGGTATGACTCCACTGTAAGGGCGCGCCGTTCGCGCCGCCAGGCGATTGCGACAAGGGGCCGTTTGGGCGGGATAAAGCGCATAAATCGGCACCCAAGCGGGACCCGCCTTGGCGCCGCCCTCCGCTAAGCCTGGGCAGGGCGCCGACGCGCGCCCACCCATGCTAGCGAGGGGCCGATGGCAAGCCGTATCCAGATCATGTTGCAAGCGTTGGCGCGGGGTTGGCGCCAGCGTCGCCGGGCCGCCAATGTGCGCGCCGGCGCGCCGCGCCGCGCCGCGATTGCGCGCGGCCCCGCATCCAGGCTGGCGCTGGCCGGCGTGCTGGCCGGCATCGGCGGCGCCGCGCTCATCGGCGGTCACGCACGCCACCTGGGCGCGCAAACCATGGGTGCCGACCTGCGCATCCTGAGCGCTTATCAGGCGCTCTTGCCGGGACTGGCCTTCGAGGTGCCGTCGCACAGCGGATTGACGCTGACGCCGCACGCCGGCGCGGCGCTGCTGATCGCGGCCGGCATGCAAGCTGCCAGGCCGGTACTGCTCGACTTATGCAGCCAGTTGGCGCAGCCGTCCCAGCCGCGCCTGTCGTCTTTGCGGCTCGGCTACCGCTTTGACGACGTGCGGCGCTGGGTCGCGCGGGCCCAGGCCGGCACCACGCCACTGGCCTTGCGCAATGTCCTATTGCTGCGCGAAGACGACGCCGCCATGCCCGAAGTGCAGATCAGCGGCATGGCGCGGGCCGATTTCAATGATCCCGACAGCGCGCCCCTGCAACTGGAATGGCATGCGGCGCAAGGCACGGCGCGCTGGGTCAGCGACGCCAGCCTGGGCCAGATCGTCGAAGCGTCCAGCGCGCAAGTGAACTTGCGCCGGCAAGGCTGGTTGTTGTGGGGCGCCGGCGCCGCGCTGCGCATCGAGCGCCGCACCAGCGCCGCCTGTGCGCAAGCGGGCGAATTGGTGCTGCAAATGTATCGCCTGGCGCCGGCGCCAGCGCTGGCCGCCAGGGCCCTGGTGACGGTCTTCCCCGCGCACGGCAATCCGCTCGGCGCCTATCTGGCTGCCGGCGCATACCAGGTGCCGGCCGCGCCGCGCGCCGTCCTGGAAGACCAGGCCTTGTTTCGCGACTTGCAAGCGCGCCGCTTGCTGCGCCTTGGCGCCGACGGCCGCATCGAGACGGCGCCGCGCGATTTGGCGCAGTGGCTGGCGGCAGACGCCGGCGCACGGGCGGTCGAACTGTCTGGCTGGAAGGATGTGCGGCTTGACGCCGGCGCCGTGAAATTGCTCAAGCGCCTCTACCACCAGGCCGACGGCGCCTATGTGCGCCAGCAAATCGACATCTTCAACGACGAATTGCGCTTGCTTGCGTGGCGCGTCAAAGCGGCCGCGCCGCAGCACTGGCAGGCCAGCGCCGGCGAGGCAGGGATGCCGCTGGCGCTGGGCGAGCAGATGCCGCCGGCCGCCGCGCGCCTGTTCGCCGACTTGGCGCAAGGCTGGGCGCCGTGGCAGCGCCTGGTCGGCCGGGCCGGGGCGGGCGCGCCAACGCGCCTGCGTCTGGACCTGGCGCGGCCGGCGGCCGGCGGCGAGCGCTATGAATTGATGTTGATCGGCCGCCCGGGCGGCGTGGTCGGCGCCCGCTTGAACGCGCAAGCGGCCTGCAGCGGGCGCGCCTGTCCGGCCCCGGACGCGGTCCAAACCCTGCTCTTGACGGCGCTGCCGGGCGCGCGCGCCGTGACCATCGACGTGCAAGCGCTCGACATGGCCAGCCTGGCCGGGCGCAACGATCAGCAATACCGCCATCTGCGCCTGCGCGACGGCCAATTGGTCTGGCAAGCTATCGATGGCGGCGCCGCGCCGCTCAAGGGTCGGGCGGGGCCGCCGTCGCCGGTGCTGCTGCGCGACCGCAACGGCGCGCTATTATGGGCTGACGGCCAGCCGAGCCAAGCCGCCCGGGACGCGGGTCTGGCGCCGCTTTTGGGCCTGGGGCCGCAGCATGCCAATAGCGTGGCCGGCATGCTGGCGCGCTTGCCGCGCCCGGCCGAAGGGCGCCTCACGCTCGACCTGGCGCTGCAAACGCTGAGCCAGCGCGTGCTCGATTGCATCGGCATGCGGCGCGGCCGCTGGGATGGCAAGGTTTGCATTGGCGGGCGCGCTGGCCCGGATGGACGGCATGCCGGCCTGGTATTTCTGGACGCGGAAAACGGCGACGTGCTGGCTGCCGCCGGCGCTGGCATGGGCCTGGTCGATGGCGCCAACTGGAACGAAGTGCGCGACTTCGACCAGAGCAATCCGGCCCGCAGCCCCCTGCGCCTGCCGGCCTTCCAGCACGATGGCGGCATCCACCAAAGCCCCGGCTCGACTTTCAAGATCATCAGCGCGCTGGGCCTGGAAATGGCGGCCAGGAGCGACCCCCGCATCGACGCGCTGCTCGATGGCATGCCGCTGGCGGCGATCAATACCATGGCGCGTCAGCGTGGCTTCGCCTTCCAGACCGAATCGGCCACTTATCCCAGCGACAGCGGCCTGGCCCACATCACCAATTATAAGGAGCAAAGCCTGGACCGGCGCGCGCTGGACGGCCGCCTGGGACTAGCGCAAGCGCTCAGCTACAGCCTCAATACCTGGTTCGCGTGGAGCGCCGAATTAAGCGACGCCAGCCTGTTCGGTCGTCCCGCCGGCGGCGCGCCGGACTTGCAGGAACTCGAACCCGGCGCGCTCGACGCGGTGCGCCCCATCGTCGCGGCCGCGCACTTGCTCGGCTTCGAGCGCGCGCTGCGCCTGGACGGCGGCTTGCTGCCGGCCGATTTCAGCTGGTCCGCGTGGGACGCGCTGCAAACGACGCCGGCCCACATCGACACCATCCATACGCGCCACGAGTTGCGCCAGATGGCAATCGGCTTGCGCATGCAAGCCACGCCGCTGCAAATGGCGCTGGCCGCCGCCAGCATCGGCCAGGGCAAGGTGGTGACGCCGCGCCTGTTGCTGGCCCTGGATGGCGTCAACGGCGCGGCGCCCTCCATGCCCGCGCTCGACATCCGGCTCGACCGCATCCGCTCCGGCATGAAGGGCGTGATCGAGGTCGGCACCGGCGCGACGGCTTTTGCCGGCCCGGCGCTGGTCGGCGTGCGGCGCGGCTTGTACGGCAAGACCGGCACCGCGCCGAGCGGCGTGGCGCTGGCCGATGGCGCGCGGCGCGAACTGGCCACGGTCTGGTTCACCGGCTGGCTCGAGCCGGGCACGCTGCCGGGCCAACAGCACCGGATCGCGGTGGCGGTCTTTGTCAGCCATTCGGATGCGAGCGGCGGCGAACACGCGGCGCCCGTAGTGGCGGCAGTGCTGACCCAATTGGCCGGCCGGAACGTGGAACAGAGGCTGAAATAGCCTTCTCCAGCGGGCTATGGCCGGCGCCCGTCCGTGGCATGATTTTCACGCGTCCGCCGCCGTTCCCGCATCCGCGCGCGGCCAGGCGGACGCGTTGTCATGGATGGGAATGTATGCGCTTGCCGGGAACCAGGTATCAGGAGCCGGGCTGGGAGCAGGTGCGCAAGCTGCTGGGCCAGTGCTCGCTGCTGGCATTCAAGGGCTGCCAGATGCCAGCCTTGCCGGCGGCGGCGCTGCTCGACTGGTATTGCGACGCGCTGGCGCCAGCCTTGCTGGATGCGGCCGCGACGGCGCGCGGCGCGGCCGCCGGCAACAGCTATGGCGAAAGCGTGGCCGAATTGGCGCTGGGCCTGGTGTACGAATTGCGCGCTCAGCCCGGATATTGGGATGGCTTCGTGGCGGCGCTGCAGAAGCCGGGCGGGGCGCCTTGGCGCGGCGCCGATGCCATCTTGCGCAAGCAAGTCAACGATCTGTACGCCGGCTTGCGCGACAAGGTCGACTCCGACAATTACCAGGTTGCGCTAGGCCGGGCTTGTTCGCCCAACAAGATGTACACTTACCGCATGCTCGACACGGCTTACCGCGAAATCGCGGCACTATTTTTGAACTGGCGCCAGCATGCGGCGCAGGTAGCGGCGATACTGGGTCGGGCGTCGGCCGGCACCCCCATCGAGGCCCGGCAATTGCGCTCGGTGGCCCACTGCAAGCCGGAATGGGTGATACGCTGGAGCGCCACGCAAGAACAATTCACCGGTTCGCCCGGTCCGCTGCACACCAAGTCGAAGCGTTTCGCCAGTCTGAAAAACAATGCGGCCACGATTGCCGCGATGATGGCCGAGATTGGCGACTATGAGGAACTGTCGTCCAATCTCGACCAGGCCGACGCGTGGCAGGGCGAGGCCGGGGCGGCCGCGCTGTGGCTGGAAGACTATTGGCGCGTGATGGGCGAGCCGGAAGATGAAACGGACGTGGACGACCGCATCTTGGCGGCGCCGGCCGAGCAATTCGACACCGACGCGCAGACCGGGGATGAGGACCAGGCGGAGGACGGCGACCCGGTTGCGTTGACGTTTTCTGCTTCGCAAATTGCCCGCGACGAGGCGGCCGCCAGCGGCGTTTGCCTGTCCCCCCGCTATATTGAATTGGCAACGGCGGCGCAAGACGGCGCCAGTTGGGCACTGCAATTGCTCAAGGATGACACGCTGGCGATCCGCTTGTCGGTCTACCAGAAAATCCTTGGTGGCGCCGACGACAGTTATCCCGAGGCCTGGCGCGACCCGGCCACGGGCGCGTTGCCGACGCTGCAGCAACTGGCGGCGCTGGACGGGATTTCGCTGCCGACCTTGCGCAAGCGGCGCGAGCTGGCCATCGCCAGGCTGCAGGCGGCGAATGGGACCCAATCAAGGAGAATACTGTGAACATACAGAGCGACCCGCAAGAACTCGATCGCAAGCTGCGCGAGCGCCTGTTGCTGGGCCGCGCCGTGGTGGGCGACCGCCTGATGCTGGCCGACGCCACGCTGCTGGCCGCCCTCGACGGCGCGCGCGCGCTGACGGCCAACGAGCGGGGCGCGCTGGAACGCTCGCCTTTGACCTTGCGGCGCTTTCGCCACCTGTCGGCGCAGCGGCGCCGCGCGGCAAGCAGCCCAAGCAGCCCGACCGCCTGGAGCGGCAGCGTCGGCATGCTGCGGGCCGCCGCCGACGGCGCCGCGCTGGCCGAACTGCGCACCGACGACGGCTGCTGGAGTCTGCATTTCGTGGAACAGGGAACGGCTTGGCGCGTCATCCTGGCGCTGGCGGCCGGGGCGCCGTTCGCGCCGCGCCTGATGCGCGAACAGCCGATGCTGCGTGTGCTCGATGGCGGCGGCGCCGTCCTCTTGCAGGGTCGGCTGGACGCGGACGGCGAATGCGAATGCGCCTGGCCCTTCGAGAGTGCGCCGGGGCCGCACTTGCAGTCGCGCGGCGCCCGTTTCGCGGTCGAAGCGCTGGCGCCTTGAGCATGGGCCTGTTCAAGAGGCGTGCGCGGCGCACGGCGCCCGACTGCGCGGCGCTCGGCGTCAGCCTGATCGCGCTGCGGCTCGATAATGGCGACGCGGCGCCGGCCGGCGCCACGCTGGTCTTGTTCGACGCAGCTGGGCGCGCGCGCCGCAGCGCGGCCGGCCGCGTCAAGCTGGCCGACGGCGAGGCCGCCCATTGCTTCCATCCGGGTCCCTATGGCATCGACCTGGTCCCGTTCGCGGCCGCTCCCGAATTGGGCTTGCGCCTGCGCTTTGCCGTCGACGCGGCCGATCCGCGCGTGAGCCAGCAGCGTTTCGACTTGTATCTGCTGAGCGAAGCGGGCGCGCGTCTGCGCCTGGACGATTTTGGCACGGCCATGCAGGCGGCGCTGCAACTGGAACTGGCGCAGGGAAATATGGAACTGCCGCCTTGCACCACGAGCGCGGAATGGGATGTCTTTCGCGCCGGCTTGAACCGCTTGCTGTACATGCGCTTCGGCGTCACGGTCGACGATTGCGTGCCCATTGAGCTGGTCGGCGTCGATTTCGCGCGCATGCTGGAAGCGCGCGCGCAAGCGGTTGCGGCGGCGCCAGCGCCAGGCGCGCTGCCCATGCTGGAGGCGCAGCCACCCCCAGCAGACGACGCCAGGTCGCTGCGGCGCCTGTTCCTGGAATTGCCGGCCGCCACAGGCGCGCTGCGCCTGATCGCGCTGCCGCCAGGCCAGGAATGGTTCCAGGCCCGGCAGCGCCTGTTGCGCCGGCTTGAGCTGGCCAGCCTTGGCGTATGTACCATGCCGGCGCTGGAATGGGTCGCGCCCGGGCAGCGTCTGGATGCCTGCCAGCAGGCGCGCCGCGCGGGCGCCAGCGCGGGCGCCGTGCGTGCGCTGGACGAAGCCTGGGCCTTGCTGGCGCGTTTCCAGTGCGCCGTGCCGCAGCCCTTGCCGCTGTTGGACGAAGCCGAGCGCATCTGCGCCAACCTTGAACACAGTCTGGCCCAGCGCCGCGCGCCGTTCGCGCCGTTGCGGCAGGACGAGCGCGGGGAGTCGTCATGAGCAATCTGCCCGATAGCGCGCAGTGCCGCTGCATCCTGGCCGATGGCCGGCTGCTGACCGTGACGGCGACGCGGCGCCCGCGCGCCAACCGGGCCGACGTCAAATGCGTGCTGCCCGGCGCGCCGGCCTTGTGCGAACGGATGCAGGAAGTGGTACGCCTGGCGCGCCACACCGAGGCGCGCCTGGACAGCCGCGAGCAGGTGGTGCTGAGCATGGATATCGCGCCGCAGCCGGGAGAGCGTAACTGGGAACTGGCGGCCGTGCTGGCCGACCGCATGGTGCGCGGTCTATACCGGGCCGCGCACGGCGTCGTGTATGCGCGCGGCTGGTCCGACGCCTGGCACCTGGGCCAGGTCTGCGGCCAGCCGTTGGCGCCCGGCGTGCGCGTGGCGTCTTTGGCCGCTTGTTTCATCCAGGGCGGGGCTGATGCTGGCGAAGGGGGTAATTGCCTGTACCTGACGCACCTGGGCAGCTTGCATGGGCACACCGACCCGGCGGCGGCCGTGTCGAGCGCGCGCGCCTGGTTTCCGCTGCATAGCGGCGGCATCCACGACAGCCTGGCCTGGGTCGAGGTGAGCGTGCATCCGCTGGCCGCCGGCGCGCCAGAGGACGATGAGGAAAACACCATCGCCGCGCCTGGCCTCGACTTGACGGCGCAACTGGCGCTGCGCCAGGCGCTGGTCGGCGCGCGCCACTTCGACGGCCGCGCGCTGGGGCGCTGGCGCACGGTGGTGCGCTTCGGCCAGCCGCGCTTCCAGGGCACCTCCTACGAGTTGGCCTTGGTGCTGGCCGACCGTCTGGCGCGCGGGCGCGAGTACCTGCCGCGCGGGCGCGTGATCGCCAGCGGCTGCTCCGGCGCCTGGCATGCGGGCCGGGTCGACGCGGTTGACGGGCGCGGGCCGAAGCTGGACTTGATACTGGCCCAGGTCGGTCCTGGCGACCGGGTCTTGCTGCCGACGGCGTGGCAAGACGGCCAGGGCGCTTTCGCCGATGGCGTCAAGGCGCGCGGCGCCTCGCTGGCGTGGATCGGGCAGATCGGCCTGCCTTGAGGCGGGCGCAGGCTTGGACAAGTCGAGCGCGGCTCACGTGCGCATTGCTGTATCGGCGGCGGCCCTGCCGGCAGCCTGAAGGATTCGTAGCCGATTTCCTTTAAGTCCGGCAGGCTGCTAGAATCGGCGGGGCGCACAAGAATTGATGAGGAGTCGGATATGTTCCAGATGTTTGGTTTTGGCGGCGTCAAATGTCCCCGTTGCGAGCATAAGAACGCGGCCGCGTCGGGCTATTGCGCCCAGTGCGGCGTGATCTTGGGCGCGCCGCGCAACGAGCCGGTGCTGCGCGAGAACCGCTGGCAGCCGGCGGCCGACGAGCTGGCCGTGTTTTTCGGCGTGCGTGAATTGTCCGGCATCTTCACCAAGACCTTGCGGGTGCCGGTTGCCAGCCGCGCCTATATCCTGCAGGGCCAGCAAGCCACCGAAGTGCCGCAGGGCGAATATGAAATCGAAGGCTTTTTTAGCCGCCTGAATCACTTGCTGCGCGACGGCCACGCCGAAATCCTGATCACGCGCATGGCGGCGCTGCCGGTCGAATTCGAGTTCGCCGACCTGGCCAGCGCCGAGCATTTGCAGATATCGGCCCGCTTCACGGTCAGCGTCAAGATCGAGCAGGTGAGCGCGTTCGCGCAGCACTTCATGACGGCGCCGGGCAGCGTGACGAGCGCTCAGGTGCGCGACTTGCTGGCGCCATCGGTGCGCCAGATTGCCGCCGAATTCGTCGGCGCTCGCTCGCTGCGCGACATGGCTGGCAACCCTGATCTGCGTGTGCAACTCGACGAGCGCCTGCAGGCGGCGTTGAGAATGCGCCTGGCCCAGTATGGCTTGGCGGTGGTGCAAGTGGACACGCTGGCGCTGCGGCACGATAAATTCGACGCCAACCGCGCCCGCCTCGGCACCCTGTGGCTGGTGGTCGACGAGCGCCACGCGCAACTGGAGCACGTCAAGCAGCTCGACCAATTGTACGACGAGCAGGAATGGCAAGCCATCTGGCGCGAAGAGCAAGCCATGCAGCTCGCTTCCCGGCGCGCCCAGTTGCGCCAGGACGCCACCATTGACAAGGCCGAGCTGGCGCAGCAGGAGGGCGAGCGGGCGCAGGCGATCCGCGCGCGCCGGGTCGATCTGTATGGCCGCATCATGGAATCGCAGTCGCGCCAGCAAGCCCTCGAGCGCGGCGCCGGTGCCACCCTGGCCGAGCTGGAGCACGAACTGGAACATGATTTGGCCAGGCGCGACGCGCAGCGTGCCGACGCCGCCGGCGAATGGCAGCATGTGCGGGCGCTGGCCAGCATCAAGATGCGCACCGAGCTGGAATTGTCGCAACAGGCCGGGCGCGAGCAAATGCAATTGGCGCAACAGCGTTTTTCCCACCAATTGCACTTGCAACAGATCGACAACCAGATCGCCCAGGCGGTGGCGATCGAGGATGAAGCGGCGCGCCGCGCGCAATTGACGCGGCTGCGCCAAAGCCAGGCCGAGTCGGCCCAGCGCGAGGCGCAGATGGAGCGCGAGCAGCATCAGGCGCGCTGGCAGGGCGCCGCCATCGAGAACGCGGCCCGCAAGCGCGAAGCCGAGCGGGTGCAGGAATGGCAGGACCAGTTGCAACTGAACCAGCAGCGCGATCTGCTGCGCGCCGATAAGGTCAAGGAAGGCGCGGCGCAAACCGAGGCGGCCCAGGTGCGCGAAAACATCGCGGCGCTGCAGCGGGCCGGGGCGCAGTCGGATGCCATCGCCCAGCATGAAAAACTGCTGCGCACGATCGAGGCCGACGCCATCCAGGCGCGCCAGATCCAGAAAAACCTGCATCAGGCCGGTCTCGACCAGCTCGATCTCGACGAACAGCGCCAGATCCTCACCCAGCAAGAGCAGGAAAGCCAGTGGCAGCGCCAGTTGCAGGCGCTGGCGCACGCGCGCGAGCAGGATTACGCGCGCTGGAAGGGCGAATACGATATGCTGACGGCGCGCCAGGCGCACGGCGCCGCACTGGCGCGCATCGAGATCGAGCGCATCGCCACCATCGGCCAATTGAGCGACACCGGCAAGGTGGCGCTGGCCGAGGCACCCAACGCGCTGGCGCTGGCGCAGATTATGCGCACCCAGGTACAGGCCGGCATGAGCGCCGAGCAAATCCACGCGCTGGCGGCGGTGGCGGCGGCCGAAAACAGCATCGCGCCGCTGGACGCGATCCGCATGGCGCACGAGCGCGTGCTGGAAGAGCGGGCCCACATGGAAGCGCAGGCCGACAAGGACCGGCGCCACCAGCTCGACTTGATCGCGCTGCAAAACCAGGCCCATAGTCACGCCCTGTCGGCGCAGGCGCAATTGGGCGTGGGCGTGGCGCAGGCCGGCGCGACTGTACACCACCACCACGGGGCGGCCTGCTGCGCCAACGGCCATGCGGCGCGCCCCGGCCACGCGAACGACAAATTTTGCGCTGAATGCGGCGCGCCGATGCCAGGCCGATGAAAGCGCCAACTAGCCTCAGATGATGCAAACCGCACGAGATAAAATCCGCGAATTGCGCGCCCTGCACGACGATGGCTTGCTCAGCTTGCAGGAATTCGACCACCGCAAGAACGCCATCCTCGACGCCGCGTATGCGCCACCCCTTGCGCCCCTTGCGCGCCAGGGCACCGAACTGGGGTTGATGGCCGGCCAGGAAATCGGCCCGCAAAACCGGCGCTACCGGCTCGAACGCCTGATTGCGCTGGGCGGCATGGGCCAGGTGTGGCAAGCCACCGACCTGGCCACCCACGCGGAACTGGGCAGCAGCGAGATGGTGGCGCTGAAAATCCTGCCGCCGCAATTGACCCAGAGCGCGACCCACGCCAAGCTGCTGATCGAGGAGGCGACCCAGGCCCGCAAGCTGGCGCACGAACATATCGTGCGGGTCTACGAATGGGCGCAAGACCCGGCCACGTCCAGTTATTTCATCATCATGGAATGCCTGGAAGGCGAGGATCTCGACCATTACCTGAGCGCGCACGGGCCGCTGGCGCCGGACACCGTGCAGCAATTGCTGCGGCCGGTGGCCGACGCGCTGCAATACGCCTGGGACAAGCACAAGCTGGTACACCGCGACATCAAGCCGGGCAATGTCTTCCTGACGGCCAAGGGCGAGATCAAGCTGCTCGATTTCGGCATTGCTTCGCGCGTGCGCAACGCCGGCAGCAGCCTGGGCCTGCAGACGCCGAATGCCGGCACCACCGGTTACCGGGCGCCGGAAGCGGGCACCCATCAGCGCCAACCGAGTCCGCGCCTGGACGTCTACGCGCTTGCCGTGATGATTTACCAGATGTTGGAAGGCAAAATGCCGTTTGACGATAGCCGCGTCGCCGGCCAGTTGCCGCCGGCACCGGCCGCGCTGAACGCGGCCCAGTGGCAGGCGCTGCAAAACGGCTTTTCGATGGCGCCGGAATTGCGCCCGCCGTCCGCGCTGGCGCTGCTGGACGGTTTGCTGCGCGCGGCCGGACCGTCCGAGCAAGAACTGGCCGAATTGGCGCAACAGGGGCGTGCGCGCGAAGAGCAGCGGCGCCGCGAATTGGCGGCCGGGGCCGAGCAAGCGCGCCTGCTCGAGCAGCAGCGCCAGGAACGGCAGGCGGCCCAGCGCAAGGCCGAGGCGCAGGCGGCGGCGCTCGAAAAACAACGCCTCGACGTCATCCGCAAGCAGCAGGAAGCCGTGCTGCACGCCGAAGCCGAGACGGCCCGCAAGGCGCGCAAGGAAACGCTGCGCGAACAATTGCGGATGCGGCGCGAAGCCGACGCCACCAAGGCCATGCAGGAGCAGCAAGAGCAGCAGCGCAAGGCCTTGCAACTGAAGGCCGAGGCGGCCTATCGGCACGAGCAGGAACGGGCCCGCAAGGACTTGGCCAGCCGCGCCGCCGCCGAACTGGCGCAGCAATTACCGACTGCGGGCAGTCCGGTGGCCGACGCCGACGGCGTGCTGCGCGACCGCTTCCTCGACGGCAGCGGGCGCGGGCCGGAACTGGTCTTGATTCCGACCGGGCGCTTTCAGATGGGTTCCCCCGAGCATGAGCGCAAGATCGCGATGGCGGCCGGCTCGCAGCAAACCTGGCTGGAGCGTGAAACGCCGCAGCACTGGGTCGGCATCGAGTCTTCCTTCGCGCTGGGGCGGCACCCGGTCAGCGTCGGCCAATGGCGCCAGTTCGCGCGTGCCACCGGCTGGCAATCGCATGCCGAGACAGACTGGGAGCAGCCCGGTTTCAGTCAGGACGACGAGCATCCGGTGGTCGGCGTGAGCTGGAACGACGTCCAATTGTACCTGCGCTGGCTGATCGCGCAGACCGGCCAACGGTATCGCCTGCCCAGCGAGGCGGAGTGGGAATATGCCTGCCGCGCCGGCACCAAGACCGCCTTCAGCTTCGGCGACCGGATTAGCACCGATCACGCCAATTACGACGGCCATTACACTTACCATGGCAGCGCGCGCGGCTTGTACCGGGGCGGCACCAGCCGGGCCGGCACCTTCCAGCCCAATCCCTGGGGCTTGTACGATATGCACGGCAATGTGTGGGAATGGGTGCAAGACGTGGTGCACGACAATTACGCGGGCGCGCCGACCGACGGTAGCGCGTGGGAAGAGGGCGGCGACGCCAGCCGCCGCATCTTGCGCGGCGGCTCCTGGTTATACAATCCGCGTTATCTGCGCGCGGCCCTGCGCAACGGCTTTTCTGCGGTGCTCAGCAACGACATCGTCGGCTTCCGCGTGGCGCGCAATCTGGCATGATGGTCGCGCCGCCGGCAAACTCCCACCCTCACGCCATCACGGCGCAATGCTGGCCCAGCCAATCGCCGACCAGCGGCCACAGGATGGTTTCCTGGTTGGCCTTGAAAAAGCCGAAGTGGCCGATGCGCGGCAAATCGAATTGGCGCGGGTCGAGCACCCGGTAATCGACTTGCGCGTTGCTGTAGGCTTCATGCAGCAGGCGCGAGCCCGATTCGAGCAGCAATTCGTCATCGCTGACAGTCACGCCCAGCACGGGGCAACTGACGCGCGCATACGCTTCGCGCGCGCCCGGCTCGCCCGACAGCAGATAATCGGGCGTCAGGCACCAGCGTCGCCATTGCTGCATGGCGCGGCGCGGAATATCGCCGACGATCCCGATCCGCCGGCCTGGAAAATAGCCGAACAAGGCGCACAGCAGCGGTGTCAGCACATACCACAGCAGCGGCGTCGAGCGGCGCACCTTGGGCTGGTTGTGGCGCACCGCGCCGCTGCCGACAGCGATATTGATCAAGCCGGCGACCCGCGCTATCGACGGCAGCAGCGGCGCGGTCTGGCCGCCCAGGCTGTGACCGAGCACGAACAGCGGCAAGTCATCCGCTGCCGCATCCGCGCGCCGCAGCACCGCCTCGAAGTCGCGCGTGATCCAGTCTGAAATGTCGGCCTTGCAGTCTCGCATGGGGCCGCTTGCCGATTCGCCCATGCCGCGATAATCGAAAGTCCATACGCGGTAGCCCTGGCGCGCCAAAAAGGCGGCGAAATTGGCATAAAACGTTTGCGGCACCGCCATCGCCGGGCCGATCACCAGATTGGCGCGGGCGGCCCGCTGCGGTTCGTGGCAATAGGCGGTCAAGGCGTGGCCGTCGTCGGATGTCAGGCTGTGGCGTGTGCGTGTCATGCGAATACCTATCAAGAAGGAGAGCCGGAACGGCTCGGGTCGGTCGCCAGGCTGTGCCAGGCGGCGCGGCTCAATTCATCGACGGCGGCGCGCGGATCGAGGCTGATGCGCCCGCCCAGCCAGTGGCGCGATAATTCTTGCGCCGGTCCCATCATCAAGGGGCCGTACAGTTCAAATGGCAGGCGGCGCAGTATGCCTTGCTTGAACCAGGGCTTGAACAACTCGAACAAGGCCTTGAAATGGTCGGCGGTGCGTTGCCGGATGGCTTCCTCGTGGGCCGGGCTGACCGCTTGCCGCCGCGAAAACAGAAAGCGCGCCAATTCCGGCTTGGCCACGACCCAGCCGATATGGGTCTCGAGCAAGATGTGGATGGCGCGCTCGGCGCTGGGCGCGGCCCTGGTGCGGGTAATCAGTTGCGTCCAATAATCGTCCAGCCCCTGGCAAAACAACGTCGCCGCGATATTTTCCTTGGTGCCGAAATGGTGGTAAATGCTACCCACCGAGGCCAGACTGCGCTGGCGGATATCGTCGATGGTGGTGGCCTCGATACCCTTTTCGGAAAACACCGCGAAGGCGGCGCTCAGGATGGCCGACTTGCGGTCGGCAAGCGGGGCGGTGTCGGGAGGGGTGTCGATTGTGTTCATGGGTGGAATGATGTTCTAGAATTTTTTTCTAGGGCGTTCTCAAAGACCAAGTGCAACACCTTCTCCTGTAAGGTGCCGCCATGGCGAAAATTTACAAACATTTGACTACTCAGGAGCGCGCCGTC
>JBEONR010000026.1:0-89307 GCA_040544385.1 Oxalobacteraceae bacterium GrIS 1.11
AAATCGTCGCGCGTCATCGGCTTGTCGCCGCCGGGAACCTTCGGGTCGTTCAGCAAGGTCTGCGCCGCTAACAGCGTATTTTCCTTGCTGGCCTGCGGCCGGAAATTTGAATTATCGTCGCTATTGACATAGGCTGCCATTCCCTGCTTGCTGATGATGCCGTCGGTCTTGCCATTGTCATCGGCGCCCTCCACCTTGCCGAATTCGGCGGAATGGTCCAGCAGATATTGCGCGGCCATCCGCGTGTCCGGGCTAAAGCTGGCGTCTTGCGCGATATCTTGCAAATCGTCGCGCGTCATCGGCTTGTCGCCGCCGGGAACCTTCGGGTCGTTCAGCAAGGTTTGCGCCGCATACAGGGTATTTTCCTTGCTGGCCTCCGGCTTGTAATTGGAGTCGTCTTCCTTGTCCACATAGGCCGCCATCCCCTGCTTGCTGATGATGCCGTCGGTCTTGCCATTGTCATCGGCGCCCTCCACCTTGCCGAATTCGGCGGGATGGTCCAGCAGATATTGCGCGGCCATGCGCGTATCCGGACTAACGCTGCTGTCTTTCGCAATATCCTTCAAGTCGTCGCGCGTCATCGGCTTGTCGCCGCCGGGAACCTTCGGGTCGTTGAGCAAGGTCTGCGCCGCTAACAGCGTATTTTCCTTGCTGGCCTGCGGCCGGAAATTTGAATTATCGTCGTTATTGACATAGGCTGCCATCCCCTGCTTGCTGATGATGCCGTCGGTCTTGCCATTGTCATCGGCGCCCTCCACCTTGCCGAATTCGGCAGGATGATTCAACAGATATTGCGCCGCTTTGCGCGTTTCCGGGCTATAGCTGGTGTCTTTCGCAATATCCTTCAAGTCGGCGCGCGTCATCGGCGTGTCGCCGTCGGGAATGTTCGGATCGTTCAGCAAGGTTTGCGCGGCATCGAGGGTATTTTGCTTGCTGGCCGGCGCGCTGCCGCCAGTTGCATTGCTGTCCGTCTTGTTCAGATAGGCTTCCATTCCCTGCTTGCTGATAATGCCGTCGCGCTTGCCATGATCGTCGGCGCCTTCCACCTTGCCGAATTCGGCGGGATGGTCCAGCAGATATTGCGCGGCTTTGCGCGTGTCCGGGCTAAGGCTGGTGTCTTGCGCGATATCCTTCAAGTCGTCGCGCGTCATCGGCTTGTCACCGCCGGGTACCTGCGGGTCGTTCAGCAAGGTTTGCGCGGCATTGCTGGTATTGTCCTTGCTCGCCGGCAGGCTGGGCGGATTTTTGCTCGTTGAATCGGTGCCGCCCTTGTTCAGATAGGCTTCCATTCCCTGCTTGCTGATAATGCCGTCGCGCTTGCCATGATCGTCGGCGCTTTCTACCTTGCCGAATTCGGCGGGATGGTCCAGCAGATATTGCGCGGCTTTGCGCGTGTCCGGGCTAAGGCTGGTGTCTTTCGCGATATCCTTCAAGTCGTCGCGCGTCATCGGCTTGTCACCGCCGGGCACTTGCGGGTCGTTCAGCAAGGTCTGTGCGGCATTGCTGGTATTTTCCTTACTTGCCGGCAATGAGCGGGCGGACGGCTCATTATCCGCAGGAGAGGCGTCGGCCGATTTTGAAAAAATCTTCGTCAACCAATTGATGATGCCGCTGGAATCCGTATCGGCGGTGATTTTTCCGCCATTGTGTCCCGCCGCCTCGCCACGCTGGAATTGCAGATCCTTGATGTCGCTGTCCACCGTATTGCCTATCGATGTGTGGCTGATTTTTAATTCGCCTGTGGAATTATATAAAATTTCGGTGGTTTTATTACTGACCGAATCATAATTGGCCGAGACGTTAAGTCCATTGGCCAAGGACATGTTAGAGCTGACTGATGACATAGATTCCTCTGTATTTTAAATTGGATCAAAGTTATATTTAGTCAAGCGCCGATTATTCGCTCCGGGCCTTCCGCCAATCTTCAGCAATTCCGCAGCCTTCGCCACGGCATCCCATTCCCAGATGAAAACAGACGCTCTTGTCGCCATGAGTGGGAAAGCAATCGGCATAGTTCCAAGGAAACATGCCGATCAATATGGATAGCTGCTGCGCGGAAAATTGGCGGTTTGCGGCGCGTACTCGCCCCCGGCGCTGGACCTTGGCCGTAAAATTTCTTGCGATGGAGTGAACTAAAGCGGCCGGCGCGTTACTCATCAACGATACCGCCCACCACTTAAACGAGGAAACAACCATGGCAAACGATAGCAACCGGGTCATGCACGCGCTGCGCCATCTGGAACGCCGCTTCGATGAAAGCGGCCGTCAAATGTCCGATTTCATGGCCGCCGACGCCGCCGGCGAGCAACCCGATCCGCAGCAATTCACGGCCTTGCTGGAACACCGGTCGGTGACCCGGCGGGCCATGGAGGCGCAATACAAATTGCATGAAAAGCCGCTCAAGACCGTCCTCACCGAATCCAAATAAGCCATGCGTCACAGTGCTGAACTTGCGCAATGGTTGCCGACCCAATTGCTCGACACGCCGGTGCGGATGGCGGGCGAGTCGGTCTATCTCCGTGTGCGTGCGGACGGGGCGGAACTGGGCGCGTACTTGTGGCACGACGCCACGCCCCAGCAATTGGAAGATGCGCTGAAACAAGGCTTTTCCAGCGCACTGGAATTCGATGCCGGACTGGCGCTGGACGGGCGCGGCGTGGTCTTGAGCCTGTGGCTGCCGTCGGCGCGCGGCTGGCAAGACGCGGCCGACGCGTTGGAAAATTTACTGAACCAATTGGCGCGCTGGCGCGCCGGGACAGCGCCAGGCGGGGTAGCGCCCCGCGCGCCGGCGCCGCGTGGCGATCGCCACGAACAACGTATGCGCAGCTTTCTAGCAGGGGGACGACGATGAAGTGTTCAAGATTGGCCGCATGGGTGCTGACTCTGGCGTGCGCCTGGGGCACGCCGGCGACCGCGCTGGCCGCCGCGCCGGCAAGCTGGAACGACATCGGCTTTTCGATCGACGCCAAGGGCATGCGGCTGGGCCGCGTGCTGGAGCAATTCGGCGCCGCGTATGGCGTGCATATTCGTAGCAGCGTGAACGAGGCGGCCCTCTTGAATGCCCGCATCAAGGCTTCCAGCGGCACGGAATTTCTCGACCGGCTCGCCGCCGGCAGCGAGTTCCGTTGGTTCGTGTATAACGACACCGTGTATGTCGTGCCGCGCAGCGACCAAGCCTCGGTGCGCCTGGAAGTGGGCGAAGACGCGGTGCAGGACGCCAAGGCGGCGCTGGTCGGCCTCGGCTTGTTCGATCCCCGCTTCGGCTGGGGCGAATTGCCCGATGAAGGGGTGGTCATGGTCAGCGGCCCGCGCGCCTATATCGACCTGGTGCGCGGCTTGCTGATGCCTGAGCAAAAGGAAAAAGCGGTGGGTAAGGGCCGGCAAATCATGGTGTTTCGCCTGAAATACGCGAGCGCGGCGGACCGCATCATCAATACCCGTGGGCAAAAGGAAATCGTGCCGGGGATTAAGACCATCCTGACCGGCTTGCTGGAAGCGGAGCATCCGCAAAAAATGCAGCAAAACATAGACTTCGACGCGGCCGGCAACAAGCGTTCGCGGCGCGGCCCCGTCGCCAAGGGCGGCGCCAAGGACACCGGCGAAGCGGGCGAGAGCGACAACCGGCGCGACAAGTCCGCCGCCGCCGCCGCCACCGCTACCGCTGCGCGCGGCGAGCGGCCCCGCATCGACGCCGATCCTTCGCTCAATGCCATCATCATTTATGACGATATCGCCAAGCGCGCCACTTACCTGGCCCTGATTGCCGAACTCGACATCGAGCCGCAGCAAATTGAAATCGAAGCCTTGATCGTCGATATCGACCGCAGCAAGTTGAGCGAACTGGGCGTGGAGTGGGGCGTGAAAAGCGGCAATACCACGTCGACCGTGAATGCCGGCATGGGCGATTCCCAGGGTGTCGATTTGCCGCTGCCTGGCGCCACGCTGCTGATCAATAACGCGGCCCGCTTTTATGCGCGCCTGAAAGCCATGGAAGGCAGCGGCGACGCCCGCGTGCTGGCCAAGCCGACCGTACTCACGCTCGACAATGTGGCGGCCGTGCTCGACCTGAGTCAAACCTCGTATGTGCCGCTGGTCGGCGAACGGGTCGCCGACCTGGCCGATATCACGGTCGGCACCATGTTGCGGGTGGTGCCACGCATCGTGCAAGAAGGCGCCTCGACCCGGGTCAGGCTGGAAGTCGATATCGAAGATGGTTCGATGGATAAGAACAGCAGCAAGAACAATGTGACGCGCTCGACCATCAGTACCCAGGCCATCGTGAATGCCCAGCAAACCCTGATGATAGGCGGTTATCACGCGGAATCGGTGTCGCGCCAGGAACAGAAAGTGCCCTTGCTGGGCGACGTACCCCTGCTGGGAAATCTGTTTCGCAGCACCAACGAGTCGCATAGCACGCGTGAACGCCTGTTCCTGCTGACGCCGCGCATCACGCCGACGGTGGGGGTGGCCGCCGCCGCTGTGTCGCGCGCCAACAAGACGGCGCGCCGCCTGGCTGCGGCCGAGGTCAAGCGCCAGGAAGCGGCAGCCGAGCCGGAGGCCGCGCTGCGGCTGCCGCGCGAGGAAGCCAAGGGCGAAGCGGTCAAGGCCGTGCCGGCCAGGCTTGAACCACCCAAGGCAGAACCGGTCAAGGCAGAACCGGCTCGGGTAGAACCTGCAAGGGTAGAGCCGGTCAGAGCGGAAGCTGCCAGGGCCGAACCCGTAAGGGTAGAAGCGGTGGGGGAAGATTTGGCCCGGGCCGGGTCTTCCCTGGCGCAGAACGGCATGCCCGCGTCTTTCCGGATTCCGGACGGGGTCGACGTGATATGGCCGAAGAAATCGCGTTCGATCATTTGCAAGCGGCCGCGTCCCTTATTGTGGCCCTAAGTACTAGCAGGGTCCTTGGAAAGGATGGCTGGACATGAAACACTTTTCTGCGCCGATATTGGCGCTTCTCGTTTGCGGCGGCGCGCACGCGGCCGTGTTCAAGTATGTAGACGCCGCCACGCGCATCGCCAATTACAGTAATTTCCGGCCGCGGGGCTATGCGGCGCGCGAATTGCTGCCGCCGCCGCCGCCGCGCGCGAAGTCGGAACCCCGTTTCAAGCAAGAACCCCACCTCAAGCAGGTGCCGGACGTGGTCGGCAGCGTCGGCGCGCAAGCGTTTCCCCGCGTCGATCCGCAGCGCCAGCGCGCCATGGATGTCGACCGGAAGCAAATCATCGGCGATGAACTGGCGGCCGAACAGGCAGCCTTGCGCCTGGCCATGGGGCGCAATGCCGCGCCGGACGTCCTTGGCCGTCACCGGGCCGACGTGGCGGCACTGGAGCGCGAATTGGCGCGGCTGAAATAATCAGGGATTGAATTCGAGGCGATAGCCCTGGCTGTACGAGGTGCGTATCATGACCTTGCGCTCGGGCCCCAGTTGCAGTTTTTTGCGCAGCTTGTAGACATGTTGCTCGATGGTGCGGCCGGCGATTTCACTGTCGGCGCTCCAGATCGAGGTGCCGATGGTGCTGCGCGAAATGAAGACGCCGGGCGAGGAAAAGAATAACCAGGCCATGGTGAATTCGCGCGGCGTCAGTTCGACCGGCTCGCCTTCAAAGGAAATGCTGCTGGCCTCGCGATCCAGGCTGAATTCGCCGACGCTGATGGCGCGCCGCACCGTGCGCGGCTGGTGACGCCGGATCACGGCGCGGATGCGCGCGAGCGCCTCGATCGGTTCGCACTGGCCGTGGAAAAAATCGTCGGCGCCGGCGTTCAAGGCTTGCGCCGCCAGTTCCGGCAAGGCCGCGCCGGACAGCGCGATGACGGGCGTGCTGTCGCCGGTGCGGCAATTGAGCCACGACACGAAATCTTCGCTATCGTCCAGATGGTTGCCGATATCGATGATCAGCAAGTCGAAATTGCGCCGCCCGACGATGCGCGACAAGGCATTCTCGGAAGGGAAGCGCTCGCAGGCGTAGCCAGCCGGGACGAGAATGGCTTGTAGCTGGGCATACAAGCCGTCATGGCGCACATAGCAGCCGATATTCTCCATCTTGCTCATTGCAAACCTTGTCGCATAACCCTGGCCTCATTCATGTGCAACATTGCCACATATAAACTATATCTATTTTGCATTATAGATCAATGGGGAACTCTGCAAGGGTGCCAGTCCGCTTATCCTGCACCGCAATACCAGTTTTTTTGCCCGTCTTGGCGCCAGCGATCGATAAAAACACCGGGCGTAAAAAAAACACTGAATTTTTCCAAAAACTTCCCTGATTTGGTCTGAAAAAGGCGGCGCCTTGCCGCAGCGCTCGGCGGCTGGCTAGAAGGCCTTGCCCGCCCCTTGAAAATAAATTTCATTTAAATGGAACTATTCTTCGCGGCGCTCCACCTATGGTCGATGAAGCGACCCGTTGGTGAGGGCCGGGCTCGGCCATGCCGCTGAAATCATGTTTTTAATATATCCTTAATAGAAATTTATATTAATTTTATATCAATTTTATTGTGGTCTGCAAGAAAGATATTCAATATACTTTTGCTGCCTCATGTAGCCGGCGCCCGCTCAGCGGACGTCCATGCTGCCTGGGTTGGGGTGGAAAAATCGGTTTAATGCGCTTAAAGGGAAAAAAGAAAATGCCTTCAATAAAATTGTGCTTGCAATTGCTGCTCGGCGCGGCGGTGCTCTGTTCAGGCGCATCGGCGCAGGCCGAACCGAATGCCACGGGCACGCTGAGCTTTGCCGACGTCCCCCCTGAATATGCCGCCTGGACCGCCCAGCTTGAAGATTGCGTCGACGAAGAGGCTGCTCCATTGCGCGGCGACGTCTTGTTGGCCATGAATACGGCGGGCGGCGCGATCCCGCAATTGACGGTGATGGATTACGAGCCGTCGCGCCGCAAGGAGCCACCGGTCCAGCTGGCGGCCTTGCACGCCAAGCCCGCCCGGCCGGCTCCCGCGCCGACCGCGCCGGTCGCCGTGGTTGCGCCTCCCGCGCCGAAATGGGAAATCAAGCCCATCGACCGGACCTTGAATGTGGCGCTGGCGCGCTGGGCCGCCAGCGCCGGCTGGCAATTGCTGTGGGAAGTGCCGGTCGACTATGCGGTGGAAGCTGAAACGACGATTCCCGGCACCTTCGAGCAGGCGGTGGAAACCGTCACCAAGAGCATGGAAACGGCTGAAATTCCCCTGAAGGCAATTTTCTACAAGGGAAATAATGTTATTCGTATCGTCGTCAAGGGAGCTGAGTGATGCAGATTAAATTATTGTCATCGTTGTTGATATTGGTCCTCGCATCGGGCTGTTCAGATCTGGCGAAGCGGCCCGACCATAGTTTCGGCGACCCCGGCGAGAATGTCGCCAATCTGGTCAAGAGTGTCGGCCACACCGCGCCCGGCGTCGTGCAAATGGCGGCCCCCACCGTGGTGCACGACAAGGGCATTTGGCTGGGCAAGAAAGTCGTCAAGGTGGGGCCACCGCCGCTGCCGGCAATCTTCCTGGAGCCGACTTCGTTTGACCGCACCGTGTATTCCTTGTCGGAACTGGCCGAGCGCATCACGCTGCGCTCCGGTATTCCGACCAAGGTCAGCCCGGACGCGCTGGCCGTCGCCAGCGGCATGGCGCCGCCCGCGCCGGCCGCTGCTGCCGCCGGCGGCGTGCCCGGCTTGCCGCCCGTGGCTGGCTCGGCCGTGCCATCGCTGCCGATGGGCAAGAGCGCCGGCTCCGGTCCCGCCGCGGGCAAGAACCCCGGTCCCGTGCATATCAACTATTCCAACGGCAACTTCCAGAATTTCCTCGATACGGCTGCCGCGCGCTATGGCGTGTACTGGAAATACGCGAATGGGGCGATCCAGTTTTACCATACCGATTCGCGCGCCTTCCAGATCAGCGCGATTCCCGGCGATTCCACTTTCACGGCGTCCGTCAATAGCGGCGCCGATTCCAGCGGCGGCACGGACGGCGGCGGCAAGGGCGTGAGCGCGGCGAATAACCAGAATACCGGGGTCAGCTCGCAACTGTCGATTTATTCGAATATCGAAAAATCGATCAACGCCATGTTGTCGGCCTATGGCAAGACCGTGGCGTCGCCGGCGACGGGCACCATCAGCGTGGTCGATACGCCGGACGTGCTGGAACGGGTGGCCGCCTTTGTCGAGAATGAAAACCTGGCCATGTCGCGCCAGATCGCCATCAATGTGACGGTCTTGTCGGTGACCCTGAATGACTCGGATGAATATGGCATCAACTGGAATCTGGTGTATGGCAATTTGCTCAGCAAATACGGGATTCAAAATACTCTCAGCGCTTCGCCCGACAGCGTGGCCCTTTCGGCCGGCGTGCTCGATACCTCCAAGAGCAAATTTGCCGGCACCAAGCTGGTGATCCAGGCGCTGGCGGAACAGGGCAAGGTGCGGCGCCAGACCACCGCTTCGGTGGTGACGCTGAACAATCAGCCCGTTCCCGTGCAGGTTGCGCGCCAGACCAGCTACCTCAAATCATCGACCTCGACCACCACCGCCCTGGCCGGCACCAGCACCACCTTGACCCCGGGCGTGGTCACCTCCGGTTTCAATATGAGCGTCTTGCCGCACATCTTGAACAACGGCACCGTGATGATGCAATTTTCGGCCGATATTTCGGCGCTGCGCCAGATGCGCGTCGTGCTCAGCGGCGGCAGCAAGATCGAGACGCCCGAACTCGACACGCGCAATTTCTTGCAGCGGGTGGCGATGAAATCGAATGAAACGCTGATCATCAGCGGCTTCGAGCAAAACGAAGACGACCTCGATCGCAAGGGCGTGGGCGAGGCCAGCAATTACGCGCTCGGTGGCGGTGTCAAGCGCAGCACGGGCAAGGAAGTGATTGTGATCTTGATCACGCCGACTTCCATGGCCAGTTCTTAAGGCTAAGCCATGTCCACCCACATCATTTCCCTAGGCAAGCGCAAATTCGTTTGCGGCTTGTTTTGGCAATCGCTGTCGCGCCCGCGCGAACTGGCCAAGGAAGCGGCCGACCTGGCCAAGAAAATCGATTGCGACCTGGTCGTGTTGCGGCGCGAGTATTCCACCGCGCAAGCCGGCTTCGCGCAAAGCACGCCCGGTCCGCGCCATGTCTTGTATTCGTTGGCGGCGGCCGTGGCCAGTAAACTAGCCCGCGACGGCGCCAATTACGATGGCGAAAACCAGCCCGTGCATAACTGGCTGGCGGCCTTCCGGCTGCCGGACGAGCGCTGGGCGTATTTCGCCGTGCGCGATGCAAATTTTTTGCCCAACGGCGATTTTTCCGGCACCAAGGAAGAAGTCTTCGAGCGCTTGCATGGCGACTATGGCCTGGGCGGCTGGAATCTGGTGATCGGCGACGCCGAACTGGAAAATTATGGTTTCCATAATTTCAGGGAAAAAAGCATCGAGGATGTGCTGGGCCAGGTCAACGGTGGCCCCATCAAGGTGCAACAAGCCTGGCTCTTGCGCCCGTCGACTGCGCGGGTATCAAGCAAACAATTGGCTATCGGGGCCGCCTGCGGCGTCGCCATTCTGGTCGCAGCAGGTTTCGGCTGGAAGCAATACCAGGCCTACAAGGAGCGCGAGCGCCAGGCCGAGGAAGCCGAGTTGCTGCGCCAGGTGCTGTTGCGGCGCGGCGCGGCGGCGGCCATTCCCCACCCGTGGGCCGGCGTGCCCTTGCCGCTGAGCATGGCGCAAGCTTGCGTCGACCGCTTGACCCACTTGACGGCCGGCGGCTGGGCGCTGACCGACTATGGCTGCAGCCGCAGCGAGGTGCACTACGCCTGGACGCGGCTGGAATCGACGGTCGATTTCCTGCTGGCCCAAGTGCCCAAGGCGCTGGTCGACTTGAACGGCAATAGCGCCACGTATACGGTGCCTTTGACCTTGCGCGCGGGCGGCGATGAAGGCCTGCTCGCGGCTTCGGCCTTGCTGCCTTCGCTGCAATCGCGCTTGCAATTGATGAACCTGAATCTCAAGCTGGTGCGCCAGGAAACACCGGCGCCGGCCGCGCCGCAAGCGGGCGGCGAAAAAAATGGAACCGTCAAGGCCAATTGGAACACTTACACGTACGCGATCAATTCTGCCGGCTTGTCGCCGCTTGAAATAGCCGACATTCTCAGCAAGCCGGGCATCCGGTTGGACAAATTAATGTTTCACGGCGGGTTTTGGTCAATGGAGGGAGTGATTTATGCAAAATAATTTACGGTGCCTGGCGCTGATGGCGGGCTTGTTGGGCGCTTCTTGCGCCCTGGCCGAGGTGGCCAAACCCGACGCGGCCATCATCAAGGCGTCCGATACCCTGACCAAGATCGAGGCGGAAACCCTGGTGTTGAAGGCGCGCGAGCGCCAACTGGCCGTGCAAGTGGCAATCATGGCCAAGCAAAACGAAATCGCCACCAAGCAAGGCGAAAGCGAGCGCATGGTCAAGACCGTGGTGGTCGGCAATCCGGTGGTGCAATCGGTCGAAGGCATCGGCTCGAACAAATTTGCCACACTGGAATTGGCGAACGGCAGCGTGATCGATGTGCGGGCCGGCGATATCATCGGCGACGGCATGAAAGTGGTGTCGATCCAGTCCAATGCGGTGATGGTGGAAACGGCCGACAAGAAGCGCGTCCGGCTGACCTCGGCCTCCAGCGGCCCGGCCCCGTTCAACCCGAGCTTTCCCAGCTCCGGGGTCAGCTTGCCGCTGCTCTTTCCAGCCCTGAAAGGCATGGACAAATGAGCGCGCCGGGAGGGCGCAAGCTGGAACCGGGCCTGCTGCCTCCGAGCGCCAAGGCGGGCTCGGCGAGCGCGGACCGGATCGAGGTATTGAGCCGTTCCGGCCCTTTCGAGGGGAGCGGGGAGGAAAGAAAATTGCTCTGCCTGTTGTCCGACGGCCGCCTGTTGATCGCCCAGGGCCAGGAACTCAATCCGCATGTGCTGTCTTACCGCGCCCGGCTGGAAAAAATGGCGCGCCCTTACAGCGTGTCGATCGTCAATATCGAAGCCATCGCCTCGATTTACCAGACCGGCACGCCGGACGCTTCGGGCCGACGCCAGGAGCATTCGATGATGCAAGTGACGGCCAAGGAATTGCTGAACCGGGCGTGCCGCGAGCGCGCCTCGGACATCCATATCCGGGTCAAGCGCAATAGCACGGAAATTTATTTCCGCATCCATAACGACTTGATCCGGGTCGGCAGCCAGACGTCGGAATACGGCGAGCGCTTGCTGGCCACCCTGTATGGCGCGATGACCTCGGTGTCCGACAGTTCGTACAAGCCGACCGAGCGGCAAGACGCCAGCATCGCCGACCGCGACAAGCTGCCGCCCTTGCTGTATGGCGTGCGCATCGCCACCGCTCCCACCAACGAGGGCACGGTGATGGTGATGCGCCTGCTGTATAACGACGCCGGCGATACCATCGATTTGCGCCCGCTCGGTTTCAGCGACAGCCACGCCGACTTGCTGCAGCGCTTGAAAGAACAGCCGACCGGGATGAATATCATCAGCGGCCCGACCGGTTCCGGCAAGTCGACCACGCTGCAACGCGTGCTGACGGGCGCCATCGAGGAAGCCCAGCACAAATTGCATGTGTTGACGGTGGAAGATCCGGTCGAGTATCCGATCGACGGCGCCGTGCAAACCTCGGTCACCAATGCCGGCAGCGAGGAAGAGCGCTCGCGCATGTTTTCGGCCGCCATCAGCAATGCCATGCGGCTCGATCCGGACACCATCATGATCGGCGAAATGCGCGACAAGGCGTCGGCCCAGAGCGCGCTGCGCGCCTCGATGACGGGGCATCAGGTGTGGACCACCGTGCATGCCAATAGCGCGGTGGCGATCATCGACCGCCTGGTCGACCTGGGCCTGCCGCTGAGCATGGTGGCCGACCATATGGTGGTGACCGGCTTGATCAGCCAGCGCCTCGTCAAGCTGTTGTGCCCGCACTGCAAGCTGAGCTTGCGCGAGCAGCCGCATGCCTTGCCCGCCGCCATGCTGGCGCGCGTCAAGCAGGCCGTGGGCGGGGCCTACGACCAGGTCTGCATCGCCGGACCCGGCTGCGAGCATTGCCGCGAACAGGGCACCGCCGGGCGCACCGTGGTGGCCGAGGTGATCTTGCCGGACGCGGAATTTTTCGAGCATGTGCGGGCCGGCGCCAAGAACCTGGCCATCGATTACTGGCGCCGCCAGCTGGGCGGGCAAACCTTGCAAGAGCATGCGATCAGCAAGATCCAGGCCGGCCTGGTCGATCCGCGCATGGCGGAAAAAGTGGTGGGCCATCTGGTGGCCGATGGCGTCCGCCCGGAACGGCGCCTGAATATCGTGGAGTCGGCGTATGCAGGTTGACCTCCACCGCTGGTGGGCGCGGACCCAGTTTGGCGAAAGCCAGCGCTTGCGCCTGTACCGGAAAATTTCCACCATGCTGGCCAACGGCTTGCCGCTGTTAAAAATCCTCGACGACTTGTGGGCGCGCGATTCGGCCCAAGGCAGCAAACCAAACGAGCCGATGGCGATCGTGCTGGCCGATTGCCGGCGCATGGTGCAAAACGGCCAGCCCTTGTGCGAGGGCCTGGATTGGTGGATACCGAAGACCGAGAAAATGATCATCATGGCGGGCGAGCAATCGGGCCGCCTTGAAGCGACCTTGACCGTGCTGGTCGGCGTGGTCCAGTCGCAAAAGGAAATCAAGCGCGTGCTGCTGAGCGGCGTCACCTATCCGGCCGCGATTTTCGTCTTGATCGTGGTTTACCTGTATGTCTTCGGCACCACCGTGATCCCGCAATTCGCGCGCATGGTGGACCCGGAAAAGTGGCACGGTTCGGCCCGTTCGTTGTATGTGATGTCGCAATTGGTGCAGCACTGGATGGTGTATTTCGTGGCTGGCCTGGTGGCTGTCACCACTGCCGTATTCCTGTCGATGCCGCGCTGGCGCGGCAATGTCCGGGTGTTTTTCGACCAGTTCGCGCCGTATTCGATTTACCGCCTGCAAGTGGGCAGCGGCTTTTTGATGGCGTTTTCGGCGCTGCAATTTGCCGGCATCACGGTGGAAAAATCCTTGATGCGCCTGTCGGGCCAGTCCCAGCCCTGGTTGCGCGAGCGCCTCGATGGCGCGCTGCTGGGCGTGAAATCGGGCCTCAATTGCGGCGAGGCGCTGCGCAACGCCGGCTATGGCTTTCCCTCCAAGGAAGTGGTCGACGATTTGTGCGTGTATGCCGAATACAAGGGTTTTGCCGACGCGCTCAAGGTCCTGGCCGACGAATGGATGGCCGAGGGCGTGGAAAAGATCGACGCCCAGATGAAAGTCTTGAATGGCTTCGCCATCATTTCGCTGGCGCTCGTGATTGCGTGGCTGGTGACGGGCTTTTTCGGCATCCAGCAGGAAATCGCCAGCATGACGCGGACCATGCGTTGAATTGTTTTAAATACGGAAAATTGCAGGATCAGTAGGGTTAGCGGGGTTTTCATCGAAGGTTTATTCGTTGGGCACTTTAAATTTTGATACTTAGGGAGAAATGAATGATTGCAGCACAAAAAAAAATCCGCGTCGCACCACAGAATTTGCACATGCAATGCGGCGCATCCTTGCTTGAGGGTATCGCTTACCTGGGCATCGCCGCCATCGTCATCCTGGGCGCCGTCTCCTTGCTGACGGGCGCCTTCAGCAGCGCACAATCGAACCAGGCCGGCGAGGAAACGACGGCCATCCGCACGGCCGTCCGGAAATTGTATCTGGGCCAGGGTTACGGCACCGTGTCGCTCAACGATACGCTGCAAAAGGCACATGCCTTTCCGGGCACTCTGGTGCCTTCCGGCGCAGCTGGCGCCGTGAAAAATGTATGGGGCGGCGATGTAGTGGTCACCGGTATCGGCGACGGTACCTTCACCATCGCCTATCCGAACGTGCCGCAAGATGTTTGCATCAATACCCTGGTCAGCGCCAGCGGCTGGCAACAGGTTGTGATTGGCAGCAAGAACGAAACAGTCTTTCCCGTGCCGCCAGCCACCGCCGCCACCGATTGCGTGGTCGGCACGAATACCATGACTTTCCACTCCCTGTGATTGCCTGACTCACCATGCACGAAGCGACCAGCGTCAGACAACTCGTCTTTTCCGATCTGTACCTCGGCCACGCGACGCTGGCCGACCGGTTTTGCAATGTGCCGGGTGCGGAATCGAATCCCTTGCCGGCCGGCCCCGCGCTGCGCGGCGATCTCGATCGCTTGATCGCCGCGTGCAAGGAAACCTTGACGGCATCGCGCACGCCGGCCAAGTGCAAGCTCAGTTACGATGGCGTCACTTACCATATGACGACGATGCAAACGGCAGGCGGCCAGGTGTTTGTCTTGCGCAAGATTGCCGACAGCATCCATACGCTGACCGAACTGGGTATCCCCGCCGCCTATATCCGGCGTTTGCTGGGCAAGGGCTTGTCCGGCTTGTTCATCGTGGCCGGCCCGGCCAAGGCCGGCAAGACCAGCACCGCTTGCGCGCTGGTAAAGGAAAGGCTGGCCGCATACGGCGGGGTGGCCGTGACGGGCGAAGACTTGATCGAATTGCCGCTCGAAGGCAGTTATGGCGACGGCGTGTGCTACCAGTCGACGACCGAGCGGGGCGCTTCCGGTTTCAATAACGGTTTCCGGAAGATCCTCGACAGCGGCGCCCAGATTGTCTTGCTCGATGAAATCCGCGACGAAGAATCGGCCAGCGCCGTGCTGCGCGCCAGCATCGATGGCTACTTGATCATCAGTACCATGCTGGCCGGCAGCGTGACACAAGCAGTCAGCAAGCTCGAAGCGCTGGCGGCCGAGCGCATGGGGGCCGACGTCGCCAAGGCGCTGATGGCCGACGGCCTGGCCGGCGTGTTGTACCAGCAGCTCAACCGTGGCACCAAGAAAACCCTGGAAACGGAAGTGCTGTTCCTGAAAGATGCGCCGTTGAGCAGGGGGCATTTGCGCACCGGAAAATATGATTTGCTGGCCTTCGACATCAAGCAGCAGATGGCGTCGATGATCGCCGCGCATGCGGCCGCGCCCAGCCTTGCCCTGCATCGCTGAGCCATGTTCAATATCTTCATATTGGCCGTGATGGTGTCGCTGGCGGCGTTTTACTCGTCCGACCAGCCCAGGCAAGAAGACTTGAACGCGCAAGCCCGCACCCGGGCGCTGGCCAGCGATATGGCGGTGTACCGGGAAGCGGTGGTGCGTTATTTCGCGCTGCCAGACAATAAAGGCAGTGAGCATACGACGGTTGACGGCCCGACCCTGGCCAGCGCCGGCTTGCTGCCGAGCTGGTCGCCGCTGGCGGCCACCGGCGATGGCGCCACCTGGGCCAATCTCCGCGACGACCACATCGTGTATATCTATGCCAAGTCGGCGCTGCCGGTCGGCGTGCTGTCCGACTTGCTGGCATTGTCGAAAAACTCCAGCCAGGTGGGGCAATACCACGTCGATTGCCAGTGTTTCCAATCGGCGCTGTCGGCTCCCGTCACGAAAAAATTAACTTCAAACAACATCCCGAACGGCAGTCCGGTCTGGATTGCCCGCAGCTATTGAGGAAGTCACCATGATGCACAAGACACAACGCGGTATCGCCATGGTTGAAATGCTGGGCGTGCTGCTGATCGCCGCGATCTTGCTGAAGTCGGTCACGGCCTTGATCGACACCAGCATGGAAGATAACAAGGCGCAGCAGACGGCGCTGTATCAATCGCAAATGGTGATCGCGGCGTCGAAATACCTGGCTGAAAATTACACCACCCTGGCCGTTCCAGCCAATCGCGGCATCTTGCAGACCTTGGACTCCCTGGCGCTCAAAACGGCGGGGGTATTGCCCCCTGGTATGGGTGAAAGTAATCCATATGGGCAGGCATCATGCTTGTTGATACGTCCGCGCAAAGTTGACGGCAAGGACGTGACGGTACTCGATGCCCTGGTCATCACGGCAGGCACGGCCGCGCAAGCCATTCCCGAGCGCATTCTGGCCTTTGCGGCGGCCAATGCCGGCGCCGGCGGCGGTTTCATTTCCACGCGCGACACGAGCCGTGTGCAAGGCTCGTCCGCGACCTGGCGCATTGACGCTACCAGCACGCCATCGTTGGCCAATTTCAGTTCCGCCAATTGCTCGGGCCACGCGATGGCGGGCGGCAGCCTGGCTTCGGCGCTGTTTTTTGACGGCCCGGGCCAGGCCGCCGATTTCCTGTACCGCGACGCCGTTCCCGGCTTGCCGGAATTGAATCAAATGAATACGCCGTTGGCGCTGGCCAACAATGCGGTCGTCGTCAATGGCGCCAGTTGCTCGGTCGCCGGAATTGCCGTGGACAGTGAGCGCAACCTGATGAGTTGTGCTACGGACAATCATTGGCAAAGGGTGACATCCTGGAAACAGCCGGTCGGGACATGGCTCGCCTTGCAGGATACCGACCAGCCCGGAGATGTGCGCATGGTGATGGATAAGCACGTAGCGTTTATGCGGACGAACTCGAACTCGCCCGAGCGTTCGGAACAGTGGGCGCCGCTGGCGGTCGATAATGATGGCAATTTGGACGTACCGCAGGATCTTACCGTTGGACGCCATATCAAGACTCAGTTTTTGACCGCTACCCAGCATATTCGGGCCAATGGGAATGTTCAGGCAGACCAGGAAGTTAAGGGCAACACGGTTATGGCGCAAGGAAACATCACCAGCGTCACTGGCGATGTGCTTGTGAATGACGGGAACGTGGATGTCAAAAAAGGCAATGTGCTGGTGGATACCGGCAACGTGAACGTAAAACTTGGCGACATGCGTGCCGAAAAGGGCGGCGCATATGTAGACCATCTTGTCTCAAGTGACTATGCCGCAGTCGCTTCGCTGCAGCTTAAACACCGTTCCAATGTTGGCGACAAATGTCATATCCGGCTGCCCCCCGACCCGAAGACTGGTGAAATTTATTTCATGTATCCGATTGGCACGCTGGTGCTGGACAAGCCGGACAATAGCCCTCCGGTGGCGATGGTTTGCACGGGGCATGATGAAAACGATGCTGTCTTTGTGTACGTGGATGGTGGAAGCACGCGCAAATGAGGCGCGCCTTGATGAGCGGCCATTCCCCGCGCGGGCGCGGCGCCGCCGCGCGCCTGTGCGCCGGCTTGCTGGCCGGCTTGCTGGCCACGCCGGCCGCCGCGTGCTGGGAAGAGGCGGGGGCCAAATACGGCGTCAATCCCTATCTCTTGTATGCGATTGCCAAGACCGAATCGCACTTGAATCCGCTGGCGCTCAATCGCGCCAACGGCAACGGTTCCTACGATGTCGGCCTGATGCAAATCAACAGCAGTTGGTTGCCGACGCTGCGCAAATACGGCATCGAGGAAAAGCAATTGTATGACGCTTGCACCAGCATCCACGTCGGCGCCTGGATCTTGTCGCAAAACATGCGCCGCCTCGGCAATTCCTGGGCCGCCGTCGGCGCCTACAATGCGCGCAGTCCGACCCACCGGCTGGCGTATGCGCTGAAGGTGTACAAGAATATTCCGCCGGCCGTGCTGGAAGCGCGCGCGCAGTAAGTTTGAGCCTGCGCGGCCATGCATGAAAAAGCCGGAACGGCCTTGCGGCGGTTCCGGCTTTTTCATGCATGGCCGCGTCTGACGGCGGCCAAGCCCGTCTACAGGACCAGCAACTGGCGCCAGATCGGCACCCTGTCCCTGATGATCGCTTGCACCGTCAGCGCCAGCGCGGCGATGGCTGCATCTTCCGCCTGATCGGCGTCGCCGATGCCCTGGGCCTTCAGGCATGCCCACACTTCGCGGGTCGTGGCGACCGCGTCGATCTCGCCCTGGCGCCGGCACAGCGCCAGATAGACCAGGCGCTGCACCAGTCCCGCGCTGATGCCATTGCCCAGCAGCGGGGCCGCCAGACCCTGGTAATCGTCGTTATCCCTTGCCTGCGTGGCGACCGCGCGGTTCATGCGCTGCGCCGGCTTTGGCGCGGTCTGCTCGCCGGAAAGGAAATACGGGCAAGCCTGGCCCGAGCCGATCAGGAGCGCGACGCTCTCGGTGAGCGCGGGCCAGTCCAGGCCCGACAACTCGAGCAATTCGGCCAAACCATGCGGCCGCTTGGCCAGGGCGTCGAGCAGCGAGCCCTGGGCGCCGGCGGGCAGGCTGGACCATTGCGGCGGCAAGACCACGTCGGCGCGCCGAACCGTCAGCGCGACGCCGGTCTGGCGCAGCCATGCGCGCTGCCTGGCCGGGCTCATGCGCCTGGCGCCCTTGACAAAGATATCCTTGCGAAACGAGGTGTTCAACAAATAATCCTTGAGCGTTTCGCGCAGCGCCGGATCGGCGATATCGTCCAGGAAACTGCATTGTGCGGCGCTCAGCGACAGATGCGGGAAGGCATAGGGCAAGTGGCCGGAAGCGATGTAATTGAGCTTGGCCGCCGCCAGATCGCGCGCCACATCCTGGTGGTACAGCGGTTCCCACGCGCGGTGCATGTATTCATGCGCCAGATAGTGGGGCGATTCCTGGTGCAAGCTTGCCAGCCGGGGCCGCAAGCTGGGGTTGGCGGAAAGATAGCCGGCTTGCACTTCGTCGAGCCGGCCCAGCAATTGCCGCGTGGCCCCGAGCTTGGCGGGACTGCCGCCCGCTTGCCGCTCCGTGTGTTCGACGATCAGGCGTTGCAAGGGCAGTGCGGCGGCCCAGCCCGGCATGGCGTTATAGCCGACGTAGACCATCCCGCCCGGCTTCAGGTAACGGGCGATGAAGGCGACAATATGGCTGCGGTTTTCCGCCGAGACCCAGGTGTAAATGCCATTCAAGGTAATGAAGTCGAATTGCGGCAAAGGCCCGGCCTTGCCGTCGGCCAGATCGGCGAAACTGCTTTCCAGCAAGGTCAGATTGTCCAGTTCGGCCATGTCGGCCAATTGCTGGGCGCCGGCGACCTGGGCCGGATTGAAGTCGGTCGCGAAAAAGCGGCCATGCGGGTTGCTGGCCGCCAGCAAATTGACGGTGAAGCCGCGTCCAAAGCCCAGTTCGAAATAATTGAATGGCTGGTCGATGGGGAGCGGTTCGAAGCCGTTCAGCACGCAGGCGAAGTTCAGGTAGACCGGACTTTGCTCGCGGAAAAAACCGGCCTGATATTCAATGTCAGAGGTATAGCCCTCGGTCCAATCCATGGCGATAGTCCTTGTTTTGTGGGGGAATAGATGCAGCGCGCGGCGCTTGCCGATGGTGGCAAGCGCCGCTTCAGGCCGCCGTGTTCGCGGAGGTGCCGAGGCGTCTGAAGAGGCGGTTGTTTTCACGGCTGAGCAAATAGGTGACCATGCGCTCGTTTTCATCGATGCGCGGCCATTTGCCGGCATCCATGAAGCGCAGGCAGCGGATGTTCGATTGTTCTATCTGGACCGGCACTTGTTCGCGCAGGGAAAACAGCCATTCCAGGGTTGGCTTTAAAAGCCAGGCCCAGCGGCCGTAATACTGCGGCAGCACAGCCAGATGAATTTGATTGCCGTCAAAGACGGCGCCGCCGGCGACCTGACCGTCGATCTCGTAACCGCGCGACGGGTATTGCGAATAATGTTGAATGACATGCTCGCGGGAGACGCCCAAGGCCGCGAAAACCTCCGGGTCATAGCGCAATTGGTCGGCGTCGTACATGACGCCGACATCGGCTGTTTCAGTCAATCGTAAGGTGGACATGGGAAGGCTTTCTTCAGGCAATTGCCGATTTGAAAGCGAACGCCGCCAAATCGATTCGCATCGATTTGGCATGCGATCGCGCCTTTAGATGCTGTTCGACCCTTTGGAGTCAGCCGCTGGTGGCGGAGGTGGCGGCGGGATCAGGGCGGCGGCGGCTTGCAGCAGGGGGGCGAGGATTGGCATGGTAATTTTCCTGAAAAGTTAAATGTCATTGACTCCGGTTGGAGCTTCCATAAGTGGGTTGGGAATTAAATTGGTTCCACATTTTCGACATTTGGCGATTGCGCCTCAATTCAGGGGAAACGCCATATCGTTTGGAAAAATTCTGCTCGCCCAAGGCGACGGTGCGAGCGCCGTCATCAACTAATCGCTGGTAGGGTTCGCGCTGGAAGCGCGCCGCTTCCGCGACGTCAGCCGGGTCTGTGGCGCGCTGCATGGCGTGCGTGGCATCACGAAAATTTCGTCGACTTGACCCAGGAAGCCAGCCACAAGCTGGAACTGGTGGCCGCCATGCCATCGTCGGCGCTCGGGTCGAGGCGCGACAAGTTGCAGCGGGCGTCTTGCGCAGCATTCGGCCAGATTCGCCATAAATTTCAGGCGTACTTAGTTGACAATCAAGGTATTCGTCACGCTTATTTGCATATAGTCTTCTTTTTAAATAATAGTGAAATATCGAACAATAAAATAAAAATAGAAACATAAGCAAATAGAAACATTGCTTCAATCCAAGCAAATGCAAGAAATTTGTTATTCTTGACCATTAAGAAAAATCGATATGATTTGCTGTCATGTTCAACAGGCATCTCCATTGCTAGTAATGAAAATATTAATGTAATAATAAAAATATCGGAAGCGAAAATAAAAAATTTTGATTTTTTATTGCGAAATATCTCCATTTTTTTCACATCTCCTACTGTGAATGCCGTCATAACGCCACATGCCATGCCAAAGTACACTCCTAATGAATATGCAAGGGCAATTGAAAATGGAAATCTACTATTCTCACTTAATGCCAAAGCATCTGGAATTATCAAGGAACTCATTTCTTTTCCATGAGATGGAAAAATTGCAATTATCAAGGCAATTAAAAAATTTGCACCTAGTATTATAAATCCAAGGGTTCTTTGTGAAATAATTGGAAAAAAACCGCATCAAGATTTCGCAACATGAAAGCCTATATTTTTATTTTGAAAATTAAAAATTTATTCACTAGCCGGAACCAGGGGAAATTATTGTAAATATAATTATCACCACTCGCCGTTCTCGCGCTGCTTCCGACACAGCCTTCTGCACCGGAGACAATGTCATCTCCCATATCAATCACACGAGTGGCACAGATGATGAAAATGGCACCAGCGGGCGAGCATGGCGAGAGTCTGGAGCAAGTCAAACAACGCTTTGCGCGGTGGCGAGAGAGTCGCAAGCGCGGCCAGCGCATTTGCGGCGCCTTGTGGGCGGCAGCGGTGGCGATGGTTGCAACGGACCAGAACTGCGAATCGACTATGACAGGCTCAAGAAACGGCTGGAACGGTCGGCACGCAAGGCAATGGCAAGCCGGAATCGAAATAATTGAATGGCTGGTCGATGGGGAACGGTTCGACGCCGTTCAGCACGCAGGTAGACCGGACTTTGCTCGCGGAAAAAACCAGCCTGGTATTCGAAGTCGGAAGTATAGCCTTCGGTCCAATCCATGGCGATAGTCCTTGTTTTGTGGGGGAATGGATGAAGCGCCGCTTCAGGCCGCCGTATTCGCGGACGTGCCGAGGCGTCTGAAGATGCGGTTGTTTTCGCGGCTGAGCAAATAAGTGACCATGTGCTCGTTTTCATCGATACGCGGCCATTTGCCGGCATCCATGAAGCGCAGGCAGCGGATGTTCGATTGTTCTATCTGGACCGGCACTTGTTCGCGCAGGGAAAACAGCCATTCCAGGGTCGGCTTGAAAAGCCAGGCCCAGCGGCCGTAATACTGCGGCAGCACAGCCAGATGAATTTGATTGCCGTCAAATACGGCGCCGCCGGCGACCTCGCCGTCGATCTCGTAACCGCGCGACGGGTATTGCGAATAATGTTGAATGACCTGCTCGCGCGTGACGCCCATGGCCGCGAAGGCTTCCGGCGCATAACGCAATTGTTCGGCGTCGTAAATGACGCCGAAATCGGCTTTGTCTGTCAATCGTAAGTTGGACATGCTTTCTCCAGATGTCAGTCAATGCGAACGCCGCCAAATCGATTCGCATCGATTTGGCATGCGATCGCGCCTTTAGATGCTGTTCGACCCTTTGGAGTCAGCCGCTGGTGGCGGAGGTGGCGGTGGGATCAGGGCGGCGGCGGCTTGGAGCAACGGGGCGAGAATTGGCATGGTAATTTTCCTGAAAAGTTAAATGTCATTGACTCCGGTTGGAGCTTCCATAAGTGGGCTGGAAATTAAATTGGTTCCACATTTTTTTCAAAGGGGATGGCGCACCCGGCGGCGGCACCAGCCCGCCGAGGCCAGGAAAATGGAACGCAAGGGCGGGCCGGAACACATATGCGTGCCGGGTAAACTATTTATTCCTTTTGTACATACCGGCCCGCGCCGCATCCCTTCATATATTGAAAAGGAATTCCGATGTTTCGACCTGTTGCGCAACGCGGGGCTTTGCCTACGCTGCTTGATAATGCCATGGTGGGACCAAGGAGCGCCGCGCTTGCGGCGCCGGCGCCGGCTGTCGCGCTACCCTTGCGATCGGGGCCGAATGTGGGCGGCGGCAAGGCGATGGCGCGGCATTTGCGCGCATTTGGCAGCGCCGGGTCCGCTATCGACTCGGCCGCCCGGCAATCCCGCATGGCTGCCCTGCGCTTGTCGCATGCCAGGCAAATTAATGATGTCAGCACCTTTCACACCAAGGGTCTCGGCAAGGAAAAAATTGACGCTTATTTGAGCGGCGCGGATGGCCAGCGCTTTTTCGACGCCTTACAAAGCGCCGACCCGCAGGCGAATGCCAGTATAATTTACGCCCGCGCAGTGGATATATTGGGCTCCGGTTCCGACCTTCCCAGGCGTGAGCGCGCCGATGGCCCGCTGTTCAAGCTGGTGCCTTCCGGCGCGGCGGTATCGCCGTTTTCGCCATTTTTTGCAAGTGAAGCGCAGATCAAGAAGGGCAAGCAATCGGACTTGCCATTGGCCGATTTTTTTGGCTTGCCCATGAAGAGCGAGGCGGCCAACTATGATGTCCATCAGATTTTACCCACCACCATTACCTCTGTGTTTGTCAATCGCGTCGCACCGACCGAAGAATTGAATGGCTTGGTGAAGAGGGCGGGGGGAGCGCTGCAGAGCCTGGTGCTGAACAGAAATGACTGGTCCAAGCCGGAACTTGTCGATACCATCAAAAACTGAGGGGTGCCCATGAACAAAGCGCTATTGAAAAAACGTGCCGGCGAATTGCAGGCGAACCTTGCCAGCCATGCGCAATCGGATCAGGAGGCCGGCAATCTGCTGGCCGCATTGACAGACTTGATTGCGGCAGCGCTGGCCGAAAGCCTGGATGTCCCGGTAGAGTGGGCCAGCGTGCCTGGCGTGGTTTATTTCACGGAAGGCAGTCTGGCCAAATATGTCGATCTGGAAACCGCGTATGCGAATTTCAAGATTGAAATAAGCGGCGGGGAGCCGCCCGTATTGCGACAACTGCGTTTGAAAATGGCAGCGCAACCTTGAATGCCCGACCCGGCGCGCGCCGCCCAGGAGGGCCACGCGTCATTGATACTCACTTGATAAGGTTTTATGCAGCAGCAAGCTACTGTTTCATCGGATAAATTCGACGGGTCGCCTGCGCATATCCTGCGCTTCATGAGAGAACTGGTTGAATTGACCGGCCAGGGGACGGCGGGCGATTGCCCGGTCCTGGAGTTGCAGTTTGACGAGGTGGTGACCAAAACCTCCCTGCACGTGGGCCAGGCCGCGCCATTCCTGTGTATCGCGGTGTATTTGCCGCGCCGCACATTGGCGCCATCGGTGACGCCTTCGCTGGCCGGCACTATCTTCGCGGACAAGAGTGAATTGCTGTGGGACGCCGGTGACGGGCGCTATGTCATCTTGCACAAGATCGGCATCGATTGCCTGCCCGACGAGCGCAGCCTGTTTGACGCGATACTCGACGCCAAGGATCGTGCCGTGGCGTGGCAAGCCTCGGTGGGCGCCACGGCGGGCAAGTGAGGCTGGCAAGTGAGGCTGGCGAGTGAGGCTGGCGAGTGAGGCTGGCGAGTGAGGCTGGCGAGGGGGAGGTCCAGCGCCGGCAGCAGGTCCAGTCCGCCGGACTGTCCTGTTTGGGGCGCTCGAACGACTGTCGTCAGCCCGATTCAGCGCGCGGTCGTGACGCTCAAGGGCTTGCCATCGCGCCCGACAATCTCGGAGGCAAGCGATAAAAAGGGGAAGGTTTTCCCCTTTTTATCGATTTTTTTGCTTAGATCGCGCTGACTGCTGCGGCGTTAGCTTTTTTGTTGATTTGCGCCGCCATCTCGGCCGCGCTCAGTGCGGTGTTTGCCGCCTCGCCTGCTGCGATGTTGCCCAATCCGGTTGCGGTGCTTGCTGCTGCGGCTGCTGCTACTGGCATAATATTCTCCTGAAGAAACGATTGATTGGATGTTGCCGCCACATCGTTGTGGACTGGAGCGGTCTTCTATAAGTAGTCAAAAACGGTAACTTGGTTCCACTTTTTTGAGCGTCGCGGATTATTTCTTGCCGTGGGCGCCAGCCCGGCCGCGCGCCATGGCCACGCCTGATTGCGTGGCCGCGTCGATGCCCTGGACCCGGCCTGCGCATAATCTCAAGATGGCGGGCCAGCGCCGGCGGCAGGCCCGGCCCGCCAGGCCGTCCTGTTTTGCCACGCACACGTGGGCCAGCCCGATTCAGCCCGCTCGTCTTGCCAGCGGGCCGTAGAGCGGTTTATTGCTGGTCATTGACTTGCTTGGCCATCGTGCTGAAAATTTGCAATTTCGATAGGGCCTCGCTTTGCGCCGCAGCCCACAAGATCATGTCGGCTCCCTGGACTCCGCCTTGCGGGGAGGGCGCGCTGGCCGGGGCGGGGGCCGCTTGCTGTTGCCTGGTGTTGATGTAAGTCATATGCTTCCTTTTTAGGGGCGTCGGACGCAAGCGATAAAAAGGAGAATGATTTCCCCTTTTTATCGATTTTTTGCTTAGATCGCGCTGACTGCTGCGGCGTTCGCTTTTTTGTTGATTTGCGCCGCCATTTCGGCTGCGCTCAGTGCGGTGTTTGCGGCTTCGCCTGCGGCGATATTGCCCAAACCTGTTGCGGTGCTTGCTGCTGCTGCGGCTGCTACTGGCATAATATGTCCCTGAAAAAATGATTGATTGGAGGTTGCCGCCACATCGTTGTGGACTGGAGCGGTCTTCCATAAGTAGTCGAAAGGGGGAACTTGGTTCCACTTTTTTTGAGCACAGAGGAGTATTTCTTGCCAATACGGGCGGCGCGTGCCAGGCGCTGCAAGCGCCAGCCATGGCGATGAGGTTTGTTGAGTGATTGCGGGGCCGGGCCGCTGTATCATCGACAATTCATATAAAAGCAGAGGCCGGGCCATAGCGGCTTTATTCTCGGGATGCGGATTTGAATTGAGCCGCATCTTTCATACATATTTCAGGGACGGGCATGGGCGACGATTGTTTTGCGGTACGCGATTTGTTGGGGGAATTGATTTCCCTGGTCAATGAAGGACAAGTTTTTTCCGACATACACATCGAACAAGACGCGCCAGTCATGATCAAGACGCCGCGCGGCTGGGCTGCGGCCGGCGATACCGCTGTCACGCTGGAGGAGATGAAACCGGTGCTGGCGGCCATCGACGAAGACTGGGAAGACAAGACCGTCGACAGCGCCGTCGACCGCTCCTATGTGTTGACCAATTGCCGCCTGCGCTGCAATTTGTACCGGCTGTCGGGCGGGAAAAAAGTGGCGGTGTCGATACGGCGCTTGCCGCTGGCGCCGATTTCCATTGAAAAGACCGGCTTGCCGCCCTATATCAAGACCATGCTGGACGCCACCAAGGGCATCATTCTGGTGACCGGCCCGACCGGTTCGGGCAAGACCACCACCATTGCCTCCCTGCTCGACCATATCAATACCCACCGCAGCGCCCACATCGTGACCATCGAGGAACCGATCGAGTATTTGCTTGAGCGTAAGCAATCGATCATTTCGCAAAAGGAAGTGCCCACCGATACGGCCAGTTTCTCGATTGGTTTGCGGGAAGCCATGCGGCAAAAGCCCGATGTGCTGATGGTCGGCGAAATCCGCGATTTCGACACTGCCGACACGGTCTTGCACGCCGGCGAGTCGGGCCACCTGGTGCTGGCGACCATGCATACCAATAGCGCCCTGAGCGCGATCAGCAAATTACTCGGCTTTTTCCCGGCCGAACAGCACAACCAGCGCGCGGCGGCGCTGGCCAATTCCCTGGTCGGCGTGATTTACCAGAATCTCTTGCCGAGCGAAAATGGCGACAGCTTCGTGCTGGCCAGCGAAATGATTTTCAATAATAACCAGCAAGTGGCGCCCTTCATCAGCGACCCGGCCAAGATGCACTTGATTGCCGACTTTCTGCGGCGCAAGGAAGACAATATGTCGCGCAGCTTGAATGAAGTGCTGGCCCAATTGGTGGCCAAGAAAATGGTCAATTCCAAGGATGCGATGCGGGCCGCGTATAACCGCCTGGAATTGCACGAAATGCTCAGCAACAAGCGCTGACGGCCTTAGAACCTATCCCGGTAGGGAATACATCACCTGCTGGCGGCCCCTCGGAAGCGGGTACTGTGTTGCTCGTCGTAGCATGGCCAGCCATGCGTCCTTCTTGCGCCTTGTCCGCGCTCCCGAGGAACCACCGTCCGGCGACGCTCCCTACCGGAATAGCTTCTTAGAACCTATCCCGGTAGGGAATACATCACCTGCTGGCGGCCCCTCGGAAGCGGGTACTGTGTTGCTCGTCGTAGCATGGCCAGCCATGCGTCCTTCTCGCGCCTTGTCCGCGCTCCCGAGGAACCACCATCCGGCGATGCTCCCTATCGGAATAGGTTCTTACAGCCGGTCGGGCATGGCCTGGCAATATTCGCCGCCGCAGCCAAGTGGACTCGATGGATCGCAAAATCCGTCGGTGCCGCAGCGGCGCGTGCATTCCGCCTTCGTGCGGGGCTTGATGGCGGGCAGTGCGGGGAACTTGCCCGCCAGCGGCTGACGCAGCGTGGCCATGGCCGGCGCCGCCACCATGGCCAGATACAAGACCCTGTCGTCGGGCACCATCGCGCCGCCATATACGTTGTCGCCATCGCCGGCGCGCGCGCCCAGGTCGGCGTCGCATTCAAGTTGCATGGCGGCGCCGATGGCGGCGAGCGGGCCGCCGAAGCCGGGCATGCCACCGCGCTCGGCGCGGCGCGGCAGATTTTCCTGGCACGCCAGCATGCCGGCCCCGATCAGTTCCTGCTCCGTAGCCACGCCGTTGCCGCGAGCGTTCTCCACTGCGCAAGCGGGCGGCTCCGGTGGCGTTGCTGGCATGCCAAGTTGATCGATCTGTATCATGCGGGCCTCAAGATTGGTGGGAAGCGGGCGGCATGCCGCGGCTTTCCAGTTCGATGTCCGGGCCGCTGTGTTTGGTGGCGCGCAATTCCTCGACCACGGCGTATACATGGGCCACCGATTCATAACTGGCTTTCGGGATAAAGTGGTCGGCCTTGCCAGTCGCATACAGCGTGCGCGCCAGCCACACGTGGCGGATCACGGGAATGCCGCGTTGGCGGGCCATGCTGATCATCGCTTGCGCCACTTCATCCTTGCCCTTCGCCACCACCATCGGCGCCGGGGTGCTGCTATCGTAAAACATTGCGACCGCAAAATGGCTGGGATTGACCACCACCGCGTTGGCATTCTGGGTCTTGGCGACCGGCCCTTCCGAGGCCCATTGCCGCGCCAGGCCTTTCCTGGTGGCCTTGACCATCGGATCGCCTTCCGATTCCTTGTACTCGCGCTTGATCTCATCCATATCCATTTTCAGCGATTTGATATGGAAATATTTTTGTATGGAAAAATCGATCAAGGCCAGCACCGCGCACAAGCCCATCACGACATGGAGTACCGAGCGCAGCAATTTGATGAAACCAAAGTAGATATCTTTCGGTTCGCCGCCGGCGAGCAGCAAGATCGATGGCAATTCCTTGCGCACCAGGGTGTAGCTCAGCCAGCCCAGCATGACCGCCTTGAAAACGGCCAGCAGCAATTCGCCCACTTTCTTTGACGAGAACAGGTTTTTTACGCCATTGGCCGGATTGATTTTGTCGATCGAGGGCGTGATCGCCTCGGGCGCGATCAAGATGCCGAACTGGCCCCAGTGGGAAAGGAAGGCGATCACCGGGCACACCACGAAAAATGTGCCGAAGACCAGTATCAGCAGGGTACCCGCCGCGCCCAGCATTTCGCCGACGCCATGCTCGAACGGTTGCCCGACTTGCCGTATGCTCAAGTCGAACAGGGTGCTGATCGCTTCGCGCCACCACGGTTCGGTACCCAGCGCCAGTTCGGACACGACGCTCAGCATGCAGATGCGCGCCAGGTCGCGGCTCATCGCTATCTGGCCTTTTTTCCTGGCGTCTTCGATGCGCTTGGCGGTTGGCTTTTCGTTCTTGTCACTCACGGCGTGGCTCCGGTATCGGCGGGCAAGGGCTCAATGGGGGACCGCTTGCAGGAACAGTGGAATGAAGTCGAGCATGTGGGCAAAGTCGCCGGCCACATAATGCGAAAAAATCGGCCAGTAAATGAGCACGATGAGCAAGCCGACCAGGCTCTTGATCGGCGACGAGGCAAACGACACTTGCAAATTGGAAGCGAAAATGCCGATGATGGCAAAGCCGACGTCGATCATGATCAAGGGAATGATGACCGGCCCGCCATAGACGGCGATATGCCAGAAAAATTCGCCGAAGCGCTTGATGACCAATTCCATGTGGCCCGGCTCGAATGGCGGCGTCAGGCTGAACGCGGGCCAGATGCCATAACTTTCCATGATGATGCGCACCATCGCGGCGAACAGGCCCGACTGGATCATGACGACCATCAGCGCTTGCAAGAGCATGGCGCCGAGCGCGCTGGCATCCTGGTCGAGCGAAGCATTATTCGATTGCAACTGGATCGGCGAGCGCTGGGCGTCGAGGATGGAACCGATCGATTGCGCGACCCAGACCGGGATCGAGAGCAAGACTCCCAGCAAGAGGCCGATGGCAGCTTCCTTGCAGCCCAGCAAGCCGGCCAGGATGAAGCCGGGCGGGGTTTCCTTGACCCAGTTAAAGGTGGGCAAGAGCGCCGGCAAGGCGATGGCAAACGCCACCGCGCCGCGCATGAGGCCTTGCAAGGTCTTGGCGCCGAAGCCGGGCAGGATCGCCAGGCAGACGGCGGTCCGGGGCGCGATCAGCGCCAGACTGATCAGCAAGGTTTGGATGTCGAGGAGCAGCGAGGCGGGCATGGAAACTAGCGGCCCACATTCGGAATCAGGGTAAACGCGGTATTGCATAGCTGCATCAATTCGCCGCCGAACCAGCGTCCCAGCATGGCGACGGTGAGCGCCACCGACATCAGCTTGACCACATAGGGCAGGGTCTGGTCCTGGACCTGGGTGATGGCCTGGACCAGCGAAACGAGCACGCCAAACAGGGTGGCGACCAGCAACGGCGGGGCCGAAATGGTGATCGCCAGCCATAAGCCCTGGTGGAAAAATTGCAGAATATCGCCCATGTTTGCTTTCGGCTGGAGTTAAAGATAAGACATGGCTAGCGCGTTGAGCAATTTGCCCCAGCCGCCGACCATCGCGAATAATAATAATTTCAAGGGGATGGTGATGGTTTGCGGACTTACTTGCTGCATGCCCAGGGCCATCAGCAAATTCGATACCAGCAAGTCGATCACCACGAAGGGGATATAGATCAGGAAGCCGATCTGATAACCGGTTTGCAATTCCGACACCACGAAGGCGGGGATCAGCACCAGCAAGTCACTTGAAGTGGCTGCCTGGGCCGCTTCTTTCGGCCACAATTTTTTCGCCGAATCGAGGAACACGGCGCGCTGTTCGGGCTGGCTGAACCTGAGCATGAAGGTGCGCAGCGGTTCCAGCACGTCGCGCGCCTGCGACAGCATGGGCACGCTGTGCGCGGCGCTGGTCTTGCTTTCCAGGGCCATCGCGCGATCGCCGATTTCCTGCGCCGTGGGCGCCATGATGAACACGCTCATCGCCAGCGAAATGCCGTAGATCGCCAGCGTGGGCGGCACTTGCTGGACGCCGATGGCATTGCGCAGCACCAGTAGTACCAGGGAAATTTTCAAGAACGAGGTAGTGGTGACGACAATCAAGGGTATCAGCGACAGCATCCCCAGCAGGATCGCAAATGAAATGACGTCATACTGACCGCTCATCATGCTGGAGCCCATTCGACGATGCGCACGCCCAGTTGACCTTCGACATCGACCACTTCGCCCCATCCCAGCTTGCGCTTGCCGCACATGATGGCAATCGATGCCGGATGGGCTTGCGTCAACAGCATGGTGGCGCCAACGCCCAGGCTGCGCATGGCGCCCAGCGTGGTCTGCACTTGACCCAGCTCGAAGGCGAGCGTCAACTGCACTTCGTCGAGCGGGGCCGTCATCTCAAGCCCGGCCGGCGCAAGTTCGTCGTCGGCTTGAGCGTCGGCCTGGCCGGCGCTGGCGCGCTCGGCATCGTCTGTTGCGGTGTCCCAATTCATTGTATCCACGCGATTCTCCAAAGCTAAAATTATCAAGGTGGCCGGGGCCTGGAACTGGACTTGCGCTTGCAACGCGCCCCAGGCCAGGGTGCCGCGACCAAGGCAGTCGAAGGCCGCGCCGGCCGGCAAGATCACGTCGCCCGCCTTCAGGGTGGCCAGCGCATGGGCCGGCACGCTATGGCGCGCCAGCGGCACCGGGATGACGAGCGGGGTGCCGGCAAACAGGCTGGCCGGGCTTTGCTGCCGGCGCCATGCGCCAGCCGCCAGCCATTGCAGGCAGTGCGGCGCGCTGGCGCGGGCATGGCTGACCACGCAGTGGCTGGCGCTGCGCAGCGTCAGGCGCACGGTGACGCGCTCCGGCCCGCCAGCGACGGCGCCATGCGCCAAGCCATGCACGCTGTCGAAAGGCGTGCCGGCCAGGCGCCCGCACACGGCCGCCTGCAGCCATTCCCAGTGGGCCGGGTCGGCGGGCGCAGCGGCGCCCAGGTCGATGCCGCTGAGCGCGCGCAACAGGCGCGCGCCATGCATCAGCTCGATTTCGCCGAAGGGGGCGCTCAGTCGCAGCGCTTCGGGCCAGTCCGGGCTTGTTTCGCTGTCGAGGTGGACGCTGAAGATGGCGTCCAGCGCCGGCACGGCGGCGTGGCAGCCAAGGCCGATCCGCAGCGACAGTTCGGCCTGGCTGCGGCTGAGGCTGGCGACCGCGAGGGACGACAGCGGTATGGCCGCCGCGTCTGCGAGGGGGGCGATGCTGGGCATAATGATTGATCCGGTGGAGCCGCACGGCCGCTGCAAGGGCGTCGTCCGTCTATGAATATTCAGGCGGGGAAATGCCCTGAGGGCTTACAACACGGCGATTTCCACATTTCTAGCTATACGTCGCTGTAAACGCTGTTCCAGTTCCATTTTTTTCTCTTGCAAGCGTTGGCCGAGCGCCCGGTCGGACGCGCTCAGCAAGAAGCTGAGCTTGCTGGGACTGTTATTCACCACCACCGCAATCGATTGGCCGTCCGGCAACAGCAATTCGAAGATGCCTTGTTGCTCATGCAAGCCATGCAAGCCCGCTTCCAGTTGTTCGTCGTCGAGAGCGGCGTCGGCGCTGGTGGCCGGCGCGCGCGCGGCGTCCGTTTCCAGGCCGGCCTGCTCATCGGGGTCGCAAGGTTCGGCTGCTTCAGCTTGTTCGAGCGGCCCGCTCCGTTCGCCGCGCGGTCCTTCTTCCGCCGGCAAGCGGGCACCGGCCAGCAGCCCGGCCAGGCTGGTGCGGGTCAGGGGCTGGCCGGCTTTCGGTCGCGGCGCCGGCCGGGCTTTTGGGCGCGGGGCGGCAACGTTGGCGGGCGCCTGAGCGGGCGGGGCCAGTGGCGCGCGCGGCGCGAATGGCGGCGGCGCCGCGCGCCGCCGTAGCGGTGCTGGAGCGGGGGGCGCGAACTCGTCGCGGCCGAGATTAATATTCATCTTGGGCCTCGGCCAGGCGTAGTTGATCGCGGAACAGGTTCAATTTTTCTTGCTGGTGCTTGGCTTGGAACAGCCTTTGTTTGGCGGCAAAAAAAGCGCTTCCCGCCACGCGGCAGTCGCGCAGTATTTCGCGGCATTCCAGGTGGCGCTGGGCCGCCTGCACGGTCAGGCGCTTAAAACCGCCCTTGGCGGCACGGAATTGGCCGCTGGTGATTTCCATGGCAAAAAATTGTTTGCGCGCCCCTTGCCAAAAATCTTGCGCGAGCTGTAGCGCCAGGCGCCAATCGTTCTGCTTGTCGCGCAATTGCGCGCGCGCCCCGCGCCAGGCCGGGCGCGCTTCCAGGCTTTCCCGCTCCAGCCTTTCCAGGCGATGCTTGCGCACGCCGATCAAGCGGTCCAGCGTGCGGTCCGGTGCCTTCATTTCAGGCACGTCCACCACTTCCCGCTTGCCCCGCGGGCGGCCTGTCGCAAAGGAGGCACTCATGCGCACAAGGCCGTCATTTGTTCCAGCGTCTCGGGGAAGGGACTTTGACCGCGCGTATCCTGGCGCAGGAAATCGATTTGGCGCTGGCGCAGCGCGACCGCCTTGTCGGCCAGCGGATCGCCGCCGGCGCGGTATTCGCCTAGCCGTATCAGCAATTCCATTTCCTGGTAGCGCGCCATCAATTCCCGGAAATGAAATGCTGCCTTCATATGCGGGCGCTGCGCCACATTGCTCATGGTCCGGCTGATGCTGGCCAAGACATCGATGGCCGGATAATGCCCTTGTTCGGCCAGCTTTTTACTGAGCAGGATATGGCCGTCGAGCAGGGACTTGGCTTCATCGCCGATCGGGTCGGAACTCGATTCGCCATCCACCAGCACGGTGTACATCGCGGTGATGGAACCTTCCTGGGTGCTGCCGGCCCGCTCCACCAGGCGCGGCAGCATGGTATAGACGGAGGGCGTGAAGCCGCCCCGGGCTGGCGGTTCGCCGGCGGCCAGGCCGATTTCGCGCTGGGCGCGCGCGAAGCGGGTCAGGGAATCGACCAGCAGCAAGACATGCTTGCCGCGCGCCCGGAAGCCTTCGGCAATCGCGGTGGCCGTGAAGGCGGCGCGCGCCCGTTCCATCGAGGTGCGGTCCGAGGTGGCGCACACGATGATGGTTTTCTTGACCAATTCCTCGTCGAGTTCATGCTGCAGGAATTCATTTAATTCGCGGCCGCGTTCGCCGATCAGGCCGAACACGATGGCGTCGGCCTGGCAACCGCGCGCGATGGCCGCCATCAAGGTGGTCTTGCCGCAGCCGGGGCCGGCAAAAATGCCGACCCGCTGGCCCCGTCCCAGCGTCAGCAAGCCATCGATGGCTCGCACGCCGGTCGGCAGCGCCGTGACGATGCGGGGCCGGTCGATGGCCTTGGGCGCGTCGCGTATCACCGGCACCGTTTCGCGCCAGGTCGACTGGTCCGGCCCCGTGCGCGGCGCCTTGAACAGCAGGCGCCCGAAGCCGTCCAGCACGCTGCCAAACAAATGGTCGCCCGTTTCCACCGAATGCACTTGCCGGAGCGGTTCGATGACGGTGCGGTTCGATACCCCTTCCAGCGGGCTGAGGGCCGACAAGATGGTGGCCTGGTCGGAAAAGCCGATGACTTCGGCCAGGATCGGCGCTAGCGGTGCGGCCGGGTTGATCAGGTGGCACAATTCGCCGATCTTGGCCGGCGGCATGTGCGCCTCGATCAAGGTGCCCAGCACTTGCGCGACCCGGCCATAACTGGCCAGGCCCGGCGTGGCGGGCAAGCTCGCCAGCCGGGCGGGAAGGCTGGCGCGCAGCGCCGCCAGGTGCGCCTCCAGCGCGTGGTCGGGGGGCATCACCAGTCCACCTCGATCTTGCGTTTGCCGAAAAATGTCAGGCGATTTTTCTGGATCGCCACCACCCGCACGCCACGGTATTCGTCGCCGACATACAGGCGTGCGCCGTCTTGCGTCACCATGCTGGGATTGGCGCTGGAAATGACTTGGCCTATCTTGAACGGCAGCATGGCTTCGGCCGTCACCGCCTTGGCGCTGACGGGAAAGGTGATGTGATGTTCCTTGATGAAACTGGTCAAGATCCGTTCAAAGCGGGCCGTTTCATCGTCGTCCAGTTGGGCCTGCATCGACCAGGAATTCGGGTCCAGCTTGAGGTCGAAACGGTTCAATAATTCGGCGTCTTCCAGGCGTTTGCGAAACAGCTTGGCCAGTTCGGCCGCATCCGGCGCCTTCAGCGCGAGCGATTCGGCGGGCTTGCCGGCCGCTTCCGGCGCGGCCGCGCGCAGCGGGTCCGGCTTGGCCGGCGCGAACGTGCGCTCCGGCGGCGCCGGCCTGGATGTCAGCGCGTAAGCGGTGGCGCCGCCCAGCATGGTCAGCGTGAACAGGGCGATGCCGAGCCGGCGCCGGGGCGCGCGCCGGCCCGCCGCCTTGCCGGCCGCCGGCGGTGGCGCGGCCGGCAAGGCGCGCGCCGCTTCGGCTTCGGCTTCGGCCGCCATCGCGCGCGGATCGAAATCAGGCTCGGGCTCGGGCAAGGCCGGCGGGGTCTCCCAGCGGGCGCTTTCGAGCGCGATCATCAGCCAGATGTCGCCGATACGGGCCAGGTCGCCGGCGCCGAGTTCGAGCACGGTTTGCGGCTGGCGCTGGTCGGCCGCGTAAATCTGGCCGCCCGCGGCCGACAATAGCCAGCCCTGCCCCGCGCGCGACAGCACGGCGTGCTCGGCGGCAATGCCGTGGTCGGCCATGACGACATCGGCATCCTCGCCGGTCCCTATGGTAATGGCATGCGTATCCAGCGGCAGCGTGGCGCCGCGGTGCAAGCCGTTCAAAATGCGCAGTTCGTACATGGTCACAGACTCCCGTCAAACTCGAAAAGACATGCGAATGAGTGACGCGCCGGCGCGAATGGTTCCAAGCGGGCGCGACCAGGACGGTTCCATCGCGCGCCAGCTATTTTTCTCGCTATTCCTCAACTTTTCTCAAAGTCTCATGAATGCTCACCGATTAGCTTGCGGGGGATTTTTTGCTGATATCTTTTAGTTACGCCACAAAACGTTGCGATGAAACAGATCATTGGATGGCTTTGTCGCGAATTGAATTTCCCATCGATATTGGAGAAAAATACTCATGCTGCTCGCCATTGCTTCCGCCACTGAAATGCCATCAACAATTGTCACAACCAATGTAGCAGCTGACGTGGCAGGCAAGACGCCCGTTGGCGGCGCCGCAGTCGACGGACCACGGGTCGACGTGAATCAGCTGTTCCAGGATCATTACCAGCATTTGATACGCTTCGTGCAGCGCTATGTGCGCAATAGCGAAGACGCGGAAGATGTCGTGCAAAATACCTTCATGGAAGCGATACGCTGCGCCGACCGTTTTTCCGGCCTGTCGAAACCGTCGACCTGGTTATTCGGCATTGCGCTCAATCTGGCGCGCAATCAAGTGCGCCGCAATTGCGCCGATATGTATGAAACCGTGGATGAAAATTTTATCGAGGAAATCGTCGATCAATATGCGAATCCGGCCGATCTGATCGAATCGCGCCAAATGACTTCCATGATCGAATCACTGTTGCACAGCATGCCGGCGAAAATCCGCGATACCTTCGCCGCCGTTGTCACCGGTGATTCCACCTATGAAGAAGCGGCCGGTTATTTGCATATTCCGGTTGGCACCGTGCGCTCACGGGTGTCGCGGGTGCGGGCCGCCGTGCGCCGCCAGTTCGGCATGGAGCAAGCGCCCACTGCGCATGCGCGCTAATTGCCGTGCAATCAGTTCTATCTCATGGACGAAACAATTGCGCGTTTGGCGCGTTGCATGCGCCGTCTGCTGCCGCGCTTCGGTGAACCAGCCCGTAGCATCGTTGGCGCGCAGCAGGCAAGGCTTGAAGAAACCGCAGGCGGCATGCTTGCGCGGGCGATGAGCAGGGGGATAATACCTGATTGCCTATCGGTAACGGACATGGATATGGAGGAAAAAATTTCCTGTAAGAATTATATTTTTCCGTGCATGTAACGTTGCGCAATATCAGAATAGCCATTTTCCCGTAAAAAAGACATGCAGGAATGGTGTATTTCTTGGCAAACATTGGAAAATAGTTCCTTGTCAACCAAGCCGTTTTTCAACCTCTGCATTTTTTCATTTTTAACTTTTTCAAGTTCATTCAGGGCGGGCAGGAAAATTTTCGCCAATTCAACCCAGCCACTTAAAGCATACGTTCTACGCACTCTGGAAAATTCTGGAGTAGTATCTGTGGGATGATTGTGCAGCCAAATGACGTGGCGTACTGCCTCTGCATATTTTTATGCGCGCATGGATTCCAGGGATTCTTTATAAATTTCATGAGGATTCAAAGTATCTCCTTCATTTCAAATTTACCCGATAAAATCACATGCCGGATTAATAGTATTAATTAAAATTTACCTGATAATCATGTATAAGTGCCCAGTCGCTTTCACCTGAATTCCTCGGCCACCAGATTATATTTCTGCATTTTGTGATACAAGGTTTGCTTCGGCAAGCCCAGCACCAGGCTGACTTCGCCGACATTGCCCGCGTAGTTGCGCAACTCCTGTTCGATCAAGGCCCGTTCAAAACCATTCACCTGCTCGGCCAGGGAAACGGGCGCTGTCGCGCGCGCGGCCAGCAAGCCGGAAGCGCCGCCGGCGATACCGAGCACGAAACGGTCGGCGATATTGCGCAATTCGCGCACATTGCCCGGCCACGCATGGGCCATCAAGGCGCGCATGTGGGCGCTCGACACCACTGGCGCGGCGCGATTGTAGCGCGCGGCGGCGGCCAGTACGAAATGCTCGAACAGCATGGGAATGTCTTCGCGCCGTTCGCGCAGCGGCGGCAAGTGCAGCACGATCAAGTTCAGGCGGTAATACAAATCGCTGCGGAATTTTTGCTGGGCCGACAATTCCTCCAGGTCCAGCTTGGCCGCCGCCACCACCCGCAGGTCCAGCGCCACGGCGGTATTCGAGCCGAGCCGCTCGACATAGCGCTCTTGCAGCACGCGTAATAATTTCACTTGCAACGATAGGGGCAAGCTTTCAATTTCATCGAGGAAGAAAGTGCCGTGGTCGGCGTGTTCGATCTTGCCGACCTGGCGCTTGGCGGCGCCTGTGAACGCCCCCTGTTCATGGCCGAATACTTCGCTCTCGAAGATGCTCTCCGGTATCGCGCCGCAATTGACGGCGACGAAGTTGTGCTTGCGGCGGTGGCTGTAGTCATGCAGGCAGCGCGCCACCATTTCCTTGCCGGTGCCGGTATCGCCGTAGATCAGCACGTCGGCCGGCTCGTTGGCCACGTCCAGGATCAGGCGGCGGATTTCGCGCATGGCCGCAGAATCGCCCAGCAACCGCGCTTCGATGCCTTCGCCGTCTTCCAGGCGGCGCCGCAGATGATGCACTTCCAGCATCAGGCGGCGGGTTTCCAGTGCGCGCAGTATAACGTCGACCAATTGTTCGGAGGAATACGGTTTTTCGATGAAATCGTAGGCGCCGGCGCGCATCGCTTGCACCGCCATCGTGATGTCGCCGTGGCCGGTGACGAGGATCACGGGCAAGTGGGAGTCGAGCGCCTTGAGCGTTTGCAGCAGGTCGAGCCCGCTCATCCCGGGCAGACGCACATCGCTGACGACGATGCCAGGGAAATTGGGCGCCAGCAGCTTCAAGGCCAGCTCGGCCGAGTGGAACGATTGCACCTCGAGGCCGGCCAGTTGCAGCGCCTGTTCGCTGCCGGCACGCACCGTCGGATCGTCTTCGACCAGCAAGACTTTCAGCCCATCAAACATGTTTGACCTCCTGTTGTGCAACGTTGAGCTCGATCGTGAAGCGCGCGCCGCCACCGGCCGGATTATCGGCCCGCAAGCTGCCGCCGAATTGGCGCGTGATTTGTTCCGAAATCGCCAGGCCCAGGCCCAGGCCCAGACCTTGCGGCTTGGTCGTGAAAAACGGTTCGAACAAGCGTTGTCGGACTTCTTCCGACAAGCCGGGACCGGAATCGGCCACCCGTATCAAGACCCGTCCCTCGGCCTCGCTCACGTCGACCGTCAGCGCGGGCGCCTCGCAGCCGGCCATCGAGTCTAGCGCGTTGGCAAACAAGTTGACCAGCACTTGTTCCAGGCGATTGCTTTCGCAGACGGCAAACACATCCTCGGGCGGCACTTGCATGGAAAAGCGCACGTTTTCCACTTGCATGCGGCGCTCGACGAGAAACAGGGCATTGGTGATGGCGGTCGGGATCGAGACCGACGTCAGGCTGGTGGTCGACTTGCGCGCAAAGCCTTTCAACTGGCCCGTGATGGCGCCCATGCGGGCGGCAATTTGCGAGATGGTGGCGAGGTTTTTCTTGGCCTCGTCCAGGCGGCCCCGGTCGAGCAAGATCACGGCATTGTCGGACATGGTGCGCAGCGCCGTCAAAGGCTGGTTCAATTCGTGCGTGATGCTGGCCGACATTTGCCCCAGCACCGCCATCTTGCCGGCCTGGAATAACTCGTTTTGCGTGATATGGAGTTTTTGCTCGGCCTGGCTGCGCACCGCGATTTCCTGGCTCAGGCTGCGCGTCATGGCGTTTAATTCCGCAGTGCGCTCGGCTACCATGGCTTCCAGATTGTCATAGGCGTGCTGCAATTGTTCCTTGGAACGCAGCTTGTGCGCCACGGCTTGGCGGCGCTGGCGCATGTAAAAGAAGAGCAGCAAGAAAAAACCCAGCACGACGCAAGAAAACAAAGCGGCGGCCTGGGCGCTTGACTTGGCTTGGGTCAAGTCCGACAAGTAAATGAATTGCCAGTTGCGGGGCGATTTCAAGGGCAATTGCGTCACCACGCTGGAACTGGTCTTGGCACGGGCGCCCGGCAAGACCGGCTCGCGCACGGAAATCACGCGCGCGCCGTTGCCCAGCAAGCGGTCGGAGAGGAAGGGCAGGGTGAGCAGGCTGTGCGAGAAATACTGGCGGGTCTGGCTCAACAAAGCCAGCACGTCCGGCGTCAGCGGCGCCAGGGTCTTGTATTTCCAGCTCGGCACCGAAGTCAGGAAAATCACCCCATGCTCGTCGGCCAGCATCACCTTGTCGGCGCCCTGGACCCAGTGTTGTTGCAGGTTTTCGATATTGACCTTGACGGTGGCCAGGCCCAGCATCTTGCCATTCTGGTAAATGCCATGCGCGAAAAAGTAACCGGGTTCCAGATTGGTGGTGCCGACCCCGTAAAAGCGGCCCGGCGTGCCGCGCAGCGCATCTTGCGCATAGGGCCGGAACGACACGTTGTCGCCGATAAAGCTGTCCTTGCTTTGCCAATTGCTGGTGGCGCGCGTGATGCCGTTCAAGTCGCTGATATAAATCGTGGCCGACTTCGCTTGCAAGTTCACTTGTTCCAGGTATTGGTTGACCGAAGCCACCAGGGCCGCGTCTTGCGGGTTTTGCAAGAGACGTATCACATCCTTGTTCAATTCCAGGGTTTTTGGCAAGAACTCATATTTGGCCAGTGCATTGTCCAGGCTGCTGACATAGACTTCCAGGCGCTGGGCGCCGCCCGCCTGCAGCTTGCCGATGGCGATGCGTTCGGTCCAGAAATACGCCAGATAAACGATCAAGAGGAAACCGACCAGCACGATGGACCAGGCCATCGAATGCCGGCCCGACCATTGGGCGTGTCGCCCGCGCGCTGTGTTGCCTATATTCATAGTGTCAGTGTGTGCCGCCAGGCCACAGTATCGCATGCCTGGCCATAAACGAAATGAGCCGCCGGTTGCCCGGCGGCTCAGCTTGCGAATCAGATTGCGAATCACATTGTCTACATGCGCCGTCAGGCAGCCTTGCGCTGTTGCTCGTGCAAGGGTTGCGCGCCTTGCAGGGCGTGGGCGTGGGCCGCGTCTTCTTCCGAGGCCAGGCCGCCTTCCCATTTCGCCACCACGGCGGTGGCAATCGCATTGCCGACCGCATTGGTTGCCGAACGGCCCATGTCGAGGAATTGGTCGACGCCCATCAGCAGCAGCAAGCCCGCTTCGGGAATGTGGAATTGGTTCAGGGTGGCGGCAATCACCACCAGCGAGGCGCGCGGCACGCCGGCCATGCCTTTCGAGGTCAGCATCAGCAGCAAGAGCATGGTGATCTGCGTGCTGATCGGCAAGTCGATGCCATAGGCCTGGGCGATGAACAAGACCGCGAAAGTGCAATACATCATCGAGCCATCGAGGTTGAAAGAATAGCCCATCGGCAGCACGAAGCTGGAAATCTTGCGTTGCACGCCGAATTGATCCAGTGCCAGCAACAGTTTAGGGTAAGCCGCTTCCGAGCTGGCGGTCGAGAAAGCCAGCAGGAAAGGTTCGCGTATCAAGCCAACCAGCTTGAAGACGCGTGGACCGATCACGACGAAGCCGGCGCCGATCAGCAAGGACCACAGGCAGAACAGGCCCAGGTAAAAACCGCCCATGAATTTGGCGAAGGTGAACAGCACATCCACGCCCTGGGTGGTGACCACCGATGCCATCGCGGCAAACACGGCCAGCGGGGCCATGGACATGATCGCGCCGGTAATGCGCAACATTACTTGGGCCAATTGGTCGATCACCGACGTCAGGGTCTTGCCGGATTCGCCCAGGCCGGCCAGGGCGCCGCCGAAAAAGATCGAAAACACCAGCACTTGCAGGATTTCATTGTTGGCCATGGCCTCGATCGGCGATTTCGGCACCAGATGGGTGACAAAGTCTTTCAAGGTGAAGGACGCGGTCTTCAAGTTGGTGACGGCGCCGACATCGGGCAAGGGCAAGCCGAGGTGGCTGCCGAGCTGGAGGAAGTTGGACAAGGCCATGCCGAGTGCCAGCGAGACCAGCGAGGCAACCACGAACCAGCACATGGCCTTGGCGCCGATGCGGCCCGCAGTCTTGCCGTCGCCCATGTGGGCGATGCCGACGGCCAAGGTGGAAAACACCAGTAGCGAAATGATCATCTTGATCAAACGCAAGAATACATCGGTGACGATGGACATGTGGGCGGCAATATCGGCCGTCAGAATTTTGTCGGGAAACGCTTGGTGGCAGGCGTAACCCACCAGGATGCCCAGTACCATCGCAACTAGGATGTATACGGTTAATGGCCGTGTCTTTTTCATCTTGACTCCTCCGATTAAAGCGCCGCTGAGAAAACGGTCTTTATGATTTATGGCGGGCAGTGCAAGCGTGGCGGGCGCTATATTGCTCCCTTTCAAGTCTTGAACCGCGTGCAATTTTTTTTGCTGCAAGAACACTACTTAGCAAGGGGTGTGCCTGCCGTGAAGCTAGCCTGTGATAATTTTTAAGTGATTGTTTTAAATCGGGATTTTTATTTTTTACGCGAGCCGAAGCGGGGCGTTTGCGCGAAAAATTGGACGGATGCCGGTCGCGGTGTATGAGTTTTCATAAACCGCAACGGCCCGTCTTGGCAAGACGGCAAGGGGCGCGAGACGCGCTTACATCTGAGCCCAGAGGCGCAGCAAATTGTGATAATGCGCGGTCAAGCCGAGTACTTCCTCGCAGTCGCCCAGGCGGGCCCGCAAGCGATGGATATTCTGGTCCAGCTCGAACAGCATGGCGCGCCGGCCATCGTCGGACACCATGCTCTGGGTCCAGAAAAAGGAACAGACCCGGGTGCCGCGCGTGACCGGCATGACCTTGTGCAAGCTGGTCGAGGGATAGACGATCAAGTCGCCGGCCGCCAATTTCACTTCATGCGTGCCGTAGGTGTCGACCACCACCAGCTCGCCGCCGTCATAGTCTTGCGGGTTGGATAAGAACAGGGTGGAGGAAACATCGGTGCGCAAGCTGAGCTCGCTGCCGGCCAGGCGGCGCACGGCGCCATCCACATGCAAGCCATAGTGTTCGCCGCCGGCATAGCTATTAAATAGGGGAGGGGTGGTGCGCAGCGGTAGCGCAGCGGCGAAAAACAGGGGATGGGCGGCCAGTGCGGCCAGCACGATCTGGCCCAATTCCAGGGCCAACGGCGAGTGTTCCGGCAATTGCCGGTTTTGCTTGACCAGCGCGCCCTGCGGACCGACGCTGGCGCGACCGTCGACCCAGTCGGCGCCGGCCAGGCGCTGGCGCAGCGCGTCGACTTGCTCCGTTGTCAATATTTCGGGGATATGCAACATCATGCGGCGATTTCCTTGTAAAAAACCCGGACGGGCAAGCCGCCCGGGGACCAGCCTTCAGAACTTGAAATTGGCGCTCAGGCTGGCCGAACGGGGCGTGCCCGGGGTGTAGCGGTAGCCGCTTTTGTTGATGGCCGCCACATACGCCTTGTCGGCCAGGTTATATACGTTCAATTGCAAGTCGACATTCTTGCTGACGGGATAGGATGCCATCGCGTCGACCACCCAATACGCGCTGGCATAGGCCGGGGTGCCGATGGCGCCGTCTGTGCCGCGCAGCAAGGAATCGACGAAGCGCGCGCCGCCGCCCAGCTTGATGCCGGACGCCAGGGTGTACGACGTCCAGCCGGTGAAGGCTTGCTTGGGCGTGTAATTGAGGTGGTTGACGCCGCTGGCGGTGACCACCTTGCCCGATTCCACGCTGGTATCCATGCGGCTATAGCCGGCGCTGACCAGCCAGCCGCGCGAAATTTCGCCGGTCACGCCCAGTTCGATGCCTTGCACCCGTTTCTTGCCGCTTTGATACCAGATCAAGTCGACCGGGTCTTGCTCGACCTCATTCTTGATATCGGTGCGGTACAGCGCGGCCGTCAGCGACAGTTTTTGCTTCAAGAAATCCCACTTGGTGCCGATTTCCTTGGTGGTCGTCACTTGCGGATCGTAACTCGGGTTGGCGGCGCTATTGGTATTGGTGCTCAGGACGAAGGCCGAGCCGGGCGGTTGCTTGGACGTTGCCAGCAGCGCGTACACGCTACTGTCGGGGGTCGGCTTGTACAGGGCCGAAATTTTGCCGTTGAATAAGGTGTCGGACAAGTCCAGGCTGGTCGGCACCAGGGTTCCGGCTGGCACGGCGCCGCCCGCCGCCGCCTGCGCGATGTTGGTGTAAGTGGCGCTGAAATGGTCGGCCCGCACGCCGCCATTGAATTGCCATTGATCGCCCAGTTTCACGGTGTCGAACAGGTAAACGCTTTCAGTGCCGGTGCTGGCGTCGGAACGGGCGCCGTTGCGCGCCAGGTTCAGTTGGCCGACCGGCGCGTTCGGGTCCGGATGGTAGAGATTGGCCGGCTGCAGCGTGCCCAAGCCGCTATAGCCGTAAGCCTTGAGTTTTTCGTTGAGCAATTCGAGGCCGCCGACCATGGTGTGCTTGACGGCGCCCGTGGCGAAGTCCAGCGTGACCGTGGTTTGGTTGGCCAGGATTTCATTGCTCTGGTCCTTGACGGTGCGCAAGTTGGGGCGCAGCAGCGACCAGCTCGAGAAGTCGCTTGGCGATGGCGTGGCCAGATTGGCGGCATTCGCCATGAAGGAAGTCAGCAAGTGGTTTTGCTGGGTCTTGCCGTAGCGGCTAGTGTTTTGCAGCTTGAACGCCGGCGAGAAATCGTGTTCGATGCGGGCGGTGAGCATATCGGCCGTGACGCGGTCGAAGTCGGACGCGGCGCCGTAATAATTGTTCGGGTCGACCATGGGCGCGTTGGCGATGAAGGGACGCTTCGGGTCCGGGCTGGTATAGCCGGGCAAGCCGACGGTCGGCACGCCGCCGTCCGGCACATTGTCTTGTTTGATATGCAGGTAGCTCAGGTAGGCGCGGGTCGGCCCATTCAAGCCGAAGGCGATGGTCGGCGCGATGCCCCAGCGCTTGTCCTTGACTTCGCTGCGGCCCGCGTTGCCGCTATCCTGGTCGAGCACGTTCAGGCGGAAGGCGCTGCCGGCGCCGATGACCTTGTTCCAATCGGCGGTGGCGCGTTTTTGCTGGCCGCTGCCGGCCGTCACGGTGGCGTAAAAGGCATCTTCCAGGGTGGCTTGCTTGGATGTCAGGTTGATCGAGCCGGTCGGCGAGCCGCGCCCGCTGTCGGTCCCGGCCGGCCCCTTGAGGACGTCGATCTGTTCGATATTGAAGACATCGCGCGAGAGCGAGCCGACGTCGCGCACGCCATCCACATAAATGCTGCCGGAAGCGTCGAAGCCGCGCATATAAATGGCGTCGCCGGTGCTGGTGCTGCCGTTTTCGCCGAGGAAGAAAGTGCCGACGCCCGGCGTGTTGCGCAAGGCTTCCGTCAGGGTCAGCGCGCCTTGCTGCGCGATCAATTCCTTCTTGATGACGGTGATGGTTTGCGGCGTGTTGATCAGGGTTTCCGTGTATTTCGGCGAAGCCGCCCGTTCCGCCTTGAAGTCGTTTTCCTTGGCCGCCGTGACCGTCACTTCTTGCAGGGTCTGGGCGACCGGCTCTGCGCCCTGGGCCGCGACGGGCAAGAGCATCAATGCCAGCGCGCCGCCGACATGGTGGGTGAAACGGGACGGGGCATGCTTGCGGCTGGTGATCGGCGCCATAGACATCTCTCTGCTGATAGGAATGGTGGATGGCTGGCTGCGGCGAGAGTCGCGCTAATCGGCGAGGCGGCGCTGGTGGCTGGCTGATGCCCGGTATTCTAACAAATTATCACCATATTTTGAATGAGAATCGTTATCAGTTGCATTCACGCAACGCGAGCAGCGCTTGCGGGAGCATCCCTGGAAGTCTTGCGGAGTGTTTAAAAATAAATTTTTGCCATGTTATTTAAACAGTAAAACATGGTATTTTGCTAGGTTGTTACGCAGCTACAAAGCGACAAAAAAAGTTCTGTGTGGCAATTATCTGAGATATACTCGTATCACTCCCCGCCGTCATTTTGCCGTTTTGACGCACGCCTCACCGTAGTCAGTAAGTTTCCCCGGGGGAAGTAGTTTAATTGCCCAACGCTAACAAAATCATTTAATGAAACCTCGCCACAGGTCGCTTTGTACAGGGGATGTGGCGACTCGCATTGTCTGGCAATGAAGTGAAATATTGCAGCAGGAAATAATTAATAAATCAATACTTAATTCATTGATGCTCGGCAATAAATATCTCCAATTATCACTAAAGTTGGTTCTTTTGTTGACGTTAAGAATGTATGGTCTTTGCCGTCGCTCTCAAAAATCAGTATTAATTTGGCAATTTGCCACCCACATATAAGAGATGGGGCCTGTCCGGCTTCTTCTGTGTCTTGACAGATTTAGTAGCGCCCCCCCAAGGAGAATGGAAATGAGTATCGTAACCGGCATGTCAACCGCCCAGATTGCTAGCTTGACAACGCAGCAAATTGTGAGTTTTAGTTCGGCTGACATCATCGCGCTCAATTCCGTGCAATTCGCGGCGCTGACCACTTCTCAGATCATTGCTCTGACGAGCGCCCAGGTTCCCTTTCTCACTACCGCGCAAATCTCGCTGGGCATGACCACCGGCCAGGTGGCCGCGCTGACCACGGGCCAGGTTGCCGTGCTCGGTTCGGCCCAGGTTGCCGCGCTGACGACGGCCGACGTGGCCGCCCTGGTGACGGCCGATTTCGCCGTACTGCAAACGATCGCGATCGCCGCCTTGAGCAGCAGTCAGGTGGGTGCGCTGACTTCGTCCCAAATTGTCGCGCTGACCACCGGCCAAGCCGCCGCGATCGGCTCGGCCCAGATCGTCGCCCTGTCCACCACCAATTTGGCCGCGATGGGCACCGCCGATGTGGCGGCCTTGAAAACGGCCGTGATCAACGCCTTGACCTCGACCCAGGTCGCCGCCTTGACGACCGGCCAGATCAGTAACCTGACCACCGGCCAGATCGCCGCCTTGACCACGGCCGACATCGCCACTGGCTTGACCACGGCGCAAGTGGTGGCCTTGACTTCGACCCAAGTCGGCACCCTGAGCACGGGCCAGGTTGCGGCCATGACGACCAGCGCGATTGCCGCGATCGAAACGGCTGATATCGGCGCCATGAAAACGGCCGCCATCGGCGCCTTGAGTTCGGCCCAAGTGGCGGCCTTGACCACCGGCCAGATCAGTAACCTGACCACCGGCCAGATTGCCGCCTTGAGCACGTCTGACATCGCCACCGGCTTGACCACGGCGCAAGTCGTGGCCTTGACCTCGACCCAGGTCGGGACCTTGAACTCGGCCCAAGTGGCCGCCTTGACCACCAGCCTGGTTGCCGCGATTGAAACGGCCGACATCGGCGCCTTGAAGACCAACACGATCGCCGTGTTGAGCTCGGCCCAAGTGGCGGCCTTGACCACCAGCCAGGTGGCCAACCTGACTACCGGCCAGATTGCCGCCTTGAGCACGTCCAGCATCGCCAACGGCTTGAGCAGCAGCCAAGTGGTGGCGCTGACCACCAGCCAGGCCGCTGCCCTCACTTCCGGCCAGGTTGCTGCGCTGTCGACGGCCGACGTGGCCGCCATCGTGACAGCCGACTTCGCCGCCTTGCAAACCCTCGGCATTGCCGCCTTGACCACGGCCCAAGTGGCTGCGTTGACCTCGTCCCAAGTGGTGGCGCTGACCACCGGCCAGGCTTCCGCCATCGGCTCGGCCCAGATCGTCGCCCTGTCCACCACCAACCTGGCGGCGATGGGCACGACCGATGTGGTCGCGCTGAAAACGGCCGTGATCGGCGCCTTGACCTCGACCCAGGTCGCTGCCTTGACGACCAACCAAGTCACCAACCTGACTACCGGCCAGATTGCCGCCTTGACCACGGCCGACATCGCCACCGGCTTGACCACGGCCCAAGTGGTGGCCTTGACCTCGACCCAAGTCGGTACCCTGAGCACGGGCCAAGTTGCGGCCATGACGACCAGCGCGATTGCTGCGATCGAAACGGCTGACATCGGCGCCCTGAAAACGGCCGCCATTGGTGTGTTGAGCTCGGCCCAAGTGGCGGCCTTGACCACCGGCCAGATCAGTAACCTGACCACCGGCCAGATCGCCGCCTTGAGCACGGTCGATATCGCCACCGGTTTGACCACGGCGCAAGTCGTGGCCTTGACCTCGACCCAGGTCGGGACCTTGAACTCGGCCCAAGTGGCCGCCTTGACCACCAGCCTGGTGGCCGCGATTGAAACGGCCGACATCGGCGCCTTGAAGACCAACACGATCGCGGTGTTGAACTCGGCCCAAGTGGCAGCCTTGACCACCAGCCAGGTGGCCAACCTGACCACCGGCCAGATCGCCGCCCTGAGCACGTCCAGCATCGCCAACGGCTTGAGCAGCAGCCAAGTGGTGTCCTTGACCACCAGCCAGGCCGCCGCGCTGACGTCCGGCCAGGTTGCCGCGCTGTCGACGGCCGACGTGGCCGCCATCGTGACGGCCGACTTCGCCGCCTTGCAAACCCTCGGCATTGCCGCCTTGACCACGGCCCAAGTGGCCGCGCTGACGTCGTCCCAAGTGGTGGCCCTGACCACCGGCCAGGCTTCCGCCATCGGTTCGGCCCAGATCGTCGCCCTGTCCACCACCAACCTGGCGGCGATGGGCACGAACGATGTGGTCGCCCTGAAAACGGCTGTGATCAGCGCCTTGACCTCGACCCAGGTCGCCGCCTTGACCACCAGCCAGGTCACCAACCTGACCACCGGCCAGATCGCCGCCTTGACCACGGCTGACATCGCCACCGGCTTGACCACGGCCCAAGTCGTGGCCTTGACCTCGGCCCAGATCGGCACCCTGAGCACGGGCCAGGTTGCCGCCTTGACGACCAGCTCGATCGCCGCGATCGAAACGGCCGACATTGGCGCCTTGAAAACCAACACGATCGCCGTATTGAGCTCGGCCCAAGTGGCGGCCTTGACCACCGGCCAGATCAGTAACTTGACCACCGGCCAGATCGCCGCCTTGAGCACGGCCGACATCGCCACCGGCTTGACCACGGCCCAAGTCGTGGCCTTGACCTCGACCCAGGTCGGGACCTTGAACTCGGCCCAAGTGGCCGCCTTGACCACCAGCCTGGTGGCCGCGATTGAAACGGCCGACATCGGCGCCTTGAAGACCAACACGATCGCCGTCTTGAACTCGGCCCAAGTGGCGGCCTTGACCACCAGCCAGGTGGCCAACCTGACCACCGGCCAGATCGCCGCCCTGAGCACGTCCAGCATCGCCAACGGCTTGAGCAGCAGCCAAGTGGTGGCGCTCACTTCCAGCCAGGCCGCCGCGCTGACTTCCGGCCAGGTTGCCGCGCTGTCGACGGCCGACGTGGCCGCCATGCTGACGGCCGACTTCGCCGCCCTGCAAACCCTCGGCATTAGCGCCTTGACCACGGCGCAAGTGGCCGCGCTGACATCGGCCCAAGTGGTGGCCCTGACCACCGGCCAGGCTTCCGCCATCGGTTCGGCCCAGATCGTCGCCCTGTCCACCACCAACCTGGCGGCGATGGGCACGAATGATGTGGTCGCCCTGAAAACGGCTGTGATCAGCGCCTTGACCTCGACCCAGGTCGCCGCCTTGACGACCAACCAAGTCACCAACCTGAGCACCGGCCAGATCGCCGCCTTGACCACGGCTGACATCGCCACCGGCTTGACCACGGCGCAAGTCGTGGCCCTGACTTCGACCCAGATCGGCACCCTGAGCACGGGCCAGGTTGCGGCCATGACGACCAGCGCGATCGCCGCGATCGAAACGGCTGACATCGGCGCCCTGAAAACCAATACGATCGCCGTATTGAGCTCGGCGCAAGTGGCGGCCTTGACCACCGGCCAGATCAGTAACTTGACCACCGGCCAGATCGCCGCCTTGAGCACGTCTGACATCGCCACCGGCTTGACCACGGCGCAAGTCGTGGCCTTGACCTCGACCCAGGTCGGCACCTTGAACTCGGCGCAAGTGGCCGCCTTGACCACCAGCCTGGTTGCCGCGATTGAAACAGCCGACATCGGCGCCTTGAAGACCAACACGATCGCCGTGTTGAACTCGGCCCAAGTGGCAGCCTTGACCACCAGCCAGGTGGCCAATCTGACCACCGGCCAGATCGCCGCCCTGAGCACGTCCAGCATCGCCAGCGGCTTGAGCAGCAGCCAGGTGGTGGCGCTCACTTCCAGCCAGGCCGCTGCCCTCACTTCCGGCCAGGTTGCCGCGCTGTCGACGACCGACGTGGCCGCCATGCTGACGGCCGACTTCGCCGCCTTGCAAACCGTTGGCATTAGCGCCTTGACCACGGCGCAAGTGGCCGCGCTGACTTCGTCCCAAGTGGTGGCCCTGACCACCGGCCAGGCTTCGGCCATCGGCTCGGCCCAGATCGTCGCCCTGTCCACCACCAACCTGGCGGCGATGGGCACGAACGATGTAGTCGCCCTGAAAACGGCCGTGATCAGCGCCTTGACCTCGACCCAGGTCGCCGCCTTGACGACCAACCAAGTCACCAACCTGACTACCGGCCAGATTGCCGCCTTGACCACGGCTGACATCGCCACCGGCTTGACCACGGCGCAAGTGGTGGCCTTGACCTCGGCTCAAATCGGTACCCTGAGCACGGGCCAGGTTGCGGCCTTGACGACCAGCTCGATCGCCGCGATCGAAACGGCTGACATCGGCGCCCTGAAAACCAATACGATCGCCGTGTTGAGCTCGGCGCAAGTCGCAGCCTTGACCACCGGCCAGATCAGTAACCTGACCACCGGCCAGATCGCCGCCTTGAGCACGGTCGATATCGCCACCGGTTTGACCACGGCGCAAGTCGTGGCCTTGACCTCGACCCAGGTCGGCACCTTGAACTCGGCGCAAGTGGCCGCCTTGACCACCAGCCTGGTTGCCGCGATTGAAACGGCCGACATCGGTGCCTTGAAAACCAATACGATCGCCGTGTTGAATTCGGCCCAAGTGGCAGCCTTGACCACCAGCCAGGTGGCCAACCTGACCACCGGCCAGATCGCCGCCCTGAGCACGTCCAGCATCGCCAGCGGCTTGAGCAGCAGCCAGGTGGTGGCGCTCACTTCCAGCCAGGCCGCCGCCCTCACTTCCGGCCAGGTTGCCGCGCTGTCCACGGCCGATGTGGCCGCCATCGTGACGGCCGATTTCGCCGCCTTGCAAACCCTCGGCATTAGCGCCTTGACCACGGCGCAAGTGGCCGCGCTGACCTCGGCCCAAGTGGTGGCCTTGACCACCGGCCAGGCGTCGGCCATCGGCTCGAACCAAATCACCGCCTTGTCCACCGCCAATATCGCGGCGATGGGCACGACCGATGTGGTGGCCCTGAAAACGGCCGTGATCGGCGCCCTGACCTCGACCCAGGTCGCCGCCTTGACCACCAGCCAAGTCAACAACCTGACGACGGGCCAAATCTCGGCCTTGACCACTGCCAATATCGCCACCGGCTTGACCACGGCCCAAGTGGTGGCCTTGAATTCGAACCAGGTCGCCGCCCTCAGCACGGCCCAGGTTGCGGCCATGACGACCAGCTCGATCGCGGCGATCGAAACGGTTGACATCAGCGCCTTGAAAACCAACACGATTGCCGTGTTGAACTCGGCCCAAGTGGCGGCCTTGACCACCAGCCAGGTGGCTAACCTGACTACCGGCCAGATCGCCGCGCTGAGCACATCGAGCATCGCCAGCGGCTTGAGCAGCAGCCAAGTGGTGGCGCTGACCACCGGCCAGGCCGCCGCGCTGACGTCCGGCCAGGTTGCCGCGTTGTCCACGGCCGACGTAGCCGCCATCGTGACGGCTGACTTCGCAGCCCTGCAAACCATCGGCATCGCGGCCTTGACGACGGCCCAGGTGAGCGCCTTGACCACGGCGCAAACCGTGGCCTTGACGAGCGCCCAGGCTGGCGCGCTCGGCTCGACCCAGGTGGCGGCCCTCTCGACCGCCAATATCGCGGCAATGACAACGATCGATATGCTGGCCTTGAAAACCAGTGCGATCGCGGCCCTGACGTCCTCGCAAGTGGCGGCCATGACCACCAACCAGGTCATCAACCTGAGCACCAACCAGATTGGCGCCTTGACGACGGCCGACATCGCCACCGGCTTGACCACGGCCCAGGTGGTGGCCTTGAGCTCGAATCAAATCGCCAGCCTGAGCACCGGCCAAGTGTTTGCGATGACCACCGGCTCGATTGCCGCGATTGAAACGGCCGATATCGCCGCCCTCAAAACGGCAGCCATCGCCAGCCTGGCCACGGCCCAGATCGTCGCCTTGACGACCAGCCAGATCCACGCCTTCACGTCGTCGCAAGTGCATGCGCTGACCAGCACCCAGGTCGGCGCCCTGACCACCGACCAGATCCAGGCGCTGCCGTACATCACGCCTATCGTGCTGGACTTGAACGGCGACGGCGTCAGCACCTTGAGCATCTCGGCTGGCGTCCAGTTCGACTTGCAAGCCAGTGGCAACAAGGTCGCCACCGGTTGGGTGGGTGGCGGTGACGGCTTGCTGGTCATGGATCGCAACCACGATGGCGCGATCAACGATGGTAGCGAGTTGTTCGGTTCCTCGACTGTGTTGGCGAATGGCCAGAAAGCGGCCACCGGCTACGCGGCCCTGTCCGAACTCGACACCAACCATGACGGTGTCGTCAACAGCGCCGACAAGGGCTTTGCCGACCTGCGCGTCTGGGTCGACGCCAACGCGGACGGCGTGAGCCAGGCTGGTGAGTTGAAAACCCTGTCTTCGCTCAATATCGCCCAGTTGAACCTGGATGTCAGCAAGGCCGGCACTCTCGACAACGGCAATATCGTCGGCTTGAAATCGACTTACCAAACCACCGATGGCGCCAGCCACGCGGTCGGCGATGTCTGGTTCGAAACGGGCGCGGCGGCACCGGTGGCGGCCCCAGCCCCTGCGGCCGATATGCGCGGCCGGGTCACCGACCTGGTGCAGGCGATGGCTTCGTTCGGCGACGCTGCGGCCGGCGCGCCAGCTGGCAACGCCGGCGCCCTGAAAATGGACGCGGTGGCGGGCTTGAAAGCAAGCAACGTTTCGGCCAGTGTCGGCGCCATGGCTGACGCACTGAAACAGTTCGACGCCTTCGGCAAACCGGTCGGCGGGGCGGAAGGCATGGCTTCCGGCGAGCCTACCCTGCGCTTGAACGCGCTGCAAAACGCAGCCAGCCACGGCATGCTGGGGGTCAACACCAAGTAAGTCAGCAGCAAATACGCGGCGGCTGCGGCCGGCGCAAGGCGGCGGGACTTCACGGTCCCGCCGTTTTTTTTCGCCCGTGCCGCGCCTCACGAAAAAACAACGCGCCCGAATGGCTGTGGCTGCGGTAGAATCGATTGGCAAGACGTTTCGCCGAATGAGCGCTCGATTATTTATTCGCCAACAAGAAAAGGTGAACACCGATGTTGTCATGCCTTGCGCGTCTGGATTCGCTCCGCCCCCTTGCCCATGCAAGATAAATTTCCCCATACCGCCATCCAGTGCCTGACGGCCATCGCCCAGCACCATGGCTTGCAAATCAATCCCGAGCGCCTGATCGACGAGAATGCGCTGGGCGCAGAAGAGCCCAGCAACGGCGCCCTGTTGCGCATCGCCGCCGAAATCGGCTTGAAGGCGAAGATCGATAAATTGTCCTGGGCCGGCTTGCTGGCCCAAGGCGGCGTATTCCCGCTGATGGCGCGCCTGCGCGACGGCAATATGGTGATCATCGTCGGCGTGCGCGCCGACGGCGACGGCCAGGTTGCCCTGCTCAATCCGATCGCCGACCAGGCCGCCGTGGTGCTGGAAGAGCGCGAAGCGTTTTGCCGGCGCTGGGATGGCACGGTGCTGTTCGTCAAGCGCCAGCACAAGTTGACCGACCCCAACCAGCCGTTCGGGCTGCGCTGGTTCATCCCGGAGATCCTGAAGCAAAAGGCGGCTTTCCGCGACATCTTCATCGCCGCGCTGGCGATGCACTTGCTGGCACTGGCCTCGCCCGTGTTTTTCCAGCTGGTGATCGACAAGGTGCTGACGCACCAGAGCGCCACCACCTTGTGGGTGCTGGCGGCCGGCATCTTGCTGGCGCTGGCCTTCGACGCCGCCTTCGGCTTCCTGCGCCAGATGCTGACCCTGGCCGCCACCAACAAGATCGACATGCGCCTGACCCGGCGCACCTTCGGCCACCTGCTGTCGCTGCCGATCGATTATTTCGAGACCACTACCGCCGGCGTCATCACGCGCCACATGCAGCAATTGGAAAAAATCCGCGGCTTCCTGACCGGGCGCATGTTCTTCACCGCGCTCGACATGATCGCCCTGCTGGTATTCCTGCCGGTGCTATTTGCCTATTCCCTGAAATTGACCCTGATCGTGCTACTGTTCACGGCCCTGATCGGCGGCGTCGTGATGGCCATGGTGCCGACCTTCAACCGGCGCCTGCAAGCGCTGTACGCAGCCGAAGGCCAGCGCCAGGCGATGCTGGTGGAAACCATCCACGGCATGCGCACCGTCAAGGCGCTGGCGATCGAGCCGTCGCAGCGGCGCATCTGGGACCAGCGCTCGGCCGAAGCCATTACCATGCATTTCCGGGTCGGCCAGATTTCCATCACCGGCAACGCGATCACCGATTTCCTCGGCAAGTTGTTGCCGGTGACCTTGATCGTGATCGGCGCCCAGGATGTGTTCGATCAAACCCTGACGGTGGGCGCGCTGATCGCTTTCCAGATGATTTCCGGGCGCGTGGTGCAACCGCTGATCGCCATCGTCGGCCTGGTCAATGAATACCAGGAAACGGCGCTGTCGGTACGCATGCTGGGCGAGGTGATGAACCGGGCGCCGGAAGGGCGCGCCGGGGCCGGCGGCTTGCGCCCCGTGCTGAACGGCGAGATCCGCTTCGACGACGTGACGTTCCGCTACCCGGGCGCCAGCGCGATGGCGCTCGACAAGGCCAGCTTCACCATCGCGGCCGGCACCGTGGTCGGCATCGTCGGGCGCAGCGGTTCCGGCAAGACCACCTTGACCAAGTTGATCCAGGGCTTGTACGGGGTCCAGGAAGGCATCGTCCGTTTCGACGGCATCGATGCCCGCGAAATCGAGTTGTCGCACTTGCGGCGCCAGATCGGCGTCGTCTTGCAGGAAAATTTCCTGTTCCGGGGCACCGTGCGCGAAAACCTGATCGTCACCAAGCCCGACGCCTCGTTCGAGGAAATTCTCGAGGCGGCGGCGGCGGCCGGGGCCGACGAATTCATCGAGCGTCTGCCGATGGGTTACGACACCTTGCTCGAGGAAAACGCCGCCAACTTGTCGGGCGGACAAAAACAAAGACTCTCGATTGCCCGCTCGCTGCTCTCGAAGCCGCGCATCTTGATACTGGACGAGGCGGCCAGCGCGCTCGATCCGGAAAGCGAGGCGATCTTCATCCGCAACCTGTCGCGCATTGCCGTCGGCCGCACCGTGGTGATGATCTCGCACCGCCTGTCGACCCTGGTCAACGCGAATACCATCCTGGTCATGCAACAGGGCCGCCTGATGGATAGCGGCCGCCATGCCGAATTGCTCACCCGCAGTGAAACCTACCAGCACCTATGGAACCAACAGACCAGCCATTTGTGAATCGGAAACGGCGCCGTGGCGGTGACGGCACGGAAATCGATTTCCTGCCGGATGCCGATGCCATCGAGCGCAGCCCCTTGCCGCCGTATTTGCGGATCACGCTGCATGTGCTGGCCGGTTTGCTGTTTACCTTCATCGTCTGGGCCAATTTTTCCGAGGTCGAAAAAATCGTCACCGCGCACGGCCGCCTGGTCAACCCGCTGCCCAATATCGTGGTGCAACCGCTGGAAACCTCGATCATCCAGAGAATCGAAGTGCGGGTCGGCCAGGTGGTGCACAAAGGCCAGTTGCTGGCTACCCTGGACCCGACCTTCACCCAGGCCGACGAAGCTCAGTTGCGCACCCGCTTGCGTAGCCTCGACACCCAGGCCGAAGGCTTGCGCAATGAATTGGCGGGCCAGGGCGGCGCGGCCAGGACGGGAGCCAAGGGCAGCGCGGACGACTTGCTGCAATCGCAGATTTCGACCGAGCGGCAAGCCAATTACCAGGCCCAGTTGACCAAGATGGACCAGAACCTGGCGCGCCTGGCGGCCAGCATCGACACCAACCGGCGCGACCAGCAAGTGCTGGCCCAGCGCGTGAAATCGCTGAGCGAAATGGAAGCGATGCAGGAAAAACTCATTGCCCAGCAGTACGGCGCCAAGATCCATTTGCTGGAAGCGCGCGACCACCGCCTGGAAGTGGAACGCGACATGTTGCTGTCGCGCAACAAGGAGCGGGAATTGATCAGCGAAATGGCGTCGGTACAAGCCGAGCGCTCGGCCTTCAACAAGGGTTGGCGGCAAAAGATGATGGAAGACTTGCTGGCCGCCACGCGCGACCGCGACGGCGTCAACGAGCAATTATCGAAGGCCGACAAGCGCCACCAATTGGTGCAACTGGTGTCGCCAGTGGACGCGGTGGTACTCGATATGGCCAAGCTGTCGCAAGGTTCGGTGGTCAAGGAAGCCGAGCAAATGTTCACCCTGGTGCCGCTGGGCGCCGAGCTGGAGGCGGAGGTGCAGATCGACTCGCTTGACATCGGTTACATCAAGAGTGGCGACCCGGTCCACTTGAAGCTGGATGCCTTCCCCTTCCAGCAGCATGGCGCGCTGGAGGCGAAGGTGCGCACCATCAGCGAAGACGCGTTCCGGCGCGACGCCCCCAACACGGCGCAAGGCATGGATGCGTATTACCTGAGCCGTATCGCCTTCGGCAAGGCGCGCTTGAAGAAGATGACGGAACAGTCGCGCATGCTGCCCGGCATGACGCTGACGGCGGAAATCGTGGTCGGCAAGCGTTCCGTGATGTCCTACCTGCTGTGGCCGCTGACCAAGGCCATGAACGAATCGATCCGCGAACCCTGAGTTTTTGAAAGGTTTTTATATGATTAATGGCCTGACATTCACCGGCGGGCTGGGCGCCCAAATCCTCAGCGCCGCCGGCTATTTCTACCACCAGTATATCGGCCAGGAAGTATTCGCCATCACCGGTTATTTCGACACCGCCCAGCGCATCGCCGAGCCGGGCAATATCGGCCAGGTCACGCACTGGGGCTGGGACTTGGATATCTACGGCCTGGCGCGCGCCAGCTTCCGCGCCGCCCCCGCGACGGCGGCGGTCAGGGTCATCCCGGACGGCTCGGAAAAAGGAATGTTCGCGAAAAAAGGCTTGAGCGTGCCGGCCATCCGCGCCAAATTCCCGATCGACCAGCAAAGCCAGGAATTCATCCGCACCATGTTCCACGGCGAAGCCTTCGCCTGCATCCATATCCGCCGCGGCGATTACATCAACGTCGCCAGTTACATGATCAAGGATGAAGCCTTCTTCCGCATCATGAAGCGCATTTCGCGGCTGGTGCCGAACATCCTGATTTGCAGCGACACGCCGATCTCGAATGAATTGCTGCTCATGCTGCAGGAGTCCAAGCTGAACATCAAGACCGTGCATGGCGGCCCGGCCTATGTCTCGCACGGCATCATGCGCCTGAGCTCGATACTGGTATGCGCCAACAGCCAGTTTTCGTTTTCCGCCGCCGCCTTGCGCGACGACGACCAATTGACCTTCATCCATGGGCAGCATGACGGCGACGTGAACAGCGAATACAACCGCGATCTGCGCGCCATGAACGAATTCCAGGCGCTCACCGTGTTGTACGGCTAGGAACGCTGTATACGTCTAGTGCACCTCCTGGTCATTGACGGGGAAGTCGCGCGGGCCGCTGAAAAAATCGCCGCGCGTGTAGGGCGGCAGCGGCTGGCCCGCGCCGCCGTCGACAAAACGGCCGTACTTGCCGCACAGCGCCAGGGTGGCCGGCAGCGCCGCCGCGTGGCCGATGATTTCCTCCATGATTTTGAGCATGATCCAGGGATCGATATCTTCGCGTTTCCCCAGTCCTTCTTCAAAGCTGGTGGTCTTGATGCGGAAGTGGAATTGGCCGTCCCGCAGCATGCGTCCGGCCAGCCCGGAGACGGCGTTCAATTGCTCGCCCACGGCGCGCGGCTTGATGAAGTTAAAGGTCGGCAGCGCCAGGCGCGGCACGTCGTGCAGCGTCAAGGCTTGCCAGACATCGTTGGGCAGGCTGGCGTGCGGGTGGGCCGGATCGTAACGGTTGCGCAGCAAGACCACCACGTCGCGCGACAGCAGGGTGCTGGCACCGCTGACAAAGGTCCAGCCGTTGAATTGCTCGGGCGCCGTCAGGCGCGACAGCGGGCCGGCGAAGCAGCCGGTGGCCGGCATCTTGCTCAGCAATTGTTGCAGCGCGCGCAAATCGACCACCGAGGTGACCGTGGTGTGATACAGGAAAAACGGCCGTTCGCGGGTGCGCAGCAAATGGTCGTAGACCACCATCTGGCGGAAGATGACGCGCGAATTTTCCGTGGCCGACCAGGTGCCGGTGGCGGCGTAGGAAGTGTCGCCGCGAAAATGCTCGGCGCCCAGCCCGACCAGCAGATCGTCGCCATCGGTGACCACCTGGCCGCGCGCCAGGTCGGCCGTCTCGCGCACGAAAACGATCTCGATGTCGGGAAAATAGGAACGGTAAAACTGCCACAGCGCGCGCGCCCGCGTGTAGACCGGCAATTCGTCGCCGTAGCCGATGTAGACCACCAGGTCCGGCGGCGGCGGCGCGGCGGCCACTGGCGCCGGCGTGGCGTCGACGCGCAGGGCCAGCGTGGCGCCGTCTTGCAGCAGGCGCGCGCCGGCCGGGGCGCCTTTGCGCGCGGCCAGTTCCGGGATGGCGCCGCGCCGGCTCTGGACATCCCAGGCGATGAAGCCGCTCAGCGTGACGATGAAGCATTCGGTCGAGAAGGGATAGGCTTGCGGCGAAGCGAGGAAGGCATGCATGCGCGCCAGATAGGCGCCGTGGGTGGCGCTATCCATGTCGCGCAGGTGGGCGTATAAATCGTCGTAGGTGGCGAAGGCGGCGATGTCGATATAGCAGTCGGGCGGAATCCAGCGCGCGATATTGGGTGCGCCGCCATACACGGGCACGGTGCCGGCGCGCAGGCAGTCGAGGATTTTTTCCGTGATATAGCCGGGGATGTTTTTCGCGTTTTCATAGCAGATCGCGAAGCGGTAAGCGGCCAGCGTGGCCAGCTTGTCGTCGACCTTGCCCCGGTAGCTGGGGAATTGGGCCGGGTCCCAGCCGCCGCCGTACAAGTCGAAATCGGCCGCCGCGCCGCTCTCGAACCAGCGGATGGTGCGCAAGCGGTGCGAATACAATTCATACGGATGCGCCGATTGCTTGGCGCCGGCAATGATGGTGGCCAGCTTGCGCTGGGCGAACGCCGATTGCTGGGTCGCCAGCTCGTAGCGCGATTCGGGATCGATGGCGAAATTGATCTTGAGGTAGCGTTCGCCGTCCACCAGCGCGTCGTTCCAGGTGAAGATTCGGTCGAACTGGCGGTGGTAGTCGGCATCCCAGTTGTCCGGCTTGATCACCTCGCATTCGTACAGAAGCAGATATTTGGCGATGCCGGAGGCCAGCAGCGCTTGCACCGCCGGATTGCCGGGTCGTGGCCGGTCCATGAAGAGCACCGCGTCCAGGTCGGCTACGCCGTCGACCTGGTCGTAGGTGACGAAGTCGATGCCGTGCGCCAGGCCGTAGGCGTGCAACTCGACCCAGGGCTTGAGCAAGTCGTGGCCGATGGATGCGTTGGCGTTGCGGAAGAGGAAGCCGTCAGTGGTCAATTCTTCATAGTAATTCCACAGCGCGACGCGGATCACGGGGCCGGGATTGCGCCCGCCGTCGGCGCGCAAGTAGTCGATGGGCGCGTGGCAGGCGCGGATCGGCAGCACTTGCCAGTGCGCCGGCCAGAGCGGCTGGGTGACGGCGCCGAAGCGCGCCAGCAGCGCCGGGTCGGCCGGGTCGAACGCTTGCTGGGGCGCCAGCACCAACTGGCCCGGCTTGGGCGTCAGGCGCGCGGCCCAGCATGAGGCGCCGTGGTAAGTGACGATCTGGTGCTGGCAAGCGGCCATCAGTAGCAGCGCCAGCGCCGCATCGATGGGACCGACCAGGGTGTGGTGGGGGCCGAAATCGAAGCGCCGCGCGGCCAGCGCGGGATCGTCGCAAAACACGAACAAGTGCGCCTGCGGTTTGCGGTAAGCCAGCGCCGCCAGGGCGTCGCGGTAATACTCGTCCGGCAAGGCCGCCAGCCCCTGCGGCGGCGCGGCCGCGCGCAAATCGAGCGCGGCAGCGTCCGGCTGCAAGCTGATGCTGGCCAGCAGGGCGCGGGCGGCGTCGCCGGGCGGCGCACGCAAGCCCATGCCGGCGGTCAGGCCGGGCAGGGCGGCGGCGCTATAGCCGAAGTCATGCCAGATCCCGTCCAGGTAAATACCGTCGCGCAAGCGCTGCCAGACGGCCGGGTCGAACAGCAGCGTGTCTTCGGTGAGGCTACCGGCGGCCTTGGCGGCGGCCACTTCGGCGCCATCGGCCAACGCGCTCTGGACGCTGAAGTAATCGAGTAGCGCCGGTGTCGCCACGGTCCCGCCGTCGAGCTTCAAGACGGTCGCCAGGCGCGTGGCGCATTCCAGGCCGAAGGCGTATTGGCCGAGTTGCTGGGTCAAGCTGCCGTACAAGTGAACAATGATCATCGTGAGGCGTTCCAGGGTTGGGATGCGGGCGGAGATGCGGGGCGAACAGATGTGGGACGAACCTTAAACGGTGAGGAAGCGCGCCAATTGGGCGGCTGCCTGTTGCGCGTCGGTCGAAGCGGGGTCGCTTTCCGCGCCGGCCACGGCGCGCCACAGCGCCAGCGCCTCGTCGACGCAACCGCGCCGCTCGAGCAATCCAGCCAGCTGGAAACGGGCCGGATTGAAGCCGGGATGGGCTTGCAGGGTCTGGCGGTAAGCCGCTTCCGCGTCCCCGTATTGCTGCAGATTGTGCAGCGTGACGGCCAGGTTGAAGGCGGCCGCATGGCGCAGCGGCGAGGCGGGATTATGTTCGAGCCAGCTGCGGTACAAGAGCACGGCGCGGTGGCGCAAATTGGCGGCGCCCAGCAGTTCCGCGAGATTGACCAGGGTGATCAGTTCCAGCGCAGCGGGGGCGGCAAAGGCGGCGCCGACGGCCGCTTCCTGCTCCACGCCCAATTGTTTCGCGGCGCCGTGGTTGAGGTGTTCGTGGCGCGCCAGTTGCAATTGCGGCGAGGCGGCCGGATGTTTGTCGTACACGGCCCGTATCCACATATTCATTTTCGGGCGGTGCTGGACGATCAAGTGGCCGCTGTCGTGCAAGCGCTGGCGCACTTCCACCGTCACCGCCGGCACCTTCAGGAAGTTGGTGCGCTCGGAGGCGCGTAACAGCCATTCCCAATCCTCGCAGGCGGCGAAAAACTCGTCGAAATAGCCGACTTCGGCCAGCAGGGCGCGGGCGAAGACCCAGGTCGGGGTCGGGATGAAATTGCTGACCATCAGGCGCTGGCGCGAATACGCCACCTCCGAATAGGGTTGGACCCGGCCCATGTTGACGAGCACGCCGTCGCGCATATCGTCGATCACGTATTCCGCCAGCGCGTAGCCGAACAGGCAATCGCTCGCTTGCAGCGCCGGCACCACGCTGGCCAAGTGGCCCGGCAGATAGACGTCGTCGTCGTCGAGATAGGCGATGTAGGCGCCGCGCGCCATGCGCAGACCGGTGTTGCGGGCCGCCGAGGCGCCCTGGTTGCTGGTGTGGCTCACGCAGCGGACGATGCCGCTGGCATTGTGGACGGCGATGATATCGTCGATGGCTTCTCCGGCATCATTGACGACAATGATTTCCAGCGGCGGCCGGGTTTGCGCCAGCGCGCTGGCGATCGAGCGCCCCAGCATGTCGCGCCGGTTGCAGGTCGGGATGATGACGCTGACCGAACCGCCTTCGCCGGCGGGCAAGTCTTCGATGGTTTTTTCCGTCATGTCTGCTGCCATGGCTAGCCTTTGGTGTCAGCGGGTGGGGGTGGCTTCAAGAGCAGTGCGGCCGCGCCGACCCGCTGGCGCAATGGCGCCAGCGCCGCCAGGAAGGGCGCCATGCCCACCGCGTCGGTCGCCAGCGGATAGGGTGCGGCGCGGTCGGCCGCGTGCCGGCGCAGCGCCTCCAGCTGCGCGTCGAGCAGGTGCTCGACGTGGGCCATCCAGGCGCCCGTGAACGGGCTGGCGCGACGCGCGATCACGCCGTCCGGATCGAGCGCGTCGCCGTCGGCCTGGACCAACGCCAGCAAGTCGCTCTCGATCAGGCGCTTGAAATGCTCGCTCCACGGCTTTGCTGCCGGCAGCAGCGCGCTATACGCGCCGCCGAAATGGTGCAGCAAATAGACCCGCAGGTAATCGGCCCGCTGCGCCGCGTTCAGCAGCGTGTAGGCCGGATGGAAGGGCGCCTGCGGCGCTTGCCAGTCGCGCGCGCTGGCGTCGCTCAGGAAGACCAGTGGCCGGCCGCCATGCTGCAGCAGCGCTAGCAGGGCGGCGCGCTGGGGTGCGGGCGGCTCGGCAGCACCGGTCCAGACGGTGAAAATGAGGCCGGCCTGCAGGGCGTCGCATTGCGTCAGGTTTGCCTTGACGGCCCCTGGCGGGCGCCGCGCGATGTCGTGGAACACACGCTCGAGGTCGCGCACGAAGCGCGGGCTGTCAAACAGGCGGCAGCTCAGGCGGTTTTCATCGAGTTGGCGCTTCATGGCGGCGATGCTGCCCGGATCGTGGGCCAGGCCGACGGCGCGATTTTCATAGTCGGCCAGGTTATAGGTGATCAGCTCCGGTAAGTCGGCCGCCAGCAGCAGGCTGCCGGCCATGCGCGAGGCGAAGCTGCGGCCCGAGCAAGTGAGCACCGGCAAGCCGGCCCACAGGGCGTCGCTGGCGGTGGTGCCGCCATTGAACGGCAGGGTGTCGAGGAACAGGTCGGCCAATTGGTAGCGCGCCAGATAGTCGGCCGGCGCCACGCGCGCGGCGAAATGCAGGCGCGCGCGGGCCACGCCCTGCTGTTCGGCGTAGCGGCACAGGGTTGCGCGCACGGCGTCGTCGTCGACCACCAGCCACAGCACGCCGTGCGGCGCGCGCAGCAAGATCCGCATCCAGCTGGCAAACACTTCGGGCGTGAACTTGAAGTGGTTATTGAAGGCGCAAAATACGAAGGCCTCGGCCGGCAAGCCGTTTGCTTCGCGCGTCGAACGGGGCCCGATGACGCGCTGGCGGTCATTGATCTGGAAGCAGTGCGGCAGGTAGAGCGGGCGTTCGGTGAAGAAGGGCGCCAGCTCGGGCGGGAAGAGGAATTTATCGACCAGCACATAGTCGACGCCGGGCAGGGCGGTCGGGCCGGGCAAGCCGAGCCAGGTGATTTGCACGGGCGCCGGGCGGTGCGACAAGATGCTCGGGCGGGCGCCCAGGGTCAAGCCGTGCAAGTCGACCAGGATATCGATTTCATGCTCGCGGATGCAGCGCGCGGCCTGCTCGTCGCTCATGCCGGCGATGCGCACATAATGGTCCATGGCCTTGACCACGCGGGCGCGGATCGGCGAGCCGTCTTCATTGCTCCAGCAAAAACCGTAGACTTCCACTTGCGCGCGGTCGTGCAATTCGTACAGTTCCGCGGTCAGGATGGAGACCGCGTGCGAGCAGAAATCCGAGGACAGGTAGCCGACCCGCAGCCGGGCGTGGGCATAGCCTTCCTGGCTGGACATGGCGACGCCGGCGGCCAGCACCTTTTCCTTGACGAAGCGGCGCGCCGCCACCAGTTGCAGCTCCGGGTCGCCGGAAGCGCTCAGCATCGCCAGCGCCGAGGTGCCGACCACCATGCTGGCGACGTCGAAGCCGCTGGCGCTGTCATACACGGGCCATTTGCATTGTTTCTGGCGCAAGTGGACCCAGTGCGTCATCACGCTGACCTGGCTGGGGTCCGCCTGCAGGCTGAGGGTCAGCATGGCTTCCGCTTCCGGCAATTGCTTGCGGATTTCCAGCAGCCGGCCGAGATTGTTCAAGGCCTGGATATGCAGCGCGCGGTCGGCGGCCGCGCTCAAGTCGGCACTGGTCAGCACTACGCGCCAGAGCTCGAGCGCCTCGACCGGTCGGCCGCAGCGTTCGAGCAAGGTGCCGAGATTGAGCAAGCCTTCCAGGAAGCCGGGCTTTTGCGCCAGCGCCGCGCGGTAAGCCGTTTCGGCGCCGGCATCGTCGCCGGCCGCCACCAGCAGCACGGCCAGGTTGAACTGGGCCGCATAGGCCAGCGGCGAGACGGTGCCGGCCAGCCAGGCGCGGTATAACTCGATGGCCAGATGGGGGTCTTCCAGGCGCTGGGCGGCGCTGAACAAGTCGATCACCGTCAGCCGGCCTTGCCGCGCCAGGGCGAGGCTGTGGGCTGGCTGCGCGGGGGCGGACGGCTGTGTGCTCATCGTATCTTTCATTCGATCCGCAGGGAGAGTCCCATTTTTTCGCGTAAAAAGTCTTGCGTGCCCGCCACGCTGATGAAGCTGTTGGGGATCGCGATGCGCTCGACGCGGGGCAGCGCGTCGAGCCGGCCCAACGACAGCAAATCGTGCAGCCGTTCCAGGATTGCCGAGCCGAAGCCGCCGTTGGCCTGGTGCTCTTCCAGCGTCGTGATATGGGGGTAGGCGGCCGCCAGTTGCGCCAATTGTTCGATATCGATCGGATTGACGAAGGGGAAGCTGTACAAGTCGGCGTGCAACTGGTGGGTCTCGATGAAGCGGGCCGCGTAGCCGACCATGTCGCCGGTGGCCCAGATCGCGCGCGGCGCGCCGCCGCTGCGGCGCAGCACCGGCACGATCGCGCCCAGCCTGGCCAGGGACGGCGGGCTGGCATGCAGGCGCGCCTCGCCATTCTTGTTCAAGCGCATATAGCAGGGCCCGCGGTGGCTGGCGATGAAAGCGGTCATGCTCTCGACTTCGGCCGGGTCGCCCGGCGCCGTCACTACCATGCCGGGGATGGTACGCAACATGCCCAGTTCCTCGGTGGTGTGGTGCGAAGTGCTGAGCGGGCCGTAGGCATAGCCGCCGCCGACGGCGATCACTTTTACGTTGGCTTCGTGGTAGCAAATATCGTAGCGGATTTGTTCCATGCAGCGCAGGGTGGGGAAATTGCCGATCGAATAGGTGAAGACGGTATAGCCTTCCAGGCTGAGTCCGGCCGCGACGCCCATCATGTTTTGTTCGGCAATGCCGACGTTCAAGAAACGCTGGGGGAATTGTTCGGCGAACGGTTCCAGCACCGAATAGCCGAGGTCGCCGCACAGCAGGAAAATCGACTCGTCGGCGCGCGCCAGCTCCAGCAAGGTGGTGATGAAGGTGGTTCTCATGGCGCGCCCCGCGCCAGTTCGGCCATCGCTTGCTCGTATTGTTCGGTGGACGGCGATTTGTAGTGCCAGGCCAATTGGTTTTCCATGAAACTGACGCCCTTGCCCTTGACCGTGTGGGCGACGATGGCGCGCGGCTTGCCGGCCGTGCGCCCGTCTTTCGACAGCGCCCGCGCCAATTGCGCGTGGTCGTGGCCATCGACTTCAAGGCAGTCCCAGCCGAAGGCGTCGAACTTCGCCGCCAGCGGTTCCAGGTTCAGCACCTCGGCCACGCTGCCGAAGCTTTGGATCTTGTTGTAATCGACGATCAGGGTCAGGTTGTCGAGCCGGTGGTGGGGCGCGAACAGGATCGCTTCCCAGTTCGAGCCTTCGTCCAGTTCGCCGTCGCTGAGCACGGCGAAAGTGTGCCAGTCGTGGCGCCGGCGTTGCGCGGCCAGCGCCGCGCCGCAAGCGACCGATAGCGCGTGACCGAGGCTGCCGGTGGACCATTCGACGCCCGGTACCTTGTGGTTGACGTGGGAGGTGAAGACGCTGCCGTTGTCGGTGAAGGTGCCCAGTTCCGCGCGGGGAAAATAGGCGCATTCGGCCAGCACGGCGTAGAGCGCGGTGCAAGCGTGGCCCTTGCTATAGAACAGGCGGTCGCGCCCGGCGTCGTCGGGCGCGGCCGGGTTCTTGCGCAAGATGTCTTGGTACAGCACCGCCAGCACGTCGGCCACGGAAAACGCGCCGCCCAGGTGCGAGGCCTTTTTCTGGTAGCACATGCCCAGGCTGGTTTGCCGGATGCGCAGCGCCAGGGCGCGGCTGCCGTCTTGATTCGCTTGCATGGTATCCCCCGTGCGCATGAGTTGATGGTTCTTAATCGGCCAGCAGGCTCTCGATCAGGGCCGCGTGCCGTGCGCCGTGCAAGAAGAAGAAATTGGTTTCGACGGTCTCTTGATCCATGGCGAAAAATTCGCGCAGGCTGGCGTCGCCGGCGGTGAAGCAGCGGTAGCCAAGCGCGCTGAACAGGGCGATGATCTGGTTCGGGTGGTAGTCGAATTTGGCGGCCCATTTGCGCAGCATTTCCGCGAACACGATGGGTTGGTCGCGGGCCAGCAAGGCTTGCCCGCCCTGGAACACGAATAGCTCGGCGCCTTCGACGTCGCATTTGATGAAGTCGACCCGGCCCAGCTTGAGCTGCTCGGTGGCGTCGTCGAGCAATTCGACGTGGCACGTCACTTCCCGGATATCGGCGCGGCCCGTCAAATTGACGGACGAAGCGTTGCCCGAGCCTTCGGGATAAAAGAAAAAGCTCAAGTCTTTCTTTTCGCTGGAAAAGCCGAAATGATGCGTGATCACATTGCCGATGCCGTTCAAGGCCACGTTTTCATTCAAGACCGCGAAGGTGTCGGGAATCGGTTCGAAGGCATGCACCACGCAAGTCGGCTGGGCCATGGCGATATTGATCGCATACCAACCCATGTTGGCGCCGATATCGAGCACGCAACTGTCGGGCGTGATCAGGCGCATGATCATGTTCGAATCGGTGATTTCATATTCCAGGAAATTGAGGATTTCGACGGGTGCCACGCGGTAATCGCCGGCCGGGCAAATGATCTTGATGCCGCGGTCGCGCGAGGTCATCAGCACCCGGCCGTCGCTGATCTCGATCGAGGCGATATTGGTGTGCTTCAAATAATCGGCATAGTCGAACAGGGCCGCGTGGTGGCGCTCGTACATGGTGCGGATGAAGTCGGGCTTGCCGATGGCGCCGTCGAGGAAGGCTTGGCGGGTATCGATTAGCTTGCTCATTTGCTTGCTCATAAATAACTTTCTATGGTTTTGCGGAATCCATCGGCCAGCGTGGTGCGCGGGGTCCAGCCCAGGCCGCGTGCCTTGCTAATGTCGGGGCAAGCCCGCGACACCGGACTGGCCAGATAAGCTTCGTCCTGGCGGCGCTCCTGGAAGCTGACGCTCAAGGCCTTTTCCGGATACAGCTCAACCAGCAATTGCGCCAGCTCGCGCATGCTGATTTCGCCGTCCGGATTGCCGATATTGTAGGCGGCGCCGTTTTCGCCGCGCAGCAGCACGCTCCAAAAGCCGGCCACGGCGTCGGCCAGGTAGCAAAAGGCGCGCCTTGCCGAGCCATCGCTCTTGAGGGCAATCGGCTGATTATGCAAGATGCAGGACACGAAATCGGCATACACGCGGCCATCGTCGAGCTGCATCCGTGGACCATACGTATGGAAGGGGCGCACGATCTTGGCCGGCACCCCGGCCTGGTGGTGCCACGAGGCGCACATGTTTTCGCCCATGCGCTTGCTCTCGGCGTAACAGGAGCGCACCGCCAGCGGGTCGAGCATGCCGTAGTCGCCCTCGGCGGTGGGCACCTTGTCGGTCTGGCCGTACACCTCGCTGCTACTGAAATACAGGAAACCCTTGGCCTGGCAGGCGGCCGCCAGTTGCAGCAGGGCGGCGGTGCCCAGGGTATTGGCGCTCAAGGTGCCGATCGGGTCGGTCGAATAATATTTCGGGCTGGCCTGGCTGGCGGCGTGGATGATGTAATCGGGTTTTTCCGTGAAGCGCAGCGGCAAGTTGATGTCTTGTTCGATGCACAGCAAGTCGGCGCGGCCCGCGTGATGGGCGTAGCGGCGCGCGAAATTGGCGCGGCTGCGCACCACGGCCAGCACGCTGATGTCCAGCTTGCGGGTCTCGTTCAGGAACAGCAGGGTTTCCACCATATACGAGGGCAGGAAACCGGAGGCGCCGCTGACGCACACGGTTTGCCCGGCCAGGGTTTCCCATGGCAAGCCATACTGGCTGGTGATCGCTTCCAGGTCGGCCGTTTCGACCGGATGCCGGCGCGCCGCCGCCATTAAAAGCCCACGCCGAAAAACGCTTCCAGCTTGCCGATGGTGAAGTCCAGCATGGCGCGGCTCAAACCGGGGAAGACGCCGATCCAGAAAGTGTCGTTCATGACCCGGTCGGTATTGGTCAGCTCGCCCGAGATGCGGTAATTCTGGTCTTTCATGTAAGGCTGGCGCGTCAGGTTGCCGGCAAATAGCAGGCGGGTGCCGATCTTGTGCTGGTCAAGGTAGGTCAGCAGGTCGACCCGGTTGATATTGGCGGCCGGCTTCAGGGTCAAGGGAAAGCCGAACCAGGATGGCTCGGCGTGCTCGGTCGCTTGCGGCAAGATCATGAATTCCTCGCAACTGGCCAGGCGCGCCTTCAGGTAAGCGAAGTTATCCTTGCGGGCCTGGATGAAGCCGGCCGCGCGGTCGATCTGGGCCACTCCGCACGCCGCCTGCATATCGGTGATCTTCAGGTTGTAGCCGAGGTGGCTGTAAGTGTATTTATGGTCATAACCTTGCGGCAGGGTGCCCAGTTTCCAGCAAAAGCGCTTGCCGCAAGTATTGTCCTTGCCCGGCGCGCAATAGCAGTCGCGGCCCCAGTCGCGGAACGATTCGGCGATGGCTTTGAGCTCGGCGTTATTGGTGAACACGGCGCCGCCCTCGCCCATCGTGATGTGGTGGGCCGGGTAAAAGCTCATGGTGCCGATGTCGCCGAAGGTGCCGACCATTTGCCCCTTATAGGTGGCACCGAGGGCGTCGCAGCAATCCTCGATCAGCCACAGATTGTGCTTCTTGCATAGCGCGACGATCAGCTCTAGATTGTAGGGGTTGCCCAGCGTATGGGCCAGCATGATGGCGCGCGTCTTGGGGCCGATGGCCGCTTCAATCAGGCTGGCGTCGATATTGTAGGTGCCCAGTTCGACGTCGACGAAGACCGGCACCGCGCCAAATTGCAGGATCGGGTTGACGGTGGTGGGGAAACCGGCCGCCACGCCGATCACTTCATCGCCGGGCTTGATGGCACGCGCGCCCAGCTTGGGCGAGGTCAGCGTGGAAAACGCCACCAGGTTGGCCGAAGAGCCGGAGTTCACCGTGATCAAATGCTGGATCCCGATGAAGGCGGCCAGCTTGGCTTCGAACTGGTCGTTGAAGCGACCCGTGGTCAGCCAGGCGTCGAGCGAGGCCTCCACCATCAAGGCCATTTCGGGCGCGCCCACCACCTTGCCGGCCGGCGGCACCGCCGTCACGCCCGGCTCGAAGGGGCGCGGCGCGCTGGCCAGCGCGCCATAGCGGGCCACCAGTTCGAGGATCTGGGCGCGGAGTTCTTCTTTGCTGTGCGGTTCGCTCATCGTGCTGCCTTAACTGTAGGGGGATTGTTGATAGCTGTCGATCTGGGCCAGGGTCAGCGCGCGCATGTCGGCGCCGGCCAGGTGGGCCTGGTGCCAGGCAACGATCTTGGCGATGGTCTGGCCCAGGTGCCAGCGCGGGTGCCAGTCCAGGCGCGCGCGCGCCTTCGAGCAATCGAGCTTGAGGTAAGTCGCTTCGTGCGGTTGCAGCGCGCCATCGAGTTGCCAGGCGGCGCCGTCGCCCCAGTCCTGGCACAGGCGTTCGATGATCCATGCGACGGGGCGGGCATCGCTGTCGTGCGGGCCGAAGTTGAAGCCTTCCGCGTAGGCCGCGCCCTGCTGGTACAGGCGTTCGGCCAGGCTCAGGTAGCCCGACAGCGGTTCCAGCACATGTTGCCAGGGTCGGATCGCGCCCGGATGGCGTATCAACACGGGCTGGCCCTGGCCGATCGCGCGCAGCATATCGGGAATCAGGCGGTCGGCGGCCCAGTCGCCGCCGCCTATCACATTGCCGGCGCGGGCCGAGCCGAGCGCGACGCCGTGTTGCGCGTATGTGGCTGGATTGAAGAAGGAACTGCGGTAACCGGCCGTCACCAGTTCCGCGCACGCCTTGCTGTTGCTGTAAGGGTCGTAGCCGCCGAAGGCTTCGTTTTCGCGGTAACCCCAGGCCCATTCGCGGTTTTCATAGCATTTGTCGCTGGTGACATTGAGCACCGCCTTGATGCCGGGCGTGGCCCGCACCGCCTCGAAAACATTCACCAGGCCCATCACGTTGACGGCGTAAGTCTCGGCCGGATGCTCATAGGAATAGCGCACCAGCGCTTGCGCCGCCATGTGTATCACGATCTCGGGGCGGGCTTCCTGCATCGCCCTGGTCAATTGCGCGCCATCGCGGATATCGCCTATGGTGGAGCGCATGCCGCGTCCCACCTCGGCCACGGCAAACAGGCTGGGCACGCTGGGCGCGTCCAGCGCATAGCCGCTCAAGTCGGCGCCCATTTGTTGCAGCCACAGGCTAAGCCAGCCGCCCTTGAAGCCGGTATGGCCGGTCAGGAAGACGCGCTTGCCGCGCCAAAAGTCGGGATTCATGGCCAGCGCTTCCACGGCGCTTCGCCGCGCTGCCACAAGTCTTCCAGCAAGACCTTGTCGCGCAGGGTATCCATCGGCTGCCAAAAGCCGGAATGGAAGTAGGCATCGATTTGGCGGTCGCGCGCCAGGTTTTCCATCGGTTCCTTTTCCCAGGTGGTGTCGTCGTCGGCGATGTAATCGATCACCTTCGGCGACAGCACGAAATAACCGCCATTGATCCAGCTGCCGTCGCCCTGCGGCTTTTCCTTGAAGCTGACGATGCGCTGGCCATCGATATCGATCGCGCCGAAGCGTCCCGGCGGCTGCACCGCCGTCATGGTGCCCAGCTTGCCGTGTTGCTTGTGGAAAGCGATCGAGGCGGCGATGTCGATGTCGGCCACGCCGTCGCCGTAGGTGAAGCAAAACGCTTCATCGTCTTCGACAAAGCTGCGCACCCGCTTCAGGCGCCCGCCCGTCAAGGTGTTTTCGCCCGTGTCGACCAGGGTCACTTTCCACGGCTCGGCGTGGCGCGAATGCACTTCCATGGTATTGGCGCGCATGTCGAAGGTGACGTCGGACGTATGCAGCGAATAGTTGGCGAAGAACTCCTTGATCAGGTAGCCCTTGTAGCCGCAGCAGATGACGAAATCATTGATGCCGTGGCTGGAATAGTTTTTCAAAATATGCCATAGAATCGGCTTGCCGCCGATCTCCACCATTGGTTTTGGCTTGAGCGTGGTCTCTTCGCTGAGCCGCGTGCCCAAACCGCCGGCGAGTATGACTGCCTTCATGGTGACCCCTGGTCTTGTCTTGCAAGGAATGCAGCGCCGCGGCTTGTTCGATGCGGGCTGGCTCGCTCTATTGTCAGCTATGTGCGAGTTATTCTAAACCAGAAGCAAGTCGCTGTGTATATCGTAATTCCCCGCTTTGCCGGCCCGGCCGGCCGCGCCGGCGTGGCCGGCGAGGCGCCCACATTCGCTGAAAAAGTTCGTATATACTGACAACGATTGGCGCCGCATCCAGGGGCATGCCGGCGCGGCCGGGTAATGAATTCCCAATTTTCACCCTTGCTATTGAATTTAAATTTCCAGTGACATGGAATGAATAAATACCGGGATAGATAATGAAAAAAGCATTGATTACGGGCGTTACCGGTCAAGATGGTTCTTATCTCGCTGAATTTCTTCTGGAAAAAGGTTACCAGGTCCACGGCATCAAGCGGCGCGCGTCTTCCTTCAATACGCAGCGCATCGACCATGTATTCCAGGACCCGCACGTCGACAATCAACGCTTCATCCTGCATTACGGCGACTTGAGCGATTCGTCCAACCTGACCCGCATCTTGCAGCAAGTGCAGCCCGACGAAGTGTATAACCTGGGCGCGCAATCCCATGTGGCGGTCAGTTTCGAGGCGCCCGAATATACGGCCGACGTCGACGCGCTCGGCACCCTGCGTTTGCTGGAAGCGATACGCTTGCTGGGATTGACGAAAAAGACCCGTTTCTATCAAGCCTCGACTTCCGAATTGTTTGGTCTGGTGCAAGAAACCCCGCAAAAGGAAACCACCCCCTTCTATCCCCGTTCGCCCTATGCGGTGGCGAAAATGTATGCCTACTGGATGACGGTCAATTACCGCGAAGCGTATGGCATGTATGCCTGCAACGGCATCTTGTTCAATCACGAATCGCCGCGCCGGGGTGAGACTTTCGTCACACGCAAGATCACGCGCGCGCTGGCGAATATGGCGCAAGGCCTGGAACGCTGCCTGTACCTGGGCAATATCGATGCCTTGCGCGACTGGGGCCACGCGAAAGACTATGTGCGCATGCAATGGATGATGTTGCAGCAGGATCAGCCCGACGATTTCGTCATCGCCACCGGGGTGCAATATTCGGTGCGCCAATTCATACAATTTTCCGCCGCCGAATTGGGCTTGACGCTGCGTTTCGAAGGCCGCGGCATCGATGAAATCGGCATCGTCGAGCAAGTCGAGGGCGACAAGGCGCCGGCGCTGAAGGCGGGCGACGTCATCATGCGGGTCGACCCGCGCTATTTCCGTCCCACCGAAGTCGAGACCCTGCTGGGCGACCCGAGCAAGGCCAAGACCCTGCTCGGCTGGGAACCGGAAATCACGCTGCAGCAAATGTGCGCGGAAATGGTGGCGTTCGACCTCGATCACGCGCGCCGCGATACGCTGTTGAAACGGCATGGACACAGTATTACCGTGCCCAGCGAATAAGCATGAAGATCCTGTTGACGGGCGCCCGTGGCCTGGTGGGCAAGAATATCCTCGAACATGCTGCCGCGCGGGAACATACCATGCTGGCCCCGTCCAGCGCCGAGCTCGACTTGCTGGACGCGGGGGCCGTGCGCGCCTACCTGGCCGCGCACGGCCCGGACCTGGTGATCCACGCGGCCGGCGTGGTGGGCGGCATCCAGGCCAATATGGCGCAACCGGTCAAGTTCCTGGTCGATAACATGCAGATGGGCTTGAACATCATCACGGCCGCGCGCGCGGCCGGGATCGGGCAATTGCTCAACCTGAGCAGTTCCTGCATGTACCCGCGCGCGGCGCCCAATCCGCTCGGCGAGGAATTGATCTTGATGGGCGAACTCGAACCGACCAACGAAGGCTATGCCCTGGCCAAGATCGCCAGCACGCGCCTGTGCGAATACATCCGCCGGGAAGAGCCGGCGTTGCGCTACCAGACCATCATTCCCTGCAATATCTATGGCCGGCACGACAAGTTCGACCCCAGGCATTCGCACATGATCCCGGCCGTCATCAAGAAAGTCGCCGACGCCCAGCGCGACGGCCTGGAATCGATCGATATCTGGGGCGACGGCAGCGCGCGCCGCGAATTCATGTATGCGGGCGACCTGGCCGATTTCATCTTTTACGTGCTGGCCCATTTCGAGCGCATGCCGCAAAATATCAATGTCGGCCTGGGGCATGACTACAGCATCAATGAATATTACGCGGCGGTGGCGAAAGTGGTCGGCTACCAGGGCGCGTTCGTACACGATTTGAGCAAACCGGTCGGCATGCAGCAAAAACTCATCGACGACACCAGGCTGGCCCAATTTGGCTGGAAATACAAGACTTCCATCGAAGACGGAATTCAAAAAACGTATGATTATTATCTGAGCGAGGTGCGGCGTGCTTAATTACCCTTTGGCCAGCAGTACGTGGGACCACAAAGAAATCGATGCCATCAAGCAAGTGATCGATTCGAATATGTTTACGATGGGTCAACGCGTGCATGAATATGAACGCGATTTCGCCGCGTTTTTCGGTTCGCGCCATGCCGTCATGGTCAGTTCCGGCTCGGCCGCGAACTTGCTGATGATTGCCGCCTTGTTTTATACGAAACAGCCGAAATTGAAGCGCGGCGACGAAGTGATCGTGCCGGCCGTGTCATGGTCGACCACGTATTATCCGCTGCACCAATACGGCTTGAAACTGATCTTTGTCGATATTGATAAGAACACCTTGAATATCGACCTGGTCAAGCTGGCAGCGGCCATCACGGCCGACACCAAGGCTATCCTGGCCGTCAACCTGCTCGGCAATCCGAATGATTTCACGGCCATCCAGAATTTAATCGAGGGCAAGGATATCTTGCTGCTGGAAGATAACTGCGAATCGATGGGCGCCACCTTCGATGGCCGGCAAGCGGGCACCTTCGGCTTGATGGGCACTTTCAGCTCGTTTTTCTCGCACCATATCGCCACCATGGAAGGCGGTTGCGTCGTCACCGACGACGACGAGTTGTACCACATCCTGTTGTGCCTGCGCGCGCATGGCTGGACCCGCAATTTGCCGAAGGAAAACCTGGTCAGCGGCATCAAGAGCGACGACCCGTTCGAGGAATCGTTCAAGTTCGTGTTGCCAGGCTACAACGTCCGGCCGCTGGAAATGAGCGGCGCCATCGGCGTCGAGCAATTGAAGAAGTTGCCCGATTTCTTGGCAAAGCGGCGCGCCAACGGCCGTCATTTCCAGGACTTGTTTGGCGACCATCCCTACCTGGCCATCCAGCGTGAGACCGGTTCCAGCAGCTGGTTTGGCTTTGCCTTCGTGATCCGGGAAGACGCGACCATCTCGCGCAAGGAAATTACCTCGCGTCTGTTGGCCAACGGCGTCGAATGCCGGCCCATCGTGACGGGCAATTTCGTCAAGAACGAGGTCATCAAATATTTTGATTATGCCGTGCGCGGTAGCCTGGCCGACGCCGAATACATCGATACCAAGGGCTTCTTTGTCGGCAATCACCAATACGATATCGCCGACTTGATACGGCAATTGCATACCCTGCTTACTTGATACTTGATACTTGATACGGGGCGGCATCGGCCGCCATTTCACCACTTTTCTCGAAACCCTGCATGTTACAGACACCATCTTCCTTCACGCCCCTACTCACTCCGCTGGCCCATCCGGACCCGCTTACCTTTGTCTTCCACGGCGCGCGCCTGCTGCTGCGCGAAGCCGACCTGAGCCTGCCTGACGGCGCCGTCCTGGCCGCCATCGGCGCCGACCTGAGCCGGGCCCATCCGCTCGGCCTGTGGAACGGCCGCTATTGCCAGGTTTTGTGGGTCGACGACGACGCCTTGCCGGGGCAGGAGCACGCCTATCGGGGCTTGCGCTCCCTGTTCAACGAGATCGACGACGGCATGTTGGGCCTGGCCAGCCGCGCCTGCCAGATTGCCGAATGGGCGCGCAGCCACCGTTACTGCGGCGTGTGCGCGACGCCGATGGCGCTGGCCGCCGGCGAGCGCTGCTTCAAGTGCCCCGCCTGCGGCATGCTGGCTTATCCGCGCATCTCGCCGGCCATGATGGTCTTGATACGTAAGGGCGATGCGGTATTGCTGGCGCTGCATACCAATTCGCCGTCGAAGCGCTTCAGTCCGCTGGCCGGCTTCCTGGAAGCCGGCGAATCGATCGAAGAAGCCGTACACCGCGAAGTAATGGAAGAGGTCGGCCTGCGCGTCCACAATTTGCAATATTTCATGAGCCAATCCTGGCCCTTCCCCCATTCCCTGATGATCGCCTTCACCGCCGATTACCTCGACGGCGAGATCCGCGTCGATGAAAGCGAGATTGCCGAGGCGCGCTGGTTCGGCCCCGGCGACGAATGGCCGGAAGCGTCGTCGACGGTGTCGATTTCGGCGCTACTGGTGAACGCCCACCGACCGTAAGCGACATTTTCTGTATACTGTTGGCAATTGCAAATTTTAGGGTCTTGTAGCATGTCCAAAGAAGAATTCTCGGAACACGATTGGCGCCGCCTGTTGACCAGCCTGGGCGAAGACCCGCAGCGTCCCGGCTTGCTTGAAACGCCGGCGCGCGTGGCCAAGGCGTGGAAACACTGGACCTCCGGCTACGGCCAGGTGCCGGCCGAATTGCTGAAAGCTTTCGAGGATGGGGCCGAACAATACAACGAGTTGATTGTGGTGCGCGGCATTCCCGTCTACAGCCACTGCGAACACCACCTGGCGCCATTCTTCGGCAAGGCCACGATCGGTTACGTGCCGAACGGTAAAATCGTCGGCTTGTCGAAGCTGACGCGCCTGGTCGATTGCTTTTCCAAGCGCCTGCAAGTACAAGAGCGCATGACGATACAGATCGCCAACGCCTTGATGGAAGTGCTGGAACCGAAGGCGGTCGGCGTGGTCGTGCGCTGCCGCCACTTGTGCATGGAAAGCCGCGGCATCCGCACGCCGGGCGAGGAAACCATCACCTCGGCCATGCTGGGCGAGTTGCAGCCGAACCTGGCCCTGCGCACGGAATTTCTGGCCCTGGCGCGCGAATCCTGAACGGCGCGGCCATCGACTGGTTCGAGGGCGCCGTCGACGCCGCCTTCGATGAGGCGCGCGCCACGGCGCGGCCCCTGTTCCTGTATTGGGGCGCGGCCTGGTGTCCGCCCTGCAACCGCAGCAAGGCCGACTGGTTCGGCCGGCCCGCATTCGTCGCCCTGACACGCGCACTGGTGGCCGTCCATCTCGATGGCGATAGCGTCGGCGCGCAGCAAGTGGCGGCCCGTTACCGCTTGCGCAGCTACCCGACCCTGATCCTGTTCCGGCCCGACGGCCGCGAAATCACGCGCCTGCCGTGCGAGGCGGATGGCGACACCGGCGTGGGCTTGCTGCAACTGGCGCTGGCGGCCACATACACGGCGCGCGAATCGTTTGACGCGGCCCTGTCCGGGACGCGCGCGCTGGATGCCGACGAATGGCGCTTGCTCAGTTTTTATTCGTGGGATACGGACGAGGGGCAAGTACTGGGCCAACGCGAGCTGGCCGACAGTCTGGCGCATCTGGCGCGGCTTTGTCCGCCCGGCGCTGCGGCGCTGCGCCTCGACTTGCACGCACTGGCGGCCGGCGCCGGCGAGTTGCCCGATATCGCGCCGCGCCTGTTGGGTGAGATGCGCGCCAACATGGATATCCTGTGCAATAACGGCGTCAAATTGATAGCGCGGGCGCCGCCATCGGCGCGCGCCGCCCTGGCGCAAGCCTTGGATGGCACGGCGCGCGCCTGGGCCGACGACAGCACACTATCGGCGCCGGACCGCATGGCGGCCTTGCGCCTGCAAGTACGGCTGGCGCGCTTTGGCGCGCCGCAAGCAGGCTTGGCGCAAGGCTTGCGGCGCCGGGTGAGCGATTTGCTCCAAGATGGAGGCGGCGATCCGCACGCGCGCCATGCGCTACTCAACACGGCCGCCGGCGCGCTGTCCGAGGCTGGCCTGGTTGACGCGGCAGACGCCTTGCTGGAAGCCGCATTGCCCGCTTCGCACGCGCCCTTTTATTTCATGCATCTGCTGGCCGCCAACGCCGGGCGGCGCGGCGACACGGGCGCCGCGCTCGACTGGTATGAGCGGGCCTGGCACTGCGCGCAAGGCCCCGCCACGCGCTTGCAGTGGGGCGCGAGCTACCTCGTCAGCCTGATCGAGCTGGCGCCGCAAGACGCGGCCCGCCTCGAACTGGCGGCGGCCGGCATTCTGCGCGACGTGCAGGCGACGCCGGATGCCTTTTACCAGCGCAACGGCAGCCAGATGCTGCGCATCGCGGATAAATTGAATGGCACCGGCCCGCACTGCCGCGCCTTGCTGCTGGCGCTTAATAGCGGACTGGCCGGATAGCCCCGGGTCAAGGCGCTATGCCGCCGTCATAGTCGCAAGACTTGACGTTGCCGGGGATGGGGTCGCTTTTAAAGCCCGCATTGCTGCATGCCGCGCTGTCTTGATATGACTGCATCACATAGTGGCCGTTCGCGCCAAAGCGGACCAGCTTGATGCCCGGGAAGTTGCAAGTCCCGCCTTCCCGGGCGCAACTGACCCAGTTGCCCGGCAGGGGCGTCAGCAGCACCTCCTTGTTGCCCGCGTCGTAGGCCGTCACGGTCGTAAAATCGGCCAGTTTGCCGGGCGCATTTTGCAACAGCGATTGATTGTCCCGTATCAGGCCGCTATATGGCGCGCTGCCGCCGGCTGGAATCGATGCCATGCCCCCATTTTTTTCCACGATAAAGCCGGTATTCGGGCGCCCCCTGCCATCCTTCCCCGCAGGAAAAATGGTCAGCACGGCAGTGCCCGGAGCGCTCGACTGGTTGTTGCGGAAAATATGCGCGTAGGCCAGCAGCGCCGCCGTGCCCGGCAGGGGCGCGCCGGTCGGCACGCTGTCGAAGGAGGCGCCCAGGTAATCGATGCTATTGTCGAGCACTTGATAATGCCAGCCGGGCGCGGTCCCGTTGCCCGCCGTGCCACCGACCCAGATCGGCACGCCGACCGTCGCGCCCGGCGTACCGATGTGGTTGTTGGCAAAAATCACATCGTGCGAAGCATAATAAGTTTGCAATAGACGCTTGCCGGCCAAGTCATTGTGGACAAACAGCGCACGCCCCAGGGTGCGCCAGATCGTCAGCGTGGAACTGGCGTCGGGCGCGATATCCCATGGACGGTCCACCGTGATGTGGGTCGAGCCATCCAGATTTGCCGCCAGCGTGCGCCATTGGCCGGCGCCGGCGCCCGACAGAATCGCCACCCACGCGCCGGGCTTGATACCGAAGCGCTCATACGGCTTGCTCGGTTCCGCAAGCTCGACAGTGACGCCGTCGGCCGAGTGCACCGCGCCGTAATAGGCGCCGGAGCCGCCGTCGAAGGTCATGCCGAGCGCGCCATCGAGGGGTGTCGGGTCTTCATGGTCGGTGCGGTTATTGCCATAGTACAGATCGCGGGCATTGCCTTCATAGGCTGCGAACCAGAAGCCGGGGTTGGCGTTCATGGCCCGGGTATAGCCGTTGCCGAGAAAGGTGCCGGCGTAGCTGGTATGGTTTCCTTCATACACGATATTGTGGCTGTTGTAGCGCTGGTTGGCCTCGTCGTCGCGCCAGCGCACGACATTGCCGGTGAAGCGGATATAGGCATTGGCGCCGCCCTGGCTGCGCAGGTAAAAGCCGGTGCGCACATTGAAATAGCTGTCGCTGACTTCAAAATTGCTGCTGGAATCGCCCAGGTCGACCCCGATGCCGCTGGTTGGCCGGCTACTTCCGGTGACGGCCGACGAGGCCAGGTTGGGGAAACGGCAAGCGACGCGGCGCAGATAGGCCGGTTCGACAGTGTAGCCCCGGTGGATGCAAATACCCTCGTCCTTGCCGCTGATCAGGGTCAAGTCGGATACGGAAAAGCTGGCGTTGCGCACCGGATAAGGCACCACTGTGCGGCCGTTCAGCAAGGCCAGCGGATTGCCCTTTGCGTCTCTGGGCGCGCCGGCCCAGGTCAACACCGTCAGCTCTGTTCCCGCGCCCAGCAAGAGGGTCTTGTTGGGCAAGCTCAATTGATTGACGAGTTGATATTCTCCCGCCGGCACGCGGATCACGCCGCCGCCGCTGGCCTGGACCAGGCTGATCGCGGCGGCGAATTTTTGATCCCAATTGGCACCCGCCTGCTGCGTCACGTCGACCTCGACGGTGGGCCAGGGCAGGGGGCGCTTGACAATCACATGCTCGATCGGCTTGCCGTCGCTGCTCCAGACATCGCTGAAGCGGTGCCAGCCCTGCACGGCGCCATGGCCGTTATGCACATATACCTCGTAGCTGCCGTCGGGCGTATCGGCGGGCACCTTGAAGCGCTGGCGGTAGCCATTGTTCATCGGGTCGGCCGCATCGGCGCCGAGTATGGCCACCACCCGGTTCTCGCGCACCAGTGCCAGCGCGGGAGCGGCCGCCGCCGGCTCCAGCGCCAGGGCAGTGCCATGCACTTGCAACCAGCCGCCGGGGCTGGCGCTGTCGCCCTGGTCGCCCTGGATGAACCAAGGGTCGGGCTGGTTGATGTAATGGATGGCGCCGGCCACGCCGGCGCTCGTCAGGCGGTAGGCAAACAGCCCCGCCGGCCATTGCGTGGGGACGACAAATTTGAGGGTGGTGGTGGAGGCCTGCAGCGGCGTCTGCGCCATCCAGTTCAAGGTGTGGCGCCGGCTGTCGAGCGGATCGGCGATGGCGCAATCGGGCACCATGGCAATCTGCAGCGTGCTGGCGGGATCGATGTTGCCGGCCGAAATCAGCGCGGTTTGATCGGGCCGCAGCGGTTGCGAGACCCAGAAAGCCTTGGGCGCGCGCGCGTCCGGCTCCGGCTCGGGCGCTGCGTAATCGTTGCAGGCGGTGTCGACCGGCGTGGATGACCCCAGCGGGGCGGGATTGTCGTGGGAATTTTCCGCCTGGGCGGGCAGCGCCAGGCAAATCAGGGCCAGGCCGTGCAACAGCTTTGCTTTTGACATTCTCTCTCTTCCGATGAGTGGGACGTTGGCCCATGATCGTGAAAGAGTATCATAATTGAACTATTGCATTAAAAATATTTTAAGACCAGCGCGCCTCCTCAGTAACGATACTCGCTGACCACATGGCGCGTGAAATTGTACTTGCTGCCGCCCTGCAAGAGGTCGATCAAGCGCTTCGGCGCCGAGGCCGACATGAAGGCGTCGGCGGCGCCGTCGCTGCTGCGAAATTTCATGCCGGGGCTGAGGATTTGCCTGGCATTGATGGTCAAATGCTGGAAGCTCTTGCTCTTCTCGTTATTGAGTACGATATGCAGCTCTTGATTGAAACCCAGGTAGGGAATTTTCAGCCACCACCCTTCGTCCGGGCCATACACCACGACGCTGGCGAAATGGGTATTCTTGTCGCTCAACGCGGCCCGCGCGAGCCGTTCGTTGATGCGTTTCATTGCTTCGATCTTGGTCATGCGATGTCCTTTGCCACTAAATTACTGCCTTGATTCTTCCGCGCGCATGGCGTCGCGCGCGGCCTTGAATTCCGCGCCCGCCTTCCATTGCGGATACGCCTTGCCCTGCGCGACTTCATAGCCGACTCCGAACAGCAACGCGCTGTCTTCCACCGCGCCGCGCAAGTCCCAGTCCGGCTGCACCACGTCGCTCACTTTATGGTAATCGTGGGCCACATAGCGCGCCACTTTTTCTTGCGCGTAGCCGGCTGGTTTGCCGATGAAATCCATGCCGCCGCGCAGGTAGACGACCGGCACGCCGACCTTGGCGAACTCGAACTGGTCGGCCCGGTAAAAGGTGCCGAAGTCGGCGTGGGCGTCGGGCTTGACCACGCGCTTCTGGCGCTTGGCCACCGCTGTGACGATCTCGTCGGTGGTCGATTTGCCGAAACCGGCCACTTCGATATCCCTGGTGCGGCCCCACAGGTTGACGCCGTCGATATTGATGTCGATCAGGGTCTTGGCCAGCGGGTAGAGCGGGTGGCGCGCGTAATATTGCGCGCCCAGCAAGCCGCGTTCCTCGCCCGTGGTCAGCACGAATAGCACGCTGCGCTTGGGCGCCACGGGCAGCGCCTTGTAAGCCTTGGCGATTTCCAGCAGCGCCGCGACGCCCGAGGCATTGTCCTTGGCGCCGTGGAAAATCTGTTGCGTGCGGCTTCCCGGCAAGCTTGCATCGATGCCGAAATGGTCCCAGTGCGCAGTGTAGACGACGTACTCGTCTTTCAACAGCGGATCGGAGCCTTCGATTTTCGCCACCACATTATGCGATGCCACCTCGTTCCAGCGATTGGCCACCGTCGCGCTGACCGTCACGCCCAGCGCGACCGGCTTGAAGTCGCGCGACAGGGCGGCCTTTTTCAGCGCCTCGAAGTCATGGCCGACCGAGCGCAAGAGATCCTTGGCGCGCTCCAGTTGCAGCCAGCCCGTCAGCGCCGGCATGGCGGCGTCGCCAGCCTCGCCCTTGATCGAGAAATTCTCGCGGCCCCAGGTGTTGCGCACCACTTCATAGGGGTAGGAGGCGGCCTTGGTTTCGTGCACGATCAGGGCGCCGGCCGCGCCCAGCCTGGCCGCGATATCGAATTTATAGGTCCAGCGGCCGTAGTAAGTCATGGCGTCGCCGCCGAACATGGCCGGGTCCAGCCGGGCGGGATTTTTCGGGTCCGGGATGGCCGGGTCGTTGATCAGCATGAGCAAGATCTTGCCGCGCACGTCGACGCCCTTGTAATCGTCCCAGCCGTATTCGGGCGCGTTCACGCCATAGCCGACAAAGACCAGTTCCGCAGCCGGCAGCGCCACTTGTGCCTCGGTGCGCGTGGACCAGGCCACATAGTCGTCGGGGAAACTCAAAGCCGTGCTCCTGGCGCCGCTGGAATAGCTCAAGGCCGGTTTCGACAGCACGCTCACCAGCGGCACGTTTTGCAGGTAACTGCCGTCCGGATTGCCGGGCGCCAGTCCCAGCTTGACGAATTCGCCTTGCACATAGTTAATGGTGACGTCTTCTCCATGGCTGCCCGGCGAACGCCCTTCAAAGCGGTCCGAGGCCAGGGTCGCGATATGCTCGAGCAGGCTGGCGCCGCTGATGGTTTTGGCCGCCGCCGCATTATTGGCGGGCGGACGGGCTTCGGCCGGGTTGGCGCCAAGGGCGAGCGCGAGCAGTGGCAACAGCAGGTTTTTCATGAGAATGGCGATGAAATGAGGGGATTTTGTATTTTGACACAGTTTGCTCTCAAGCAATAGCGAGCACCTCGGTCAGCCAATCGACGAAGACGCGCACCCGTGGCGACAAGTGTTTATTGTGGGAATACACGATGGCGACCGGCAGCGGCGCCGGCCGCCAGCGCGGTAACACTTCTTCCAGTTCGCCCGAGGCCAGCATGGCTTCCATGCCCATGCGCGGCGCCTGTATCAAGCCCAGGCCGGCGCGGCAACTGGCCACATAGGCTTCGCTGCCGCTGACCGATACCAGGCTGCGCATGGCGATGGTGTGGCTGTGGCCGTCTTCCTGGTATTCCCAGTCGAGGTCGCGCCCGCTCTGGCTGGAGAAAAAATTCACGACGTAATGGCGCGCCAGCTCGGCCGGGGTTTGCGGCCGGCCGTATTGCGCCAGATAGGCGGTGGCGGCGACATTGATTTGCTCCAAGGCGCCGATGCGTCTGGCGATCAGGCTGGAATCGCGCAGGGTACCGATGCGCACCGCGCAATCGATGCCTTCGCCAACCAGGTCGACGTAGCGGTCGTTCGATCCCAGCTTGAGCTGGATCTCGGGATAGCGCCGGAAGAAATCGGGCAGGGCCGGTATCACGCTGTGGTAGGCCAGGCGTTCCGGCAAGTCGACCCGGATCGCGCCGCTGGGCTGGTGGTCCGGTCCCAGGAACAGGGCATTGACATCTTCCAGGTCATTCAAGAGGCGGATGCAGCGTTCCAGGTAAATCCCGCCTTCCAGGGTCAGGCTGACCTTGCGCGTGGTGCGCTGCAAGAGCCGCACGCCCAATTGCTGTTCGACGCTTTGGACGGCATTGCTGACGGTCGGCTTGGGCAAGTCGAGTTGTTCGGCCGCTTGCGTGAAGCTTTTGCATTGCGCCACGCACTTGAAAATCTGCATGGCCTTGAACTGGTCCATTGTTATCCCGATTATTAGCGATTCTCGAATAAAGAAAGCAATCATACCCCGTTTATCGCCGTCCCCCCTTGGCCCGATAATGATCTCACCGCGACTTGCGCCAGTCGGCGCGCCGCCCCCATCCGCACTCCTGGAGATCACCATGCAAACTCGTCAACTCGGCCGCAGCGGCCCGCAAGTATCTGAAATCGGCCTTGGCCTGATGGGCATGTCCGACCTGTACGGTCCGGCCGACCGCAGCGAAAGCATCGCCACCATCCACGCCGCCCTGGAAGCGGGTGTGACCCTGCTCGACACGGGCGATTTCTATGGCATGGGCCAGAATGAAATGCTGTTGCGCGAAGCGTTGACCGGCGTCCGGCGCGACAATGCCGTCATCAGCGTCAAGTTCGGCGCCCTGCGCGACCCGGACGGCGGCTGGAGCGTCAGCGATGGCCGGCCCGTGGCCGTGAAGAATTTCGCCGCCTATTCGCTGCAGCGCCTGGGCGTCGAGCATATCGATATTTACCGCCCGGCCCGCCTTGACACGACGGTGCCGATCGAAGACACGGTGGGCGCCATCGCCGACTTGATCAAGGCCGGCCACGTGCGCCATATCGGCTTGTCCGAAGTGAGCGCCGACACCTTGCGCCGGGCCCACGCGGTGCACCCGATCAGCGACCTGCAGATCGAATACTCGATGATTTCACGCGGCATCGAAAACACGATCTTGCCGGTGGCGCGCGAGCTGGGTATCGGCATCACCGCCTACGGCGTGTTGTCGCGCGGCTTGATCAGCGGCCACTGGTCGAAGCAGCGCGCCGGCGAACAGGATTTCCGGGGCCAATTCAGCCCCCGTTTCCAGGGCGACAATCTGGCGCGCAACCTGGCCCTGGTCGAGCGCGTGCGGGCGATTGCCGACGCGCTCGGCGTGACGGTGGCGCAAGTGGCGATCGCGTGGGTGATGGCGCAGGGCGCCGACATCGTGCCGCTGGTGGGCGCGCGCCGCCGCGACCGCCTGCAAGAAGCGCTGGGCGCGACTCGTGTCAAGCTATCGGCGGCCGACCTGGCCCGGCTGGCCGACGTGATCCCGGCCGGCGCCGCCGCTGGCGGGCGCTACAACGACTACCTGACGGCGCACCTCGACAGCGAACAGGTTTAAGCAGGTGTTTTAAGACAGCAGGATTAGCGAGCCGAGCACGACGCAGCCGCCGCCGACGGCGCCCTTCAGCGTAAACGGTTCGCCCAGCGCCATCCAGCCGATCAACATGACCAGCGCCACGCTGAGCTTGTCGATCGGCGCCACCATCGATACCGGCCCTAGTTGCAGGGCGCGGAAATAACATAACCAGGACAGGCCGGTACACACGCCGGAGGCAATCAGGCAGGCCCAGCCCACCCAATTGCCGGCGTCCGGCTTCTGCCATTCCGAGCGCAGCGAAATGATGGCGGCCGTCACCAGCAAGATCACGATGGTGCGGATCAGGGTGGCCAGGTTGCTATTCATGTGGGCCACGCCGAGCTTGCCCAGGATCGCGGTCAACGCCGCGAACAGGGCCGATAGCAGCGCCAAGTCTTGCCAGGAAAAATTCATTGTCGCCCTCAACAGTGAGAAAGCCGTGTCGATGGCAGCGGAGTGTGCCATCCTGGCCCGCTTGCGCGGTGCCGTCAATCAGAACCGCAGGCGCGCCGACTTGAGCAATAGCGCCGGCACGGGTGTGAGCATCCCCATGATGTAGGGCGGGCCGCTTATTGCGCCGCCGGCGCCTCGGCGTTGGCCGGGGCCGCAGCCGCATCGAAGACCAGCTTGCCGGCGTCGACGGCGAAGGTGCCGACCAGTTGGCCGAGGTCGGCCTTTGGGTCGTTTTGCAATTCCGTCAAGCCATTGCAAGTATTGGTCTCGACTTGCCACAATTGCTGGCCCATCCGCACATTCCACACATTGTCGCCAGCCGAAAACAGTTCCACCTTGACGTCGGGCGCCACGGCGCTCAGTTGATGCAGGCGCTGGCAATCGGGCATGCGCGCCGCCACCAGCGAGATGTCGGCCTGCTTCTTCCAGAAATAAGCTTGCTGGCGGCGGATCGTCAGGGAATGGTCGCGTCCATTGATGAAGTAAGAGGCCGAGTCGTCGACGCAGCCGGCCAGGAAAATGGATGTCAGAACGAGCAAGATCTTGCGCATGGGCGTCGCTTTCCAGGATGTTGCTGCAAAATGGATGGCGCACAAAGTGCTGCCCCGGCCCCGCCGGTGTTTTTTTTGCGTACGTGGCATTATATCGGTGAGCGCCGCCATCGGCACAGTTATCAAGCGCGGCGCGCATGTCGCCGGCCCCACATAAAGGAAAGCAAGATGATCGACCTCTATTACTGGACCACCCCGAACGGTCACAAAATCACTATGTTCCTGGAAGAGGCAGGCCTGCCTTACCGCATCATTCCCGTGCAAATTGGCAAGGGCGAGCAATTCCGGCCCGAGTTCCTTGCCATTGCCCCGAACAACCGCATCCCCGCCATCGTCGACCAGGCGCCGGCCGATGGTGGCGCGCCGCTCGCGCTGTTCGAGTCGGGCGCGATTTTGCAATACCTGGCCGAGAAGAGCGGCCTGTTCTTGCCGGCCGACGCGCGCGGGCGCGCCGAGGTGAGCCAGTGGTTATTCTGGCAAATGGCTGGGCTGGGGCCGATGGCCGGGCAAAACCACCATTTCACGCAATACGCGCCAGAACCGATCCCATACGCGATCGAGCGTTATGTCAATGAAACCAACCGCCTGTACGGCGTGCTGGACCGGCGCCTGGCCGACCGTGCCTTTGTTGCCGGCGAGGCGTATTCGATTGCCGACATGGCCATCTATCCATGGATCGTGCCGCATGAAAAGCAGCGCCAGAAGCTGGAGGATTTCCCCCACCTGGCGCGCTGGTTCGCGGCCATCGCGGCCCGTCCCGCCACCGTGCGCGCCTATGCGCGCGCGGCCGAAATCAACCTTGAGCCGACCGTCAACGAGGAAACCCGCCGCGTGCTGTTCGGCCAGACCGCCGCCACCAAGCCGGCTTGAACGGCGACCACTGAAGAGTCGTCCGGAAACAGGCTGCGCTTGACTCTTCAGTTGGCGACTTTGTGTATTTGCGGAAGGTCGGAGCCGTGCGAAAACCGCACGCTCCGGATGGTTTCCTTGGCATCGCAGCTCTCGAAATCCTGGTCGAAGACCATGACCCCGTTTTTCCACACCTTGGCGCCGGCATAGACCGTGGCGCCGCAATGGCCCATCGCGTTGCTGTTGCCGGGCGCGCCACGAAAGCGGATCACGTAGCGGTCATCGGCAAGCTGGCAGTGGCGCTCGACTTCCAGGATTTTCTTCACCATGCTGTGCGCGTCGTACTTGACCAGATCGTAGCTACGCCACAAATCCATGCGTTTGGTGGGTGGACTGGTGGAATCGAAGTAGCCCAATTCCAGCGTGCCGTTTTTCTTGTGGCATTCCATGCCGACGACGTTCACGCCATCCTTGAGCGGCTTGGTGTAGTCGTATTCGGGAATATTGTCGGCGAAGCTGGCGTGGGCGGCCAGGTAGAGGCAGGCGGCAAGCAGGGGGCGCATGGGTTTCATTGGAGGCGAAGGTTGGCTGCATGTGAATGACGCCCGGTCGCCGACGAACCGGCGCCGGTCTTGAAGAAGCCTACCACATCGGCCAGATTGGCCGCTTGCTCTTGCATGCTGTGCGATGCGGCTGCCGCTTCTTCCACCAGGGCCGCGTTTTGCTGGGTGGTCGCATCCATTTGCGTGATCGCCATATTGATTTGCTCGATCCCCGCGCTCTGTTCCTGGCTGGCGGACGTGATCTCGCCCATGATGTCGGTCACGCGCCCGATGCTGGCGACGATATCGCCCATGGTCTGGCCGGCGTCGTTGACCAGTCTGGAGCCGGTTTCCACATTGGCCACGGAAGCGGCGATCAATTCCTTGATTTCCTTGGCGGCCGAGGCCGAGCGCTGCGCCAGGTTGCGCACTTCGGACGCGACTACCGCGAAGCCGCGTCCCTGCTCGCCGGCGCGCGCCGCCTCCACGGCGGCATTCAGGGCCAGGATATTGGTCTGGAAGGCGATGCCGTCGATCACGCCGATGATGTCGACGATCTTGCGCGACGAGGCATTGATGGTGCCCATCGTCTCGACCACTTGCGCGACCAGGGCGCCGCCCTTGACGGCCACGCCCGAGGCGGCCATGGCGAGCTGGTTGGCCTGGCGCGCATTGTCGGCGTTTTGCTTGACGGTGGACGTGAGTTCTTCCATCGAGGACGCGGTTTCTTCCAGCGAACTGGCTTGCTGCTCGGTGCGCATGGACAGGTCCAGGTTGCCGGCCGCGATTTCATTGGATGCGGTGGCGATCAGGTCGGTGCCGGCGCGCACCCGCTCGACAACGCTCAGCAGGCTGTCGGTCATGGCCTTGAGCGCGGCCAGCAGGCGCCCGGTTTCATCATTCGTGGTGACCAAGATGGTGGGCGAGAGGTCGCCCGAGGCGACGGTTTCGGCCAGCGTAAGCCGCTTCCGCCGCAGCCCCGGCGCGCACGGCCATCTTGTCCTCATACACGACGATGGCATCAATGGCGTCGACCACGCGTTGCAGATTCGACGCGGTTTCCTTGACCAGATATGTCATGGCTTCCGAAGCCTTGCCGGACAGCCGCAATTGAATCACCTGATTGTTCTTGGCCGCGCCATCCTTGAGCGCGCCGTCGAGTACGGCAAGCAAGGCTTTTTCCTTGTCGCCCGACACTTTGGCGAGCAGCACTTTTTTTGCGGCACCATATTTCTTGCGCGCTTCGCCGATCTTGGCTTGTTTGGCCGCCACCCCGGCCCCGTTGGGAAGGGCGGCAATATTGGTGATGGCCAGGGTAATGTCGTGCACATTACTATCCATGGTGTTGGCAGCCGCCGTCTTCAGGTTCTTGTCGGTGACGATATCGCGCGTGCGCAGTCAAACATCTGCTGCAGACATTGACCAAGCGACCGTAGCTGCCGACTCCTAAGACCCTCAACTCGTCCTAAGTAAGTCACGTCCGGTCCGCCGAGAACTGACCATCCCAGCACCAACCATCAACCTTCATGTCGCCTTATTCGATGTCCCGTTCAATGGGGTAGGGACGGCATCGCCCGCGACATGCCGATTGCCGCCGAACAAGTCCAATTTTGGCAAACCGGGGCCGCAGCGGCAGTTTATGCAACATTCACGCTAGATCTCCATGTCGCTCGATTCTTTCGTCGCACCAAATGTTTCGTCGACTGGAGTAACAATGCTGCTATTTGTTGGTGCCAGACCCATCGTCTTCATCGTTCTTCTATATTCGTGTGAAAACATCGCCAATCCCTTATCCGTTTCCCCTATCGCGTCGAGCACTTCGACGACCATCTTCTTCTGCGTTTTTTCCCATCAGATTTGGCAAACACGCGGACAGTTCCATAGTTGTTATTGTCGGCACCGCCCTGTTCGTTCTTGAGACCGCTCGAAGAAAAATAGAGTACCTTGGCACTTTCCGCGTCTTTGAATTGCTGGTATACATTTTTCATTTGTGACGTTGTTGCGCTGGTCGTATCGATTATCCATGCCTTTGCCTGCCGGAATTCCGTGGCAATTCCGCTATCCTCAGTTGAGTCTGGTGGGCCATCGGTGATGCAAGCATTGATATCCTTGATGACGATGCCTGCCTCGGCCCGATTGCCTTTGACGTTTTCCACTTTAATATTGGATTGCTTGATCGCGTTTTCGGTTTCGTAATAGGGATGGTCATAGGCGATGCCAACGGATTCAGTTGCTCCTTTAAAAAGCAAGTTCCTTGCGGAATCCGTTGCGGTAATTAAACTGCGCATGCCATTGTGGGTGACTATTTTTTTTCCGTGGATGTCCCCGTCCTCTATATCCGAGTCGCTACCATAGCCGATATCTGTAGATGCGTTTGATACACTCATTTTATCAAGCGTGTGCAGCATCAGCATTTGATTGGCTACATCCAGTGAGGTTGCAATGTCTATATTATCTGTATGTAATGTTGCCGAAATTTTTCCCATCTGGTCACTCGTCGCCCCATCCGCCCCAGATTTTGCAATACTCAAAAATTGTGCTTGGTATTTGCCCAAGTATTCTTTGTATGCACCGTTTAGTTTGTTAAGTTCTGGGTTATGGTCAGGCATTCCGTGATCATCGCCAATGGCCGACATGTCGTAGGTCCGTGGGTCCGCCGATGTACTCATTTTCGGTTTCATTACTTTTTCTTTTGTTTTCTTGTTTATCTCTTCTTCTGTCCTGAAGGAAACATTATTAAAGAGATTGTGCAGTGAATCTTGTATTGTTGTGTCCACCTGCAGGCAAATTCCGATGTGCGTGGTAGGAATCAGAATCGACGGAATTCCTGGCTTGCAGAGTTCTCACGGTATTCGTCATCAGAGTCTTGTTTGAACTGTCCGCTTTCGTAAAGGCCAATTCCAAAATATTTTTCGGCGCCATTAATTCATCGCGATGCGCCGACAAATCATATCGTCTTTCCTGTAGTTTTACAGTGTGAGAGCCTCCTTTATTGAGATTTTCTTTGAAGCTGCTCAATTCCTGGTCCAGAATCTTCAATGCGCTGATATGCGCTTCTGCATAGGCGGGTGGCATCATGCCCAGGTTGATGCGAAAGCTGTCGTTGGTCGAGGCTACCGAGGGTGTCGAATGTCCAAAGCTGGAGCGCTCGACCGTGGCGGTATTCAAGCCCTTTTTTGCGGCCTCGGCATTGACGATGCCAGCGTAATGACTCATCAAAAACTGGTTGAAATCATTCCTCGGGGCTTCAAGTTTTTTATCCATTTTGGAACTGTCACTTAGAAAATTTCGTACATCGAAATGCACCATGACAACAGGATATTCGTTATAGGCGCCAACTTGGAGGTGGGTCGAACCTGCGAGCTTCCCGGCTACGTAGCCGGCGACTTCAGCCCTGTAATTCAATGATGCGTCGTAGAGTTCCCCTTTGCCTTTCACGTTTGAGGGGCGGTCGGCTTGCAGGGTTTCTTCAGTTAAGTTTTCCTGATTATGTTCTAAAGTCAGAACCATTTCCGCTGTGGCAAGTCTAACTTGATACGAGGAACCATTTTAAGGTGCGGCCATGGCGATCAATGGA
>JBEONR010000027.1:0-86826 GCA_040544385.1 Oxalobacteraceae bacterium GrIS 1.11
TGGTATCGAACGTTTTTCGTTGTTTTGCCATGTAATGCTCCTCAGGTGGTGGATTTTCCACCTATTGAGGTGTCCGGGCAAATTAGACCACAGCATTTGAGGCCTTGTGTAGAGAAACTACACGATAAGAGTATTGGTGATAAAACGACAAACCGATAATAAAACACTCATGCTATTTGATCGGCATCAAAACCTGAACGGCCTCATGTGCTCAATCGCCCGGGGTTTAAAACCGCGTTTCGCGGGCCGCGCGCAGGAAGTTATCGAGAATCGGCGTGCAGTCGAGCAATTCGCCCCCGCCCGCCGAATGGAATTCCGGATGCCATTGCAAGCCCACGACAAAATTGGCGCGCTGATAGCGGATCGCCTCGACGATATTGTCCGGCTGCGAGATGGCCTCGACCGTGATGTCGCGCCCCAGGTCTTTCACGGCCTGGTGGTGGATCGAATTGACCAGCGCCGCCCCATGCTTGGGAAACATGGGCGCCAGCGTCGACCCCTTGGGGAAGACAATACTGTGGCGGTGGCTGTCGTACAAGGCGTTGACATGTTCTTGCGCGGTCGGCACGTCGGAGGCGATATCCTGATACAGGGTGCCGCCGAAGCCGACATTGATCAACTGGCAGCCCCGGCAAATGCCCAGCACCGGCTTGCCGGCATCGACAAACTCATGCAGCAGTTCAAGTTCATAAATGTCGCGCGCCCGGTCGCCATTCCACTCGGGCCGCGTGGCCGCCTCCGAATAGGTTTGCGGCGACACGTCGGCACCGCCCTGCAACACCAGGCCATCGAGGTGGCGCGCATAATGGCGCAAGGTGATATTACTTGGGTGCAATAGACCGCCCGTATTCACGGTCGGTATCATGAACACCAGCACATCACGCGACATCACCCATTGCGCGATCGACTCTTCCAGATATTGCAGGTTCTTGCTGCGCAGTCCGGTCGAACCCGGTTCGGGATGGAAAATGCGTGCCGAAACGCCGATGCGCAAGGTGCGGCGCATGAAATCGCGGCCGGCCTTGTCGCGCATAGCCCGGTAGCGTGCCATCACGACGCGCCAGGCCAGCGCGAACGCCGTATCGTTTTCCTTCAGGTAGCGCGGCGCCGCATCGTCGGCGCGCTGACTGGGATGGCGTTCAGGGCGGTTGGCGGCAGCGGCTGGATCGGATGCCGGCGGGACCGCATCGGCGGCGCTATTTGGGGGCTGGTCAATCTCGGGCATAAGCTGGACTTGCTGGTAAGGGGGACCAGTTCAATATAAACCTACGGCCGCGCATGCACGATTCGATTTTGTAACAAAGCCGCATGAGGGCAACAAGCCCGCAATCTATACGGATCGTTTACGGCACTCATGCGCTTTTTTAGAAAATCTTTATGCGCGGCGGACTAAGCTTTAAGCATCTCAACGACAGGTGTAAAGCTCCCCATGGACCCCCTTTCCCACAGTCACACGCCACGCCGCCACCGCCCCCGCTCCACCTTCCTGATGCACATCACGGTCGATACCGCATCCCTCTCCGCGCTACGCCAACTGCTCATCACCACTTGCGGCCCGACCCTGTCGTTCATGCGCATCGAAGCGGTCGACCACGCCGAACGCATGCGAGTGCGCCTGTGTGCGCCGCAAGCGGCCATGCAATTGATGATGGATGCAGTGATGCGCCGTCTTCCGGCGGCAGAATTCGGCCGCATCAGCCGGGAGCTGGCATCATGACCCCATCCTCGTGTGACAGCGCGCTGTCGTCGCGCCGCATCACCGCCCACTTCCAGGGTATCTGGGTGCCGATGGTGACACCGTTCCGTGACGGCGAACTCGACCTCGACGCGGCCACCCGCCTGGCCGGCGAACTGGCCGCCAGCGGCATCGCCGGCCTGGTGGTGTGCGGCACCACCGGCGAAGCGGCCATGCTGTGCGAACGCGAGCAAGCCGCGCTGCTGGCGGCCGTGCTGCAAGCGGTCGGCCCGCATTTCCCGGTCGTGATGGGGGTCGGCGGCAGCGACACGCGCGCCGTCGCGCGGCGCGTCGAAAGCCTCAACGACCAGCCGCTGGCCGGCTTGCTGATTGCGGCGCCGGCCTATGTGCGCCCTTCCCAGCAAGGCATCTTGTTGCACTATCAAGCCATTTCGGCGCGCACCGACCATTCCATCATCCTCTACAACGTCCCGGCCCGCACCGGCGTCAATATCGAGCCGGCCACGGTGGCTGAACTGAGCCGTGACAGCCGCTTCGTCGCCATCAAGGAAGCCGGCGGCAATATGCCGCAAATCACCGACTTGCTGCTCAACACGCGCCTCGATGTGCTCAGCGGCGACGACGCCCTGCTGCTGGCCACCCTGTGCCTGGGCGGCCACGGCGCCATCTCGGCTGCCGCCCATCTCCGGCCCGACTTGTATGTGCAGTTGCACGAACTGGTCAAGGAAGGCCGTATCGCCGCCGCGCAGGAATTATTCAAGTCCCTACTGCCGATGATACGCCTGCTGTTCGCCGAACCGAATCCGGGTCCGCTCAAGGCCGCACTGGCGTTGCAAGGCGTGCTGCGCGACGAATTGCGCCTGCCCATGACGCCAATGTCCGCCGCCGGCAAGGCCAGTCTGGCGGCCGCGCTGGAACAATTGATGGCGCTGCCGCGCTGGCCAGGCCGGGCCGCCGAGGATGCGCGCGCCTGCCTGCTGCAACTGGTTTCCCCGTCCGCGTCAACCAGGTGCCGCCATGATCATCAGCGTCACTGAGGCTGGCGGCGGCGAAAAATCGGCGCTGGCTGCGCGCCTGGCCGCCGAACGCGCTCTGGTCGGACGCAAGGTGCTGTTGCTGGGCGCCGACGCGTCCGGCGCTACGGCGCCCGGCGTGGCGACGCCCGGCGTGGTGACGCGCTCGATCAGCGCCAAGGGTTTGCAGCCGGAATTGGAACACTTGAGTAGTTGCTATCACGATATCGTGATCGACACCGAGGACCGTGACTCGCTGGGCAGCCGCTCGGCGCTGAACGCCGCGCGCGTCGTCGTGGTGCCGCTCGTGTGTTGCGACGGGGAGGCCGGCTTGATCGAACGCATAGCGAAGGCGCGCAGATTCAATCCCGGCTTGCGGGTCTTGCTGGTGCTTGGCGCGACGCCGGATGTGCGTGCGCACGCACTGGCGGCCCGGATTCCGGACGCCACCCTGATCGGCGACGCGCAATTGTACGGCGCCGTGTTCGGCTAACTGCGAATCAAGTCAAGCTGGTCCACAAGTCATCCCAGTCGCTGGCCTGGAAGCCGCCGTCGCGGCGCAGCACCTGCTTGTGGACCCGGTTCAGCACGAAATGGGTGGGCGTGGTAGTGATGGGGCCGAAAGAATCGCTGTGCCCGGGCGCGTTGCGCCAGACGATGGGAAAGCGCTGCCCGACTGGAATGGTTTTTTCGATCAGGCTCATATATTCCAGATACATTTCCTTGCGCTTGTCGATATTTACGCCCAGGATCACAAAATTCTTGTCCTTGTTCGCCAGATAAAATTCGCGCATCAGTCGCAAGTCTTCAAAACATGACTCGCAATCGAAGGCGAAAAAGCTGACCAGGCACACCTTGCCCGGATAATCGTCCAGTTTGACCGGCTTGCCGTTGCTATCCTTGCCGTCCAGATTGAAGGCCAGCGGCGGCGCGGGCGCCCGTGTCGCGTTTGCCGACCATAGCGCTGGCGCGCACAGGCCCATGGAAAGCGCGGCGGCCGTTTGCAGAAATGCGCGTTTTTGCATAAAAATTCCAATAAGCAGGGTAAAACCAAACGGTGCGAGGTGAAGCATGCGAACGCGATGCGACACCTTGCCAAGATTACGTATCATTAACTATCTTGGTCGCGGCGGCAACTCATTCCTGACAAATTCGGGGAAAAGACGACAGGCAGGCAGGACGGCGGGACCAGACGGCGCGGCCGAACGGCGCGGCCGCCAGTTTCGTGTCAGGCGTCGGAGTGTGCGGCAAATTCGATGCCGCTCACAGCGGCAACAGCAAGCGGTAGCCAACCGCCGTCTCGGTCAAGAGGTAGACCGGCTGGGTCGGATCGTGTTCCAGCTTCTGGCGCAGATGGCCCATGTAAATGCGCAGATAATGCCCGTTCTCGGAATGCGACGGACCCCATACTTCGCGCAGCAATTGCGGATTGGTGACGACCCGTCCGGCGTTCGTGACCAGCACCGACAGCAGGCGAAATTCAGTCGGCGTCAAATGCACCAGTTGGTCGGCGCGCGTGACCAGGCGCGCCTTCAGGTCGACCTTGACGTCGCCGAAGCGGATCACGCCATCCACGCTGGCGCCCGGCTGGCGCTGACGGCGCAAGGTGGCGCGCACCCGTGCCAGCAATTCGCCGACGCCGAAAGGTTTGGTCAGGTAATCGTCGGCGCCGGCGTCGAGCGCGCGGATCTTGTCTTGCTCATCGACCCGGGCCGATAGCACGATGATGGGCACGCTCGACCATTTGCGAATGTCGGCAATGAAGTCGATGCCGTCGCCGTCGGGCAGGCCCAGGTCGAGCACGATCAGGTCGGGGCGGCGGGTGCCGGCGTCGATCAAGCCGCGCTGCATGCTGACCGATTCGAAAATCTGCCAACCTTCCTGTTCCAGCGCCGAACGCACGAAGCGCCGGATCTGCGGTTCGTCTTCGACCAGCAGGGCGGTGGCGGATAATTCATTCATGATGGCTTTCCAATAAGGGGGCGTCGGGTTCGTCCGGCTCCGGCATCGCCGGCGGCGTGCCGAGCGGCAGCGTGAAGACAAATGCGGCGCCATGCTCGGGCGACAGGCTGGCGCGGATCTTGCCGCCATGTGCCTCGACGATGGCGCGGCAAATCGCCAGCCCCAGGCCAACCCCGGGCTTGGCCGACTCGCGCTCGCCGCGGGTGAATTTTTCAAACACGGCTTCCTCGCGGCCGGGCGGCAAGCCAGGGCCGTTGTCATACACCGTCACTTGCAGATAGCGCCCGCATAATTCCGCCGCGACCGTGATAGCGCTGCCGGCCGGGGTGTACTTGGCGGCGTTTTCCAGCAGATTGCACAGCACCCGCTCAATCAGCACGGCGTCGTAGCGCACCAGCGGCAAGCCGGGCGCCAACCGGGTCCGCACGCTATGCGCCGTCAATTGCGGGCGACTGGCGCGCAGCGCGCTGCCAACCACTTCTTCCAGCGCCTGCCATTGCAGGTTCAGGCGCACATGGCCGCTTTCGATGCGCGCCATGTCGAGCAGATTCGAGACCAGGGCGCTCATGCGCAGGGTTTCTTCCTGCAGCGACCTGGCCATGTCGAGCTGGTCCGGCGCCAGCGGCGGCTTCGACATGGCCAGCGATTCGGACAAGCCCACCAGGGACGTGAGCGGCGTGCGCAAATCGTGCGACAGCGCCGCCAGCAGCGAATTGCGCAAGCGCTCGGACTCCATCTGCACCAGCGCGCCCTGCGCCACGTCGATATAGTGGACTCGTTCGAGTGCGATCGCGGCCAGCGCGGCAAAGGTGTCGAGGTGCTGGCGCTGTTCCGGCACCAGCAGCCAGCGCCGGTTGGCTGGCAGCAGCGCCAGCAGGCCGCGGGTGCGCATCGGCGCGATCAGCGGCAGGTAAAACACGCTGGACGCGGGCAGCGTGTCGGTGCCGATGCCGGCCGCCTCGGCATGGTCGAAAGCCCATTGCGCGATGCCCAGGTCGAGCGCGCCGATATGGGCGCCCTGCGCGTCGGTCGGCGCCTGCTGCAGGCGGTCTTTGTCGTCCGGCACCAGCAGCGTGGCCCGGGCCTGGAAGGCGCGCTCGATGAAGCTGCGCGTGATCTCGAAAATCTGCTCGGTTTGCAGCACGCCCGACAGTTCGCGCGCGAATTCGTACAGGGCGCGCGCGCGTTCCTCGCGGTGCGCCGCCACCCGCGCCTGGAAGCGCAGGTCGGCCGTCAGATGGCCGGTGATCAAGCCCACCGCCAGCATCACCGCGAACGTGATCACATATTGGAAATCGCTGACCGCAAACGAGAAGCGCGGCGGCACGAACACGAAGTCGAACGCGGCCACGCTGACGATGGTGGCCAGCACCGACGCGCCGCGCCCGAAGCGCACTGCCACCAGCACCACCGTCAGCAGGAACAGCATGGCGATATTGGCCAGGTCCAGATACGGCAGCAGCGGCATCAGGACCAGCGCCGTGCCCAGGCTGGCACCGACCGCAAACAAATAGCGCCAGTGGCGCCCCTTGCGCTGCTCGTCGCCCGCTTCCGGCGCGGCGCCGCGCGGCGCCGCCGGTGCCGCCTCTTGCCTGGCCTGGCCGATTTCGATCAGGTCGACGTCGGGCGCCATGCGCGCGATGCGTTTCGCGTGCGCGGCGCGCCATGGCCAGGTCGGATGGCCGCGCCCGACAATCAGCTTGGAGATATTGTTGGCACGGGCATAGTCGACGATGGCGGCGGCGATGTCATTGCCCGACACCACGGCGGTGCGCGCGCCCAGGTCTTGCGCCAGTTTCAGCGTCTTCAGGATGCGTTCGCGCTGCGGCGACGGCAAGTGCTGCAATTGCGGCGTCTCGATATAAATCGCGTGCCACTCGGCGTTGAGCTGGCTGGCCAAGCGCGCCGTGCTGCGTATCACATGCTCGACGCCGGGACGCGGCCCGACGCAGGCCAGCAGCGCGGCGCCCGTCTTCCAGATCGGATTGATCGATTTCTCGACCCGGTAAGCCTGTACATCGTCCTGGACGCGGTCGGCCGTGCGACGCAGCGCCAGTTCGCGCAGCGCGATCAGATTGCCCTTGCGGAAAAAATTTTGCGAGGCCCGCTCGGCCTGCTGCGGCTGGTATACCTTGCCCAGTTTCAAGCGCTTCAATAATTCGTCGGCTGGGATATCGACCAGTACCACCTCGTCGGCGCGGTCGAACACGGTGTCGGGCAAGGTTTCGGCCACGCGCACGCCGGTGATGCCGCCGACGACATCGTTCAAGCTTTCCAGATGCTGCACATTGACGGTGGTGAAGACATCGATGCCCGCCTCCAGCAATTCTTCCACGTCTTGCCAGCGCTTCGGATGGCGCGAGCCGGCCGCGTTCGAATGGGCCAGTTCATCCATCAGTATCAAAGGCGGATGCGCCAGCAGGGCCGCATCGAGGTCGAATTCGGTCAAGCGCTTACCGCGGTAATCGATGGCTTTCAAAGGCAACACCGGCAAGCCTTCCAGTTGCGCGGCGGTGTCCAGGCGGCCATGGGTTTCGATCACGCCCACCAGCAGCGGCTGTCCGTCGGCCAGCAATTTGCGGGCGGCCGCCAGCATCGCGTAAGTCTTGCCGACGCCGGCGGAAGCGCCGAAATAAATTCGCAACTTGCCGCGCGTAGCCTTCTGTTCCTGCGCCTGCACCCGCGCCAGCAAGGCGTCGGGGTCGGGGCGTTGGCTGTCATTCGGGAGCATGCTTGCCTTGTGTTAGATTGCCTTGTATTAAACGGGAAATATTCAACGTAAAATAGTCAACGCGAAAAATCCAACGCAACATTGCGCGGGCCGGCTCGATGCCGGCCCGCTGGCCCATCTTACTTGCGCGCGGCGTCAAGCGCCAGGTTGAGCGCCAGCACATTCACGCGCGGTTCGCCGAAAAAGCCGAAATACTGCTCTTTCCGGTTGGCGCTGACGATATCTTGCACCTGTTCCACAGTCAAGCCGCGCACGCGCGCCACCCGCGCCACCTGGTAGCGCGCCGCCGCCACGCTCATTTCCGGGTCCAGCCCGCTGGCCGAGGCGGTCACCAGGTCGACCGGCACCGGCAAGGCGTTGCCCGGATCGGCTGCCTTCAAGGCGTCGATGCGACCCTTGACGGCGTCGGTCTGGGCCGGATTGAGCGGTCCCAGGCTGGAACCGCCTGAGCCGGCCCCGTTATTGGCCATCGGGGTGGTGGCCGACGGCCGGCCCCAGAAATATTGCGGCGAGGTGAACGATTGGCCGATCAGGCTCGAACCGATGGCCTGGTCGCCGCGCCGCACCAGGCTGCCGGCCGCCTCGTCGGGGAAAACCACCTTGCCGATGCCCGTCACGGCATAGGGATAAACGATGCCGCACACCAGGGTCAGCGCGCCGAACAACACCAGCGCGGGGCGAAATATGGAGCTCATGATGGGTCCTTTAGACTAAATTAAATACGGATAAAATCATGTCGATCAACTTGATGCCGATGAAGGGCAGGACAATGCCGCCCAGGCCATAGATCAGCAGATTGCGGCGCAATAGCATGGCCGCGCCGATGGCGCGATATTGCACGCCCTTCAGCGCCAGCGGGATCAGGCCGACGATGATCAAGGCATTGAAAATCACGGCCGACATGATGGCCGACGACGGGCTGCTCAAATGCATGATGTCGAGCGCCTTCAATTGCGGATAGGTGCCGACAAAGGCGGCCGGGATGATCGCGAAATACTTGGCGATGTCATTGGCGATCGAAAAAGTCGTCAGCGAGCCGCGCGTCATCAGCATTTGCTTGCCGATTTCGACGATTTCCAGCAGCTTGGTCGGGTTTGAATCAAGGTCGACCATATTGCCCGCTTCCTTGGCGGCCTGGGTTCCGGAATTCATCGCCACGGCGACGTCGGCCTGGGCCAGCGCCGGCGCGTCATTGGTGCCGTCGCCCGTCATCGCCACCAGCCGGCCTTCCGACTGGTAGCTGCGGATCAGCTTCAACTTGTCTTCCGGGGTCGCCTCGGCCAGGAAATCGTCGACCCCGGCCTCGGCCGCGATGGCGGCGGCGGTCAGCTTGTTGTCGCCGGTGATCATCACGGTCTTGATGCCCATGCGGCGCAATTCGGCGAAACGCTCCTTGATGCCGCCCTTGACGATATCCTTCAACTCGACCGCGCCCATCACGCGGCCATCGTCGACCACCACCAGCGGCGTGCTGCCGCGACGGGAGATATCGTCCACCGCGCGCGCCACTTCCTCGGGATAGGGCCGGCCCAGCGCCTCGACATATTTGCGCACCGATTCGGCGGCGCCCTTACGCACTTCGCGCACACCGATGTCGACCCCGCTCATCCGGGTTTGCGCCGTGAATTGCACGAAGCTGGCATGCAAGCCGGCCATTTCCCGTTCACGGATATTGAAGCGCTGTTTGGCCAGCACCACGATGCTGCGCCCTTCCGGCGTCTCGTCGGCCAGCGAGGCCAGTTGCGCCGAATCGGCCAATTGCTGCTCGGTCACGCCGGGCGCCGCCACGAAGCTCGACGCCTGCCGGTTGCCCAGCGTGATGGTGCCGGTCTTGTCGAGCAAGAGCACGTCGACGTCGCCGGCTGCCTCGACCGCGCGCCCGGAAGTGGCAATCACATTGGCTTGCATCATGCGGCTCATGCCGGCCACGCCGATGGCCGACAGCAAGCCGCCGATGGTGGTCGGGATCAGGCACACCAGCAGCGCGATCAGCACCGTGATGGTGATCGGCACGCCAGCCTTGGCCGCTTCCACCGCGAACAGCGAGAATGGCAGCAAGGTCACGGTAACGATCAGGAACACGATGGTCAGCGCCACCAGCAAGATCGTCAGCGCGATCTCGTTCGGGGTTTTCTGGCGCTTGGCGCCTTCCACCATGGCGATCATGCGGTCGATGAAGGCTTCGCCGGGATTGACCGAGACGCGCACGATCAACCAGTCCGACAGCACCCGGGTGCCGCCCGTGACGGCGGAAAAGTCGCCGCCCGACTCGCGTATCACGGGCGCCGATTCGCCCGTGATGGCGCTTTCATCGACCGATGCCACGCCGGCAACGACGTCGCCGTCGGCCGGGATCACGTCGCCGGCCTCGACCAACACCGTCATGCCCTTGCGCAGGTCGGTGGCGGACGCCGGCAACCATGGCGTGCCGTAGGTCGGGGTGGCCATTTTCTTGGCCATCACCGTTTGCTTGAGGGCGCGCAACGAGGCGGCCTGGGCCTTGCTGCGGCCCTCGGCCAGTGCTTCGGCGAAATTGGCAAACAAGACCGTGAACCACAGCCAGACCGAGGTGGCCAGGATGAAGCCGTTGTTGAGCGCCCCCGCGGCCTCGACCTTGCCGCCCAGCGCCAGGATATACAGCAGGGTCGTGATGATGCTGCCCGCATACACCACGAACATCACGGGGCTGCGCAATTGCGTGCGCGGATGGAGTTTCTTGAACGCGTCGAGGACGGCGGGGCCGATCAATTTAGAATCGAAAAGCGTCAGGCTGGTGCGTGACATGGTTAGCCTTTTGTAAAAAGTTGCAGATGTTCGATGACGGGGCCCAAAGCCAGCGCCGGCACATAATTCAAGACCCCGACCAGCACCACGACGCCGATCAGCAAGCCGATGAACATCGGGCCATGGGTCGGCAGCGTGCCCGAATTGGCTTCCAGGCGCTGCTTGCCGGCCAGCGAACCGGCAATCGCCAGCACCGGCACGATCATCGCGAAGCGGCCAAACCACATCGCGATGGCTAGCATATTGTTATAGAACGGCGTGTTGGCGGACAGGCCCGCGAAGGCGCTGCCGTTATTGTTGGCGGCCGAGCTGAAGGCGTACAGGATTTCCGAGAAGCCGTGCGCGCCGGGGTTGGCGATGCCGGCCTTGCCGGGATCGACCATCACGGCGATGGCGGTGCCGGTCAGCACCAGCACCGGCGTCACCAGGATCGCGATCGAGGTCATCTTCATTTCATAGGCCTGGATTTTCTTGCCCAAGTATTCCGGGGTGCGCCCTATCATCAGGCCGGCGATGAAGACCGCCAGGATCGCGAAAATCAGCATGCCGTACAAGCCCGAGCCGACGCCGCCGAAAATCACTTCGCCAAATTGCATCAGCACCAACGGCACCATGCCACCCAGGGGCATGAAGGAATCATGCATCGAATTGACGGCACCGCAGGAAGCTGCCGTGGTTACCGCCGCGAACAGGGTCGAGCCGCTGATGCCGAAACGGGTTTCCTTGCCTTCCATATTGCCGCCCGATTGCAGCGCCGTGGCGGCCTGGTCCACGCCCAGCGACTGCAGCACGGGGTGGTTCTGCTGCTCGGCCACCACCACCAGCGCCGCCATGGCGACAAACAGCACCGTCATCGCAGCCAGCACGGCCCAACCCTGGCGGATGTCGCCAACCATGCGGCCGAAGGCAAAGCACAGCCCGGCCGGGATCAGGAAGATGGCCAGCATTTGCATGAAATTGGACAGCGCGGTCGGATTTTCATAAGGGTGGGCCGAATTGGCGTTGAAGAAACCGCCGCCATTGGTGCCCAACATCTTGATCGCTTCTTGCGACGCGACCGGACCCATGGCAATGGTCTGGGTCTTCGCCACTTGCGCTTCCATCACGGGCTGGCCCTTGTCATCTTTCAAAGGCTGGCCGTCGGCGCCGTTTTTCGGAATCGAATAGGCAACCTGGTCGAGCAAGTTCACATCCTGGTAGGCCGAGAAATTCTGGATCACGCCCTGGCCCATCAGCAGCACCGAAAACAGCAGCGACAGGGGCAACAACACGTACAGGGTGGAGCGCGTCAAGTCGACCCAGAAATTGCCGATCGACTTCGACGAACGCGACGAAAAGCCCCGTATCAGCGCGAACGCGACCGCGATGCCGGTGGCGGCGGAAAAGAAATTCTGTCCCGTCAGCGCCAGCATCTGGGTCAGATAACTCATCGCCTGCTCGCCGCTATAGCCTTGCCAATTGGTATTGGAAACAAAGCTGACGGCCGTGTTGAACGAAGAATCCGGGCTAACGCCGGGCATGGCCTGGGGATTGAGCGGCAGCCAATCTTGCACGCGCTGCATGCCATATACGAATAGCGCGCCAAGCGTGTTGAACACCACCAGGGCGATGGCATAGCTTTTCCAGTTCATCGCCTTATCGGCCGGCAAGCCGGCCAGGCGATACAGGAAATTTTCGGTTTTTTGCAGCCAGCCCAGGCCACGGATGGGGCTACCATCGCCGACCTTGGCCAGGAAAATACCGAGCGGATAGGATAAGGCCAGCAGCACGAGCAAGAATGCCGCCAACAAGAGAATCGATTGCGCGCTCATCACAGATCCTCCGCTTTCAACAGGGCCACCAGCAAATACACCAGCAGCGCGATGGATACCACGGCGCCCAGCACATAGAAGGGGTTCATTGACGCCCCCCCAGTTTGTCGCAAGCGTGCGCAAAGCCGCACGTCAAGGCAAAAAATACGGCGATCAAGCCGAGATACACGATGTCCATACCACCCCTCATTAAACTTGTTTTAATAATGAGAAGCTTATCCGGGTGGATCTAAAGATTTCGTAAAGACTCCATGACGGGGCGTAAACAAAGTGTAAAAATTCAGAAAAATGGGGTGACTTCAGCCTTCCTCGCGGACCCCGCTCTCAAACGGATAGCACTCGCCGTTGATGTTGACAAACACCATGTGCCACGTCACATCGTCGACCTCCATGGGGCCGCGGATGATATCCCACTGAACAAAGTCGGCGATGCCTTCATCGCGGCGAACGCGGGAACCGGGTAGCGCAGCAGAGGCGGCACCGCCGCGATTTCGTGGCCAAGCTTGCCGCCGGTTTCAAACTCAAAACCAGACTGGCGTATTGCTCGTGATATGGCGCAGCACCGCACTATCGGGGGCCGCATCGGCGCGCACATTGACCCAGGAGCCATGCACCGAGCGTTGCAACGCTTCCTCGGCGTGCGACGGGACGGATGGTGTGATGTAAATGCTGCATGCCTACTCTTATGGTTAATATTCTGACAATGGTGCACAGCAACGCTCGCAAAGGCGCCCCGCAGCGCTTTGAAAGCGTGGCCCCGGCTGTGGCGGATTCGCCCTGTTTTCACCGGCCACGCACGATTTCAGGCTGGCGCGTGCCGCCCCTTTGCTGCCATTGGCCCCCGATAAGGATAGAATGCGCAGGCGTCCGCATAAACCAAGAATCGCCTTTATCAGTTTGAACCAGCATGGCCACTAAAAAACCCGCATCCGACTACAGCGAATCATCCATCCGCGTCCTCAAGGGACTGGAACCCGTCAAGCAGCGCCCGGGGATGTATACCCGCACTGAAAATCCGCTGCACATCATTCAAGAAGTGATCGACAACGCCTCCGACGAGGCACTGGGCGGTCACTGCGACCTCATTTCCGTGATCCAGAACGTCGACGGCAGCGTTACCGTCGAAGACAACGGCCGCGGCATCCCGGTCGGCCTGCATCCCGAGGAAAACGTACCGACGGTGGAAATCGTCTTCACCCGCCTGCACGCCGGCGGCAAGTTCGACAAGGGTTCAGGCGGCGCCTACGCCTTTTCCGGCGGCTTGCACGGAGTCGGCGTCTCGGTCACCAACGCGCTCTCGTCGCGCCTGGAAATCACGGTCTGGCGCAAGGAAGACAATGGCAACGGCTTGCACCACATGGTCTTCGCCGACGGCGACGTAATCGAAGCGCTCACTTCCCGCCCGGCCCCGCGCGACGGCAAGAAGTCCGGCACCCGCGTCACGGCCTGGCCAAATCCGAAGTATTTCGATTCGCCGCAGATTTCGCAAACCGAGTTGCAGCGCCTGCTGCGCTCAAAGGCGGTGCTGCTGCCGGGCGTCACCGTGACCCTGACCAATGCCAAGACCGGCGACGTCCAGACCTGGTTGTACGCGGAAGGCTTGCGCGGCTATCTGACCGAATCGCTGGCCCAGGTGTCGAACGGCGAAACCCTGATTCCCCTGTTCGAGGGCGCCCAATACGCCGGAGCGGAGGCCGAAGGCTTCGCCGAGGGCGAGGGCGCGGCCTGGGTAGTGGCCTGGACCGAGGAAGGCGCCATCGTGCGCGAATCCTATGTCAACCTGATCCCCACCTCGAACGGCGGCACCCACGAATCGGGGCTGCGCGAAGGCTTGTTCGGCGCCGTGAAAAACTTCGTCGAAATGCATTCGCTGCTGCCCAAGGGCGTCAAGCTGCTGCCGGAAGACGTGTTCGCGCGCGCTTCCTTCGTACTGTCGGCCAAGGTGCTGGACCCGCAATTCCAGGGCCAGATCAAGGAGCGCTTAAATTCGCGCGACGCGGTGCGCCTGGTGTCGACCTTCACCAAGCCACCGCTGGAATTGTGGTTGAACCAGCACGTCGAATACGGCAAGAAGCTGGCCGAGCTGGTCATCAAGCAAGCCCAGTCGCGCCAGCGCTCGCTGCAAAAAGTCGAGAAGAAGAAATCGTCCGGCGTGGCCGTCTTGCCGGGCAAGCTGACCGATTGCGAATCGTCCGATATCACGCGCAATGAATTGTTCCTGGTCGAGGGCGACTCGGCCGGCGGCTCGGCCAAGATGGGCCGCGACAAGGAATTCCAGGCCATCCTGCCCTTGCGCGGCAAGGTGCTGAACTCCTGGGAAACCGACCGCGACCGCCTGTTCGCCAATAACGAGATCCACGACATGGCGGTGGCGATCGGGGTCGACCCACACAGCCACGGCGACACGCCCGACATGTCCGGCCTGCGCTACGGGAAAATATGCATCCTGTCGGATGCGGACGTGGACGGCTCGCACATCCAGGTGCTGCTGCTGACCCTGTTCTTCAAGCATTTCCCGCAATTGATCGCACACGGCCACATTTGCATCGCCCGCCCGCCCCTATACCGGGTCGACGCGCCCGCGCGCGGCAAGAAGCCGATCCAGAAGATTTACGCGCTTGACGACGGCGAACTGCTCGCCATCGAAGACAAATTGCGCAAGGAAGGCGTGAAACAGGGCGCCTGGTCGATCTCGCGCTTCAAGGGCCTGGGCGAGATGAACGCCGAGCAATTATGGGAAACCACCATGAACCCCGACACGCGCCGCCTGCTGCCGGTGGCGCTGGGCGAGATCGACCATTCGGCCTCGTCGGCCCGCTTCAATATGTTGATGGGCAAGGGCGAGGCGGCCGGCCGCCGCGCCTGGATCGAGGAACACGGCAACGAGGCCGAAGCGGATATCTAAGATGATTATCGGAATCGACCTCGGCACCACCAATAGCCTGGCCGCGATTTGGCGCGACGGCCGGGCGCACATCATTCCCAACGCGCTCGGCGAGCATCTGACGCCATCTTGCGTCGGCCTCGACGACGACGGCAGCATTTTGGTCGGCAAAGCTGCGCGCGCGCGCCTGCAGACCCACCCGCAATTGACGGCGGCCGTCTTCAAGCGCTACATGGGCAGCGAGAAAACCGTCACCCTCGGCGGCAAGCCATTCCGCCCCGAGGAACTGTCCTCGATGGTGCTGCGCGCGCTCAAGGAAGACGCCGAAGCCTTGCTCGGCCATCCGGTGGAAGAAGCGATCATCACCGTGCCAGCCTATTTCAGCGACGCCCAGCGCAAGGCGACCCGCATCGCCGGCCAACTGGCCGGCTTGAAGGTCGAGCGCCTGCTCAACGAACCGACGGCGGCGGCGCTGGCCTATGGCATCCGGGACGCCGGCCAGGAATGCAAATTCCTGGTCTTCGACCTTGGCGGCGGCACCTTCGACGTCTCGATCCTGGAACTGTTCGAGGGCGTGATGGAAGTGCGCGCCTCGGCCGGCGACAATTTCCTCGGCGGCGAGGATTTCGTCACCGTGCTGGTGGACGCCTTCCTGATGCGCAGCGGCTTGAAACAGGCGCTCGGCGACGGCGCGCTTGACGCGCGCCAGCAACAGCGCCTGCGCGACGAAGCCGAACGCGCCAAGCGCATGCTGTCGGACCAGCCCGGCGCGCGCATGACGACCCGCTTCCAGGAGCAGGACTATAGCTGGGAGATCGACGAAGAGACGCTGGCCAAGTTGTGCGAACCGCTGCTGGCGCGCCTGCGCATGCCGGTCGAACGCGCGCTGCGTGACGCCACCATTCGCGCCTCCGAGTTGAACGCCGTGGTGCTGGCCGGCGGCGCGACGCGCATGCCTCTGGTGCGCAAGCTGGTGTCGCGCATGTTCGGCCGTTTCCCCTCCATCCACCTCGATCCGGACGAGGCGATCGCGCTCGGTGCGGCCGTGCAGGCGGGCTTGAAGATGCGCGACGCGGCGTTAGAAGAAGTGGTGATGACCGACGTCGCGCCGTATTCGATGGGCATCGGCATCGCGCGCCAGATCGCGCCGAAGCAGTACACGCCAGGCCACTACCTGCCCATCATCGAGCGCAACTCGACGGTGCCGGTATCGCGCACGGAATCGATCTGCACCGTCGCCGATTACCAGAAAGAAATCGTGCTGTCGATCTTTCAGGGCGAGTCGCGCATGGTGGTCGACAATGTCTTCCTTGGCAAGATCCATTTCCCGGTGCCGCCGAAGAAGGCCGGCGAGATCGCCATCGACGTGCGTTTCACCTACGATATCAGCGGCGTGCTGGAGGCCGAAGTGACGGTCCAGTCGACCCAGGAACGGCACAAGATGGTCATCACCGAAAACGCCGGCGTGATGACGCCGGAAGAAATCGAACGGCGCTTCGCCGAATTAGGGGATTTGAAGATTCATCCGCGCGAGCAGATCGAAAACCGCACCCTGATCGCCCGCGCCGACCGCCTGTACGAGCAATCGTTGGGCGACGCGCGCCAGTTTCTGGCCCACCACACGGCCGCGTTCCAGGCCGCGCTGGAGACCCAGGATGCAAGCACTGTACGCAATGCCCGCAGCGTGCTTGGCAAGGTGCTTCAGCAACTCGAAGGTGAAAGTTTTCTGTGATGAATTGCGTCACCATCACCATCTGGAGCGTGCTGGACATCGAGCAAACCGACGATGAGCGCAGCATCAAGCGCGCCTATGCACGGCAGTTGAAAGCGAACCGCCCGGAAGACGACCAGGACGCGTTCCAGCGACTGCGCGACGCCTATGAGCAAGCCTTGCGCCTGGCGCAGCATTGGCGCCAGGAGTCGAGCGCCATGCAAACCAGCGCGATGCCGGCCGAGATGGCGACGCCGGTCGAGGTCGAGGTAGCGCTCGAGGTAGCGGCGCCGGCCAAAACGGCGGACGCCGTCGAACCGCCGGCGCGCGCGGCGGCGCGTCCGCAGCCCATACGCCAGTTGTTCGAGCAGCCCGGCCCCGCCGCCATCGCGGCGCAAATGGCTGCGGCCGCGCGCGAAGCGGACACCATCTGGCTGGCGTTCATAAAAACGGCCCATGTCAGCCCGCGCCTCAAGCTGAACAAGCTTTTCGACAGTGTCGCCATGCTTAACTTCATGGTGCGCGAAGCGTTCGAACTGAAAGCGGCGCAGTACTGCTCCGACGCCGAGTGCCCGGAAGTGCTGGGCGACGCCATCGTCATCCATTTTGGCTGGCAAAACGATGTTGCGCACCTGTTCAGGCTGGCGCCGCAGGCGGCCGAAGACGCCGTCGACCGCTATCGGGCCAGACAATCGCGCGCCTTCCTGGCGCGCCAAACGGCCAGCGAGCACGCCTTCAAGCTACTGTTGGAAAACCGACGGCCGCGCTATGGCCGCGACACTCCTGACGCGAAATTTACGCATGGCATGAAACAATTGATCGAGGCGCTTCGATGGCAGCATCCCGAACTGCTGCGCTATGAAATCGACGCTGAAATAGTCAAATTATGGGAGCAAAAAGTCAACGCCAAGCGCTACTTCGTGCAAACCGGGATTTTTTCAATGCTGGCCGGCATGCCGCTGTTTTTCCTCGCATATTGCGGCATGCTGGCCTGGTTCAACGGCGATGACATGGGCTGGCCCCTGTTCTTCGCCGCGCAAGCCGTTTCCTTTACCCTGTTCGCGTTGTTTTGCTTCCGCCCGCCGACCGCCTTGCTGGCCGCCGTCAGGCGCCTCAAGCAAGACCGGCTCGACGTGTACCTGCATCAGCGCCGCCATGAGCCGGCCTGGCAGCACGGCTGGCTGTTGCCGTTCGCCGCCCTGACCCTGCTCATGTTCATGGTCGACCCCGGCCCCGTCGCGCGTTACGCGCTGACGCTGGGCTTGTTCGGCTGCATGCTGGCCGCCCTATTCGCCGGCAGCGCACAGCTGAGCCTGACGCACTGGTTCTTTGTCGCGACGCCAGCCATCGCGACCGCCTTCCTGATGCTCGAATGCGGCTATCGCGACGCCGGCCTGTGGGCTTGCATCTTTGCCAGCATCTGCGCATTTACATTGGCGCTGCGCGGCGGCGAACACCTGTACGCGGCCACCAAGCTGCCGCCGGCCTTGCTGCCGAAGGTGCGCTGCGCCTGGCTGTTGGGATGCATTGTCTTGTATCTCGGCCTGGCCTTGAACCATGGCGTGCTACCGGGACTTGCGCTGGCGATGCTGGCGTGGCTCTGGTGTCTGGCCGGCTTGCTGCTCTCCCGGTTTGTGTTTTCCGCCATTTATATCTGGCCGGGCCTCATGGCATTGCGCTTCCTGGTCGATACCAATGCGCGCGTCCTGAAAGATTTGCAATCCCCGCAGCTCGCGCTTCTGATTCCGGCCATCGCCGTCGTCGCGTTTTTCATGCTGCTCAATATGTATCACGCGGCAAAAGAAAAACGCCATTTTTCATAACTTTCGTATCGCGCGCCCCGGCGTGCCCATTTGAAGCAATCACCATGTCCACACAAACCAATCTATTTGACGAAGTCCCGCCGGAACCACCGAGCGACGCCGAAACGCTGACCCTGTCCACCTTCGCCGAGCGCGCCTACCTCGATTATGCGATCTCGGTGGTCAAGGGGCGCGCCCTGCCCGATGTCTGCGACGGCCAGAAGCCGGTGCAGCGCCGCATCTTGTATGCGATGAATGAGCTGGGCTTGAACGCCACCGCCAAGCCGCGCAAGTCGGCGGCCGTGGTCGGCGACGTGCTCGGCAAGCTCCATCCGCATGGCGACCAATCCGTCTACGACGCGCTGGTGCGCATGGCGCAGGATTTTTCGCTGCGCTATCCGCTGATCGACGGCCAGGGCAATTTCGGCTCGCGCGACGGCGACGGCGCCGCCGCGATGCGCTACACCGAGGCGCGCCTGACGCCGATCGCCCGCCTGCTGATGGAAGAAATCAACATGGGCACGGTCGACTTCCAGCCCAACTATGACGGTTCGACCGAAGAGCCGAAGCTGCTGCCGGCGCGCCTGCCCATCGTCCTGCTGAACGGCGCGTCCGGCATCGCGGTCGGCCTGGCCACCGAAATCCCCTCCCACAATCTGAGCGAAGTGGCGCAGGCGGCGGTGGCGTTGATACGCAATCCGCAGATGACGCACGCCGAGCTGATGGCCATCATCCCCGGCCCGGACTTCCCGGGTGGCGGCCAGATCATCACGCCGCCGGCGCTGATCCACGATATGTATGCGAACGGCCGCGGCAGCATGAAGGTGCGGGCGCGCTGGAAGATCGAAGAGCTGGCGCGCGGCCAGTGGCAAGCGGTGGTGACCGAGCTGCCGCCGGGGACGTCCTCGCAAAAGGTGCTGGAAGAGATAGAAGAGCTGACCAACCCGAAGATCAAGCTGGGCAAGAAAACCCTGTCGCCCGACCAGATCGCGCTCAAGGCCCTGATCCTCAATTCGCTCGACACCATCCGCGACGAATCGGGCCGCGCCGCGCCGGTGCGCCTGGTGTTCGAGCCGAAGTCGAAGAACCAGGACCAGAGCGAATTCATGCTGATGCTGCTGGCGCACACCTCGCTGGAATCGTCGACCTCGATCAATCTGGTGATGATAGGCGGCGACGGCCGGCCGCGCCAGAAGGGCCTGGGCGACATCTTGCGCGAGTGGATAGCATTCCGCTTCGTGACCGTGACCCGGCGCACCACCTTCAAGCTGGCCAAGGTCGACGACCGCATCCACATCCTGGAAGGGCGCGAAGCGATCCTGCTCAATATCGACAAGGTGATACGGATCATCCGCAATTCGGACGAGCCGAAGGCGGCCCTGATCGAAGAATTCAAGCTGTCGGACCGCCAGGCCGAGGATATCCTGGAAATCCGCCTGCGCCAATTGGCGCGCCTGGAAACCATCAAGATCCAGCAAGAACTGGCCGAATTGCGCAAGGAGCGCCAGTCGCTGCAAGACTTGCTCGACAATCCGGCCTCGATGAAGCGCTGCATCATCAAGGAAATCGACACCGACGCCAAGCAATTCGGCGACGCGCGCCGCACCCTGATCGAGGAAGCGCAAAAGGCGGTCGCCGAACAGAAAGTGGTGGACGAAGCGGTCACCGTGATCATCTCCGACAAGGGCTGGGTGCGGGCGCGCACCGGCGTCGGCCACGATCCCGCCCAATTCACCTTCAAGGCCGGCGACAGCCTGCATGGCGCGTTCGAGTGCCGCACGGTCGACACCCTGCTCGGCTTCGGCAACAACGGCAAGATCTATTCGGTGCCGGTGGCGGCGTTGCCGAACGCGCGCGGCGACGGCGTGCCGATCACGACCCTGGTCGACCTCTCGGGCGGCGCCCGCATCTTGCATTACTTTGCGGGCGGCGCGGCTACCACGCTACTGCTGGCGTCAAGCGCCGGTTACGGCTTCCTGGCCAAGGCCGGCGACATGGTCAGCCGCATCAAGGGTGGCAAGGCCTTCATCACGCTCGACGACGGGGCCTTGCCGCTGGCGCCGAAAGTCCTCCCCGACAGCGCCAGCGCGCTGGCCTGCATTTCCGAGAACGCGCGCCTGCTGGTGTTCGGCCTCGATGAAATGAAAACCCTGAGCAACGGTGGGCGCGGCGTCACCTTGATGGAATTGGACGAGAATGAAAAGCTGCTAGCGGCGCAGCCGATCAGCCAAAAAGGCGTGCTGGTGGCGGGTATAGGGCGCGGCGCCAAAGCGCAGGAAGCGCGCCTGACGGCGTCCAGCCTGGCGGCCCATTTCGGCAAACGGGCGCGCAAGGGCAAGGCGCTGGAAGCGAAATTGAAACCGCTGACGCTGACAGCGATCGTCTGAACGGACTCGGCATAAGGCGCCTGCCTTATGCCGAGTCCGCCGCTTGCGAAAATGGATACACTGCGGCGTAGTAAATTTTCAACAAAGGTATATACTTTCAGCTAACTTATTGCCGAAAGAGGGATTCAGCTTGTGCTCCCGCCAATGACCGCCAACCACCAAATCGGTTACGCCACCGTGCTGCTGTATCTGGTTCTCGGCCTGGCTTCATTCGGCGTCACGCTCAAGACGCGCGCCCACCCCCACAGCCAATTGCGGCTGCAAGTCAATTCCTGGTGGTTGCTGTTTCCGGCGGTCAGCCTCAGTTTGCTGCTGTATCCGCTGGGGCCGGCCCTGCTGGCCCTGCTCATCGGCGCCCTGGCCTTGCGCGAACTGGCGCCGCATTGCCGTCACTCGCGCTACCTGTTCCGCCTGCTTTGCATGGCCTTGCTGGCCCTGCTGATCGGCGCCAGCTGGTATCAGCCTCAATGGGCGCTGCGCTGGCTGCCCTGCCTGGTGCTGGCGCAATTCGTGTATTTTTTATATAACAGGCAAACCGAGCAATTATTGCTATTGCTCTTCCTGTTCATGTGCTGCGGCATCGGCTTCATCATTCAATTGACCCACCTGCCCTTGGCCGCCGAAACCAAGCTGGCCTGGCTGTTTTATTTGTTCGTGATGACGGCCCTCAACGACATCGGGCAATTCATCAGCGGCAAATCCTTCGGCAAACAAAGAATCGCCGCGCGCATCAGTCCCAACAAGACCTGGCAAGGCTTGGCCGGCGGCATACTGGTCAGCGTCGTGATTTCGCTGACGCTGGGCGCGTATCTGCGGCTGGCCGCTCCGGCGCCGCTGCTGGCGCTCGCGCTATCGCTGGCCGTGGGCGGCTTTACCGGCGACATCCTGTTTTCCGCCGCCAAGCGCTTTCTGGGCATCAAGGATTTTTCGCAACTCATTCCCGGGCATGGCGGCATTCTGGACCGCGTCGACAGCCTCGTGCTGACCGCCCCTTTATTGTATTTCGCGATTGTTCTTTTTCTATAAGGAATCCGTGATGAAAGTTGAACTTGCCTGGGATTGCAGCGAAGCGGGATTCGACAGCGTCGACCGCAGCCGCCTGTTTTATCGGATCTGGCGGCCGCGCGCCGCGCGCGCCGATGGCGTCAAGCGGGCGCTGGTATTTCTGCACCGTGGCCATGAGCATTCCGGCCGCATCGCGCCGCTGGTCGAGCAATTCGGCTATCGCGCAGACTGGGCCTTCGCCTGGGATGCGCGCGGCCACGGCCACTCGCCCGGCGAGCGCGGCGACGCGCCCAGCTTCCAGGCGCTGGTCGAGGATTTCGACGCCTTCATCTCGCATCTGCGGCAATGCCACGGCATCGAGGCGGACAACATCGTGCTAGTGGCCAATAGCGTTGGGGCGGTCATCGCCGCCACCTGGCTGCATGACTACGCGCCGCGCGTGCGCGGCATGATCATGGCGGCGGCCGCCTTCGAGATCAAGCTCTACGTGCCGCTCGCCAAGCCGGCCCTGCGCCTTGCCATGCGCTTCAAGCCGGGCTTGACGATCAGCAGTTATATCCGCGCCTCCATGCTGACCCACTCGGCGCAGCAGGCGGCCGCCTACGAGGCCGATCCCTTGATCACGAAAACCATTTCGGCGCGGGTATTGCTGGGCCTGGCCGAGACGGCGCAACGCATCGTGCAAGACGCCGCCGCCATCGACACGCCGATCTTGATGCTGGCCGCCGACAAGGATTTCGTGGTCAGCCAGAAACCGCAACAAACTTTTTTCGCGCGCCTGTCCTCACCCTTGAAACGCTATGTGCTGCTCAAGAATTGCTATCACGCCGTGTTTTATGAAAGCGACACCAGCGTCGCGATCGCCGCCAGCCGGGAATTCATCGACGCTTGCTACGCGCGCGTAGCGGCGCCGCCGCAGCACTATTGCGACGCCGACCGCGCCAGCCACAGCGCCACGCGCTACGTGGCGATGCGCGCCGGATTATCGCTGGGCGCCTTGGCCAAGGCTGCATATGGCGCGCAAAGGGCGATGCTGGGCCTGCTCGGGCCCTTGAGCGACGGCATGCGCATTGGCTTGAGCCACGGCTTCGACTCGGGCGCCTCGCTCGACTATGTGTATCGCAACCGGGCCGGCGGCCGTCTCTTGATCGGCAAAATCATCGACCGCGGCTACCTCGACGCGATCGGCTGGCGCGGTATCCGGCTGCGCAAAGAGCAATTGCAGCAAGCCCTGGCCACGTTGATCGGCCGGCATACGGGCGCCGCTCCGCTGCGCATCCTGGATGTGGCCGCCGGCTCCGGGCGCTACCTGCTGGAAACCGTGAAGCGCTTCCAGGAGCGCGACATCGAACTCACGCTACGCGATATGTCCGCCCATAATCTGCAACAAGCCAGGCAACTGGCCGTCAATCTCGGTTTACGCTCCAGCGTCGATTATCAATTGCGCGACGCCTTCAGCAGCGACAGTTACCCTGCCGCCGAAGCGCCGTATGACATCGTGATCGTCTCGGGGCTGTATGAATTATTCAGCGAAAACGCCATGGTGCTGCGCTCGCTGCAAGGCATCGCCAGTTGCATGAAACCGGGTGGGCACTTGATTTACACGGGCCAGCCCTGGCATCCGCAACTGGAAATGATCGCGCGCACCTTGCGCAACCACCTGGGGGCGCCGTGGATGATGCGGCCCCGGCCGCAAAATGAAATGGATGCCCTGGTGGCCAGCGCCGGCTGCCACAAGGTCGGCAGCCGGATCGGCGTGGCCGGCATTTTCACGGTGTCGGTGGCGCAGAAAAACGCAGCGCCCGCCGCAAGCGGTTGAAAACAGTCCACAACGACAGAGCCAGGACCAGGAGCAACACCGCGTCCGGCCACGGCGGCGCGACGCCGCCCCAGACCATCAGGGCCAGGATGCCAAAGGCACACGCGCGGTCGCTTTTGCCCATCGGCCCGTCGAAGCGGCGCGGCGAACCCACTTGCAGCGCCAGCACGCCGGCAAATTCCGCCAGCAGGGCGCCAATCACCACGCCCGCCAGCAAGGGCGCCGAAATAGTCGGCGCCAGCGCGAACGGCAAGCCTAGCGCCAGGTCGGAACATTGATCGCCGATTTCATTGAGCAGCGCGCCCAGCGCCGTCTTTTGCCCGGTGGCATTGGCCAGCATGCCATCGATGGCATTCAGCGCCATGCGCAGGAATAGGAAAAACGGCAAGCCCAGCCACAGGCCCCCGCATCCGGGCCAGAGTGCCAGCGCCGCGCCATAGGCCAGCGACAAGCCGGTCGCCAGCAGCGTGACCTGGTTCGGCGTCACGCCCCAGCGCACCAAGCCGCTCAGCATGGGATGCAATAATTGCTGGAACTTCGGTTTGAGGCTGTAAATGCTCATCGCGATGTCTTATCCATATAACATTTGGCAATGAATATACTACGGCTATAACCCATCGCACAATGCAAATACAGGACCCGGCCGGCCGCCATTTCCTCGGCCATCGCGGCGACGATCTGAGCGACCAGCGCGGCCGGTAGCACCTGCAGATCGAGCAGGGGGAAGTGGCGGTAGCGCTGGCCGCGCAGGCAAGGCGTTTCGCTCAATTCGCCGGCCAGGTCGAACACCACGCAATTTTCCGGCAATTGCGCCGCCTCGGCCACCGTCAGGCGGCGCCCCACCCACAATTGCGGCGCCCATTGCGCAAAGGGCGCTTGTCCGCGTGCGCGCACGCCATGCCAGAGCAGAGAATAGGCGGCCAGATAGGGACCGTACAACAGCCAGATCCGGAAAGGGTGGCGGCCGTCCTTCTTGCGCAAGAAATGGCGCTCGCCCCGGTGATAGGCCAAACTGACCAGCAACAGGCAGGCGACCGGATACAGCAAGGCCCAATAATGCAAGACCAGCACGCCGGCCAGCAGCACGATGGCGGCCGCCATCAAATAATAAAAGGCGACCTGGGCTTGGCGGCGCCCGGGCCGCAGCAGGACGACCGTCGCGGCGCCCAGCAGCAAGCCGCCGGCAACGTCGATGAGCTGATGCTGGTAAGTGAACAAAGTGGCCAGCGCCACCAACGCGAGCCAGGCCAGCAGCGCGCAGCGCGCCAGGAAATGTGCCGGCAAGTCCCGCAGCGAGCACCAGAAGATCACGCAAAACGCGACATGCAGCGAGGGCAATTGATTATACGGCCGGTCGAACACGGATAAATAGGCAAACAGGGGCGCCAGCCATGCCGATGCGACGGCCGGCCTGGGGGCGCTAAATTGCAAGGGATACAGGACAAAAACCGCCGTCGCGGCCACGGTCGCCAACAGCAGGCGCTGGCTCAGCACGCGCACCGCGTCGGCACCGCGCACCCAGGCGAAGGCCAGGACGAAAAACAGTCCCGAACTCAGATAGGGAATGATCATCCAGGGCAAAAAGGGAGTCGCGCGCTCGACATCAAAGACCAGGTGGCGGCTGACATGTCCTTGTTGCGCCAGAAAATTGGCAAGCGGATAGCACAGGGAAAAAGCCAGCGCGTTGATAAAGAAATGCCATCCCCGCTGTGCCCGGGTGGCCGCTGCAAGCAATACCATGGCGTGAAGATTCCTGTTCTTGGTCCTTCAATTGGTGCATTATTCTAGCCCATGACTCAATCGAAAAAATATCAGCGTTGCATGGTGATGGCGGGCGGTGGCTTCCGCTTCAGCTATTACCTGGGCATGTACGCCGCCGCCGTCGACAGCGGCAACGCGCCGGATGTGTTGCTGGCCAGTTGCGGCGGCTCGATCGCGGCTGCCGTGATCCAGGCCTTGCCCGACGACGCACAGCGCAAGGCCTGGGTCGCCGCGCCAGCCATGTATGCCTTCCTGCGCGGCTTGCAATCGACCGCCAAGGCGGCCATTGGGCGCTCCTTCGTCCATGCCGTCAAGCGCCGTCTGCGCACCGGCCGCACTGCGGTGGTGCCGGATTTGTTCGATGATTACTTCTTCGACATTCCCGCGCAATTGCCGCTGCCCCCGCCGCGCGCGGAGCATGGCCCCGGTCCGGCCGTCGCCATCGTCGGCGGAAAAATATTATTCGAGCCGGAAGATGTCGGGCAATTGCGGCACGGCCGCAAACTGTTCGCCGAAACCGTGTTTGGCGAAGCGCGCACGGCGGCCCTGCTGGCCGGCATGGTCTCGCCCCTGAGCGCGCCGCGTTGGGGCGATAATGCCATCGCCGCGAAATTGATCACCGATAGCGCCATGCCGATCGGCGACGCGGTGCGCATTTCGATTTCCGACATGTTTTATTTCCGTTGCCATTCCAATGAATCGGGCCACTACATGGGCGGCGTGATCGACCTGTTCCCGATCGAAGTGGCGCGCCGCCTGGCGCACCAGGTGGTGATCGAAATGAAAGCGCCATTCAACCAGAGCACCGCCATCCCGGCCCTGCGCGCGGTGCTGGGAATCGACGGCAACCAGCGCCTGCGCTATGTGCACGGCCAGCACGCCGACGTCTGGATCGACAGCTCGGACGTGGAACATGCGCTGCGCGCGCAAGGCATGCAAAAAAAGCTGTCCTGGCGCGAAAACCGCATCCGCCTGGTCATGCCGGGCGATTATCGCCACTACGTCGAACAGGTCGAGGCGCAGTGGCAATACGGCTACGCGCGCGCGCGCGAAGCCTTCGCCAAAGCCGGCGCCAATGAACGACCGCAGATGCGCCACACCACCAGGCACAACCGGGCTGGCGCGTGAACCTGATGATCATCGGCGGCACCAGCGGCATCGGCCTGGCGCTGGCGCGGCACTTTCTGGAGCAAGGCGCGCGGGTGGCCGTCTGCGGCCGCGCCGTGGCACGGGTCGATCCGGCCCTGCCCGCGCGCCACGCCGACCTGCACCTGTATGAATTCGATATTACGGACCGGGAGGCGCTGGGCGCTGCGCTGGATGACTTTGCCGGCGGCGCCATCGATATGCTGATCGTGACGGCCGGCGCCTATGCCGACGCGGCCACGATTCAGCGCGATCCGGCTTGCGGGCCGCGCATGGTGCGCACCAATATCGGCGGCTTGCAGCAGGCATTCGAACTGGCCTCGCAAAAAATGCTCGCGCGCGGCAGCGGCCACCTGGTGGCGGTGGCGTCCGTGGCGGGACTCTTGCGCGACTATCCCGGCGCTTCGCTGTACAGCGCCACCAAACGCGGCGTGATTGCCATCTGCGACGCCTACCGGCTGGCGCTGGCGCCGTTTTCGGTGGCCGTCACGGCGATCGTTCCCGGCTATATCGATACGGCGAAATTGCGCGAATTGAATGGCGGTGACGCCAGCGGCAAGCCCTTCCTGCTCTCCGAACAGGCAGCCGTGCGGCATATCGTGGCGGCGCTGGCACGGCGCCAGGCGCGCTGCGTGTTTCCGTGGCAAATGCACTGGCTGATCAAGGCCTTCAATTGCCTGCCGCAGTCGCTGCGGCGCGTCAGGAAGAAATAAGTGCAGAAATAAGCTGCCAAAAACGGCGAAAAAGACAGGCGAACCTGTCTTTTTCTTGTCGCCTTCGGGGACGTGTGGCCCCCGCAGTATCAACTCTTTACTTGGCGCCGGCCGCCTTGACGTCGGCGCTGCCCTTGGCTTTGACCAATTCGGTCTTGGTGGCGGCGTTGGCTTTATCGGCGCTCGCATCAACTTTTTCCTTGGCAACTTTAGAGTCGGCCTTGGTGGTGGCTTTTTCCACTTTGGCGTCGGCCTTGGCATCCATCTTGTCGCCTTTGGCTTCCGCCTTCATTTTATCTTCGGCATCGGCGCCGGCTACCTTATCGGCCGCCTTGGCGTGGGTTTTCGCCGATTTGGTGTGTGCCTTGGCTTTTTTCTTGTCGGCCTTCATTTCCGACTTGGCCACGCCTTCGTCGGCTTTCGTGTCGGCTTTCATTTCCGAAGTCGATGCCTTGGCATTGGCCTTGTCGGCTTTCATTTCAGCCTTGACGACGGCTGGCGTTTCAGGGGCCGGGGCCGGGGTTTGTGCGAAAGCGGCGCTGGCAAACAGGGTAGCGATCAGGGTGGCGAGTAATTTATTCATGGTGGTACCTTTCAAGATGGATTGGAAGTTTTTTTTAACTTATCAAATGCAGGCAAATATGCCAGTCATCGCGTCTTCTTCTGCCGAAGGATGGCCACAACATGCATTCAGAATAATCCTAAGAGCCCGCCACTTCTGTTCGGTAGCGCACGCAAAATAAATTTTCTCCAGATCAGCTCGCTGGCACCGCCTCGGCCGCGTGGCGCGCCGCGACCCACTCTTCGTTGGCAGCTTCCACGCCGACCAAGATCCGGCTGGAAGGGGCCGAGATCAGGGGGCCGTGGCGCGCGTTGGCGGCATCGTCCAGCTGCGTTCCCAGGAAACCCAGTTCGGCGCAGATGCGGCGCCGCAGTTCGACGCTATGCTCGCCCACGCCGGCCGTAAACACCAGCAGATCGAGGCCGCCCAGCACCGCCGTCAACGCGCCGATCTCGCGCACGATGCGGCGCACATACAATTCCAGCGCGGCGCGCACGCGCTCGCCGGTGGCATCCGTGCGCCCTTCCTGCGCCAGCAGCACCGGCGGGTCGGCCGACACGCCCGACACCCCCAGCAAGCCCGATTCGTGATACAGCAAGTGGCCGACCTGCTCCAGCGTCAGCTTCTCGCTTTCCATCAGATAGAGCACGGCACCGGGATCGAGCGCGCCGCAGCGGGTGCCCATCATCAGCCCGTCCAGCGCGGAAAAGCCCATGGTGGTGGCGATGCTGCGCAAGTCCCGCAGCGCGCACAGGCTGGCGCCGCTGCCGAGGTGGGCCACGATGACGCGCCCGCGCGCCGGCGCGCCGAAACGCTCTTCCAGCACCAGCGACTGGTATTCGTACGACAGGCCGTGGAAGCCGTAACGGCGCAAGCCGCGCTGCCACTGGGCCCAGGGCAGCGCCAGCATCTGTTCCACTGGCGGCACGGTGTGGTGGAAGGCGGTGTCGAAACACGCCACTTGCGGCAAGCCGGGATAGGTTTCCAGCAGCACCTCGATGGCTTCCAGCGCGAACGGCTGGTGCAGCGGCGCCAGCGGAATATAGCCTTTCAAGTCGGCCAACACGGCCGCGTCGAGCCGCACCGGCGCGAAATACTTGCTGCCGCCATGCACCACGCGGTGCGCCACGGCGCGCAAGCCGCGCCCGTCCAGGCGCGCCACGACGCGCGCGCGGATCTGCTCGAGGGCCGCGTGGTAAGGCTGCGCCACGTCCAGCGTCAATTCTTCGGTCGTTTCACCGGCCTGGAAGCGCGCCTGCGGGCCACCTATGCCTTCCACCTTGCCCGACCATTCGGCCTGGCGCGGCGGCGCGCCGCGGCCGGCTTTGAATAGCGCGAACTTGATGCTCGACGAGCCGCAATTGAGCACCAGGATCAATTCCGGGGCCGCGCCCGGAGACAGGGCCATCATGGCGGACTCGCGCGGTAATGGTGCGCCAGTATCAGGGCGATGGCGCAGGAAGCAATCCGGGTTTCGCGCGAATCGGCGCGGCTGGTCAGCACGATCGGCACCTTGGCGCCCAGCACAATGCCGGCGCTGGAGGCGTCGCCCATGTATTCGAGCTGCTTGGCCAGCATATTGCCGCTCTCCAGGTCCGGCACCACCAGCACGTCGGCGCGTCCGGCCACTTCCGAGACGATACCCTTGACGCGCGCGGCGGCGGCCGAGACGGCGTTGTCGAAGGCCAGCGGGCCGTCCAGCAGCGCGCCGACGATCTGGCCACGGTCGGCCATCTTGCACAGGGCCGCCGCGTCCAGCGTGGCCGGCATGTTCGGGTTCACCGTTTCCACCGCCGCCAGGATCGCCACCCGCGGCAGCGCCACCCCGATCGCGTGCGCCAGGTCGATCGCGTTGCGCACGATGTCGGCCTTGTCTTCCAGCGTGGGGGCGATGTTGATGGCCGCGTCGGTGATGATGAAGGGACGCGGATAGGCCGGCGTCTGCATCAGGAAGCAGTGGCTGACGCGGCGCTTGGTGCGCAGGCCGGCGCTCGTGGCCAGCACCGCCGCCATCAATTCGTCGGTGTGCAGGCTGCCCTTCATCAGCGCCTCGACCTGGCCCTTGCCGGCCAGCTCGGCGGCGCGCGCTGCCGCCGCATGGCTATGCGCCACGTCGTCGATCTCGACGCCCGTCAAATCGAGCCCGGCGGCGGCGGCCACCGCTTCGAGCTTGGCGCGCGGCGCCACCAGCAGCGGCACGATCAGGCCGGCGGTGCGCGCGTCGAGCGCAGCCGACAAGCTGATTTCATCGCAGGGGTGGACCACCGCGACCCGGATCGCGGCCAGCGGCCGCACATGGTCGAGCAGGCGCTGCAAGCCGCCGCCCGTGCTCAGGCGCACTTCCGGCAAGGTGGTGCGGGCCCGTTCGATATGCTCGGTCGGCGCGATCACTTCGGCCTCGCCCTCGATTACGGTCTTGCCGTCCTGGTTGATGCAAGAGCAAGCCAGCAGCAGGCGCTTTTTCTCCTCCTCGCGCGAGCTGACGGTGACGCGGATGGTCAAGGTGTCGCCGACCCGCACCGGCAGCAGGAAACGCAGGGTCTGGCCGCGGTAAATGGTGCCCGGCCCCGGCAGGCGCGTGCCCAGTACGGCCGAGATCAGGGCCGCGCCCCACATGCCGTGCGCGATCACGCCGTGGAAACGGGTCGAGGCGGCGAATTCGGCGTCCAGGTGCTGCGGATTGTCGTCGCCCGACATCACCGCGAAGAGCTGGATGTCCTCGGTGGTGAGGGTGCGCTCGATGCTGGCGCTGTCGCCGACGGCGATCTGGTCGAAAGTACGGTTGCGTATCACCTTCAGGTCGTCGCTGCGGATATCTGGCTGGTTCATCATGATTCTATCAAGGTGGGGGTGGATGAAATGCACGCTGCGGCCTCGAACAATGCCAGCATCCGGGCCAGGCTGGCACGCTCTCCGGCGCTGGGCGGCAGCGGCATGGCGAGCATCTGTTCGAGCGCGCGCGCGGCGGCGCGGATGGCGTCCGGTGCGGCGCGCGCCAGCAATTGCGGCAGCGCCGCCAGGGCGGCGTCCTGGTCGAGCAGCATCAGGCGCGCCTGCTGCCGCACCACCTGGCGGAAAGCTTCGATATTCATGCCGCCCGTGGAATCGGGCTGGTGCAGCTTGAGCGCCAGGTTGAAGCGCCGCTCGTCCGCCACGCCGCGCAGGCGGTGCACATAGAACAACGCGCGGATGGCCGCTTCCGCCAGGCCGCCCTGGCCGGTCGCGGCGCGCAGCTTGTCGATTTCATGCGCGACAAAGGCGCGCTGCTCGGCCGAGACGGCCGGATGCGGGCGCGGCGCGGTATCGGCGCCCAGGCCGGCCAGCGCCTGCAGCCACGGCGCGCCGTAGAGCAACTTAAAGGTTTGCTCGGCGGCCGCGTCGCGTATGTCGCGCCAGCCGTCCAGCGCCCGCATCAGCGCATCGGAACAGGCTTCCTGCATCAGGACGAAGGGATTCTCGGGCGCCGCCGGGCGCCGCTGGTCGCGGATCTTTTGCGCCTGTTCGGCCACCAGCGGCGCCAGCGCGCTGCGGTCCGACCAGCATTCGTAATTGACGCGCAGCGGATGCACGCTTTGCAGCCAGCGCGCCGATTGCGGCGTGACCATGGCCCGCACCAGCGGCTGCATGAATTGGCGGTACAGGCCCAGGTTGACCTCGGAGACCCGGGCGGCGGTCGCGAAACGGCGCTCGCTGGCCGGATCGGGCTGGACGATGGCGCGCACGTCGGCGATGCCGCGCCTTTGAATCGACAGCACATAGTCGCCCACCGCCAGTTCCGGGTTCGGGGTGGCGGCGCTCTTGTCTTCGATCAGGGCCTGGTAAATCCCGGCCGGCAGCAAGTCGATCAAGTCGATATTGCTCTCGAATTTCTGGTGTTCCTTGCGCCCCACCTGGGCCGACACGAAGATGCCCAAGTGGCCGATGCGGTCATGCACCGCGTAGACGATGGTCTGGTCGTGGCCCAGCACGTCGGTGTCGTCGCGATACAGGTCGGTGATCCAGCCCAGCGCCTGCGGCGGCGGCGTGATATTGTCGCCATTCGAGCAAAACACCACGATCGGCGAGCGGATATTGCGCAAGTCCAGGCGCGTGCCGTCGGCCATGCGCAGCTCGGCCGTGGCCAGGCGGTTGCCGACGAACAGATTGTCGACGATGTATTGCATCTCGACCTGGTTCAGGAATACGTGGCCGCCCCAGTATTTTTCAAAGCCCAGGTAGCGCTCGGCCTCGCTGTCGACCTGCGCGTACAGGCTGTATTTTTTGCCCCACAGCGTATTGGCCGGGTTCAGGCTCTCGAAATTTTGCACCAGCGAGGCGCCGTCGAAGCGGCCGTTGCCCAGGTCGCCGGCCAGCGCCGTCATCCAGCTACCACCCAGCAAGCCGCCGGAATAGCGCATCGGATTGCGCCCTTCCCAGCCGGCCCAGTACGACAGCGGCGTGCCGGCCACGATGATGGGGCCGAACAATTCCGGCCGCAGCGCGGCCGTCATCAGGATTTGCCAGCCGGCCTGGCAATTGCCGATCACGGCCGGCTTGCCTTCGCTGTGCGGGTGCAGGGCGATGACTTTTTCAAGGAAGGCCGCTTCGGCGCGTATCACGTCTTCCACCGTCTGGCCCGGCACGGGATCGGGCAGGAAGCCGATGAAATAGCAGGGATGGCCGGCCCGGATCGCCACCCCGATTTCACTCTCGGCCTTGAAGCCGCCAATGCCGGGGCCGTGGCCGGCGCGCGGGTCGACCACCACGAAGGGCCGCTTGAGCGGGTCGCTCGGCACGTCGGCCGGCGCGGCGATGCGCACCAGGCCGTAATTCACGGGACGCGCCAGCTCCAGGCCCGACATCACGATCTCGGCCGGAAAATCAAGCACGTTCGGCGTCTTTTCGAGCAGGTGGGCCTGGTACTGGTTGCCACGCCGGCGCATCACATCGGCGTACAGCACGCTGCGCTGCCAGCTATCAACCAGGTAGTCGCTGGCCGCGTTCAGCAGCGGCATGCCGCCGGCGCGAAAAAAACCGGATGTCTGATCTGTCATGTTGGTCCATTCATGCTAAGAACCTATTCCAGTAGGGAATAGGTTCTAAGGCCCCGGGGCGGCGCCGCCATCCCGGGCCAAGGAGGCTAATTTTCCTGCTTGATTACTTGCCGAACTGTTTCAGGAAATCGCCCATCGGGTTGGCGAATTGGGCGCCGCCGACCAGGCCGCTCAGGGCGGCGCTCGATTCATGCTGCCAGGTCTGGATCGCCGTCGTCAAGCCGGCCACATAGGCGGCCTGGCTGCTGGCCGCATTGCTGGCGAAAGCTTGCAAGTCGCCCGGCTTGCCGCCCTGCGTCATCAATTGCTGGCCGCTTTCCTGCAACAATCTGCCGGCCGTTTGCAGCAGCTCCAGGTTGGCTTTGTACAGGTTCATAGGCAGGTCGGTATTGGCATTCATGGTGTCATCCTTTGATGGAGAAGTGAAAATCCGCTCGCCGCTATCAAGCCATCTGGCTGATCGTCTTGCGAAAACGGGACAGTGAAACCGAAAACAGGGCGCAGCCTATCGCCAGCAACGCCAGGAAGGGTTTCCATACTACGCCGATCCCGGCGCCGCGATACAGAATCGCCTGGCTGAGTTCGACAAAATGCGTGGTCGGCGCCAGCCACATGATGTGCTGCACCAGCGCCGGCATGCTTTCACGCGGCGTCACCGCGCCCGACAGCATTTGCAGCGGCAAGAGCACCAGGATCAGGAGCATGCCAAATTGCGGCATGCTGCGCGCCACCGTCGCCATGAAGATGCCCATCGAGGTGGTGGCAAACAAATGCAGCGCGGCCCCGGCCAGGAAGAGCGCCATCGATCCCTCGATCGGTACTTGCAGCGCACCGCGCACCACGAAGGTCAGCGACAGCGCCGCCGCCACCAGCACCACCAGGCCCATGGCCCAGACCTTGGCCAGCATGATCTCGGCCGGCGTCACCGGCATCACCAGCAAATGCTCGATGGTGCCATGCTCGCGTTCGCGGATCAGGGCCGCGCCGGTCAGGATGATGGACAGCATGGTGACGTTATTGATGATTTCCATCAGCGCGCCGAACCAGGCTTCCTTGAGGGTCGGGTTGAAGCGCGCGCGCAGCACCAGTTCCACCGGGGCCGGCGCCACGGCGCGGTAGCGCTGGACGAATTCGCGGATTTCGGCGGCGGCGATTTGCTGGATATAGGCATTGCCGCTGAAAGCCTGGCTCATGCGGGTGGCATCCACATTCAATTGCAATTCGGTGTGGCGACCGGCCAGCACGTCGCGCTGGAAATTGGGCGGGATATTGAGCGCGAAGGTGTAGGCGCCGGAATTCAAGCCGGCGTCCACCTCGGCTTGCGAAATCATGCGCGGCTGCGTGAATTGAGGCGGAAAAAAAGCCGCCGCGATGCGCGCCGACAGCGGCGAGGCGTCTTCGTCGACGATGGCGATGGCCGCCATGTGCAGCGTTTCGGGCTTGGCAGTGGCGGCCACGTAGACCGACAGGCTGAAGGTGTAGACAATCAGCGCCAGCATCATCGGGTCGCGGATCAGGCTCCACAATTCCTTGACGCCGAGGCGGTAGATATTGGCTAGAGGGTGAAGTAATGCGTGCATCTCAGCTCTCCTGTTTCTTGAGCAGGGCGATGGTCAAGCCCAGGATCACGGGCACGGCCAACAGCAGCGGCCAGAAGGCGCCCTGCAAGTCGGAAAAACCGAGCGCCTTGTTGAACACGCCGCGACTGATGCCGAGCATGTAAGTGGCCGGGTAAATCGCCCCGATCAGGCGCCCGCCGCCTTCCATCGAGGAAACCGGGTTGAGCAAGCCGGCAAACTGGATCGCCGGGATCATGGTGCCGATCATGGTCACGAACATGGCCGCGATCTGGCTGCGAGTGAAGGTTGAGGCCAGCAAGCCGATGCCGGTGGCGCTGATATTGAAGATCAAGGCGGCCGCCGTCAGGGTCAGGAAGCTGCCCTTGATGGGGACCCCGAACACGGTTACCGCCAGCAAACTCATCAAAAAGAAATTGAGCATCGCCAGCACCACGTAAGGGGCTTGCTTGCCGAGCAAGAATTCGCTGCGCGTGACGGGGGTCACGTACAGGTTCAAGATCGACCCGAGTTCCTTTTCACGCACCACCGACAGCGCCGCCAGCATCGCCGGCAGCATCAGCAGCAGCAGCGGGATCACGGCCGGCACCATCGCCGGCAAGCTCTTGACGTCGGGATTGTAGCGGTAGCGGGTTTCGATGGCGACCGGATTGGGCGGCTTGATGCCGAGCCGGTGCACGGCCTGGTCGGCCAGCCAGCCCTGGTGCATGCCTTGCACATAGCCTTCCACGGTTTCGGCCCGCATCGGCATGGCGCCGTCGACCCAGGCCGCGATCCGGGCGGGCGCGCCGCGCTCGATGGCGCGCGCGAAGCCGGGCGGGATTTCGATCGCCAGCGCCAGCTCGCCGCTGCGCATGCGCCGGTCCAGGTCTTCGTAATCAGTCAAGACCGGGTGCTCGATAAAATAGCGCGAGCCGGCCAGGTTCAGGGTGTAGTCGCGGCTGAGCGCCGTCTGGTCATGGTCCAGCACCGCGTAACTGAGGTTTTCCACGTCCAGGCTGATGCCGAAGCCGATCACGAACATCAGTATCATCGAGCCGCCCAGCGCCAGCGTGGCGCGGACAGGGTCGCGCCGCAATTCCAGCGTTTCGCGCCACATATAGCTGAGCAGGCGATTCAGGCTGAAGCCGCCCGGCCGCACTGGCGCCGGCGCGGCCGTCTTGACATCGGCCTCGGCCTTGACGTCGGTCCCGGCCTCGGCCTCGGCCGCGACGCCGCCGCCGGCCTCTTCCAGATAGGCGATGAAGGCCAGTTCCAGGGTCGCCGTGCCGCGCTTGCGCACCAGTTCGGCCGGCGCGTCGCTGACCAGCACGCGCCCGGCGTGCATCAGCGAAATCCGGTCGCAGCGCTCGGCCTCGTTCATGAAATGGGTGGAAATGAAAATGGTCACTTTGTCGCGCCGCGCCAGCTCGATCATCAGGCGCCAGAAATTGTCACGCGCGATCGGGTCGACGCCGGACGTGGGTTCGTCCAGTATCAGCAATTCCGGCTTGTGCACCATCGCCACCGCCAGCGACAGGCGCTGGCGTATGCCCAGCGGCAAGCCTTCGGGCAGCGCATCCATCACTTCGAGCAAGTCGAAGCGGGCCGCCATTTCGTCGAGCCGGGCCGCGATCTGCTCTTGCGGCACATGGAACAGGCGCGCATGCAGCACCAGGTTCTGGCGCACCGTCAGTTCGCCGTACAGGGAAAACGCTTGCGACATATAGCCGACCCGGCGCCGCGTGGCGATATCGCCGGAATCAACCGGGCGCCCGAACAGGGACGCTTCGCCCTCGCTGGCCGGCAGCAAGCCCGTCAGCATCTTCATGGTGGTCGATTTACCGCAGCCGTTCGAGCCGAGGAAGCCGAATATCTCGCCGCGCCCGATGCGGAAATTGACATGGTCGACGGCCACGAAATCGCCGAAGCGCATGGTCAGATTGCTGGCCTCGATGGCGATATCGTCGGCCGCGCCGGCGGCCAGCGGCGTGATCACGACCGGCTGGTGGCCGGCCCGCTTGGCTTCCGGCAGCAGCGCGATAAAGGCCGCTTCCAGCGTCGCGCTGGCGGTGCGCTCCAGCAGTTCGGCCGGGCTGCCGGTGGCCAGTACCTTGCCGGCGTCCATCGCGACCAGCCAGTCGAAGCGCTGCGCCTCGTCCATGTAGGCGGTGGCGACGATCACGCTCATGCCAGGCCGCTCGGAGCGTATGCGGGCGATCAAGTCCCAGAACTGGGCCCGCGCCAGCGGGTCGACCCCGGTGGTTGGTTCGTCCAGTATCAACAGGTCGGGGTCGTGGATCAGCGCGCAGCACAGGCCCAGCTTTTGCTTCATGCCGCCCGACAACTTGCCGGCCGGCCGCTCGAGAAAGGCTTGCAAGCCGGTGCTGCGGGTCAATTGGTCGATGCGGCGACGGCGCTCGGGGGCGTCATGCCCGAACAGGCGCGCGAAAAATTGCAGGTTTTCTTCGACCGACAGGGTCGGGTACAGATTCTTGCCCAGGCCCTGGGGCATGTAAGCGATGCGCGGGCACACGCTGGCGCGGTGGCGCGCCTGGCCCATGTCGCCACCCAGGGCCTCGACGCTGCCTTGCTGGACGGCGCGGGCGCCGGCCGCCAGCGCCATCAGGCTTGATTTGCCGACTCCGTCCGGACCGATCAAGCCGACCATGCGCCCGGCCGGGATAGCCAGGTCGACGCCGTCCAGCGCCACGTTCTTGCCGTAGCGCTGGCTGACGCCGACCAGGCGCACCACCGGCGCCAGAACTTCCTCGCTCACTGCGGAACCTTGACCGCCAGTTCAGCCGGCCACGCGGCTTTGCCGTCCAGCTTGACCCAGGCCACGCCCGGCACGCCGACCTTGACCAAGGTCAAATGTTTCAGCAACAGTTCGCGCTTGATTTGCGCCTTGACGCGGAACATCAGCTTTTGCCGCTCGCTAGTCGTTTCCACCGTCTTCGGCGTGAATTGGGCGCTGCTGGCAACAAAAGAAATCGTGGCCGGAATCACATAGCCGGGCGCGGCGTCGAGCACCAGGCGCACCTCGCCGCCCAGCGCCAGCTTGCCGGCCGCCGTCTCAGGCAAGAAAAAAGTCATGTAGACATCACTCAAGTCGACCAGGTTCAAGACCTTGCCGCCGCCGCCCAGCACCTCGCCCGGCTGCGCCACCAGGTATTGCACGCGACCGTCGCGCGGCGCCGTCAACTGGCTATCGACCATGTCGACCTCGACCCGGGCCGTGGTGGCCTCGGCCGCCAGCACCGAGGAGCGGCTGCCGACCACTTGCGCCTTGGCCGCGTCGATCGCCGCCTGCGCCGTCGTGACCTGGGCCTTGGCCGCATTCAGCGCGGCGCCGACGCTACGGGCGCGGGCCCGGTCGTCATCCAGTTCCTGCACCGAGGAAGCGCCTTCCAGCGACAGCGTCTCGGAGCGCGCCAGGCGCCGCCGCGCCGCGTCCAGCTCGCTTTCGCGCTGCGCCACCACGGCTTGCGCCGCCACCTTGTCACTCTCGCGCACGGCCACCTGGGCTTGCGCGCCAACCACCATGTCTTGCGCCTGCTGGTGGCGGGCGCGCGCCTCGTCGCGCTGCGCCGTCAGCGATTGCACTTGCATGCGCGCCAGCGGCTGGCCGGCTTTCACGAAGTCGCCCTCGGCGATCAGGATGGCGTCTACCCGGCCCGGCAACTTGGTGGCGATATCGATTTCGGTGGCTTCGACGCGCCCGTTGCCGCTGGCGAAACCGGGGCCGGGACCGTGCGGACGCATCAGCACCCAGGCGTAATAGCCAAGTCCTGCCAGGGCTACGGCGAGCGCGCCGAACATAATTTTTTTCTTCAATGGATCATTCATGGATGTGCTTTTTCAAGGGTGGAATGCGGCGCTCCGCCGCCGAGGGCGGCATACAGGCTGACCTGGGATGACAACAGCAGGCGCCGGGTTTGCACCAATTGCTGCTCGACGCCGAGCAAGTCGCGCTGGGCGTCCAGCACTTCCAGGTAAGGCGCCGCGCCATTCTGGTAGCGCAACTGGGCCAGGCGCGCCCGTTCCGTCTGGGCCGCCAAAGTGGCCAGCCCGATGCGCACTTGCTCGGCCAGCCAGCGCCGCCCGGTGAGCGCATCGGCCACCTCGCGGAAGGCGTTTTGCACGCTTTTCTCATAGTTGGCCAGCGCCACGTCGCGCCGCACCACGGCCAGGTCCAGGCCGGCCCGGTTGCGGCCGGCGTCGAAGATCGGCAGGGTCAGGCGCGGCAAGAAATTCCAGGCCCGGCTACCCGAATCGAACAAGCCGTCCAGCTCGGCGCTGGCGGTGCCGAAGGCTGCCGTCAGCGTGATGCGCGGGAAAAACGCCGCGCGCGCCGCGCCGATATTGGCTTGCGCCGCGCGCAACTGGTGTTCGGCGGCAACCATGTCGGGCCGCGCTTGCAGCAAGTCCGACGGCAGCCCGGGGGCCAGCTCGCGCAGCACGGTGGCGTCGTCGAAGCGCCCTTCCTGGGGCGCCAGATCGACGCCCGCGCCCACCAGTTGCGCCAGCGCGTGGGCGCGCACTTCGCGCGCCTGCTCCAGTTGCGCGCCCAGGGCTTGGGCCTGGTTCAGCAGGGTTTCGACCTGGGTCAGGTCGAGCTTGGAGATCGAACCGACCTCGAAGCGCCGCTTGAAGATACGGTACGATTCGGCCCGACTGGCGACGCTGCGGCGCGCCAGCGCGACCCGCTCGTCAAGCTCGCGCAGCGCCAGGTAGCCGTCGGCCACTTGCGCCACCAGCGCCACGGTGACGGCGCGGCGCGCCTCGTCGCTGGCCAACAGGTTTTCCAGGGCTGCATTCTTCAGGCTGCGCACCCGGCCCCAGAAATCGAGTTCCCAGGCACTCACGTTCAAGCCGACCTGGTATTGGCTGCCCAGTAGCGGCCGGCCAGTCAAGTTCAAGTCGCCCGGCACCAGCGCGCGGTTATCTTCGATGCCCAGGCCGATGGTGGGGAATTGTTCGGCACGGGCGATGCCGTGGGCGGCGCGCGCCTCGTCCACGCGCAGCGCGGCGATGCGCAAGTCGCGGTTATTTTCCAGCGCCTGGGCGATCAATTGCTGCAGGCCCGGGTTGGCAAAATAATCGCGCCAGGCCAGCGCGGCGGCGTTTTCGCCACCCGCCTTGGCGCCGGCCTCGGCGTCCGGATAGGCGGCCGGCACCGGCAAGGCCGGCGCGGGATACGGCGGCGCCAGCGAGGCGCAGCCGGCCAAGGCCGTAGCCAGCGCCAGGGCCAGGGCCGAAGCCGGCCACAGGCGCGGAAAAACTGTTTTCATCGTTGCGGTCTTCAATTGAGGATGTGATAGCCGGCGTCGACATACAAGGTGCCGCCGGTGATGGAGCGGGCCGCGTCGCTGGCCAGGAAGGTACACAGGGCGCCCACATCGTCGAGATCGACCAGGTGGCGCAGCGGCGCGCGCACGGCCGCTTCGGCCAGCAATTGCTCGAAATGGGCAATGCCGGAGGCGGCCCGGGTCGCCATCGGTCCCGGTGAAATCGCGTTGACGCGAATCCCGGCCGGCCCCAATTCGGCAGCCAGATAGCGCACCGACGATTCCAGCGCCGCCTTCACGGGGCCCATCAAACCATAGTCGGCAATCACTTCTTCGGCGCCCAGGTAACTCATGGTGATCAGGCTGCCGCCGCGCGGCATCAATAATTCGGCCAGTTTCGCCATCCGCAAGAATGAATGGCAAGATATGTCCATCGCCTGGGCGAAGCCTTCGGGCGAGCTGTCGACCACGCGGCCATGCAAATCCTCCTTCGGCGCGAAGGCGATCGAATGCACCAGGAAGTCGAGCCGGCCCCATTGCGCGCGAATGGCGTCGAACAGCGCCCCGGTCTGCTCTTCGTTGCTGACGTCGAGCGGCAATTGAATCGCCGCCTGCACTTGGCGCGCCAGCGGTTCCACATGCGGACGCGCCTTCTCGTTGAGCCAGGTGACAGCCAGTTCGGCGCCGGCCGCGCGCAGCGCGCGCGCGCAACCCCAGGCGATGCTGTGCTCATTGGCGATGCCGACCACCAGGCCTTTCTTGCCCTGCAATCCCATATCGCGCATCATTTCTCCATCACATAGGCGCCGGGCGCGTCGCCCAGCACCGGATAGCCCAGCTGCGCCGCGCCCAAGGCCGGCGGCGCAAGCGGCGCGCCAGAGCGCTCTTGCAGCCAGGCGGTCCAGGCGCTCCACCATGAACCGTCGCGCTGCGGCGCCGTGGCGGCCCAGGCGTCCGGCGCCACATAGGCGCCGCCGAAGGGCCGCGTGCCAATCTGGTAATGGCGGCGCGGGTGGCCCGGTTCGCTGACGATGCCGGCATTGTGGCCGCCGCTGGTCAGCACGAAAGTGATTTCGGCCACCGCTTCGTAATGCAATTTGTAGACCGAGCGCCAGGGCGCCACGTGGTCGGCCACGGTGCCGACGCAAAACAGCGGCAGCTTGATATCGCTCAACGCCACCGGCTTGCCGTCGACCGGGTAGCGGCCTTCGCTCAAGTCATCGTTCAAGAACAAGCGGCGCAGATATTGCGAATGCATGCGCGCCGGCATGCGCGTGGTGTCGGCATTCCAGGCCATCAAGTCATTCATGTCGGCGGGCGCGCCGAGCAGGTAATCGTTGACCAGGCGCGACCACAACAAATCATAGGAGCGCAGCATTTCGAAGGCGCCGCCCATTTGCGCGCCGCTCAGGTAGCCGGTCTGCGCCATCTGCGCTTCGATCAGGCTGATCTGGCCTTCATCGATGAACAGGCCCAGTTCGCCCGGCTCGGTGAAATCGGTCTGGGTCGCGAACAGGCTGAGCGATGCGAGGCGCTCGTCGCCGTCGCGCGCCATCGCTGCCGCCGCGATCGTCGTCAGCGTGCCGCCCAGGCAATAGCCGGTAGCATGCACCTTGCGCCCGGGGACGATGGTGTTGACGGCGTCAAGCGCGGCGTCGAAACCCAGCTCCAGGTAATCGTCCATGCCCAGGTCGCGGTCGGCGCCGACGGGATTTTTCCATGAAATGCAAAACACCGTATGGCCTTGCTCGACCAGGTAGCGTATCAGCGAATTATGCGGCGACAAGTCGAGGATGTAATACTTCATGATCCAGGCCGGCACGATCAGGATCGGTTCCGGATGCACCAGGGCGGTGCTGGGCGTGTACTGTATCAATTCCATCAAGCGGTTCTTCAGCACCACCTTGCCGGGCGTGACGCCGACGTCGCGCCCGACAATGAAATGTTCGGTGCCGGCCGGCGCAGCGCCGGTCGCGAGCCGCTGCGCCTGAGCCGCCAGGCCCGCCATGCCGCGCAACAGGTTGACGCCGCCTTCCTTCACGGTGCTTTGCAACACCAGCGGATTGGTGGCCAGTTGGTTGCCCGGCGAGAATACATCTAGCCATTGGCGCATCATGAACGCGACTACGTCTTCATGGTGTTTTTCCACACCCCAGACGCCGTGGGTGGCTTCGTCCCACCAGCGCTCGTGCAACAAAAAACTTTGGTGTAGCAAATTGAAAGGCCAGGCGCGCCATTCCGGTGCGGCGAAGCGGCGATCTTTTTCGGGCGCCACGACGCAGGCGCGCGCCTCGCCCGGCCCGGCAATCAGGCATTCCTGCAAGTAGCGCAGCAATTGCCCGCCCTGGTGCAGCGCCAGTTGGGCCAGGTCCAGGCGCTTGCCGGGCGAGCTAGCCAGGTGCGAGCCCCAATCCATCCAGGCTTGCATGATCGATTCTGGCGCCAGCGAAGAACAGGCGCGCGCCCAGGCGGCATGCACTTGCGGATCAAGGCGACTGGCGGCGCTCGGCGCCGGTTTGGACATCATGTTCATGCTTCATCCCATGGCTGAAATTGCGTTACGGCAGCGGCCGGCGCGGCCCCGCTTGCGGGCCTCCCGACATAGGTCTGGATGGCACCCGGCAACTTGAGGCAGTGCAACTATACGAGCGTATGCGGCATTGCAACATTGATCTAAGTCAAAAATTGCAGTCTTTGCGGAATTTTCTGCGGGCGGAGGAAGGAATAGGACGGCCGGGCGGCCGTCCGTCAAGCGGGATGGTCTTAATTGTGCGGCGCGGGACGGGAATACAAATCGATGATGGTATCGATCGCCTCCCGGCACACCGAACAGAACTTGTCGCTGCGGTCGAACATGATGCATTGCAATTCGGGCCGGTAAAACCCGGTCGACTCATAATTGGCGCCCTCGAACGCGCCCACCGTGTGGCGCTCGGGCGCCTGGGAAAACAATTGCTCGGTATGGCGCAAATCGGCGTGGAATAGCGCGCTCATTTCCGACTCGGGCCGCTTGGCCGCGCGCAGCTCGGCGCGCGTCTTTTGGTAGGCGCGCGCATACTCGTCATAGGCCGCTTTCGGCCATGGCGTCGGCAGCGCGGTGCCGGCCTTGACATGGCTTATCCATTTCAACTTGGCCGGATCACGCAGCGCGGTCGCGTTCGGCTCCCACGGTTCTTGCCGCTCGCCGTTCGACTGGTAGGCCACCGGGGAGGTGTAATATTCGTCGGCCAGGCCGGCGAAATGGTGGCCGAATTCATGCACGAACAAGTAATTGGCCCAATCGTTATTCGCCGCCGCCGTGCTGAACTGGCCGAAAATGCCGCCGCCGCCATAGGTGTCGTTATTCACCAGGATTTCAATGAATTCGTAGGGCGCGTATTGCGCCAGTTCGCGCAGCGCGCGGTTATCCGTGGTCAGCACATAGCGCTCGCTGCCGAAGATATCGTAGCGTGTACCCAGCGGCGAGGCGTGATGCACCCCGGTCGACGGGCGCGATACGCCCGATTCCGGAGTCGGCAGCGCCATCGCCCATACATTGAAATCCTTGGCCCGCTCGCGGAAGGGCGACACTTCGAACAAATGCTCGGCCATACGGCGCGCGCTGGCCTCGAACTTGGGCAGCTCGGCGGCGGTATAGCCGTCGCCCAGGATCAAAAGATCGACCTTGTCGGGCGAGGCGCCGCTGACGCGGATCGGGATAGGCTGGACCGGCGCCGGCCCCTGCTTGCGCACCACGTCCGGGGCGTCGCTGTCGACATCGACGCTCCAGACCACGGAAAAGGCGCCGCGCCCGTCGCGCTGCAAGATGCGCACGCGCGCCGGCAAGGACGGTTTCGGGAAACGCACCGATTCCTCGAAGCCGCGGTTCATGGCCTTGGCCTCGTCGGTGCTGCGCCACTCGCCAAAGACGGTATTGAAGCCGCGCGAATACAGCAGCGCGCCGGACTTGATATCGAGCACCTCGACCCGGTTGTTGCCACGATCGGTGTCGTCGAGCGTACGCGAGAGGTCGCCGGGCCACGCCAGCGGCTCGATCACCACGCGCTCCATCGCATATTGGTCGGCCAGCGCGTTGCCGCTGTGCAGATAGTCGACCCGCACGGTGGCCGGTTGCGCGGCCTGCGCCAGATTGGCGGCCAGGGCCGCCAGCGGCAGGCAGTAACGAAAGAATCGGGAGAATTGGGACGGGGGCATGGCAATTCCTTGTGCTAGTGTTTGAATCGGAATGGTAGCGCCGGCGCCGCGGCGACCTCATGGGCGCGTATTGTATGCCGGCGCGGCGCAAACAGCACGCTGCCCGCCGCCGATGCGCAAGCCGGGCATGGGGAATCCTGAGCGACGTTCTTTGGAAACGGATGACGATGTCGGCACGGATGTCATCTGGCGATGGAGGGCGCGGATCAGGGAAAATCCCACTCGGCATTGAAGGGCGAAACTACTGCCGGCTGCCGGCAACCTCTCCGGAGAGGCGCGACTTGCGGCGATATGAAAAACTGCGGAAATACGCGTGGCGCGGCTCGCTTACAGGGCGGCCTTTTCGGCGGCGCTCAGGCGTTTGCCGACGATCACCACGGTTTGCATGTCGCAGGCGACGGGAGCCACGGCGGGGGCCGCATGAAACTTCGGCACAGCCGCGCTGGCCAGGGTGGTGACGCCGGCCAGCGCCAGGGCGACGACGAAAATGATTTCCATGTTTTTAGCGATGTTCATGATGTTTTCCTTTGAGTGAGTGCTGTTTCGATGCTTGAACTTTAGCCAAACCGGCCCCGCGCCACCACCGGATTGCGATGAAACGCGCAAAAGGCGGGACAGAATACAAAAACGCGGTCCTGGAACAGCGCCGGCGCGGCCACCATCCCACCCGCATATCCGGCCAATTGCCCGCCGCGCCCCAACCTTGTTTATAATCGGTGCAAACAAAGGACCTCTATGACTGCACAACTCTCCAAAAAAAGCGAAGCCTGGTCGGCGCGATTCTCCGAACCGGTCTCGGACCTCGTGAAACGCTATACCGCCTCGGTGTTTTTCGACAAGCGCCTGGCGCCGTTCGATATCGAAGGCTCGCTGGCGCACGCCGAAATGCTGCACGCGCAAGGCATCATCAACGCTTTTGATTACGCCGAAATCGGGCGCGGCATGGCGCAAATTTCGCAAGAAATCGCGGCCGGCCAGTTCGAATGGCTGCTCGACCTGGAAGATGTCCACCTCAATATAGAGAAGCGCCTGACCGAACTGGTCGGCGACGCCGGCAAGCGCCTGCACACGGGCCGCTCGCGCAACGACCAGGTCGCCACCGACATCCGCCTTTACGTGCGCGCGGCCATCGACGATATCGGCGCCCTGCTCGGCACCCTGCGCGGCGCGCTGACCGACTTGGCCGAACAACACGCCGACACCATCATGCCCGGCTTCACCCACATGCAGGTGGCGCAGCCGATCACCTTCGGCCACCACATGCTGGCCTATGTCGAAATGTTCGGCCGCGACGCCGAGCGCATGGCCGATTGCCGCAAGCGCGTCAACCGCCTGCCGCTGGGCGCGGCCGCGCTGGCCGGCACCACCTTCCCGATCGACCGCCTGCGGGTCGCCAAGACGCTGGGCTTCGACGACGTTTGCCACAATTCTCTGGACGCCGTCTCGGACCGCGATTTCGCGATCGAGTTTTGCGCCGCCGCAGCGCTGGTGATGATGCATGTCTCGCGCATGGCCGAGGAACTGGTGATCTGGATGAGCCCGCGGGTCGGCTTCATCGACATTGCCGACCGCTTTTGCACCGGTTCCTCGATCATGCCGCAAAAGAAAAATCCGGACGTGCCGGAACTGGCGCGCGGCAAGACCGGCCGCGTCTACGGCCACCTGATCGGCCTGTTGACGCTGATGAAGGGCCAGCCGCTGGCCTACAACAAGGATAACCAGGAAGACAAGGAGCCGCTGTTCGATACGGTCGACACCATCCTCGACACGCTGCGTATCTTCGCCGACATGGCCGGCGGCATTAGCGTCAAGCCAGACGCGATGCGCGCCGCCGCGCTGCAGGGTTATGCCACCGCCACCGACCTGGCCGATTACCTGGTCAAAAAAGGCTTGCCCTTCCGCGACGCCCACGAAGCCGTCGCGCGCGCCGTGCGCGCCTGCGTCGACGCCGGCTGCGACCTGGCCGACCTGTCGCTGGAACAGTTGCGCGCCTTCTCGGACTTGATCGGCGACGACGTGTTTGCCGTGCTGACCCTGGAAGGCTCGGTGGCCGCGCGCGACCACGTGGGCGGCACCGCGCCGCGCCAGGTGCGCGCCGCCATCGCCCGGGTGAGGTCGCAGTTGAAAGACTAAGGCGACCGGGGCGGGCCCCGCGCCCGCCCGGCATTTTCCCGAAAAACGGACGCCAATGTAGCGTCCTTCCGAGGATAGAGGAGACACCCCATGTTTATGCGAATCTCGCGCGGGATCGACGCGCTGAATGAAAAAATCGCCGGCGCCGTCAGTTGGGCCTTGCTGGCGGCCGTCGTCATTTGCACCGGCAATGCCCTGATACGCTACATCTTCAATTCCAGCTCGAACGGCTGGCTGGAAATCCAGTGGTATCTGTTTGCCGCTGTCTTCATGCTGGCCTCGCCCTACACCTTGAAACGCGACGAGCATGTGCGCATCGACGTCGTCGCCGGCCGCTTTTCAAAACGCACCCAGGTCTGGATCGACTTGTGCGGCTTCCTGTTCTTCCTGATGCCGATCTCGCTGGTGATCCTGTATTACGGCGTGCCGTTCGCGCGGCTCTCGATCGAGAGCGCCGAAATGTCGAGCAATGCCGGCGGCCTGATCGTCTGGCCGGCCAAGCTGCTGGTGCCGCTCGGCTTCCTGCTCATGATCCTGCAAGGCGGTTCCGAAATCATCAAGCGTATCGCTTTCCTGGCCGGCAAGATCGATGGCCACGAATTCGCCCGCCATGTCGCCACGCCGGAAGAAGAGATCGAGGCCATCAAGCGCGCCAATCAATTGCCGCCCTCCCCGGACCTTCCCACTGATACCCATCAAGTAAGCGGCGACTAGACATGGAATTATTTATTGCAGCAAATCTGGCTCCGATCATGTTCGGAGCCCTGGTTATCTTCCTGCTGTCGGGCTTCCCGGTGGCGTTTTCCCTGGCCGCCAATGGCTTGTTCTTCGGCTTCGTCGGCATCGAACTCGGTCTGCTGAAGCCGGAATTGCTGCAGGCGCTGCCGAACCGCATCTTCGGCATCATGGCCAACGACACCCTGCTGGCAATTCCCTTTTTCACCTTCATGGGCTTGATACTGGAGCGCTCCGGCATGGCCGAGGATTTGCTCGACACCATAGGCCAGTTGTTCGGACCGGTGCGCGGCGGCGTCGCCTATGCCGTGATCTTCGTCGGCGCCCTGCTGGCCGCGACCACCGGCGTGGTGGCCGCCTCCGTCATTTCGATGGGCTTGATCTCGCTGCCGGTGATGCTGCGCTACGGTTACGACAAGAAGCTGGCCTCGGGCGTGATTGCCGCCTCCGGCACGCTGGCCCAGATCATCCCGCCGTCGCTGGTACTGATCGTCATGGCCGACCAGTTGGGCCGCTCGGTCGGCGACATGTACAAGGCTGCCTTCGTACCCGGCCTGCTGCTGACGGCGATGTATGCCGGCTATGTGCTGGGCGTGTCGATCTTCAAGCCCCACTATGTGCCGGCGCTGCCGCTGGCGGCGCGCAATCTGCGTCAGCCGAACGGCGATAGCGGTGTGGTCTCGCTGCTGGCCCTGTTGATGGGCAGCGCCGTCGCCACGTTTGTCTTCGCCTATTTCTATGGCGCCGCGCACCCCAACCTGGCCGCCGACGAGCTGGGAATTTTCGCCGGCGGGGTCGGCATCGTGGGCGCCTTCCTGTTCGCGCTGGCCAACCGCCGCCTGAAGCTCGATCTGCTCTCGCGCATGGCCGAGCGGGTAGTGTTTGTCATGATACCGCCGCTGGCCCTGATTTTCCTGGTGCTGGGCACCATCTTCATCGGCCTGGCCACGCCGACCGAAGGCGGCGGCATGGGCGCCATGGGTGCCATCTTGCTGGCGCTGGCGAACGGCCGCCTGTCCTGGAGCCTGCTGAAACAAGCCATGAATTCGACCACCCGCCTTTCTTGTTTCGTGATTTTCATCCTGATCGGCTCGACCGTGTTTTCGCTGGTATTTCGCGGCGTGAACGGCGACTTGTGGGTCGAGCATCTGCTCTCCGGCCTGCCGGGCGGCAGCAGCGGTTTCTTGATCGTGGTCAACCTGATGTTTTTCGTGCTGGCTTTTTTCCTCGATTTTTTCGAGCTGGCCTTCATCCTGGTGCCGCTGGTCGGTCCGGTGGCCGACAAGCTGGGCATCGACTTGATCTGGTTTGGCGTGCTGCTGGGGGTGAACATGCAGACTTCCTTCATGCACCCGCCGTTCGGCTTCGCCCTGTTTTACCTGCGCTCGGTGGCGCCGAAAGAAGTCAAGACTTCCGATATTTACTGGGGCGCCATCCCCTTCGTTCTGATCCAGGTCATGATGGTGGCCCTGATCATTGCCTTCCCGCGCCTGGTCTCGGTCGAGAAAAAAGTCGACATGAACGAGCAGATCGAACTCAAGATCGACGCTCCCGCCAGCGAAGCCAAGCCGGCCGACGACGACGCGCCGGCGCTCAATTTTTCCACCGACACGGAGAAGAAATAAGATGCCCAGACTCGCCCCCGCCCCCGCCCGCCGGCCGACCCTCACTTACCGCAAGCCGCAACTGGGGCGCGATTATTGGGTGCAGGATGACTTCCTGCCCAATCCGGACCAGGTCGCGCAGCGTTGCTTCGGCAAGACAGAATGGGAACTGGGTGCGCCGCACCGGCAAGAGCCGTGGCCCGGCATGCGCAGCGCCGGCGCGCTGCTGCCGGACGAGCTGGCCCAGGTCGAGGCCTGGGTCAGGAAAGTGACTGGCGCGAAACGCCTGTGGCAGGAAGCCACGCCGGAAGGCAGCACCCTCAACCACAACTACGTGCAATTGGTAGGCGGCGCCGAATCGGGGCCGCGCCCGCATACGGATTCACTCAAGCTGTGCCGCTATGCGGCCGTGATTTACCTGTCGCCGGAGCCGATCCCGACAGCCGGCACCTCGTTTTACCGCCTGCGCTATCCGGACGGCACGTTGGGCGGCAATTTCTGCAGCCCGCCGCACGCCAATCTGCGCGAGGCGCTGGGCGTGACCGGCTTGCCGCCGCAAGCATGGCGCGAAGACACCAGCGTCGCCAACCAATACAACCGTATCTTGCTGTACCGCGCCAACATGGTCCACTCGGCCAGCGCTTACTTCGGCTGCGAACACCAGGACAAGCGCATGACGGCCGTGTTTTTCTGGATGGCGTGAGGCTCACGCTTACTTAATTAAACGCTAATGCGCCACCATCCTCGACAGCGCCGAAAAGGCCGCGTCGGTTTGCGATTGTTCCAGCAAGATGGTCAACTCGGTGTAAGTGCAAATCATGTTCACCAGATTGATCTTGTCCCAGGCTAGTTGCTTCAGGATGGCGTGGTAAATGCCGGGCGTGTAGCAACTGGCCGGGTCCAGGTGCAGGGTCACGGCGGTCAGGCGCTCGAGCCGCGCCAGCCGGCGTTCGGCGCTGAACACGTCTTCCACCAGGCCCGTCAGCGGCCGGCTGCAAATGACCATCACTTCATTGACGCCGCGCGTGACCGTCACGAAAGCGCCCCGCTGCGGCTCGGCGCGCTCCAGCAACTGACGCTGGCATTCGTAACTGGCGTCGGAATAACGGTAAGTAAATACCGTCAGTTCGGTGCGCGTGGTCAGGGCGCCGGTCTTCGGCGCCAGCATGATCGGCCCGCTGGTCGGCGGCGGCAAACGCTCGGCCAAACGCCGCAGCGCCATCACCACGGCGGCTTGCCCGACCGGCTTCCACAGATCGCTTTCGATCTGCGGCTGCAACTGGCGCGCCAGCTCCGACAGGTTAATCAAGCCGCGCCCCAATCCCTCGGTCAGAAAGGCCGACTCCATGACAATCTGCTCAACTCTGCTCGAAATAGACAGCATAGTAAATTTCGCTTTGCTGCGGCGGCGACCGGGGTCGGGCCTGCGGCAAGCAAATCCTCCCGCTAATAGCGCTGGCTGGCGCACCCGCCCCGCCTGCCGGCGGGGGAGCGGCCCCGGGTATGCTGCCGCAGCGCGGCAGCGACGTGGGTCCGACGGCCCTACTTGAGGGGGGCCGGCGCGGCGCGACCGATCGCAATACCTGTGCGTCTACTCATTTGTCTCTCCCTATTGAACCGCTGCGCTGTCTTTGTCGCGGTCATGCCGCGTGCGCTTTTTATTCCCCGCAACTGGGTAATTTCCCGATGCATTTCATCTAGTGTAGTTCGCAACATTAAATATACGCAACTGTCATTTTGTCCGCAAATCCAGAATGTGTTGCGTTAGCGGCAAAATTAGAAAGTTAACTCTAGTTGTTGCGGATTTCACACAACGTGTCGTCAACCGTGCGCCTTCGCGGCCGAATTGCTTGTAATTTCCCTGTGCCGCTTGGCAAGCAAAACGTCGGCAAGAATGTCTTATTTTTAACATTTCCACTCTTTCCGACGAATTTCACAAGATTTTTGACTTGTGACTATCGATAGGAATAGTGTCAACTTACTCGAGTTCGGTCTGAAAACTGGCGCGCCACCATATCCGGGTGGGGCACATGACGGCCTCGAGTTGGCCATCGGAATCAGCGGCCAGCTTGCACACCAACCACAAACTTATCCTTGGAGAAGAGATGAATTTACGTAAGACTTTGCTGGCCGCTTCCATCGCTGCCTTGCCTATGATGGTCACGACTTCGGCACATTCCGCCAACCAAATCATGGCCGCCCCGGTCAACCAGCTTTCTCCACAAGAGAATGCCGGCCTGGTCGCCAAACTGGCTTCGCATCAAGGCACACTCGGCTTGACCGCCGACCACGGCTACAAAATCGCCAGCCAGCATCCGGGCGTCATCGGCACCAAGATTGTCCGCGCCGACCATACCTACAAGGGCTTGCGCGTGTATGGTTCCGAATCGGTGGTGGTGACCAATACCGCCGGCGACATCATCAGCGAATCAGTAGCGGACCTGCGCGCTGGCCTCGGTAACGGCGGCCTCAATGCCGTCACCCACACAGCCACCACCAGCGTCGACATCGCGCCGGCGCTGAGCGATACGGCCGCCATCGACCTGGTGGTCAAGAAAGTCGCGCCGCGCGGCATCCACCACATCGCGCCATCGGCCGAACTGCTGATCTATCCAGTGCTGAAAACGGTGCGCGTCGCCGCCGCCCTGAACAAATCGGAAGCCGCCCTGAACGCGCTCGACCTGGAAAAAGTGGTCGACCATTACGAGCTGGCCTACCTGGTGCAAACCCGCATGATCGACGGCGTCAAGCCGGTCTATCACAACACCATCGTCAGCGCCAAGGACGGTCATGTCATCAAACAGTGGAAAGCACTGGAAACCGTGGTCGGCACCGGCAACAGCCAATACAATGGCGTGGTACCCATCAATACCACCGTGTCGGGCAGCAATTACACGATGGTTGACGCCACCCGCGGCACCGGCGGCCAGTTTGGCGCGATGGCGATCACCAACGCCAACCACGGCACCACAGCCGGCAGTGTCTATTCCAACGGCAGCAATACCTGGGGCGACAGCAAGCAATACATCAGCGGCGGCAGCACCACCAACGCCAACGGCCAGACCGCAGCCGTGAATGCGATGTGGGGCCTGATGAATACCTATGACATGTTGAAAAACGTGCTCGGCTGGCAAAGTCTGGATGGCAACAACACGGCCACCTATATCGCCGCCCACGTCAATACCGCCTACGACAACGCCTATTACGACGATGGCTGCAAGTGCATGTACATCGGCGACGGTTCCTCGTTCAACAGCCTCGGCTCGATCGACGTGATCGGCCACGAAATGTCGCACGGCGTGACGGCATCGACCTCGAACCTGGACTATGTGGGCGAATCGGGCGGCTTGAACGAGTCCAATTCGGACATCGGCGGCGAAGCCGTGGAAGCCTATGCGCGCGCGGGCGGCACCGGCACCGTGGTCCCGAACAGCGGCAACGACTGGATGATGGGCAAGGAAATCAGCAAGAACGGCCAACCCTTGCGCTGGATGTACAAGCCGAGCAAGGATGGCAGCAGCCCCGACGCCTGGAGCAGCTCGATCGTCGACCTCGACGTCCACTATAACAGCGGCCCGAACAACCGCATGTTCTACTTCCTGGCGCAAGGTTCGAATGCCTCGTCTTCAAGCGATTACTACAGCTCGTATCTGAACAAGAGCCCGGCCGCCATGACCGGGATCGGCACCGACAAGGCGTATCGCATCTGGTTCAAGGCCAACACCACCAAGTTCACCCACCTCACCGACTACGCCGACGCGCGCAGCAAGGTGATTGCCTCGGCGGAAGAACTGTATGGCGTGGGCAGCAAGGAATCGATTGCCGTGCAGCGCGCCTACGCGGCCATTAACGTCGGTACCGACGTCAATGAAACCGGCGGCGGCCTGGGCGTGTCGATCACCACGCAACCGTCCAGCATCACGGTCGCGCCGGGCGCCTCGGCCTCGTTCGCGGTCGGCGCCAGCAACGGCACCGCGCCGTACACCTATAAATGGTATCGGAACGGCGCCTTGATCAGCGGCGCATCGTCGGCCGCCTATTCCTTCACGGCGCAAGCGGCCGATAGCGGCGCGGTGTTCAAGGCCACGGTCAGCGATTCGTCGTCGCCTGCCACCACGGCAACGTCGAACAACGCCACCCTGACCGTTTCCGGCGGCGGCGGCAACGGCACCGAACGCGTCACCAACGGCGGCTTCGAGTCCGGCGCGACCGGCTGGGGCGGCACCACCGGCGTGATCGGCAACTACGCCGGCGAAACCGCGTATGAAGGCAGCAAGTTCGCCTGGTTGGGCGGCAATGGCACGACCGCGACGGAAACCCTGACGCAAAGCGTCACCATTCCATCGACGGCCACCTCGGCCAGCCTGACGTTCGCGCTGCATATCGACACCGCAGAAACCGGCAGCACGGCTTACGACAAATTGGTCGTCACCGTGAAGAGCGCTTCCGGCGCCGTGCTGGGCACCCTGGCCACGTATTCCAACGTGAACCAGGCCGCCGGCTACCAGGTCCGCACCTTCAATATGCTGGCCTACAAAGGCCAGACGGTGCAACTGTCGTTCGCCATGAATGAGGATTCGTCGCTGCAAACCTCCTTCGTGGTTGACAAGGTCAGCCTGATCACCAAGTAAACCTCAGCCTGAGTGAAAACCGGCCCTCCGGGGCCGGTTTTTTTGAACGGCGACAAGAACAAGATTGATTTTTCCGCAATTGCAGTCTAAGGTAGGGCTGCCGCGACTCAATCCGTATGTTGAAAACACTTTAGCGATTGTTATTCACCGATGCCTATACCGACTTCAAGCAGATACCGCCCGTTCCAGATCAATGGCACGACCCTGCGTTAGCGGGCCATGCAGTTCCACCTTCAAGTACAAGGCGCGGCCGGCCGCCAGTCCATTGCGATCGACGCCGCCAGCGAAGCCGAGGCGATCCGCGCGGCGGTGCGCGGCGGCTGGCGCGTGCTGGCCATCGACGGCGCCCAAGCAACGGGCGCCGGCGCGGTCGTCGGCACCGGCGGAGCGCCGTTCCCCCTGCTGCAGTTTTCCCAGGAGTTGCTGGCCTTGCTGGAAGCGGGCTTGAACTTGAGCGAGGCCATCGCCACCCTGCACAACAAGGAAAGCCGGGTCGGCGCCAAGGCCACCCTGGGCACGATCTTGCTTACCCTGCAGCAGGGCAAGAGCTTTTCCGACACGCTGGCCGGTTTTCCCAGCATCTTCCCCGACATTTACATCGCCACCGTGCACGCGGCCGAGCGCTCCGGCAACCTGCCGGAAGCGCTGGCGCGCTTTGTCGGCTACCAATTGCAATTCGACGCGATCAAGAAAAAACTGGTCTCGGCCGCGATCTATCCCTTGATGCTGCTGATGGTCGGCACCCTGGTCACGCTATTCCTGCTCGGCTACGTGGTGCCGAAATTTAGCGTCGTGTATGAAAGCTCGGGCCGCGAAATCCCGTGGATGTCGCAAATGCTGCTCGGCTTCGGCAAGGCCATCGCGGCTCACCCCAGCCTGTGCCTGGCCGTGCTGGCCGGCACGGTCGGCGCGTTGGTGTTTTGCGCCACCAACCCGGCCATGCGCCAGATCGTGATTATCAATCTGCTGCGCCTGCCGCTCCTGTCGGAAAAGGCCGCCGAATTCCGCCTGGCGCGCTTTTACCGCGCCCTCAGCCTGTTGCTGCATGCCGGCATCCCGCTGTCGAAGGCGCTGGCGATGGTGTCGGCCATGCTGCTGCCCGGCCAGCAAGGCCAGCTCGCGCAAGCGCGCCGCGCGGTCGAGGAAGGCTTGCCCTTTTCGGCTGCGCTGGAACAGAGCCAGCTGGCCACGCCGGTGGCGCAATCGCTGTTAAAGGTGGGCGAAAACACGGGCCGCCTGGGCGACATGCTGGAACGCTCGGCCAAGTTTCATGATGAAGAATTTGCGCGCTGGGTCGACTGGGCTTCGCGCCTGCTCGAGCCGGTCTTGATGATGCTGATCGGGGTCGTCATCGGCGGCGTCGTGGTGCTGATGTATATGCCGATCTTCGAGTTGGCGGGGAGTCTGTCTTGAATGCACGCGAACACGCCAGGGAGCCGCTCGACGCGGCGGCACTGCAGCGCGGCCGCGCCGAAGCCCAGGCCCAGGGCCGCCCGGCCTTGGCGCTGATACAAGAAGCGGCCGGCCTGACGCCGGAACAATTCACGCGCGAACTGGCGGCGCTGTTTTGCTATCCGGCCTGGAGCATGGGCCAATTACAGGATGCCATCCCGGCCTTCGACTTGCTGCCCTATACCGATTGCGCCCAGCACGATTGCGTGCTGATGCGCGACGCCGGCGCCGAACCGGTGCTGCTGATCGGCGACCCCTTCGCCGAAGATGTGCTGCAATGGGCCGATTACGCCGTCAAGAGCGCGTTCACGGTGGCGCTGTGCCACCCGGACGACCTGGCCGCCTACCTGGCGCAGCAGGAAAGCGTGCAGCAGGCGATGGGCGAGATGGCGCACGACGCCGACGACGGCCCCGGTCTGGACCACAGCATCGAGGATATCTCCCTGATTCGCATCAGCGAAGACACCAGCCCGGTGGTCAAGTTGGTCAACTCGACCATTTACGACGCGCTCAAGTTCCAGGCCAGCGACATCCACCTGGAATGCGACGTCGCCAGCCTGCTCATCAAGTACCGGGTCGACGGCGTGCTGGTGCAGGCTGGCCAGGTGCAAGGTTTGCAGATGGCCGAGCAAATCATTTCGCGCATCAAGGTGATGGCCGACCTCGACATCGCCGAGCGCAGGGTGCCGCAAGACGGCCGCTTCAAGGTGCGCGTGAAGGGCAGCGAGATCGATTTCCGGGTCTCCATCATGCCCAATATCTTCGGCGAAGATGCGGTGCTGCGCCTGCTGGACCGGCGCGCGCTGACCGAGGCGGCCCAGGCGCTGCGGCTGGAAAGCCTGGGCTTGAACGCCGACGCGATCGAGCAAATCCGGCGCCTGGCCGCCAAGCCGCACGGCATGCTGCTGGTAACCGGCCCAACCGGCTCCGGCAAGACCACCACCCTATATGCGGCCATCACCGAAATCAACACCGGGCGCGACAAGATCGTCACCATCGAAGACCCGGTCGAATACCGCTTGCCGCGCGTGCTGCAAATCCCGGTCAATGAAAAGAAGGGCTTGACCTTCGCGCGCGGTTTGCGCTCGATCTTGCGGCACGACCCGGACAAGATCATGATCGGCGAAATCCGCGACGATGAAACGGCGCAGATCGCGGTGCAAGCCTCGCTCACGGGCCATCTGGTTTTCACTACCGTGCATGCGAATAATGTGTTCGACGTGGTCGGGCGCTTCCTGCACATGGGGGTCGACGCCTACAGCTTCGCCGCCGCCCTGAACGGCATCGTGGCCCAGCGCCTGCTGCGTCTCAATTGCGAGCATTGCGCGGTCGCCATCGAGGCCGACCCGCAAGAACTGCAGGACAGCGCCCTGAGCGCGCAGCAGGTGCGCGACTGGCAGTTCAAGGCCGGCAAAGGTTGCGGCCATTGCCGCGGCACCGGCTACAAGGGCCGCAAGGCAGTGGCCGAAGTGCTGATCCTGAACGATGCGATGCGCGAAATGATTTGCACCCGCGCCCCCGTCAGCCGCATGAAGGAAGAAGCCGCGAAGATGGGCTTCCGGCTGGCGCGTGAAGCCGCTTTTGATCTGGTGCGGCTGGGCGAAACCACCTTGACGGAGCTGAACCGTGTCACTTATTGAACACCTCACCAAACAGACCCTGTGCCTGCACCTGGCGCCGCAGCGGCTCGATTGCGGCGTGCGCAAGGCCGGCCGGCTGCTGCCCGGCAGCGCCGCCAGCATCGCCATCGACAATCCGGGCGGCCACTGGCAATTGCCGCTCGACGCACTGCAACAATACCTGGCGCAGCCGGAGCACCCCGGCGCCGGCTTGCCGCTGGCGCTCAGCCTGTCGAGCCGCTGGTGCCGCATGACGCTGGCGCCTTGGAGCGACGCGCTGCTGTCGGAAGCGGGCGCGGCGCGCTTTCTGCAAAACCAGATGGCGGCGCTGTACGGCGAGGCCGCGCGCGCCTGGAGCATCGCCAGCGACGATGCGCCCTATGGCCAGGCGCGCCTGGTGTGCGGCATCGAAAGCGAATTGCTGCAAGCCTTGCAAAGCGTGGCCCGGGTGAATGGCCACGCTTGCCGCGTGATCGAATCGGTACTGACGGTGGCCTGGCGCGCGATTGCCGCCTCCAAGCCAAAAGCCTTCGCCCTGGTCGAGCCGGGCCGCCTGGTGCTGGCGGCAATAGCCGGCGGGCGCATCGTCGCGCTGCAAGCCCAGCCCTGCCCGCCCGCCTGGCGCGCCGAACTGGCGCCGGCCTGGCAGCGCTGGAGCCTGCGCGCGCCGGAACTGGCTGCCATCGACGAGGTGGCCGTGATCGATTTGAGCGGCGCGCCGGGGACCGAACACGCTGGCGACGAGGCGCTGCCGCCGCGCTTCCGGCATGCCGTCGCAGCGGCGCCGCAATTGATCAGGGAATCGGTATGGGCTTGAGCCATGTGAATTTCCTGGAGCGGCCCGCCGCATGGTCGGGCTGGCGCCTGGCGCTGCTGGCGGCCGGCTTGCTGACCCTGTTGCCTTGCGGCTTGCACTGGCTGGTGCAAAGGCAAGCCACGCAAAGACTGGAAGCGCAACTGGCCCAGGCCCAGCCGCGCCCGGCGCCGCGCGCGCAACTGTCGCCCGAGCGCCAGCGCGAGCACGACGCGCAACGGGGGCTGGTGGCTGCCGCCGTGCGCCAGTTAAACTTGCCGATCACGCGCCTGATCAAGACCGTGCAGGCGCCCCGCGACGTGCGCGTGGCCTTGCTCGGTCTGGACTTGAATGGTCAGGGCGAAGCGGATGGCGCGCGCGCGGCCGGTGCGCTGAAGATCGCCGCCGAAGCGGAAACGGCGCAAGACATGATCAATTACCTGGCCTTCCTGAACCAGCAAAGCCTGTTCAAATCGGTCTACCTGGTCCAGCACGAAATGAATATGACCGCGCCCGACCATCCTTATCGTTTTCAATTGGAGGCCCAATGGCGGCAATAAAAACCGGCGCCGCGCCCCCGGTCGCGCGCCCGCCATCGAACCTTGGGCCGCGCCTGGCCTGGCAGGCGCGGCGCCTGTGGCGCCACCTTGGCTGGGCCGCCGTGGCTGGCACCGCCTGCCTGGCGCTGGCGCTGCTGGCGCTGCAGCAAAGCCAGGTCCAACTGATGCGCCAACATGCGCTGGCCGGGCGCCTGGCGGTCGCCGCCAAGGTGGCGGCGGCGCCGCCGGCACCGCTTCCCGGCGACGGCTTGAACGCCTTCTACGCCTATCTGCCGGCGCACGACGCAATCCCCGATCAATTGAAGGAATTGGTGGCCGTCGCGCAAAAAAACGGGGTGACCCTGGTCAAGGCCGAGTACAAGCCGCAAATGGACAGCAATGCCGGCTTCCTGCGCTACCAGATCAACCTGCCGGTCAAGGCCGACTATGCCAATCTGCAAAGCTTCATCGTCGGCGCGCTGCAAGCGTTGCCGACATTGACGCTCGATTCGGTGATCTTCAAGCGCGAGCAAATCGAGGCCGGCGAAATCGAGGCGCGCATCCAGTTCATCTTGCTGGTCAAACAAGCGGAGGTGCAACGATGAAAAAAATCATACTCGGCGGCGCCGCCATCGCCACGCTGCTGGCCGTGTATTTCGCGCCCGACGACGACGCCAGCGTGGTCGGTCCGGCAGCGGCCACCACGCGCGAACGGGTCACGCCGGCGCCGGCCGCCACGCTGGCTGCGGCCGCGCTGCCGGCCGAGCTGCAAATCCACCCGCGCAACGAGGACGAGGATCTGGGCAATGTCTTCGCCAAGCAAAGCTGGGCCCCCGAGGCGCCCAAGAAAATGATGGCGGCGCCGGCCCCCGAAGCGCCGGCGCAAGCGACCGCCAAGGCCGCCGGCGGCGCGCCGCCGCTGCCATTCCAGTTCATGGGCCACTTTATCGACGAGGGCAAGAGCGCCTATTTCCTGCAGGCGGACGGGCGCAACCTGGTGGCCCGGGTCGGCGAGAAAATCGACGACAACTATACCCTCGACAGCGTCAGCGGCGACGCCCTGACGTTTACCTATCTGCCGCTTAAACAAAAACAATCCTTAGTCGTAGGGGACCTGAATTGAAGTTATCCGTCATCAAGCACTTACATCTGCTGGCACTGGGCACTCTGCTGAGCGCATGCGCCGTCAACCAGGACTTCAAGCAAGGCCAGCTCTTGCTCGACCAGGGCCAGACCGCGCAAGGCCTGGCCAAGCTGGAACAGGCGCTGCGCGCCGATCCCGACAACGCCCAATTCCGCATCACTTACCTGAGCCGTAAAACCCGCGCCGTGAATGCCTTGAACGGCCGCGCCGACGCCATGCGCCAGCAGGGCAACGCGGCGCAGGCCGAGCAATTGTACCGGCAGGCGCTGGCGATCGACACCGGCAGCCCCAGCGCCCAGCAAGGCCTGGCGGCACTGGAACAAGACAAGCGCCACAAGCTCATGGTGGCCGAGGCGGAAGCGATTTACAAGCGCGGCGGCGAAGCCAATCTGGCGCAAGCCCAGGAAGCATTGCGGCTGGTACTGGTGGAGCGTCCCAACCAGCGCGAGGCGCTGAACCTGAAGAGCCGCATCGGCGACGAGCAAGCCAGGCAAAAGCCGGGCAGCGGCAAGCTGGCCGCCGCTTACCGCAAACCGATCACGCTGGCCTTTCGCGACGCCCCGCTGCGCTCCGTGTTTGACTTCATCAGCAAGGTCTCTGGCCTCAATTTCGTCTTCGACAAGGAAGTCGATCCGAGCATCCGCGCCACCATTTCCGTGCGCGACACCAGCATCGAGGAAGCCATCGGCTTGCTGCTGAGCGCAAACCAGCTCGAACAAAGCGTCACCAGCGACAAGTCGATCACGATTTATCCGAACACGCCACAAAAGGTGAAGGATTACCAGCAACTGGTGGTGCGCACTTTTTTCCTCGCCAACGCCGACGTGAAGAATGTCGCGTTCTCGCTCAAGACCCTGCTCAAGGCCAAGGATATCGTCACCGACGACCGGCTCGGCATCCTGATGATGCGCGACACGCCTGAAATGGTGCGCATGGCCGAGCGCATCATCGCGGTGCAAGACCTGGCCGACCCCGAGGTGATGCTGGAAGTCGAGGTGATGGAAGTGAAGCGTACCCGCTTGCTGGAATTGGGCGTGCAGTGGCCCAGCCAGGCCAGCCTGAGCCTGGCCGGCGCCGCCACCAGCGCAGTCGATGGCTTGACGGCTTTGAAAGTGTCCGACCTGCACCACATCAACGGCGACAATATCAATCTGGCGCTGGGCAGCGTCACCTTGAACGCCAACAAGGCCGATACCGACAGCAATATCCTGGCCAATCCGCGCATCCGCGTGCGCAACAAGGAAAAGGCCAAGGTCTTGATCGGCGACCGGGTGCCAGTGATCACCGTCACCACCAACAACGGGGTCAGCTCGGACAGCGTGAATTATGTCGACGTCGGCCTCAAGCTCGATGTCGAGCCGAATGTCTACCTGGATGACGAGGTGGCCATCAAGATCAACCTGGAAGTGAGCAGCGTGGTCAAGGAAGTGACCAGCAAATCGGGCACCCTGGCTTACCAGATCGGCACCCGCACCGCCACCACGGTGCTACGCCTGAAGGATGGCGAGACCCAGGTGCTGGCCGGCCTGATCAGCGACGAAGACCGCACGAACGCCAACAAGGTTCCGGGCGTGGGCGAATTGCCGGTGCTGAACCGCCTGTTCGGCAGCCAGAAGGACGATTCCACCCGCAGCGAAATCGTCTTGTCGATCACGCCGCACATCTTGCGCAGCATCCGCCGTCCCGACCTGACGGCGGCCGAATTCAATTCCGGCACCGAGACCAGTATCGGCGTGCGCGCCGCGCCTGGCGGCACCGATGCCGCAAGCGAGGCGCCGCCGCCGGTGCGCGCCGGCTCGGCGATGACGGGCGGCGACGACAGCGCGCCACCGACCCAGGCGCCGGTGCAGGCGCCGGTGCAGCCGGCCACGCCCGCGCCCGACAAGCCGGCCGGACCGGCCTCGAGCGCGCCCAAGAAAGGTGGCCAGTGAAGCGCCAACGCGGCTTCACCTTCATCGAGCTGATGATCACGCTGGCGATCATGGCCACGCTAGTGCTGGTGGCCGTGCCGCTGGCGCAAGTGGCGCAGCAGCGCGTCAAGGAACAGGAGTTGCGCTCGGCCCTGATCGAATTGCGCGAGGCGATCGACGCCTACAAGCGGGCCGCCGACAATGGCCGCATCAAGCTCACGCTGGGCGCCTCCGGCTATCCGAAAAAGCTGGAAGAGCTGGTGCAGGGCGTGCCCGACCAGCGCAGCTTGAGCAAGCAGAATATGTATTTCCTGCGGCGCTTGCCACGCGACCCATTTTCGCCCCCGACCGAGGGCGGCGCCGCCGCCGACAGTTGGGCCAAGCGGGCCTATGCCTCCCCGCCCGACAACCCGAGCGAAGGCGAAGACGTGTTCGACATCGCCTCGCGCTCGAATCTGGTGGGCTTGAACGGCGTGCCCTTGAAACAATGGTGAACCGCATGAAACCCCTACTCCGCGCCGGCTTTACCCTGATCGAATTGTTGGTGGTGCTGGCCATCATCTCGCTACTGCTGACGATCGCGCTGCCGCGCTATTTCGGCTCGGTGGAGAAATCCAAGGAAGTGGCGCTGAAGGAAAACCTGAAGGTGCTGCGTAGCGGGATCGACAAATATTACGCCGACAAGGGCGAATATCCGCCAGCCCTGAGCGATCTGGTGACCCAGCATTATTTCCGCGCCGTGCCGCTCGACCCGGTCACGGAATCGGCCGCCACCTGGCAACTGATCGGCTCGCCCGACGGCGAAAAAACCGGCGTGGCCGACATCCGCAGCGGCGCCAAGGGCAAGACCCATGCCGGCATCCCGTTCGAGCAATTGTGACATGGGCGTGCGGCGCGCGGGCGGCTTCGCCTATCTGTGGACCCTGATGCTGGTGGCGTCGATGGGGGTGGCGCTATCGATCGCCGGCGATGTCTACGCCACTGCGGCCAGGCGCGAAAAGGAGCGCCAGTTGCTGTTCGCCGGCCATGAAATGCGCAATGCGATCGGGCGCTACTACAATGTCAATGGCGAAAACGGCCAGCACCAGTATCCCCTGACCCTGAACGATTTGCTGAAAGATCCGCGTTTCCCGAATCCGACCCGGCATTTGCGCCGGCTGTATCCGGACCCCACTTCGGGCAAGCCGGAATGGGGCTTGATCATGCTGCAGGGGCGCATCGTCGGGGTGCACTCGCTGTCGCCGCAACAGCCTGTCAAGCAAGACAACTTCGACGACAATGATGCCGGCCTGCGCCAAAAGGCGCACTATGCCGACTGGCGCTTCACCTATCCGTCCGACCTGTTCACGGGAGCGCCCGCGCCGAAGGATGGCGCGCAGCCGCCCCGCCCGCCCATCCAGTGACGGGGCTGAAGTAATCAGCTAGTCGCAGGCCGGCAGCGCCTGCGCCTGGCTACGCGATTGCTGGCAAAGCGCCAGCCAGAAGCGGCGCGTGAATTCGGGATAGCGCTGCGCGAAGCGCAGGCTGACGGGCGCGTAGCGGTGCAGCACCAGCACCGGCGGCTGCAATTTGCGCACCGCCGCCAGTTCGCCGCCGTCCAGGGAAAAATTCAGTAGCGCGTCCGCCTCCATGATGATGTCGACGCGCCGGGCGATCAGCTTGTTCAAGTCGATCAACGGATTGTCGGCGACCTCGACCGCCCAGCCATGACCCTTGGCGATTTGCGCCAGCACCACCCCGGAAGAGACGCCAAGCCTGGAGCGGGTCCCGCGCAAGCTGCGGCCATCCCATTCGACTTGGCGCTCGTCGCCGCGCACATACAGGGAAATGCTATCCTCGATCAAGACCAGGCGGTGGTCGATGTCGCCGTTCAGCATAGGGAACATCATCTCGCGCCGGCGCGCGGGGGAATAGGCCAGGCCGGGACCGATATCGGCCAGTCCCTGTTGCATCTCAAGCAAGAGGCGGCGGTAGGGGCGGCGCCGCACGCTCACTGTCGGTCGGCAACCCGATCCAGCCAGCGCGCGGTAAGTCCATTCGACGATCAAGCCGGGTGGTTGCATCAGCTTGGTGCTGCCGGCGATGAAAGGCAACACGGCATAATCCGGCAAGGCCAGCCGCACCTCGGCCGGACATTCCTCGGCCCTGGCCGGCGCGCAGGCGAGGGCCGACACAAGACAGGCACTAACGGTCGCGGCAAGTAGCGTCATGGCTCGATGCGTGATGGGAAGCTGTGCGGTCGGGCCCCGGTCCGGAGCGCCCGCCCGGCAATGGTAACCCGAAATCGCGCCGGCGGCGGCGCCGGTCGCGCAAAAAAATCCGGCTCGCCAGCCGCGCTCGCCTGACGGCGCAAATCCGCGCCCGCCTGCGGGGAAACGACAAGTCGGCGCCCGCTTGAACTGCTATCATCGGCAGCCCCAACCTTTCCCAGCAGGAGCCAGACATGAGCATAGGCGGTAAATCGATCGACGCGGCATTGGCCACCTTATCCGACATGACGGCCGGCATGGTCGCCATCGGCCATCCAGAATATTTGCAGAGGATTCAAACGGCGCAAGCCTTCATGCGCGACCAGGGCATCGCCGCGCTCTACCTGAACGCGGGCTCGAATCTGACCTATTTCACCGGCACCAAATGGTATGCCAGCGAACGCATGGTCGGCGCCATCTTGCCGGCCAGCGGAAACCTCGAATATATCGCGCCGGCCTTCGAGGAAAGCACGCTGCGCGACTATATGGTGGTGCAAGGCGCAGTCAATTGCTGGCAGGAACACGAGAGTCCCTACCGCCTGTTCATCGAGGTGCTGCAGCGGATCGGCATCGCGCCCGACCAGGCGCGCCCGCCGCGCATCGGCATCTGCGAGAGCGCGGCCTTTTTCATTGTCGACGGCATCCGTCCGCTGGCCGCCGGCTATGCGCTGGAAAACGCGAAAACCGTGACCGCATATTGCCGGGCCCGGAAATCACACGCCGAAATCGCCCTGATGCAGCGCGTCAAGGACATGACGCTGGCCGTGCATGTGGCCACCGCCAGCATGTTGTACGAGGGTGTCAGCAGCGTCGAAGTGGAGCAATTCATCCAGCGCGCACACATCAAGGTGGGCGCGCCGCGCTCGTATTTTTGCATCGTGCTGTTCGGCGAAGCGAGCGCCTATCCGCACGGCGTGAGCCATGTGCAAATCCTGAAACGCGGCGACGTGGTGTTGATCGATACGGGATGCCAGGTGTTGAACTATATCTCCGACATCACCCGCACCTACGTCTTCGGCGAGATCAGCGCGCACCAGCGCGCCGTGTGGAATAGCGAAAAGGCGGCGCAACTGGCAGCCTTCAAGGCAGCCCAACTGGGCGTTCCGTGCGGCGACGTCGACCGCGCCGCCCGGGCCGCGCTGGAAGCGGACGGCTACGGGCCGGGCTATGCGCTGCCGGGACTGCCGCACCGCACCGGACATGGCATCGGGCTCGACATTCACGAATGGCCTTACCTGGTCGGCAACGACGCCACCCCGCTGGAAGTGGGAATGTGTTTTTCAAACGAGCCGATGATCTGCATTCCCGGCCAGTTCGGGATCCGCCATGAAGACCATTTCTACATGACGCAACAGGGACCGAAGTGGTTCACCGAGCCGGCCCACAGCATCGACGATCCCTTCGGCTTGCGGCGCTAAGCGGGTAAGCGCTCGATCAAGAGCGTCCCAGCGCCAGGTGCCCCGGCCTCTGGCGCGCCGCCGGCGCCAGCTTGAACACGGCCAGCGCGGTGCTGAGCTGGTCGGCCTGGTCCTGCAGCGATTCCGCCGCCGCCGCCGCTTGCTCGACCAGGGCCGAATTCTGCTGCGTCATTTCATCCATGCTGCCGATGGCTTGCCCGATATTCTCGATGCCGGTGCTCTGGGCCTGGCTGGCGGCGCTGATCTCGGCCATGATGTCGGCCACTTTCTTGACCGAAGCGACGATCTGGCCCATGGTCAGGCCTGCCTCGTCGACCAGTTTCGAGCCGATATTGACCTTGGACACCGAGTCGCCGATCAATTCCTTGATTTCCTTGGCGGCACCGGCGCTGCGCTGGGCCAGGTTGCGCACTTCCGAGGCGACCACGGCGAAGCCGCGGCCCTGCTCGCCGGCGCGGGCCGCTTCCACCGCCGCGTTCAGGGCCAGGATATTGGTCTGGAAGGCGATGCCGTCGATGACGCCGATGATGTCAACGATTTTTTTGGCCGAGTCATTGATCTCGCCCATCGTCAGCACCACCTGGCTGACCACCTTGCCGCCCTTGATGGCGACGCTCGAGGCGGACACCACCAGCTCATTGGCTTCGGTGGCGTTGCTGGCATTCTGGCGCACGGTGGTGGTCAGGCTTTCCATCGAGCGCGCGGTCTGGTCCAGACTGCCGGCCTGGGATTCGGTGCGGGACGCCAGGTCGGCGTTGCCGTGGGCGATTTCGGAACTGGCCACCTTGATGGTCTCGGCCGAAATCTTGATCTCGGAAACCATGTTGCCGAGCTTGCCGCGCATCTCTTTCAGCGCCACCAGCAGGCTGGCGCTATCCTTCGGATCGGTCATGATGTCCATCGACAGGTCGCCGTCGGCCACCGCGCGCGCGATCTCGCGCGCGTATTCGGGTTCGCCGCCCAGTTGCTGCCAGATCGCCTGCACCACGAAGTACGATACCAGCGCCAGGCTGAGGATGACGATCAGCGCCACCACGATGCTGGTGGTGAGCACATTGCGCACGCGCGCCTCGCTGGTCGCGATGCCGGCCTTGAATTGCATTTGCGCCGCCTCGTTGGTCTTGGCCAGGTCGGCGTTCAAGACCGTCAGCGCGCCCTGCATGCGGCCCACCGTGGCCTGGGGGTCACCCTGTTCCAGCTCCAGCATGATGCGCGCGGCGGAGAGGGCCGGCGCGTAATAGATGTCGAATTCCTTGGACAGGCGGGCCGCGTTGTCGCGCTGGCCGGGAATCTCGCCGAACTTGGCGAGCTTGGCGCGCAATTTATTGGCTTGTTCGCCGACCAGGCTGACGCGGTTCTTGTCGCCTTCGGTGACGGCGTCGCGCAAGGCGTCGGCCACCGCACCCACGTCCAGCGTCAGCGACTTGGCGCTATCGAGCACCGGATAATCGACGCTCTCGGTGGTGCGGATGGAGTCGAGCGCCGCCGTGGCCAGATAAGAGCTACCCGCAAGACCGAGGCCGAAAATGATCGTCGAGATGACCGGAAGTGCCCATATCTTGCGTTTGATGCTCATTTGCCGTCTCCTGATTTTTCACATATCGAAACAAGTCACAAGGCCCGCAGCGCTCGGACCGGGGTCTGGCGCTGCGGGCCTCGGATACTGCAACTACTGTAGCCTTAAGGCGCCGTCAATACAACCTTCACGCTGGCGTCAACCGCGCTTTTCTCGATGTAGCCGATGGCCTTGGGGTCGGCCGCGACGGCTTTTTTCACGTCCGCGCTGCTGGACACTTCCTTCGGCAGGGTGGCCTTACCGGTGAAAACCAGCTTGGACCACAGCGCCTTCGCCTGCGACGGTTCCTTGTCGGTCACCTTCTTGTAAAACTCGGCCCGAATGGGCGCGCTTTCCGGCTGGTCGATCGGCGTCATCGAAGTCGATTTGCCGAGGAAAAATTGGGCCACCTGCTCATTCGTCATGGCACCGCCGGCGCTCTTCGGATTGACCACCACCACCACTTCGGCCAGCACCGGGCTGGCAAGGGAAAACAGGGTCGCCGCGATGACAAGCGCTTTCATTGTCGTCTTCATGTATGCTTGTCCTTAAAATACGAAATCGATAGCGACGGCACCGACGGTGACCGGGCCGGTGAAGCCGGGCTTGGACGACAGGAACAAGCCGGCGCCATTCTTCGGTTTGATGCGGTCGATCTGCACTTTCAGCGCGGCCGAGGTACTGAAGTCCCAGCGCAGGCCGATGGTGTCGCTAGCTTGCTCTTGCTGGTTGCGCGTGTTGGCGATCAGGTTGACGCCGGCCGACAGGGCTTGCATGGTCGGCGTGCAGGCAGCCGGGTAGCCGGCCGGGCAGGCGCCAGGCACGGTGTTGTCGACCATACTGTCGGCCTTCAAGTTGGCATGACTATAGTAAGGCAGGAATTTGCCGATGCGGTAGCCGCCCATCACATACCAGGAAGTGCTGGCATCGATCAGGCTATCGGACTTGCGCTTGGCAAATTCGGATTGGACTACGATGTTATTCCAGTCCAGGCCCATGCCGATCGAGGTGAACGAGGCTTTCTTATCCTTCACTTCCATTTTATCGGCCAGCGCGCTCAAGGCTGAAAAGCCGGGATAGGCGCTGGCCGCGCGCAAGCCCGCGAACAAGCCGGCCGAGGCGGACGAATCGTTGATCGTGGCCTTGGCGTCGGCGCGGCCGAAACGCAAGGTCAGCGGGCCGTGTTCGGCCACCAGGTTCAGGGCGACGATATTCTTTTCCTCGATATGAACCAGGCTGGCGGGACCGGTGGCCAGGACGGCCTTGGTCGAACCGAGCGCCAGTTGCGCCGTCAAGGTGGTGTCGCCGAAGGAACGCTGGTAGGTGGCGTCGATGCCGTCGATGCTATTGAACGGCACCTGGGAATACATCTCGCCGGGCGGACGCAGCAGGGTATTCGCATAACCCACGTTGCGGTAATCGGAAATCATGAACACGGGCAAACCCATGCGGCCCACGCGCACGCTGAAATTGTCCGACAGCTTGGCCTTGGCGAAAGCCCATGCCAGCTCGGCGCCGAAGTCATCCTCGCCATCCTTGCGCACCAGGCCCTGGACGGTGCCGGATAGCCAGTCGTTCATGCTCACGTTGGCCTGCAAGCCCAGGTTGGAATCGACGCCCGGACGGGCCGTCTTGCCCACGCCGGTGGCCTGGTTCGGGCGTGCGAACTGGGCGTCGTTGGTGTCGGACATAGTCATCGCTACCGTGCCGTAGCCGCTGATCTTGACGGTCGGGCCGCCCGTGGTTTCATCGGCGAAAGCGCTGCTCAGCGCCAGCGGCATGGTCAGCAATGTGGCTAAAAATCGTTTGTTCATAGTTGTACCCGTAGCGTATGAAGCTGTTGTGAAATGTCGGTTCGAGGTCTGTGATGGCGCCGGCGGGGGATGGGCCTGGCTCACTTTATGGCGCGAGTCTTGCGCGACCTGGGAGAAAGACAATGCTACAGTGAAAAATGTTGCCGAAGAAAAATATTCACGAAATTAAGAGAATTTCGTTGTTTTTAGCGCAGAAATAAGCGATTTTCATGGGCAAAAACCCAATCAATCTAGCCTTCAAATCAAGCTTGATTTTAAATAAAAAACGGAGGGCAAGCCCTCCGTTCCATGCCCCATTAGCTTCAAGCAACAATCATTCGCGCTTGGATACCAGGGTCAAGATATCGTAACTGGCCACCAATTCCTCGTCTTGATTGGTCACTTGCACATCCCAGGCCACCACGCCCTGGCCGACCCCGAACACGTCCTTGCGGTTGCGGTCGACCTTGCGCTTGCACGTGAGGCGGGCGCGGATGGTGTCGCCGATGCCGACCGGTTTCACGAAGCGCAGATTATCCAGGCCGTAGTTGGCCAGCACCGGGCCGACGCCGGGCGACACGAACAGCCCGGCCGCCGCCGACAGCACGAAATATCCGTGCGCGATGCGCTTGCCGAACTGCGAAGCGGTGGCCGCGATCTCGTCGAAATGCATATAGAAAAAGTCGCCCGAAATGCCGCCGAAAGCCGTGATGTCGGCTTCGCTGACGGTGCGACGGTGGGTCAGCAGCGAATCGCCCGTCTGCAAATCCTCGAAATGCTTGCGGAAGGGGTGCAGCGGGCTTTCATTGACGGCGGCGCCGCGCACGTATTCGCCGGTGACGGCCGCCAGCATGGTGGGCGAGCCCTGGATTGCGGCGCGCTGCAGATAATGGCGCACGGCGCGCACGCCGCCCAATTCCTCGCCACCGCCGGCGCGGCCCGGGCCGCCGTGCTTCAATTGCGGCAGCGGCGAGCCGTGGCCGGTCGAATCGACGGCCGCCTCGCGGTCGAGGATCAGCACGCGCCCGTGCAGCGCAGCCGCCACCGGCACCGCGTAGGCGGCGATTTTCGGATCGCGCGTGACCAGCGTGGAGACCAGGCTACCCTTGCCGCGCGCGGCCAGCGCCAGCGCCTCGTCGATATCGGCATACGGCATCATGGTGCTGACCGGGCCGAAGGCTTCGATATCGTGCACGGCGTCATTGCTCATGGGCTTGCGGCACATCAGCAGGGTCGGCGCGAAGAAGCAGCCGTCGGCCGCGCCCGCGCCGACCGGCGCGAAGCCGTCGGCCGCGCCATATACCACTTCATTGCCGCGCGTTAGCAGCGCGACCCGCTCAGCGACATCGCGCTGCTGCTCTTTCGAGGCCAGCGCGCCCATCCGCACGCCCTCCACCGACGGGTCGCCCACCGTTATTTTCGAGAGGCGCTCGCGCAGGCGGCTGCCGACCGCGTCCAGCATAGCGTGCGGCACGATGATGCGGCGGATCGCGGTGCATTTCTGGCCCGACTTGCCCGTCATTTCGCGCGCCACTTCCTTGATGAACAGATCGAACTCGACATCGTCGACCTTCACGTCCGGCGCCAGGATGGCGCAATTGAGCGAGTCAGCTTCGCCGTTGAAGGGCACCGAATGCTCGATCAGGTTGCGGTTGGTACGCAGCTTGGCGGCGGTCGCGGCCGAACCGGTGAAGGTCACCACATCCTGGCCGTTCAAGCGGTCCAGCAAGTCGCCGGTGCCGCCTATCACCAGTTGCAGGCTGCCTGGCGGCAGCAGGCCGGATTCGTGCATCATGCGCACCACGGCTTCGGTCAGGTAACTGGTGGCGGTGGCCGGCTTGGCGATGCACGGCATGGCGGCCAGGAAGCTGGGCGCGAATTTTTCCAGCAAGCCCCAGATCGGGAAATTGAAGGCATTAATGTGCACCGCCAGGCCGCCACGCGGCACCAGGATATGGGTGCCGGCGAAGCCGCCTTTTTTTCCGAGCGCCATGGCCGGACCTTCGTGCAGCACGTTCGAGGACGGCAACTCGTTGCTGCCCATGCTGGCATAGGCAAACAAGGTGCCGCTGCCGCCTTCGATGTCGACCCAACTGTCGGCCCGGGTCGCGCCACTCAGGTGCGAGATCGCGTACAACTCTTCCTTGCGCTCGACCAGGTACAGCGCCAGCGCCTTCAGGCGCGCCGCGCGTTGCTGGAAATCGAGCGCCATCAAGCCCGGCACGCCCGTCTTGCGGGCATAGCTGACGGCTTCATCGAAGTCGATGGTCTCGGCGTGGGTGTGGTAAATCAGGCTGTTGTTGAGCGCGCTGTGCAGGGGCACGGCGGCGGCTGCGCCCAGCCAGCGGCCGCCGATCAAGCTTTGCAAGGTCGATACTGATGCCATCAAAAACTCTCCAGAATGTGTGTGAATGTGAGTATGTGGGTATGTGCGGCTAGCCGACGCGTCAAGACGAAGCGTCAAGATGATGCATTCTTGTGCAAGTGTTGCGGCAGCGCCGAATCCCATGCTATGCGCTTGCGGTCGCTTTCGACCTCGGTCAGCGCCTCGACTTCGCGCATGCTGTGCAGCGAGCGTAGCGCCAGTTCGTGGTATTGGCCGGTGCCGGCCGTTTTCCATTTGATTTCATCGTCGCTCAAGGCGCGCAGCACGCGCGCCGGCGCGCCCACCACCATGCTGCGCGGCGCCACTTGCATGCCGGCCTTGACGAAACTCATCGCCGCCACCACCGATTCGGCGCCGATGACGGCATTATCCATCACCACCGCGTTCATGCCGACCAGGGCGTTGCGGCCGATGCGACAACCGTGCAGCACGGCGCCGTGGCCGATGTGGCCGTCGACCTCGACCACCGTGTCGCTGCCGGGGAAACCATGCATGACGCAAGTGTCTTGCAGGTTGGCGCCTTCTTCCAGGATCAGGCGGCCGAAGTCGCCGCGCATCGAGGCCAGCGGGCCGACATAGCAGCGCGGCCCGACGATCACGTCACCGATCAGCACCGCGCTCGGATGCACGTAGGCGCTGGGGTGGACCACCGGCCTGATGCCGTTGATTTCATAGATCATGCCGGATTCTCCAGAAAGAGGTCAGACCCGCTCGATCACCAGGGCGATGCCCTGGCCGACGCCGATGCACATGGTGCACAGCGCATAGCGCCCGCCAGTGCGTTCGAGCTGGTTCAGCGCCGCCATCACCAGGCGCGCGCCGGACGCGCCCAGCGGGTGGCCGATCGCGATCGCGCCGCCGTTCGGGTTCACATGGGCCGCGTCGTCCGGCAAGCCGAGGTCGCGCGTGACGGCCAGCGCCTGCGCGGCGAACGCTTCGTTCAACTCGATCACGTCCATCTGGGCGATGCTCAAGCCGGTTTGCGCCAGCACCTTGCGCGTGGCCGGCGACGGACCGAAGCCCATGATGCGTGGTGCCAGGCCGGCGCAAGCCATGCCGAGCACGCGTGCGCGCGGCGTCAAGCCGTATTTGGCGGCCGCCGCAGCGGACGCCAGCAAGATCGCGCAGGCGCCGTCGTTCAAGCCGGAGGCGTTGCCGGCCGTGACGCCGCCGTCCGGCCGTACCACACCTTTCAGCCTGGCCAGGCCTTCCAGCGTGGTATCCGGGCGCGGATGCTCGTCGGCGCCGAAGATGGTCGGCGCGCCCTTCTTTTGCGCCAGCACCACCGGCACGATCTCCCTGGCGAAAGCGCCGGCGGCGTTGGCGGCGGCCCAGCGCTGCTGGCTGCGCAGCGCCAGCGCGTCCTGGTCGGCGCGGCTGATATGGAATTCCAGCGCCACATTCTCGGCCGTTTCCGGCATGCTGTCGATGCCGTATTTGGCCTTCAGCAGGGCATTGACAAAGCGCCAGCCCATGGTGGTATCCTCGATTTTCGCGGCGCGCGAAAAGGCGCTGTCGGCCTTGCCCATCACGAAGGGCGCGCGGGTCATGCTTTCCACGCCGCCGGCGATGATCAAGCCGGCCTCGCCGGCCTTGATCGAGCGCGCGCCGATGCCGACCGCGTCCATGCTGGAGCCGCACAGGCGGTTGATGGTATTGGCCGGCACCTCGACCGGCAAGCCGGCCAGCAGCGCGGCCATGCGGCCGACGTTGCGGTTATCCTCGCCGGCCTGGTTGGCGCAGCCGTAGAAGACGTCGTCGATGGCGGCCCAGTCGACGCCGGGATTGCGCGCCATCAGCGCGGCGATCGGCAGCGCGCCCAGGTCGTCGGCGCGCACGCCGGCCAGGGCGCCGCCGTAGCGGCCGAAGGGGGTGCGCACCGCATCACAGATAAAAGCTTGGTTCACGTATTGACTCCATTGGTGTTTGTTTGAATAGTCGCGCCGACTACGCCAGGTTGCGCGGGCGCTTGTCGACCACGCGCCTGGCCTTGCCGGTTTCCGTGCGTTCGATGCTGCCCGCCGCCAGCAGGCGCACCCGGGTGCTTACCCCGACATAGGTCTTGATCTGGTGCCCCAACTCGCGCGCCAGCGCCTCGGTGTCGAATTCCGACATTTTCCCCGACACGTCCGGACGCAATTCGCCGATCACGTCGAGCTTGTCCAGATGGCCTTCGCGCGACACCACGAGTTGGTAGTATGGCGCCAGTTGCGGCATCTTCAATATCAATTCCTCGATCTGCGAGGGGAACACATTCACGCCGCGGATGATCAGCATATCGTCCGAGCGGCCAGTGATCTTGCCGATGCGGCGCATGGCACGCGAAGTCGGCGCCAGCAGCCGGGTCAGGTCGCGCGTGCGGTAGCGTATCACCGGCAGCGCCTCCTTCGTCAGCGACGTAAACACCAGTTCGCCGTCCGCGCCGTCCGGCAACACTGCGCCCGTTTCCGGATCGATGATCTCGGGATAAAAATGGTCTTCCCAGATCACCGGACCATCCTTGCTTTCGATGCATTCGCTGGCCACGCCCGGCCCCATCACTTCCGACAAGCCATAAATGTCGAGCGCGTCGATGGCGGCCCGGGTTTCGATCTCGGCGCGCATAGCCTCGGTCCACGGCTCGGCGCCGAAGATGCCGACCTTCAGCGAAGAGTCGGCCGCGTCCAGTCCCTGGCGCGCGAATTCCTCGATGATGTTGAGCATATAGGATGGCGTCACCATGATGATGTCAGGCTTGAAATCGCAGATCAGTTGCACCTGCTTTTCAGTCTGGCCGCCCGACATCGGCACCACCGTGCAACCGAGGCGCTCGGCGCCGTAGTGCGCGCCCAGGCCGCCCGTGAACAGGCCGTAGCCGTAGGAAATATGCACCATGTCGCCGGCCCGCCCGCCGGCAGCGCGGATCGAGCGCGCCACCACATTGGCCCAGGTATCGATATCTTTTGCGGTATAGCCGACCACGGTGGCCTTGCCGGTGGTGCCGCTGGAACCGTGGATGCGCACCACTTGCTCGCGCGGCACCGCGAACAGGCCGAAGGGATAATTGTCGCGCAGGGTCTGCTTGTCGGTGAAGGGAAACTTGGCCAGGTCGGCCAGGCTCTTCAAGTCGTCCGGATGGACCCCGGCCGCGTCAAACGATGCCCGGTAATGCGGCACATTGTCATATGCGTGCCGCAGCGACCATTTCATGCGCTCCAGTTGCAGCGCTTGCAGTTCATCCTTGCTGGCGCGTTCGATCGCTTCCAGGTCGGACGGGGCGGGTGTGCGTTGGACCATCGTGCTCTCCTCGTTAAGGCTTGCTTGAAACTTCCTTCGACATCATGCGGGCGCCGGCACCACCTCGCCAGCGACGCGGATCGATTTGCCGCGAAACAGGGCCAGCAGCCGGCCATCCTGGTTGCTGACCCTGACGTCATAGATGCCGCTCTTGCCGGCCAGCGCCTGCTCCACCGCGTCCGCCGTCAAGACATCGTCCAGGCGGCCCGGCGCCAGGTAGTCGATGCTGCAGCCGGCGCCCACGGCGTTGTGGTTGTGGCTATTGCAGGCAAAGGCGAAGGCGCTGTCGGCCAGGGCGAAAATATAGCCGCCGTGGCAACTCTGATGGCCGTTCAACATATCGGGCCGCACCGCCATCGTCATGCGCGCATAACCGGGGCGCACCTCGCTCAGGGCGATGCCCATGGCCTGGCTGGCGCGGTCGCGCGCGAACATGGCCTGGGCGGCCGCCTCGGCCAGCGCTTGCGCGGCGGCGGCGTCGGTGGCCCTATGCATGGAACTTCGCTCCGGCCGCCAGTTTGCGGCGCAGCAGCGGCGCCACCCGGTAGCGGTCCTCGCCGTAACTCTCGGCCAGGTTATGCAGCACGGCGACGATGTGTGCCAGGCCGACCGCGTCGGCCCAGGCCAGCGGCCCGCGCGGATAATTCACGCCTTTTTGCATCGCGATGTCGACCGCTGCGGCGCTGCACACGCCCTGGTTGACGGCGTCGGCCGCCTCGTTGGCCAGCATGGCGACGGTGCGCATCACGGCCAGTCCCGGCACGTCGTCGAGGCGGGTGACGGCGAAACCGGCGCCCTGGAACAGGCCGACGGCGGCCTCATAGGCCCGCGGGTCGCACTGGTCGGCGCAACTGAGGGCGATGCGGCTGGCGCCGGCATAGTCGAGCGCCAGGTCGAACAACACCGTGTCCGGATGGCCGTTGGCACGCGCCCGTTCGGTGGCGCTGCGGCCATCGCTCAGGTAAATGGCGGCGCCCTGGCAATGGAAGGCTGGCGCGCTGTCGCGCTCGCCGTCTGGCATGGCGCGCCGGGCGAGCGCGAAGCCGGCCGTGGCCAGACGCAGCGCCAGCGCGTCGCACACGCCGCCGTCGGCGCCAGCGGCCACGCTATAGCTGACGCAATCGGGCTTTGCCTGCGGCGCTTCCGTTTGTGGTGCTTGCGCGTCGGCGCCGGCGCCGGCGCCATAAGGGTAAAAGCCACGCCCCGATTTGCGGCCGAGGAAGCCGGCGTTGACCATTTCCTGCTGCAGCACGGAAGGCGTGAAGCGCGGATCGTTGAAATAGGCGTTGAAGACCGATTGCGTGACCGAGAAATTGATATCGTGGCCGATCAAGTCCATCAGTTCGAACGGCCCCATGCGAAAGCCGCCCGCTTCGCGCAGCACCGCGTCCAGGGTGGCGGCGTCGCCGGCTTGCTCGGTCAGCAGGCGCAAAGCTTCGGCGTAAAACGGGCGCGCCACGCGATTGACGATGAAGCCAGGCGTCGATTTCGCGTGCACCGGACTCTTGCCCCAGGCGCAAGCGGTGTCGAACACGGTGGCGGCGACGACGGCGGCGGTGGCCAGGCCGCTGATCACTTCGACCAGGGCCATCAGCGGCACCGGATTAAAGAAATGCATGCCGACCAGGCGTTGCGGCAGGCGCAATTTGGCGGCAATTGCCGTCACCGAAATCGACGAGGTATTCGTGGCCAGGATGCAAGCGTCGCCGACCAGCGTTTCCAGTTCGGCAAACAGGGCGCGCTTGAGGTCGAGGTTCTCGACGATGGCTTCCACCACCAGCGCCGCGTCGGCCACCTCCGCCAGCGCGCCGGCTCCCTGCAGGCGCGCGGTGGCGGCAGCCGCGTCGGCGGCCGTCATGCGGCCCTTCTCGACCAGTTTCAGGAACATCTTGGCGATCTCGGCCAGGGCCTTTGCGACGGCTTCCGGACGGGTGTCGTAGAGCTTGACCCGGTAGCCCGAGGCGCAAGCGACCTGGGCGATGCCGGCCCCCATCGCGCCGCTGCCGATGACGGCGACCACGCTGCCTGCTATCAATGCGGCCATCGCTTATTTCCCCTTGAATTCGGGGGCGCGCTTGGCCATGAAAGCGGCCACGCCTTCGCGGTAATCGTCGCTATTGCCCAACTCGCTCATCATGCCGCATTCCAGCGTCAGTTGCTGCTGCAAGGTGTTGGCCGGGCTGGCGTGCAAGGCTTGCTTGGTGAAAGCCAGACCCTTGGTCGGCGCCGTCGAGAAATGGCGCGCCAGCGCCTCGGTTTGCGCGGCCAATTCTTCGTCGGCCACGCATTTCCAGATCAAGCCCCAGCTTTCCGCCTTTTCCGCCGTCAGTTTTTCGCCCAGCATGGCCATGCCCATGGCGCGCGCCGAGCCTATCAGGCGCGGCAAAAAGTAGGTGCCGCCCGTATCCGGGATCAGGCCCAGCTTGCAAAACACTTCGACGAAGCTGGCCGATCTGGCGGCCAGCACGATGTCGCAGGCCAGCGCCAGGTTGGCGCCGGCGCCAGCCGCCACCCCATTCACGGCGCAAATCACCGGCATCGGCAGCGCGCGCAGCGCCAGCACCAGCGGCGCATAGTTTTTCTCGACCGAGTCGCCCAGGTCGACGCCTTGCGAGCCCGGCTCGACGGCGCGGTCGGACAAGTCCTGGCCGGCGCAAAAACCGCGTCCGGCGCCCGTCAGCACCATCACGCGCACGCTCTTGTCGGCCTGGATTTGCGCCATCGCGTCGCGCACTTCCTCATGCATCGCCTGGGTGAAGCTGTTTAATTTGTCGGGACGGTTCAAGGTGAGCTTGGCAATGCCGTCGGTGATCTCGAAGAGGATGTTTTCGTAGTTCATGGCGTCTCGATGGTTGTGCAAATAACGGAAAAAGGCGGCGCCAGGCGCCGCCCATCATGTGGACCGGTCTTTATTCGGCCTGGTCGAAGTCGACCACGACCTTGTCGGAGACGGGAAAGCTTTGGCAACTGAGCACGAAGCCGCGCGCGATTTCATAGTCTTCCAGCGCGTAATTGACATCCATGTCGACCTTGCCGTCGACCAGCTTGCAGCGGCACGTCGAGCAGACCCCGCCCTTGCAGGAATAGCGCATGTCGATGCCCTGGCGCAGGCCGGCGTCGAGGATCGATTCCTTATCCTGGTCCATGGTGAAGGTGGTGTGGTTGCCATCCATGATGACGGTCACTTCGGTTTCGTGGCGCACGGCCGCGTCGGCGTGCGTGCGCGGCTGGTGCTGGTGCTTCGGAATGCTGGCCGCGAACAGTTCGATCTTGATGTCTTGCTTGGCCATGCCGCCCGCCTGCAGCGCCGCCGACACGCCCAGCATCATGTCTTCCGGGCCGCAAATGAAGGCGGTGTCGAAGTCTTCGATCTTGATCCAGTGGCGCAGGAAGTGCTCGCACTTTTCCTGGCCGATGCGGCCGTTGAACAAGTCGATGTCTTGCTGCTCGCGGCTCATCACATAGGCCAGATTCAAGCGCTCCATGTACAGGTCCTTCAAGTCGGTCAGTTCTTCCTTGAAGATCACGGACGAGGAGGAGCGGTTGCCGTAAAACAGGGTGAAGCGGCTGTGCGGCTCGGCCAGCAAGGTGGTCTTGATGATCGAGATGATGGGCGTGATACCGCTGCCGGCCGCGAAAGCCAGGTAATGCTTCCTGTTCTCGGCCGCCAGCGACACATTGAAGTGGCCCATGGGCGGCATCACGTCGAGCGTGGCGCCAGCCTTCAAGTTTTCGTTGGCCCAGGTCGAGAACAAGCCGCCCGGGGTACGCTTGATCGCCACCCGCAGCGCACCGTCTTGCACCGCCGAACAGATCGAATACGAGCGGCGCACGTCTTCGGCGCCGATCTGCGTGCGCAAGGTCAGGTGCTGGCCCTGCAGGAATTGAAAACTGTCTTTCAACTCGGGCGGCACGGCAAACGTGACGGCGATGGTGTCGCGCGTTTCATTGCTCACCTTCGACACTGACAGCGGATAAAATTTGCTCATTACATGCTCTCCATGGCGGCCCGCGCGCGCGCGTCCGTGGTCCCGGCGCCCAGGTAAGCGCCTAGTGACATTTGAAATAGTCGAACGGTTCGCGGCAATCCAGGCATTTGTACAAGGCCTTGCACGGCGTCGAACCGAACTGGCTGGTAACTTCGGTGTGGCTGGAGCCGCAATTCGGGCACGCCACCAGCGGCTTGGCGATGGCGCCGCGCTTGACGCCGGCCGACAGGCCGCTGATGTCGATCACTTGCTGGGCCGGCGGCGCGATGCCGTAGGCTTTCAGCTTGAGCTTGCCCGCCTCGCTCATCCAGTCGGTGGTCCAGGCCGGCGCCAGCTGGTTCACCAGCCGCACCTCGGTCACGCCGTGTTCGCGCAGCGCCTCCGTCACCGCTTGCGCGATCACGGCCATTGCCGGGCAGCCGGAATAGGTCGGTGTTATGGTGACCACGCAGGCGCCGTCGCCAAGCAACTGGACGGCCCGCACGATGCCTAGGTCGACCACCGAAATCACGGGGATTTCAGGATCGGCGACCTGGCCCAGCCAGGTCCAGACTTGCTCGACGGTGGGTGGCGCGCTGGCCGGCGCGGCTTCCGTTACCACTGCGATTACCACTGCGCGCCGGGATAGGCGCGCTGCAGGAATTGCATTTCGGCCAGGATGAAGCCGAGGTGCTCGGTGTGTACGCCCTGCTTGCCGCCTTTTTGCATCCAGGCGTCCGGCGCCGGCATGCTCAAGGTGGCTTCGGCGAAGATCTCGGCCACGTGCTCCAGCCATTGCCGGCGCAAAACGTCGGCGGTAGGTGCGACGCCGGCCGCGACCATCGCCAGGTCGAGCGCGTCGTACTTGAACATCTCCCCGGTGTAAGCCCACAGCGCATTCACGGCGGCCTGGGTCTTGGCGTGGCTCTCGGGGGTGCCGTCGCCCAGGCGCACCATCAAGTCGCCGCTGCGGCGCAAGTGATAGGTGACTTCCTTCAGCGATTTCTCGGCCACTTCGACGATGCGCGCGTCCACCGACTGGCTCAAGCCTTGCAACAGGAAGTAATGCCAGGTATCGAAAAAGAATTGGCGCACCATGGTGTCGGCGTAATTGCCGTTCGGCTGTTCCAGCAACAGGCAATTCTTGAAATCGTGCGCGTCGCGCAGGTAGGCGATCTGGTCCTCGTCGCGACCGGCGCCTTCGATTTCGGCGGCGTACTCGAACCACAAGCGGGTCTGGCCCAGCAAGTCCAGCGCCACATTGGTGAGCGCCATGTCTTCTTCCATGGCCGGACCCTTGCCGCATAATTGCGACAATTGCTGGCTCAGGATCAGGCTATTGTCGCCCAGGCGCAGCAGGTAATTGACTTTGTCATCCACGATAGCAGTCTCCGCGCATCAAAGATTCTTGACTTCTTCCGGCATCGGAAAGAAGGTCGGGTGGCGATACACCTTGCTGTTCGACGGTTCGAACAGGGCGCCCTTGTCGCCCGGGCTGCTGGCGACGATATCGGCCGCGCGCACCACCCAGATGCTGACGCCCTCGTTGCGGCGCGTATAGACGTCGCGCGCGTTATTGACCGCCATCGCCGCGTCGGACGCGTGCAGGCTGCCGACGTGCTTGTGCGCCAGGCCGTGCTGGCTGCGGATGAATACTTCCCACAATGGCCATTCTTTGCTCATCGAAATCTCCTTATTCTTCACGCGTTGATATCAGGCCGCAGCCTTGAGGTCTTGTTTATCGGCGTAAGCGACCAGCGCGTCGCGGAACCATTCGCCATCCTGGTAAGCCTTGACCCGGGTTTGCAGGCGTTCGCGGTTGCAGGGGCCGTTGCCCTTCAAGACATGATGGAATTCGGACCAGTCGATTTCGCCGAATTCATAATGGCCCGTGTCGGCGTTGAATTTCAAGTCGGGGTCGGGCACCGTCAAGCCCAGGTAGTCGATCTGCGGCACGGTCTGGTCGACCATGCGCTGGCGCAACTCGTCGTTTGAAAAGAGCTTGATGCGCCACTGCGCCGACTGGGCGCTGTTGACCGATTCCGCGTCGGACGGGCCAAACATCATCAACGATGGCCACCACCAGCGGTTCAGCGCGTCTTGCGCCATGGCTTTTTGGGCGGCCGAACCCTTGCACAGGCTCATCATGATGTCGTAACCCTGACGCGCGTGGAACGATTCTTCCTTGCAGACGCGGATCATGGCGCGCGCATAGGGACCGTAAGAACAGCGGCACAGCGGAATCTGGTTGATGATGGCCGAACCGTCGACCAGCCAGCCGATCGCACCCATGTCGGCCCAGGAAAGGGTCGGGTAATTGAAGATACTGGAATACTTGGCCTTGCCCGAATGTAAGGCGGCCAGCAATTCGTCGCGGCCCACGCCCAGGGTTTCAGCCGCGCTGTACAGGTACAAGCCGTGGCCGGCCTCGTCCTGTATCTTGGCCAGCAAGATCGATTTGCGCTTCAGCGTGGGCGCGCGGGTCACCCAGTTACCTTCCGGCAACTGTCCGACGATTTCCGAATGGGCGTGCTGGGAAATCTGGCGTATCAGGGTCTTGCGGTAAGCGTCCGGCATCCAATCCTTGGCTTCGATCTTGATGCCGGCGTCGATGCGGGCCTGGAACGCCAACTCGTCGGCGCCCATGTCGTCGCTGGAACGGACGTTTTTAAGACCGGTTTCAACCATTTGTGCGTACATGATCACTCTCCAAGTCATTGCAGTAATGCGTGCGGTAATGCGGATGGATGAATATTACGATACAAAATTCACTTTGCATACACTTGATTTGAATCATTTACAAAATCCGTATCCTATGATGCGCATAAAACGATGCATCAATGAAAAATAATGCTGCGCCCATCCCCCGGCAAAGTAAACTCTTGCTTTCGACGATAGAACGGCGCCGCCGCGACCACATGACCGACACCACATGCAAGGACTGGATCGCCGACTTCCTGGCGAGCGACCCGCCGCGCTCCAAATCGCTGCTGATCAGCATCTTTGGCGATACCATCGTGCCGCACGGCGGCAGCGTCTGGCTGGGCAGCCTGATCGAACTGCTGGCGCCGTTCGGCGTCAACGACCGTTTGCTGCGCACCAGCGTATTCCGGCTGGCGCAAGAAGGCTGGCTGGGCGCGCGCCGCGACGGCCGCCGCAGCGCCTACGCCATCATGCCGGCCGCGCAGGGCCGCTTCGCGCGCGCCTACCGCCGCATCTACGCGCCCTTGGCAACGCACTGGGATGGCAGTTGGACCATCGTGATGGCTTCGGGCGGCAATCTGGCGGCGGCCGAACGGGGCGCGTTGCGCAAGGAATTGCTGTGGGAAGGCTATAGCGTGATCGCCCCTGGCATCTTCGGCCACCCGGGCGCCGACCCCGAGGTGCTGGAAGAAATCCTGTGCCGCACCGGGGTGCGCGGCAAGCTCTATGTCTGCCACGCAACGGCATTGCCGGGCGTCAGCCAGCGGCCGCTGCGCGAGATGGTCGAGGAAGGCTGGGATCTGTCGGGCGTGGTGCGCGGCTACCGACAATTCATCGCGCGCTTCCAACCCTTGCTGTCCCTGCTGCAAGGACAGCAAGAGTTGGACGCGGAGCAAGCTTTCGTGATCCGTTCGCTGCTGATCCACGCCTACCGCCGGGTCCAATTGCACGACCCGCAATTGCCGGTCGAACTCTTGCCCGAACCGTGGCCGGGGACCCAGGCTTACGATCTGGCACGCGCGCTCTACCGCATGATTTACGGCGCCGCCGAAGACCACGTCATGGCCACGCTGCGCCGCGAAGACGAGCGGGCGACGGCGGCCGAAGCGTCGTTCCTCGAACGCTTCGGCGGCTTGCGCTAAGGATTCAAGACTGCCGGGGATTCAAGACTGCTTTGAGGCCCGACAATGAAGGCGGCGGTCGATTTGCTACATTGGCCTGTGGCGCCGCTCCTGGCCGCCTAATCCATCACCTTGTCGGGATTCGCATGGGCAGTTATTTCAGCGCTGCGGGAAAGATGGCCGCCCAAGCCCACGCCATCGCGCTGATCGGCCTGATGCTGTCGAGCGCGCCCGGACGGGCGGTCGACAGCGCCAGGCCGATCAGCGCCCCGGTCGCCTGCGACGACGCGCCCAGTTGCGGCAGCGATATCGGGCCGGCGCAGGCGCAGGCGTCTTACGCCGGACACGGGCGCCGCAGCTTGCCCGCAACGGGGCGCTCGGCGAGCGCCATGACCGAACGCAATCTGTGCGACGCGGTCCCGCTCCCGGGCACGGCTGGCGATTATTTCTGGGCGCCAGCGCATGAATTGATCGGCGGCGAGGCGGCGCTGCGCCAATTGCTGCTGCGGGCCGCTTCCGGCGCCGCCACGGGCGGCCACGTGATCGTCGAAACGGACACCAGCACGGCGCTGGAACGCCATCTGGCCTTATGCTCGGTGGCGACGGTGGCTGGCGTGACCGGCCCGCCGCGCAATTGCGCCACGGTCGCGCTGATCATGCCGCAACAAGTGTGGCTGCGCGGTGGCAATCCCCGGCAAGCAGTGTGCGTCCGTTCCGCTTCCTTCCGCAACTCGGGCGCCATCGATCTCCATTACACCGTCTTGAGCGGAGCCGATCCGCGCAAGGTGGGCACGGCGCTGTTGCGGGCCATCGAGCAAGGTTTCGGCCTGTCGGCGGAACAGGAAATATCGAACAATAACAAGGGCGAACTCGATGCCATTTATATCCGGGCCACCGGCGCGCTGGGCGATTCCCGTATCCTGGGCGGCGGCTGGCGCGAAGCGATCGACTTTGACGGTTTCATCTTGCCCAAGGGCGAGCGCCAATTGTCGGTGCGCGGCACGGTGCACGCCCTGGTCTGCCGCCAGGCACTCGGCAATATCATCAATTACAACGGTCCCAGCGACGCGCAAAGGGCCGCTTACGCTTCGGCCTTCGACGCCGGCATCGCCACGGCCATCCGCGCCTCCGGCGCCAATTGCAAGAAGCAAGACGCGACCACGATTGAATGTGAATAGAAGGCGTGCATAGCGCGGCGGGGAGGCACATGAGCATCGACCAGGCCAGGAAATTATTGATACTTGCCAGTCTCGCCATCACGGGCTGCCAAATGCTATTCCTGCTGCTGGCGCCCGTCTTCGGCTTTCCCTTGCCCTACCCCAGGAACCTCGATTTGCTGCAACTGGTCTCGCCCGTCTTCCTCGGCTATCTTGGCGCGGCCTCGCACTTTGTCTTTCAAGTTCCCGCGCCCGCCATGCCGGTACAAAATCAATACCTGGGCATATTGCTAATCGGTCCGCTGACCCTGTATGTGATCGCCGCGAGCGCGTCGCTGGTCGCCTTCGGCTATTCCAACCGGACCGGGGCCAGCGTCGGGCACGGCATGTCAGTCGATAACCTGGCCACCGCGCTCTCTTTGTGCCTGGGGCTGCTGGCGGCCACCACCGGCGTGCTCAGCTCCTATCTATTCATGGCCGCCAGCCGCCAACAAGGCACCCGTCCGGACCTTCACACCACCTTGCCACCCTAGGGGAAACACCATGTCCTTCGCATCGCGCACTTTCCGCATTCTCGCTTTGGCAGGCGCGGCCATGGCGGCCGGCTGCGGCGCCAACGGCACGCTGGCCGACAGCGCCGCCGCCCCGGCACCCAGCGTGGCGCCGCCGCCCGCGACGCCGGCGCCCGCCCTGCCCTATGAACAAGCGGTGCGCAAGGCGGCGCTGGAATTGTTTGCCAACGCCAAGCTGGCCAAGGATCAGAAATACAGCATGATTGTCGATCCCCTGGTCGACGGCAATAGCGGAGCCAGGACGGAAGCAACGGCCGCGATGGAGCAATCGGTGCTGCGCCTGCTCAAGGATAGTTACCAGCAAGTCGACATCAAGCCATTCAATGGCGAAGCCGTGTCCGCGCTGCCTTTACTGATGGTGGGCACCTTTACGCCAATCAACCTGCAAGGCAAGGCCGATGGCCCCCGCGACGCCTACCGCATTTGCTTCGCGCTGGCCGACCTGAAGACGGGAAAGATCATCAGCAAAGGCTTGGCGCGCACCCTGCCGAGCGGTTTTGATACGACGCCGCTGGCTTTTTTCCGCGAGATGCCGGTCTGGTCCAAAGATGCCGCGCTGGATGGCTATATCAATACGTGCCAGGGCACCAAGGCCGGCGATCCGATCAATCCCGCCTATATCGATGCCGTACTGGCCGCCGCGACCATCAACGAAGCCATGGCTGCCTATCAAGCCAAGCGCTATGAAGATGCCCTGGCGCTCTACCAATCGGCGCTGAAAAATCCCGCCGGCAACCAGGCCCGCGTGCAAGTGGGGATTTACCTCGCCAACCAAAAGCTGGGGCGGCAACAGGCCGCCATGCGGGCCTTCGGCCATTTGACTGAAATGGGCCTGGCCAGCGACCGCCTCGCCATCCAGTTCAACTTCAAGCCGGGCAGTAGCGCCTTTGCCCCGGACCGGCAGCCGTATACCCTATGGCTGGCGGAAATCGCCAAACAGTCGCTGCGCCAATCGACTTGCATCGAAGTGGCCGGGCATACCCGACGCGGCATTTCCGAACAAATGGACGAGCGCCTGTCGCAGCAACGCGCCGAGTTCGTCCGGCAAAAAGCCGTGGCCCTGATTCCCGGCTTCGCCAAGCGCTCCACATCAAAGGGTTACGGCTCGCAGCGTGTCATCATCGGCACCGGCAAGGGCGATGATAGCGATGCGCTGGACCAGCGCATCGAATTCAAGAAAACATCTTGTTAAACCGTGCATTAGCATTGATACATGGATTTTTCATCGCCACGCGGCGCCAGTCGGCCCTGGTTGCGGGCGCTGCTGGGCTGGGTGCTGGCGGCCGGTTTGCTGGCCCCGGCCCGCCCCGGGGAAGTGGCGCCCGCCCTGCGCCTCGACACCGGCACCCATCTGGCCCCGATACGCGCGGCCGCCATGGACCGCGCTGGCAGCTTTGTCGTCACGGCATCCGAAGACAAGAGCGCGCGCGTCTGGGATGCGGCCAGCGGCGCGCTCTTGTCGGTGTTCCGCCCGCCCTCGGCGCCCGGCAACGACGGCAAGCTTTATGCGGTGGCGATGGCGCCGGACGGTTCCGCCTTTGCGGCGGCCGGCTGGTCCGCCAATAATGATCTGTACCTGGTCCGGCGCAACGACGGCCAGATCATCGAGCGCATCAGCGGCCTGCCCGATGTGGTGACCCATCTGGCGTTTTCGCCGGACGGCAAAATGCTGGCTGCCGGCCTGGGTGGCCAGCATGGCGTGCGACTGTACGCCGGTCCCGCGCCTTGGCGGGAGTTGCGCGGCGACGCCGCGTATGCGGGCGCGGTGCACGCGAGCGCCTGGGCTCCCGACGGCAAGACGCTGATGGTCAGCAGCGCCGATGGCGTCCTGCGCTCTTACGACGCCGGCGCTGGCGGACTGGCGCTGCGCGCGCGCAACTCGGTTGAGAATGGCACGCCGTACGGCCTGGCGTTTTCGCCCGATGGCCGCAGCGTGGCAGCCGGCAGCGCGGAGCGCGGCAATATCGTCTTGCTGGACGCCGCCAGCGGCAAGGTCAAGCAAGTCCTGACGCCCCTCACCAGCAGTCCCGCGCGCAGCCTGAGCGTAGTGGCATGGTCGACCGACGGCAAGCGGATCTTTGCCGCCGGAAGCTGGAACGAACAAGAACAGTTTCCGATTTGCGTCTGGTCGGCCAGCGGCCTGGCCCTGCCCTCGCTGCCGGCGGCCCGCGACACGATCACGGCCCTGCATGCCGGCGCCGATGGCCGTTTGCTGTATGCCGGCGCCGATACAAGCTGGGGCATGCTGGACGCGGCCGGCCGCAGCCTGGTCCGGGTCGGTAACAACTTGCTCGACTTGCGCCACCTGCGCAGCCGCTTCCTGCTCGCGCCGGACGCGGGCGCGCTCGCGTTCCGGCCCTCCAAGGCAAATGCCGAAGCCTTCGACACCCGTCAACTGGCCTGGATCGCAGCCGGCAAGCAATGGCAGGCGCCCCAAACCATGGCCGCCAAGACTATCGTCGACAATTGGTTCGAGCGGCAACGGCCAACGATCAATGGCATCGGGATCGATCTCGACGTCAATGAATGGTCGTTGTCGGCCAGCGTCGCGCGCGGCGGCAAAAAGGTGGCCATCGCCACCAATTTCAAGCTGCGTTTATATCAGAGCGACGGCCGCCTGTTATGGCAGACGGCGGCCCCGGCCACGCCCTGGCAAATCATTTGCAGCGACGACGGCCGCTGGGTGGTGGCCGCCTTCAGCGACGGCACGCTGCGCTGGTACAAGGCGGAAGATGGCGCCGAACAATTGGCTTTCTTTCCCCATGCCGACGGGCGGCGCTGGGTGATGTGGATGCCGTCCGGTTATTTCGCCGCCAGCCCCGGCGGTGAAAGCTTGATCGGCTGGCAAGTCGAACGGGGGCCAGCCATGGCGGCCGATTTTTATCCCGTATCGCGTTTCCGCGCCGCGTATTACCGGCCGGATCTGATCAGCGCGGTCATAGGCGGCGCCTTGCCCGCCATGACGCAGCCAGCCGTCCAGGAACATTTGCCGCCGACGGCGCGCATCGTCTGGCCGGAAGAGCGCAGCGTGGCGGGCGGCAGCCAGATCAAGTTGCGTCTGGCCGTGCACGCCCCGTCCGACGCCCCGGTCACCCAACTGCGTGCGCGCATCAACGGCCAGTTGCTGACGCTGCCGCTGGCCAGCCTCACAATAGTGCCCGGCAAGGACGACAGCATTTACGTGATCCCGTTGACGCTGCCCGCGCACGAGGCGCAAATCTTGCTGTTCGCCGATAATAAATATGGCGCCTCGCCGGCGGCGCCGGAAGCCACCTTGATGGTCAAGGCCGCGCCGGACCGGGCGGAATCGGCCGGCATCGACTTGCGGCCGGCGCTGTATGTGCTCGCTATCGGCGTCAGCAACTACCAGGACCCTTCGCTCAGGCTTCATTTCGCGGCCAAGGATTCGACCGATCTGGCCGATTTCCTGGAAAACCAGCAACGCGGCCTGTACCGCAGCATCGTGGTGCGCCGCCTGAGCGATAGCGGGGCAAAACGCGACGATATCCTCGATGGCCTGGAATGGATACGGCGCCAATTGACGGCCAGGGACGTGGCCATGGTGTTCCTTGCCGGACACGGCGTCAACGACGCCGATGGCAGTTATTATTTTCTGCCGCAAGATGTCGACACGCGCGCCTTGAAACGTAGCGCCGTCTTGTTCACGGAAATTCGCAATACCCTCGTCTCCTTGCCCGGCAAGGCGATGTTTTTCATCGACACTTGCCATGCCGGCAATGTGCTGGGCACCGCCTTGCGCTCCGCGCGTCTCGATACCACGGCCATCATCAATGAATTGTCGCAAGCCGACAATGGCATCATCGTCTTCGCCGCAACGACGGGACGCCAGAGCGCCCAGGAATCGCCCACATGGGGCAACGGCGCTTTTACCAAGGCCTTGCTGGAAGGCTTGCGCGGCCAGGCCGACTATGGCAAGTCCGGCCGCGTGACGCACAAGATGCTCGATCTGTATATCTCGGAGCGCGTCAAACGCTTGACCGATGGCGCCCAATCGCCCGTCACCATCGTGCCCGACGGCGTTCCCGATTTCGCGCTGGTGCTGAACCGGCGCTAAGAACGTGTTCACGATTTCGCCGAATTGTTGGATAATAGCGGGATGAGAAATCCCTACGCCAGCGACATCAGTCGAGAGAAGTTTGAAGAAATCCTTCCGCTACTGCAAAGCGTGAGAAAGCGCACGAAACCG
>JBEONR010000028.1:0-76854 GCA_040544385.1 Oxalobacteraceae bacterium GrIS 1.11
GGCCCGATCGAAAATTCGACCGGGCCGTTAAGGCAAAACCACAGCGCTATGCCACTCGCGTTCTACGAAAACCTGCTTAACTGAACGGCATTAGGCCCAGGCCGGTGCTATTGCTGGAGAAATTGACGCCGTTGGTGGTGCCGCTCATGGCCGCCGCGCCGGCCGCGATCAAGGCCGGCGAGAAACCGTCGCCATTGTCTTCGACGCGTATTTCCAGCATCGGCCCGCACTGGCGCACCGACAGCACGATCGCATCCCTGGTGTAGCGGATCGCATTATTGATCGCATGGCCCAGCACGCCAATGATCAAGTCTTCGTCGAAGCACCAGATCAAGTCGGGCGGGAAGCTGGTTTGCAGGGCGATGCCCTTCGATTCCAGCAAGATTTTTTCTTGCGCGACAACTTGCGCGACCAATTGGCAGACCATTTGCGGGCGCGCGTCGAAGGGGTAACCGGGCTTGCCGACTTGCTTGTACAGCGCCAGCAACTGGATCAAATTGTCGTTCAAGCGCTTGGTCTGGTACAACATCTGCGCCATTTGCGCCTGCGCGGGGTCGGATTCGAAGTGGCGCCCAGCCAGCAGCGCTTCGAGCGTGCCGTTGACCACGCTGACCGAGTTTTTCATGTCGTGCACGGTCGACGCGAGGAACAGGAAAAGCTCGGGCGAGCTGGTTTGGTCTTCCAATTTGATTGCCTCCACAGGGCCGGGGCGGGTTCAAGCGCCGGCGGCTCATCCTAAGTCGATACGCAACATTGTCGAAATCAATTATAGCGCCGGATGGCCGGACGCGGCCCCCCAATCAAGCGACATCAAGCATTCATGCGGACCGGCCGCGCCGCCGCTGGCGCCGCTCCAAGGCCAGCCATTCAATAAGTCATTTTAAAATTTTTACCATTTGACAATGTTTCTTTTAAATACTAATATCCAAAACGTTCCTTAAAAACCAGAATAATCAGCTACCCACCGTTCTATTCGAGGAGAAATTCATGGGAAGACCCGTCAGAAAAACAGCAGCGGTGGTGGACTATTACAAGGTCCAGCATAAGCACGATAAACTGGGCTTCGGTCACAGTAACAAAGTCATCACGGTCAAGTTGAAGACGCATCCCGGCATTGCCGGCCGCGCGCGCGCCGCGCCGCCGATCGCCGCCTGGCCTTATGCTGGCATGCATGGCAATGTTAGCTACCATGATGATATCAATGGCAGCGCGAACTGGATGGATGGCTCGGCCGATACAGTGTGGTTACCGTTCAAGTTGCTGGATGTTTTGTCCCCGAATACATGGCAGGGTTGGTCGCAACTGGTGACCGGTAAAGACAACGATGCCGAAGCGGTGCAACACTTCCAGCAGATCAGCACCACCTTGCGCGCGGCATTGTCCAGCCATGTGATCACCGAATGCGTGGGCGAGGCGGCTGCCGCGATCTACATGCTAAGCCACTGGCCTGGTTATAAAATGATATGGGGCTTTCACCTCCATTCCGGCACGGGTATCGACCAGATCTGGCGCAAGGATTGCGGCCTTGGCAATTTTGAATATGTGATCGTCGAAGCCAAGGGGCCGGGCGCGCACCTGGTGTCGTCGAATTTCTTGCCGTCCGGCTACGATCAGATGGAAGAAGGCTGGGTGCTCAACCATTTGCGCAGCATGGAGCAAAACAATCATTTGGCGGGGCAGGAAATTGTCGCCAAGCTGGGGCTGACATTTGCCCTCGCGCATCAGAACTACGGCGGCGCCAGCAAGAGCTATTACGGCCTGGCCGGCCAGAGCAAGCCCGGCAAATTGTTTGGCATCGTCCTCACCGCGCATTGGTTGTCCGACGGCCGCCTCAGTTGCAAATACAGCAAAGCAAAGCAATATTTATAGTCAGCTTGAAAACCTGCTTGCATAGTCTGGACGCGCCTGTCGCGGTCAATCTGCGCGCCCTGCCGCTTCAGCGGCGGCGCAATTGCTTCAACAAGAAGCGGGCCGGATCGAGCGCCGCCGCCAGGCTCGCTTCGAGCGGCAGCGGCTCGCCTTCGAGTCGCGCGGCCAGCAATTCGGCCGCCAGCGGCGCCCAGATCAAGCCGCGCGAGGCATAGCCCAGCAAGCCGTACAGGCCAGGCAGGCGCGACACGTCGCGCAAGCGCTCGCAGCGTCCCGCCGCAGCCGGGTCGGGCAGCGCGCCGACCAGCGGCAAGCGGTCCGGCGCCACGCAGCGAAAGCCGGTGCGCCCGGCCAGCGGTGCATCCGGCACCGGCAAGTCCAGGATGGCGGCGATTTTTTCCAGGTTTTCTTGCTGGCTGGCGGCGCGCAAGCCGCGTTCGCCGTCGGCGTCGTAGGTGGCGCCCACGCACACGATGCCGTCCGCGGCTGGCGTCATGTACGCTTCCCGGCATACCACCAGCGGCGGCGCCAGCGCCAGGCTGCCCTCGGCCAGATGCGTGACCTGGCCGCGCACGGCAATCAAGGGCAAGCCGGCGGCCTGCTCCAGCGCCGTGGCGGCGCAGCCATTGGCCAGGATCACAGTCGGCGCTTGCGCCAGCAGGGCGCCGTCGGCCGCCCTCACCTGCCACTGGCCGTCGACCCGCGCCAGGGCGCCGACGCTAGCCGAGAAAACCCGTTCCAGGCGCGCGCCGCATGCGTCCAGCATGGCTGCGCAAACGCCCGCTGGCCTGGCCCAGCCGGCCCCCTCGAACCACCATGCGCCATGCGGGGCCGGTGCGCCAAGCAGCGCGCCAGCCTGGTCCCGCTCCAGCCACCTGGCGTAGTGCGGCGGATGGCCGGCGGCGGCCGCGATCTTGCGCTGCGCCTCGGCGTGGGTGGCGTCGCGCGCCAATTGCAGCACCCCGCAGCGGGCGCCGGGAAAGGCGGCGCCAACCCCGCCCAAGCCTTGCCAGTGGCGCAGCGCGTACAGATAGGCGGCCCGGCTCAGGCGCGTGGCGGGATTGTCGTCTTGCGACAGCAAGGGCATGAAGATGCCGGCCAGGTTGCCCGACGCTTCTTGCGCCGGCTGCGCGTGGCGCTCGATCAGCGTGACTTGCCAGCCGCGCGCACACAGGCGCTCGCAGGCGGCGGCACCGGCCAGGCCGGCGCCGATCACCACGGCGCGCCGCTCCGGTGGCGCGGCACGCCCCGCTTGCGGCTGGCGCCCGATAAACAGCGCGCGCTCGCCGTCCCGGGCAAAGCCGGCCGCTTGCAGCGCGCTCCAGCAAGCCTGGTCCGCCAGCGCCAGCGTGGCGCCCGGCAGCGCCAGCCGCGCCAGCGGCGTGGCCGTCGCCGTGCATGGCGGCCCGGCCAGGTAAAAGGCATCGACGCGGGCATCGACTTGCGCCAGGCCGGCGCCTGGATCGCCCTGCAACAGGTCGAGCGTGACACCTTCCAGTGCCAGGCGCTGCCAGCCCGTCACGGCCGGCGGCCATTGCGCGCGCCATTCTTGCGGCAGAGCCGCGGCCGACAACGCGCCCAGGGCAATGTAATGCAAGCGCGCGGCGCGGTGCGGGTCGGCTTGCCAGGCGCGCCAGGTCGCCAGGAAGGCGGCGCCGTCGCCAAAGCCGGTATCGAGGATCACGAAGCGCTCTTGCCCGGCCCAGCGCGCCGGCAAGCCGCAAGCTTCCAGGTAATTCAAGAGCGCCGCGTCCGACACAGGCAAGTCCGGTCGTGGTCGTCGACCATGCCGATGCCTTGCATGTAGGCGTAGACAATGGTCGAGCCGACGAATTTGAAACCGCGCTTGAGCAAGTCCTTCGACAAGCGGTCGGACAGTTCGGTCTTGGCCGGGCGCGCGCCGGCCGGCCAGTCATTGACGATGGGCCGGCCATCGACATAGGCCCACAGGAAGCGGTCCAGGCTGCCATACTCCGCCACCAGGCGCAGATAAGCCTGCGCATTGGTGATCGCGGCGGCCACCTTCAGGCGGTTGCGCACGATGCCTGGATTGGCCAGCAATTGGGCCACCTTGGCGCCGTCGTAGGCGGCGATCCTGGTGGCATCCCAGCCGTCGAACGCGGCGCGGTAAGTCTCGCGCTTGTTCAAGATGGTTTCCCAGCTCAAGCCCGCTTGCGCCCCTTCCAGATTCAGCATCTCGAACAGGCGCGTCTCGTCGTGGCAGGGCACGCCCCACTCCCGGTCGTGGTAATCGATGTAACGGGGGTTGGCCATATTGGCCCAGGAACAGCGGGTCATGAGAATGCCTGGTCGGAAGGAAAAGCGCCAGTATATGTCATGCACCCCGGTCAAGCACCCCGATCAAGCGCCGCGCAAGATCGCACCCAGCACCGTCAAGCCGTGTGCGATCTCGGCTTCGGGAATCGCCGAAAAACCCAGCAGCAGCCCGGGCGCCGCGCGGCATGCGGCGTTTGCGCCGGGGTCGGCGTAATGACCCAGCGGCCGCAATTCGATGCCCCGTTCCAGCCCCGCCCGCGCCACCGCCTCTTCCTCGTGGCGGGCGCGGAAATGCACGTGCAATTCCAGGCCGGTGTCGGCCGGGCCGCAGACCAGCAAGTCGTCCAGGTCGCGCGCGATGCCGCGCAAGAGCGCATCGCGCCGGCCCGCGTTGCGCTCGCGCGTGCGCCGGATGTGGCGCCCGAAATGGCCTTCCGCGATGAAGTCGGCCAGCACCATTTGCGGCACGATCGCAGTGTGGCGGTCGATCACCGCCTTGGCCTGCACCAGCGCGCCGGCCAGCGCCGGCGGCGCCACCAGATACCCGAGCCGCAAGCCGGGAAACAGTACCTTCGACAGGGTGCCGACATACACCACGCAGCCGGCCCGGTCCAGGCTTTGCAGCGACGCCAGAGGCGCGCCGTCGTAGCGATATTCGCTGTCGTAATCGTCTTCGACGACCCAGGCCTTGGCTTGCCCGGCCCAGGCCAGCAATTCCAGGCGGCGTTGCAGGCTCATCGTCACGCCCAGCGGCAATTGGTGCGAGGGCGTCACATATACCAGTTTCGCGTGCGGATAATGGGCCGCGCCGTAAGCCACGTCCAAGCCCTGGGCGTCGATCGGCACCAGGCACACTTGCGCGCCGCCCGCGTGCAACGCCCCGCTGGCGCCCCGATAGCCGGGCGATTCCATCCATGCCGCGTCGCCCGCCTCGAGCAGCACGTTCGACAGCAGGAACAGCGCTTGCTGCGAACCGGAGGTGATGACGATGTGCTCCGGTGCGCAATTGACGCCGCGGGCCGCCTTCAGGTAGACGCACAGCAGTTCGCGCAGCGGCAAGAAGCCGGCCGGGTCGCTATAGCCCATCGCATGGTCGGGGCGGCGCCAGCGGCGCGCCTCCAGCCGGCTCCACACATCGAACGGGAAATACTCTATGTCCGGCATGCCGACCCGGAATGCGCGCAGCTTGCCCTGGTGATATGCCACCCGGCCCATCGCGCTAGCATAACCTTGGCCGCGCGCCGACAGCGCCCGCAGCAGGCCGGGCGCGCCGTCCGCCCTGGCGACGATGGGCAAGTGGGCGCTGACGAAGGTACCCTTGCCGACGCTGCCGCTCAGATAACCCTCGGCTTCCAGCTGGGTGTAGGCGTTCAGCACGGTCTGGCGCGACAGCGCCAGCAAGCGACCAAATTCCCGCGTCGGCGGCAATTGCATGCCGGGGCTGATCGCGCCGCGCAAGATGGCGTCCTTGATCGCCCCGTATAACTGGCGAAACAACGGCGCTTGGGCGGTGCGGTCGAGCGGCAATGCGGCCAGGAGGTGGGTCAGGTGCATGGGCAGGTCTCGTAAATTGGTATTTTTAAAATAGCAGATATTGGATCTTTTAAAAAGCCAAAGCCCGTCTTAAGATGGATTATCCTCAACCCGCCCTGGACTATTCATGCAAGACATTGCCTTCCATACCGTGCGCAAGATCAGCGCCACGCAACTGGCCTCGTTGTTCACCCGTTCCGGCATCAATCGCCGCACCGAAAATGGGGAATTGATGCGCAATATGGTCGACACGGCCGACTTGCTGGTCACCGCCTGGGACGGCGAAATGCTGGTCGGCGCGGCACGCTCGCTAACCGATTTTTGCGCCGCCTGCTACCTGGCCGACCTGGCCGTCGACCGCGCGTACCAGCGCCGCGGCATCGGCGCCGCGCTGGTCGAGCGCACCCGCACCGTCATCGGCCTCGACCCCATCCTGCTCTTGCTGGCCGCGCCGAGCGCGATGGACTATTACCCCAAGATCGGTTTCAGCGCCGTTGAAAACGGCTGGATCATCCGCAAACCTCAATAATCGGAGCAATCATGCAGCAATTTGAAGCGAAACTGGTGTGGCAACGGGACGGACAAGACTTCGCCGGACAGCGCTATAGCCGCGCCCATGAATGGATTTTCGACGGCGGCTTGCGCGTGCCAGCCTCGTCGTCGCCGCTCTCGGTGCCGGTGCCGATGTCGGAACCGGCCAACCTGGACCCGGAAGAGGCGCTGGTGGCCGCCACGTCCAGTTGCCACATGCTGTTTTTCCTGTCGATCGCGGCCCAGCGCGGCTTCGTGGTCGACCATTACAGCGACCATGCGTTGGGCGACTTGGGGCCGAATGACGAAGGCAAGATGGCCATGACGCGCATCACGCTGCGTCCCAGCATCGTGTTTTCCGGCGCGCCGCAACCGGACGCGCAAGCGCTGGCGGCACTGCACCATGCGGCGCATGAGCGCTGTTATATCGCCAATTCATTGAAAGCGGACGTCGTCGTCGCCGCACCGGAGCGCTAATATGTACCAGACCAGCCATTTTGAAGAAACCCGACTCGACGTCTTGCACGGCTTGATCGAGGCGCACCCGCTCGGCGCCCTGGTCACGCACGGCGCCGGCCGCTTGTGCGCCGACCATGTGCCATTCGAGATCGGCGCCCCCAGTGCGCAGGCGCCATTTGGCACCTTGCGCGCCCACGTCGCGCGCGCCAATCCCCTGTGGCGCACGGGCGGCGAAGCGCTGGTGCTATTCCAGGGACCCCAGGCGTATATCAGCCCGGCCTGGTATGCAGAGAAGGCGCTCAGCGGCAAGGTGGTGCCAACGTTCAATTACGCGGTGGTCCATGCGCATGGCACGCTGCGCGCGATCGATGACGCCGACTGGCTGCTGGCCCTGCTGGAGCGCTTGACGGCGCGCCATGAGGCGCCGCATGCCGCGCCGTGGCGGATCGACGAGGCGCCGCGCGACTATATCGACAAAATGCTGAGCGCGATCGTCGGCGTCGAGATTGCGCTCACTCGCATCGAGGGCAAGTGGAAAGCCAGCCAAAACCGCACCCCGAGCGACCAGGCCAGCATTGCCAACGGCCTGGACGCCGGCGATGCGCGCGGCCACGCGATGGCGGCAATGATGCGCCGCTAGCTTGATTGCCCGCTACAGGAATTCGGGCGGTGCCAGGGCCGTCCTGGGCGCCGCGCCGCGCCGCGCCGCCGGGTGCGGAATCCCCGCCTCCAGCGCATGGATCATCAGGCGCATATGGTCGCTGGCCGCCGGGCCGGGCGCGAAGCCATAATATTCATCATTGATCGGCAAGCCGGTGATGGCGTCGACCAGCACCGGATCGGCGGCAATGCCGGTATCGCGGCTGGCGATCACCAGGGTGGCGCCTTCGGGCGCGAAATTTTCATTGCCCCAGGCGATAAAAGCCAGCAAGACCGGCTTGAAGGCGCGCCCGGTCTTGGTCAACATATAATCATAGCGGGGCGGCTTGGCGCAATACTGGCGACGTGCCATCAAGCCGCCGTCGACCAGGTCGGCCAGGCGCCGCGTCAGGATGGTCGGCGCGATCTTCAAACTCTTTTCAAATTCGTCGAAACGGCTTTTGCCGTAGAACGCCTCGCGTAAGATCAAGATGCTCCACCACTCGCCGACCTTGCCCAGGCTGCGCGCAATCGGGCATGGCATGCTGCCGAAATCAGTGTGTTTCATGAAAAATATCTCCAAGGATGGCGCCAGGATCGGCGGCCGACCAGGCGGTACGGAACAATTTGGCGTAAAGCATGCAAGTGCCCGGCTATGCATAAAAATCCCTGTAACTGGGGACCAAGCGTGATTGATTATTCATGATTCCCCGCGAATGCGCTTTTGCTGAAGAAGAAAAGACTTTTGAAAGAAGAGAAAAAATAAAATAAATTAAAAACAGCGGCATAATAAGCCACATCGCTGACCAATTCCCCACCACACAATGCTTTCCGCACCCGATGAAAAATCCATCCTGATTGTCGACGACTCGCCGTTCGAGCAGCGTCTCTTGATGGAATTGTTCAGCGAGCTTCCCTACCGTATCAGCGTCGCGTTCAACGGTTTGCAAGCCTATCAACTGGCGCTGGCCGGCCGGCCCGACCTGATCTTGCTCGACGTGCGGATGCCGAAGATGGATGGCTACGCGGCTTGCCGCCTGCTCAAGGCGAATCCGCAAACCCAGGAAATTCCCGTGATCTTTGTCAGCGGCGCTGACGCCGGCGATGAACGCGTCAAGGGCTTGTCGGTGGGCGCCGTCGATTACGTCATCAAGCCGTTCACGGCGGCCGAACTGGCCGCGCGCGTGCATATTCACCTGAACCTGATCGCGCGCGCCGGCCCCGCCGCGCCGGCGCCGGCGCCGGCCCTTTCTCTGGCCTTGGCCCAGCCCGATGCGGACGCCGTGTTCGTCCATGCCGTCAAGCGCCTGATCCTCGATAACCTGGCCACCCTGCCGGGCTTGAGCGAGATTGCCCGCAGCGTCGGCACTTACCGCGAAAAACTGACCCGCATGTTCCGCGACCGCACCGGTGTCACGGTGTTTGCGTTCATCCGCGCGGCGCGCATCGCGCGCGGCATGGAATTGCTGGAGCAAACCGACATCGAAGTGCAAGACGTCGCGCTGCTGATCGGCTTCAATAACGCCGGCAATTTTGCCACCGCCTTCCAGGCCCACACCGGCGCCACGCCCAGCGCTTACCGGCGCGCGGCGCGGCGCGGCGCGCCCCAGCGCGGCTAAGCAAGCGCCGGCCCGGCGGGCGGAGTCAAGGCTTGACTTTGCCCTTGATTCTGTCACATTGTAACTTTCGGTCTGAAAGAGTCATGATGCGTGCGCGCCACCTCCTGTTCGCCGTCGCGCTACCGTCCGCCGCCGTTCCGGTCCAGGCTTGCAGCCTGACGATGGCGTTCGAACAATGGCCACCCTATATTTACCGCGACGCCACCTTGCGCGCCACCGGGCTGGATCTGGAACTGGCCCAGGCAATCTTGAAGCAAGCCCATTGCAGCTTGACCATCGGCGTCGAATTGCCGGCCGCGCGGCGCCAGATCCTGTTTCAAGAGGGCGCCATCAACTTGATGCTGGCCGCCTCGGACACCGCCGAAAGACGGCTCTACGCCCGCTTCAGCATCGCCTACCGGCACGAAACGGTCGGCCTGTTCACGACACCGGCCAAGTTATCCAAATACCGCAAGCTGAGCAGTTTCGACGCCATCGAAGATGCCAAGGCGGCGCTGCTGGCGCCCAAGGTCGGTTGGTACGGGGCCGACTACGCGCGCGCCGCGCCGGTGCTGCAAGCGAGCGGGCGCCTGAATACCTTCGGCAATTTCTACCAGGGAATCCGCATGCTCGACGCCGAACGCGCCGAACTGATCCTGGGCGACGCCCATGCCTTGCTCTATGAAGCCAGGCAACAGGGCGTGGCGATCGTCGCCCTGCCCTTCGTGGTATTGCGCGCACCGGTGCACCTGATGCTCAACGCGGCCAGTACCAGCCAGGCCGACCTGGACCGCATCAACGCCGCCATCGCGCGCCTGGAACAGCGCGGCGTCTTGCAGGCGATACGCGCCAAATACGGCGAACGCTGAAATAGCTTTTGACTTTCACTGGTGATCGCCCTATCATTTCTGTAATGACGGAAATAAAGGAAATGCCATGCTACTGACTCCCACCATGCAAAAATACATACTCCATTGGGGCGAAATGGGCACGCGCTGGGGCGTCAACCGCACGGTGGCGCAAATCCATGCGCTGCTATTCCTGGCCAACCATCCCTTGCCGGCCGAAGACATTGCCGATACCTTGACGGTGGCGCGTTCCAACGTCAGCAATAGCTTGAAAGAATTGCAAAGCTGGGGCTTGATACGCATCACCCACGTGATGGGCGACCGGCGCGACCATTTTGTCGCCCTGCAAGACGTCTGGGAAATCTTCCGCGTCATCATGGAAGAGCGCAAGCACCGCGAAATCGACCCCACCCTGACCGTCTTGCGCGAATGCGCGCTCGAAGCCGAGCAAGATCCGGCCCTGGAAGCGGCCACCCGCGTCAAGATGGACCAGGTGCTAGCCTTCCTGGAAATGCTGATGACGACCTATGACGACTACAAACACTTGCCGCCCGCCACCCTGCAACGTTTCCTGAAAATGGGCGGCAAGGTGGCCCGCATGCTCAGCAGCGATGAAAGCAAATCATGATTGCATTGACACTATTCTTCGATGGCCACTGCGCATTTTGTGCAGCCGAAATGCGCTCCTTGCAACGCTGGGACCGGGCCGGAAAGCTGGCCTTTGTCGACATCGCGGCGCCCGACTTTTCAGCCGCCATCCTCGGCGTCGAGTACGCGGCGCTCGATCTGGCATTGCACAGTCTGACGGCGGATGGCGCCGTGCTGGTCGGCATCGACAGCATCCTGGCCGCCTATACGCTGGTGGGCCGGGCCTGGTTGGTGGCGCCACTGCGGGTGCGCGCGCTGCGGCCCCTGATGGCCTATCTGTACCGCCAGTTTGCCCGCCACCGCTACCAGATTTCGGCCTGGCTCGGCTACGCGCCCCCTTGCCGTGACGGCGTGTGCCAACGGCCCTTATTCTGAGCATTTTTTTACCCATATTGTTCTGTTATTACAGAAATAAAAGACAAATGAAAGCTCTCATACAACGCAACTGGCTAGTGAATTGGCTATATCTGACGGTGGCCGCGCATCTGCTTGCCGGGCTGCTGCTGCCCTGGATCGCCGGCGCCCCGCTCTTCGACGCTTACCATCGCACGATCGAAGCGGCGTTCTGGAGCGGAGCGGCGCCGGCGGCGGCCCGCGCCCAGCAATTGTGGTGGATGTCACTGTTTGGGGCGACGGTGCAGGCGGCCGCCATCTGGATGGCGGCGCTGCTGCGTATCGGCGACCAGCACCGCAGTTGCCTGGCCTGGGGCGCGCTGATTGCCGGCCTGCTGTGGTGGGCGCCGCAAGACATGCTCATTTCCATCCGCGCCGCTTGCTGGGCCCATGTGTGGATCGATGCGCTGGCATTGACTGCCATGCTGCCGCCCTTGTGCTACCTGTGGCTGGCCGACCGCCGCAGCGCACCATGAAGATACTCATTCTCGGCGCCAGCGGCTTGATAGGCGGCCACCTGGCTGCCACTTGCCAGGCGGGGGGACTGACGGTGTTCGGCGCTGGCTGGGGCGTGCTCGCTGCCGGTGGTATGGCGGCAATTGGGCTGGCGCGCCATGGCCGCCGTGGCGGCGGCCGGCCCGCTACCGGCGTGTTGAAAAACTGTGGAGCGCGCTCGGCGTTCCCGCCTGCGGTGGCTTGCTGGTGGTGTACTGGCTGATGGTCAACAAGCCTTGAGTCCCGGCCTACAATAAATGGCCGACCTTGACCAGTATGGTACAACCGGCTTCCGAAAAAGGTTGGTGCGCGCTCAGGTGCGGGCTGCGTATCCAGGTGCCGCTGGGATAGTCGCCGAATTCATCCTGGAACATGCCCTCCAGCACGAAAATCTCTTCGCCGCCATAGTGGTGGTGCTTGCTGAAAGCGGTGCCGGGCGCCCAGCGCACCAGCGCCGTGTGGCTGGCGCCAAACTGGTCCAGCCCCAGCACTTGCAAGCCCGGCACCAGGCCCTGTTGCCAGCGCCGCTCGGGCGGGCGCACCACCACCCGCTCCGAATCGCCCGATTCGAGGTGGCGCAGCTTGACGAAGAGGGTGCAACCGGTATCGCTGCGCGGCGCGTGCACCGAGCCGGGCGGATTCTTGATATAGGTGCCGGCCGGGTAGACGCCATGCTCGTCGATCAACTCGCCGGACAGCACCACGATTTCCTCGCCTTGCGGGTGCAAATGGGCGGGAAAGCTGGCCCCCGCCTCATAGCGCACCACGCTGGTCGCCTGCGCGTCTTCGCCGCCGCGGCGCGCCAGCTGGCGCCGCTGCACGCCCGGCGTCGGACTTGCTTGCCACGGCAATGTGTCCGAGCGCAGCACCACGCGCTTGGAAAAATCGGTATTGAGGTCCATCTCGCATCCTTTGCCTATCTGTGCGGGCGGCGCGGGCCGCCCGCAGCATTAACTATGACAGCACTATTTTCCCAGCCGGTAAGCCAGCATGCCACCGGACGGATTGTTTTGCGCACCGTAAGGCACATATACCATACCATCGCTGATCAGCGCGCCGGCATTCATGCCGGCATGATGCGGCTTGTTCAAGCCAAGGTTGAACACCACATTCAAGTCCGGAGTCTGGTCCTTGAACAGCAGCGTGCCATCAGTCGTATTGAACACTTGCAGCAAGCCGGCCGAGGTGGTGACGTAGAGCAAACCGTTGGCCACCGAGACATGGCGCAGGGCGGCGCCAGCCTTCAATTCCAGGTGATCCTTGCCGTTATTGAACTTCCACACCGGCTTGCCCGTCCCCGCGTCGAGCGCATGCACCAAGGTTTGCATGCCCGTGATTGCCATGCCGTCTTCCCGCACATCTTCGACATCGGCCCAGAAGGCCGGGCTGAAAGTGGAGAAAAAGGCGTTCTTGTACTTGCTGCCGGGAGCGTCGAAATTGGCGTCCGAAAAGCCGTCGTCGATACCTTCAAAGCCAGCCACGTACAGCACCCCTTTGGCGTAGGCAGCACCGCCCTGGATGCCGCCCAGGCCGGTGGCCTTGCTGATCTGGCGCTCCCACACCGTGGCGCCGGTGACGCGGTCGACCACCCGGTACAAGCCGCCCTTGCTGCCGGCGCCGACCAGGTCGCGCACGCTGCCATCGGCGGTGCGCGCCGTAAACAGCACCGGCGGCGACAGCACGTCGGCGTCGCGCGGGCCGTCAGTGCGTCCCGGTCCGGCGGGCACCGGATTATTCAAGTCGAACACATCGCCCTTGTGCAATTGATTGAACCAGACAATCTTGCCATTGCGGTAATCCAGGGCATACACGCTGTCGCTGCGGTCGACATAGCCGGCCGGCGCCATGCTGGCGTCCGGGTAGCCCGGATACGGCGTCATCGTATTCTGGCCGGTGCCGCCATAAATCAAATGGCGCCCAAGATCGACGGCGAAGCCGGAGCCGGCCGACACGCCGGCGCTATAACGCTTGCCGGTGGCTGCATTGATGTCGATCATCGGCGTGCGCCAGGCTTCGAACGGATGGCCGGGATCGGTGATGTCGAGCGCCACCACGAAGCCGCCCTGGCCACCCTGGATCAGCGCGTCATTCAAGATCACATTGACTTCGGTGATGAATAGCTTGCGGGTGCCGGCGGTGCTTGAGTTGGCAAGCAGGGCCGAGTCGAGCTTTGTCGGGTCGAGCTGGGTGCGCACGATCACCGGCTCGCCCAGGTTGGAAGCGAGTTTCTGGTCTGGCGTCAGCGCCAGCGGCTGGATGCCGGGTTTGGACGGATCGAAATCGAGTTCGGCGCCGCCGACCAGCTTGAGCGCATGGACCCGTCCATTGAAGGAGCTGTGGACCCAGATCAAGCCATCTGACACCACCGGCGCCGAGTAATACAATTCCGGCGCGAGGGGCTGGCCCGGCGCCGCGAAATCGGGGTCGACCAGGGTGGTGGTCCAGTGCCGATTCCGGTCCGTGATGGTGCCGGTCTTGGCGTCGCGCGCGAACATGGTGCCCAGCGCATCGATATAGTAAATGGTGCCGTCGCGGATAACGGGCGGGGCGATCACGCCCACCACCGAGGCGGGGAATTTCAAGCCCAGCGCCGCCTCCAGCACGAAGCCGGACGGTGGCGGCGCCAGCCGCCACTTGGCGTCGTTGAAGGTTTCCCAGGCGCGCCGCAAGGTTGGCGCGGTATGGGGCGAGATTTTCGACTCGTCGGGGTTAAAATTGCTGTTCGCGTAATCATGCGAATAGAGCGGCCAGTCATTGCCGCCTGTTGCATAAGCGCCGCTCAGGCAGCATAGCGCCAACGCGACGCCACCCGTACCGCGCAGCCAGATCTTGTTCAATTGCATGTCGCTCCTCTCATGAATTCGCGGTTAATTAATTGCTGGAATAGATGCGCACTTCAGGCGCGGCCTTCAGCAGGGGTTTCAATTCCGCCACCACGTCTTTGTTGAACAGATCGCTGTGCAGATAATCTTCGGCTTGCTTGCGGCTGGCGAAACCATGCAGCACTTGCACATCGTCATCGCGCATCAGCAATTCTTTCGATTCCGCGCCGGCGATTTTGCTCAGGAAGGGTTGCTTGTATTTGGCGTAGACGGCGCCGGCGGCCGGACGGTCTTGCGGATCGACCTTGAGCGTGATTTCCAGGTAAGCTTTTTCGGCGAAAGCCAGCGAAGGCAAGGCCATGGCGGTGGCAGCCAGCAGGGCCAGCAGCGGTTTATTCAGGGAGCGTGGGAATGTCATGGTGGTGTCCAGTCAAAAAAAGTTAAATAGGGAGAATCAAGCGGTGGTGTAAATGCGCACTTCCGGCGCGGCGCGCAGCAGCGGCTTCAGGGCGGTGACGACGTCATGATTGAAAAGCGAGCTGGTCAGGTAGGACTTGGCGTGTTCGACCGAATCGAAACCATGCAGCACTTGCACGTCTTCATCGCGTATCAACAATTCCTTGGATTTGGCGCCGGCCACTTGCGCCAGGAAAGGGCCCTTGAATTGGGAATAGATGCCGGCTGCGGCTGGACGGTCTTGGGGCGCGACATTCAAGTTGATTTGCAGGTAGATCATCATGTTTCTCCTATGAGCTGGCGGCGGGAATGCCGACCTCAGTAGGCTACACAGCTTCGTTCGTCTGTAAAAATTGTCTTTTTACATGTAATTCATTCAAATATGCTATAAATACAAAATGAATCTCAGCCAACTCAAATTTGCCCATGCCGTCGCCGCCAGCGGCTCCTTCACGGTCGCCGCCGCCGACTGCTGCGTGACCCAACCCACCCTCTCGAATGCGATCGCGCAACTGGAAGAAGAATTGGGCGAACGCCTGTTCGCGCGCACCACGCGCAAGGTCACGCTGACGCCGTTCGGCGCCCACACGCTGCCGTATATCGCCGACGTGCTGGGCGCGCACGCGACCCTGCTGCGCCAGGCCCAGGCGTTCTTGAAACCCGACAAGCGCTTGATACGGATCGGCACCTCGCCGCTGCTCAGCAGCAAACTGCTGGGCCTGATGATCGAACCTTTCCGCCAGAACAATCCGGCCGTCGAGGTGGTGTTGCGCGAAATGAATATGACGGATTTGTACCGCATGCTGGCCGAAGGCTTGCTCGACTTCGTGTTTGGCGTGGCCAAGGTGCACAAGGGACCGTGGCAAGCGGCCCATTTGTACGACGAGCCGCTGCTGTTCATCCCGCGCGGCAGCGCCTGGGTGCCGGCCGCAGGCGTCCACTCGGTGCCGCTGCGCGACATCACCGACGAAACCTATGTGATGGTGCCGGACGCCTGCGGCCTGTCGCGCGCGACGCGGGCCCTGTTTCGCAGCCACCGCCGCAAGCTGCACGAATACTCGGGCGAGGCGATGAGCTACCAGGTGCTGGAAGAATGGGCGGCGCTCGGCATCGGCGCCGCCATCCTGCCCAGGTCGAAGGTCGGCGCCAGCGGCCAGCCGGCCTATGCCATCACCGACAAGGATGGCCACGAAGTGAGCATAGGCTTCGAGGCCAGCTGGTCGCGCAGCGGCTCGACCGCGCCCCATTTGCTGGAATTCGCCAGGCACTTGCGCCTGGTGGTGCCCGGCATCGTCGGGCGCTTGCAAGCGCCCGTCTAAGCGGGCGCTGGCGGCATCCGCTTCAGGCGCGCCCCTCAGCCATCCTCATCCTTCTTGCGCCCCGACAGCAGCGCATGCAGCTTGTGCTTTTCGGCGCGCCGCGCGCGCCGCGCCGGCTGCTCGCCATGGTGGGCGCCGGCGCGCCGCATCCTGGCGGCGATGGCGAGGGGATTGCGCGGTTTCGGCACAGTGAGTTTGATCTTCATGCTTATCCCTTCACGCAAACGACTTGGCGCAAGGTATGCACCACTTCCACCAGATCACTCTGGTGCGCCATTACCGCCTCGATATCCTTGTAGGCGGCGGGAATCTCGTCGATCACGCCGCCATCCTTGCGACATTCGATACCCGCAGTTTGCTCGGCCAGGTCGAAGCGGTTGAAGCGCCGCTTCGCCTCGCTACGGCTCATCTGCCGGCCGGCGCCGTGCGAACAGGAGCAAAACGATGCCGGATTGCCCTTGCCGCGCACGATGTAACTCTTCGCCCCCATGCTGCCGGGGATGATGCCCAGTTCGCCCAACTGGGCCGAGATGGCGCCCTTGCGCGTGATGTACAGGCGCTCCTTGCCGTGCGTTTCTTGCGCCACATAATTGTGGTGGCAATTGATCGCCTCACCATCGAGCTTGAACGGCGGCACATGCAGGGCCAGCGCTTCCAGCGCGCGGCGCATCATTTCGCTGCGGTTGACCAGGGCGTAATCCTGGGCCCATTCGACCGCTTCCACATAGTCGTCGAACCATTCCGAGCCTTCGCTGAAATATGCCAGGTCGCGGTCGGGCAAGTTGAGCTGGTGGCGCTGCATATCTTTCTTGGCGGCGGCAATGAAATAGCGCCCGATCACATTGCCTATCCCGCGCGAACCGGAATGCAGCATGAGCCACACGCGCTGTGCTTCATCGAGGCAAATCTCGATGAAATGATTGCCGCCGCCAAGCGTGCCGATCTGGCAAATCCAGGTCTGGGCAAATTTGTGCTGCATCTTCATGATGCCCTTGTGGCGCGCCACGATGCGGTCCAGGCGGTCGTTCAGGGGCCGGCCGACGCGGGCGTGGGCCGAACCGCGCACCTTGTTCCATTCATGCTGCTCGAAGCCGACCGGAATCAAGGCTTCGATGGCGCTGCGCAGGCGCGCCAGATTGTCCGGCAACTGGCTGGCCGTGAGCGTGGTGCGCACCGCGTTCATGCCGCAACCGATGTCGACGCCGACGGCGGCCGGGATGATCGCGGCGCGGGTCGGGATCACGCTGCCGACCGTGGCACCGATGCCGACGTGCACGTCCGGCATCGCCGCCACATGGGGATGGACGATGGGCAGGCTGGCGATATTGATCAATTGCTGGATCGCTTCGTGGCCGATATCGTCGGTGAAAATATGCACGGGGACCAGGCCCTTGTGCAGGGTTTGTTGAATTGGCATAACAAGATCTTTCGTGTTATGCCGGGGCTTGCGGGGAACGACCATGTCGAACCCGGAAATGCAAAAACCCCGGCGAGTTTCCTCACCGGGGTTCTTGAATGGAACGACCGGCTCGGGATCGGCAACAATGGCCGACGACCCCGAGCTTGACGCACGGGGCTATGTTGTTTGATGACTAGCCGCACGGTGCATATTCGTTCCTTTCATAAAATGGGTTGATCAAAACTTCAGAGTGCTGATTCTGCAATAAGTTCGCCGGGGCGTCAAATATTTTTTGCGCGCGCGGCAACAGCTGTTGTTATTGCCGGCATCCAGACGTCCAGCTTCGCCACATGGGCTGGCCGATTCCCGCGCGCCTGTCCTCATCAGCAATATAGCTCTTCGCACAGCACCAGGGCATTCCACACGCCATGCAGCAGCATGCCTGGATAGAGACTCTTCGAGCGCAGCCGCATATAGCCGAAGCATAAACCCATCAAGAAATGAATGGGAAATATGATGGGCATCAGGTGCAGTCCGCTAAATAGCGCGGCCTGGATGAGCCAGGCTTCGCGCTCGCCAAGCAGATTCGTCAATGTAGATTGAATCACGCCCCGGAACGCCAGTTCCTCGAAAATGGCGGGCATGACGCTGATCGACAAGAACATCGCCCAGACCGGCCAATGAAATTGTCGGTAAAGATCGGCAAACCGAATGATCGGAACACCCGCATAGTCAAGCACGGCGAAGTAGCCACTGATCACTGCAATGAAAGCCAGTCCAAGGCCCGCCAACTCAAGTATCGAACGCGCGCCCAGACTGGGGATACGGAGCAAGGGCAGCAGGTCTTTATAGCGCCAGGCCGCAAAGACCAGGACGATCACCGCATCGATAGCGTCGGCAATTTCGCCTGGCCACGGCGAAGAATTCGCTTGGGTGGTCAAGCCCAGAATAAATGTACTAAAAAGCAATAATGCGAAGAAGAGGCACAAGCGTTTGATATCACGCCAGTGCGCCTCGAAACGATCGGGAGAAATCGTCACTTCTTGCGGTACCGGCACCGCAGCCATATCGACGGGGCCGCAGCTTGAGCAAAAACTCGCCCCCATCCGCAAGCGCCTTTGGCAGACGGAACAGTTCCGCCCGCCATGGCTTATCTCTTCGTCAGGCATTGACCGTCCGGTGCGCCAAAGCCGCCTTGATACCTTTGAGCAAGAAAAACACAACGAAAACTTTCACGACAACTCCTTGGCCCAGGGTTTTCGGATCGGCGATGGCATTGGCCACGTTGACGACCACGAAGATCGCGGTGGCAATGAGTATCGCTGCCAGTGGCGCGCGCTTGCTCCACCTTGCCAGCACCCCCATCACCGAGGCCAGAATCGCGCTAACAATCAAGACGCCCCATGTTTGCCACATGAGCTTTTTGCTCAACGCTTCCACCGTGTAGCTGTTACCATCGTTCATGCTAACCAGGGCTTCCGGACTCATGCCTTGCAGCTTCACAAACGTTTCGGCGAGTTCAAACTTCGCCATGAAAAACATGACGACGCCGGAAATCAAGTACAGTGCCGCCAGGGTCCAGATTGTAGTGGTGGCACTCTTGATATATTCGAAATGCGTATAGTCTTTGGCCTTCGACATGGTTACACCGCACTTCGTGCAAAATTGATCGTATGGCTTGACAATGCTGCCGCAAGCACAACACTTGACTGCCTCTTTCCCGCTCGCGATCATCAGCCTGCCATTGACGCGTAGCTCAACGATGGCATAGCCGGTAATTGGCTGGCGGCTTGTGATAAGAGCCGTACGCCCGTCCGGCAGGGTCAATTCAATCTCGCCTTTCACGCGCTGCCGACGCTGTTTGTATACTTCATACCCGTTCACCGTCACGATTTTTTGGCCAAAGACGCCGAAATTTGCCTCTACGACTGTGACCTCGTCCACTTCCCACTTGCGCTTCATCTCTATTCCTCGGCTTTTTGATCGTGAACCCTGCAGCGCGGCTTGAATCACGCACACGAGGTTTCATAAGCGCAATATTATATATTGTTTTGTCAAAAATATGTGGATCTTGGAATTTCTGCCGCCAGCGGATAATTCGCTTGCGCCGCTACCCGCCGAGCGCGGCGCGAACCGGTAGCGGCGAGATATCATTGGCTTGGGGAATTGAATGCGTATGCGGGCGCGTTTTCATCGGCGCCCCCTACCGGCCAACGCGACGGGACTGAACACGAATGCGATCGTGGCGATGAAACCGCGACGAAATCCCATGGATGCCGTCCATTTTCCATCGCCCATAATCAATGTTGCAAAACAGCAACCATAAACTTAATATACAATATGGTAAATAGAACAATGTTGAATTGCTTGTTCGGGAATACGAACGATAATGAGGAAAGATGAATAAATTACAAGCGATGGAAGTGTTTGTGCAAGTGGTCGACGCCGGCGGCTTCACGCGCGCGGCTGAAAACATGCAATTGCCCAAAGCAACCGTCTCGACCCTGATCCAGGCGCTGGAGCGGGCGCTGGCCGTCAAGCTGCTGAACCGGACCACGCGCAAGGTCAGCGTGACGGCCGACGGCGCCACCTATTACGAACATTGCCTGCGCATCTTGTCGGACCTGTGCGAAGTCGAGGAGTCGCTGTCATGCGCCCGCCTGAGCCCCAGCGGCCGGCTGCGGGTGGACGCGCCAACAGGGCTGGCCAGCGCCATCCTGATTCCTGCCCTGCCCGATTTTTTCAAGCGCTATCCCAAGATTTCGCTGGAACTCGGCTCCAGCGACCGCCCGGTCGACCTGATCGAGGAAGGCGTCGATTGCGCGGTGCGCGGCGGCGTGCTGGAAGATTCCAGCCTGATCGCGCGGCGCGTGGCGCTCATGCGCTTCGTCACTTGCGCGGCGCCGGAATACCTGGCTCAATACGGCCGGCCCGAACACCCCAATGAGCTGCTGCAGCACCGTTGCGTGAATTATTTTTCTACCCGCACAGGCAAGATCGCTCACTGGGGTTTTTCGCGCCGCAGAGAACGTATCGAGGTCAGCCTGCCAGGCAGCATCGCCGTCAACGATTCCAATGCCTACGTCAGCGCCGGCCTGGCTGGACTGGGCATCGTCAAGATGTCGACCGTCATGGCCGGGCCGATGATCGCCCAGGGGCGGCTCGAAGTGCTGCTGCCGGAGTGGACTTCCACCCCGCTGCCGATCCACGTGGTGTATCCACAAAACCGCCACCTGTCGGCCAAGGTGCGGGTATTCGTCGAATGGGTCGCCGAACTGCTCTCCAACCATCCCGCCATGCGCCTGCCGAAAGTGCTGGCACTGGTGCCGCGCGTGCATCCCATCGAGCTGGCGTCAGGAGTACACGGCATGCCCTTGCGGCATCGACCGCACACGGCATCATTTTCCTCGGGCGCGAGCGCCTGAGCGGGGCGCCACTTTCGGGGGCGGTGCGCGACTCGTAGTCTGCCCACCGCCCGCCGGCTACGCTTGACAGCGCAGCCCATACGACTCAAGCGAACTTGGAAAAGTCCGGCTTGCGCTTTTCAAAGAAGGCGGTAAACGCTTCCTTCGCTTCCGGCGCCAGCAGCATCGCGCCGAACAATTTGTTTTCCTCGGTCATGGTGTGGACGATGGGCGCGGCGCGGCTGGCCTTCATCAATTGCTTGGTGGCGCGGATCGAGGCGGCCGGCAACGCGACCAGCTTGGCGGCCTGGCCCGTCGCGAACGGGATCAACTCGTCGAGCGGCAATACTTTCGACACCAGGCCCATTGCCAGCGCTTCCGGGGCCAGGAAGGCTTCGCCCAGCATCAGCTTTTCAGCCGCGCGCGGGTAGCCGGCCAGTTGCGTAAACAGCAGGCTGGAGGCGAATTCTGGGCACAATCCCAGTTGCACGAAGGGCATCGAGAACTTGGCGTTGTCGGCCGCGTACACCAGGTCGCAATGCATCAATAGCGTGGTGCCGATGCCGACTGCGGCGCCGGAGACGGCCGCCACCACCGGCTTGCTGGCGCCGTTGAGCGCGCGCATGAAGCGAAATACGGGACGCTCTTCAAAGACCTCTCCGGCGACCGGCTTGGCGCCCTTCATGAAGTCGTCGAGGTCGTTGCCGGCCGTGAAAATCTCCGGCTGGCCGATGATCAGGATGGCGCGCACGGTCGCGTCTTGCTCGCCGTCATTGAGGGCGTCGGCCATGGCCTGGTACATCTTTGAAGTGATCGCATTCTTGCGTTCCGGACGGTTGAATTGCATCGTCAAGATGCCGTCGGCCTTGCTGCACAAAATATCCATGGAGTCTCCAAATGTGAATAAGGGCGCGCAGGAATTCCTGGCGCGCCCTTTGAGATTAATTTTAACTGAAGCTTACATGCGTTCGAAAATTCCGGCCGCGCCCATGCCGGCGCCGACGCACATGGTAACCATGCCGTATTTCAAGTTGTTGCGGCGCAGACCATGGATCACGGTCGCGGCGCGGATCGCGCCGGTCGCGCCCAGCGGGTGGCCGAGGGCGATCGCGCCGCCCATCGGGTTCACTTTCGCCGTATCCAGGCCCAGGTCGCCGATCACGGCCAACGCTTGCGCGGCAAACGCTTCGTTCAATTCGATCCAGTCCAGTTGGTCCTGGGTGATGCCGGCCGCCTTGCAAGCGGCGGGAATCGCGAATTTAGGGCCGATGCCCATGATTTCCGGCGGCACGCCGCGCACCGCGAACGAGGAAAATTTCGCCAGCGGGGTCAGGTTGTGCTCGCGCAGGAATTTTTCGCTGACGATCAGGAGCGCGCCGGCGCCATCCGACATTTGCGAACTGTTGGCGGCGGTGACGGAACCCTTGGCCGCAAATACCGGTTTCAATTTACCCAGCGATTCAACGGTCGAATCGGCGCGCGCGCCTTCGTCGGTGTCGACCGTGCGGCGGCTGACGTCGATCTGGCCGGTAGCCAGATTAGGCGTGCGGGTGATGATTTCGACCGGCGTGGTTTCATCCTTGAAGAAACCGGCTTGCTGCGCGGCGATAGCGCGGCGGTGCGATTCGACGGCAAACGTGTCTTGCGCTTCGCGCGAGATTTTCCACTGGGTCGCGACTTTTTCCGCCGTCAAGCCCATGCCGTATGCCATGCCGATATTTTCGTCGGTAAACATGTTCAAGTTCATCGACGGGTGGTGGCCCATCATCGGCACCATCGACATCGATTCGATGCCGCCGGCGATCATGGCGTCGCATTCGCCGACGCGGATGCGGTCGGCCGCCATCGCGATGGCGGTGATGCCGGAGGCGCAATAACGGTTGACGGTGACGCCGCCTATGGTTTTCGGCAAGCCGGCCAGCAATACCGCGTTACGGGCGATATTGAAACCTTGTTCGGCTTCCGGGAACGAGCAGCCGATGATGGCGTCGGTGATCAGGGATGGGTCCAGGCCCGGCGCTTGCGCCATGGCCGATTGCAGCACGCGCACCAGCAAATCGTCCGGACGGGTGTTCTTGAACATACCGCGCGGCGCCTTGCCGATCGGAGTGCGGGTTGCGGAGACGATATAGGCGTCTTGAAGTTGTTTGCTCATTATGTTCTTTCAAAAATTTTTGATCGAGTCGGTGTATCGGGAAAACCGTGATGCCTGAACCTGGCCCTCAGCGCTTCTGGGATAAATACCAGTCCACCTGCACTTGCGCGGCCAGCGTGCCGGCCGCGTCGAAAATGTCGACTTCGACCGGGAACGCGACCTTGCCGTCCGCCTTCAATTGCGCCTTCAGCGCGGCCAAGTCGCCCGGCACCCGGCCGGTGGCGCTGGTCGCGCCCTTGGCCACTTTCTGGTACTGGATGCGCGACTCCTTGGCAACCGGACGCAAGCCCAGGATCAGGTCGGCAAAGCCGCCCGCCATGGCCGCGCCCGACGCCGTTTCGGCCAGCGTAAACAGCGCGCCGGCGTGCTGCGTGCCGAGGTGGTTGTTCAGCTTCGGGTCTTCCGGCATCGACACCTTCGAGGTGCCGGCGCCGATCTCGTCGATCTTGATCCCCAGCAAACGCACGAAGGGCAAGGTATCCATCATTTGTTGCTTGATACGGTCATACACCATGCTCGGCCTCACGCGTAGTAATACTTTAAATGCCAGGGTCAGGAGCGACATGATCCGATTAGTTGCGGACCGGTTTGCCGGTCTGCATCATGCCCATGATGCGTTCCTGGGTCTTCGGATGGTTCAGCAATTCCAGGAAGGCTTTACGCTCCATGTCGAGGAACCATTGTTCGTTGACCAGGCTGCCCTGGTCGACGTCGCCGCCCGACACGATCTCGGCAATCATCTCGCCGAGTTTGAAGTCATGCGCCGAAATGAAGCCGCCGTCGCGCATATTCACCAGTTGCGCCTTGATGGTGCCCCAGCCGTAGCGGCCGGTGACTGGCACCAGGGTCGGCAGCGGCGGACGGAAACCGGCGTCGAACATGGCGCGCGCTTCCACCTTGGCCACATGCAGCAACTCATACGGGTTGAAGACGATCACGTCGGAAGCCGACAGATAACCCATCTTTTTCGCTTCCAGCGCCGATTTCGACACATTCGCGGTGGCCGCGTTGGTGAAGCCGGCTTTCAGGAATTGCAAGATATCGGTGCCTTGGGCTTCGCGGGCCGCGCGTACCGCCGCTTCCTTCAAGCCGCCACCAGCCGGAATCAAGCCGACACCCACTTCGACCAGGCCGATGTAGGATTCGATCGAGGCCACGCGCTTGGAGGCATGCAGCGCCAGCTCGCAACCGCCGCCCAGAGCCAGGCCGGCAACGGCCGCCACCACTGGCACGTTCGAGTATTTCATGGCCATGAAAGTGTCTTGCAAGAGCTTGATGCCCGGCTCCATCGCCTTGGCGCCGCCTTGCATGAACAGCGGCAAGGCCGCCTGCAAGTCCGCGCCGGCCGAGAAAGCGCCGCCATCGGCCGCGTCCGCGTTCCAGATCACCAAGCCCTTGAAGTTCTTCGCCGCTTCGGCCAAGCCCATTTTCAAGCCATTGATGACGCCTTCGCCGATCACATGCATCTTGGTTTTCAGCGAGATCACCAGGACGTCGTCGCCGGAATGCCACAGGCGCACGGAATCGTCTTCAAACACGGTGGTGCCGGCCGTCTTGCCGTCGATGGCGCCGCTGCCGAACACGGGTGCGCGGAATTGCTGGCGCTCATACACCGCCAGGCTCGAACGCGGCACGAAGCTGTTCGACACGGCCGAGAACGAACCTTCCGGCGTATGCACGCCTTTTTCGGCAACTGCGCCTTCGAACACCCAGGCCGGCAAAGGCGCGTTGCACAGCGCATGGCCGGCGGCGATGTCTTCATTGATCCAGGTGGCGATTTGCGACCAGCCCGATGCCTGCCACGTTTCGAACGGGCCGACATTCCAGCCGAAGCCCCAGCGCATCGCGAAATCGATGTCGCGCGCATTGTCGGCCACGGTGTCCAGATGGACGGCGATGTAATGGAAAGCGTCGCGGAAGATCGCCCACAGAAATTGCGCCTGCGGGTTGGTCGATTCGCGCAAGGCCTTCATTTTCTTGACCGGATCTTTTTCCTTCAAGATGCGGGCCACGATATCGGCAGCCTTGCCGCCGCCGGTCACGTATTGGCCGGTGGCAAAATCCAGGCGCTGGATTTCCTTGCCGACTTTTTTGTAAAAGCCGGCGCCCGATTTCTGGCCCAGCGCGCCCGCTTCGACCAGCTTGGCCAGCACGGCCGGGGTCTTGTAGACGGCGAAGAAGGGATCGTCGGCCAGGTTGTCTTGCATGGTCTTGATGACATGGCCCATCGTATCCAGGCCGACCACGTCCGCAGTGCGGAAAGTGCCCGACTTGGCGCGGCCCAGCTTGGCGCCGGTCAAGTCATCGACGACGTCGCACGACAGGCCGAATTTCTCGGCTTCATAGATGGTGGCCAGCATGCCGAACACGCCGACGCGATTGGCGATGAAGTTCGGGGTATCCTTGGCGCGCACGACGCCCTTGCCCAGGGTGGTGGTCAGGAATACTTCCAGCTGATCCAGGATTTCCGGCTTGGTAGCCACGGTCGGGATCAATTCCACCAGGTGCATATAGCGCGGCGGGTTGAAGAAATGGACGCCGCAAAAGCGTGCTTTCAATTCCTCGTCGAAACCGTCGGCCAGCTTGTTGATCGACAAGCCGGACGTGTTGGAAGCGAAAATCGCGTTCGGGGCGATATGCGGCGCGACCTTTTTATACAGGTCGTGTTTCCAGTCCATGCGCTCGGCGATGGCTTCGATGATCAAGTCGCAACCGGCCAGCAAGTCCAGATTGTCTTCGTAATTGGCAACCTGGATCAGGGCCGCGTCATCCTTGTTGCCGAATGGCGCGGGGCTGAGTTTTTTCAGGTTTTCGATGGCGCGCAGCACGATGCCATTCTTGGCGCCTTCCTTGGCCGGCAAGTCGAACAGCACGACCGGCACTTTCGCGTTGATGCAATGGGCGGCGATTTGCGCGCCCATCACGCCGGCGCCGAGGACGGCTACTTTTTTAACGATGAAATTGGTCATATTAATCCTCTATTCTTAGAACAAGTCGGCGTCGAGCGCCATCAGGCTGGCCGAACCGGAACGCGCCTGACGGATCAGGGTGGCGGTTTCAGGTTGCAGGCGGGCAAAGTAAAAGCGCGCCGTGGCCAGTTTCGCTTTGTAGAAATTGTCGCCGGACGATTCTTTCTCGAGCGCGATCTTGGCCATCTGGGCGAAGAAGTAGCTGTAGATCAAATGGCCGACCACGCGCAGGTAAGGCACGGCGGCCGCGCCCACTTCGTCCGGATTCTGGAATGACTTCATGCCGATTTCCATGGTCAGCTTGGACACTTTCGCGCCCAGGTCGCCCAGCGGCGTGATGAATTCGCTCATCGCTTCGTCGGTGCCGTTTTCTTCGACAAAGGCTTGGATCTTGGCGCCGAACTTGCGCAATTTGGCGCCGTTATCCATCAACACCTTACGGCCCAGCAAGTCGAGCGACTGGATCGTGTTGGTGCCTTCATAGATCAGGTTGATGCGCGCATCGCGCACATATTGCTCCATGCCCCATTCGGCGATATAGCCGTGGCCGCCGAATACTTGCATCGCTTCCGAGGTCGCGATCCAGCCATTGTCGGTGATGAAAGCCTTGATGACCGGCGTCAGGAGGGCCACTTCATCGGCCGCTTCCTTGCGCACTTCTTCGTCCGGATGGTGCAGTTCGCGGTCGATCTGCAGCGCGGCGTAGGACGTGAAGGCGCGCGCGCCTTCGGCGTAAGCCTTGGCCGTCAACAGCATGCGGCGCACGTCCGGATGCACGATGATCGGGTCGGCCGCTTGCTCAGGGGCTTTCACACCCGACAGGCTGCGCATCTGGATGCGGTCCTTGGCGTAAGCGAGGGCATTCTGGTAAGCCACTTCGGTCAAGCCCAGCGATTGCATGCCGACGCCGAGGCGGGCCGCGTTCATGAACACGAACATCGCGTTCAAGCCCTTGTTGGGCTGGCCGATGATCCAGCCGCGCGCGCCGTCCAAGTTCATCTGGCAAGTCGAATTGCCGTGGATACCCATTTTCTCTTCGATCGCGCCGCAGGTGATCGGATTGCGCGCGCCGACGCTGCCGTCCGCATTGGGCAAAAATTTCGGCACCAGGAACAGGGAAATGCCTTTCGAGCCTTCCGGCGCGTCCGGCACGCGGGCCAGCACCAGGTGCAAGATGTTTTCCGACATGTCATGTTCGCCGGCCGAAATGAAAATCTTGCTGCCGGTGATGAGCCAGGAACCGTCCGCTTGCGGCAGCGCTTTCGAGCGCAGCATGCCCAGGTCGGTACCGCAATGCGATTCGGTCAGGCACATGGTGCCGGTCCATTCGCCCGATACCAGCTTCGGCAGATACAAATTCTTTTGTTCGTCGGTGCCGTGCTCGAGCAGGCACTCATAGGCGCCGTGCGACAAGCCGGGATACATGGTCCAGGCCTGGTTGGCCGAGTTCAGCATTTCGTAAAACGAATTATTGAGTACCAGCGGCAAGCCTTGGCCGCCGTATTCGGTCGAGCACGACAACGCGCCCCAGCCCGCTTCAACGTATTGCTTGTAGGCTTCCTTGAAGCCCTTCGGCGTCGTTACGGCGTGGGTCACCTTGTCGTGGCTGCAACCTTCGCGGTCGCCGGAGTGATTCAGCGGGAACAGGACTTCGGCGGTGAACTTGCCGCCCTCTTCCAGCACCTGATTGATGATATCGGCATCGACTTCAGCGTAGTGCGGCATTTGCTTCAATTCTTGCTCAACTTGCAAAAATTCATGCAAGACGAATTGCATATCCCGGATTGGCGCGACGTATTGACCCATAATATTCTCCTGACGGTAGCTAAATAATTTGTTCTGGTAATTGCGGCGACATGGCCCGCAACGCTTACGAAATCTGCTGTGCAGCCGCGCTCGGCTGCGGCTTGTGATAATTGTCAATCAGGCGGTTGAAGCCCAGGCGCGCCCGGTCCACGCTGCCCGGCATGCGCAGGAAACGTGCATCGTGGTGCAAGGCCAGGATCAAGCCATACATTTCATACACCAATTGCTGGGCATCCGTGTCGGGCATCAAATCGCCCATTTCAATCGATTGCTGAACGCAGCGCAAGAGCGCGCCCTGCCAGGCCCGCACCATCGACACCAATTCCTCGCGGATCGGTCCCGGACGGTCGTCATATTCCACCGCGCCGCTGATATAGATGCAGCCGGAAGCGATTTCCACACTGACGCGCTTGATCCAGCGCGCAAACATGGACTTGAGCCGCATGATGCCGCGCGGCTCCTTCATGCTCGGGAAAAACACTTCCTGCTCAAAACGGTGGTGGTAGAGCTTCAATACTTCCATTTGCAAGTCTTCGCGCGAACCGAAATGGGCGAACACGCCGGATTTGCTCATGTTCATCTTGTCGGCGAGCAATCCGATGGTCAAGCCTTCCAGACCATCGCGGCTGGACAAGTCCAGGGCGACGTCGAGGATTGCCGCGCGGGTCAATTCACCCTTGCGCATAAATTTAATTGAAGTATTAATAAGACCACCACTCAAAGTTAGTTTCTCATCCAGACCGAGAACATGTGCGCGACGCTATGAACCCGCTGCGTGTGAAAAGAATTCCGAACGCTCGTACTATTATCCACTGAGGCACAAAAGTCAAACGGGAACATTAGAGGTGCGGTTCTATTACTGCGACGGGGCCGCGTCAAGACTGGCTGCTGGCCTTGCTTAACTGGCGGCGGTCGCGCTTGCTGGGACGCCCCTTGAGCATCGCTCCCGGTTCACGGAACAATGTGCGCTGCTCCGCTTCGGCGGCGCGGCGCAGCACGCTGGCCGGCGTTTCCCCATACAAGAGGCGGGCCACGGGCGCGCTAGCGCGCACGTCGGACAAGCCCAGCACCACCACTTCCCAGTTGTCGGCGCCGTTATCGATGAGTAGCTCGTCACCGGCGCGCAAGGGTCGGGCCGGCTTGACCCGCTCCCCTTTCAGGCGCACCTTGCCGCAGTCGACGGCGTCGGTGGCCAGCGAACGGGTCTTGAAAAAACGCGCGGCCCACAGCCATTTATCGATTCTTACAGTGTCGGTCATGATATTCAAGCGTATTTACCGATGGCAAAAATGCGCATCGCTAGTTTATAGGCGAGGAAGGCGGCCTCGTAGCCGAGGCGGCGGAAACGACCGACGTGCGCGAAGTCATCCTTGTGGATCACCACGCCTTCGGCAATGGCCAGTTCGATATGGGCGCGCAAGCTTTGCGCGAAGGCGGCATCCTTGATCACGACATTGGCTTCCTGGTTCAAGAACAGGCTCAGGCCGTCGACATTGCTCGATCCGACCGTGGCCCAGTCCGCGTCTATGACGGCCACCTTGGCGTGCAACTGGGTCTTGTGATACTCCACCACCTTGACCCCGGCGTCCAGCAATTTCGGATAAAAGGAATGGGCCACCGCGTCTTGCAGCCAGATTTCGCCGACGCCGATCAAGAGTACCACCTCGACCCCGCGCCGCGCCGCCGAAGCCAGCGCTTCGCGGAACTTGCGTCCCGGCGCGAAATACGGGTTGGCCAGCAAGACGCTGGTTTTCGCGTGACCCAGCGCGCGCAGGTAGGCGCGCTGGATGGCGCGGCGGTTGCGCAGATTGTCGCGCACCACGAAACTGGCCAGCACCAGTTTGTGCGCCATCGCCTTGTTCACGGCGCGCAACTCGCGGTACAGATTGATGCGCTTGATGATGCCGAGCTTGCCCATGCGCGCCCATTGCGCCTGCGCCTCCTGGTGGATGGTCGCCACCAGCGGGCCGCGCACCAGCACCGCGAAATCCCAACGCGGCGCGGCCAGCGCCAGGCCGCTATGGTCGCACACCATATCGTCATTGATATTGATGCCGCCGACAAAGGCCAGCGCCGCATCGACCACGCAAATCTTGCGGTGGGTACGGGTGATGCCACGCCGGAACCAGGGATTGAAGATGCGGTGGTGCACCTTGCCCTCCAGCAATTGCCCATGCAGGCGCGAGACCCGTGCATTGCCGGTGCCAAACCAGTCGGTGATCATGCAGACCACCACGCCGCGCGCGGCAGCCCGCGTCAGCGCCGCTTGCACCGCCGCGCCGGTCGGGTCGGCGGCAAAAATATAGGTTTCAAAATAGATTTCGGACTGGGCCGCGTCGATCGCCGCGATCAGGGCCGGGAAGTAATCGGTGCCGCAATGGAGTAGCTCGATGTCATTGCTGGCAATGTAATTGACGGAGCGCATGGCGTCACGCCAAGGTCAGCGACGCAACAATGGGCGCGTGGTCCGACAGTTTCGCCCATAGCGTTCCGTGCATCACTTGCGCCGTTTCGACCGTGAAACCGCGCACATAAATGCGGTCCAGGCGGAACCATGGCAAGGCGGCCGGAAAGGTGCGGGCCGGCGTCGGCGCGCTGGGGCGGCGCGCCAGCGAACGCACCAGTTCGCGCAGCGCCGATTCCGGCGCGCGCTGGTCGAACACTTCGACCACGCCTAGCGCCTTGCGCAATTTATCGCTGAGGGTGTTGCGCCAGTCATTGAAATCGCCGGCGATGATGACCGGTTCGCCGGCCGGCGCCGACGCCAGCACGGCCTCGATCAAGGCCGCAGTCTGGCGCCCACGGCCCGCTTCGAACAAGCCCAAGTGCACCACATAGCAATGCACGGCGGCGCCCGGCGTTTCGAGCACGCAGTGCAAGATGCCGCGCTGCTCATAGGCATGGTCGGACACGTCGTGGTTGTGGCTGGTGGCGATGGGAAACGCGCTGAGCAGGGCGTTGCCATGGTGGCCATGGTCGTAGACGGCATTCATGCCATAGGCCGCATGGTGCGAGAGGCCGGCGAAAAACTCGTGCTGGGCTTCTTCCGGCCAATGCTTGTGGCCGTGGCTCTGGGCGCCGAACTGGGCCGCGTTGCGGTCATGCCTGCCCTGCACTTCTTGCAAAAACACGACGTCGGCCTCGAACAAGCCGATGGCTTGCTTCAAGGCGTGGACCCGGGGCAAGCCGCGCACCGAAGTGACGCCCTTGTGGATATTGTAGGTTGCTACGCGGATTTTCATGGAATGATTCTAACCCCAACCGTGCGCTTTCACGCACAACTCATTCGCGCAAAGCGTGGAACTACGGCGCTGGCGGGCCGATTTGCCGGGGCAATTGCAGAATCGCTTCCGCGTTGGAGGACGAGAAGCACTGGTCGGCGGCATCCAGATAGGGCAGCCACTGGTAGCGCAGATGTTCGCGCGCACTGAGGGTGATGGCGATGTCGCGCGGCACTTCGACGCTGAACACATGCTCGGTGTTGTGGGTGATGCCCGGTGCGTAGCGGTGGCGCCAGATCGGATAGATTTCATAGATATTCGACACATGCCAGTCGCGCAAACGAATCGTCACGCCATCGGCGACGATGCCGGTCTCCTCGCATAATTCGCGCGCCGCCGTCGCCGCCAGCGGCTCGTCGGGCGCGTCCAGCGAGCCGGTCACGGATTGCCAAAAGCCGGGCCGGTCGGCGCGCTCGATCAGCAACACTTCCAGCGCGGACGTGTGGATCACGACTAAAACGGATTCGGGGATTTTATGGCTCATGTTTTAAAAAAGGCGCGGTTGCCCGCGCCTTTCTGCTAGCAAGCCGTGAATTAAACGACTTTCGGCTCGGCGCCGCGCAAGCGGATGTGCAATTCGCGCAATTGCTTCTCATCGACTTCGGATGGCGCCTGGGTCAGCAGGCACTGGGCGCGCTGGGTTTTCGGGAAGGCAATCACGTCGCGGATCGAATCGGAACCCGTCATCATGGTCACGATGCGGTCCAGGCCGAACGCCAGGCCGCCATGCGGCGGCGCGCCGTATTGCAGCGCGTCGAGCAAGAAGCCGAATTTCAACTGGGCTTCTTCGGCGTCGATCTTCAGGGCGCGGAACACCTTGCTTTGCACTTCTTCGCGGTGGATGCGGATCGAACCACCGCCCAGTTCCCAGCCATTCAAGACCATGTCGTAAGCCTTGGCGATGCAGGCGCCCGGATTCGTTTCCAGCATGTCTTCATGGCCGTCTTTCGGCGCCGTGAAGGGATGGTGGGTCGCGGTCCAGCGGTCGTTTTCCTCGTCATAGTCGAACATCGGGAAGTCGACCACCCACAAAGGTTTCCAGCTATCTTCGAACAGGCCGGCTTTCTTGCCGAATTCGCTGTGGCCGATCTTCACGCGCAGCGCGCCGATCGCGTCGTTGACCACCTTGGCCTTGTCAGCACCAAAGAAAATCAAGTCGCCGTCCTGGGCATTGGTCAGCTCGACGATTTGCGCCAGCGCCGCGTCATGCAAATTCTTCACGATAGGCGATTGCAAGCCGTCGCGGCCCTTGGACTTGTCGTTGACCTTGATGTAAGCCAGGCCCTTGGCGCCGTAGATCGCGACGAACTGGGTGTAGGCGTCGATCTCGGAGCGGGGCATGCCCGAACCTTCCTTGGCGCCGCCCGGCACCAGCAAGCCGACCACGCGGCCGCCTTCCATATTGGCCGCGCCGGAAAAGACCTTGAAGTCGACGTCTTTCATGACATGGGTCAAGTCGGTAAAAGCCAGCTTGACGCGCATGTCGGGCTTGTCGGAACCGTACATGCCCATCGCGGTCGCGTAATCCATCACCGGGAAGGGGTTCGGCAAGTCAATGTCGAGGGTATTTTTGAAGACGATGCGTATCATGTTTTCAAACAGGTCGCGGATTTCCTGTTCGGACAAGAACGAGGTTTCGCAATCGATCTGGGTGAATTCGGGCTGGCGGTCGGCGCGCAAGTCTTCGTCGCGGAAGCATTTCACGATCTGGTAGTATCGGTCGAAGTTGGCAACCATCAGCAATTGCTTGAACAATTGCGGCGACTGGGGCAGCGCGAAGAAGCTGCCGGCGTTCACGCGCGACGGCACCAGGTAATCGCGCGCGCCTTCCGGGGTCGACTTGGTCAGCATCGGGGTTTCGATGTCGATGAAGCCCAGCTCGTCCAGATACTTGCGCACTTCCATCGTCACCTTGTAGCGCAGGCGCAAATTGTTTTGCATCTGCGGACGGCGCAAGTCCAGCACGCGGTGCGTCAGGCGGGTGGTTTCCGACAGATTGTCGTCGTCCAGCTGGAACGGCGGCGTCACCGAGGCGTTCAACACTTCCAGATTGGTGCAGATGATTTCGATCTTGCCCGATTTCAGGTTGTTGTTGACGGTGCCTTCGAGGCGGTTATTGACGACCCCGGTGACGCGCAGGCAAAACTCGTTGCGCACCACTTCGGCAACCTTGAAGACGTCGGCTTGCTCGGGATTGCAGACGATTTGCACCAGACCTTCGCGGTCGCGCAAGTCGATGAAAATGACGCCGCCATGGTCGCGCCGGCGATGCACCCAGCCGCACAGGTTAACGGTTTGTCCAAGCAAGGCTTCAGTGACGAGGCCGCAGTAGTGAGTACGCATTGACATAAATTTCTCGGTCCAGGTTAAATTATATTGATGAGGGCGCCGGCAGCCGCAGGCGCGCCCTTTATTCTTTTGCAGCCAGCGGCACCAATTCTGGCGCCACCACACCCATCGAGACGATGTACTTGAGGGCCACGTCGACGCTCATGTCGAGCTCGACGACATCGCCGCGCTTCATCATCAGGAAAAAACCCGAGGTCGGATTCGGCGTGGTCGGCACATACACGCTGACATAGTCGCCCACCAGGTGGTTCTTTACGTCGCCGCCCGGCACGCCGGTCAGGAAGGCAATGGTCCACGAATTCTGATGCGGATAAGGCACCAGCACGGCCTTGCGAAACGCATTGCCGGACGAGGAAAACAGGGTGTCGGACACTTGCTTCACGCTCGAATACAGTGAATTGACGATAGGAATGCGCTGCACCACCTTTTCCCACATGCGCACCACATAATTGCCGACCAGATTATTGGTCAGCAAGCCGGTGACAAACACGATCAGCACCGTCAGGATCGTGCCCAGGCCCGGAATGCCCTCCTTGGGGACGGTATAGCCAAACAATTCCTTCGGCTGCCAGCTCTTGGGCACCAGCAACAGCGACTGATCCATGGTCCCTATCACCAGATGCAAGACCCAGGCCGTGATTGCCAGCGGAACCAAAATCAGCAATCCGGTAATGAAATATTTACGCATTGATTTCTCTGTTATTGGTGACAGGAAAGCGGCTCGCGCCGCCCTTCCCCGGTGAAACTCACTCCGTCTTGACGGCCGGCGCGCTCTTGACCTCGGCGGCCGGCGCCGCTGCCGAAGTTGCCGGCGCGGCCGGCGCGGCGGCTTCGGCCGCTCCGCTCGGCAGCGCCGTGCTTGGCGGCGTGCCGCCGCGGAAATCGGTCGCATACCAACCCGTGCCCTTGAGCTGGAAACCAGCGGCGGTCAGTTGTTTCTTAAACGTCGGCTTGCCGCACGACAGACACACTGTCAGCACGGGATCGGAAATCTTTTGCAAGACATCTTTGGCAAAACCACAATCGTCACAGCGGTAAGCGTAAATCGGCATTCGTTACTCCGCAAAAATCATCAAAAACCCTGAATTATAAAGCTTTTTCAAGCCACTCCCCGGTTTTTGGACTGGCGCCCTCGCCAAGCCGCCCGGGTCACGATGGAGCAATATTAAAAATGCACATTAGCACCATCCCCGGGATGTTGCTGAAAACAATAAAGTATGTGGCCCAACGCACATACCTTGCTTTGTAGACACGGTATAAAGAGGCACACCAACTGATTTCGAGGAGATCATAATGATCAAGAAATTACTGCTTGCCGCCATGCTGGCGGGATCGCTGGGCGGCGTCACCCTGCCCGCCAGCTCGGCCGTCATCGTCGTGCAAACGGCACCGCCGGAGCTGCGCAGCGAGCGCGTACCGGAAGCGCGCCGTGGTTATGTCTGGGCGCCCGGCTATTGGGATTGGCGCGGCAACCGGCATCAGTGGGTGCGCGGCAGCTGGATGCGCGAACGCACCGGCTATGTGTATCGGCAACCCAAATGGGAAGAGCGCGACGGTCATTGGCAAATGCAACGCGGCAACTGGGCGCGCGGCGATAAAGATGGCGACGGCGTGCCTAACGGCGTCGACAAGCATCCGAACAATCCAAACCGGAACTAACTTGACTTGAAACGGAGCCGCGCCCCCGGGCCGGCTTCGTCCGTTCCTGGGGCGGCACGCGTCCACGTTCCAGAGTCTTGCGCTCCCTTTGACTTGGCCTGCTCATATCTCGCCATCTTCGACCTCAAATTTGTCCCACAAGGCCGTCTTGAACCAATTGGGCATTTGTTCAGTTTTCATTTCAAGCATTTCGCCATCGCTTACTTCGGCTACTTGCACCTGCTGGCGACCTGAATTATCAAAAATATAAGCCTTATCAGAATAGCTCACTGCCTCAAGCAGCAATTCGAGCGAGCGGTAATAGCGACTGATGATCTTGTCTTCGGGCACCGGGTGTCCGCCCACCTTGACCCGATGCAGCACCCTGGACACATTAATCTGCGGATCTTCCGTTGCCACATAATAGAGATAAGTGCGAAAACCGGCTTGCTGCGCCTTCCTCAGAAAAGCCACCTTGTCCGGGCCGGACATGACGGTCTCAAAAGTGCAAGAGGTTTTGGCGGCCAGCAGCTTGTGGCGGATAAAGTCGCCGGCCACGGAAGCAAAATAGGAATTCACCTCGACGGCCTCGAAGTGCAAGCGACCACCGTGAAAGCGCAAGCGCCCGGCCCCGTCAAGCAAGCCTGCGGAAGCCAAAAAACTGGACTGAAGAAAAAATCCCAGAATTTCGTCCGCCGAAGTGTCGACGCTGAAAGCAGCAAGGTCAAGGTAGCCATCGCGCCGAATGGATTGCTCCATATCGTCAGCATTGATATACACCCCCAGCAATTGCGCCGGCAACGCGTCCTTGATGGTGCTCTTGCCCGAACCGTTCGGGCCCGCAAACATACGTAAGCGGGGCGTCATCATCGGGCGACGCGGTGGAAACGTTTGCTCCCCAGCGCCACCCAAACAGGCGGTGGCAGCAATTTGATCAAGCGCTGACTGCCATCCGGCGACGATTCAAACAGCTTGCCATCCAGCGCTTCCAGCACCTTGCTGCCGGAGCGCAATGCCTTGGCGTAAGCCTCCTTGAGCGCCACATCGGCGAACTCGGGAACGCGCGCCTCCAATTGTTGCATCGCTTTTTCGTCAAATGTTTCTATGCTTTGCTGCATTTTTCCACCTCTTTTTGTGATGAGAGCAAACCATTCCATTCAGTGTGCATCTTGCCATATTTGAGGCCGCAGGTCGTGCCACGCATTGTTTCGCCGTGCGGGGCGCGCTCAGGATAGGGGCAAGGACTCGCCTGGCCGGCGGCGCCACACCATCCAACGCTCCTTGCCGGCAAAGACGGCAATCGAATCGTCGACGGCATCGTCGGCCACGCACTCGAAATCCGGTTCCAGCAAGGCTTCGAGTCGGGCGCGGGCGATGCCGAATGGCGGACCGCGCTCCTTATCGTCAAAGAAAAAGTAACCGGCCAGCAGCGCGCCCGGCGCCAGCAGCCGCGCCCAGCGCGCCGCCACTTGCGGCCACATGGCGCGCGGCATGGCGCACAGGAAGGCGCGCTCGTAAATCAATTGCAGGGGCTTGAGCGGTTCATAGGAAAAGAAATCGGCTTCCAGCACGCGCGCGCCATGGGCGCCGAGGGCGGCGCGGGCGGTTGCCACCGCCGCCGGCGAAAAGTCGATCGCGGTGGCGTCCCAGCCCGCCTCGAGCAAGAACGCCAGTTCATAGGCGGCGCCGCAACCGGGGATCAGGCAAGTGAGCGGCGCGCCGGCCTCTTGCGCGAAGCGGCGCAGCGCGTCCGGCACGCCGCCCCGGTCCCAGGGCGTGAAACCGCGCTCGAATCGTTCATCCCAGAATTGTGGCGAGAGGGGGTCGCGGGCGCTGAAACTTGGCATGGCGGCGCCGTTCAAGACAGGTGCTGCCAGCGCAACAACAATTGCAAGCCCAGCGCGCCGACGGCAAAGGCGCCGACGAAATACAGCACAAAGCTGAGCAAGCGGTTGGTGTGGCGCTGCTCGGCGATCAGGGTCTTGAGCAATTGCGTATCGCTGTCGCGCGGCTCGCCGGCCAGCGTCAGGGCGCGGTGCACCAGGCGCGGCAATTGCGGCAAGATGTGGACATAACGCGGCGCTTCCGCCTTCAAGCGCTCCAGCAAGCCTTTCACGCCGACTTGCTCGGCCATCCAGTTTTCCAGGTAAGGCTTGGCGGTTTTCCATAAATCGAGTTCGGGATCGAGCTGGCGCCCCAAGCCCTCGATATTGAGCAAGGTCTTTTGCAGCAATACCAGTTGCGGCTGCACTTCGACGTTGAATCGGCGCGAAGTCTGGAACAGGCGCAGCAGGATCTGGCCGAAGGAAATGTCCTTCAGCGGCCGGTCGAAGATCGGTTCGCAGCAAGCCCGCACGGCCGCTTCCAATTCATCGACCCGGGTTTCCTTCGGCGCCCATCCCGATTCGATATGGGCTTCGGCCACGCGCTTGTAATCGCGCCGGAAAAAGGCGAGGAAGTTTTGCGACAGGTAATCCTTGTCGAAATCGTTCAAGGTGCCGACGATGCCGAAGTCAAGCGCGATATAGCGCCCGAACGATTCCGGCGCCACCGATACCAGGATATTGCCCGGGTGCATGTCGGCGTGAAAGAAGCCGTCGCGAAACACTTGCGTGAAAAAGATTTCCACGCCATCGCTGGAGAGCTTTTTCAAGTCGACCCCGGCCGCGACCAGGCGCTCGATTTGCGACACGGGAATGCCGACCATGCGCTCCATCACGATCACGCTGCTGGAACAATAATCCCAGTGCATTTCCGGCACCAGCAGCAAATTCGAATTGGCGAAATTGCGCCGCAACTGGCTGGCGTTGGCGGCCTCGCGCATCAGGTCAAGCTCGTCGTGCAGGTATTTATCGAACTCGCCCACCACTTCTTTCGGCTTCAGGCGCTTGCTCTCGGCCCAGATGCGGCCGATCCAGCCGGCCGCGATATGCATCAGCGCGACATCTTCATCGATCAGCTTTTTCATGCCCGGACGCAGCACCTTGACCGCCACTTCCTTGCCGTTTTTCAAGACCGCGAAATGCACCTGGGCAATCGATGCGGACGCCACCGGGGTGCGCTCGAAACTGGCAAATAATTGCTCCGGATGGGCGCCCAGCGACTTGGTGATTTGCGCGATCGCCAGGTCGGAATCAAAGGGCGGCACGCGGTCTTGCAGGCGCGCCAGCTCGTCGGCCAGGTCGGCCGGCATCAAGTCGCGCCGGGTCGACAGCACCTGGCCGAACTTGACGAAAATCGGCCCCAACTCTTCCAGCGCCATGCGCATGCGTTCGCCGCGCGGCGCGGAAATGTCGCGCCAGAAAATCACCGTATCGATCAATTTGGCCGTGCGCGGCACTTTCAAGCCGGAAATGGCGATTTCGTCGAGGCCATACTTGATCGATACCCGCAGAATCTTCAGCAGCCGTAAAAATTTCAATATCATGTAAGGTCCAGTGATTGTGGCGCCTGGCCGGCCTGCAGCGCCCGTTCCATTTTCTCGATGCGCTTGGCGGTCCGCTCGACATCGTCGCGCAGACGCGTAACATCAGCCGAGAATTCCCCCACGCTGACTGGACGCACCAGCAAGGGCTGTTCTTCCAGGAAATACTCGGCCACATTTTCCGCCAGCTTGCGCTGGCCCGTCTTGAGCGCCTCGAAGGCCATGCTGGCGCCGGACACGATGCGGGCGGCGGCGATCTGGCCGACCAGCTTTTCCAGGTCGTGCTCGGCTTCCCAGCGCAGCGTCTTGCTCAACTGGGAAATCGTGTTGGCGAATTCGGCGTCGCCGTCGATCTTGACGTAGGAAAAGGCGCGCTCGCGGTTTTGCAAGATCAGCGGCAAGTCGGACAATTTGATCCGTATCGTCACTTGCGCGCCAGACTCGACCGATGCGGCCTCGAGCATGCCGTCGCCGCCCACCCGCATGCGCAGCGCCAGCGAACCGGCGTCGATGCAGGCGACCTTGCCGGCGTGCGGCGCCAATAGTCGCCTGGCCCAGGGCTCTTGCCCCAGCAAATGATTGATGGAAGCGATAACGGGTGCCATGAGCGCGGCCTTGCTTGGGATAGGTAGGGGCATTCGATATGTCTATAAAAAACCGCCCGGGGAAAGTCGCGGGCGGTTTTGATCTTACCAGCTTGCAGGGGAATATCCCGATGGCGGCATGAATTTACGGCGCCGGAGATTACAGTTTGATACCTGTGTGCAAGGCGGCCACGCCGGCCGTCAAGTTATAGTATTGGACGCGCTCCAGACCGGCGTCTTGCATCATGGTTTTCAGGGTTTCCTGGTCCGGGTGCATGCGGATCGATTCGGCCAGGTAACGGTAGCTTTCGGCGTCGCCGGCGATCTTTTGGCCCAGCCACGGCAAGACGGAAAAGGAATACACGTCATACGGCTTTTGCAGGGCCGCCGTCACTTTCGAGAATTCCAGCACCAACAACTTGCCGCCCGGCTTCAAGACGCGCCGCATTTCCGCCAGCGCCAGATCCTTGTGCGTCATATTGCGCAAGCCGAAGGCCACGCTGACGCGGTCGAAGTAATTGTCGGGGAATGGCAATTTTTCCGCATCGCACAACAAGGTCGGGGTCAGCAAGCCGCGGTTCAAAAGGCGGTCGCGGCCGACGCGCAGCATCGACTCGTTGATATCGGTCAGCCACACTTCGCCGCTCGGGCCTGCCTGCTTGGCAAATACCTTGGCCAGGTCGCCGGTGCCGCCGGCAATGTCGAGCACCTTGAAGCCGGGCCGCACCGCCGCGTTGGCAATCGTGAACGTTTTCCACAGGCGGTGCAAGCCGGCCGACATCAAGTCGTTCATCACGTCGTATTTGGCAGCCACCGAGTGGAACACCTTGGCAACTTCGTGCACTTTTTCGTCTTCTGAAACAGTCTTGTAACCGAAATGAGTCGTATTGGTCATGGTAGGAGGCCTGATTGATCTGCACGCATTATACAAGTGAGGGGCCGTTGCAAGCCCGTTTGTAGTGGAGCCGGAAAGTTTAACGTGTCGCGGCTCAATGCTTGTGGCCGCAGCCGCCGGCCGGCGCGGCCGGCAGCGCGGCACCCGCGTCGCGCCCGCTGTCGCCGGAAAAACCGGCCGCGTGCAAGCGCTCCAGGTAAGCTTGCCACATCGGCTCTTGCTGGGCGCCGAGCCGGTACAGATACTCCCAGGAATACAAGCCGGTGTTGTGGCCATCCGAAAAGGTCGGTTGCACGGCATAATTGCCGACCGGTTCCAGCGCCGTCACGCCGACTTCGCGCTTGCCCAGTTGCAGCACTTCCTGGCCCTGGCCGTGGCCGCGCACTTCGGCCGATGGCGAATACACGCGCAGCAATTCAAACGGCAGCGAAAAAGCCGCGCCATCGTCGAAGGCAATCTCGAGCACCCGCGATTTGCTATGCACGGTCAAGGCGGTCGGTTGCGGCGTCGGGGCGCTTTGTTTGGAAGCTGTCATGGCTTGGTCTTTTTAAAGGGGTGGCTCAGGGAGCCAGATTGTCAATGATGGCGGCGCGCAATTGCGGCAATAAGGCGCGCCGCGCCGCCAGCAAGGGCTGCGGCGTGGCACGCTGCACCGCAGCCCAGCTCGGTTGCGGGAAATGGGCGTCGTCGCGATAACGGGGAATCACATGCCAGTGCACATGCGGCGTCATATTGCCAAAGCTGGCCAGATTGATTTTTTCCGGTGCCATCACGGCGCGCTGGGCCAGTTCGACTTGCCACACCACATCCATGACGTGGCCGCGCTGGGCCACCGTCAAGTCCGTCATTTCCTTGACGTGGGCATGCCAGATGACGCGGCAAAAGCCCGGGTAGGCGGGATCGTCGACCAGCACCACGGCCACCTCGGCGTCGCGCCAGACCAGCGCGCCGTCGGCCCCGTCAGCCAGCAGCGCGCACAGATCGCAACTCACACCAGCACCCGCTCGATGCCGCCATCGTTGGCGCGCCGGACGTAATCGGGCATCCAGTTTTCGCCCAGCAAATGCTTGGCCATCTCGACCACGATGTAATCGGCGGTGGTGCCCGAATCGTCGTTATAGCGCGACAAGCCTTGCAGGCAAGACGGGCAGCTGGTCAGTATCTTCACTTCGCCGTCGAAACCGTCGGCGCGCAATTTGTCGGCGCCCTTCACCATTTCTTCTTCCTTGCGGAAGCGCACCTGGGTCGAAATATCGGGCCGCGCCACGGCCAGCGAGCCAGATTCGCCGCAGCAACGGTCATTTTTCTCGATCTTGACATTGTCCACCGTCGCGATCAAGGCGTTGATGGTCTTGCTCGACTCTTGCAACTTCATGGGATTGTGGCAAGGCTCGTGGTACATATACCGGGTGCCATTCACGCCAGCCAGCTTGACGTCTTTTTCCAGCAGATATTCATGGATATCCATGATGCGGCAACCGGGGAAGATCTTGTCGAACTCATAGGTCGCCAGCTGGTCGTAGCAGGTGCCGCAGGACACCAGCACGGTCTTGATGTCGAGGTAATTGAGCGTGTTGGCCATGCGGTGGAATAAGACGCGGTTATCCGTCATCATCTTTTCAGCCTTGTCGAACTCGCCCGCGCCGCGCTGGGGATAGCCGCAGCACAGGTAGCCTGGCGGCAGCACCGTTTGCACGCCCACTTCCCACAGCATGGCTTGCGTTGCCAGGCCCACTTGCGAAAACAGGCGCTCCGAACCGCAGCCGGGGAAGTAAAACACGGCTTCCGTGTCGGCCGTGGTGGTCTTCGGATTGCGGATGATGGGAATCACCTTGTCATCTTCAATGTCAAGCAGGGCGCGCGCCGATTTCTTCGGCAAATTGCCCGGCATCTTCTTGTTGATGAAGTGGATGATCTGGGCCTTGACGGGCGGCTTGCCGGTCGATGGCGGCGGCGCCTTGGTTTGTTTCTTGGCAAATTTCTTGAGCAAGTCGTGGCCCAGGCGCTGCGCCTTGTAACCCCAGCCTATCATGACTTGGCGGGTGGCATTGATGGTCACGGGATCGGTCGCGTTCAAGAAGAACATGGTCGCGGCCGTGCCCGGATTGAAGCTTTTCTTGTCCATCTTGCGCAGCAGGTTGCGCATATTCATGGACACGTCGCCGAAATCGATATTCACCGGGCAAGGCGTGACGCATTTATGGCATACCGTGCAATGGTCGGCCACATCCTCGAATTCTTCCCAATGCTTGATCGAAATACCGCGCCGGGTCTGCTCTTCGTACAGGAAGGCTTCGATCAGCGAGGATGTGGCCAGGATCTTGTCGCGCGGCGAGTACAGCAGGTTGGCGCGCGGCACATGGGTCGAGCAGACCGGCTTGCACTTGCCACAGCGCAGGCAATCCTTGACGCTGGTGGCGATCGCGCCGATATCGCTTTGCTGCATGATCAAGGATTCGTGGCCCATCAGGCCGAACGATGGCGTGTAGGCGTTACGCAAGTCGGCCCCCAGGCCATCGAGGTTCAAGAGCTTGCCCTTGTTGAAGCGCCCTTCCGGATCGATGCGCTGCTTGTAGCTGCGAAATTCGCCGATTTCATCTTCGGTCAAAAATTCCAGCTTGGTGATGCCGATCCCATGCTCGCCCGAAATCACGCCATCGAGCGAACGGGCCAGCACCATGATGCGCGCGACGGCCTGGTGGGCGTCCTGCAACATATCGTAATTGTCGGAATTGACCGGCAAATTGGTATGCACATTGCCGTCGCCGGCATGCATGTGCAGCGCCACGAACACGCGCGAGCGCAGCACGCGGGCGTGGATTGCCGTGGCCTCGTCGAGAATGAGCTTGAAGGCGGCACCATTGAAGATCTGGCGCAATTGGGCGCGGATTTCCTGTTTCCACGAAATGCGCACGGTGCGGTCTTGCACCACGTCGAGCAGGGTCGCGTCCGGCTGCTGCGCCAGCCGGGCCTCGAATACCACGCTCAAACGCTCCAGGCCCAGTTCGGCCAATTGTTCCTTGACGCCCGCCAGCGGCTGGTCCAGCCCGGCTAGAATGAAGCTCCAGCGCGCCCGCACCTGCTCCAGCAGCGCGGCCGCCTGTGGCACCCGGTCGCCCAGCATTTCGGCGTCGTCCACGCGGTCGTCGGCGGCATCGTCGCTCTTGCCGATCGGCAGGTTGCCGGCCGCGACGAAATCGCTCAGGGCGGCCGCCAGTTGCAACTTGTTCTTGATCGATAATTCGATGTTGATGCGCTCGATGCCATCCGTGTATTCGCCCATCCGGTTGAGCGGAATGACCACGTCTTCATTGATCTTGAACGCATTGGTATGCTTGGCGATAGCCGCCGTGCGAGCCCGGTCGAGCCAGAATTTCTTGCGCGCTTCCGGGCTGACGGCAACAAAACCTTCGCCGACCCGGGTGTTGGCCAGGCGCACCACTTCCGAGGCGGCCACGGCAACCGCGTTCTCGTCGTCGCCGACGATGTCGCCGAACAAGGCCATCTTGGGCAACACGCCGCGCTTGGACTTGGTGGCATAGCCGACCGCGCGCAGGTAGCGCTCGTCGAGATGCTCCAGGCCGGCCAGGCGTAGCGTCGTGAAGCCTTCGCCCCGGGCCGGCAAGGCGTCCAGGTAATCCTTGATTTCGACAATCGATGGAATCGCGTCGCGCGCCTGGCCAAAGAATTCCAGGCAAACCGTGCGGGCGAATTTCGGCATCTTGTGCAAGATCCAGCGGGCCGACGTGATCAAGCCGTCGCAGCCTTCTTTCTGGATGCCCGGCAAGCCGGACAGGAATTTATCGGTGACATCCTTGCCCAGGCCTTCCTTGCGGAATTTGCGGCCCGGGATTTCCAGCAACTCCGTCTTGAACGGCGCTGCCCTGGCGGCGTCGCGCGTGCCCGGATGGCTCCACTCGAGCTTGAACTTGGCCACTGGCGCGTCATGGATCTTGCCCAGATTATGTTCCAGGCGCGTCACTTCGAGCCAGTCGCCATTCGGGTCGACCATGCGCCACGAGGCCAGATTGTCGAGCGCCGTGCCCCACAGCACGGCTTTCTTGCCGCCCGCATTCATCGCCACATTACCGCCTATGCATGAAGCCTCGGCCGAGGTGGGATCGACGGCAAACACGAAGCCGGCCTTCTCGGCCGCGTCCGAGACGCGCTTGGTGACCACGCCGGCGCCCGAAAGAATGGTCGCATATTCGCGCTCGACGCCGGGCAACATGGTCATTTCCACTTCGCCCAGGGTGATCAGTTTTTCCGTGTTGATCACGGCCGACAGCGGCGTCAGGGGAATCGCGCCGCCCGTGTAACCGGTTCCGCCGCCGCGCGGGATGATGGTCAAGCCCAGTTCGATGCACCCCTTGACCAGGCCGGCCATCTCGTCTTCCGTGTCCGGGGTCAGCACCACGAAGGGATATTCCACGCGCCAGTCGGTGGCGTCGGTCACGTGGGCCACGCGCGACATGCCGTCGAACTTGATATTGTGTTTTTCCGTGTAGCGGCCCAGCACCTTGACGGTGCGCTTGCGCAAGTCGTAAGTGTTGCGGAATTCTTCGCCGAAATCGGCCACGGCCTTGCCGGCCGCCTTCAGCAGCAAGCCGACATTGGCGCTGCGCGCCACGGCCACCTCGTCGCCCACCGCGTCCACCGTCAGGCGGCGCTTGTCGACCTCGGCCAGCCGATGCTGCAACGCGTCAATCAATTCCTGGCGCCGCTTCGGATTGTCCAGCATGTCATCTTGCAGGTAGGGATTGCGCCGCACCACCCAGATGTCGCCCAGCACTTCATACAACATGCGCGCCGAGCGTCCCGTCTGACGCGCCCCGCGCAATTCGTCGAGCAAGCTCCAGGAATCCTCCCCCAACAGGCGAATCACGATCTCGCGATCGGAAAACGATGTGTAGTTATAAGGGATTTCACGCAGACGGGTGGCTGCGGGACCATTGGGCGTTTCCGCCAGCAAAGTTTGGATGTGCGCGGGGGCGTTCATGATGTATGGTGGACTGTGACCCTAAAAGGGCATTCTAGCGTATTGCGCCGCAACATGCGGGAACAGCCTTAGGCTGGCTAAGGGTTAAGGGCCGACCTGGATGCCGGTATAAATTTCGACAGAGTCAATTTTCTCAAAATAAAAATCATTAAAAAATAGAAGTTTCGAGAAAAAATGCCCATATCACTCAGCTTTGGCAAATAAACAATGTCGCGCGATCAAGCCAGCCAGCGCCCGATTCCCTGCCACACGCCGTCTGGCACATACAGCAACAAGCTTGTCATCATCACATAGCGCAACAGCTTGCCGAGCGCCATATAGGCGACGCTGGCCCAGAACGGCAGCTTGAGCCAGCCGGCCAGCGTGCACAGGGGGTCGCCTATGCCGGGCAGCCAGGACAGCAGCATGGTCTTGGCGCCATAGCGGGCCAGCCAGCGAAACCAGCGGCTATCCCTTTCCTTGGCGAACGCTTCCTTGGCGCGGTACCCCATCCAGTAGTCGACCACCCCGCCCAAGGTGTTGCCGACGGTGGCCACCAGGATCACCGGCCAAAACAGCGCGGCGTTGGCCTTGACCACGGCAAACACCGCCGGCTCCGAGCCCAGCGGCAGCAAGGTGGCGGAAATAAAACTGATGAGAAAGACCGACGTCAATCCCACTTCCGGCGCGGCCAGCAGGTGCAGCAACCAGGCAATTGCAGATTCGATCATCGAACTCTTTGAGGTGGGCGAAAGCTGTCCATTATAATGAAGCGGCACAGTAGCCCGCAATGTGGCGCGACGCCAGGCCCACCGGCCCGCGCCCGCCGTCTTGCCGGCATCGGCTATCCGCCGCGAACAGCAAGTCCTTGCATCAACGAACACGCTCCAGCACCGCCTGGCCCAGAATCACTCTGTTTGCAGACTATGACTATCGACTATCTGAAGAAAATCCTGACCGCGCGCGTCTACGACGTGGCCATTGAAACCCCGCTGGAATTGGCGCCCACCCTGTCGGAACGCTACGCAAACCAGATTTACTTCAAGCGCGAAGACATGCAAAGCGTGTTCAGCTTCAAGCTGCGCGGCGCCTACAACAAGATGGCCCACTTGAGCGAGGCGCAATTGAAGCGCGGCGTCATTTGTGCGTCGGCCGGCAACCATGCCCAGGGCGTGGCGCTGTCCGCCGCCCGGCTTGGCTGCCGCGCGCTGGTCGTGATGCCGACCACCACGCCGCCCGTGAAGATCGAGGCGGTCAAGGCGCGCGGCGGCGCCGATGTCGAGGTAGTGCTGTTCGGCGATTCCTACACCGACGCCTACAACCATGCGCTGACCCTGGAAAAGGAACAAAAACTGACCTTCGTCCACCCTTTCGACGATCCCGACGTGATTGCCGGCCAGGGCACGATAGGCATGGAAATCCTGCGCCAGCATTCCGGCCCGATCCACGCCATCTTTGTCGCCATCGGCGGCGGCGGCTTGATTTCCGGGGTGGCCGCCTATGTCAAGCAAATCCGTCCCGACATCAAGATCATCGGCGTGCAAACCCTCGATTCGGATGCCATGGCGCGCTCGCTGAAGGCCGGCGAGCGCGTCACGCTGGCCGACGTCGGCCTGTTTTCCGACGGTACCGCGGTGCGCCTGGTGGGCGAAGAAACCTTCCGCCTGGTTCAGCAATATGTCGACGACATCATCATCGTCGACACTGACGCCATCTGCGCCGCCATCAAGGATGTATTTACCGATACCCGCAGCATCCTGGAACCGGCCGGCGCGCTGGCCATTGCCGGCGCCAAGGCTTACATCGAGCGCGCCAGCCTGGGCAAGCACCCGATCAAGAATGAAACCCTGGTCACCATCGCTTGCGGCGCCAACATGAATTTCGACCGTCTGCGCTTTGTCGCCGAGCGGGCCGAACTGGGCGAATCGCGCGAAGCCGTGTTTGCCGTCACGATGCCCGAGCAACGCGGCAGTTTCAAGCGCTTTTGCGCCCTGGTCGGGGCCCGCAATGTGACCGAATTCAATTACCGCATCAGCGACGAGCGTCAGGCCCACGTGTTTGTCGGCGTGCAAATCGCCAACCGCAGCGAATCCGGCGTGCTGGCCCGCGCTTTCGAGGAGCAGCAATTCAAGACCCTGGACTTGACCCACGACGAACTGGCCAAATCGCATATCCGCCACCTGGTGGGCGGCAAGAGCCGGCTGGCCCAGGATGAATTGCTGTACCGCTTTGAATTCCCGGAACGGCCGGGCGCGCTGATGCGCTTCCTCGACAGCATGGCGCCGAACTGGAATATTTCGCTGTGCCATTACCGCAGCCAGGGCGGCGACGTCGGCCGCATCCTGATCGGCCTGCAAGTGCCGGCCGATGAAATGGGCGCATTCGACCGTTTCCTGACCACCCTCGGTTACCGTTACTGGGATGAAAGCAGCAATCCAGTCTATAAATTGTTCCTCGGCTGACTGTGACCAAGCCGCGCCGGACGGGGGGCGCGGCGCGGGCCGCCTAATTGCGCTACCATGCCCGCCTCCCCGTCCATTTCATACCTGATCATGAATAACCATACCGCCGACCTCTCGCCGCTGGGCAAAAGCGCCGCCTACCTTACCCACTATGCGCCCGAACTGCTGTTTCCCATCGCGCGCCAGGGCAAGCGCGACGAATTGCAGTTGCACGGCACCCTGCCTTTTTTCGGCGTCGATATCTGGAATGCCTATGAATTGTCATGGCTCAATTTACGCGGCAAGCCGCAAGTGGCGATCGCCCGCATCACGGCGCCGGCCGATTCGCCCAATATCATCGAATCGAAATCGTTCAAGCTGTACCTGAATTCCTTCAACCAGACCCGGCTGGCCAGCGCGGACGCCTTGCTCGCCTTGCTGCAACAAGACTTGTCTGCCGGTTTCGGCGCGCCGGTGCAGATCGCCCTGACCCAGCCCGATGGCTTTTCAGAGGTGCGAATGGGCGAACTCGATGGCTTGCTGCTGGACCGCCTCGATGTCGAGATCAGCCAGTACACGCCGTCGCCGCAATTGCTCAAGGCGGCGCTCGACGAGGCGCCGGTCGAGGAAAAGCTGGTCTCGCACTTGCTCAAGTCGAATTGCCTGGTGACGGGCCAGCCCGACTGGGCCAGCGTGCAAATCCATTACGCGGGACCGCAAATCGACCAGGCCAGCCTGCTCACCTACCTGATCGCCTTTCGCGAACACAATGAATTCCACGAGCAATGCGTGGAACGCATCTTCGTCGATATTCTGCGCCAGTGCGCCCCGCAAAAACTGGCCGTGTATGCCCGCTACACCCGCCGCGGTGGGCTCGACATCAACCCTTGGCGCAGCAACTTCAGCAGCGGCGAGGGCCCGCCCAATTTGCGCGGCGCGCGCCAGTAAGATGCGAGTCGCTGCTTATCCAGGCTTTCAGCGGGGTGCAAGGCGGATGCCGCGCTTTCCATTACAATGGCAGCGAAGGCAGCACTCAAACGCTGAAAAACGCTGAAAAATCGGTGAACCGACAATACACGGCGAGAAATATCGGTCGATATCGTTATTTCATCGTGGAAATAGCGCTTGCATCCCTGTCTCGTTTTCAGGCAAGAACGGCGCCACCCGGCAGACTGGATAAGGTCGGTATAAACTGATGATATTTCATGTTACACGGCGCAAAAACAAGCCTATAATTCGGCTCGCAAGCCCCTATTGTGCATCGCACCATTTCACTTAGTGTTATGACTAATCTCAGCAAAATATTATCCATCGAAAACGTCCTGCTCGATCTCGAAGTATCCAGCAAAAAACGCGCCTTCGAGCAAGCCGGCTTGATTTTCGAGAATAACTGCGGCATCGCCCGCTCCACCGTGTCGGACAATCTGTTCGCGCGCGAACGCCTCGGGTCCACCGGGCTGGGGCATGGGGTGGCCGTGCCGCACGGGCGCATCAAGGGCATGAAGACCTTGAAGGCGCCGCTGGCCGCGTTCGTGCGCCTGGTCGAGCCGATTCCCTTCGAGTCGCCCGACGGCAAGCCGGTCAATCTCTTGTTTTTCCTCCTCATCCCCGACCATGTCACCCAGCAGCATCTGGAAATCCTGTCGGAAATTGCCGAAATGTTTTCCGACGATGCCTTCCGCACGGCGCTGGCGACCGACCCGGACCCGAAATCCGTGCATGCGCGCATCATCAATTGGCAACCGAGCCTGCAGACGGCCGGTTAAACTGCGGCAAAATCATTTATTGAGTGAAGACTTCCCATGCTGCAAACACCGCTGACGATACAACGCCTCTACGACGACAATCGTGAAAGCTTGCAACTGGGCTGGTTTGCCGGTTTCCCGGGCGGCGAGCGCTTGATTTCAGGCGACGTCGTCTCGGCCGCCGACCAGGTCGGCCACTTGAACTTGATACACCCTGGCCGCATCCAGGTCTTTGGCCACCAGGAAATCAATTACTACCAGCGCTTGAAGACCGGCTCGCGCAGCCATGTGATCGGCGAATTGATCGCCGGCGGCCCGCCCGCGCTGATCATCGCGCAAGGCTTGGAAACGCCGCCCGACATCCTCTCCATTTGCGACGAAAAAAATATTCCCCTGTTTTCCACCCCGCTGCCGGCGGCCCAGGTGATCGATTTCTTGCGCGTTTACCTGTCGAAAAAACTGGCGCAGCGCATCATCATGCACGGCGTGTTCATGGACGTGCTGGGCGTGGGCGTGTTGATCACGGGCGACTCCGGTCTCGGCAAGAGCGAGCTGGGCCTGGAATTGATTTCGCGCAGCCACGGCCTGGTGGCCGACGACGCCGTCGAATTCTCGCGCATCGCGCCCAATATGATAGAAGGCCGCTGTCCGCCACTCTTGCAAAACCTGCTGGAAGTGCGCGGCCTGGGTTTGCTCGACATCAAGGCCATCTTCGGCGAGACGGCGGTGCGCCGCAAGATGCGCCTGAAGTTGATCGTGCATCTGGTGCGGCGCAGCGCGCTGGAAGAAGAAGTCGAACGCCTGCCCTTCCTGTTTCCCACCGAAGATGTGCTCGGCTTACCGGTGCGCAAGGTCGTGATACCGGTGGCGGCCGGGCGCAACATCGCGGTCTTGCTGGAAGCGGCGGTGCGCAATACCATCCTGCAACTGCGCGGCATCGATACCTTGCAGGAATTCATGGAGCGCCAGCGCCAAGCCATGAGCGGCGATTAAAACCACATGCGATAGCGATGGCCTGCTGCAGTAAGGGCCTGCTTATTGTATGATCCTCGTCATGCATATCGTTCTCATCACTGGCATTTCCGGCTCCGGCAAATCGGTCGCACTCAATGTGCTCGAAGATGCTGGCTATTATTGCGTCGACAATTTGCCGCCGGCGCTATTGCCGAACCTGGTTTCCACCCTGCTCGAAGAAGGCACGCAATCGATGGCGGTCGCCGTCGACGCGCGCAGCGCCGAATCGCTGGCCGGTTTGCCGCATGATGTGCGGCAACTGAAGCTGGCCGGCCACGACGTCAAGGTGATGTTCCTGACCGCCACCACCCATTCGCTGGTGGCGCGCTTTTCCGAAACCCGGCGCAGCCATCCCCTCTCGCATGAATTTCGCCCGGGCCAGAATCCGGCCGCGCGCCGCACCCTGATCGAATGCATTTTGGAAGAGCGCGAACGGCTCTCGGCCATCGAGCAACTGGGGCATGTGATCGATACCTCGGAATTGAGCGCCAATAAATTGCGCGCCTGGGTCAAGGAAATCGTTGCCATCGAGCGCGCCCCGCTGACCCTGTTCTTCGAATCATTTGCCTTCAAGCTGGGGGTGCCGCTGGACGCCGATTTCGTGTTTGACGTGCGCGCCGTGCCCAATCCGTATTACGACCTGGCGCTGCGCCCGCTAACCGGCCGCGACGCGCCCGTGATCGCCTTCCTCGACGCCCAGCCGACCGCCGTCGAACTGCTGGGCGATATCCGCGCCTTCATTGAAAAATGGCTCCCCTCCTTCAAGACCGACAACCGCAGTTACCTGACGGTGGCGGTCGGCTGCACGGGCGGCCAGCACCGCTCGGTCTATATGGCCGAGCGGCTGGCGCAATACTTCGGCCCGAACGAGCGCGTAGTGTTGCGCCACCGCGAGCAACCGTGACGCAACCGTGATTTAAGCGAGTTCGCGCAGCGGATGGGCGTGGGCCGGCCAGACCGGCGCGAAAAAGCCCGCCACCATTTCCTCGGTCACGTCGGCCAGCGTCGGCGGCGACCAGCGCGGCGCATTATCCTTGTCGACCACCAACGCGCGCACGCCTTCCAGCACTTCGCCATGGCTGAAATTGTGGCGCACCACGGTGCGCTCCATGCGCAGGCAATCGGCCACGCCGAGCTTGGTGCCACGACCAAGCAATTCGAAGGTCACGGCCATCATCAGGGGCGAACGCTGGGCCATCGCGGCCAGGGCTTTGCGGGCGAAGGCAGCGTCGTCTTGCGCCAGCGATTGCATGATGGCGGCCACCGACGGCGCGCTGAAATGACGCTCCAGCGCGGCCCGATCAAGCTGCAGCGCGGCCACGCCCGCAGCGGCCTGGAATGGGGCCGCAAAGGCGGCGATCGCGCCGCGCAAGTGCGAACCCGGGGTGGCGGCAATCAAGGCCGCCAAGGCGGCCATTTCGGCTTGCGGTATGAAATAATCGGCCAGTCCCGCATATAAGGCGTCGGCCGCGCCTATGGTCAAGCCGGTCAAGCCCAGGTAATGGCCCAGTTGCCCGTCCAGGCGCGACAGGAAATAACTGCCACCCACGTCGGGGAACAAGCCGATGTTTACTTCCGGCATCGCCATCCGGGTGCCTTCGGTAACGATACGCACGCGATAGTCCGGGCCGGCTTGCGCCACGCCCATGCCGCCGCCCATCACCACCCCATCCATCAAGGCCACATACGGTTTCGGATAGAAATGAATCAAGTGGTTCAGCGCGTATTCTTCGGTGAAAAAATCTTCCAGCAACGCGCTGCCGGCTTGCGGCGTGGCGCGGCCGACATCGTAAAAGAAGCGGATATCGCCGCCCGCGCAAAAGGCTTTCGCGCTGCTGCTGCGTATCACCACGGCGTCAATGGTGGGATCGTCGCGCCAGGCCAGCAAGGCCGCCGTCAAGGCCCGCACCATGTCGAGCGACAGCGAGTTCAGCGCGCGGGGACGGTCGAGGGTGATGCAAGCGCTGCGATGGTTAAGGGACGTGTGGACGAATTCGCTCATGGCAAGATCTGTGTGGGAATGGTAGGGAAGGTATTTTAGCGCGTGCGGCGAGCGTGCGCGGCGAAATCGCGGCGTCAAAAAAGGGCGCGAGATGCGCGCCCTTCGTTGGTGGGGAAGCGGGCCGGTTTAGGCGGCGGCGGCTTCAAAGGTGTCGGGCAGATGCTTGATCGCCTCGTGGCCGTGCCCATGCACTTTGCCCTTGTATTTCATGACCTGCCGGTCCAGTTTGTCAATCAGCACGTCGATGGCCGCATATAGATCTTGCGACAAGCTTTCCACGTACACGGTCTTGCCGGACACGCGCAGATTGATTTCCGCTTTTTGACGTTTTTCTTTTTCTTTCAGGTTATCTACGGTCAGAATGACAGCAATATCAATGACTTGATCGAAATGGCGTTTCACGCGCTCCAGTTTGGTTTGTACGTATTCACGGATGGCTGGTGTCACTTCGAGATGATGTCCGCTGATAGTGAGATTCATACACACTCCTAAAGATAATGTCGCTACAGTTCCTCTTACGACCTGCCGGTCCACAGAGGAAGCAAAGAAAACTACAAAGATTTACGCAGACTGACGGGCGGGATTTTCAATGCTTCCCGGTATTTGGCAACAGTACGCCGCGCAATTACCATGCCTTGCTCTCCCAGCATGTCCGCAATCTTACTGTCAGATAAAGGATTTTTCGGGTCTTCAGCTCCTGTCAATTGCACGATGAGTGCCCGTATCGCCGTCGATGATGCCTCTCCCCCCGCTTCGGTGGCGACATGGCTACCAAAGAAATATTTCAACTCAAACATGCCATGCGGGGTCAGCATATATTTTTGAGTTGTTACACGAGAAATAGTACTCTCGTGTAAACCCAGTGTATCAGCTATTTCACGGAGTACAAGGGGTCTCATGGCAACGGCGCCGTGCGAGAAAAAATTCTTTTGTCTTTCGACAATGGCTTGCGCCACGCGCAAGATCGTATCGAAACGCTGGCGCATATTTTTGATCAACCATTTCGCTTCCTGCAACTGAGGAGCCATCGCGCCGTCGCCCTTGCCCTGCTTCAACAGGTTGGCATACATGGCATTCACGCGCAGGCGCGGCATCACTTCATTGTTCAAGCTCACTTGCCAACCATTGCGGGCGCGCTTGACCACCACGTCCGGCACCACATAGTCGGACACGTCGGAGGCAAACACGGCGCCCGGGTGCGGGTTGCACAGGCGAATCACGGTCTGCGCCTCGCGCAAATCCTCGTCGTCGCAATCGAGGGCCTTTTTCAGCTTGTTGAAGTCGCGCTGGGCAAACCAGGCCAGATGTTGCTCGACGATTAAGAGGGCCATGCGCCGCGTCACCATGGCGATGTGCGGCAAGCGCTTGATTTGCAGCGCCAGGCATTCGGCCGCGTTGCGCGCGCCCACGCCCGCCGGGTCGAAACTTTGCAACAGCGACAAGGCGGTCTGCAATTCCTCGATCTCGATGTCCAATTCCGGCGGCAAGCGCGCCAGGATTTCGTCCAGGGCTTCTTCCAGGTAACCATTGTCGTCGAGCGCGTCGACGATCAGCTCGACCAGCGCGCGGTCGCGCAATTCATGCACCGTGACCCGCATTTGCTCCATCAAGTGTTCGCGCAAGGTGCAATGGCTAGCTTCCAGTTGCGGACGCGCATCGTCGTCGTCAGGCGCCTTGCTGCGGCCGATCTCGCTCCAATCGCTGTCGCCATTGTCGCCGCCAGCCTCGCCTTCGGGACCGTCGTACGGCTCGGCGTCGGCTTCGGCCGGCGCCGCTTCTTGCCCCGGCGCTTGCGGCGGCCCCTCGGGCGGCGCCGAACTCGGGCTAAGCGCACCGTCCGCCAGCAGGCGCACCGAACGGTCGAGCGGATCGTCGAGGCGCTCGAGCAGCGGATTGTCGCTCAGCAGTTGTTCCAATTCCTGGTGCAATTCCAGCGTCGACAATTGCAACAGGCGAATCGACTGTTGCAACTGCGGGGTCAGCGCCAGGTGTTGCGAAGTGCGTAGTTGCAGGGATTGTTTCATGGCTTACATGCGGAAATGTTCGCCCAGATAGACCCGGCGTACCGACTCATTGGCGATGATGTCGTCGGGCCGGCCCGACGCCAGCACCGAACCCTGGTTGATGATGTAGGCACGGTCGCAAATGCCCAGCGTTTCGCGCACATTATGGTCGGTGATCAAGACGCCGATGCCGCGCTCCTTGAGGAAACGGACGATGCGCTGGATTTCGATCACGGCAATCGGATCGACCCCGGCAAACGGTTCGTCGAGCAGCACGAAGCGGGGATTGGTGGCCAGCGCGCGGGCGATTTCCACGCGCCGCCGTTCGCCGCCCGACAGCGACAAGGCCTGGTTGTGGCGCAGTTTTTCGATTTGCAATTCGGCCAGCAGGGTGTCGAGGCGTTCCTCGATTTCCGCCTTTTTCAGCGCGCGCCCGTCGACGCTCTGGATTTCCAGCACGGCGCGGATATTGTCTTCCACCGTCAGCTTGCGAAACACCGACGCTTCTTGCGGCAAATAAGACAAGCCCAGTTGCGCGCGGCGGTGGATCGGCAGGCTGGAAATGTCGACCCCGCTGATATCGATGGTGCCCGCGTCCGACGGCACCAGGCCGACGATCATGTAAAACGAGGTGGTCTTGCCGGCGCCGTTAGGTCCCAGCAGGCCGACCACTTCGCCGCACTCGACTTGCAGCGAGACATCATGCACCACCTGGCGCTTGCCGTAACTCTTTTGCAAACCATGCACGATCAAGGTGCTGCCACAGCGTTTCGTTTCCATTATTTATTTCCAGTCGGGGTGGGCGGAGCGGCGCTCTTGGCCGGTTGCAACACCATCTTGACCCTGCCGCCGCCCTGCGTGCTGGCGCCGCTGACGGTATTTTCCAACGCAAACACTTCCTTGCGGCTATCGTAGGAAATATACGGACCTTCCGCCTCGTCGGTCTTCTTGCTTCCCTCGAGGCGGGTCAGCTTAGCCTTGGAAAACAATTGCACGATTTCCGTCTTGTCATTGTATTCGACGCGCTCGGCCTCGCCCTCGACCCACAGGTCGCCGACTCCGTCGCGTTTCTGGCGGAAGGTGGCCAAGCCACCCGGGGCAGCCCAGAACGTGGCGAATTGGTAGCCTTGCGGGTCGACCGTGACCAGCGCCCGGCCCGACTTCATCGTCAAGGTGCCCTTGGTCAAAATCACATTGCCGGTCAGGGTGCGGGTTTGCTTGACGTCGTCGGCCGAACCCTGGTCCGCCAGGATCACGGTTTCCTTGCTCGAGTCAGCCTTTTCCGCGTGCGAGGCGGCGATCGAGCCGGCCGACAGCAGCGCAAACAGAACAATTTTCTTCATAGATGTACTCCGAATTGTGCCGACGGCGCGCGCATCAGCGCGGCGCCGGCGGAATAGTGATGCGTACCCGCTGTCCGATATCGATCTGGCTGGTGGCGTTATTGGCGCGCATGCCGATGCCAGTCATCGAGGTGTTGCCGAGCAAGACGCCAACCGCTTGATCACTCTCCATCCGGTCGGCATCGGGAAAAATGGTCAGCGCTTGTGTGCTCAGGTGCAAATGTTGCGCCGCCGGACTAGCGTCCCGTTCGAGCGAGACGTTCTCCATCAACTGAACCCGGCTATTGCCTTGGTCGATATGGCCCCGATCGGCGTGCACATCCATCGGCGGCATGGCGGGCGATAGCTTGCGCACGAAAGGCCGCTCGATATCCGAGGAATCGTCGAGCGGCCGGTGCGTCAACTTGACGCCCGACACGATATACGCCGGCTGGCCCAGCGGCGTCATGCGTACCAGGCTGAATTGATCGACGAAATAATCGGGCTCGTTGTCATGCCGACCCGTTTCCGCGTTCAAGCCGCTCTGGTTCATCACTTGCAAAAGCCAAAAACTGCCCAGCGCGAACAACACGCCGACCAGTATCATGACGCTGAGGCGCCAGCGGTGCGCGATTCTTTTACGCATGGGGCCCGCCCACGATCAAGATCGTCATGCCGCTCACGCGAGAAACTGCGCCATGACGCGCGCATAATTGCCTTGCGCGTGCAGCAACAATTCGCACACTTCGCGCACCGCGCCATGGCCGCCGGCGGCGCGCGTGACGTAATGCGCGCCGCGCAAGACTTCCTCGCACCCGTTCGGCACGCCGACGGCGAAGCCGACCCGGCTCAGGATCGGCAAGTCGACCACGTCGTCGCCGATGAAGCCGCACTGGGCGGCCGTCAAGCCGGTCGCCGCCAATAAATTGTGGAAAGGCGTCAGCTTGTCGTGCCCACCCTGGTGCACATGGTCGATGCCGAGGTCGGCCGCGCGCCGCGTCACGATGCTCGAACGGCGCGCGCTGATGATCGCCGTTTGCACGCCGGACTCTTGCAAGAGCTTGATGCCGAGGCCGTCATTGACATTGAAGGTCTTCATCATTTCGCCGTCCGGCCCGTAATGCAGGCTGCCGTCAGTGAGCACGCCGTCGACGTCGAAAATCATCAGCCTGACTTGGGCCGCGCGCCGCATTTGTTCGTCGGAAACCGTCATCAAATCACCTTGGCGCGCGTCAAGTCATGGATATGCAGGGCACCCACCAGGATGCCGTCCGCATCGACCACCAGCATCTGGTTGATGCGAAATTGTTCCATCACGGCCACCGCGTCGACCGCCAGCCGGTCCGGCCCGATCTGGTGCGGCTTGGCATGCATCACGTCGCGGATCGCGACGCGGGTAAAGTCTTGTACTTTTTCTATCATGCGGCGCAAGTCGCCATCGGTAAACACCCCCAGCGGCCGGCCTGCGGCATCAACGATGGCCGTCATGCCCATGCCCTTGCGGGTGATTTCCTCGAGTGCGTCGGTGAGCGAGGCGTCGATGCCGACGGCCGGCACCGTCGCGCCGCTGCGCATCACGTCGCGCACATGGGTCAGCAGGCGGCGCCCGAGCGCGCCGCCTGGATGGGAACGCGCGAAATCTTCTTCCTTGAAGCCGCGCAAGTCCAGCAGCGCGACGGCCAGCGCGTCGCCCAGCGCCAGCGTGACGGTGGTGCTGGCGGTCGGCGCCAGGTTCAGCGGGCAAGCTTCCTTGGCCACCGATACGTCCAGGTGGACATCGGCCAGGCGCGCCAGGCTCGATTGCGGATTGCCCGTCATGGCGATCAAGATTGCGCCCATGCGCTTGATGATGGGCACGATGGCCATCAACTCGGCCGTTTCGCCGGAATTCGAGATGGCAATGAAGGCATCGTCGGAGGTGACCATGCCGAGGTCGCCGTGCGCCGCCTCGGCCGGGTGCACGAACATGGCCGGGGTGCCGGTCGAGGCCATCGTCGCGGCGATCTTGCGGGCAATATGGCCGGACTTGCCGATACCGGACACAACGACGCGTCCGCCACAGCCTAGCAGCAGCGCGACGGCGCGCCCGACGCTGTCGTCGGTGGCCAGGCGCGCGTGCAGGGCGATGATCGCGTCCGCCTCGATTTGCAGGGTCGCGCGGGCCAGTTGCAGGGCCCGCTGCGCGGTGTTTGCATCAAAAGCTTTCAGCATTGTTTTTTCATGGGTTACACTCATGCCCAAAGTATAAACGAATTTGGGAAAGCAAAAAACTTGCCAGTTGCAACAAACGATGACATCCATCCACCAGCCGGGTCAAAACCATGTTTTCCTCGCTAGAATTGACCCTCCTCTTGCTGGGCAGCGCGGTGCTCGGGGTGGTCGCGTTCCGGATGATGCATTTGCCGCCCATGCTTGGTTATCTGGTGGTGGGCATCGCGATCGGCCCGCACGCGCTGGGCCTGGCCCAGCAAAGTGAAGCCAGCCAGGCGCTGGCCGAATTCGGCGTGGTGTTCCTGATGTTTTCCATCGGGCTGGAATTTTCCCTGCCCAAATTGATGGCGATGCGGCGCATCGTGTTCGGCCTTGGCATGGCCCAAGTGGTGCTGACCATCATGGCCACCATGCTATTTGGCTGGCTGATGGCAAGCCAGTTTTCTGCGTATATCCACCTGAGCTGGCAAGCCTCGTTCGCGCTGGGCGGCGCGCTGGCCATGTCTTCCACCGCGATCGTGTCGAAAATGCTGACCGAGCGCCTGGAACTGGAAAGCCCGCACGGCCGCAAGATCATCGGCATCTTGCTCTTCCAGGATCTGGCCGTGGTGCCGCTCTTGATCTTGATCCCCTCGCTGGCGAAAAATCCGCACGATCTATTGACCACCCTGGCCTGGGCCGGCGGCAAGGCCGTGGTGGTGCTGCTGCTCTTGCTGCTGATCGGGCAAAAACTGGTGCGCGGCTGGTTCGCCATCGTCGTCAAGCGCCGCTCGCAGGAATTGTTCATGCTTAATCTGCTGCTGGTGACCCTGGGCGCCGCCTGGATCACGGAGCGGGCCGGTCTGTCGCTGGCGCTGGGCGCCTTCGTGGCCGGCATGCTCATTTCCGAAACCGAATACAAGCACCAGGTCGAGGAAGACATCAAGCCTTTCCGCGACGTGCTGCTGGGCCTGTTTTTCATCACGGTCGGGATGCTGCTCAATGTCCGCGTAGTGATGGAAAACTGGTGGCTGGTATTGCTGCTGCTATGCGTGCCGGTGCTGCTGAAATTCGCCCTGATCGGGCTGCTGGCCAAGCTGTTCGGCGCCACGGACGGGGTTTCGATGCGCACCGGCCTGGCGCTGGCCCAGGCCGGCGAATTCGGTTTCGTGCTGCTCAACCTGGCCGGCGGCCTGGGCCTGATAGATACTTTCGTGATCCAGGTGGTGCTGGCTTCGATGGTCTTGTCGATGCTGGCGGCGCCCTTCATCATCGCCAAGTCGGACCAGATCGTATTGAAGATGGCTAGCAATGAATGGATGATGCAGTCGCTGGCGCTGACCAAAATCGCGACCCGCACCATGTCGACCCAGAAACACGTGATCATTGCCGGCTTCGGCCGTAGCGGGCAAAGCCTGGCCACCTTGCTGGGCGAGGAAAAAATCGATTACCACGCGCTCGACCTCGATCCGGAGCGGGTCCAGGAAGCCCAGGTGGCCGGCGCCAATGTCTCTTACGGCGACGCGGGGCGGCGCGAAAGCTTGATCGCGGCCGGGATTTACCGCGCCAGCGCGATCGTCATCACTTACGCCAATACGCCGTCGGCGCTGCGCCTGCTGCGCCTGGCGCACGAATTGGCGCCAGCCCTGCCGGTGATCGTGCGCAGCTATGACGACAGCGACCTCGATCAATTGAAGGCGGCCGGCGCGGCCGAAGTGGTGCCGGAATTGATGGAAGGCAGCCTGATGCTGGCCTCGCACGCCCTGATCATGCTGGGCGTGCCGCTGCGGCGCGTGGTGCACCGGGTCCAGACCGCGCGCGAAGAACGCTATGCCTCGCTGCGCGGCTATTTCCATGGCGCCAGCGATGTCGGCGACGACGCCGACCTGGTGCGCCTGCATTCGGTGACGCTGGCCGGCAATGCCAAATGCCTGGGCAAGGCGCTGGCCGAGATCGATCTGGCCGGCGCCGAGGTGACGACGATACGGCGCGGCAAGGGCCGCCTCGAGGCGCGCCCCGACACGGTGCTCGAAGCGGGCGATGTGGTGGTCTTGCGGGGCGCGGCCGACGCCGTCACCCGCGCCGAAAACCGCTTGCTGCGCTAAAGCCCGTCCAGCCCCTCGCCGCCTTGCGCGGGGCGAAAACACACCACTTGATTGCGGCCCCCTTCCTTGGCCTGGTAGAGGGCGCCGTCGGCATGCGCGATCAGTTCCTGCGCCACGGTGTCGATCGAGACGTCGTGGCCAACGTCGCCCAGGCTGGCCACCCCGATCGACACCGTGACGCCGACCTTGACCCCGGCCGGCAAGTCGAACAGCGGACCGGCGATGCTGGCGCGGATGCGCTCGGCCACCATGGCTGCGCTGTCCAGGTCGGCGTCGATTAGCAGCACCACGAATTCCTCGCCGCCGAAGCGGCTCAGCGCATCCGAACGGCGCAACTCGTGCTTGATGCGCTGCGCCACTTCGCGCAACACTTCGTCGCCGCCGTGGTGGCCGACGGAATCATTGACGCGCTTGAAATGATCGATATCGATATACATGCAGGAAATGCTGTAAGCCTGGCGCCGCGCGCGCGCGATTTCCTCCGGCAAGCGGCGGTCGATATAGCGCCGGTTGTAGACCCCGGTCAGGGAATCGGTCAAGCCTATGTATTTCAGCATTTCATTGCTGATTACGTTTTCCAGGCAAATCGCGATGATCGATGCCATGTGTTCGATGAAATCCGTGCCCAGGCTGGGCAGGAAGCGGGACGGGTCGGCGCTGCCCAGGTTCAGGCTGCCGATCAAGCGCCGGTTGCGCAGCAAGGGCACCAGCGCGATGCTACGCAGCGACGCCCCGGCCGGGAAGATGGCGCCATGCAAGGCCGCGTCAAATGGCGCCAGCAAGGGCTTGGGCGGCAGCGCCCCGGGCTCGGCCGCGAAACCGAGCGCCGCTTCATGGTGCACAAAGATCAGTTGCGGGAAGTCGGCAAAGTCGATGCCCAGCTTTTCCATCACCAGCAAGATATCGTCTTCTTCATCTAGCAGGCTCAGGGTGACGCCATCGAGTTCGGAAATCACGGGCAAGGTGCGGAAAATGGTCCCGATCAAATTGGGGAAACTGCCGGCGCCGACAATTTCCAGGTCGAAAGCCTGGTGCCGGCACATGATGGCGTGGTTCAACTCAGCTTGCCGCAACAGATGCGCCATGCGCGCGCGCAAGGCCTGATTTTCCCCGGCCAGATCGGCCGGCTCCGCTGTCCCATTTTGCGTCATATCAAATCCTTATCCAGGAGCGTCTTGCAACATGGCCCGCCCGACAAGCTACCTTACGCCAAGTTGGCGCCAATGTGAATGTAAAACCCGTGCCTTACCCTCAAAACGCCAGTTCGACGGCGACTTCTTGCCCAACATAAACCCGCGTATCGCCGCCCTCGGTGACGATGCCATTCATGCCGAAGCAAATCGCGTCGTCGAGTGCGGCCTTGCGCCGGTAAGTGCCGAGGATGTCGAGCGGGTCCGGCCCGCGCACGCCGCTGGCCTGGTCAACCGAGGGGATCGGGCAGCGCGAACATGGCTTGACGGGCACCACGGTGGTGGCGCCGAACTGGAAACAGGCGGCATACTCTTCCTCGAAAGCGTCGATTCCGGCCAACACCAGATTGGGCCGGAAACGGTTCATCGGCAACGCCGCGCGGCCGGCGGCCAGCAATTTATGATTCAAGTCCTCAAGCGAGGCGGCGCCGACCACCAGCACCGGATAACCGTCGCAAAACAGGGTCGGGGCCTCGACCTCGCCGGTCCACTTGCGGCTCGCCAGGCGCCGCGCATCGGGGTGAAAGCGCACCAGGCGGCAAGCCACCCCGAGCGCCTTGGAAAACCAGGTGGCGGTCACGTCATCGCAATCATAAGCCTTGACGCAGTCGTCCCACACTTGCACCGTCAGGGTAGGCGCCAGCGCCGGGTCGGGCAGACCGAGGGCGATTTCCAGGCGCAACATGCCGGGCGCGCGCAATTCCAGGGTGTCGGCCTTGATGCGCGGCGTGATCAAGGCCATGCGCGGGTGTTCGCGCTGGCTCAGGAATTGGCCGGCGCCATCGACCACCATCCATTCGCGGTCGTAGATATGCTCCGTCATCAGGCCCGAACGCGTCAGCGTCGCATGGGGCACGGCAATGCCGGCGCAGGATTTGATCGGATAGAGGGTGATTTCAGAGAGGATGGCCATATGCGCCTGGGGCCGGGACAGAGCCGGCTTGATTGTTGGAAGGCGCAGTATGGCAGCAAAGCGGGACGGCGACCATACGCCGCCCCGCCATGCTCAGCTCATCAGTAGGTGTAAAACATGCGCTGGATTTCCTTGCTGCTGGCAGTCTTGGTCAGCGCCAACATCAACAAGATGCGCGCCTTTTGCGCATTCAGCGTGTCCGATACCACGCTATCGAGTTCATCGTCGTTGGCTTCGCCGTTGCGCGCCACGATGCCTTGGCCGACGCGGCTGGCGCGCACGATTTGCACGCCCTTCTTGCGCGCCTCGACCAGCGGCGCCTTCATTTGCGCGGCAATGCTGCCGTCGCCGACGCCGGCCTGGATGATGCCCTTGGCGCCAGCCGCGACGAAGGCGTCCAGCGCGACCCGGTTCATGTCGGCGTAACCGTAAATGATATCGACTTGCGGCAGCGTTTCGAGCTTGCTGATATCGAATTCCGTGTCAAAGGTATTCTTGCGGGTCGATTGGCGATAAAAATACGGCTTGTTGCCCTGAATATAGCCCAGCATGCCCAGTTCGGTCGACTTGAAAGTGTCGGTGGTCGAAGTATTGGTCTTGCTTACTTCGCGCGCCCCGTTGATCTGGTCGTTCAGCGCCACCAGCACGCCCTTGCCGACGGCCTCCTTGCTACCGGCCAGCAATACCGCATTGTATAAATTGATGGGGCCGTCGGCCGAAATCGCCGTCGATGGCCGCATCGCGCCCACCACCACTACCGGCTTGCGGCTTTTCACCGTCAAGTCCAGGAAATAGGCGGTTTCTTCAATGGTATCGGTGCCGTGGGTGATCACGATGCCATCCACGTCGGGCTGGGCCAGCAAGACATTGACGCGCTTGGCCAATTTCAGCCAATGGGCATTGGTCAAGCTTTCGCTGGCGATCTGGAATACTTGCTCGCCCCTCACATTGGCCACTTTCTTGAGTTCCGGCACGGCCGCGATCAAGCGTTCGACGCCGACCGTGGCGGAGGTGTAGCCGACCGTGGTGGTGCTGGTGGCGCCGCTGCCGGCAATGGTGCCGCCAGTGGCCAGGATGACGATATTGGGCAGGGGCGCGGGCGCGTCCTCGGCCATGACGGGCGCACTGGCCAGCAAGTTACTCACCAGCACGGCGCCAAGCAAGGCGCAAGAATAGAATTTACGGGGCAACATAGATCTCCTGTTTGATAAGACCGACGCCGGCCCGGGCCCTTGATTATTTTGGTATGGCAAACCGGGTTGCGATGGCGTGGTAAATATTGAAACAATTCGCGCCCGGATTATAGTAGATTATCCTTTCTGTCGGTAGTCGTGTTCGTACAACTGGAAGTTACATTCAGGCAACTCCGGCCAGGCGCACTGCACATTGAACTGGGCCACCTGGGCAAACAGCCAGTCGCGGAAGGCGCGCACCTCGGGCCGCAGCAAGGCTTGCGGGGGGCACACGAAAAAATAGGAAAACGGGCATTTCGCGGCCACATCGAACAAGCGCACCAGCTCGCCGGTGGCGATTTCCTGCATCACGATCACATGCCGCGCCAACGCGATGCCGTCGCCATGCGCGGCCGCGCGCAGCAACATCGCCAGGTCGTGGAAGACGATGCCGCCGCTCGGTTCGGCCAGGTCGCTGCCGGCGGCGCGCAACCATGGCAGCCACGGTTCATCGTCGCCGCGCAACAAGTGGAATTGGCCCAGTTCTTGCGGCGAGGTGGGCAGCCGGCCGCCATTCAGTCTGGGGCTGGCGGCCGGATAATAATAATCGTCCATCAGTTTTTCCACCGTCAAGCCGGGATAATTGCCGCTGCCGAAGCGGATACCGACATCGACCGCTTGCCGCTCCAGGTCGACCAATTGCCCGCTCGATTGCAGCACCACTTCGACATCCGGATACAAATCGATGAAGTTGCCCAGGCGCGGCGCCAGCCAGCGCGCGGCAAACGAGGGCATGGCGGTGATGGTCAAACGCTTTTGCCCGGCGCTGGCCTTCAAGGCCTCGGCCGCGACGGCAATTTCCATCAGCGCCTTGCGGACGATGGCGGCAAAGCTCAGCCCTTCCGGGGTCGCGGAAATACGCTTGCCCTTGCGCGCAAACAATTGCACGCCAAGCTCTTCTTCCAGGGCGCGCACTTGGTGGCTGACGGCGCCGTGGGTGACGTGGATTTCCTCGGCGGCGCGCGAAAAATTCTCGTGGCGCACCGCCGCTTCCAGGGCGCGCAGGGCGGCAAGATTGGGCAAGCGACGCAGATCGGCCATGGCTTATGTGAAATATAGTAGCAAGGAAGAGGAATATATAGCATTTTACCGCCGCGTACACAAGACGTAAGATTTGGCTGTGTGGCGCAGGAATGCTTGGATCGAAACTCTTCGACCGGCCCGCCAGACCTTACTTGGTGGTGACTATCATGAGAAACTTATTCGCAAACAGATGCTTCAACCTCGACGCCGGACAAGCCGTCTCCGGCATCGCCCGGGAAAGCCGTACCGTGCGCGTCGTCAGCGGCCGGGTGTGGCTCACGGTCGAGGGCCAGCAAGACGATTTCTGGCTCAGCGCGGGCGACAGTGTTGCCGTGGCGCCCGGCCGGCTGGTGGTGATCGAAGCCGACCGGACGGCCAGCAGGATAGACTTGGCGCCGGCCCGCCAAGGGGCCGGGACTGGATTCGGCGCGCAATGGCAGCATCTGACGCAGCGCTGGACCAGCGCCGCCGAGCCATGTAGCTCATGCTGAGCGCGGTCATGGGCAGGGGCGGACGCATGGCCTGTTTTTACATGGCTTACATTGCCGCCGCGCGATACAACGCGGCGGTGCCCCAGCTGGATAGGCGAACACGGCTCTAGCCGACGATCCGTTCACGCAACCATGCAGCGAGCCGACTCATATCTAACAAGCCGCTTGCAAGCGTTTCCATGATGCGAATCGCTTCCCACTGATCAAATTTCAGCACGACACCGTTATCAGCCAAAAATACACGGGCAAGCATTCAGGCGGTACGCTTATTGCCATCACTAAACGCCGCAACATGAAATATCAAGGAACAAAAAAGCCGCGAATTTCGCGGCTTTCATAGGGAGAAACTGTGTTCGATGCAGCTTTGTGTCGCCTTACGAAAACGTGTGAAACATGATTGGCGTCAGACGTTACATCGCCACCCCGGAATCAACACCCTATAGACATCAATCTAAGTCTTTGATTTTCTTATGAAAACATGCAGTGGACGAATGTCCATAGTTGACACGTGATTTCGGCGTGTTAATTGGACGAAATGTCCATACTGTTGGATAGGGGTAGGGAACGGCTTTCGCCATCCCCTCCCTCCGTGTTAGCAGGCTTGTAAAAGCGCGCAAATCTGGGCGCCATTGCGCACGGTTTCGCCCTGGGGCGCTGCCCCAGACCCGCACTGCCGTGGGCGCCCGCTGGGGAGGACCCATCCCCAGCGGGTCTGGTGCATAAAACGCGAGAAAGTCAAGCCAACCCCTCCATAGGCACATCTGACCGTTTAACAAAAACCGCGTGCAAAGCCCAGATTTACGCGCTTTTCGAAGCCCATCGACACTCCGAACCCGGTGTGCGGTTTTCCCGCGACGGGCTCTCCAGTTGGTTGTTTCCTCATCGGGATTGACGCGCCAATCGTTGGACTTCAGCCATCGTGAACAGTCCAAGATCAGCGAAGAAGGCATTTCACCATCGCAAATGATCGTTTCGGCAATGCCCCTGCCCGGGTCGATGTTGCTGCCTCCGTAGCACTGCTCGCAAACGGCGGCGAACCCAGGCAGGTATTGCACGCGTACGCGCAGAAGGAAAGGCGCTTGGGCGCCCTCCAGCGCTGACCGAGGTGCAACAGGCCGAGGCCATGGAACGTCTCGTAACAGGTGAGTCCGTTTCCAAGGTGGCACGGGACTACGGCACCACTCGCCAGTCCATCATGCGGGTTCGGGAAAAGCGTGGCCGATCCAGTGTCGCCGACTCCTGACAATGGACGTAGTTGTCGCCTTCTGATAACGACACCGCCCCTGCATTTTCGCGTCCGCGAAAATAGGTTACCTGATTGATCTTGCCAATGGGCATTGCCACCTTGAAAATTTTGCACTATTCTGTCGTGGTTTGTCCTAATCTGACCATCACATCACAATGCCTACCAGTACCAGCGAGGGCGAAATCCTCACCATCAAGCAGGTCGCGGCCTATCTAAAGGTCACCGAACGGACGATCTACAGGCTGGCTGCCGCCAAAAAGATCCCGGCCTTCAAGGTTGGCGGGACTTGGCGGTTCTCGCGGGTAGAGATCGACAGCTGGATCAAACAGCAGTCGATGGAGGCACTTGACCCGAGCCGTGAAGCCAATATTCACTAAACATAAACTGAGATCAATTGAATGGATGTCTTCGACCTACGCCAGCAGATCGTTCAGGATTACGCCAACTTCGCGCGTTCATTTACCAAGGTTAGGGCGGACGACCTCAAGCGCCAGATCGACGCAATTTATGCCAAGGATCAGTTCTGGCCTGAGCCATTGTTACAAATCACACCCTATTACGAGTGCGGTGCATCAATGGATGGATTGGCGGCCGCTGGTGAGGTAACGCCCACCACCGCTGCCATTTTCCGGGTCCCGGGAGACCCAGACAAACCATTGCAACTCCATACCCACCAAGTGCAGGCGCTAGCGGCTGCCAAGCAAGGGCGCAGCTACGTCGTAACCACAGGCACAGGTTCAGGAAAATCGCTGTGTTTTTTCGTTCCCATCATAGACGCCATTCTGCGAGCGAAGGCATCTGAAAGTACCAAACGCACCCGGGCCATCATTGTTTACCCCATGAATGCGCTGGCGAATAGCCAGATGGAGGAACTGGAAAAGTTTCTAAAACACGTATCTCCTTCGCAGCCTATCTCGTTTGCGCGTTACACTGGCCAAGAGGGTAGCGAGGAGCGCATCAGCGTCGCAGCCAGCCCCCCTGACATTCTGTTGACCAACTTTATGATGTTGGAATATCTGATGACGCGGCAAGACGCCACGGATCAGACTGTCATAAGTCACTGCCAGAATCTGCAATACTTGGTGCTCGATGAGTTGCACACATACCGCGGACGCCAAGGGGCCGACGTGGCCTTGTTGGTGCGCCGTATCCGGGCTTTATTGGCACCAGAAGGCTTGCAGTGCATTGGCACTTCGGCCACCATGGCCAGCGGGTCTGATGATGACCGGCGCACGGCGGTGGCAACCGTTGCATCCAAGCTTTTTGGAACAATGGTGTTGCCGACGGATGTTATTGGTGAAACGTTGGTACGAGCGACAAACCCCAGTTTGCACCATGAAACTGTCAAGATGCAGTTGGCCACGGCCATAGCCGCTGGGCTGTCCCCCACCATTACAGATGTTGAGTTGGTAGCCCACCCCTTGTCCATTTGGATCGAGACCCGATTAGGGCTGACTTGGGAAGATGCGAAGTGGGTGCGAGCCCGGCCTCAAACCTTGCAGACCGCCACGCAGTGGCTATCGGAAGACTCTGGCATGCCTGACGTACAGTGCGCGGAAGTGTTGCGCCAATTCTTGCTGATCACATCCATGGCGGAGTCTGACCGCCAATCGGGTCGCAACAGTGGCAGGCGTGGATTTTTTGCATTCAAGCTGCATCAGTTCATTTCAGGGGCGGGCACTGCCTATGCCACCATCGACCCACCCGACCACCGAACGCTGACTGTCAATGCGCAGCAGTTTTTGCCTGAGCAACCAGAAAAACGCCTATACCCTGTGCATTTTTGTCGGGACTGCGGGCAAGAGTACCACCCAGTATTCCTGCAGTTGGGCGCTGAGGCGCAAGTCCTGCCGCGTGAAATTGACGACGTACCCCCAACCATCAAACGCACCGAGGAATCAGAAGGCCTAGACCGGCCGAAATTCGGATTCCTCATGCCTGAGCCGTTGGATGGTTCTTTGGAGTTCGCCGGTCGCGATGAAGACTATCCCGACGCATGGCTTGAAGAGGATCGTCATGGCGACACCCGCTTGAAGGCCGATGCACGCAAGAATAAGGCCGAACGCATTGCCGTGGCTCCGACGGGCCTCCTAGGAAGCGGGGCCTATGCTTGGTTCATTCCGGGCAAGTTCCGCTTCTGTCTGAACTGCAAAGTGGTGCATGCAGCGCAAGGTAAAGACAAAAATCGCTTAGCGGCATTGTCTGCCGAGGGGCGATCATCAGCAACCACTTTACTCACCCACTCTGTGTTGCGATGGATGCATTCGCAAGAAGCGATTCCCGTAGATCGCCGCAAGATGCTGGGCTTCACCGATAACCGTCAAGATGCAGCACTGCAAGCAGGCCATTTCAACGATTTTTTGTTCGTTAGTCTGTTTCGGGCTGCCTTCCTGGGGGCTGTGACGAAGGCTGGTGCGGAAGGATTGTCGGCCGACCGGCTGGGGCTATCGGTGTTCAAGGCGCTCGGTTTTGAGCGCCCCGGTGAATCTGGATTGCGCCCTGAATGGTTGCTGGACTCGGAGTTGCAGGGAGCTAATTTCGTCAATGCGCAAAAAGCCATGCGGCAGGTACTGGCCTACCGTGCGTGGTTTGACCAACGGCGCGGTTGGCGCTTCACCAACCCAAATCTTGAACAATTGGGCTTGGTGCGGGTAGAGTACATCGGCTTGGACGACCTGTGCGCCAACGACGCCAACTTTGCGGATGCGCCTGCCATCTTGGCTGGTGCCAGCGCGGCGGTGCGCAAGCGGGCCTATCGGGTGCTGCTTGACATGATGCGCCAGGGCTTGGCCTTAGACCCGGAGGTATTGGAGCCTGCTGAGCAGGATACCCTGCGCGGACGGTCGCTAAATACCCTGCGCTCCCCTTGGGGCCTGGGGCGCGAAGAACAAATGCGCACGGCACGTTTTCTTATGGAGTTCCCACCAGCCCGCCGTGAGAATTCGATGGCCGATGAAGACAAGCTGTTGCGTGCTGGTTATCTTTCTGGTCTTGGACGCGATCTACGCAAACCCGATTTGTGGGAACGGGCAGATGCCCGCTTGCTCAAAAAGCCCGACTATCAAAGGCTCTTAAGTTGCTTACTGCACGCCGCCAGCAAGGCGGGCCTGGTCGCGCAGGTAGCCACGCCCTTTGGTACTGCGCTTGGCTGGCAGTTGAAGAACACCTGCATTGAATTTCATGCCGGCGAAGGCAAAGCCGAACGTGGCGGCATGGACAATTCCTACTACCGCGCCCTGTACCTCAACCTGTCGCAAGCCATTGCGTCCGACTTCCATTACTTTGGCTTTGAAGCGCGTGAACATACCGCACAGGTGGATAAAAACCGGCGCGAGGCACGTGAAATGCGCTTCCGCTATGGCACGGAAGACAAGAAGCGACTGACGGAAAACGCAAAACTGCTGGCGGAGCTGGGCGAACACCAGCGCTTCCTGCCTGTGTTGTTCTGTTCGCCCACTATGGAGTTGGGCGTAGACATTTCTGCACTGAACACAGTCTACCTGCGTAACATGCCGCCCACGCCCGCAAACTACGCGCAGCGTAGTGGCCGTGCAGGGCGCAGTGGTATGCCCGCGCTGGTTCTCACTTACTGTGCAGCCCGCAGCCCGCACGACCAATATTTTTTTGCTGATCCCCCGGGCATGGTACATGGTGAAGTGCGCGCCCCGACGCTGGACTTGGGTAACGAAGAACTGGTGCGCAGCCATTTACAGGCTGTTTGGCTGGCTTGCACCAACACCCCCATCAGCGCAGCTATTTCCGACGTGGTGGAGCCCAACGAACAGACGAATTTACCACTGTACACCACGGTCAAAGAATCGTTGGAGCGGCCAGAAATTGCCCCGCTTGCGGTAGAGCGCATCAACAAGGTTTTAGCCCTGTTGCAAGCGGACTTAAACCAGGAAGACGCGCCCTGGTTTAACGGCACGGCTGCATTGACACAAGACATCACCGAAGGTGCCGTCAAGCGGTTTGACAGCGCCTTTGAACGCTGGCGAGAACTCTTTCGCAGTGCCGCCCGCCAGCGCGACCAGTCTCGCCGCACTATGGACACGCATAACCTTCCCCAGCGCGAACGTGATGCAGCCAGGTCTCTCCACGCGCAGGCCATTGACCAGCTCAATCTTTTGCAGCGCGGCTCAGACAGTTCGGCCAGCGACTTTTATACCTACCGTTATTTGGCTACCGAAGCATTTTTGCCTGGCTATAACTTCCCCCGTTTGCCGCTGACCGCCTTCATTCCAGGAAGCGGCGATCGCAATACCAAGGGAGCCTACTTGCAGCGCCCTCGTTTTCTGGCTCTTTCAGAATTCGGCCCACGTAGCTTGGTCTACCACGAGGGGCGCGCCTACCGCGTCACCGCTGCGCAGTTGTCCACACGAGGGGAAACCACAGCAGGCGGCAAACTCAATACTGACACAGCGACCATTTGCCGCAGTTGCGGTGGTGCGCATTTTCATTCCGACCTAGCCGACAGAGGGCGCAGCCACTGCCGTGCCTGTGAAGCGCCACTGACTGACAATGCCAGCATTGTGCTTAACCTGTACCGCATTGAAAACGTACGCACTTCCCCGGCCGAGCGGATTACCGTCAACGACGAGGAGCGACAACACCAAGGCTTTGAGTTGCAAACTATATTCCGCTGGGCACGACGTGAAAGTGGGCAACTGGACGTGCGTACGGTGCGGGCGGAAGACGCCGATGGTCCGATTGCCACTTTGCGTTATGGGCCAGGTGCTGAAATCAGCCGGCTAAACAAAGGCTTGCGCCGTCGCGCGGACCCTAACCAGCATGGTTTCGCAGTTAATCCATTGAATGGTAATTGGGCCAAGATGGATGAAGATGATGGCGCTGAGCCCGACCCTACGCGCATACCAAACCAGTTGATCGTGCCGTGGGTCATGGACCGAAAGAACGCCTTGCTATTGCAGCTTGCCGATGAAGGCGCGCCGGAGATAACCGTCGCCACCCTGCAATACGCCTTGAAGCGAGGCATTGAATCGGTTTATCAGTTGGAAGAATCTGAGCTATTGGCCGAACCCTTGCCGGACCGCAAGAGTCGTAACGGCGTATTGTTCTACGAAGCCACCGAAGGCGGTGCCGGTGTGCTGACCCGCCTAGTACACGACGAGCAGGCGCTGGCGCGTGTTTCCTATGCGGCCCTCAAGATGCTGCACTTTGAGTTGCCTGCTCTCGGCGAACCCTTACCCGCACTAGATGACCTGCACGATGCGCCGGGCACACAGTGTGTAGCGGGTTGCTACCGCTGCGTCTTGTCATACTACAACCAGCCCGACCACCTGGTGATCGACCGGCGCGACCGCGCAGCGCGTGCATTTCTGCTGCGACTTGCCGCCGTGCAGACTCAACTAATGCCATCCTTGGATGGCCGAGCACCGCCGGAATCCATCGATCCGATAAAGAGGACCGACGCTCCCCCGGCTGCTGCAGCTACAGCATCGACAAGTGGTACGACTGAATTTCATGCAGCATCATTCGGTTTGCCATTGCCTAGTGATGTTGGAATGTCCGTTGCCGGTGTGCCTGCTATTGCCCTTTGGCGACCCCAGCGTGTTGCCCTGGTCGCTGAAGGCGTTGATGCCAGCCCCTTACTGGATCGCGCATTGGAGGTGGTGTCGTGGTCCACGAACCCATCCGAGCAAGCCAACGCGATCAGTCGCCTCACCAGCCTCCTTACCTGAGACCCCTATATTTATGAGTGCAGTTTTGTTTGATTTGCAAGCCGCAGTCTTTCCGCCTGGTGCGTTGGTGCGTGCGCGTGGGCGCGAGTGGATTGTCATGCCCGGTAGCACCGCTGAGCGGCTGCGGCTGCGGCCGTTGTCAGGTAGCGAGGCCGATATGGCAGTGGTGTCTCCCGCGCTGGAAGCTACTTATGAGGCTGTGGTTCCGGCCAGCTTTCCACCCCCGACTGTGGCCCAAGCCGCCAACCACGAAGAGGCCTTGCTCTTGCGTGACGCCTTGCTCATGTCGCTGCGCCGTGGGGCTGGCCCGTTTCGCAGCTTTGGCAATCTGGCTTTTCAGCCTCGCGCTTACCAGTTGGTGCCTTTGCTCATGGCACTCAAGCAGGACGTGATACGACTGCTCATTGCGGACGACGTGGGTATCGGCAAAACCATCGAAGCGGGAATGATTGCCCGCGAGCTATTGGACCGGGGAGAGATCAGGCGTTTTGCCGTGTTGTGCCCACCGCATTTGGTGGAGCAATGGGTGCAGGAACTTGATGATCGCTTTCACATCAAGGCCATAGCTGTTACCGCTGCCAGCGCAGCCCGGTTGGAGCGCGGCTTGCCTGTCACAGACAACATTTTCACGGTGCATCCGCACACGGTGGTCAGTCTGGACTACATCAAAAGCGACAGGCGGCGGGGTGACTTTGCCAGCCGTTGCCCGGAGTTGGTGATCGTGGACGAAGCCCACACCTGCGCCGGGGGGGGCGGTGGACGGCACCAACGGCACGACCTGCTGCGTTTGCTGTCTGCGGATGCCGAACGACACATGCTCTTTTTAACCGCCACGCCGCACTCGGGTGACGAAGACAGCTTTCACAGCCTGTTGGGCCTGCTTCATGCAGACTTTCAACATCTGAGCAAGGTTACCGGAGCGGCACGCGATGCCTTGCGCGCTCGCCTAGCCCCCCACTTTGTGCAACGCCGTCGCCAAGACATTAACGAGTGGAATGACGAAGGCGTGTTTCCGCGCCGCGAAATCACCGATTTGCCCTACCTTCTAGGTGGCGGTTGGGCCGTGTTTTTTGATGCCGTGCTGGATTACTGCTCCGAGGTGGTAGAGCGTGCAGGCTCAGACCAGCGCCGCCAACGCCTAAACTTTTGGGGCACCCTGGCGTTGATGCGCAGTGCCGCCAGCAGTCCGGCCGCCGCACTGCAATCACTACGCACCCGTATGGCCACCCAAGTGACCGACGCCGATGAGGATGCCCTGCGTGAGCGTGTCTTTGACGGCTCCGACGATGCCATGGTGGATGATGACGCGGAGTTGCCCGCCGACAGTACTGATCCTGGCCTGCAAGACCTGATCGCCCAGGCTCAACAACTGGCCGGAGAAGGTGGTGATCCCAAGTTGGCTGCCTTGCGCACCCACCTGGAAACCGAGTTACTCAATCAAAACTTTGCGCCCGTAGTTTTTTGCCGTTACATTGCGACTGCCCATTATCTGCACAAGCACCTCAAGAGCCGATTTCCCAGCGTGACGGTAGGAGTCGTTACCGGCGAATTGGCCCCTGAAGAGCGTAAGGCACTGGTGGCCGAGCTTGGCGAGTCAGACCGCCCAATGCTGATCGCCACCGATTGCATGTCTGAAGGTATCAACCTGCAAGAGCACTTCAACGCAGTGGTGCATTACGACTTAAGTTGGAACCCCACGCGGCATGAGCAACGCGAGGGCCGGGTGGACCGCTTCGGGCAAGAGAGCCGCATCGTGCGCGCCACCCTGATGTATGGCCGCAATAATCCGGTGGATGCCGTGGTGCTCAAGGTAATCCTGCGCAAGGCCCAAAAGATCCGAGAGGAGCTGGGCGTGCCAGTACCCTTGCCAGACAACGACCATTCCCTCACGCAAGCGTTGATGCAAGCCGTGCTGGGCGGTCACCGAGGGCGTCAGCGCCAGGAAACCTTTGACTTTGATGACCTGCCCGCCGTGCAGCAACTCGAAGTAGCTTGGACCGACATGGCAGAGCGGGCTAAGAAAAACCGTACCGTCTTCGCACAAAACCGCATCAAGCCCGAAGACGTTCTGCCGGAGTGGAAGAAGATGCAAGCCGCCTTGGGCGATGCGGATGACGTGCGACGCTTTACCCAGCGCGCTTTGCGCCGCTTGGGTGGCGCGCTGGAACTGCGCAGCACCTCTGCCAACAAAGGCTACCGCGCGCCGCTCACCAACTTGCCAGAAGACCTGCGCGAGCGCCTGCTGGCCGATGGACTCAAGGGCACAGTCGGTTTGAGTTTCACCGTGCCCCCGCCGGTGGGCACCCGATTTGTGCACCGCAGCCACCCCCTGGTCAGCACTCTGGCCGAAGGCTTGTTGGAGCGTACCCTGGCCGATGCGGGCCTGGAGTTGGATCGCAGAACCACCGACCCCGCCATGCTGGGCCGCACTGGCTGTTGGGTCAGCTCTGCAGTTCAGGCGCAAACCACGGTGTTGATGTTGCGCCTGCGCCACCAACTCAGCAGTGTGGATGCCCGTGGTGGCGACACCCTGCTGGTGGAAGAAGCCGTAGCAGTGGCCTTGCGCTCTGTAGAAGGCGGACAACGGTTCGAAATTGTGTCTGGCGATGAGCCCATGCAATGGCTGACAGCACCGCCCGCCGAAACACTCGACGACCGAACCCGCGAAATCCGCGTAACCCAAGTATTGGCGCGGCAAGACCAGTGGCAGCCGGTGCTGGAAGGCTATGCCCGAGAGCGGGCCAATACCTTGTTGGCCGATCACCGCCGCGTACGTGAAGCTTCCCGTTCCAGGGGGCGCTATGAAGTCACCCCCTTGTTGCCAGTGGATGTGATTGGCGTGTTTGTGTTGCTCCCCCCACTGGACATTTGATTCGCCATGGCAAGAACATCTTTTGATTTACACGTTGATACCCTCAGTATTGAGGGTGCTCTGTTCACCGCCGAGTGGCTCGCCAAAGTGGCCGCGTCACAGGCTACCCTGCAAACCGATGCCGACTATGGCGTGCGTGCGGGCTTTAATCTACGCGAAGAAATCGGCTTTTCCTGGCGCTCTGCCCAAAGCCTGTGGCGCCAGTTCGATCAAGCCCGCCAGCAACCCGGCGGCGATGCCTGGGGCATCAGCCAACGTTTTGCTACTGAGCTGCTTCGCCAGTGCTTTGCTTTTCAACTGACGCAGCACAGCGCCCCCATGGTGGTGGCCGAGCGCAACTACCCGGTGCAGTTCAGCGTCCTGGATGCGCGTGTGCCGGTGGTGGTCTCACCCCATGATGAAGGCAAGCCGCTGGACGCCGCCCATGACCGCTTGGGCGACAACTCAGGCGAGCGCATCCGCCGCCGCAGTGCCTTTGGTCTGCTGCAAGAGAGCTTGAACGCCATGCCCGACGCCTTGTGGGGCGTTGCTACCAACGGCCTGCAGCTTCGCATTGCCCGCGACAACGCCAGCCTGACGCGCCCAGCCTGGGTGCAGGTAGACCTGGAGCGCATGTTTGCTGAGGACCGCTACGCCGATTTTTCGGTACTGTGGCTGTTGCTGCACGCTACCCGCTTTGGTATGACTGGCTCTGCATCCACCGACTGCGCGCTGGAGCAATGGCGCAATGCCTGCCGTGAACAAGGTACCCGCGCCCGTGAGGCCCTGCGTGGTGGTGTGGAAGCCGCCTTATTGGCGCTGGGGCAAGGCTTTGTTAGCCACCCGGCCAACACCGCCCTGCGCGATGCGCTGGCCACCGGGCGGCTCAGCCCTCAGGACTACCTGCGTGAGCTGCTGCGGTTGGTGTACCGGCAAATTTTTCTGCTGACCGTGGAAGAGCGCGAGATATTGCACCCCACGGATGCCAATCCGCAAGCCGTGGCCCTCTATGCCGAAGGCTACAGCCTGCGCCGCCTGCGCGAGCGTGCCGTGCGCCGCAGCGTACATGATCGCCATGGCGACCTATGGCAAGCACTCAAGCAAGTCTGGCTGGGGCTGGCTGTGGGTGAGTCGCTATTGGCCTTACCGCCGCTGGGTGGGTTGTTTGAATCCACCCAGTGCCCCACGCTGGATGCCTGCAAGTTGGAAAACCGCCATCTGCTCAATGCCCTGTTTCACCTGGCATGGCTGCGGCCAGAAGCCAATGCGCCGTTAACTCGCGTGAACTGGCGCGACATGGGGCCGGAAGAGCTGGGCAGCATTTATGAGAGCCTGCTGGAACTGGTCCCCATGCTCAGCAACGAGCACCGTCAGTTCGGATTTCACACCGGCGCCGCCACTCGTGGCAACGCCCGCAAGACCACCGGCAGCTACTACACGCACGACTCGCTGGTGCAAGAACAATTAGACTCCGCGCTGGAGCCAGTCATTGCCGCAATTCTTGCCTCCCATCCGGTTGGCGAAGAAGCAGTGCAGGCGCTACTGGCCATCAGCGTGATTGACCCCGCTTGCGGCAGCGGTCACTTCTTGCTGGCAGCGGCACGGCGCATTGCAGGCTACCTGGCCCGGGTGCGGGCGCAAATGCGTGATGCGCAGTTGGGCAACAGCGGTCAACCCACCCCAGAAGACTATCGCCACGCTTTGCGTGATGTGGTAACGCACTGCGTCTATGGGGTGGACTTGAACCCCATGGCGTTGGAACTGGCGCGCATGGCCTTGTGGCTGGAGGCATACACACCCGACGCACCGCTGGGTTTTATCGACCACCATTTTCAGTTGGGCAATGCCCTGCTGGGGGTGATGGACCCCAAAGTGATTTTGGATGGCGTGCCGGATGAAGCCTATAAAGAGCTGACTGGCGACAACAATGCCCTGTGCCGCGACCTGAAAAAAGGCAACAAGCAAGAGCGCACCGGCCTTCAACGTATGCGGGCCGCAGCTAGCTTTAGCCAAAGCCTGCAGTTTATGGACTTGTCGGCCACCGCCTTGCCCTTGCAGCAGTTGGATGAACTGCCCGATGCTTCACTAGCCGACATTGCTGCCAAACGCCAGGCGTATGAGGCGTTGCAGCAGGGCGCTAGCGATGACGGACTGGAACTGGCCTTGAACTTGTATTGCGCTGCGTACCTTTTGCCCAAGCACGGCACCAACGAGGCCGACACCGTTGTGCCCACTACGCAAGACGTGATGAATGCATTGCTGGGACAACCCGTCTCGGCGCGCAAGAAAGAGGCTGCATTGCAATTAGCCAAACGCACTCCCTTGTTGCACTGGAAGCTGGGCTTTGCTCAGGTGTTTGCACGCGGTGGATTTACAGTGATTCTTGCTAACCCGCCCTGGGAGCGCATGAAGCTTCAAGAGGAAGAATATTTTGCAGAACGTGCCCCTGCGGTAGCTCAAGCCCGCAACAAAGCCGAACGGGAGCGCGCCATTCAGGCGCTAGCGCGCCAGCCATCGGGTTGCTGTGGTCAAGTAATTTCGGACACAAAAATAGGTTCGATTTTTGCCATTTTCCGCTCGTAGGCGGCGGGCGGCAGATTTCCCAATACTGAATT
>JBEONR010000029.1:0-76038 GCA_040544385.1 Oxalobacteraceae bacterium GrIS 1.11
GTGTCATCGAGCATCGCCGCGTAGGTTAACAGCTGGCCCGGGCGTTTACAAGCCCAAAATAAAAATGCCGTCCAGTCTTAACTGAACGGCATTACCGGCCTGGGCCTGTATTTTGCCAGCGAGGTGGCAAAGATGCACAAGCACCGCGAACGCGGCGGCAGCATCGCGCTGGAAAATGGCGGCGCGCTGGGCGGCGGCTGTTTCATCTTGCGCTTGCCGTGAGCCATGGATAGCAAGCCGACCGCCATCGACAGCGCCAGCACCGACTGGGCCGACAAGCATTATCTGCTGGTGGACGATTTTGTCGGCGTGCGCATCTTGCTGCGCGAATCGCTGCGCAACCTGGGCGCCCGTTACATAGACCAGGCCGCCAGCGGCGGCGAGGCGATGAAAATGCTGGCCAAGACCCGCTATGACGTGGTGCTGTGCGATTACAACCTGGGCGAGGGCAAGAATGGCCAGCAAGTGCTGGAAGAGACGCGGGTGCGCAATCTGACGGCGCCCAGCAGCGTCTGGCTGATGGTGTCGGCCGAAAAGAGCGTGGAATCGGTGATGGGCGCGGCCGAGCACCAGCCCGACGCCTACCTGATCAAGCCGATCACCGAGGGCGTGCTGTTGACGCGCCTGAACCGGGTCTGGCACAAGAAGCAGGCCTTCCGCGAGATCGACCAGGCTTGCCTGGACAAGGATTATCTGCGCGCGGCCAAGTTGTGCGAAGCCCAGATCGAGCATAAGCGCTTGCACGAAATCGATTTGCTGCGCATGAAGGCGACGCTGTTATTGAAAAGCGGCGAGCCGGAGCAGGCGCGCGAAGTGTATGAGCGGGTGCTGGCCGAGCGCGATTACAACTGGGCCAGGACCGGGGTCGGCAAGATACGCATGCAGAACGGCGAACACGAGGCGGCACGCCAGATATTCCAGGGCGTGATCGTGGAAAACCGCTATTACATTGACGCTTATGACCAGTTGGCCACGGCCTTGCAATTGATGGGGCAGAACGAGGAAGCGTGCACGGTGCTGGAAAAGGCCGCCAAGCTGTCGCCGAACTCGGTGCCGCGCCAGCGCAGCCTGGGCTTGCTCTCGCTCAAGTTGGGCAATATCGGCATGGCGGAAAAGGCTTTCCGCAAATGTATCGCGATCGGCGAATATTCGGTGATGAAGACGGTCGACGCTTACCTGGGCCTGGCGCGCGTGTGCGGCATCAAGAACGAGCCGAAGGAAGCGCTGCAATGGTTATTGCTGGCGCAGCGGGAATTTTCCAGCGAGCTGATCGGGCTACGCGCGAAAATCACGGAAGGCATGGTGCACCATGAAAGCGGCGATTACCGGCGCGCCCGCAAATGTGGCGACGAGCTCGAGCACATGCTGGCCGAGGATGGCGCGCGCCCCGATACCGCCACTTGCATGGACTTGGCAACGCTGCTGTTCGCCGTTGGCGTCAAGGAAGCGCCTGTCGAACTGCTGTGTTACGTCATCAAGAACAACCATGACAACCAGGTCTTGCAAGACGATGTGCAAAAGATCTTCGACAAGGCCCGCATGGGCGAGGAAGGCAATGCCCTGATACTGGCATCGCGCAAGGAAGCGTCCGACATCATGAATCGCGGGGTGCTGCTGTGGAAGACCGACAAGATGGTCGAGGCGCTCGAGTGGATGCGCGCGGCGCGCGTCAAGTTGCCGAATAATTTGCGGATCTTGTTCAATTCCGCGCAAATCATGATTTCGGCGATGCAACAGACGGGCTACGATCAAGCCCTGTCGCTGGAAACTAGCGCGGTCTTGTTGCATGTCGATAAAATCGCCCCGGGACAGCAGCGTTTCGCGCAATTGATGGAGCAATTGGCGACGCTGACGCCGGCCGAAAACGGGGCGCCCGGGGACGATGAGTAGAAGCTTTATTTTACGGAATCTTGCTTCTGCGGTATCGAGTGATAAACTACGCTTCAGCGCGGGCTGGCCCGCGCTTTCAGTGGTTTACAACGATAAGGAAAAAAAATGCGTGATGTCGCCAAAGAAGTGTACGAGAAAATGAAAGTCGGCAGTGTTGCCTGGATCCGTCCGGTGGCGGCCAAGGGTGATACCTTGTCCTCGTTCCAGGGTGCGCATGACAGCGTCAAACAATTGGCCGAGGAAGGATTGGTCGCGATCGGCGACGTGAAACGTCAGCCGGACGGTTTGATCGAGGCAATCCGGATTCATAAGCTCGCTTAAGAATCAGGCGGGAGCGGACCCCCGCCTGTCTTCAGGCTTTGGGGGGCTTGGCGGCCTTGACGGCACTGGCGGCCGCTGGCGCGCGCTTGGCCGGGGCCTTCTTGGCCGGCGCCTTGACGCTGGCGCTGGCGATGTCGGCTGCGACGGCCGGTTTGCTGGCGGGCTTGGCCGCCGATTCCACGCTGCTCTTCGCGGCGCTTGCGCTCGGCGCGGCATCCGAGGCCATGGCCGTGGAGACGGCTTGCTTGAATTGATCTTGCAATAAATTCCACCACACGGCCGGGTTGTTCACCGGCGCGGCGGCACTCGCTTCCTGCGCCGGCTTCAGTTCTGTCTTGGCCTCGGCCTTGGCTGGCGGCGCGTCCGGCGCGGCTGCCTGGTGGAAGAACGCGGAGGCGTAAGGCACCGTTTCAAACAAGGATTTTTCGGTGGCGCCAGGCTGCTTGACGGCCGCCGCAAACGAGGCGCCCATCGATTTCAGCGTGACGATGGTGCCGCGCTGGACTTCGAGCGCCTGGATGCTGCCGCGCAGCATGCTCATGTTCAGGTTGAGCCACGCTTCGACGGCTTTCAAGTCATTGATTTTTTTGTCGAGATCCTCGACCGACAGGGTGGGCGCGGTAATGCCCGGGATGCCCATGCCAGGCACGCTCATGCTGCCCCACAGGTTTTTGACGAAATCGAGCGTGTCCGTCATGACGGCGGCGCCCGGGATCGTGGGCATGTGAGGTTGGGCCATATTGTCTGTCTCCGTGGGTTGGGATGGATTCCTTAGCGTAGCAGATAAAACGCGGCCCTTCAAAAATACTTGGCGCACTTGATCTGTCGCAAACCCCGGGTCGGTCAGCCGGCGCGCCGCCGAACACGTTAAACTAGCCATATGACGATTGCCCGATTCCTTTCCCCCCGCCGTGGCCGCGTGCTGGCGCTTTGCGCGGCCACCATCTTGCTGCATTTCCTGACGCTGGACTGGGTCGCCAATCACGTCGGCCCGATGGCGTCGGCCAGCGCGCCGCCGCGCGCCATGACGGCGCAATTGCGCCTGGCGCTGCCGCCGCGCGCGGCCCAGGCCGCGCCCCCGCCCGAGGTTGCGCCCCTGCCCGAGAATAAGCCGAAGGCCGCGCCGAAACCGAAAACCGAACCCAGACCGACGCCGACGCCGACGCCGACGCCGGAGCCGGAGCCGACGCCGACGCCGATGCCAACCCCGCCCGAGGCGCCGCGCGTGCAGAGCGCCGCCGAGGCGCAGTCCGCGCTACCATCGGAGGCGCCGCAGTCGAAACAAGCGGCACCATCGACGGAAGCGCCGGCGCCGACGGAAGCCATGCAGCCGGTCGAGTCGGGTGGCCGGCGCTACAACGTCAGCTTGCCGGCGTCGGCCGAGTTCGACTTCGACGTGCAGCGCGTCGATGCCGACGGCACCAAGTGGAGCGGGGTTGCGGCCATGTCCTGGCGCGACGATGGCTCCCACTACACGGTGACGCTGGAAGCGGGCCTGGGCCTGCTGTTTACGCGCATCAATCTGCTGGTGCTGAGCAGCGAAGGCGAGATCGACGACTATGGCATCGCGCCCGTCAAGGCCACGGAAAAGCGCAAGGGCCGCTCGCCGACGGCGACCCATTTCAACCGCGCCGACGGTCGCATCACGTTTTCGGCCAGCACGGCCTCGTACCCGCTGCTGATCGGCAGCCAGGACCAGGCCAGCCTGCCATTCCAGCTGGCCGGCATCGGCCGCGCCGATGTCAACCAATTGGCCGGCAATCTCGATATCTTCGTCGGCGAAGACAAGGAAGCGAGCATGTACCGCTTCGTGCTGGTCGGCGAGGAAGAGGTGGACAGCAAAATGGGCCGGCTGCTGACCTGGCATCTGAGCCGGCCGCCCAAGCCCGGCAGTTATTCCTCGCGCCTTGACATCTGGCTGGCGCCGGCCATGGGCTGGTATCCGGTCCAGATCCGCAACACCGAAGCGAGCGGCGCGCTGACCACGCAAACGGTTTCAAAAATAACAGTTACAGAACCATCGGGAAAATAAGACATGCTGATTTCACCATTCAAACGCGCCCTCATCGGCACCCTGCTGGCGGCGGCCCTGGCGCCGGCCCTGGCGGCGCCCGATCACCCAAGCGAGAAACGGGCCTTCAGCCTGCCGCCATCGGCTGACCTGAGTTACTCGATCAAGGCGCGCCAGCGCGGTCTGAGCCTGAACGGCGATTGCCTTACCACCTGGCGTGCCGGCGACGGAAAATATGCGCTGGCGACCGAAACCAAGGTCGCGCTGTTCGGCAAGATCCTGGAAAACAAGAGCGAGGGCACGGTTGACGACTATGGCCTGGCGCCCGCGCTAGCATATGAAAAACGCTTCCGCCGGGAGGCCAGCACCACCACCTTCAAGCGCGACAGCAAGACCATCGTCTTCGGCGATTCCGATGAAAGCTATCCGATCAAGGGCGGCGAGCAAGATCGCAACAGCGCCTCATGGCAATTGCTGGCAATCGCGCGCGGCGCGCCGGAAAAATTCACGCCCGGTTCGGCATGGACGTTTTTCGTGGCCGGCCAGCGCGACGCCGAGCCGTGGACTTTCACCGTGGTCAACAAGGAAACCGTGCACACGGGCCAGGGTGACGTCAGCGCCGTGCACTTGATCAAGGCGCCGCCACCGGACGCCAAGGGCCAGCAAGTGGACCTGTGGCTGGCGCCGTCGCTGGACTGGTATCCGGTGCGGCTGCGCTTTGCCGACAATGATGGCGACTTTGTCGAGCAAACTCTCGAAAAAATCGCCAAGAAGTAAAGCCCGGGTCCGCGCCCGCCGTCAATTGCACGCCTTGGCCGCGGCGCCGCGTGCGGACTTGCCGGGCATCGCTGCGGGCTTAGCTGATATACTGACGCCCCCGCGCACAGTGACGCGGACCGCCCGACCAAGAATAGCAAATCGAAAAGAATGATTGAGATAATGGCAAGCGCAGCCGTGGCTGCGGATACACACCAAGCTGAGCAAGAGCACTCCCTGCAAGCCCATTTCCAGCCCAATGTATCGGCCGATGAAATCGAGCAAGTGTTTCATTTGAAGCGGGCCCAGCCTCTGCTACAAGTGTTTACCGCGCTGTTTCACGGCGGTTTCGACGGCGTGCTGGTGCGCCTGCTGGTATTGCGCGAATTGGCGGCCGATACGGCATCGTCGGTTTTCACGCGCCCCGACATCAACCAAAAGCTGTCTTACCTGTTGCCGGAAAGCTTGGAAACGGTGCTGATGCGCTTGCGCGGCAACCAGTTGCTGGCCTGGGACGCGCAGCAAGCCGTGTACCGCGTCACGCCGATGGCGCGCAATGTCTTGTCGGCGATCGACAGCTTGCTCAGCCTTGGCCAGTCGGAAGACGAGGCCGAGATGGGCTTCCTGTTGTCGCAAGTGGCCGGCGCGCAAGCCGTCGGCGGTGTCTCGGTCGAGCAATTGCAGCATTTGCTGGGCCGCTTGACGGACTTGACGGACGAGTTTTCCGACGCCATCGCGTCCGGCTCGGAATTTCGCCTGCGCACCGCGCAAGCGAAATGGAATATGGCTTGCGACTGGGTCGAAAAAGGTTCCCAGATCATCCTCGCCATCACCGGCGACGAGCACGCCGATTCGGCCACGCACCGGGCCGCGCAAGCGATCGGCCGCGCGCAAAGCACCTTGCTCAATATGCAGGGCATGTTTTCGCGCGCGCTGAACCAGATCGAACGCCAGCGCGTGCACCTGGGCCAGTCCGGCCTGTCGACCACCGACATCAAGCGCTGGCTGTTGCAGCATGACGACCTGGCGCAACTGGCCGACGGCGCCATCGACCAGCCGGTGATGCCGCTATTCTCGACCCCGGCCGAAATGATCGACGTGGCCGAAACCGAGCTGCTCTCCGAGCGCGCCGCCGGCGTGGCCCAGACCGGCCTGCCGACCGGGCAGGACGCCCCGACCACCATCAATGACGCGCCGGCGATGCAGCTTGAACTGGACGACTGGCTGGTGCGCCTGTCCGATTTCGCCGAACTGGCCAAGCGCTCGGTCGACGCGGCGGCGCAATCGGTGGCGATCCACGATGCGCTGCTGCCGGCCAGTTTCGCGGTGGCGTCGTACCGCGCCTCGATGTTGCCCTTGCTGGGCGACGCCTCGGAAGCGAGCCTGCAGGGCGCGACCGCCAGGCTGGCGCGCCTGCCGGTCAGCTTCACGCCGACCGACGAAATGATACAACTGCCGGACCTGCACGTGGCCGCCATGTCGATTGCCTCCCTCTCACTGGATCTGGAAAGCGGCCCGCAAGATGAATGACGACTCACAGATCCTGATCGCGCGCCTGCTGACGCATCACACCCTGCGCCGCGACGACAAGCTGGTCAAGCGCGTGCTGTCGGACGAATTGTTCCGCGCCGAGATCGACGCGCGCCTGCTCGCTTGCGGCTTGAAACTGCTCGACAATGTGTATGCCGACCATGTCACGCTGGCGCTGACGCGCGCGATCGAGCCGAAGATTTTCGGCGCCCGCGACGTCTGGCAAAACAATAACTTCGGCCTGGCGCGCGACGGCGTGGCCTTGCTGGTGGTGCTGTGGGCGCAAATCATCTTGCCCAAGCGCGAGCGCCAGGAAACCCACCAGCATGCGCTGGACGACCAGAACGATATGTTCGACAAGGACAAGCCGCTGCCGCGCGCCGAAGACAGTTCGATGGGGATTTCCTACAAGGCGCTGCTGTCGGATTTTGGCGACAAGCTGGGCAAGAAGACCCGGATGGACATGAACCTGGGCACGCTGGCCAAGCTGGGCTTCATCGAACGGCGCGGCGACGTGCTGGTCGAAGGCCCGCTGCTGGACTTGATGATGGATACCGATCTGCTGAAAGAGCGCATCATCAACGGCGCGCTGGCCGACGTGTTCAAGCGCGCCCCGGCCCAGGCCGCGCTGGAACACGGAGCCGACGCGTCGGATGCCGAAGCGTCGGCCGCCGCAGCTGCGCCCACCGATACCCCCACCTAAGAGCCCGCCATGTTTCATATCAAATCGCTCGAACTGGTTCATTGGGATTACTGGCAGCGGATCAAGAATATCCCGCTCGACGCCAAGATCATCACGATCGCGGGCCAGAACGGCTCCGGCAAGACTACTTTGCTCGACGCGCTGCGCACCTTGTTCGGGCTCGATTGCTCGATGGGGCGCACCTACAAGCACTATGCGCGCCACTCGGGCCAGCAGACCGCCTGGTTGCGCGCCGTGGTCGATAACAAGAACGTCGGCAAGCAATTGTCGAACCGGCCGTTCCGCAGTTCGGGCTTTTTCAGCGACGACGAAGTGACGCTGTTTTGCCAGATCCAGAAAAACGGCGGCGACTGGAAGCGCCAGTATCTGATGCGGCCCGGCTGCGTGCAAATCGAGGATATCGGCGAAGCGAACGACTGGCTGGGCGTGGAAAACTACCGCAAGCGCCTGGCCAACGCGGGCCTGTCGCCGGCGATGGCGAAAGTGCTGGCGCTGGAGCAGGGTGAAACCGACAAGTTGTGCGAATACGCACCGCGCCAATTGCTCGACCTGGTGTTCCAGGTCTTCGGCGACAAGGAAGTGCTGGACGCCTATGACGAGGCGAAGCGCCACCAGCGCGACACCGAGGTCGAGTTGAAGCGTTTCGAGAGCGAACTGGAAGCATCCAAGACCAATCTGGAAGGCTTGCGCCTGCGCGTGGCCAATTACCACCAGTGGGAAGGCTTGCACAAGGAGCGCCGCAACCTGCTCGAAGAAGTGCTGCCGAGTCTGCAATACCACGAGGCGCGCGAAAAGGCCGGCGCCGCCAGCCGCCAGTTGCGCGACGCGCGCAAGCCGATGGCGCAAGCGGACTCGCAATTGAGCGACAAGCGCAATGGCCTGGCCGCGCAAGCGAAGGCTTTGAGCGACGCCCAGCAGCAGGAAACCTTGCTCGAGCAAGAATCGACCGTATTGCAAAGCCGGCTGTCGCACATCAACGGCAAACTCAAGCCGCTCGACAGCCTGCTCGAGCAGCGCGAGCGCTTGCACAAGCTGGCCGCCGAATCGGGCAGCGACATCGCCGCCGTATCGGCCCAACTCGAGCAACAGGAAGCCGAATTGCTGCGCCAGCGCCAGGCGCGCGACGCGCTGTCGGCGCGCATCGCCGGCGAGCACGCGACCATCGCCGCGCTGCAGGGCAAGACCGCGATGCCGGAGCCGGAAGCGGTGCGCGGCATGCGCCGCGCGCTGCGCGACGAGGGTATCGCTCACGCCATGCTGTCCGATATCGTCGAAGTGACGGATAGCCGCTGGCAGGGCGCGGTCGAGGGCGTGCTGGGCGGCTACGCCTCGGTGGTCTTGCTGGAAAAGGGGCGCGACGCTGCCGCCGCCTATCGCCTGGCCGAACAGGAGCGCTATCGCCACTTCATCGTGCCGGAACTGGTCGCCGCGCCGCTCGTCAAGGATGACAGCCTGCTGGCGGTGGTGCGCTTTTCGGCGCCGGCGCCGGCCTGGCTGATCGAGCAATTGTCGCGCATCGCGCGCGTCGATTCGGTCGAGGCGGGCTTCAAGCTGAGCTCGGAAGAATGGATCACGCCGGAGGCTTACCACCGCGAACGGCGCGGCGGCCGCTCGCTGTTCGTGGAAGCGGCGCGCTATCGCTTCGGCCAGGCCGGCCGCAGCCAGCGCCTGGACGCGCTGCAACGCTCGCTGCCGGCGCTGGAAGCGCAGGAAGATACGCTGACCCTGGCGATCGGCAAGCTGGCCGCGGAAGTGGGCGCGCTCAAGGCCCGCATCGCCGGCGTCGACGCGGCCAAGGAATTGGCCGCGCGCCAGGCCGAATTCGACGAGGCGGGGCGCAATTGCCTGCCCTTGAAGGCGGAGCGGCAAGAAGTGGGCGCGCGCCTGGGCGAGTTGCAGACTTTGACCAAGAACGCGACCGTGGCGCGCACCCGCGCCGACACGGTGTGGCAAAACGCGCGCATGGCGCTGTCGGAAGCGGAAGCGGGCCTGCGTCTTGGTTACAAGCGCCAGATCGAGCAGCGTGGCGAGCATGCCAGGGCCTTGCTGGCGCTGCGCCTGCAGTGGCGTCACTTGCCGAAAAGCTGGCGTCGGACGGCGCGGCGCGCGGCGCTGGTGGCCGAGCACCAGAACGCGCACCAGGTCGACTTGCGCGTGGTCAGCCTGCAAGCGAGCCTGGCGCGCGAGGATTGGGAACTGGACGCCACCGTGATCGACCAGCACCACCGCCTGGCCGAACAATTGCATGGCCGGCAATCGGAAACGGACGAGCGTCGTTACCAGAACAACCGCGCCATCGAAGCGACCGGCAATGCCCGCGGCGCTTACATCGAGCGGCTGCGCTACACGGTCAAGACGTATTGCCGCAACATCAAGGAATTGGGCGAACTGGCCGGCATCGAAGTGCACGCCGACCCGGTGCGGCTTGAAAACGACGACGTGCAATTGTCGCAGGCCGGCTTGCATGTGCGCTTCAAGTTCGATGGCAAGGGCCCGATTGGCATGAATGACGGCGAGGCCTCGGGTGGCCAGCAAGTGATGAAATCGCTGGTGTTGTTGATCGGCTTGCTGAAATCGGAAGACGGTTCCGGCGGCTTTGTCTTCATCGACGAACCGTTTGCCCATCTCGATATCCGCAACATCCAGCTAGTCGGCGAATTCCTCAAAAATACCGAGGCACAATATTTGATGACGACGCCGCTGACGCATAACACCGATGTCTACGATCCGTCCGAATTGACGCTCATCACGAGCAAGAAGAAGAAGGATACGGAGTGGGCGCAACCGATCTTCGTGCTGCAGCGGCGGCCTGCCGCCAAGCCTGTGGAAAGCGCGGTTTGACATGATGACGTCGGCCAGGATTGCCAAAACCTGCCTTGCCCTGTGGCTGATACAGGGCGCGCCTTGTTCGGCCAACGACGGCATTGCCGGCGTCGGCGTGGGCGGGATTGTCTTCGGCAAGACCGATGCGATCGCGATGAAGAAGGAAGTGCTCAATGTCGGCTACGACAAGATCAGCGTCGACTACGATTTTCTCAACGAGTCGGACGCCGATGTCGAGGAAACGATTGCGTTTCCGCTGCCGGAGTATGCGGCCCATTATCTGGAAATGGACACTTACTATGGCCAGCCCAACGATTTTTCCATCGTGGTGGACGGCAAGACGGTGCCCTTCCAGAGCGTGCTGGCCGCCAAGCTCGACGGCAAGGATGTCAGCGCGAAGCTGCGCGGCTTCGGCTTGACGGACGAGCAAATCGCTTACTATCCTTCATTTTCGCCGTTCGACAAGAAGGTCAAGCCTTTGAGCGCGCGGCAAGAAAAAATCCTGATCGAGAACGCGCTGCTGGCGAAGTTGGCCGATGACGGTTCCTGGATTCCGGCCTGGACCGTGCAAATCCATTATGTCTGGAAGCAGACATTCCCGGCCCATCAGATGGTCCATGTTTATCATCAATATCGCCCGTTTGTCAGCACCAATTTTAGTTCTCCCGCAGCGGACGATTCCTTCATGGCACCGTATTGCGCCGATCGGGATTTCCTCAAGGCGTGGAAGCGCCAAGCCTCGCAAGGCGGCGCTGTCCTTGAGAACGAGGTTTCCTATATTCTCAAGACCGGGAATACCTGGAAGAATGGGATTGAAGACTTCACCTTGAATTTGGTCAAGAAAAAGCCATCGGAACTGGTCAGCCTGTGTTTTCCGGGAAAATTCACCAGGATCAATCCCACCACCTTGCAGGTTCACTTGAAGAATTTCAAGCCGACCCAGGATTTGGAAGTTTATTTCGGAAATGTGAATTATCCGTCGGGCACTCCAATCGTGCGACCGCAACTACCCCGCTAGGGCGCGCGCATGCCAATCGGGCAATGGTCTGACGCCATTGCCCGGCGCCGACTCAATCGTCGGGCATCATCACCGTGTCAAACTCGGGTTTCCCGCCGAGTAGTTCATCGAGCCGGTTGCGCAGGCTGCGCGCCATTTCGAGGCCCTTGGTTTTCAGGATCGCTTCCAGATAAGGCTTGCGCAGCGCGCGGAAGTCTTCCAGGCTGGCCGCTCTTTCCACTTTCAATTGCAAGCCATAGCCACGCAAGCCGATGGTGCTCTTGATGGTTTGATTGTAGAAATCATAAATGGTCTGGAAATTGTCCCCGTTCTGGGACGCGGCGGCGGGCGGCGGCGGTGGGGCCGGCACAGCGACGGGCGCGGCAATCGGCGCGACTTTCACGGGCGCCGGCGCGGCGGCCGGGGTCGGATCGATCCCGATCTGCGCGATGAATCCCTGCTCGTGCAATTCCAGCAGCTTGTCCTCGGTCAAGCCTAATCCGATGACTTTAGTCAGCAGTTCGTCCGCGCTCTGGCGACCGTCTATCATCACCAGCAAGGTTCTGGTGCGGGATGGCAACAGATACTTTCGGGTGGCGATTTCTTCGCGGCCTTTGTCGGTTTTGTCGTAGATAAACCTGTTCATAGTGATGCCAGCATTCCTTTGTATCTACTCGTGATTGTGTTGATTGAAGGTAAGGCCAGGCGCGCGGTAACGCCGCCTTGGCCTCGAACTGCAGGCCGGCGGGTACAGGCTGACGGACTGGACTATTGCATAAGGGAACCGGTTTCAGGATACACCAAATTGATGCGGGCGGGCGGGCTTGATCTAGAGGACTTCTACAGGTGTGTATAAAGCCACAAAGTGTCCATAAAGGCTATCAGGAGTTGGACAGATTCATGCCGGCGATCTGGGCCAGCGCGGCGCCGAGCGCGCCGAGTTGGCTGGCTTGTATTTCGCGCAGCAATTCCTGGCTGACCATTTTGGCCGTCGCCACTGCATCGGCCAGCAAGGCCAGACCGGTCGGCGTGAGGACGGCGTAGCCGACGCGTGCGTCGCGCGGATCGGGCTGGCGCGTGACCAGGCCGATTTTTTCCAATGGCAGCAGCGCGCGCGTGACGCCGGACGCGGTCAGCGCCAGGCGTTCGGCCAGGTCGACCCGGCGCAAACGGTGGCCGGGCGCGCGCTGCAAGTGATACAGCAATTGGAAATCGCTGAAGCTGACGCCGTGCAGATTGCCCAAGGTATTGTCGAGGCGGCGCAACAGCACGGCTTGCGCCCGCGCCAGGCGCAGGCAAAAATCGAGCGCGCTGTCTTCATCCAGGGCTGGGCGCTTGGGGGAATGGTCGTTCATGGTATCCAATGTAAGCCTTGAGCGTGCAAGTGTAGAATAATCCGCGCCCCAGTGGTGGAATGGGCCTCACAAATACGAGTTTTCCGCGCCGCGCGGACACAGTTCCAGGTACAGGTCGAGCAAGGCGGCGATTTCGCCGTCGGCGTCGAAGGCGGGATCGGCGTTGGGTGCCACCGTGTCGACAATTTCCAGCAGGAAGCCGGCCTCGCCGTCGCGTTGCCAATCGGCTTGCAAGGCGGCGTTGCGGTGCAGGCCCAGCTTCAACTCGAAGCGGTGGCGGTTGAGGGCGCCGGGCAGATTATTGCTGCGCTCGATCAGCGCCTTGCCGCTGGCCAAGTGGCGGATCGCATACACGCCCATGGCCGGCGGGTTCAATTGATAGTCGGACTTTAATTCGGCCTTGCGGGAAGGGCGCGGCGCTGTCGCGCGCGGATTGCTAGTGTCGGGCATAAGCTGCTTTCAGGGTCAGGTGAGGTCGGGCAATTGCTCCAGCGCGGCGACCAGCGCCCGTTCGTCGGGCGCCTTCTCGAGCATGCGGCGGCAAATCAATTGCGCCGTTTCCAGCGCCGCCGGCAGCATGGCTTGCCCGGCTGGCGTCAAGCTGGCCGCGTCTTGCTGGCGCGTGAGCAGACCGATTTTTTCCAGCGGCAGAAGGGCGCGGGTGAGGCCGGCCGGACTCAGTGCGAGGGTGCCGCCCAACTCATCGCGGTGCAGGCGGCGCTGTGGCGCCTGGCTCAATTGGCGCAGCAATTGGAAGTCGCCGAAGCCGATCCCGTGCAGGGTGCCGAGCCGCTCGTCGAGGCTGGCGGCGAGCAAGGCGTGGGTGCGAGCGAGGCGCAGGCAAAGTTCGAGCGCGGTGGCTTGGGTAGACATCATTTTCTCCTGGTATTTAATTGATAGATGCTTGACTACTCAAGTATATTGCAATTGAATTGGCTTGTGCAAGAATATTTTGCGCGTGCGCCGCCGGCCCGTAGCATGCCCGCTGCTAACCCGTTCTCAGCCGTTCATCGGGCCGACCGGTTTTTGGCTGTGGCGCCAGCGCAGCAAGCCGCAAGCATAGGTCGCGTAATAGCCGGCCAGCAAGCCGAAGGCCAGCAGGCTGAGCGGACTTTGCGCGAACGCTTCTTGCGCCGCCGGCAGCGCGAGCCGGGTGTTCATGTATAACTCCATGCCGCGATACAGCAGGCGGGCGATGAATAGCATCGATATCACGATGCCCAGATGTACATTGGGCGTATAGAAATAGCCCTTGTCGGTATTTTCAAAGCGGGTCAGCTTGACGCCCCAGATGCCGAGCCACAGGCCGGTCAAGGCGCCGGCGCCCAGGCTCGACAGCGGCAGCATCGCGCCCGCCGTGAGCATCGCCAGCGTCGCCAGCAGCAGCGGGAAGGCAATGGCCGCAGTCCAGTGCCGCCACAGTTGTGACGCCTGGCGCCTCATCATGCGTTTCAGACGCGAATAGATGCGCCAGACCAGCAGGGGAATCAGGACGAGCAGGGCGAGGGTGGTGGTTTCCATGTGGGGCGGGAAGCGAGTAAAACGCGATTGTATGTCAGATCGCGGCACCGGGCGTCGGCCCGGCGCATAAAAAGCGGCCCGCCCGGCAAGGCGGGCTTTTACGCAGCTTAAATACCGGTCAGGCCTTGCAGGCTGAGGCTGGAGGAAGTGCCGATGATTTGCTCGTTGATTTTGCTGATCGAACCATCCGGGTTGATGCTGTAGGCGACGATTTTATCGTCGCCGAGGTAGTCGCTGTACAGGAATTTGCCGTCGGCGCTGATCCATGAATCACCCGAAACGCTAGGCACGCCGGCAATCACGCCCGCTTCTTGCGCCGCCTTGGCGTTCAGCAAGGTCAAGCCGCCGCTGGCGTCGACCATATACGAGGAAATGCTGCCGGCCGCATTGCCGACGTAGGCATATTTGCCGTTCGGAGTGAGCGCCAGCCAGCATGGACCCGCTTCGCCGCCCATCGCGCTGCTGATCAGGCTTAGCGCGCCGGCATTGCTGACGCTGTAGGAACTGAGGCCCTTGGCGCCGATATCGGTCGTCAGATACACGGTCGGCGAGGCGAACACGCCGGCAAACGGGGTGTTGGCGGCATTGCTCAGCGGCGCGCCCAGGGTGCCATCCTTATTCATCGGGTAAGACAGCAGCGCGTTCGACGCGGTGCCGGCGCTGACGACGACGAAATTGGCGTCCGGCGAAACCACGAGCTGGGTCGGGGTCGCGGCGGCGACGGTCGGCAAGTGGTACAGGCCGAGTTGGGTCAGCGAGCCGTCCGCTTGCAGCGCATAGGTGCCCAATTGATCGCTGCCGGTCTGGTAAGACACATACAGGAAACCATTGCGGAAGGCCAGGCTGCTGGGGGTCGTGCCCAGTGTCTTGGTGACTTTTTTCAGCGTCAAGTCGCCGCTGCTCTGGTCGATGGAAAATACCGAAATCGAGGCGTCGCCGCCATTCACGGCGAAGAGCAGGGTCTTGTCGGCGCTGACGATGACGCTGTTCTGGCTGACCAGCGAATCGGGACCGGGCTTGGCGGCGCCGGGCTTGACGCCATCGAGGCCCATGCCGCCGGTCGCGGTGCGGTTTTTCACGCTGATGCCGCCGTCGGCGTTGCGGCTCAGATGCACTACCGCGTTGGCCGTTTCATTGGTTTCCGCGTATAACTGATTGGCCAGCGGCGGCAGCGGGGCGGGCGCAGCCGTTGCCGAAGTATCGCTTGAGCCGCCGCCGCAGGCGCTCAGCGTCAGCGCGATGGCAGCCAGCGCGATGGCGCTCAAGCTAAAGGAGGAAGTGGCGCGGCGCGCCGTGCGGGTCGAAGTAATCATGGGTAGTGCTCCTGCGTGTCAAATTGGTGGGAGGGCTCGCGAGTGGCCAATTCGAAAGTATTGTTCTGTCGGCTGCGGCGGCGCTTCCTTACACTCATCCCGAAAATTATTTTGCGCGACGCGCAAGGCATTTTTACGTGGACGCTCCCCATCTGTCCTGAAAGCAGTATGATCTGGATCAAGTGCCGTGCATCAACGGCGCGCCCCTCTCCCAGCATCCTTTGAAAGGGCACTCATGACCACATTGACACCCTTGCTTGCACCCGGCCTGATGGCCGCCCCCGCCCAGAGCGCGCATGGCCGCTACCGGCTGCCGCCTGCCGCGCTGCAAGCGGTGGTCGACGCGGAGCGCGCGCCGGCCATCAGCCTGAGTCCCTTGCGCAATCTGGCGGCCCTGGTGCAAACCCCGGCGCTGCCGGGCATCAGCGAGGTGGCGCAGCCGGAATTGAAGCTGGCCGGCGTGCGCATCAATCCGCGCAGTTATTCGCAGAGCCGGTTTTCCTTCGGCACCGATCTGAGCCTGCTTGACGTGGCGACCCGCGCGGAAATGGCGCTCAGCGGCCTGCCGCCCATCTTGCGCCTGGCCGACCTGGCCTGGTCGCCGGACCAGCGCTACCTGGCCTTTACCCACATCGCCTATGCCGACGGGGTCGAGGCGGCGGCGGTGGAATTGTGGCTGGTCGAACTGGCCGGCCGCAGCGCCCGCAAACTATTGAGCCAGCCGCTGTCGTGCGTGTATGGGCGCGGTTTCTGGTGGCTGCCCGACAGTAGCGCCATGCTGGTGCAATTGAAGCCTGCGCTGCAGGGCAGGGCGCCGCTGGCGAGCGGCATACCGAGCGGCCCCAGTCAGCAAGATAGCCAGCCCGGCGGCGGCGCGCGCCAATTGCGCACCTATCCCGACTTGCTGAAAAGCGAGGAAGACGCGCTCTTGTTCGAGCATTATGTGACGGTGCAACTGGGTTTGCTGGACGTGGCCGGCAGCTTGCGCCTGCTGGGCCAGCCGGACCAGGTGTCGGGTCTGTCGATCGCGCCCGGCGGTCAGTATTACTTGACTTCGAGCATCGTGCGGCCCTATTCCTACATGGTGCCGGCGACCAGTTTCGGCAAGCGCATCCGGGTGCATGACATGAGCGGAGAAATGGTGCACACGGTGCTTGAGCGGCTGCTAGAGGAAGGCTTGCCGCCCGGTAGCGATGCCGTGTCGAGCGGTGTGCGCAGCGTCTCGTGGCGGGTCGACGCGCCAGCCACGCTGGTATGGGTCGAAGCCCAGGATGGCGGCGACCCGGCCCAGGCGGCCGAGATCCGCGACATTGTGTATACCCGTGCGGCGCCGTTTTCCGGCGCGCCGCAAGTGCTGGCCCGGCTCGGCTCGCGCTACGCCGGCATCGCCTGGGGCCGTGGCGACCTGGCGGTGCTGACCGAGCACTGGTACAAGACGCGCGCGCTGAAGCATTGGCGCATCAGGCCGGACCAGCCCGACGCCCCCGCCGAACTGTTTTACGCCGGCTCATCGGAAGACCGCTACAACCATCCCGGCTCGCCCGTGATGCGGCCCGACGCCGGCGGTTTCCCGCGCCTGCTGATCGGGCCGGACAGCACCATCTTGCTCGATGGCGCGGGCGCATCCGATAGCGGCGACCGGCCCTTCATCGACCGCTTCAGCCTGGAGACCCGGCACAAGCAGCGCCTGTTCCAAAGCGCCGCGCCCTATTTTGAAAACGTGGTCGCGGTATTGGACGACGATGGCCGCCGCCTGTTGACGACGCGCGAATCGCCGACCGAGCGGCCGAATTTTTATGTGCGCGATTTGACCCTGGAAGGGGCCGCGCAATTGACGGCCTTGACGGCTTTCCCGCACCCCTTGCCGCACTTGAGGCATGTGCAAAAAGAGCAAATCCGCTACCAGCGCGCCGACGGCGTCGACTTGACGGCGACCCTGATGCTGCCGCCCGATTACGAGCCCGGCCGCGACGGCCCCCTGCCGATGCTGATGTGGGCTTATCCGCAGGAATTCAAGAGTTCCAGTGCGGCCAGCCAGACCACCGGCTCGCCCTACCGTTTCAGCGCCATCAGCTATTGGGGGCCGGCCGCCTTCCTGGCCATGGGGTACGCGGTGCTGGACGACCCCTCGTTCCCGATTGTCGGCGATGGCGACGACGAGCCGAACGATACTTACCTGGCGCAACTGGTGGCCGACGCCGAGGCGGCCGTGGACGAAGTGGTGCGGCGCGGCGTGGCCGAGCGCCACCGCATCGCCATCGGTGGCCATTCCTACGGCGCCTTCATGACCGGCAACCTGTTGGCCCACACGCGCCTGTTCCGCGCCGGCATCGCCCGCAGCGGCGCCTACAACCGCACCTTGACGCCATTCGGCTTCCAGTCGGAAGAGCGGCCGTTCTGGAGTGCGCCAGCCGTGTACCAGGCCATGTCGCCCTTCAATAACGCGGACAAGATCAAGGATGCGCTCTTGCTGATCCATGGCGAGCAAGATAGCAATCCCGGCACCTTCCCGATCCAGAGCGAGCGCATGTTCCAGGCCATGAAGGGCTTGGGCGGGACGGCGCGGCTGGTCATGCTGCCCAATGAGAGCCACGCCTACCGCGCGCGCGAATCGATCATGCACATGTTGTACGAGACCGATGCCTGGCTGGACAAGTATGTCAAGCAGGCGCAGCCTTGAGGCAGCTATAGTACGGTCGCGCGCAGACAAGCCCGACTCATGTTAAGGTCATATTTTTAACGCAAGGGAGAATGCAATGGATGCCGTCATACACGCCCACCGCGCGCCGGACCCGGTCCCGATCGACGACCCGGAGCCGGAGCCGCAACCGCATCCGCACCCGGTGCATCCGGTGCCGCAAGACGATCCGATTCCCGACCCCAACCCCAGTTGAGCAAGCGATGACAACGATTAACGATGCCTACACCCGCAAGGTCAGCGGCGAGTCATTTACTTACGAACTCGAATTCACTGCGGGCGCGGACGTGGCGTGGCTGGCGCGGGTCTACCGCGACGGCGAGCTGAAGGGTTCGCCGCACGGTGCGCTGACCGGCAATGTGCTGGCCGGCCCCGCGCTGCAACAATATCTGATCGGCTATGTCGAGAACATGATAGAGCGCGGCCTCGACGTCGCCGAATAAGAAGCCCGTTTAATCAAAGGCCCAGGTATAGAGCACGTCGAGCGCGTTATTGGTGCCGGTCTGGAATTGCAGCGTGATGCGCGGATTGAGCTTGTAGCGCAGCTTGACCAGGCTCGATGCCGTGCCCGTGCCTTGTTCAAAGCTCAGGTAGGCGCGCTGCGAGATGCGCTTGCCGACCGTCACGACGGTGTTTTCCAAGCCCTTGGCCGGGGTCGATCCCGTGCCCGACGCTTGCCCCACTCCCACGTCATCGAGTCCCAGGGTATTGGCGAGCCGGCTTTGCAGCGAGGCGCCGCCGGAGCCGCCGAACAGCGCGCCGGCCGCCGTCGACAGCAAGCCCAGTTCGCTGCCGGCGCTGCCTTCGGTGCCGTGTCCCAATACCAGCCAAGCCAGTTTCTCACTGTCCGATACGGTCGGGGTCGACACCAGTTTGGCGGTCGGCGCCAGCGCCGTGCCGCGCACCTCGACGCCCGCCTCGACATTCGTTTCCGTCAGCGCCAGGCCTTCCGGACCCTTGCGCACGGCCAGGATATTCAAACCGGGATTGTCATAGGCGCCAGTGAAATTGAGCAGGCCACGCTCGATCTGCAATTTCTGGCCGTAAGCGGCATAGGTGCCGTTTTGCACGCGGATGCTGCCGGTCACGCGCGGCGCGCGCCGGTCCAGCACGCGGATGTGGACGCTGCCAGCCAGTTGCGCGTCCAAGCCCTTGCCCTTGAGGTAAAAGGCGTCGCCGAGGTCGGCTTCCAGGTCGATGTTCAGCGGCAGCGTCGGGGCCGGCTTGGCGCCCAAACCCTTGCCCAGCACCACCACGTCGTCGCTCTGGGTCGGGCTGTCTTGCCCGGCCAGTTCGATCAGCGCGCGTTCGGCCTTGAACTTGCCTTCCAGGCTGAAGCGTTTTTGGTCGCGTATCAGGGTACTCTGGCCGCTCAGCACCAGGGTGCGGTCGGGCCGCGCCAGCGCCAGCAGCTTGTCGGCCACCAGCTTCAATTCCATGCTCGCCTCGGCGTTCGCAAAGCGCACCCAGCCCTCGGCCGTGACCTTGCCCTCGCCGCCGTCAAAGCTCAGGCGCTGCAATTGCAACTGGTCGCCGGCCAGCTTCGCTTGCAATTGCCCATTGCGCAGTTTTAAGCCCTGGTCGGCCCAATTGAGCAGCAATTTCTCGCCGCTGATATCGCCGTTCAACGCTGGCGCGCCTATCGTGCCGCCGCCCGTCAAGGCCAGCTTGAGCGCGCCGCCCAATTCCAGCCCGGTCTGCCCGCTCAGTGGCGCCAGCCAGGCCAGCGAGGCCATGTTGGCGCTGCCGCTCAAGGTCAAAGCGCTGTCGGCGCTGATCCGTCCGTGCGGCATGTGCGCGCTCGCGTCCAGGCGCGCCTGGCCGGAGCGCGCGCCATCGATTCCCACTTGCAAGCGCAATTGATTATTGGCCACGTCGACGCGCGCGTCGAGTTGCCGCAAACCGAGCGCCAGCGCTTGCTCGGTGCCGACCGAGATATCGCCTTTTTCCCGGAAGATATGCACCATGCCGGCCAGGGCCGGGTCGGGCGCCCCCGCCGTAGCCGCCTGCAAGGCGAGCGACCATTGGGCGCCCAGGCTCAGGTCGCCGCTGGTATTGTCGCGCAAGGCCGGCGCCAATTGCGCCAGATAGCTCAAGGGTACGCCGGCGGCCTGGCCGCTGCTGCGCCAGGCCGGCCCGTCTTTTTCCAGGCTTTGCACGTTGATGTTGCCGCTCGCCAGTGTCAAGATGGCATTCGAGAGCGCGATGTGTTCGGGATGCAGCAAGCCGGCGATACCGCTGCCGGCCGGGCCGGCCAGGCGCAGCGGCGCCGGCGCCTGCAGCGCGAGCGCGTAGCGGCCACGGTTTTGCACGCTCTCCACGCTGCCGCTCCACAGCTCGGCCTTGACGCCGCCCTGTATCCGCGCGGAAGCGTCGAAGTCGTCATTGCGGCCCGACAGTTGTACGGTGTGCGCCGCGCGCGTGCCCGTCGTTTGCAGGCGCGCTTCGGCCAGCGCGAAGCCGTCCGTGCTGTATTGCTGGATCGTGATCTCGCTTTGCAGCGGGTCGAGCGGGCCGACGCCCAGGCTGGCGCTGGCATGCACGGCCTCGACATGGTGCGGGCCGAACGACAATTGCTGGCCGTCCAGGTTCAAGCTGAGCGCGGGCGCCGCCGTGCTGCCCGACAGCACGCCGCTGCCGCGCAGGGAGCCGCCCAATTGCGGGCCAAGGTTGGCCAATTGCGGCGCGTCCAGCTTCCAGTCGAGGCGGTCGCGTGCGGCGCCGAAGCTGCCGCTGGCCGTCAGCCGGTTCGCTCCCAGGTGCAGGTCGAGGTCGGCGCTCTCGATGCGACTGGCGTCGGCCGCGACCTTGGCGTAACCGGATAGCGCCGCGTTCGACAGCGTTGACGGCTGCAAGGCCAGGTTCAAGGCCAGGCGCCAGTCGGCCCCGAGCTTGCCGCCGCCGTTGAAGTCGGCGTTCACGGCGCCGGCCGGGTAGGGGCCGAAGGCAGCCGGATTGAAGCGCTGCGCCGAACCGCTCAGCTTGAGTTCGGGAATGTGGTGCGGCCCGTTCAAGGCCAGCTCGCCCTCGGCGTGCAACACGCTGTCGGGCGCGGCGTGCTTGGCCGACGCCAAACCCAGGCCCTTGGCGTCGGCCACGAAGCTGGTGCGCGGTGCCGCCATGCTGCCTTCGAGGATGCCGCTGGCCGTCAGCGCGCCCAGCAAGTTGCCCTGCGCGGCCGACAATTGCTGGGCCTCGAGGCGCCAGTTCAGGCGCTCGCCCGGCGCGCCGAAATTGCCGCGCAAGGACAAGGCATTGCGGCCCAGCGCCAGTTGCGCGTCCACCCCGCTGACATGGCTGGGGTCGGCGCTGAACTTGCCGGCGCCCGACAGGGGCTGCTTGAACAGGCTGCTGGGGCGCAGCGCGAAGTCGGCGCCCACTTGCCAGGCGGGGGCGAGGTGGCCGTTCAAGCGCGCATCGGCGTTCAAGTCGGCCAGCGGATAGTCGCCGAAATCGGCCGGATTGAAATGCTGGGCGCTGGCGCTGGCCTTGAAGGCGCGCGGCCCCGTCAGGCTGGCCGAGCCGCTCACGCTGACGCTGCCCTTGCCCGCTTGCAGGCGCGCCTGCCGCACTTCCAGCAGCGCGTCGGCCAGGCTCGCCTGTACGTCCAGGCGCAAGCCGTCTTGCGCCAGCAAAGCCTTGACGGTGTGCGTGCCGCCCTTGCTGGCGAGTGTGATGTCGCCGGCGATCTGGCTGCTGTGCAGGCTGCCGTGGAAGGCTTTTAAGTCGATGCGTTCGGTGTGCAGCGCGAAGCTGGCATGCTCGATGGGCGCCGTCGGCCCGCTGCGGGCGATGCTGCCGCCGCCGGTGAATTTGCCGCCGGCGCCAAAGTCGAGCAGGGCTGCCTCGATCGTGGTGGCGGTGACGCTGCCGCCAAATTGCGCGCTGACTGCGCGCAGCGGCAGGCGTTGCTGGTCGAGCGGGCCGGCCGGGGCCTGGTTGCTCAAGGCGATCTTGCCGGAAAGTCCCTGGTCGACGCCTATCTTGGCCGCCACTTCCAGGTTCAGTTGGGCTTGCGGCCAGGCTGGATTGAAGCGGCCGGGATTGATGCCCAGTCCCTTGATGTCGGCCGCGCGCAAGATGATGGGATCGAAGGGTGCCAGGCTCAAGCTGGCTTCGGCGCTGGCCGGTCCGGCGCTGCCTTTGGCGCGCAATTCCAGCAGCGCCAGATTACCGCCCAGCGTGGCGCTCAGACGGGCCGGCTGTTCTCCGGCGGCTACCGTAGTTTGCGTGACGCTGGCCTTGGCGTCCAGCGCGAAAGGCGGGGCGGCGGCCACGCTGGCGTTGGCCGCGATCAAGCCCCACGGCGTGGCGGCGCTGGCGTCTTGCAGGCGCCAGCCATGCTGGTCGCCGGCCAGCTTGAAGCGCACATGCTCGATGACATTGCTGCCGCCGGGATTGCGCACGGTGATCTGGTCGATGCGGGCCACGGCGATGCCGAGCTGGAAGGGCGGTACGATGGCTTCCGGCAGCACGGCCGGGGTCGACGGACCGACGCTTTCCAGCGTCAGGCTAGCCACATGCACCTCGCTGATCGCGATGCCTTCTGAGAAATATTGCAAGGGCGACCAGTCGATATCGACCTGTTCGAGCGTGATGTGCTGGCTGGCGCTGCGGTAGCTGAGATGGCCCAGGTGCATCTTGTGATACAGCGAGCCGGACACGCCGCTGACGGCAATCTGGCCGCCGCTGGCGCTGGCCAGCTTGCTCAGCAGCGCTTGCAAGGTCGCTTCGCGTCCCAGCAGCCACAGGGCGGCGCCCAGCAGCAGGGCCAGGCTGGCCAGCGCGGCCATCATGATGCGCAGCCAGCGGCGCGGTGGGGCGGGCGGTTTGCTTGGCGGGGTGGTAGCGGACATCAAAAGGTGAATCCCAGAGAAAAGTGCAGGCGGTATTTGTGGACCGCATGGCCGTAGGCGGCATCGACATTGATGGGGCCGACCGGGCTCTTGTAGCGCACGCCGACGCCATAGCCCGATTTTGGATGTAAGTCCTTGACGCTGTCGGCGGCATTGCCGGCGTCGTAGAAAACGGCGCCGCCCCAGGTGTGCGTGAACCAGTATTGATATTCGGCGCTGGCGGTGGCCAGGTAGCGCCCGCCGACGATGGCGTCGCCTTCGCGCACGCCCAGTTCTTGGTAGGCATAGCCGCGCACCGACTGGTCGCCGCCGGCGCGAAACAGATAGGTGCTGGGCACGCCGGCCTTTTCCCGGGAGCCGAGCGCGCCCGCTTCGCCGCGCAAGATGGCGGTGGCGCGCTTGCCGAGCGGATGGTAGTAGACGAATTTGGCGCTGCCGCGCACGAATTTTTCATCCGTCAGCACCGGCAAGAGGGCGCCACCCAACTGGGCGTTGACGACATAGCCGCTGGTTGGAAAGAGCAGGCTGTCGAGCTGGCGCTTGGTCAAGCCATAGGTCAGCGGCAAGCTCTTGCTCTTGCTGCTTTCGGCGCCCTCGATCACCTTGTTCTCGCTCAGAAATTCCAGCGTGACGCTGCGTTCGAGCAGCGGCGTGCCCCAGGCGCGCTTGGCCGCCACCGTCGACACGCTGGTGATTTCATTGGAAATATCGCTGCGCTCGAAACCGGCGCCGATGCTATCGTTATAGCCGTCCGCCGTGGTCGGGAAGTAAAAATCGCCACGCGCCGTCTGCTTCTTGGTTTCCATCGTCAGCGCGCTCTTGAAACGCAAGCCGAACACATTCAAGTCGTCGAAGTTCAACTGGGCCCGGTTGCCCGTATTGGTGCTGTAACCGAGGCCGGCGCTGACGCTCTTGCGCTTGTTTTCGACCACGCGCACCAGCAGCGGCAGCGGCGCCACGTCCGCGTTCACGTCGACCGTATCTTGCGGCGCGGCCGGCTCGCCCGCCAGCGCGCTCATGTCGGCGCTTACTTCCACGCTGGCGAAGTAACCGGTGTCTTGCAAGCGCCCCTGGTAAGCTTGCAGCGCCGCCTCGCTATAAAAATCGCCGGGCTTGATTGGATTCAGATTGCCGACAATGGAGGCCGGATAGCGTTGCAAGCCTTCGATGTGCAGCGCGCCGAAGCGCAATGCCGGTCCGCTGTCGAGCACTACGCGCAAGCTGGCGCGGTGCGTCTCGGGGTCGACCGTGGCCAGTGTTTCACTCAATTGCGCGCGCGGGTAGCGGGTTTGCACCACTTGGCGCAGCAGCTTGCGCTTGGCCAACTCCCATTCGCTCTGGCGGAATACTTGACCCTCTTGCAAGCCCCAGCTGTCGCGCAGGGCGGCGCTGTCGAAAGGCGCGCCGTCCGGCTCGCCGTTCGGCTCGCCGCCATGAAAACCGCGCAATTCCAGCTCGACCTGGCCAACCAGCATGGCCGAGCCCGGTTCGACCTTGATCTGCACCACCGGCGCGGCACCGTCGCCGTCGAGCCGCACGCTCACTTGTGGCGTATAAAAGCCTGCCGTGGCCAGCAAATTCCTGACTTGCTCCGGCGCGCCGCGCACCAGGCGCTGCAATTGTTCCTTGTCGACGCGGGCATTGCCGCGGAAACGCGTCAAGTCCAGATTATGTTCAAGCAGCGGCGTGAGCTCGTCGGGGGCGTCGATGTTGACCGTATATGGCAGCGGCAGCGCTTCGGCGACACTGTCGGCAGCCTGGGCCGACATGGCCGGCGTCAGCAGCGCGGCGCCGGCCACGAGCAGCGTCATTTGCCCCATCGCCAGTAATTGTGCCAAAATTCGTGCTTGCACCACTAGGCTGGCGGCTCGGTTAACTGGGCGTGCGGAAAACATGTCTCTCCATTGGTGGATGCGTCCCGCATGTTACCGGAATAGGTGCCAGATGGCGTGCGAATAAGGTTTTTGACGGTGGGCCGCGACCGTTTCACACAATGAAAGATGATTATGCTTGCAAGCGATACCGCACTGGTGCTCTTTAGCGGTGGACAAGATTCCACCACTTGCCTGGCCTGGGCCTTGAAACATTATCACAGGGTCGAGACGATCGGCTTCGATTACGGCCAGCGCCACGCCATCGAGTTGGCCGTGCGCCCGACCGTGATTGCGCACATGCGCGCCCAGTCGCCCGAGTGGGATCATCGCCTGGGCCAGGATCATGTGATCGACTTGTCCCTGATTGCCGCGATTTCGGACACCGCACTGACCAGCAATGTCGAAATCGCGATGCAGGAAAACGGCTTGCCCAATACCTTCGTGCCGGGCCGCAACCTGCTATTCATGACAGTGGCCGCCACGGTGGCCTACCGGCGCGGCTTGACGGTGCTGGTCGGCGGCATGTGCGAGACCGATTTTTCCGGCTATCCCGATTGCCGCGACGATACGATGAAGGCGCTGCAAGTGGCGCTGAATCTGGGCATGGCCACGCGCCTGAAGGTGGAAACGCCGTTGATGTGGTTGGACAAGGGCCAGACCTGGGACTTGGCGCAGCAATTGGGCGGCCAGCCGCTGGTCGACTTGATACGCTCGGGCACCCACACCTGCTACCTGGGCGAGCGCGGCCAGTTGCATGACTGGGGTTATGGCTGCGGCGCTTGCCCGGCTTGCGCATTGCGCGCGCGCGGTTATCGCGACTATGTGGAGCGGGCGGCGCCCGTAACATAAGGCGGCGGTTCGTGGTGGCGCTGTGACGGCGATGCAAGAACCGCATTGCCAGTCGTGCCGCTCTCACGTACTATTGTCGTCAAGCATGGCCGCATGGCGGCCGCGACCGGTCTATCTTCGCAATGCGACGCTTGTCCAACTGGCTTATCGATGGTGCGATGAAAAAGACACCTCCCGCGTCGCCCGGCGTCGCTTTCAGCCAGGAAAGGCTGGGTCCCTATCTCCTGGGTGGCATGATCTTGCTCGCTTGCCTGGGCTTGACTTACGGCGTCTGGCGCAGCGCGGATAGCGACGCCCAACGGCAGGTGCAAGCCGATTTCGATTTCCGCGTGCGCGAACTGGTCAACAACATTGCCTCGCGCATGCAAACCTATATCCAGGTGCTATACGGCGTGCAAGGCTTGTTTGGCAGCAGCGAACTCATCGACCGCCGCACCTTCCATCATTACGTGGCGATGCAACAAATCGACTTGCATTTCCCCGGCATCCACGGCATCGGCTACATGCGCCTGGTGGCCGGCGGGGAGCGCGCCGCGCATGTCGCGATGGTGCGCGCCGAAGGCTTCCCCGACTACGATATCGCGCCCGCTGGCGAGCGCGCCGCCTATGCCCCCGTGGTTTACCTGGAGCCGTTTGGCGGCAGCAATGTGCGCGCCTTCGGCTTCGACCCGTATTCCGAAGCGTCGCGGCGGACCACGCTCGAGCGCGCGCGCGATTCCGGGTTGCCCATGATGACGGCCAAGATCCGCCTGGTGCAAGAGCAGGGCCGGCCCGTCAAGCAAGCCGGTTTCTTGATCGTGTTGCCCGTGTATCACAACGGCTTGCCGCACGATACGCCGGCGCAGCGCCGCGCCGCCATCCTCGGCTGGGTGTATGCGCCATTTCGCATGGGAGACTTGATGGCCGGGCTGGGCGGTGGGCAAGCCGCGCCGCTTGACCTGGAAATCTATGATGGCGAAGTAATTGACGACGCGGCCAGGATGGTTGGCGGCGCCACCGGCGCGGTGCAAAATTTGCGCCGTCATTCGGTGCAGCAAATCAGCCTCGCCGGCCATCGCTGGACGCTGTTGATCGGCGCCCCGCCCAGTTTCGACCGGGCGGACGCGGACAAGCCGCGTCTGATTGCTGCGGCTGGCCTGCTGCTCAGCCTGGGCCTGGCGGCGCTCACCTGCTTGCTGGCGCGCAGCCGCTCGCTGGCCCAGGCCGCGCTGCGCCGGGCCGGCCTGCTGACTAGCCAGCTCAACGCCGGCCAGGCGGCGCTGCTGGCCGTGGCCGAGGCAGCCGAGCGCAGCGAAGCGGTATTGCGCAGTATTTTGGATTCCACCATCGATGGCATCCTGGTCGACAATCTGGATGGCAAGGTGCTCAATTCCAACCGGCGTTTCAGGCAATTGTGGACCGTGCCGGACACGCTGGCCTGGCAGGCGGACGGCGTGTTCGGCCATCTGGAACGGCAATTGCTGCAGGCGGTGCCCGGTTTGCGCGAGCGCGCGCCGACGCCGGACCAGTCCGTGTTGCACTTGAAAGATGGCCGGGTATTCGAGCAAGCTTGCCGCAGCCTGCAGTTGGGTAATGAGACGGCGCGGCTGTGGTCTTTTCGCGACATCAGCGAGCGCAGCCAGAGCGAGCAGCGCGAGCGCACCCGTCGCCAAGTGCTGGAATTGCTGACCACGGGCGCCGCCCTCGAGCATGTGCTGGAAAGCGTGGTGCTGGGGGTGGAAGCGGCCAACCCCTCCATGTTGTGCAGTATTTTATTGCTCGACGATGGGGGCCGGAGTCTGCTGGTTGGCGCCGCGCCCAGCTTGCCGGCCTTTTTCAACGCCGCCGTGCACGGCATGGCGCTCGACGGTGCCCACGGCCACGCGGTGCGTGGCGGCGCCCGCGTGATCGTCGAAAATATTGCCGAAGATCCGCTCTGGCAACCTTGCCGCGACCTGGCCGCGCGCGCCGGTCTGGCCGCTTGCTGGTCGGAGCCGGTGCGCGTCGGTTCGGGCAAGGTGCTGGGCAGCTTCGCGATTTACCACCGCTGGCCGAGCCGGCCCAGCGCCGTCCATATCGCGCTGATCGAAGAGTCGTCGCAACTGGCCGGCATCGCCATCGAGCAAGCCCGCGCAGGCGTTGCGCTGCGCGCCGGTGAAGCCCGTTTCCGCAGTCTGTACGACCATGCGCCGGTCGCCCTGTGGGAGCAAGACTGGTCGGCCGTGCGCGCCGCGCTGGGTGAGCTGGTGCAGTCGGGCGTGGACGATCTGGTCGCCTATCTGCGGGCCAATCCCAGCGAGTTGAAACGGCTCGCCGGGCTGGTCAGGATTGTCGATGTGAACGCGGCAGCGCTGGCCCAGGTCGGCGCCGCCGGGCCGCCCGGCGGCGGCAAGTCGATTGCGGCGCTCAGCTTGGCGCAAAATTTCGCCGCCGGCGCGATGGATAGCTTCGCTGGAGCTTTGACGGCGCTGGCCCGGGGCGACCATTTCTTTGCCTGCGAGAGTAGTTTCCTGCGCCTGGACGGGGTGGCGCGCCAGAACGAGCTGACCCTGCTGGTGATGCCTGGCCATGAGCATAGCCTCGATTTCGTGATCGTTTCCACGCTCGATATTACCGAGCGCAAGCGGATGAACGATGAGTTGCTCTTGCTGGCCACGACAGATTCCCTGACCAGCTTGCCGAACCGGCGTCAATTCATGGCGCGCCTGGACGCCGAACACGCGCGCCTGCGGCGCGATAGCAACGCTTGCGCGGCGGTGCTGATGCTCGACCTCGACCATTTCAAGGCGGTCAATGACGGCCACGGCCACGCGATCGGCGACGCCATGTTGCGCCATGTGGCGGACCTGATGGCCGGCGCCTTGCGCAAGGTCGACACCGTGGGCCGGATCGGTGGCGAAGAATTTGCAATTTTGTTGCCGGGCACCGATCTGGCGGCCGCTTGCGTGTTTGCCGAACGCTTGCGCCGGAGCATCGCCGACACGCCGCTGAGCGTCGATGGCGGCGCCATCGCGATCACGCTCAGCATCGGCATCGCGGCCATGTCGGCCGGCGAAGGTGCTTACGAGGGCGCCCTGATGCGCGCCGACCAAGCCTTGTACCGCGCCAAGCGGGGCGGACGTAACCGGGTCGAGCACGGCGCGCCGCAAAATTAGGCTGGTCCCTGCCGCGTTGCGGCGTCGGCATGGCGATTCTTGCGGATACGGGCGGCCATGAATAGCACGATGGCCAGCGGGATCAGCAGCGGCAGCAGGAAGGGCGCCAGCAGCGCCGCCAACAGCACCCCCAGCAAGGCCATGCCGCCCACCAGCAGCATGCCGAGGCCGGCCACCAGCAAGCCCGCGAAGAGGGCCGCGACGAGCAGCGCGAGCAAGCCGAACACCAGGCCGCCACCGGCCAGCAGCACGCCGAACAGCGCCCCCGCGGGGCCGCCGAGCTCGTCGCCATTCCAGTTGACGATCATGGCGTCCACATTCATCGTGCGCCAGATGGCGATGGCAAGCAGGACCAGAACGACGGTGGGCAGAATTTTTTTCATGGCGAGCCTTTTTGGGTGAAGGTGAACGGTGTTGACATGTTCGTACTGTAGTCCCTTCGCCGGGCGTGATCGAGTCTTGTGCGACAGGCGGTGCTTTTTGTGGGATGAGGTGCCTCAATCGTGTCTTATATTTTTCCTTGTATTAAAAATATCGCTGTCTATACTGAATGTCTGCGCCACTTGCGCCTGGAGGTAATATGTTTTTGTGTTTATACGCAGGGGATCAATCGATATCCCCGCTAGCTGTGATGTGTCAACCTAGCATCGAGCCACGCCGAGCCGGGCCAAAAGGGGCGCCGCCGGCCATTCCGCCCATTATCATCACGCCTTTCAGTTACCAGGCGCCGGCACCGGCCATCGACCCACGCCGGCCACCACCCAGTCCGCCAGTCATGCCGCCGTCCAGGCCCTCGATTTCATTCGAATACGCCTGAAGGATCGCTCCGGTTCGGTCCGCTTATCGATGCGAGAATGATGCAAAAAAGCCCGCTTGACGCGGGCTTGCCGGCGTTTCAAACGTCGGGAAATCTTGGGGGAATTTTAGGGCGCCCGGGCGCGATTTCGACTATCATGTTAAGCCCCATCTTTCAGACATGAGCCAGAGCAAATGAGCAGCGTATCCCCCGATTTTCCCGAATCCGAACCCGACGACGACGCCAAGATCCAGGAGCCGCGCCTGTGGGTCGGCAATGGCTGGACCGCGCGCGTGATCAAGAATGAGGAAGACGAGGGCTGGGCGGTGGCCATGATCAAGGATGGCGAACCGGAACCGGCCCTGGTCGGACCCTGGACCATGGGCCGCGACAAGAAAAACCCGAAGCCGCTCGACGTCAACGCCTTCAATACCCTGGTCAAGACGGCGGCCGAAGTGTTGCGCCGCCACGAGCAGCAATTGCACGCGCAATTGCACAAGAGCCTGTACGTAAGCCTGGCCGCCGGCCAGGTCAAGGTCATGCTCGACATCGTGCCCGACGAAGACAATCCGTATGCGATGCTGAGCGCCTTCGACCAGGATGGCGAGCAATTGGCCAAGGTGCGTACCTCGGCCGCGTTCAAGCTCAGTCCCTCCAGCGCGGCGGCCTGGATAGAGAACGATTACCGCAAGCCCTGATCTGCGCTCAAGGCCGCCCTTGCTTCGCGCCGGTAAGCCAGGCGGTAGAGCAGGGGCAGTACCAGCAAGGTCAGCGCCGTCGACGACAGGATGCCGCCGATCACCACCGTGGCCAGCGGGCGCTGTACTTCGGCGCCGGTGCCGCTGGCCAGCGCCATCGGCACGAAGCCGAGGGCGGCCACCAGCGCCGTCATCAAGACCGGCCGCAAGCGCGTCAGCGCACCCAGTTCGATTGCCTGGTCCAGGCCGTGCCCCTGTTCGCGCAATTGGCGGATGAAGGCAATCATCACCAGGCCGTTCAAGACCGCCACCCCGCACAGGGCGATGAAGCCGACTGCGGCCGAGATCGACATCGGAATGTCGCGCAGATATAGTGCGACGATGCCGCCGGTGAGCGCGAAGGGAATCCCGCTAAACACCAGCAAGCCATCCTTGAGCTTGCCGAACATCGCAAACAGCAAGACCAACACCAGTAGCAGCGCCAGCGGCACCACCAGTTGCAGGCGCCGCGCGGCCGATTGCAATTGCTCGAACTGGCCGCCCCAACTGGTCCAATAACCGGGCGGCACCTTGACCTCGGCACGCAGGCGCTGTTCGGCCTCGGCCACGAAGGAAGCGATGTCGCGTCCGCGCACATTGGCGCTGATGACGATGCGGCGCTTGCCGTCTTCGCGGCTGATCTGGTTCGGCCCTGGCGCCAGGTCCAGGCTGGCCACCTCTGCCAGCGGGATGAAACCGGCCCGTCCGGCACCCGGCGGCAGCGGGATCGGCAAGCGTTTCAATTGTTCCAGGTCGGCGCGCAAGCTTTCCGGCAGGCGCACCACGATGTCGAAGCGGCGGTCGCCCTGGAACAGGGTGCCGGCCTGGCGCCCGCCGATCGCGCCGGCCACCGTGTATTGCACGTCGGCCAGGTTGAGGCCATAGCGCGCGGCCCGTTCGCGCTCGATATTCACGCTCAGCACCGGCAAGCCGCTGGTTTGCTCGACCTTGACTTCGGCCGCGCCGGGCACCTTGCCCAGCAGCGCCGCGATGCGGGCCGCCGTCGCTTCCAGCACCGCCATGTCGTCGCCAAACAGCTTGACGGCGACATCGCTGCGCACACCCGAAATCAATTCATTGAAGCGCAACTGGATCGGTTGCGAAAACTCATAGCTATTGCCGGGCAGCCCGGCCGCCGTGGCTTCTATCTCGGCCAGCAATTGGGCCCGCGGCTTGGCCGCTTTGGGCCATTGGGCACGCGCCTTGAGCATGATGTAACCGTCCGAGATATTCGGCGGCATCGGGTCGGAGGCGATTTCAGCGGTGCCGGTGCGGGCGAAGACGCGCGCGATTTCCGGATGGTTCTTCTTCAAGGCCAGTTCCAGTTGCTGTTGCATGGCCAGCGATTGAGTCAAACTGGTGCCGGGCGCGCGCACGGCCTGGATCGCGATGTCGCCCTCGTCCAGGCTGGGCACGAATTCGGCCCCCATGCGGGTCGCCAGCAACGCCGCCAGGGCGATCGTCACGGCGGCGCCGCTCAGCACCAGCGGCGTATTGCGCAGCGCCGCCGCCAGCGCCGGGCGATACCAGCGCTTGGCGGCCCGCATCAGCCAATTGTCTTTTTCCGCCACCCGTTCACCGATGAAGAGCGCGACTGCGGCCGGGATGAAGGTGACCGACAAGATCATCGCGCCCAGCAGGGCGATCACCACTGTGAAGGCCATGGGCGTGAACATGCGCCCTTCGACGCCGCTCAGCGCGAACAGCGGCAGGTAGACCACCATGATGATCAATTGGCCGTACAACAGCGGCCGGCGGGCTTCGCGCGCGGCCGCAAACACTTCTTCGTGGCGCTCGGCGCGCGTCAGCGGGCGGCCGCGCTGCGCCTGCGCGTGGGCCAGGCGGCGCACGCAATTTTCGACGATCACCACGGCGCCGTCGACGATGATGCCGAAGTCCAGCGCGCCCAGGCTCATCAGGTTGGCGCTGACGTGGTAGCCGACCATGCCGGTGAAAGTGAAGAGCATGGCCAGCGGGATCACCATGGCGGCGATCAGGGCGGCGCGCAGATTGCCGAGGAAAAGAAAGAGCACGGCGATCACCAGCACGGCCCCTTCCAGCAAGTTCTTTTTCACGGTGTCGATGGCCTTATCGACCAATACCGTGCGGTCATACACGGTGACGGCGCGCACCCCTTGCGGCAAGCTGCGGTTGATCTCGACCATCTTGCGCTCGACCGCTTGCGACACCGCGCGGCTATTCTCGCCGATCAGCATGAAGACGGTGCCGAGCACCGCCTCGCGGCCGTTTTCGGTGGCCGCGCCGGTGCGCAATTCGCGTCCGATGCCCACTTCAGCGACGTCGCGGATGCGGATGGGCACGCCTTGCGCCAGGCCGACCACGGTGTCGCCGATATCTTGCAGCGAGCGCAATTGGCCGGGCGCCCGTACCAGCCATTGCTCGCCGCGTTTTTCGATATAGCCGGCGCCGACGTCGCTATTGTTGCGTTCGAGCGCGCCGACGATGTCTTGCAAGCCGAAGCCGTGGGCGGCCAGCTTGTCGGGCCAGGGCGCCACTTCGTATTGTTTGGCGTAGGCGCCGATCGAATTGATGTCGGTGACGCCGGCCACATTGCGCAATTGCGGCTTGATGATCCAATCCTGGATTTCGCGCAAGTCGGCTGGCGAGTAGGGCGTGCCGTCGCTCTTGCGGGCGCCGTCTTGCGCTTGCACCGTCCACAGATAGATTTCGCCGAGTCCGGTGGACACCGGCCCCAGCGCCGGCGTGATCCCGGTCGGCAATTGCTGGCCTGCCTGGCGCAGGCGCTCGCCCACCAATTGGCGCGCGAAATAAATGTCGGTGCCATCCTTGAAAATCACCGTCACTTGCGACAAGCCGTAGCGCGACAGCGAGCGGGTTTGCTCCAGGTGGGGCAGGCCGGCCATCGCGGTTTCGATCGGGAAGGTGATGCGCTGCTCGGTTTCCAGCGGCGAATAGCCGGGCGCCGCCGCGTTAATTTGCACCTGGACGTTGGTGATGTCGGGCACCGCGTCGATCGGCAAGAGCCGGTAATTGTACAAGCCCAGGGCCGCCATCGCGGCGACCGCCAGCATGACCAGCCAGCGCTGGGCGATGGCAAAGCGTATCAATCGTTCAAACATGGTTATCTCTTTCGGCTCAGTGTTCGTGTCCGGCGCCGGCCTTGCCGAGCTCCGATTTGAGGGTGAAGCTGCCGGCGGCGGCGTAGGGCGCGCCGGCGGCCAGGCCATGCGTGATTTCGACCAGTTTGCCGTCGGCCCGTCCCAGTGTGACGGGGCTGGCCTGAAAGCCGCCGGCTACCTTGACGAAGACCGATGGCCGCTCTTCGATGGTGTGGACCGCCTCGGCGGTCACCGTCACGGCCGCGTCCACCGCGCCGGTGGCGATAGCGACGGTGACGAACAGGCCGGGACGCCATGCCAGCGCCGGATTGGCCAGGCGCACGCGCGCCGTGGCGCTGCGGTTTTGCGCACCCAGTTGGGCGCCGACGTAGGCGATGACGCCGGCCACGCCGGGGTCGGCGGCATTCGCCTTGACCAGCGCCCGGGCGCCGACCTTGACGCTGTTCAAGTCACGCGCCGGCACGGCAATCTCGGCCCACACCGTGGCCAGGTCGGCGAGGGTGAAAATGGCGCTGTTTTCCTGCACCGCCTCGCCCGGCGCGATATGCTTTTCCAATACCGTGGCGTCGAACGGGGCGCGGATTTCATACTGGTTCAAGGCCTGGGCGCGGCCGCTGCCGGCGCCCAGCGCGGCCAGCTTTTGACTGGCGTTGCGGACCGCGATCTCGGCTTCGTGCAAGGCCAGCCCCGCTTGCAGATAGTCTTGCTCGGCCGAGATTTTCTCGCGCCACAGCATGCCTTCTCGCTGGTGCGTGGCGCGCGCCAGGGCCAGGTTTTTTTGCGCCGACAGCAATTGGCTGCGCTGTTCCGACAAGGCGGGGCTGGAAATCACGGCCAGCAACTGGCCCTGCTTGACCGGCTGGCCCAGCTTGACGTGCACGCTGTCGACCACGCCGGCAAGGCGCGGCACGATATGGGCGGTGCGCTCTGCGTCGAGGGCGATTTCGCCGGCCAGGGCCAGGCTGGTCTCGATGCGGTCCGGGCCGGCGTTTGCCACGGTGATGGCGGCAGCTGCGATCTGGGCATCGCTCAATGCGAGCTTGCCTTCTTCCAGGTGCGGCGCGGTCGCTTCGGCGCTTGGCGCGGCCGGGCCTCCGCCCAGGATCAGGGCGGCCAGCAGGGCGCCGGCAAGCACGATGGCGGCGACGCCGAGGTGTTTCTTGTTTGGGATGGTCATGGCAGGTTTTCCTTATTGATAGTCCGGACCGAGGATGCGTTCGATCTCGGCGGCGGCCCGGTGTGCGTCGGCCAGCGCGCGCAACTGGCGCGATTGGGCTTGCAACAGGGTGCGCTGGGCGTCCAGCACGTCGAGCATGGCGAACTTGCCGAACTCGAAACCCCGGCTCGCGGCCTCGTACGCGCTGTGCGCGCCGGGTACGATCGCCTCGTCCAGCGCTTGCGCTTCCTCGCGCGCAAAGCGCAAGCGCTCGCCGGCGTCGGCCAGCGCGGCGCCGGCACGCACTTGGGCGGCGCTCAATTGCGCGTCGGCCTTGTCGCTGCGGCGCAGCGCTTGCAGCAGATTGCCCTGATTGGTATCGAATAGCGGCAGGGGGATGGAAAGGCCGACGATGGCGAGCGTGCGGCCCTGTTCCTCGGCGCGCTTGACGCCTACGCTGAGCGTCAAGTCCGGGATGCGGCGTCGCTTTTCCAGCTCGGCCATGGCCAGGCGCAGCGCCAATTCGCCGTTAGCTTGTCGCAGCACCGGCGCTTGCCGCAAGCGCCGCGCCAGTTCTTCCGGCGCCGGCAAGTCCGGCAAGCGTTGCAGCGCGCCGTCGGCGGCGCCGAAGCGGGGCGCCGGATTGCCCCACAGCGCGCTCAAGCGGCGGCGCGCGCCGGCCAGCGCGCCCTCGGCCAGCGTCAATTCCAGCTTGACGCCCGCTTCGGCCACACGGGCCCGGGTTTCTTCGACCGGCGAAGCCTTGCCGGCGCCGACCCGGTGTGCGGCGATCCGGCTAGCCTGTTGCGCCAGTGCGGCGCCGTCGCGCGCCAGGCGCACGCCTTCCTGCGCCGCCAGCACGTCGATGAAGGCCAGCGCCACGGCGGCGCGCGTGTCGGCCTGTTGCGCCGCCAGCGCCGCCTCGGCCAGCGCGCGCTCGTGTCCGGCAACCGTGGTGCGGGCGGCGCGCTTGCCGCCCAGTTCCAGGGTCTGGTTCAATTGCAGCGTGCTGTTGCGGCTGGCGCGGCGGGTGTCTTCGAGTACGCTTTGCAGCTCGGGATTGGGCCATTGGCGCGCCTGCAGCAGCGAGCCGTCGCTGGCCGCCACTTCGGCGCGGGCGGCCGCCAGGTCGGGATTGGCTTGCAGGGCCAGGGCCAGCGCGGCCGGCAAGGTCAGCGCGCCGTCTGTTTCAAGGGTGGCGTGGCGCACGTCCGTGGCGGCGTCGAGGGTGGTGGCGGTGGCGGGCATGGCGAAGCCCGCCACGCACAGTGACAATAAAAATCGGTGCATCGAATTCTCCGGATACAGGGAAAGATTCGACGAGGCCGGCTCGCGCGTTTATTTACGCTTACTTGGTAAGAGGCGAAAAGCCGGTCCCGTCGCTTGGCCGGACTGGAAGAGCCTGACAGCGGCCTTCCAATCCAAACTTAAGCGGGGCGGCGCCAATTGGGCCGCTTGGGCCCGTCCGGAATGTGGGAAGAATAAAACGAGGGCGCCGCCGCGATTGCCAGCGAGCCGGGGCTGAGCGTGGCCAGCCCGGATATCGCCGGCAAGGCCGCCACGCCCATCGCGTGACAGAAATGGCAATCGCTGTGGACTTGGCCGCCGGCTTGCTTGGCGGGCGGCTGCTCGGCCTTGGCTTCGGCCTTGGCCTGATGTTGATGGCTGTGGTGGCCCAGGTGGCGCGCGCTCTGGCCTTCTTCGTGCTGGCAATAGGCGCTCGCCGCAGCCCAGGACATCTGCAGCGGCAACACTATCATTAGCAAGATCAGGAAGAATTTTTTCATTGAGCTGGTATTTTAATCGAAAGCGCGCTCCGGCATCGACACATGATAGTATTTCTCATACGCATTAGTGGATAGGGAAAAGCGATGAACAGTCGTCTGAGCCGCCTGGAAGCCGTTCAAACCGTGTTGCTGGAAATCGGCCAGCGTTCCAGCACCTGCAATGACATCCGGGAATTTCTGCAGGCGGTGCATGCGGCGCTGGGGCGCATCATGTATTCGGCCAATTTTTATGTGGCCTTGAATAACCAAGACGATGGCCTGGTGCGCTTTCCCTATTTCGTCGATGAATTCGATCAGGCGCCGGACCCGCGCATGGGCGAATCGCTGGCGTCGCCCGGGCAGTCGCCGACGGCCTGGGTGATCTTGAACCGGCGCCGCCTGGTGATGACGGCGCATGACGAGGCCAACCAGACCATCGAGGGCGCCAGCTGGGGTGTCGGTACGCCGGCCGAACACTGGATGGGTTGTCCGTTGCTCGACCAGCAGCAACAGGTGCTGGGTGCGATCGTGATCCAGAGTTATGACACGCGCCACACTTATTCGGAAGAAGATCAGGCGCTGTTCGCGTTGATCGCCAACCATGTGTCGAGCGCGCTGCAAGGCATGCAAAGCATGGACAGGCTGGAACGCGCCGTGCAAGAGCGTACCGCCTCGCTGGCGCACGAAGTGTCCGAGCGGCGCCGCGCGGAAAGCTTGCAGCATGCCTTATATGAAATCGCCAATCTGTCGGCCTCGGCCTCGGACGCCGCTACCATGTACGGGCAATTGCACCAGATCATCAGCGGCTTGTTGACGGCGAAAAACTTCCTGATCGCGCTCTACCATCCGGACAGCAAGGAAATCAGCATCCCGTATTTTGTCGATGAAAAGGACGAGCAGGCGCCCGTCAAGCGCTTCCATTACGGCATCGGCATGAGTTCCTATGTGCTGGCCTGCAAGCAGGCGCGCCTGCTCGACGCCGCCAGCTACGCCGCACTGGTCGCCAGCGGCCAACTCGACGAACCGCTGGGCGATGTCAATATCGCCAGCTGGATGGGCGCGCCGATGCTGCTGGGCGACCAAGCTTACGGCGTGATCATCGTGCAAAGCTATGAGCCGTCAGTGATTTACACCGAGGCCGACCTGGATATCCTGGCCTTCATGGCCAGCCATGTCGCCGTCGCGATGGCGCGCATGCAAGCGGAGCGCGCCATCTTGCGCGCCAAGGAGGCGCTGGAAGAACAAAACGCGGCCCTGAGCGCGGCGCTGACGGCGCTCAAGGATGCGCAATCGGAATTGGTGCGCCAGGAGAAGCTCGCCTCGCTGGGCCGCTTGGTGGCCGGCGTAGCCCACGAAATCAATACCCCGCTGGGCATTTGCGTGACGGCCACCAGCCACCTGGTGCAGGAATTGAAGTTGACCCGGGAAGAATTAGCGGCCGGTACATTGAATCAGGATGGCTTGCTGGAATTTTTCGACATCATCGACCAGACCTTGCGCATCATGACCAGCAACACTCAGCGCGCGGCGGCGCTGGTGCGCAGTTTCAAGCAAGTGGCGGTGGACCAGTCTTCCGACGATATCCGCAATTTCAATTTGCGCAATTACCTGAACGAAGTGCTGTTGTCGCTGCAACCGAAGCTGAAGGGCAGGCCGATCCGGGTCGAAGTCGAATGCGCGCCCGATATCGAACTGGCCAGCTTCCCCGGCGCGCTGTCGCAAATCGTCACGAATATGCTGGTCAATTCCCTGGTGCATGGCTTCGCGGATGGCGCCCCCGGCGTGATACGGATCGCCGCGCGGCTCGACGGTGAACAAGTGTTGTTCGATTACGGCGATGACGGCGCCGGCATGGATGCGGCCACCCTGGGTCAATTGTTCGACCCTTTCTTCACCACCAAGCGCGGCTCGGGCGGCAGCGGCCTCGGCGCGCATATCTTGTATAACCTGGTGACAGGCGCGCTGGGCGGCGGCGTGAAGGTCGTCAGCGCGCCCGGGCAAGGCTTGCAATACCACTTGCGCTTCCCGCAGACGCGCCGCAAACAGGCGAAGCCTGATTCCTAGTCCGGAAAGCGCTGGTTGATCGCCAGCGCCAGGTCCATATTGGCAATCAATAATTCGACATACACCGGGTCCAGGTGCTGGCCGCTCACCTCGCGCAAGTAGTCGACCACTTGCGCGATCGGCCACGCATCCTTGTAGCAGCGCTTGTGCATCAGCGCATCGAACACATCGGCCACCGCGACGATGCGCGCATACAGGTGGATGGCATGCCCGGCCAAGCCTTGCGGGTAGCCGCTGCCGTCGAATTTTTCATGGTGCTGGTGGGCGATCACGGCGGCCGCCTTCAAGATCGGGCGCTGCGAACCGTCCAGGATGGACAGGCCGACGGCCGGGTGTTGCTTCATGATTTCCCACTCGGTCGCGTCGAGCTTGCCCGGCTTGAGCAAGACCGCGTCCGGGGTGGCGATCTTGCCGATGTCATGCATCGGCGCCGCGTGGCGCAGCACCGCCGCCTCGTCTTCCGGCATGCCGGAGGCCTGGGCCAGCAGGTGGCACACTTCCGACATGCGCCGCACATGGTTGCCGGCCTCGTTCGAACGCGATTCGACCACGTCGCCCAGGCGCAAGATCAATTCGGCCTGGGTATCGGTGATTTCCTGGGTCAGCAAGATATTGTCGAAGGCGATCGCCACGCCGGAGCAAAACACCTCCAGCAATTGGGTATCGATTTCCGAGATTTCCGCGACGCCTTTCAAGACCAGCAGGGAGGCCTTGCCGCTGCTGTTGGGGAAGTAGCCGACGTAAGTGTCGCCATGCAGGCGCGAAATCCGGTTGCGCTTGGCGTCGTCGAGCTGGGCCAGCAGTTTCGGACTGAGGATGGCCTCGCCTTCCTCGCCGATGCGGGCCAGCACTTCATAATCCTGTTCGCCGCTGATGGCGCTGGCGCCGCGCAGGCGCAGCAACATGCTCGTTTCCAGGCGCAACAGGGCCACCACTTGTTGCAGCAAGCCGCCGGCGAAGTCGCGCAGGTTGCGCTGCTGGAAGATGTGGGCCGAGGCAGCGATGACGCGCTCCAGGCCTTCGCGGTAATTGAGCTGGGCCAGGCGGGCATCTTCGACCTTCATGATGTCGCGGTAGGCGCGCAACGCGGCAAAGGTGGTGGTGAACAGCTTGGTACGGTCGAGCTCGGTCTTTTCCTTGTAATCGTTGATGTCGTAGTTGACGATCACACGCTCTTCCGGCGCCTGGCCCGGCTGGCCGGTGCGCAGCACGATGCGGGTGAATTGGTTGTTCAAGTCTTCACGCATCCAGCGCGCCACTTCCAGGCCGCTGTCTTCCTTTTCCATCACCACGTCGAGGAATACCAGGGCGATGTCGGTTTCGCGCGCCAGCACTTCTTTGGCTTCGGCGCCGCTGTAGGCATGCACGAACTGCAAGCCGCGCCCATCCAGGCGGAAGCGGTTCAGCGTGAGCTTGGTGATGTCATGAATATCGGGTTCGTCGTCGACGAGCAACACTTTCCACGGGGGGAGCTTGGGCGAGGCGGTAGACAAAAAAGACATAGGGGCGAGTTCCGCAAAAAGCACGCCATGGCGCCGCGCGCCAGGGTGATTCCATCTGTATCGGGTAGGACCAGCGCCGCGTGTTTTCCGGACGCATGAATTGATTGTAGACCGACAGAGCGGTATTAACAACAGGCAATAGAATTTGCCCGCTTTCTTGCAACAAGAGAAGGTTTGTATTTCGATAGTATATTTTCAAATAATATTTGAAAAAGCGCAGACCGAAGACGAAAACACCTCCCATGCTAACGGGAGGCGTTCTGTCAATTGCTTCTTATGCCAGTTTTGGCAAGCCGGTCAGGTAGCCGACGGCGGCGCCGAAGCGGTCGCGGTAATTGGCGCGCACCAGCGGGTCGAGCGCGCTCACCACTTTCGAGTGCAAGCCGCCGGTGATATTGCCGGCGCTATCCTTGTTCAACTCCCAGTCGCCCGGATGCTGGAAGTTGCTCATGATATAGGCGAAGCCATTGATATCGTCGACCGCGTGCAAGCCGGTCGATTCGGCGCCGGCCGGGGCCGACATCAGGCGCGTCAGGGTCTTGTTATCGACGTTATACGCCCACAGGAAGTTATTGACGTGTAAGCCACTGTCTTCGCCAATGAACAAGGTGCGCATTTTTTCGGAAAACTTGATATTGTCCGGATTGGCGATCTTGTCGGGATTGGCCAGGTTGCCGAGTGCGTCGGGCTGGGCCAGGTCTTCGCCGACCAGGGCCGGCACGGCCGCCATGTCGACCGGCACCCATTCGCTGTCGATGGCCGCGCCGTCGCCATCTTTCTGGCCACCTTTCAAGTTCAAGGCATACACGATGCCGGCGTTTGGGCCCTGAATCGCGATCCCGCCCGAGCCATTGGTCATGGCCGGCTGGATATAACTCATGGCCGAGTACGCGACCTTGTCCTTGGCGTTGACGGTGGTGCCTTCCATCTTGGTGAAGCCCATGCTGGCGCCCTTGAACGCGGCGTAGCGGTGGGTTTCCAGGAAGGCTGCCGCTTTTTCCTTGCCCGGCACAAACTTGACCCAATTGGTTTTGCCGCTGAAGGGGATCTTGGCATAGGCCGCGTTGAGCGGGTCGACGGTTTTCGCGTCGACAATGTCGGCCGCCTTCAAGCTGTCGGCCAGGGCCTTGATTTCGGCGCTCGTCGCTTGTCCGAGCTTGATCCACGACAAATCGGCGGAACCGCCGTTGGCGGCCGTTTTCTGGCTCCACTTGGCAACGTACAGGGTGCCACTGCTGAGGTCTTGCGCCTTGTCGGCGATAAACATGAACAAGCCGCCATTGGTGGCATCGTCGCCCATCAGCGCGGTACGCTGGTCGGGCATCACTTGCACCAATTCGTGGGAAATGCGGCCCATGCAGTAATGCTTCTTGATGCTGCCGGTGCCGTCCGGGTTGACCGTGATTTCAGGCAAGTGGCCGTAATGGTAGGGATTGGCCTTGGCGGCGTCGCCAAACAGATTGGTGCTGAACGAGGCGAACTGGGCGTTCTTGCCGATGACGGTCGCGTCCGGCTCATATTCTTCGCTCGACAGATGGGTATTCCACGGCGAACGGCTGGCGCCGCACGTGATCCACAAGCCATTCACGGAACTGGTGTCGACATTGCTATACTTGACCAGGCTGAGCGCGCCGGTGCTCTGGTCCTGATCGAGTGTCAATACGGCTATCGGCGACGGCAACATGCCGTACATCGAGGCGCCGGCCACATTGCGGGTGGTGTATTCGAATTGCACCACGGCAAACACGGTATTGCCCTTGACGCCAGGCACGCTTGGCTGCTCCAGTTTCAGCAGCGAAGTGCCGTCCGGGCAATCGGAAAAGAATTGGCGCTTGCCGGCGTCGCTGGCATCGATGATGGGCTGGTTCTTGATGTCATAGTAGCCGCCGCTGAGGACGGTGCCGCCGGCGCCATTCGGCACTTGTCCGCCGGTTACGAAAAACGTTTCATATTTCAAGCTGTAGGCTTGCTTGCTGCCATCGCTGAAAGTGGCCGACAAGCCCGACGCGACGGTGGTGGTGGCCATCTTTGCGGCATCGGCGAGGCCGACGGCGGCCATCGGCGCAAAGCTCACCGAGGCCAGCGTGGCCGCCGCCGGCGTCGTTGCGGCAGCGCTGGACGAACCGCCGCCGCAAGCCGACAGCAGGGCGCCGCTACCGCCGGCGAGCGGCAACAACGGCACGCCGGACAAGAATTTGATCATACGGCGACGTGACAAATCGAGAGACTGGCTCATGAAAGAAATCCTGTATTGGGTGGGTTGAATACAAGGCAAGCCCGGCTGCAAGCTTGCTGCATGGGCAATATAGTAGTGGCCGCATATGACCGGGGCGTGACAGGTGTAACAAAGCATTGCTTGAACTTTCATCGGGCGCCCAAAGGCTTATATTGCAATGAGGGGGCAAGCCGGCCCGGGTTTTTTGAAAGGAATGATCATGCGACTATTTTCACTCACCGTGGCGCTGGCGCTGGCGGCAGGCGGCGCCCAGGCCGACGTCAGCGTCAGCTACCAGCGGCCCGAGAAATTCTCGGATTTGCCGGTCGGCGCGCGCGCCCGGGTGCTGGACGAATTGACGGCCCATTTCGCGCAACTGGGCAAGCAGTTGCCGCCCGATCAACATCTGAAAATCGATGTCACCGATATCGACCTGGCCGGGCGTATCGATCCCGGTCGCAGGAACTTCACGGACGTTCGCGTGCTCAGGGGCAAGACCGACTGGCCGCGCATCGCCTTGCATTACACGCTGGAAGCGAACGGCAAGGTGCTCGGTGCGGGCGATGAAAGCTTGTCCGACATGGCTTATCTGGATCGGCCGAACCGCTATGCGGACAGCGATCACTTGCGCTATGAAAAAAAGATGATCGATGCGTGGTTTGCGGCGAAATTCGGGGCCAGGGCTGGCAGCTGACGTTGGCGCCGCGTCAGGCAGGTCCAGGCTGCCCGTCCGGGGCTGCGCGTGGCGTCCGCCCGAGATTGCTCAATGGCGATAGAATCAAGCGATACGGGAGGGACAATGCGCGACGACAGTCATACCGAACAGCTATTGCATTGCCTGCAGCAAGAATCCTTTGCCTATTTTGTGCATGAATACAATCCGGCCAATGGCTTGATTTTCGATAAGACCCGGGATGGCTGGCCGGCCAGCATTGCTGCGGTCGGCATGGCGCTTAGCGCCTATCCGGTCGGCGTCGAGCGCGGTTTCATGACGCGCGCGCAGGCGCTGGCCCGGACCTTGCTGACGCTGCGCTTCTTTGCCGCCAGCGACCAGAGCGGCGCGGCCGATGCCAGCGGTTACAAGGGCTTTTATTTCCACTTCCTCGACATGGAAAGCGGCAAGCGCGCCTGGGATTGCGAATTGTCCAGCATCGACACGGCGCTGTTGATCGCCGGCATGCTGACGGCGGCCGCCTATTTCCAGGGCGCTGACGAAGACGAGGCACAAGTGCGGCAGCTGGCCGAACAATTGTACCGGCGCGTCGACTGGCACTGGATGCTGGCCGGCGCGCCCTTGCTCTGCCATGGCTGGAAACCCGAGAGCGGTTTCCTGCCCTGGCACTGGGAAGGTTATGACGAGGCGCTGATCTTGTATGTGTTGGCGCTGGGCGCGCCGGACATGCCCATCGCGCCGGCCAATTACGCGGCCTGGTGCGCCAGTTATGAGTGGAAAAGCCTGTACGGCATCGATTTCCTGTACGCGGGGCCGCTGTTTACGCACCAGATGTCGCACGTGTGGATCGATTTCCGCGCCATCCAGGACGATTTCATGCGCGCGCGCGCTTGCGATTATTTTGAAAACAGCCGGCGCGCCACGCTGGTCCAGCAACAGTATGCGATCCATAATCCGCTCGGCTTCAAGCATTACGGCCAGTTCCGCTGGGGCGTGACGGCCAGCGACGGCCCCGGTTATGTCAGCAAGAAAGTCAATGGCGTGGAGCGCAATTTTTTCGATTATGTGGCGCGCGGCGTGCCCTACGGACCCGACGACGGCACCCTGGCGCCGTGGGCGGTGCTGGCTTGCCTGCCATTCGCGCCGGAAATCGTGTTGCCGACAGTGCGGCATTTGCAGAGTTTGACATTGCGCGAAACCAATCCCTACGGTTTCAAGGCATCCTTCAATTCCAACTATCCCTGCCAGTCCAATCACGTGTGCGGCTGGGTCTCGCCCTATCATTTCGGCATCAACGAAGGTCCGACCGTGCTGATGATTGAAAATTACCGCAGCGATCTGATCTGGTCGCTGACGCGGCGCTGTCCGTATTTCACCGAAGGTTTGCGGCGGGCCGGCTTTCGCGGCGGCTGGCTGGCCGCCGAGGCCTAAGCTCCTAAGTACCGGCGCCGGTTCGCGCGGCGGCGGCCGCTTGCGCTTCATTGACGCGCAAGATGGCCTCGAATGGCTCGGCCGCCAGCGGCCGGCTGAAGTGGTAGCCCTGCATCCGGTGGCAGCCGTGCTGGCGCAGGAAGGCCATTTGCTCAGGCGTTTCGACGCCTTCGGAAATGACTTCCAGGTGCAGGTTGGCGGCCAGCGCAATGATGGTGGTGACGATTGCCGCGTCGTCCGGGTCCAGCGTCAAGTCGCGCACGAAGGTCTGGTCTATTTTCAGCACGTCGATCTCGAAGCGCTTCAAGTGCGCCAGGCTGGAATACCCGGTGCCGAAATCGTCGATGGCGAGGGTCACGCCCAGCCTTTTGAGCTGATGCATGATATCGATCGCATGTTCGAGATTGTTCATGACCAGGCTTTCGGTCAATTCCAGTTCCAGCAAGTGCGGCGCCAGCCCCGTTTCGGCCAGCAGCGCCGCCACCGATTGCACGAAGCCGTCTTCGGCGACCTGGCGCGCCGAGATATTCACCGCCATGCGCAATTGCGCGCGCGCGCCGCCGCGCCGCCAGTCCAGCAATTGGCGGCATGCGGTGCGCAGCACCCAGGCGCCGATCGGGATGATCAAGCCGTTCTCCTCGGCCAGGCCGATGAAGCGGTTGGGCGCCACCATGCCCAGTTCCGGATGCTGCCAGCGTATCAGCGCTTCCATGCCGACGATGCGGCCGCTGTTGGTGTCGACCTGGGGCTGGTAATGCAGGACGAATTGCTCGCGCTCCAGCGCGCCGCGCAGCGCGTCTTCGATCAGCAGGCGTTCGGCCAGGCGCTCGTTCATCGCCGCCGTGTAGAACTGGACGCTGTTGGGGCCGCTTTCCTTGGCGCGGTACATGGCGATATCGGCCCGTTCGAGCAAACGCTCGGCATCCTCGCCATCGCCGGGATAGGCGGCGATGCCGACGCCGCAGCTGAGAAATAGTTCCTGCCCGTCGATCTGGAACGGCGCCGCCAGCGCGCCCAGGATGCGCTGCGGTTCGCCGGCGGCGGGGCTGGGCTTGCCTTGCCCGGCCAATAGCAGCACGGCGAATTCGTCGCCGCCGATGCGCACCACGGTGTCGGCTTCGCCCACGCAGGCGCGCAGGCGCTCGGCGACCGCTTGCAGCAAGCGGTCGCCGCCCTTGTGGCCGAGCCGGCCATTGATGAACTTGAAGCGGTCCAGGTCGATCGACAGCAGCCATAGCGACTGGCCCTGGCGAGCGGCGTGCGCGATGGCTTGCGTCAGGCGGTCTTGCAGCAGCAAGCGGTTGGGCAAGCCGGTCAGCGCGTCGTGGGTGGCCTGGTGACTGAGCGCGTTCTCATACTCCTTGGCGGCGCTGACGTCGTGCTGGACCACGACATAGTGGCGGATCTGGTTGGCCTCGTTGCGCACCGGCGCAATGCGGACCTCGTTCCAGAACATGCTGCCATCCTTGCGGTAATTGCGCAGCACGGCGTGGCCCTCGCGCCGGTCGTGGATGGCGGCGCGGATTTCCTCCAGGCCTTGCTGGTCCGGGTCGCAGGCGTACAAGATGCTGGGCGGCTGGCCGATCGATTCGGCCTGGGAAAAGCCGGTCAGCCGCTCGAAGGCCGGGTTGGCGTACACGATAGCCAGCGCGTGCTTGCTGGCGCTCAGAATGATAATGGCATTGGTGCTCGATTCGATGGCGCGCTCGCGCAGCAGCAAGGCTTGGTTGGCCAGTTTCAGTTGCGCCGTGCGTTCGTCGACCCGCAACTGGATGTCGCGCGTGCGCCAGGTCAGCGCGCGCGCATAGGCCGCGCCAAGCAGGCTCAATAAGATGCCGAGCGCCAGCGCGCCCAGCGAGGCGCGGTGCTCGTCTGCGCAAGCGGGGCGGCGGCGCGCGCTCAGGCGCCAGCTCTGGCCGGCCACGTCGAAACGCTGCTCGAAGGCAAGTGGTGGCGCCGGATACAGCCAGCGCGGCAGCGGCGCCGTATCGACGCGCGCCTCGCCCACAAAGATCGGCTCCGCTTGCAGGTCGGCATAGACGCGCACGTCGGCGTCGGGCAAGTCGAGCAAGCCGGCCGCCGCGAAAATCTTGCGCGTCAATTCACCCGGATAGATCGCGATTGTGCTTTCGCCGACCAGCGCGTCGCGCCGTGCCGTCACGTCGCTCAGCGCGGCACCGTAGCGGTACACCGGCATCGTGATGATCACGCCGGGCGGCCGTCCCGCGCCCTGCGCCAGGAGTACCGGCGTGCCGGCCACCGCCCGCCCGCTGTCGTAGGCGCGTTGGCGGGCTGGCCGGTTCAGGGCCGGGAAGCCGACGTCGAGTCCCAGCGCCGCTTCATTGCCGGCCAGCGGTTCGACGGCGTCAACCACCATGTAGTTGGCGCGTTCGTCGGCCGGCAGCGGGCCGCCGGCGCGCATTTGCGTGATGCCGAAGCCGGGATGCTCGCGCCGCATTGCCGTTTCATAGGCGGCCCGGTCGGCCTGTGCGATCAGGCGCAGGGAACTGATCGACTGGACATAGGGATAGCGCGCCAGCAGCGGCCGGGCGAAGAGCTGGAACTGGGTGTGCGAAACATGTTCCGCGCTGGCCAGCAATTGATTGACCGATTGTAATCCCGCAATGGTATTGTTCAAGCCTTCCTGCAAGGCCAGCGCGCGCGCGTTGGCGCGCTGTTGAAAGCCCAGCGCCAGCGTATTTTCTTCCAGCCGGCGCAGCGCGCCAAACAGCAATAGTGTGACGGCGACGCCGCAAGCGAGCGTCAGCGCGACCGGACGGCTGGGCAAGCGGCCGCGCGACTGGATCGGTGTCGGCGCGGTAAAATCGCTGTTCTTTTCAGCCATTGCGCAATACCGCCGAGTGAAAGCAAAAGATTAGCATGGAATGCCGGCGCGGCCTATGTCGGGTTGAAACATCTCTATAATTCATGCATCCTCAGCCGCGCGCGGCGGGAAAGAGTCGCTTTCAATGCAGCATTCACCGACAGGAAAACACAGATGAGCGTCACGACAAAATGGATACAAATAGAGAGCGCCGACGGCAGCTTCGGCGCTTACCTGGCCGTGCCGCATGTGGGCAAGGGACCGGGCATTGTCTTGTTGCAGGAAATTTTCGGCGTCAACGAACACATCCGCAACGTTGCCGAGCAATACGCGGCTGACGGCTACACGGTGCTGGTGCCCGACTTGTTTTGGCGCAGCGCCCCGCACATCGAACTGGGCTATGAGCAAGCCGACTGGAGCCGGGCCTATGAATTGATGCAAGCCGTCGATGCCGCCAAGGCCTTGTCCGATATCGCGCTGACGGCCGGTGTGCTGCGCGCGCAGCCCGGCGCGGCCGGCCCGATCGCGGCCATCGGCTACTGCTTCGGCGGGCGCCTCGCCTACGAGACGGCGGCCGCCGGCGTGGTCGACGCGGCGGTCGCCTATTATGGCGGCGGCATCCAGGACCGGCTCGAACTGGCCGAGCGCATCAAGGCGCCGCTGCTGCTGCATTTCGGCGCCAAGGATGCGCATATTCCCCTTGAAGCGGTGAAGCAGATCGCCGAGCGCTTCGAGCACAATCCCGAAGTCGAAATCCATGTCTATCCGGATGCCGAACATGGCTTCAATTGCACCCACCGCTCCAGCTATCTGCAGCGCGCGGCGGCCGAGGCGCACGGCAATTCCTTGATTTTCCTGGCTGACAAGCTATAACTTGCAGGGGGGCTGCGGCCCCCTTTGACGCTATTCCGGCGACGATCCCTGCCGGAATAGCTTCTTATGGTAATGTCCTGCCCGGATGAGCTGAGCGCTCGAATAATTAATGTAGGAATATCAACATGGCCCAAGTAATCGTTTCTGTCAATTTAGCGGCGTCCGCCGAACGCGTGTGGGAATTCATCGGCGGCTTCCACGCGCTGGCCGAGTGGTCCAGCTCGATCAAAAGCAGTTTGCCGGAAAAGGGCGGGCGGGTGCGGCGCCTGAAAACCACGGACGGCGCCGTCATCGCCGAACGCCTGGAAAGCTTCAGCGAAGCGCAGCGCGAATATAGTTATACCATCGTTTCCGGCCCCATCCCGGTCAGCAATTACCACTCGACCTTGAAAGTCATCGGCGCCACGGGCGGCGCCGCTTGCACCGTGGAATGGTCGAGCAGCTTCGACGCCGTCGAAGCGATCGAAGAGGCGATGGTCGAGGTCTTCCGGCACTTGTATGAAAGCGCCTTCGTCGACTTGCAACGCCTGATGGGCATTTGATCAGCGTTTGACCATGCCGAACGCGTCGCCCCGCTTCCAGGTCGGCATCGCGGCGCCATTGGCCAGCGCGTAGCCGAGGTTGAGGGTGAATTGGGCTTGCTGCACCATGCCCGACAAATCCCAGTCCGCGTGGTATTCGTCGCTGACCTGGTGATAATCGCGCTTGAAGCTGACCAGGCGCGCGGCGGATGCTTGCGGCTGCTGGATAAAGTCGAAGGACCCGTCGCCGGAAAACACGGCCGAGCCGACATTGAAGGCGGGCACGCCGGCCCTGGCGAAGTTGAAATGGTCGGCGCGGAAATACGCGCCCGACAAGTCGGGGATCGCCGGCGCCAGCCGCAAGCCCATCGCGCGCGCAACGGCGCCGGCGCTCGCATACAGGCTGCTGCGCTCGCTGCCGGCGACGCCGATGTCGCGCGTCTTGCCGACAAAATTCAAGCTATCGAGATTCAAGTCGGCCGCCGTGTCGGCCAGCGGCCACAGCGGCGCCCGCACATAGGCCGCGCTGCCGATCAAGCCTTGCTCTTCGCCGCAAGGCCACAGGAAAATCTGGGTACGCCGGGCCGGATGGCGCACCGCCGCCTGCGCCATCGCCAACAGCGCGGCCGCGCCGGAGGCATTGTCGACCGCGCCATTCCAGATGCGGTCGCCGCCACCTTCGACGGCCTCGCCGATGCCCAGGTGGTCCCAATGGGCCGAGTAAATCACGGCCTGCTTCTTCAATTTTGCGTCGCTGCCGGGCACGATGCCGGCCACATTGAATTGCTGGACCGGGCGCAGCGCGCTATTCACGGCCACATGGGCGCGGGCAGCCAGCGCCACCGGCTGGAAATCGCGCGACTCGGCCTTGGCGCGCAGCGCGTCCAGGTCCTGGCCGGCGGCGGCGAACAGGGCGCGCGCCGCGTCTTCCTGCAACCAGCCTTCGAGCCGGTTGCCGGGACCGGCCAGGCGGAAGCGTTCATGGGCGAAGCCGTTGGCTGGCACGCTCCACGGATAGGAAGCCGATGCCGTGGTGTGGATCAGCAAGACCCCGGCCGCGCCCTGGCGCAGCGCTTCCTCGTATTTATAGACCCAGCGCCCGTAATAGGTGAGCGACTTGCCGCCGAAACGGTTTGGCTCGGCCGCGCTCGGCTGCGGATCGTTGACCATCATCACCAGCAGCTTGTTCCTGACGTCAACGCCCTTGTAGTCGTCCCAGCGCTCTTCGGCGGCGCGGATACCGTAGCCGACAAACACGATGGGCGCGTCGAAGCGCAGCTCGGCCTGGTCGGCGGCGGTGCCATAGACGATGCCGGTCCCGAATTCGGGCGCCAGCGTCTGGCCGCCCGCCTCGAAGCGCACCGCGCTGCCGGGCAAGACCTTGCTGCCGACGATGGCCACCGCTTGCCGGTAACCGGCGCCGACGGCCGGCGCCAGGCCGATCGCGGCCGCCTGCGTTTCCAGGTAGCGCACCGCCAGTTCGCCGCCGCGCTGGCCGCTGCCGCGCCCTTCTAGCAAGTCGTCGGCCAGGAAGGCCAGGTGGGCGCGCAAGGGCGCTTCGGTCACGGTGGGTTGGGCCAGGATGGGGCCGGCCAAGCCAAGGCCAAGGCCGAGGCCGAGGCCGACGATCAGGGCGGGGAAAATTCGCATGTACACTCCGAAAATAGGGGATGGAAACCGATCTCGGATAGTACTGGATTGCGCGCCTTGCGTGGGAAGCTCGATGAGGCGACGCAACGCGGCGCGCTCGGGTATGCTGGCGTGCCGGCCGCGCCGGCGCTTTCCACCTCTCTCTCACACAAGGATGCAATGAAGGATGCCATGAAAGTCATCATCATCACCGGCAGTTCCGATGGAATCGGCGCCGAAATGGCGCGCCAGCTGGCGCGCGCACACGGCGGCGCGGCGGCGCTGGTACTGGCGGCGCGCAATCAGGCGGCGCTCGAGCGGGTCGCGGCCGAGTGCCGGGCATTTGGCGCGCAGACCCTGGTGGTGCCCACCGATGTCGCGCTGCAGAGCCAATGCCGGCGCCTGATCGCCGCCACGGTGGAGCGCTTCGGCCGCATCGACGCCCTGGTCAATAATGCCGGGCGCTCGGCCCACGCCTTGTTCGAAGACGTCGAGGACCTGGGTTGGTACGAGGATTTGATGCGGGTTAATCTGTGGGGCAGCGTCTGGTGCACCCACGCCGCGCTGCAGCATCTGAAGGCGGCGCGCGGCAGCATCGTCGCCGTGTCTTCGCTGGCCGGCTTGATCGGCGTGCCGGGCCGCAGCGCCTATGGCGCCAGCAAGTTCGCCATGGCCGGCTTTTTTGAAAGCTTGCGTGCCGAATTGAAGAGCAGCGGCGTCAGCGTGACGACCGCCTATCCCGGCGTGGTGGCGACCCAGATCCGCCAGCGCGGCTACAACGCGGCCGGCGGGCAATTGGGCAGCAGCAGCTTGAAGGAAGACGACGCCATGTCGGTCGAGCGTTGCGCCGGCTTGATCATCGCGGCCATGAACCGACGCCAGCGCGAAGTGGTGATGTCGGCCAAGGGCAAGCTGGGACGCTGGATGAAACTGCTGGCGCCGGCGCTGGTGGAAAGAATGGCGCTGGCGGCCTTGAAGGACGAGGTGCGTCCGCATTGAACCGGCGCGCGCTGCTCGAAACAGTGATGAATAGTCCATAAATCGGGATGGCGGGCCCCTGCAGGCCCGTTTTTGCGCTGTTTATGCGTGAAAGTTGGTTTTCTCTGGCCCACCATCGCCCGGCCCGCGCCAGTAAAGAGTAAACTGTCGAAAGCATTCTTTCGCATTGGGCGATTCGAGCGAACTTGTGAGTGAATTCATGTCCGACACACCTATTCCCCTATTTTCCGACCTCAATCTCAGCGCACCGCTCGTGCGCGCGCTGAAAGACGTCGGCTATGAAGCACCGTCGCCTATCCAGGCGGCCACTATTCCCCTGTTGCTGGCTAACCGCGACGTTTTGGGCCAGGCACAAACGGGCACCGGCAAGACCGCCGCGTTCGCGCTGCCGATCTTGTCGCGCATCGACCTCAAGCAAACCACGCCGCAAGCGCTGGTGCTGGCGCCGACGCGCGAACTGGCGATCCAGGTGGCCGAGGCCTTCCAGGTCTATGCCCAGCATATTCCCGGCTTCCATGTATTGCCGATTTACGGCGGCCAAAGCTACGGCCCGCAATTGTCGGCCCTGCGCCGCGGCGTGCACGTGATTGTCGGCACCCCGGGCCGCGTCATCGACCACCTCGACAAGGGTTCGCTCGACTTGTCGAAGCTGAAGACCCTGGTGCTCGACGAAGCCGATGAAATGCTGCGCATGGGCTTTATCGACGACGTCGAGCGGATTCTGAAGGAAACCCCGGAAACCCGCCAGACCGCGCTGTTCTCGGCCACCATGCCATCGGTGATCAAGCGCATCGCGACCACCTATCTGCACAATCCGGCCGAAGTGACGGTGGCCGCCAAGACTGGCACGGCCGACAATATCCGCCAGCGTTACTGGCTGGTGTCGGGCATGCACAAGCTCGACGCGCTGACCCGCATCCTGGAAGCGGAAAGCTTCGACGGCATGATCATTTTCTCGCGCACCAAGCTGGGCACCGAGGAATTGGCCGGCAAATTGCAGGCGCGCGGCTTTTCCGCCGCCGCCATCAATGGCGATATCCAGCAGGCGCAGCGCGAGCGCACCATCCAGCAATTGAAGGATGGCAAGATCGACATCCTGGTCGCCACCGACGTCGCCGCCCGCGGCCTGGACGTGGAGCGCATCAGCCACGTGATCAATTACGACGTGCCGCATGATCCGGAAAGCTATACCCACCGTATCGGCCGCACCGGCCGCGCCGGCCGCAGCGGCGAGGCGATCCTGTTCATCACGCCGCGCGAAAAGAATTTGCTGAAGGCGATCGAACGTTCGACGCGCCAGCCGATCAGCATGCTGGAATTGCCGACCATTCAAGCCGTTAATGATGTGCGCATTGCCAAGTTCAAGGACCAGATCAGCGACACCCTGGCCTTGGGCGAGCTGGAGCAATTCCAGTCGCTGATCGAGGATTTTGAGCGCGAAAAAAATATCCCGGCCATCGAAATCGCGGCCGCGCTGGCGAAAATGGCGCGCGGCAATACGCCTTTGTTGCTCGACAAGAAGGCGCAGGCAAGCAGCTCCTCGTGGGCCGACGAGCGGCCGGTGCGCCAGGAGCGCTTCGAACAGCGCGGCGAGCGTCCCGAGCGTTTCGAGCAACGGGGCGAACGGGCTGAGCGCTTCGAGCGTCCAGAACGGGGCGAGCGTCCCGAGCGCGCCGCCTTCCCGAAAAAGGAACGCGTGGTGCGCCCGGCCGACGCCGGCATGCAGACTTTCCGCATCGAAGTGGGCCATGCGCATGGCGTCAAGCCGGGCAATATCGTCGGCGCGATCGCCAACGAAGCGGGGCTCGACTCCAAGCATATCGGCCGCATTGAAATCTATGACGATTACAGCGTGCTCGATTTGCCGGACACGATCCCGGGCGAATTGCTGGAGCAATTGAAATCGGTGTGGGTGGCCGGTCAACAATTGCGCATCAGCCGCGACGGCGAGGCGCCGAATCTGGCGCCGGCGGCGTCGGCCAAGCGCCCGCCCAAGCCTGCCTTCGAGGACGCGCCGCGCAAGGAGGCAGCACCGGCGCCACGCAAGGAAACTCCAGCGGCGCCTGAAGCGGCGCCGGCGCGCGCCCCCAAGAAAGATGGCAAGGGCAAGTTCGGCATGACGTCTTACCGCATCGAAGTAGGCCGCGAGCATGCCGTCACGCCAAGCAATATCGTCGGCGCGATTGCCAACGAGGCGAACCTGGAAGCCAAGCATATCGGCCGCATCGATATCTTCGACAACCACAGCGTGCTGGACTTGCCGGAAGGCATGCCGCCGGAAATCCTCGACCACTTGAAAACCGTGTGGGTGGCCGGTCAGCAATTGCGCATCAGCCTCGATGACGGCAGTTCGGTGGCCGCCGTCAAGCCGGTCGCCAAGAAGCCCGGCTTCAAGTCGAAAAGCGACTTCGCGCCGCGCGCCTTCGACGCGAAAGCCAAGCCGCAGCGCAAGACTTTCAAGCCCGGCTAAACCAGGCTGGCTTTGATTGATGGAAACGGGGGAGCTTGCTCCCCCGTTTGCTATTTGGGGGCGCCCCCATATTCTGAAGACCTGCGGGCGTCGCCCAACATCCCAATCGTTTCAAAAAATTGCCGCCCGCCGGCACTGCCGACCGAGGCCGGGAGCAATGTGCCCAAACCGGCTTCAAAGGAGGACGAAAAATTCTCAATTGCTTCCTAAAATAATTGTAAAAATGATCTCAAACAGTTTGGCATTTTCCGGCCGCTGCCGGCGGGAACGTCGATATATTTCCAATTCTACATCGTCACTTTACTGCGCGAACGCAGAAAGGGGGACTTTCTTTTGAGCTATCTTCAATTTTCCTGGAGGGAATAAATAAGTTCCCCCAAGGGCGGGGCCAGATTGCAAGAAGCGTGAGAAATGTCAAATACGGCAAGGGGTGGCTTGATTGATGGGGCCGGTTTTTCCAATAACATGGAGGACGAAAAATGTTTCAGGCTCGCTCAGGCGCTGCGCCGGCCGGTAATGATACCCGTCCGGGCTTATGGCGGACGGCAAGTCTGTCAGCACGGGTATGGCAGCGGTCAATCGGATCAATTTGAGGGGTATTATTCCATGTTGAAGAATATCAAAATCAGAGCGCTGATTATTTCGACGCTGGTGTTTTTCATTGTCATGCTATTCCTTATCGGCGGCCTGGGTGGTTATAGCCTGCGCAATACCGCATCGATGTTGCAGAACACGGCAAAGCGTGATGCCAAGGAAAGCACACGGATGGTGGAACGCATCCGCTTCAAGATGGAAATCAACCGCAGCCAGATATTGCAGGCGTTGCAGCATAATCCCGGCATGGAATGGTATAAATTGCACGACCATCAATTGAGCGTGCACTATAAAATCATCGACGACACCAGCGCCGAAATCAGCCAATTGCTGACGGCTTACCGCGCCACGATCGTGGCGCCGGAAGAACGCCGGCTGACCGACGAATGGGTCGAGAAAAGCGGCAACATGGGCTTGAACCTGATTGCTGCGGCGGCCGCCGATATCAAGCAATTGAAATGGGACGACGCCGAAAAAAGCCTGATCCGCACGATCAATCCCGCTTACCGCAATTCCGATCCCGTGCTGCAAGCCTTGACTGCCTTGCTGACGCAAAGGGCCAAGAGCGACACCGAAGCCATTTATGCCACCATCAACGCCACCGCCTACCTGATGGGGGGCACCATCTTGCTGGCCACCGTACTCAGCGTCGTGATCGGCATGCTGTTGATACGTGGCATCACGGCGCCGCTGGGGCAAGCGGTCGGGATCGCGCGCGGGGTCGCTGCGGGGCGCCTGAGCGGGCGCATCGCGGTCGATTCGGACAATGAAATCGGCCAGTTGATACGGGCCTTGAGCGAGATGGACGCCAGCCTGTTCAATATCGTGCGCGATGTGCGGGCCGCAACCGACACCATCGATATCGCTTCCGGCCAGATTGCCTCCGGCAACCAGGAACTGTCGTCGCGCACCGAGCAGCAAGCGAGCTCGCTGGAAGAAACCGCGTCCTCGATGGAAGAGCTGACGGCAACCGTGCGACGCAATGGCGACAATGCGCGGCAAGCCAATTTGCTGGCACTGTCGGCTGCCGAGGTGGCCGGCAAGGGCGGACAAGTGGTGTCGCAAGTGGTGTCGACGATGGGTTCGATCAATGAATCGGCCAAGAAAATCGTCGACATCATCGGCGTCATCGACGGGATTGCCTTCCAGACCAATATCCTGGCCTTGAACGCGGCAGTCGAGGCGGCGCGGGCCGGCGAGCAAGGACGCGGTTTCGCGGTGGTGGCGTCCGAGGTGCGTAACCTGGCGCAGCGCTCCGCTGCGGCGGCCAAGGAAATCAAGATCTTGATCGACCATTCGGTCGAGCAAGTGAGCTTCGGTGCGCGCCTGGTCGATCAGGCCGGCGAGACCATGGGGGAAATCGTCAGCAGCGTGAACCGGGTCACCAGCATCATGGGGGAAATCGCGGTCGCCAGCAAGGAACAGAGCGAAGGCATCGCCCTGATCAATACCGCCATCAATCACATGGATAGCAGCACCCAGCAAAACGCCAAGATGGTGGAGGCGGCGGCCGAAGCCGGCGACGCGCTCGAGCAGCAGGCCAAGAATCTGGTGCAAGTGGTCAGCGTCTTCAAGCTGGCCGAGTCGCAAGCCAACCGGCGCGCGCCGGCACCGCCGGCGGTCGCGCTGCGGGTCCAGCCGCCGGCGTCGACCGCGCGCGTCAAGCGGGCCTGAGTCGCCGGTCAGCCGTCAGGGAGGCCGCCTCCAGAGCTCAACCCATCCTCGTTCGCCATCGCTACCAGGAGATTTCATGAATCCAGCATTCCGTCCCTTGCGCCCTTCTTTTGCGCCGGCCATCCTGGCGCTGGCCGACGGCCCGGTTTTCCGCGGCCTGTCGATCGGCGCACCCGGCCACACCAGCGGCGAGGTGGTGTTCAACACGTCCATGACCGGTTACCAGGAAATCCTGACCGATCCAAGTTACAGCCGCCAGATCGTCACGCTGACGTATCCGCATATCGGCAATACCGGCACCAATGCCGAGGATAACGAATCGGGCAGGGTGCATGCGGCCGGCCTGGTGATCAAGAACCTGCCGCTGCTGGAATCGAATTTCCGCTCGACGCGCTCGCTGTCGGATTTTTTGAAGGCGGAAAATATCGTCGCCATCGCCGGCATCGATACCCGCAAGCTGACCCGCATCTTGCGCGAGCGCGGCGCGCAGCCGGGCGCGATCGTGGCCGGCACCGACCAGGCCGGCCACGCGCTGACCCTGGCGCGCGCCGTGCCCAGCCTGGTCGGGGTCGACTTGCTGCGCCACGTATCGGCGCGCGAAATCCATGAGTGGCGCGAGACGGAATGGCGCCTGGGAGAGGGCTGCGGCCGGCTGGAAACGCCGCGTCGGCGGGTGGTCGCCTTCGACTATGGCGTCAAGCACAATATCCTGCGCATGCTGGCCGCGCGCGGCTGCCAAGTCATCGTGCTGCCGGCGCAAGCCTCGGCCGCGCAGGCGCTGGCTTACCATCCGGACGGTGTCTTCCTCGGCAACGGCCCGGGCGACCCGGCGCCCTGCGATTACGCCATCAACGCTTGCCGCGAATTGATCGAGCGCGGCATCCCGACTTTCGGCATTTGTTTCGGCCACCAGATCATGGCGCTGGCCTCGGGCGCGTGCACCCGCAAGATGAAGTTCGGCCACCACGGCGCCAACCACCCGGTGCAAGACCTCGATAGCGGGCGGGTCATGATTACTTCGCAAAACCACGGTTTCGCGGTCGACCTGGCGTCCTTGCCGGCCAATTGCCGGGTCACCCATGTGTCGCTGTTCGACGGCTCGCTGCAAGGTTTTGCCCGCACCGACAAGCCGGCCTTTTGCTTCCAGGGCCACCCCGAGGGCGCCCCCGGTCCGCATGACATCGGTCGCCTGTTCGATCGTTTCGTGACACTGATGGAGAAATATAAAAATGCCTAAGCGTAAAGACTTGAACACCATCTTGATCATCGGCGCCGGCCCCATCGTGATCGGCCAGGCCTGTGAATTCGATTATTCCGGCGTCCAGGCCTGCAAGGCCCTGAGCGAAGAGGGTTACAAAGTGATCCTGGTGAACAGCAACCCGGCCACCATCATGACCGACCCGGACCTGGCCGACGTGACGTACATCGAGCCGATCACCTGGGAAGTGTTGGCGCGTATCATCGCGCGCGAACGGCCCGACGCGGTGCTGCCGACCATGGGCGGCCAGACTGCCCTCAATTGCGCGCTCGACTTGCACCGGCATGGCGTGCTCAAGGAATACGGGGTCGAGTTGATCGGCGCCTCGCCGGACGCGATCGACAGGGCCGAGGACCGTTCCAAGTTCAAGCAGGCGATGCTCAAGATCGGCCTCGGTTCGGCCCGCTCCGGCGTGGCCCACAATATGGCCGAAGCGTGGGAAGCGCAGCAGGCGTTGGGCTTCCCGGTCATCATCCGGCCCTCCTTTACGATGGGCGGCAGCGGCGGCGGCATCGCCTACGACGCCGAACAATTCCACGCCATTTGCACGCGCGGCCTGGAATTGTCGCCGACCTCGGAATTGCTGATCGAAGAATCCTTGATCGGCTGGAAAGAATACGAGATGGAAGTGGTGCGCGACAAGCGCGACAATTGCATCATCGTGTGCGCAATCGAGAATGTCGACCCGATGGGGGTGCACACGGGCGACTCGATCACCGTGGCGCCGGCCCAGACCTTGACCGACAAGGAATACCAGATCATGCGCAACGCTAGTCTGGCGGTGCTGCGCGAGATCGGCGTCGACACGGGCGGCTCGAACGTGCAATTTGCCGTCAATCCGGACGACGGCCGCATGATCGTGATCGAGATGAATCCACGCGTGTCGCGCTCGTCGGCGCTGGCCTCCAAGGCCACCGGCTTTCCAATTGCCAGGGTGGCGACCAAGCTGGCGGTCGGCTTCACGCTCGACGAATTGCGCAACGATATCACCGGCGGCGCGACTCCGGCTTCGTTCGAGCCGGCCATCGATTACGTGGTGGTGAAAATTCCCCGCTTCACGTTCGAGAAATTCCCCACCGCGGATGACCGGCTGACCACCCAAATGAAATCGGTGGGCGAGGTGATGGCGATTGGCCGCACTTTCCAGGAAGCGTTCCAGAAGGCGCTGCGCGGCCTGGAAGCGGGCGTCGACGGCATGCGCCGCGCCAGCAGCGGGCGCGCGGTGATCGAGGAAGAGCTGGGCGCGCCGGGACCGGAGCGCATCTGGTATATCGGCGACGCCTTCGCCCAGGGTTATTCGCTGGCGCAGGTGCAGCAATTGACCCGCATCGACCCGTGGTTCCTGGCCCAGTTCCAGGACTTGATCCAGACCGAATTGTGGCTCGCCACCCAGAGCCTGGGCGAACTCGACAAGGGCGTGCTGTTCGAATTGAAGCAGCAGGGCTTCGGCGACTTGCGCCTGGCCGCGCTGATGGGCACCAGCGAGGCGGAAGTGCGCGCGCATCGCCACGCGCTGGGCGTGCGGCCGGTCTACAAGCGGGTCGACACCTGCGCCGGCGAATTCGCCACCAACACCGCGTATATGTATTCGACCTATGATGAAGAGTGCGAGGCCAGGCCCAGCGACAAGCGCAAGATCATGGTGCTTGGCGGCGGCCCGAACCGCATCGGCCAGGGCATCGAATTCGACTACTGCTGCGTGCACGCGGCGCTGGCCATGCGCGAGGATGGCTACGAGACCATCATGGTCAATTGCAATCCGGAGACCGTGTCGACCGATTACGACACTTCCGACCGCTTGTATTTTGAATCGCTGACGCTGGAAGACGTGCTGGAAATCGTCCACCTCGAGCAACCGGTCGGCGTCATCGTGCAATACGGCGGCCAGACGCCGCTCAAGCTGGCGCTGGCGCTGGCGGCGGCCGGGGTACCCATCATCGGCACCTCGCCCGACATGATCGATGCGGCCGAAGACCGAGAGCGCTTCCAGCAATTGCTGCACAAACTGGGCTTGCGCCAGCCGGAAAATCGCACCGCCCGCACCGAGGACGAGGCGCGCCGCCTGGCCCAGGAAATCGGCTACCCGCTGGTGGTGCGGCCATCGTATGTGCTGGGCGGGCGGGCCATGGAAATCGTCGAGGAACCGCTGGAGCTGGAGCGCTATATGCGCGAGGCGGTGAATGTCTCGCACGATTCGCCGGTGCTGCTGGACCGCTTCCTGAACGATGCCATCGAAGTCGACGTCGATTGCCTGTCGGACGGCCATCGCACCTTCATCGGCGGCGTGCTGGAGCATATCGAACAGGCTGGCGTGCATTCGGGCGATTCAGCCTGTTCGCTGCCACCGTATTCGCTGTCGGCGGCCACCATCGCGGAACTCAAGCGCCAGACCGTGCTGATGGCGCGCGGCTTGCATGTGGTGGGCTTGATGAACGTGCAGTTCGCGATCCAGCAAAGCAAAATCGACGGCCGCATGCAAGACCTGATCTTCGTGCTGGAAGTCAATCCGCGCGCCTCGCGCACGATTCCCTTCGTCTCCAAGGCTACCGGGCTGCCGCTGGCGAAGATCGCGGCGCGCTGCATGACCGGCCGCTCGCTCGAAGCGCAGGGCATCGTCGACGAGGTCGAGCCGCGCTATTTCAGCGTCAAGGAAGCCGTGTTCCCGTTTGCCAAATTCCCCGGCGTCGACACCCTGCTGGGGCCGGAAATGAAGTCGACCGGCGAAGTCATGGGCGTCGGCAAGACCTTCGGCGAAGCATTCTACAAGGCGCAACTGGCGGCCGGCACCCGGCTGCCGCGCGGCGGGCGCGTGTTCATGCGCGTCAAACGCAGCGACCAGGCACGCGCGGTGGCGGTGGCGCGTCAATTGCATGGACTGGGTTTTTCCATTTGCGCCAGTCTGGTCACGGCCGCCGTCATCAACGCGGCCGACGTGCCGGCCGTCGCCATCGAGGATGCCGAAGTGCTGGAACTGCTGGCCAGCAAAAGTATCGCCATGGTGATCGTGACGGTGGATGAAAAGCGTAGCGCCATCATGAGTTCGCGCCCGATCCGGGTCGCGGCCCTGGTGGCCGGCGCGGCCGTGTTTACCACCATCGCGGCGGCCGACGCGGCCACCGAGGCGGTGCGCCATATCGACAGCTATTGCCTGTATCCGCTGCAAGAGCAGCATCAGCCGGCCGAGCTGGACGAGCAAGTCGCGCGCCCGGTCGCGGGCCGACGGCTGCCGCGCAGCCTGGATCTGGAGGCTGCCGCGATCGAGGTGCCGGAACGGCGCGCCCAGCGGCGCGGCGAGCGCGATGTGGGAGCGGCGCCCGTCAAGCTGTATATCCGCCAGCCGTTCACCGAAGCGAACCAGGAGCAGCAACGCTTGATCGCCGATATCCTGGTGTTGATCGACAGCGCCAACGGCGCACCCTATACCTTCAATTACCTGACCGGGATACGGGCCGAAAGCGCCAGCACCTTCAAGCAATCGTTCGAGCGCGAGACCGGCAAACTGTTCACGCCGCATAATTTCCGCGAGCACCGCCTGGCGCTGCTGGAACAGGCCGACCTGTTCATCAATATCCGGGTCGGCATGAGCGAGAGCAGCGCCTTCGAGCTGGGCTACCATGTCTTTCGGGGCAGCAACGCGCCGGTCTTGTTCCTGGTCTGGAAGCAGGCACCGATCAAGACCACGCTGCTGCGCGACCTGGAGGATTTGTGCGACGTCACTTACATCGAGTTCGAGCATATCGACGACTTGCGCAAGGGCGTGCACCAATTCTTCAATACCAAGCTGCTGGGGCCGGACGCAGGCGCAGACGCAGGCCGATCGGCGACATGACAAAGCCCATCAATTCCTGCGCCTGGCCGCCGTCGGGCGTGTCGACGGCGGCGATCTCGAAGCGGGCCAGCAGCATGGCCATGGCGATCTTGATTTCGAGCAGGGCCAGATAGCGTCCCGGGCAAGTGCGGGGACCGGCGCCAAATGGCAGCGCAACGCCCTTGTCGATGTCGGCTTCCAGCCAGCGCTGCGGCTTGAACGCGGCCGCGTCCGGGAAGTGGGTGTCGGCCACGCTGTCGTGGCGCATCAGGCAGCAAATGAGGGTGCCGGCCGGCACGGCGACGTCGCCGACCACGGTGTCGCGCAGCGCTTCCAGCGGAATATAGGGCGCCACCGGTTTCAGGCGCATGGCTTCACTGGCGCAGGCGCCCAGGTAGTCGAGCGCGTCCATCTGTTCGATGCTGAAGGCGGCCGGATCAGGCGCCAGGCGCCGCACTTCGTCTTGCGCCCGCCGCAGCGCCTGGGGGTGGCGCGACAACAGATAAATCATCCACGCCAGCGTGGTGGCGGTGGTGTCTTCGCCGGCCAGTAGCATGGTTGACACATTGCCGGCCACGTCGCGGTCGTTGACGCCGCTGTCGTCCCGGTCGGCGGCGGCCAGCATCGCCTCAAGCAGGTTGGCGGGTCGCTCGCGCCGCGCCGGCTGTTCCAGCATGCGCTGGCGGGCCTGCGCGATCAAGTCGGCGACGGCGTCGCGCACTGCGGCCACGCTGCGCTCGAGACGGCGGTCGGCCGGCAATTTCAGGTAGCGCCAGTAGGGAAACAGCGCCAGGCTGCGGCGCGCCACGGCGGGCAGAATCAAGTCCAGGTGGCGCTGGATCACATCGTCGCCCGACTCGATGGTATTGACGTCGGTGCCGAAGGCCAGGCCGGCGATGATGTCGACCGTGTAGCGTTTCAGGTCGGCGGCCAGCTCGATGGCCTGCCCGGCTGCGGCTGCGGCGGCCGCGTCCCAGCGCCGCTGCAGGCGCAGCGCCACCTTCACCAGCGCCGGGAAATATGCCTTGATCGCGGCCGGGGCGAAGCCGTGCATCACCATGCGGCGCTGCTGGCGCCAGGCGGCGCCCTCGGCGTCGAACAGGCCGGGCGCGCCGCCCATCTCGACGCCGATGGCGGCGCTCGCGGCGGGCCGGCGAAAGCCGTCCGGGCGGTCGCGCAAGATGGCGCCCACGGCCTGGTGGTCGGCCACCACCAGCACCGGGATGCGGCCCAGACGGGCTTGTAACAGGGGGCCGTAGCGCGCGCTCCAGCGTTCGATGTCCTGATGGATGCGACCTGGCGTCACCTGCAAGATATTGCCCAGCAAGGGCAGGGGGCGCGGCCCCGGCAAATCGCGGATGCGGCGCAAGCCCGCTTGTACGGCCGAATCGAGGGGATGGTCGGTGCTAGTCATGTGGCACTCCTGTGCAAGGGAAATCAAGGCCGCGCGCCCGGGCACGGTGTTCATGTCCACTGTAGCGCCGCGCGTGGTGTCCGTCTTGAACGTTTCCGACAAAGTGCGCTCCGGTACAATGGTTGTCACTTGCCTATCGGGTCGACCCCATGTCCACTTTCCTTGCCGCAGCACCCGTCACGCGCCTGATCGCGCCGCGCCTGTCGCTGGTTTCCTGCGTGCGGGCCTATATGACGCGCGACACTACGCTATGCCCGCCATTGGCGGCGCACCAGCGCCTGAACCGCTTCCCCGCCAGTCCCTTGTGCAGCCTTACCTGGAGCATCCAGGGCGAAATCGAGATGGCGGCGCCAGGGCTCGATGCCGCCGATATCAAGGTAGCGCCAGTTTTTTTCGCCGGCCCGCAGTCGCGCCCGACGGTGAGTTATCACCCCGGACCGGCGCAATTGTTCATGGTGATGTTTTACCCCTCGGTCTGGCACAAGCTGTGCGGTATCGACGTGTCCGGCTTGCTCGATCAATTTGGACCGGTCGACGCCTTGGGACCGCGCTGGAGCGCCCTGTCGCAAGCGGTGCTGGCGGCGCCCGACGATGAGGCGCGGGTGCTGCTGATCGAGCAATTCCTGGAGCCGCTGTGGCGCGCGGCGCGCGCCGGCGACGAGCCACGCGGCATGCCGGTCGGCGACTGGGTGCGGCGGCTCGGGGTGCAAGCGGCAGCGGCCGGCTGGGGCCGTGGCGCGCGCAATATCGAGCGCCGCATCAAGGCGTGGGCCGGGCAGCCGATGCGCACCTTGCGCCGCATGACGCGGGCCGAGCAAGCCTTCCTGGAGGCGCGCGCCGAGGTCTTCGACGGCAGCGCTTCTTGGATCGACATCGCCGCGCGCGGCGGCTATTCCGACCAGGCCCATTTATGCCGCGAGACGCGCGAGATCACCGGCCTGAGCCCGACCGAGCTGGCGCGCGCCAGCCGCGACGACGAGACTTACTGGGTGTACCGGATCTGGTCCTAAGTAACTAGCGCTCCATCCCGGCATGGCCGACGCCCTTGGCCAGCAGCACTTCATGGTGGCCGTGGCCGGGCGGGATCATGGGAAAGCAGTTTTCCTCGGCGCGCACGCGCACATCGAGGAAATACGGGCCGTCTGAGGCCAGGCATTCGGCCAGGGCGGCGTCGAGTTCCCCGCGCCGCGTCACCGAGCGCGCCTGCCAGCCGAAGGCGCGCGCCAGCGCGACAAAGTCGGGCAAGGCTTCGGTGTAACTGTGGCTATAGCGGCCGCCGTGGTGCAATTCCTGCCATTGACGCACCATGCCCATATAGCCATTGTTCGACAAGACCACCTTGACCGGCGTGCGGTGCTGGATGGCGGTGGCCAGTTCCTGGATATTCATCAGGATCGAGGCGTCGCCGCTGACGCAGACCACCAGCGCGCCGGGATGGGCGATCTGGGCCCCGATCGCGGCCGGCAAGCCATAACCCATGGTGCCGGCGCCGCCCGAGCTGAGCCAGCGCCTTGGCCGTTCCACGCGCAAGTGCTGGGCCGCCCACATCTGGTGCTGGCCAACGTCGGTGGCGACGATCGGGTCGCGCCCGGCCAACGCCGCCTGCAGGCGGCTCATCAGCGCTTGCGGCGCAATTTGCGCGGCGTCATCGGCGAATCCCAGCGACTGTTCGGCGCGCCAGGCGGCGATGCGGCGCCACCACGGTGTCAGGTCGGCCGGCGCCGGCAGCGCTTGCAGCAACGCCGCCAGGATGGGTGCGCAATCGCCCACCAGGGCCAAGTCGGCCGGCACCACCTTGTCGATCGAGGCCGGGTCGATGTCGATATGGATCACGGCCGCATGCGGGCAAAAGGCATCCAGGCGGCCGGTGACGCGGTCGTCGAAGCGGGCTCCGACGCAGACGATCAAGTCGGCGTGGTGCATCGCCAGGTTCGCTTCCAGCGTGCCGTGCATGCCCAGCATGCCGAGAAATTGCGGGTCGGAGCCGGGAAAGGCGCCCAGTCCCAGCAAGGTCAAGGTGCAGGGCGCGCCGCTCGCCTGCACCAGTTGGCGGAAACTGGCGCAGGCGGCCGGGCCGGAATTGATCAAGCCGCCGCCGCCATAGAACACGGGGCGGCGCGCGGCGGCGATCATGGCTGCGGCGGCGGCCACCCTGGCGGCGGGCGGCGCCGGCGCGGCCGGGGGCCGTGCCGCAGGCGCCGGCTCGGACGCGGCGCGCACAGTCGCCAGTTGCAAGTCCTTGGGAAAATCGATCAGTACCGGCCCGGGCCGCCCGCCGGTCGCCATGCGGTGCGCCAGCCGCACGGTGGCCGCGACGTCTTGCGCGGCGCGGATCTGGCGGTTCCATTTGGTCACCGGGCGCGAGATGGCGAGCGCGTCGCATTCCTGGAAAGCGGCGGTGCCGATCGAGGCGGTCGCCACTTGGCCGCTGACGCAAATCACGGGAATCGAATCGCACAAGGCGTCCAGCAAGCCGGTGGTGGTATTGCTCATGCCGGGGCCGGACGTGACGAATACCACGCCGGCCTTGCCGCTTGAGCGCGCATAGCCTTCGGCTGCATGCACGGCGGCCTGCTCGTGGCGCACCAGCACATGGCGCAGGCGCGGCTCGGCATGCAGCGCGTCATACAGCGGCAGCACGGCACCGCCGGGGTAGCCGAACACGGTGTCGACGCCCAGCTCCAACAGGGTGTCGATCAGCACGGCGGCGCCGTTGCGTGGCGGGCAGTGGGGCGGCGCGCCGGCGGCGCGTTCGAGGTGGTGGGAGAGAGTATGCATGGTCAAGATTGTGTTGCATAATACGGAGAAAAGGCTTCCATATTGCTCGCCATAATTGAATATTTCAGGAAAATTTACCGTAAAAATGGAAATATCAGAATGAAGCTCGATAAGCTGGACCGCGCCATCCTGGCCGCGCTGCAATTGGACGCGCGCCTGAGCCTGAACGAATTGAGCGCCAAGGTCGGGCTGACTTCGTCGCCATGCTGGGCCCGCATCAAGCGGATGGAAGAAAATGGCGTGATCGAGGGGTACACCGTACGCGTCAACGCGGCCAAGGTCGGCCTGGCCGATACCGTCATCGTGCAAGTCACGCTGGATGACCATTCCGACCAAGCCCTGTTCGAGTTCGGCCGCGCGCTGGAATTGATCCCGGAAGTGCTGGAAGCGTTCCTGGTGTCGGGCGACTACGATTACTATCTGCGCATCGCCGTCAGCGACACCCGCGACTACGAGCGCCTGCTGCGCGAGCGCCTGTACAAGATTCCCGGCATCCGCCACAGCAAGTCCAGCTTCGTGCTGCGCCAGTTGAAGCAGAGTTATCTGCCATTGCAGCGCTGAGTGGCGGCGGGTTTGTCGCGCTATCTTGTCAATCGATTTCTTGCAGGAAAATCACATCCGGCTGCGACTCCGCGTAAGCCCGCGCGTAAGCCAGTTCGCCCGGCGATTCGGCGTGGATGGTCAGGTAAGGCTGGCCGGCTTCGACATGGCTGTCCAGCGGGGTGTGGAAGCTGACCCCGGCGGCCGGCGATGTTGGCGCGCCGGCCAGTTTGGCGATGGCGCCAAGGCGCCGGTTGTCGACCGCCACCACGCGGCCCCGGTGGCGCGACAGCAGCACATGGGTATGGGCGGCCGTGGGCGGCGTGCGCATGCCGCCTTGGGCCTCGCAAATGGCCTGGAATTTGCGCCAGGCCGCGCCGCTGTCGAGAGTGGCGCGGGCCAACGCCAGGCCGGCGCCGGCAGCCGCCTTGCCGCCCAGTTCGAGCACGCTGGCCGCCAGGGTCAAGGCGCGCTGGCGCAAGTCGTCCGGCGCGCCGACCTGGTCTTGCAGCACCGCCAGCACGTCGAACGCTTCCAGCGCCGGGCCGATGCCGCGTCCCACCGGCTGGTTGCCGTCGCTGATCACGGTGCGCACCGTGATGCCGAGCCGGGCGCCGACCGCGACCAGCCGGGCGCCGAGCGCCCGGGCCGCCTCCGGCGAGCGGATCTTGGCGCTGCGCCCAACCGGCAAGTCGATCACCACATGGGTCGAGCCGGCTGCGATTTTCTTCGAGAGCACCGAGGCCACCAGCAAGCCCTCGCTGTCCAGGCCGAGCGGGCGCTCGACCCGTATCAGCATGTCGTCGGCCGGGCTCAGGCTGACCGCGCCGCCCCAGACGATGCAACCGTTTTCGCGCTCGACCACGCGTCGCATCAAGCCGATGCCGAGGTCCACTGGAGCCAGCGTTTCCATGGTGTCGGCGGTGCCGGCCGGCGAGGTGATCGCGCGCGAGGAGGTCTTCGGTATCAGCAAGCCGCAGGCGGCGACGATGGGCACCACCAGCAGCGTGGTGCGGTTGCCGGGCAAGCCGCCCACGCAATGCTTGTCGACCACGGTGGCGGCGTCCCAGCGCAGGCGCTGGCCGACGTCTATCATGGCGATGCTCAAGGCCAGTGTTTCGGCCAGGTCCAGGCGGCTGCCGGAGCAAGCCGTGATCAGGGCCGCCATTTCGATGCTGGAATATTGCCCGTCGACGATGTCGCGCACGATTGCACCGAGGTGCTCGGCGCTGAAGGGGCGGCCCTCGATCTTGGCCCGCACCGCCGCGAACGATTGCACCGGCGCCGCATGCGCGACCCGCAGCGGCTCGCCGTCGGCGCCGCCCAGCGCGCGCCAGGCCGCCTCGGACAGGCCGACTTCCTGCGGCTCGAGCATGGCGCCATGCACCACGTTCAAGATGGCCACGATATGCCGGTCGGCGCGCCGCACCTCGACCCGCGATTGGGCCTCGAAGCCTTCCGACTTGCAGACATGGCAGTCGCTGCGCATATACACCACCAGTTCCTGGTAAGTGTCGATGCCGAGCCGGCGCATGCGCAACTGCTGCGGCGCGGCAGGCGCGCCCGGGAATGGGATATGCATGGGGGCTTTCAATTAGCGGGCGTCTTCTTCGCCCTTGTGGCGCGGCGGCTTGGTAAACGAGGCGCGCAATTCCTCCCGCAGCGAGGCGATTTCCGCGCGCAACAGGCGCATGTCGGAGTGCAATTCGCGCTTCATTTTTTTCTCATCTTCGCCCACCAGCAGCGCCGAAATGCTGGCCGTTACGATCGAAAACAGGGCGTAGCCGAGCAAAACAATGAATCCGGCGAAAATCCGCGAAGCCGGCGTGGACGGCACCAGGTCGCCGTAGCCGACCGTGGCGCCAGTGATGAAGGCCAGCCAGACGCCGTCGGCAAAGGTCAGCACCTTCGGTTCCAGCCAATAAAAGCCGGCGCCGGACACGGTCAGCACCGCTACCCCCAGCGCAATGATTTGCATCAGCCGGTGCGGCGCGATATATTTGGTGACGACGGTCGACAGGCGCAGGAAGACCACGCCGCAATACGCCAGCCGCAGCAGCCATTCGGCCACGGGCCAGGATTGCGTGGTCGGCCAGGCGCTGGCCAGCGCGCCCAGCAGCAACAGCAAGTCCAGCCTCGATAGCGTACTCACCAGGCGCAGCCGGCCATGATGGCGGCGCAGCGCGATGTCGAGGCCGACCAGCAGCGCCACCAGCGCATACATCCAGTGGCCGGCGCTGCGGTAGATGGGCGCGGCGCCCGTCAGCACCAGGTAAAAGGCCGGAATCGACAGCATTAGCGCGCCCAGCAACACTGGACTCACGGGCCAGGCCAATTTCGTGTTTTTCATGCCACTCCCGGAGCGCCTCAGTACTGCATGCGGCGTTGAATTGATTTACTGCAATATGAATCTATTCGATGTGAAAAACTTTGCGATGGATCAAAAAATTGATGAAGATCAAAGAAAGGCGTTTTTGTGGCCACCATGTCACGGGAATCTCTTCCAATCGGCGGATGATGCGCATGTTGATGCGAGCACATCCGGGAGGAAAATGATGAAGTTGGGCCGATTGAGCGTCGCCGCCGCGCTGTTGCTGGCGGCCGGCAGCGGCATCTGCCAGGCACCGCCCGCGCCCCAGCCGGTTGCATCCGTCAAGATATTCGGGGGCATGCCGCCAGCCGTACCGCGCGCGCGCGTCTGGCGCGTGCTGGGCGATGAGGAGTTGCGCGGCGTGAGCGCCAAAGGGTATCGCCCATGGAGCGCGGCCCGGCCAGGTGCGGCCCGGCTGCCGGCCTATGGTGCGGGCAAGCTCGACTTGTGGCTGCATCCCATGCTGGTCGGCTTGAACGGGGACGCGCTGGTCAAGGACGTGATTGATGGCCCGGCAATGCTGTATCGGGACGGTTCGCTGACGCTGGCGATTCCCCTCTGGGTCGGCGAATTCGATCTGCAAAATATCCGTCCGGGCACGGCCGAAGGCGCCAATTTCGGTAGCGTGCGCGTCAATGCCATCGACTTGAGCGGCACCACGCTCACGCTCAGCCCGAAATAGCCGGTCGCGGCGGCGCGCAATGACAGGCCCTTGCTGCGGCGCAGCATTCTGCTAGAATCGATTACTCCCTCATCTTCCTGGAATGCCATGAAACGTGTGATCTTCAATCAAAAAGGCGGCGTCGGCAAATCGACCATCGCGGTCAATCTGGCCGCCATTGCGGCGCATCAGGGCAGGCGCACGCTGTTGATCGACATTGATCCACAGTGCAATTCCAGCCGCTATCTGCTGGGCGATTCGGCGCGCGCGATGGCGCCGACCATGGCCGCCTATTTCGAGCAAATGCTGGCCTTCACGATGTTCCCGAAGGCGGCCGCCAGCTTCGTTCATCCGACCCCGTTCGAGAACTTGTCCATCATGGTGGCGCACCCGGAAATCGGCGACTTGCAATCGAAACTGGAATCGCGCCACAAAATCTATAAATTGCGCGACACGCTCAATGAGCTGGCCAGGGACTATGATGAAATCTTCGTCGACACGCCGCCAGCCTATAATTTTTTCACCCAGTCGGCGCTGATCGCGGCGGACCGTTGCCTGATCCCCTTCGATTGCGACGATTTTTCGCGCCAGGCGCTCTATACCCTGATGAATAATGTCGCGGAAATCAAGGCCGACCACAATCCCGGCCTGGAAATCGAAGGCATCGTGGTGAACCAGTTCCAGCCGCGCGCGCGCCTGCCGCAACGGCTGGTGGACGAATTGACGGAAGAGGGCTTGCCGGTGCTGGCCAACAAGTTGTCGAGCTCGATCCGTATCCGCGAATCGCATGATCGCAATCTGCCGATGATACATCTCGACGCGCGCCACAAGATGAGCCGGGAATTCCTGGCGCTATACCAGGAATTGCAGGCGGCTTGAGGCGATCAATGCATGGCGCTGTTGACGGCGGCGCGAAGGTGCTGGAAGTTGTGCGGATTCTTGCTGAAATATTCGGTGCGCTGCAAATAGTCTTGCAAGTTCTTGCCAGTGACGGTGGGCGCTGCTGGCGGCGCCAATTGATATATCGTTGTCCCCGCAATCCACTTGCTTACCTGCGTGGGCGCCCCCGTCATATTGACCCAGCAGGCGATATACAGGATCGCTTCCAGTTCCAGGGTCTTGTGCACCGTGGCCGCTGCCGCCCCGCATTGCTCGACGCCGATGATGACGCTCGCTTCCAGCGTGGTATCCATCTGGTCGACCAGGTGCCGGCCGGTGGGCGCTGCCAGCGCCTGGTTGACGAGCGAAGTGTCGGCCTCCGATAGAGGGTTTTCAACGCAGCGTGCGCCGACCGCGCTATCGATGCGCGTCAGCGTGGCGCCATTCACGCCATAATCTTGCAATGCCAGCGACAGGCAACTGCTCACTACCGGCTGATCGGTATGGGCGTCGCCTTGAAAGACGCCAAAACTGCCGCCGCTATTGCCTTTGCCGGCAAACGTGATGCGATAAGGCGAGCTGTCGCCGAGCTCGTTATAGCGGATGGCCGCGCGTATCGCCGCCAGTGTGCTTGCATCCAACATATGAACTCCTTTCCGGGTTTGGGTCGATGGATGCGCGGCGGCCGCGCGCCGCGCAGGTTGCCGAAATCGGGACTCTGGCTTCCACAATATAGAACAAAAAATTCCCGAAATACACGCGAACTGTCACGCCGATCAATGTTTGACCGGACCCCGCATGCGCCGTCGCCATTTGCCGGAGTCTGGCAGCCTGTCGGACTTAAAGGGAATCGGCTGCCAATCCGCCTCTTCAAGTCCGACAAGCTGCTAGGGCGCGGGGCGGATATTCTGGTTATTGCAAAACAGATTGTCCGGATCGTAGCGCATTTTTATCTGCGCCAGCCGGGCATAGTTATCGCCATACGCTTCAGCGCTGCGTTCGCTCTCGTCTTGCGTCAGGAAATTGACGTAGACACCGCGCGCCGCGTAGGGCGCCGAAGCGGCGAAAAATTCGCGCGCCCAGGTAATGCAGGCCTTGTCCTCGAGCCGATTATCCCAGCGCGTGTGCACGTTCATGACATACAGGGCGTTGCGGTGGGGGTAGGCCGTTGCGTCCGCAGCCGGCGCGCCGGCCTGACCGCCGAGCAGCCCGATGAAAATCTCGGTTTGCGGCGTCGGCAACTGGCCCGCATAGCGGACCACGGTGTCGATGGCTGGATCGCCGAGCTTGGTGAAATTGTGCGACTTCCAGTAATTGCGCGCGCCCGCCGCCAGCAAGGGGTCGAAGGCTTGTTGCCAAGCCTTGTAAGGCACGGCGCCGACATGCTCGCCCAGCGGCAGGCCGAAGCCGCGCAATTGCGCGATGGCGCCTTGCACGGCATCCGGCTGCAACGGCGAAAAGACGGCGAGTGCGAGGATGTCGCGGCCATGCGTCTCGGGCGGCAGGAAGGGCAAAGGCGGCGCCTTGCGCAGCAGCGCCCACACGGTCAGGTCGTTGCCCATGGCATTGACGAAATCGCGGTATTTGCGCATGACGCTCTTGGCTTGCTCGAAGGGGAAAACGATCAGCCCGGCCGTCACTTCCGGGCCGACCGGGTGCAATTGGAATTTGAACAGGGTGACCACGCCGAAATTGCCGCCGCCGCCACGGATGGCCCAGAACAGGTCGGGATGCTCGGTGGCGCTGACGTGCAGGCGCCGGCCGTCCGCGACAATGATGTCGGCCGACAGCAGATTGTCGACCGCCAGGCCGCGCGTGCGGCTGAGCCAGCCGAAGCCGCCGCCCAGGGTCAAGCCGGCCACGCCGGTGGTCGAATTGATGCCCAAGGGCGTGGCCAGGCCGAATGCCTGCGCCTCGTGATCGAAGTCGCGCAGCGTCGCCCCGCCTTCGACATAGGCGCGCCGTTGATCGGGGTCGATGCGAACCGATTTCATGGCTGACAAATCGATCACCAGCCCATCGTCGCACAGTGCGCTGCCGGCAATATTGTGGCCGCCGCCGCGCACGGCGAGCGGCAAGCTATGCTTGCGGGCAAAGGCCAGCGAAGCGAGCACGTCGGCCGTGCCGGCGCAAGCCACGATCATGGCCGGACGCCGGTCTATCATGGCGTTCCAGAGCGTTCTGGCCGCGTCATAGCCGGCATCGGTTGCTTGCAGTAATTGTCCTCTCAGTGCGGCGCGAAAATCCTCGATTGCGCCAGTGTCCAGAGTATTCATGATACGCCTCCGTAGTGTTGCCCGCGATGATGGGAGCCTTGCGCAAGTGCATCCCTGGCACGTGGTCGGGCGCCCGCGCGCCGGGATCTCAATGGCAATAGGACCATGAGGGCAGGGCTAAGTTCAGTGGCGAGCGGCGCCGTGTCTGAAGGGGGAAGATCGGCGCGTCGTGTTCAGGCTGGCGCAAGGACGGGGCCGGGACAAGCCAATTCGCGAGAAAATTGGTAGCCGTCAAGCCAGACCCCATTGACCTTCGCCAGATCCGGTATGCGTTCACGGCGTGCGAATCCGCATTTTTCCAATACGCGGGCCGACGCGGCGTTATCGGCCGTGACATAGGCCGACAGCCGCGCCAGCCCCCATTGCGAACGGGCCAGATCGATCAGGTATCGCAGCGCGCCCGTCGCCAAACCATTGCCGGCCTGTTGCCGGGCCATTCGATAACCGACTTCGGCTATTCCCGCGCCCAGGTCGATGTCTTTCAGGTTGGCGCGCCCCACGATCAGACCATCTTGATTGAGCATGACACATGGATGCCAGGTGGCGCGCGCCTGGGCGTCGAGGTATTGCCGGATATGCTCGCGCACGCCGTCCGGGGTGTAAAAGGCGTCACCACGCGGATCGATGTGGCGCTCGAACCAGTCGCGGTTGTCTTGCTCAAATTGCAGCAGCTGATGGGCGTCGTCCAGGCGCAGGGCGCGGATACTGAATGCCTTCATTGAACCTCCAGGAAGTTTGCCGGGAATGGCATGGCGCGCTGCGGTATCGCATGGCATGGCATGAGTTTAAAGATGCGGCGCGCGGCCGGTCAATCTTGATTCCTGCAATCAACATAACGATACAATGGCGGCATGAACAATGACTTGTCGGCGTCCGAGGCGGCGCGCATTCTGGGTGTCAGTGTGGCAACCCTGTACTCGTACGTGAGCCGTGGTTTGCTGACACCGACCAGTACCCAGGCCTCGCGCAGCAAGCGCTATCCGCATGAGGCGGTGCTGCGTCTGGCTGCGCGCAAGGCTGACGCCAAGCGCGGTGGACACATGGCCACCGCCGCCATGAATTGGGGTGTGCCCGTGCTGGAGACGCGCATTTCCCGCATTGCGGACGGACGGCTCTACTATCGCGCTGACGACGCGCTGGCGCTGGCCGACGCCGCGACGCTGGAAATGACCGCATGCATATTGTGGGACGATGCCCGGCACGACTACTTTGCCGAGGCTTTTTCGAGCTTGCCGGAAGGTTTGCTGGAGCGGGCGCGGGCGTTGGCGCAAGGCATGGCGCCACTGGAGCGCGCCGTGGCCTTGATGCCCGTGCTGGCGCAAGCGTTGCCGGCACAAACAGCTCACGCATGCGGCATGTTGCAGTCGGGGCCGGCGCTGATGCGCTTGTTGGCCGCCGTCTTGCTGGAAGTGGAACCATCCGCGTTGCCGTTGCACCAGCAAGTTGCCCTGGCCTGGGGCGCGGACGCAAACCAATGTGAATTGATACGCGCCGCCATGGTACTGCTGGCCGATCATGAATTGAACGCATCGACATTCACGGTGCGCTGCGTGGCGTCCACGGGCGCGGGCCTGGCGGCCACGCTCAGCGCGGGTCTGGCCGCCTTGTCCGGTCCCAGGCACGGCGGTGGCAGCTCAGCGGCCAAGGTCATGCTCGTGGCGGCGCTGGCCGCGCCATCGGCCATGGAATATGTCGCCGCTTGCCACGCGGCGCAGGATGATAGTCTGGAAGGGTACGGTCATCCGCTGTATCCGGCGGGGGACCCGCGCGCCGCGTATTTGCTGGAGCGCTTGGCGCGCCTGTCTGCGGGCGTGCCGAAGGTGGCGGCGATCCTGGCTATCTGCACGGAGGCGGGCGGGCGGCAAGGCATGCTGCCGAATGCCGATCTGGCCTTGGCCGCGCTGGAACTGGCCTGCGGCTGGCCCGATTCGGCGGGGCTGATCCTGTTTGCCCTGGCGCGTTCGGCTGGCTGGATCGCCCATGCGGCCGAGCAGGCGGGAACGGGGGCGATGATACGGCCCCGTGCGCGCTATGTGGGGCGATATCAAACCGCTTGAAACCCGCAGGAATACGGGGTTTTAGTAGAAAAAATTTCCAACGAACTCAGCATTGCGCAGCCCCGGCCAGGACTCAAGCCGAGCATGAGCCGTCTTGTCCTATGCGCCCGGGCGCAGGCCGGTATAGCCGTGCGCCGGAATTAAGGCCAGTGAGTGCTTCATGAAATCGGCCTCCTGGCCAGGAGTGCGTCCAAATAAACGTTTGAATTCCCGGCTGAACTGGGACGCACTCTCATATCCGACCTGGGTACACGCGGCCGACGCGCTCATGTTGTTACGGATCATCAGAAGCCGCGCCTGGTGCAATCGCGTCGACTTCACATATTGAATCGGCGAGCACTGCGTCACCGCCTTGAAATGCACATGAAACGCTGGCACGCTCATGTTCGCCTCGGCCGCCAAGAGCGCCACGTCCAGGTCCGCAGCGTAATCGGCGTGGATTCTACGCAATGCCCGGGCGACCTTGCCGAAATGGCTCTGACCGGCTAACGCCGCGCGCATCGCACCGCCCTGTTCGCCCGTCAGCACGCGGTAGCAAATTTCGCGCACGATCGCCGGCCCCAGCACGCGCGCCTCCTGCGGCGAGCTGAGCGCCTCAAGCAAGCGCAAAACCGTATTGGCAAGGCGCTCGTCCATCACGCTCGACATCATGCCTAGTGGCGCCGCATCGGCGTCCTGGTCCGCCATCGTCAGCAGCAGGTCGGCCAGGGTCGTACGATCGATGCGGATCGCCAGTGCCAGCAGCGGTTCATCCGCGCTGGCGTCGGTCTCGGTATAGAAGGGCAAGGGCACCGACAGCACCAGGTAATGTCGGCAATCGTAGACATACATCGCGTCGCCCAGGTAGCCACGCTTGCGGCCCTGCACCACGATACAGATGCACGGCTCATACAGCACCGGTGTGCGTGCCATGGGCCGGTTCGAGCGCATGAACTTGACCTCGTTGAGCGCCGACAGGGTGTAGCCCTCGGACGGCGCCAGTTGGCGCAGCAGCGCGCTCATGCGTTCCATGTTTATCCTCGTGTTGGTAGTGATGAGAATATAGGAATAATCCAAGAAATGGTCGAATTATTCCCTGTTGGAAGTCGATTCAATAGGATCAGGCAAAGAGTGCATAGCACCGTGTATTCACTCAAGGGCACGGCGCTTGTAGGATTGTGTACCGCTGCCGAATGCGCCAACGCCGCTAAAAAAGTTAGACAGCTTGGCGTACCAAACCAGAACCAGTGCCGTCTCGCGTGTCAATCCGCAAACTTAACATCATCCATAGGAGTCTGACATGAACGAATTGAAGCAAACCGGCCGCAAGGTCATCCTCATCACCGGCGCCAGCAGTGGCATAGGCGAAGCCACGGCACGGCTGCTCGCTAGCGAAGGCCATCATGTGGTACTGGGCGCGCGCCGTATCGACCGGCTGACGGCGCTGGTGGCCGCCATCCGTGCCGAAGGTGGTAGGGCGGAGTGTTGCGCGCTCGACGTGACGCGCTTGAAGGATGTGCAGGAGTTCGTCGCTTTTGCGCAAAAAATGCACGGCCGTATCGACGTGATCATCAATAACGCCGGTGTGATGCCCTTGTCCAAGCTGGAGGCCCTCAAGGTGGAGGAATGGGACCGCATGATCGACGTGAACATCCGAGGCGTACTGCACGGCATTGCTGCGGCGCTGCCAGTCATGCAGGCGCAGCATTCGGGGCATTTCATTAACCTGTCGTCTATCGGCGGGCACACGGTCAGCCCCACTGCGGCGGTATATTGCGCTACCAAGTTTGCGGTGGGCGCAATTTCCGAAGGCTTGCGGCAAGAGGTCGGCGGCGCTATCCGTGTTACCGTGATCTCGCCGGGCGTGACCGAATCCGAATTGGCCGACTCGATCTCCGATGTGGCTGGGCGGGATGAGATGCGGGCGTTTCGCAAAGTGGCCATTCCAGCCTCCGCGATCGCGCGCGCGATCCGCTTCGCAGTTGACCAGCCGGCGGATGTGGATGTCAGCGAGATTATTGTACGGCCGACGGCGAGTCAGTATTAAGCTTGATCCATAGCGGCCCGTTGATGGGCTAAGGTTCATGGTTGGTCCTCCCACAAACAAAAACGCCAACCGAAGGTGGCTTTCAATGTGTTCTTGGTGGCGGTAATTGTGTAAGCGTCCAGCCAGTACGATTAATTACGAATTAAATGACACGACATCTATCCTGACATAGGGGGCCATGTCATCTTCCGCTCGTGGCGACAGCTAGCTTTGCCTTACGAGCCTCTTGCAAAACTCGTCGCGCTTGGGGATTTAATCGCCGGAACCGGCAAATTGGGGAGGCGTGGGCGCCCATTACTGGCATGATGTAGTTT
>JBEONR010000030.1:0-65197 GCA_040544385.1 Oxalobacteraceae bacterium GrIS 1.11
GTCCAGCATGGCTTTGTCGATGGTTGTCATACGTATCCTTTCCAGGGATAAATTTTATCGTATGACTTCTTTCACACAAAATTTCCGACAGGCTCGATTACCAGGGCTACATCCCGGCCATCGGTGGTGCGCCATCCACCTATTGGCGTCGGGTTGCCATTGGCGTCCTTGCCCTGGTTGCTGTTGGCCTGGATGCAGAGGCGGCCGTCGCATGTGTTGAACTTGATCTTGCCGCCGCGCTTCGTCAAATCTGCTATGGCTGTCTCCAGTTCGGCTTTTTCGGCGCGCAGGCGCTGCACCTCGGCTTCGCTGGGCAACATGAAGCGGCCCAACACGTACATGGCCAGCACCATCACCAGGCCGGCGCCGGCGACGGACGCCGCGGCCTTGAACGTCAACCAGGCGCCAGCGCTGCGCACCTGGCCAGCCGCCTCATCGAGCGCACCCACGGCTTGATTTAAGGCCGCTACAGCCGTTTTAGGCGCTTGGCCGATGGATTCCACCACCGCACGCGCTGCGGCGTCTCCTGTGGCCTTCTGGAGCGTTCCAGAGGTGCTTTTGATTGCATCGATGGCCGCCGCCATCGCTTTGCGCTCTTGGGCCAGGCCCGCGATCGCGGAATTGACGGCCGCTTGCTGGTCCTCCATGACGGAGAACATCACGGCGAGCTTGTCGTAGTCGTCCGTCATGACTCATCCCTGGAGTCGAGCCAGGCGTAAGCCTCGCTCTCGGCGTCATCGAAGGCCGCTTGCAGCGCTTCCTTGGCGCCCTCGATCCCTTCGACTGGCGGAAACACGCCGCCGCCCACCTCTACGCCGTCCTCCAGGAGGCGCAACCGCCAGCCGCCGCCTAGTTCGACCGGGCGCGGGGTGATCTCATAGCTGTAGTCCATGGCGTCACCCTGGCAAGCGTTGTTGGCCATACTTGGGGAGAACAGGGGAAACGGAAAAAATCGTACGTTAAGGACGTTGCGCAAAGGATCGTTTGTGCACGAACAGCGGTTTTGGCCGCTCACCAGCGCGTGGATTGTTGCGCAAAGCTGTTGCGCTAGCATTGGCAACAGCAACAGGTTTTCGCAACGATCAAGGGCGTCGTTCCCTCTGTTCCGCAGTGTCGTCCGGCCTTAGCGTACGATTTTTTCCGTTTCCCCTGTCCTCCCCTACTTCGTCTCCATCTCATCCCGGTCGGCAGCATCACCGCTGAGGGCCGGGAGGTCTGGCTCCATACCTGGAATGCTCGGCTGGCTTGGCGGCTCCTCACCGGGGCCGCTTGGTAGCTGCATTTCGCCGGGGTAGAGCGTAGGTATGCGCCGTAACTTGACTGGCTCCATCGTCTCTGGCGTCTGTTCATTGGCGCTGACAAGAATTTGTGCTCGGAAGGTGCTGAGGTGCAGTTGGTCCCTCGCTTGTCCCCATACAACCCCATCGTTGACGATGTACGCACATACCGTCCCTGTTGGCCCGATATGCTTGATGTCGATCCACTGATGGCTTCTAAGGTCTGCGATTGAGCGTTTGAGCGTCGATACGCTGCACTCGCACAACTCAGCCAAGACGGCATGCGATGCCACTAGCGCGTTTTGCGTCCCCATCTTGGCGCACAGGATATGCAGCAGCGCAGCGGAGCGCGGCGCACGGATACAGAGTTTCGACCATGCCTCATGAGCCGCACGCTCAGTCATGACGAAGGTGTTTTTGCTCTTGGTCGGATCAGCCCCAAGGACTGGATTTTTTGAACTAGGCGAGGTCATTTTTGATCAAAATTCATTCATGGGTGAGTAATAATCATACTCTATTTTTGTTCAAGCATGGACGATTTTCACTCAAACCTAGGTCATAGCTGGTGAGCTACCCCTAGGTCATAGCTGGTGAGCTACCCCCCCCTTGTAAGTCCTTGATTTCATTGACCCTAAAATGTCGTGCTTATCTATGATCTTACGTACAGCATTTTTAGACTGCGCTTCGCGCACAAGGAAGAACTCAACGGCCGACAACTCGACCGTCTGTGGCCGAACCCGCTGGAGGCGGGTCGGGTGGCGTGGGGGTGGCCCTAACGGGCCATCCTCGCTCCCTCGCCTTCGGCTTCAGTCCTCGGACTCAAATCGCCCCCACCGGCTTGCGACGTCTACAGGCCGCTTGCAACGGGAAGGGGTGGGGGACGGGGGCTGGCGGTTAGGCGGGGGGTCGGTTTTCAGGTTTTTGTTTCTACGCCTTTCAGAAGTAACCCGCCGGATCAACCCCGCGATAGCGGGGCGCGCAGCGATTTGCGAAGCAAATTTGACCGGAGGCAAGCGCCGACGGGCGCGCGGCAGGGCGTCCAGTTAGCCTACTTTTCTTGCGTAGCTTCTTTTTCGGCAAGCAATGCGTCACCCTTGGCTTTCCAACTGGCCCAGCGCTGGGGGTCTTCGGTGGTGGCGGCGGACAGCAACAGGCCGAGCAGTTCGCCCCGGCTACGAATTTCCAGTCCGGCCAGATCGAACAGCACCCCCTGGAGTATCAGGCGATGATTACGAGCCTTGCGCTCGCTCTCCTTCTCTGCTTTCTTTTCCGCGTTGAGCATGTTGGATACTTCGAGCCTTGCCTTGTTGGCCCTGACGATGGCTTTTTCGGCACGTACAAGGGCAGTTAGCTTCTTGTTGTCGAGTGCCGTTCGGTCTTTTTTCTCAGCCAGTAACGCCAATAATTCCTGTTGTTCCGTGGGTGACTTCAAGCCCTTGATGAATGCCACTCTATCTTTTAGCCAGCTATCGTTTTCCATGGTGTTGATTTTCTTGGTTTAGTTTAAGACAACGTTATTCTAGCAGAAGGCCGAGGCGTTCGCGGCGTGGTATCCTTCCTTGGCAGTTTAAGGAAGGCGCACTTATACGTTTCTCTTTCGGAGAAACGGTGCGCCCTGCTGGGGGCCGAAGCCAGGGCCACGGCAACATCAAAATCACCAGCAACAGCAAAGGCAAGTTAAGAGCATGGCCTCCTATCACCTGACGGCGAAGATCGGCGCGAAGGGCAAAGCGGGACCGCACGCCGCCTACATTGCCCGCGAGGGCAAGTACAGCGAGAAGGCGCGCTACGAAGACCTGGAGGCGAAGGCCACCGGCAACATGCCGAAGTGGGCCGAGCAGAACCCTGCTAATTTTTGGCTGGCCGCCGACGAACACGAGCGGGCGAACGGATCGACCTACCGGGAAATCGAGGTGGCCTTGCCGCGTGAACTGACGCCCGACCAGCGGCGCGAGTTGGTCGAGGCATTCGTCCAGCAAGAGATCGGCGACAAGCACGCCTATCAGTGGGCGATCCACATCCCCAAAGCGGCGCTGGAGAAGGGCGAGCAGCCGCACGCGCACATCATGTACAGCGAGCGGAAGCGGGACGGCATCGAGCGCGACCCCGAGCAGTATTTCAAGCGCTACAACAGCAAGAACCCGGAGCGGGGCGGCGCGCAAAAGGCGAGCGGGGGCAAGACGGCCGCCGCGCTGAAGGATGAACTGGTGGCGACCCGCGAGCGTTGGGCCGAGTTACAGAACGCGCACCTAGAGCGTCATGGCCATGATGCCCGCGTCGATCACCGAAGCCTGAAGGACCAGGGCATAGAGCGCGCCCCGGAAAAGCACCTGGGCGGCGTCGGCGTGCGTGCGCTGGCTGGGCAGGACGTCGGCGCGCTGTTGGCCAGCCGCGCCGCCGAGGGCGAGCGCGAGCGGGCGCAGCGCGCCGTATCGGGCCTGATCGACCTGTCCGGCGACTTGGGCGCGGCCAGGGTCGAGCGCACCAGGCAGCAGGCGGCCGCCCTGGAGCAAGCCAAGCACCAGGCAAGGAACGAGCTGGCCAGCGGCGCGGCCGACTTCCGCGCCCGGTTCATGGCAGAGCGGGCGGCCAAGCAGGAACAGGAGCGCCAGGCCGAGCTGGCCCGCCAGGCAGCGGAACGCGCCCAGCTAGAAGCCAGGCGCAAGGCCGAGCTGGAGAGGATCGCTCAAGAGAGGCAGGCACGGCCAGGCCCAACGAAGGGTAACGACGGGCCGGACTTCAGCAGGTAGTCTTGCTGAGCTATAATTGCATTTTCATAAATATTTGAGAGTTAAACATGGCACTAGATACATACCTGCAAATCGACGGTATTAAGGGCGAATCAACTGATTCGGCTCATCAAGGATGGATCGAACTTTCTTCGGCCAGTTGGGGAGTGTTCCAGCCAATGAGTGCTACCGCATCAACTGGCGGTGGCCATACGGCTGAACGCTGCGAGCATCGCACCCTTTCCCTTACTAAGCTTGCGGACATGGCCTCGCCAATTCTTATGCAGCATTGTTCAATGGGTAAAACGATTCCTAAGGCTAAACTGGAATTCATGCGGGCAGACAGTCAGGGCAATCCGGTAAAGTACTACGAGGTCGAGTTAGAGAACGTCGTGATTGCCAGCATGGACCAAGCTGTTCACGAAGGGCACATTCTGCAAGATGCCGTAGGTCTTCGGTTTTCGAAAGTGAAGTGGAAATACTCGCAACAAAAAATTGCCGGTGGCATGGGTGGTTCAACCGTTGGCGGTTGGGATCTTGCTACCAACAAGTGCGCGTGACCTAAAGGATATTAACTTGACTACACCAGCATTCGCAACGGCATGGGCTGCATCACAAAGAATTTACAGCCCAGTTAACCCAGGTGAAAAGGTTGCGCAAGTGGTGGGCGGCGCAATCGCTGCAAACATCCATGATAAAAAAAACCCGTGGAAAAATACTTGTGCCGTTCGCATGAGCTACATCCTGAATCAGTCCGGCCTGATTATTCCTGCTATGCCTAGCAAAACCAAAAAAGGCGCAGACCATCAAAACTATTTCTTCAAAGTGAAAGATGTAATCGCCTTCCTGAAACTCCGATGGGGCGCACCAGAAATCGTCGCATATCCGCCTTCCGGTGGAGGCGCACTTGCTGGAAAGAAGGGAATTATTCTCTTCGAGGTTCAAGGGTGGAGCGATGCCAATGGTCATGCGACACTCTTCAACGGAGCAAGCTGTTATGACCACTGCTACTTCAACGAGCCGGGTGCAACATACCGCACAAACAAAGCAAACTTCTGGGCGCTCCGATGAGAATAACGCACGGATGCGTAGCGCTCTTGCTGGGCCTGTCGTTGCCAGCCGTTGCAGGAGAATCTACCATCACGGCGATAAGCCGTACCAATGCTCAAAACTACAAAGATAGAGCGCTGGCTAGTTGTATATCGGCGGCCTATAAAGGGTCGCCAGCAGGCGAGGATGCCGACATAACTAAGAGCGTATTTCTGGAATGGACGGACTACGATGATGATAAAGGCAACCCGGCCACAGATCAGCTAGTAAAGAAATACCTACGCCGGGACTACACTACCCCGGTGGAAGGTTACGCTGGTGCCAAATTTAATCTGCTCAAGTGCCTGGATATGCACCACAGCCAAGAGTTGGATGAGCAAGTGCGCAAGTACGTTCCTCACCCTGATTGGGTAGGTAATAAGCCAGCTAAGCGAAAACAGAAATAAATATCAATATTACCTGTAGCGTCGATTGTTATTCCTTGAGGGAGCTGCTCCATGTACAAAGGACTTAAGATTTTTGTTGTTCTTTGGGCTTGGGGATGCTGGGCTTGGGTAGCTTATAGCCATCAGTGGTTTTGGTTAGCTATTTCGTTAGGCCCGTACTTGCTGTTTAATGGCCTTGGTCATCACCTTGATAAAAACAAGGAATAATCGGCAGGGGCTGGCTATTGAAGCTGGTCAGTACCCGCGAGGGATTACCAGGGAGTGTCAGTATTTTTGTGTGTCCGAAGTCATTTAGCTAATTTCAATGCCTCGTCACAGGTAAGCGGTGAAGCGCTCGGCGAATAGAATCGCGAATTGGTTTTTCGCGGCACGCCAGGTGACAGCAGGCATTTTCCAGTTTTTTGCGATATTACGCAAGGCCAGCCAGATCAATTTTGTCGCGGCTTCATCGTTCGGGAAATGGCCGCGATTTTTGATCACTTTGCGGATTTGCATATTCAAGCTTTCTATAGCATTGGTCGTGTACATGATGCGGCGTACCTCCTGCGGATAGGCGAAGAAGGGGATGACCTCCTGCCACTGGCGCCGCCAGATCGCCGTGATCGTCGGGTATTTGATCCCCCAGGGACCCACGGCAAACGACTCCAGCGCCTGCGCCGCTTCGGCCTCGGTCGTGGCGCGGTAGATGTTCTTGAGTTCGGCGGCGACCAGCTTGCGCTCTTTCCAGCCGACGAAATCGAGGCTGTTGCGTATCAGATGCACGATGCAAGTCTGGACCTGCGCCTGCGGGAAGACGGCGTTGATGGCCTGCGGAAAGCCTTTCAAGCCGTCGACCACCGCTATCAGAACATCTTCCACGCCGCGGTTCTTCAGTTCCGTCATGACGCGCAGCCAGAACTTGGCGCCCTCGGTCTGTTCGATCCAGATGCCCAGGATCTCCTTGGTGCCGTCGACCCGCACGCCCAGCGCCAGGTACACCGCCTTGTTCTTGACGGTGCCCTCATCGCGAATTTTGACCCGCAAGGCATCGAAGAAGACCAGCGGATACATCTGTTCCAGCGGACGATTCTGCCATTCCATCACCTCGTCCATGACCTCGCCGGTGATGGTCGAAATGAGGTCCGGCGACACATCCAGGCCGTACAGCTCAGTCAGGTGTCCCTGGATCTCGCGCACCGGCAAGCCACGCGCGTACAGCGAGATCACCTTGTCGTCAAAGCCCGGCAGGCGCCGCTGGTGCTTGGCCACGAGCTGCGGCTCGAAGCTGCCGTCGCGGTCGCGCGGGATGTCGAGCGTGAGCCTGGTTTCGGCGGCCAGCACCGACTTCTTGCTGCTACCGTTGCGATGGTTGCGGCTGGGCTCAGGCCCGCTGCGCTGCTGCTCAAGGTGGTGCGAGAGCTCGGCCTGGAGCATTCTTTCTGCAAGCGCTTTTTTCAGTTGCCCGAACAATCCCGCGTCGGTGAACATGGATTGCGGATTGCTCGGGTCAACGCCCTCAAGCAGTTTGTCCAGCATGGCTTTGTCGATGGTTGTCATACGTATCCTTTCCAGGGATAAATTTTATCGTATGACTTCTTTCACACAAAATTTCCGACAGGCTCTGCATTCCTGGTGGCGCCCAGCGATACCGAGGCCGATAGTTATCCATCGGGTACCGAAGGCTTTACCCCAGTGCCACTCGGGCGTTTGCCGTTTCCGTCCCAAATCGTCGTGAGCCGGGGCGACCCGTATGTTTCCATCGAGCGCGCCACCGCGTTCGCTCATGCGTGGGGCAGCCAATTGAGCATACTCGACGGATTAGGGCACATCGGCTCCGACAGCAACCTGAGAATGTGGCCGCAGGGTCTGGCATTGTTGAACGCTTTCGCCTCCACTGACTACGCTTCGCCATAACACCAATCGTCATCTACACATTCGACTGGCTCTTCCATATCGGATTCCCAAAACGCCTATCTGAAGCCCACAAGCTCAGCAACCCAACACAACATCGACCGTCCGCATAGGGGTCGATAACTGTCTGTCAGCTTACTCAAGAATTTCATTTGCAGTTAGCGTGAGCCGGCGACCATGGAATGCGAGTCGGCGCCATCGATTGCAAGTTCATTTGCAGATAGCGTGAGCACGAGTGGCCGATCATTTGCAGTTATCGTGAGCCCAAATCGGCGTCGAATGCGAGCACGGCCACTTTCAAACGCGAGCCGCTACAGCTACGGCCTCCCCGTCCCCAGCACGCCCCGCAGTTCGGCCGACTGCTCAATCGCCTTACGCGCCTCGGCCCGGGCGGCTTGAGCGGCTTCCTTGGCGCCGTCCAGTTCGCGCGATGCCGCCTCAAGCCGGGCATTACCGGCTTCGACGGCGACGCGGGCGCTGGTCAGTTCCACGGTGCGGCGGCGACCGTTTTCCATCTCTTGCGACAACAGCGCCGCCGCCTGCTCCGTGCGCTCCTTTTCCTCGACCAGCCGCTCGGCATAACTATCTTTTTGCGCGGCCAGCACGGCCGCTGCCTGTTCGGCGGTGATGCGCGCGCGGCGCTCTGCATCGAATTCGGCGCGCACGGCCGCCAGCTCGGACTCCAGGCGCGGCATTACCTCCAGGCGCAGGCGCTCCTTGGCCAGTTCGGTGCGGGCCGTCTCGGCCGCCGCGCGCTCGCGCATGGTGTCGTCGCGCGCGCCGGCCAGATCGGCCTCGATCTGATCGAGCTTGCCTTGCTGCGCGGCTGCCTCCGCTTGCAGTGCTGCGAGCAGTTCCGCCTTATCCTCGATGTCGGCCGCCTGACGTGCGTTCTCCCGCGCAAGATCGGCGGCACGCTGCTCGCTGTCGGCCAGCCCGGTTTCCAGGTCGGCCCGCGCATGGGCTATCTCTTGGCCCATGAACTCAAGAATGGCGCGCTGCAATGCCGGCGACAACGCCAGTCCGGCGCCGACCTTGGACTCGTGGCGCGCTTCCGCTTCCCACCGCTTGAACAGCGGATGGATGGTCCCAAGGCTTCCGCTGCCGTGATGTTCGAGGATCAGGCGCGGGTTGGGCCGAGCGCCGGCCGCCTGAAGCCGGTCGGCGATGGCGCACACGTCATCGAAGGTAATAGTTGGGGCACGGGGCATCACTTCTCCATTTCAAGGGATTGATTCGCACATTATGATACGTTACGATTAACAAGATACGATACGAAATCGCATGGGGCAAGCAGTTTACGCAGGCCGTCGCCTGCTGGTCAGCGCCGCCGCCATCGGCCGCATGATGGCGGCGTGGGCGCCTCTATTTGGCGTGGCGCGCGACTGGCCGATCCGCACATTGAACGGTGAAAAATGAAGACGCGAACGACCGCTCTATTTTTCCGCGTGAGTGGTCTTTGGGAAAAAAGGCGGATAGAATACGGGCGGGGGTGTCGAGGCCAAGTGCGGCACCCGTTTTCCCTGAGAAGTTGACGGGTGCCGTTTTGTCTCGGAAGCTCACTCCTGAAAGGAGCGACCATGATATGAAACTAACAATTAAGCTTGGCAAGCAGTTTGAGTTTAGCTTCAGCATCGAGAAAGCAGTTGTTCTTGCTCTATTGATGATGTTCAGCTAATACTCGGAGCCACGTACAGTTAGCGCTGTCCGTGGCTCTTTTTTTATTATATCACCCAGTTTTGATGACTGCGTAATCAAAATAGTGCGCGATTCAATTCGCTCACTCATCGCAGCACAGGCTCCCCTGATCCGCAACATGTACGTGTCACGTCGGTCTGATGTTCCATATGAGAATCCAGGGACGATTGGCCGGCGCCGGCGCGCGCTGTTCGCCGGCCGCCATCGCAGGCCCAGCGCACGAACGTGCTGGTTCGCGTGGACAGCCTGCATTCGCCATTTCTCACATGTGAGAATTTAAGTTTGGGAACGGTTGAGCGGCGCGGGCTGTTTGCTGGCCACCACTATGGACCCAGTACCCGAACTTGGCCTTGCCCGTGCTGGTTCGCCCGCAGTAGCAGCAATCCACCCCGCGTTTGCGCAGCTTGCGTGCGCGCCTGGCGCAGACTTGGCGCTTGCGCAGGTAGAGGACGGAGGATGGATCGGCGCGGCCGGTCCAGTAATCGAGGATTGCGCCGGTGAGTGTTCCGAACGCCATCATGCCGCCGCCATGAATAGTGGGGCTTGGATCGGCGCGGCCTTCCGATCCCAAAACGTCAGCGCCTGGTGCGATTCGATTCGCTCGCGCATCACCGCTGCCCTGGCTTCCTTGGTCGGCGGTGTGTACGTGCCGCGCCAGGCCGAGTCAATGCCGACGTTCTGGCCGATGTTGGTGCTATCGGCCGAAGCGAGGGGGAAGCGGGAGAAGACCGCAGGGTCGAGCATGCGCAGGCCATGCAGCTTGCAAACGGGCCGACCCGAGCGATCGCACACCACATCCATGGCTTGCGCCATGCGTGTCCACCATGCCGGCGTGCCGATCTGGGCGAACTCGCCCGAGCTGCCCAGGCAGATGCGCGGCCATTGGGTGGCCAGCCGATCGAGGCGCGCCAGCGATTCGTGCAGATGCCACACGGGCGCGCCGATGTGCGGCGCGACGAGGCGCCAAGGCCATTCCGCAAGTAGTGCATCGTTCGCGGCCTCGTCGCCATCGATGACATCCGGGATGACGGCGAAATCGAAATTGGGGTAGCGGTGCAACTCGGCGACCCATTCGTAGAACAGGGACCAATCGGTGATGGGCGTGCCGCTGCGCCAGGCGGAGAAGGCGCCGTTGTCGACGGCGAACGACTGCGCGACCTCCAGGGCGATGGTGAGTTGGCCGGGATGGCGGAACGAGACGAAGGCGTGGCCGGCAGTGACCGCGCGGATAGCGGCGGTTGCCGGGGTGATGGGTAGGCCGTGGTAGGGGATCATGTGGCGGTGGGTTTCTGGTGGGTGTGTGGTTGCGGTGTTTGCATTGTTGCTTTCTGGGGTGGGGGTGAAGTTGAGGCGGCCGGCGACTGCGGCGGTGTGTTTTTGGCGCTTTTGTTGTATTTCTGACTGTTGGCGGGGTTATAACGGAAAGGGTTTTGCGCACCATACTGCGCACCTCGTTTTGCGCACCGTTTCGAGGCTGCCGATTTCAGGCTACTTTCAGCCTCAAAAAATTCGCTGTTCTCATAGGAGAAATTGGCGCCGGAAGCACCCTCTTTCGGGGTGCGCTCCGACGCACATTTCGGGCTGTTTTTCGGGGTGCGCACGGCCGAAATTACCCAAACGACAACAGGCATGTACAAATTCAGACTGTTGACTCAGTAAAATCAGCGAAATGAGCGCCGATGCGGCTTTGCGGGGGGGCGTTCGCCGATTTCTCGCCTGCCGATGTTTGCCTTCAAGCCGATACCGTTTTGCGCTCTTTCCGCAACCGCGAAGTTGCGTTCGAGATAGCCCATCGTCGTCATCGGGTGCTTGTGGCGCATCAGCGCCTGGATGGTCTGGATCGGCACGCCGGCTTCGGACAGGAGCGTCGCGTAGGTTCCGCGCAACCGATGGGGCGTGACGCCGGCCGTGGCGCACACCGAATTGGCATGCTGCATGACCAGGCGCGCATACCCTGCCGGCAACTGCTTGCCGCATTGCCTGGGCGCGATCAACCCATCGAATTGGCGCAGCGGCGTCAAGTGGTCGATCAGCCAGGCCGCCATCGTGACCGGCTCGGCCTCCCTGCCCTTCGTGACGCCAGGCGTGTAGGTCCGCCTCTCCCAGTCGATCCATTCCCAGCGGGCGCCGGCAGCTTCCGATGCGCGCAAGCCCATGCCATACATGAGCCGGATCGCCGTGCCGACGCCGATCCGCTTGCCGGCCTTGGCATCGATCGCGGCGAACCAGTCTTTCGCCAGCCTCAAAGGCAGGGTGACGCGCGGACGCTGTTGCACCTTGAGCATCGACACGCGCCACGGCAGCGCCGGGAGAATGTCCCGCTTCACGGCCCAGTTCGTGACGAGTTTTAGCAGCGACAGCCAGTGATTGGCCGATGCCGGCTTGTGCGTCAGCAAGTGCTCATTGCGCGCCACCTCGACCAGCATGGTCGTGATGGCATTGATAGGTAGATCGCCCATGCCGTAGAGATAGTGGCGCGCGAAGATATCGACGCTGCGCACATGCGCCGCGCTGGCGGTCGGCGCGCGGATCACCAGCCATTGCGCGATCAACTCGGCCAGGGTGGGCACCAGTTGGCCGCCGTGGGCCAGGGTGAGCGCGTCGGCATAGGCTTTGCGGGCGATCGGTTCGGCGCGGCGCTTGGACACCTCGCGCGTGGTCCTTTGTATCCGCACGCCCCGGATCTCGAAGCGGTAATGCCAGATTTTACCCACCTGGAAAACATTGCACGTCATGCCGCCTCCCCTTTCGCGCCGCCCCGCGACGCAGGCGCGCCCTATTGGTCCGCCTGGTTGATGGGGCGGCGTCTGTCATTTGGCCGTGTTGAAGAAAGGGATAGGCGCCGATCCGTACAGCGACGTGGGCAATGCGCCATCCCATCGGTTCGCCTTGGTCTGTTCGACCTCGATGCGCCGCAGCTCCAGCACGTCCTTGCTCTGCGCCAGCGCCTGAGACTGCACTTTCAAGCTGTCGGCCTCGGCCGTCGCAATCTTGAGCGCCGAATAAGCCTTGCCGTCCGCCGTTGCTTTCAACGCCGACGCCTCGGCCTCGGCAATGGCCACCTTTTGCTTTTGCTCCGCTTCGACCGTCTTGAGCTTGTTCTCGGCGCCCAGGCGCAATTGCTCTTGCGTGACCTTTTCATTGATCGCGCTCATGTACGACGACGAAAAGGAAAAGCTGCGCATATCGATGCTGATGACTTGGGCGCCATACAGGGACAGCTTCATGCGCAAGGCCGCGGCGATCTCGCCCGACACCAGCGCCCGATGCTCGATCAAGTCCGAGGCGCCGTAGCGCGCGGTGACGGCCTTGAAGACTTCTTGCGTGGCCGTCTGCACATAAGACAGCATGTTGCCGTCGCGCGAGTATTTCTCGAACACATCCGGCACCCGGTCGGGGCTGATCGAGTAGCGCACCGTCATGCTCACCTTGACCGGCTGGGTGTCGGCGGTGCTGCCTTCGGCGCCTTCGATATCGGCATGCTCGGCGCGGATATTGAACACATGCAGTTTTTCCCATGGCGCGATAAAGACCAACCCTTGATCTTCAATCCCCGTGATTCTTCCGAAGGTGGTCACGACACCCCGATAGCCAGTCGGCACCGAGTGGAACGGCCACAGCGATTTCAAGACCAGCACAACGACCAGGGCGGCCACCACGCCGGCCGCGCGCCTCCAATGCGTCACCAGCACATCCGCGACGCTATTGATATTATTGTCAAACATGTATTTCTCCTTCGTTACCGGGCTGATGCGCGCCCGTCCGCTACTGCATTTTTTTGTTATGAGGAAAGACATCACTCGCACAGACCATAGGAGGACGAGCAGGCGCTGGACTCATCGAGCCGCCCTGCCCTTCACGAGTTCGCGGACCAGGCCGGCCGCGATGTGCTGCGCCAACATTCCGACCAGGTGATCGCCCATGTTTTCCAGGGCGCCATCGCTGATCGCGTAGCAATAGCTGCTATTGGCCAGACGAACGGTGCAGTGCATGGCCCGGGTCATGCCCCGCCGAACCGCCTCGATGCGCAACAGGCGCATCGTTTCGGCGCGCACTAGGCCCAGCGGGGCGACATTGACGGGGGCAACGGCGGACAAAAACCGTCTTGGCGACATCAGGGGGAAATCGCCACCCACCCTGAAATCGAGACGCGCCGGCGCGCCGGCCGCCATCGCATAGGGCCCGACCATGCGCGCGATGTCGCGTGCGAAACTCTCCGCGTCAGCCATCCCGCGCTGCAGGCGGCTCATTCGGCCGCCCATCGCCGCCGACAAGACTTTTTCCTGATCGACGGCATGGAGCGCGTCGCCAAGCTGTTCCCGCAGCCGGCGCTTTTGATTGCGCCCGAAACGGCGGCTCAGGACGCTCTCCGCACGCACCGGATGCACACATTGCTGTTGCCGACGAATTGCCTAATCGAGCGCCGCCGCTTGCAAGTGGACATGCACTTGCGCATCGGCGACGTGAAGCCGGTCGGCGCCTTCCCGATCCTGATGGCCAGATGGCAGCGCTGGGCGCGGGCAAGGTCATACATCATGGTTTCACCGCCACGCCGGCGATCTGTAGCTCGTCGCGCTCCAGCATGCCCACCAGGAACGCCGCCTTCAACTCGAAGTCAAAGAAGCCGGCCGGGGGAGTCGGGGCCGTGATGTCATGGATATCGCCGACTAGGTGGCCAAGCTGGAGCAATGCGACGACCGTGGCCACGATGTTCTGGTTCTCGAACGCCTTCCACTCCGCTTTGCTCAGTTTGCCGCCATGGTCGTGGGTGGCGTGGCAACCGGCGCGCCCGTGGCTGGTCCCGCACAGGGCCATGGCCGACGCGTCGGATGCCTTCAGCCCTCGCCCTTTTCCGAATTTCAACTGGTTCGAGTGGGCGGCCTGGGTGATGCCGGGCATGCCGCAACAGACGCATGGCACGCATCGCACCAGGGCGAGATAGGCGCGGCTGCGGAAAATGTTTCGCTCTTTTTTGCGATGGTCGACGCGCGCTGTTCTACCGGAGCGGCTGGCCGCCTTGCCGTCGGCACGCGTCGCCGGCACCTGGGGCGGCTTGCGAATAAACGCTGTGCGCGCCAAAGCCGTGCGTTTCATTTCGGTGGTTTGCTTCATCGATCTCAATCTTTTTGGGTATGCAGCGGCCAAGCATCAGTTGGCTGTGCTGTTTTTTTAGGGTGTGGAACTGGCCCGGTGTCGTCGGGCCGCACGGCTTGGGCATTCCCAAGCGGACGAAGGTGCTACTCGGTCATATCGGCGCCGATAGCCGGCGCCTGCGATTCCGGATACTCCAGCGCGTAATCCCATGTCGTGGGGGATTGCAACAAGGTGTGCAGGCAAAATTCCATCACCGACAAGGGCTTGTCCGGCTTGGCCGGCGTCAGCTTGCGCCGCTCCCGGCACATGGCGGCTCCCCGTTTGCAGCTATATTTGAAATGACCGGCGCGCCGGGGAACCACCGTTTTGAGTATCACGTTCTCTTTCCGAAGTATCGTCAGGCAATAGCGCACTTGCTCATAGCTGCAACCGGCCAGCCAGATGCGCTGCCTCACCAGCTCGGCATCAACCTCGGCATGTAGCGGCACCAGCATCATTCCCTCCGGATGCCAGGTCAGCACCTCGACGATCATGTCTTGCACCGGGCGCACGCTCACCCTGCCCGTGCCGACCGGGCGTAGCACAGTCATTTTTTGCATGATTGACCCTCAGTCGCTCGCATCCCGTCCTGCTCACTTCAGTTCATCGGGTTCGATGAACACGCGCGCCTCGACCGGCACCACTTTCAAGCCCATCCCGGCCAGGGCCATGCAGCAAAACATCAATGCGCTGTAACCGTTGCCGCTGCCCTGCCAGCGCGAGAGCGCGGAATCGTGGATGCCCATTTTTTCTGCCACAACTTTCGCTGTCTCGGCGCGCATTGCGCGCAAAATAATCGCGGTATTTTTGAGTGACCTTGCACGTATTTCCGGCGATACTAGGTGCGCCTCGAACAGATTGGCGCGCGAAAAATCAAAGTCGGCCGGGAGGCAGTCGCCTCCGTCTTGGTCCTGCGAATTGCTCATGGTGTTCCTGTGCTTGGGTATGAATTGAAGAGCGTGCTTGCCGCCAGGCGGCGCTAATTGACGAGTTCGCCGAACAGCGCCGGATTGAGCTCGGCGCGCGTGACTTGTCCCGGGAATGCTTTCTCGATGTCAAGGCACCCGTTAGCCGATGGCTTGCCGGCTTGGACCCACTTATGAATGGCTTGAGGGCTCAGCCCCACCGCCAGAGCCAAATTTGTCTGATTTCCAGCAAGGCGGATTGCTTTTTGAATACCTGTTTCCATGTTTTACCAGATCAATGATTACAATAAAATGTTACAACACATCACGAAATATTACAACATAAAATTACAGTGCAAATTTCAACGGATGGTTGTAATCTGAGCCCCATGAATACATTCGCACTACGATTACTCGATGCCCTGAAGCGGACGAACGGGGGAAATAAATCTGAACTGGCACGCTTCCTGAAAGTGACCCCGCAGGCTGTGCAAAAATGGTGTGGGGGGGAAGGCGAGCCACGAGGACAAAATCTGCTCAACACCGCGATTTACCTGAGCGTGACGCCGGAATATTTAAAGTTTGGCATCGGGGCCGAAACGGCGGCGGTGGTGGCGCCCCCCCCGTCACCGCCGCCATTGCCAGAACCGGAATTAATCTATGCCTATCCCGACGAGATGAAGATAATCACCGCCTATCGCGAATCAACGGACAAGGGCAAGCATCAAATGTTGGTGTCATCCGAGATGACCGAGAAGAAGCCGGCCGCGCTCTTACCGGCCAAGCTTCTTCTTAGACGCAACTAGAGACAACACTGGCGCCGCCACCTTATGCGACCGCGGTTTTTGCGGTCGCGGTCTATGCCGCCGCTTCGGCGGCGCGTTACACTGGCTCATGGCCATGCAATCGCTCGTCGCCAGGGAGAACAAAATACTAATTACATACTTCCGGGTCGTCGTTGACGCCATATCATACATTTTATTCAACAGTCCTTTTTCCAGGGCCCGCACCTGGTCCATCGCATCATCTCCTACCAAAATCATCTAATTGCCTTCGTCATCTGTTTTTTGCTGTACAATATTACCCATAGGAAATTCATGTATCCATACATCAACTTTGCCAGATGGCAAAGATTTTAGCAATTGAAAATTAGCATTGTTGTTTAAAATAAAAATATGTTGATTTTTAATAATTTCCGCATGTCTGGCAACTCGGCCACCCGCTAAATTCAAAGGGGCGATGGCTCCTTCCCGCCGAAATACAATATATTTTTTAAAAGCATTGATTATTTCCCCATAGTATTGTAACATTAAGTTGATTGCAATAAATCACCCCCAATGCATTACGGCCGTCAAGGTGCAATAACGCCTTGTGGACTGGTCCGCCTGAACAAATCGTTTGCGCGCCATGCCCTACCGTGGCTCAGGGGAAATATTTGGCAAATTTATCAACATAGAGAACCTGAACCATGAAACCGCCCGAAATCAGCCCAGAGCAAGTCATCTGGAATAATCATTTCCTCAACCACATCATTATGTTGTTGAAGGTAAAAAACGACGCCGCGCTGGCTCGCATACTGGAACTTGCGCCGCCGGTCATCAGCAAGATCCGCCATGGCGGCAAGGCTGTGGGTCCGGCCATGATGATCCACGTCCATGAACTGACGGGGATGCCGTTCACTGAAATACGCAACTACGTCCCGAAGATACCCTCGTCCTTCCAGCCACCGCCACTTACGCGATTTCAAAAACAAAGAGCGGCACAGAATCAAACCTGAAAGAGCATTTTTTCGTCATAAGCACATATTTCGCACTCTCTCCATGCAACGCCGCATTCATCACAAAAGACGCATAAGCGGATTTATCGGCGTTTCATCAAGAAAAGCTTGCAAAATATGTGTGTGCGGGTAAAAATGCTTAAAATTCAACGAACAAACTACGTTAAGGACTACTTTGGTGCGCACATTTAAGGCTCAAGCCATCGCAACAATGATGGGGGCAACCCGGGATACGATCCGTCGCGCTACCGATGAATCCAATATTTCTGTTCAGCGCCAGGAAACCGGGCCGAGGACACGAATTTATACTGTCGACAATATCTATGAGTTGGCGAACTGGCGTTTTCAGAAAAAAGGGGAAAAACGGGCAAAGCGACCTGTGGTCATCACAATCTACGTTCCGAAAGGCGGTGTAGGAAAGTCAACTATCGCATCGAATCTAGCCTGCATCTTACCGCTCATGGGTTTAAAAACGCTGGTTTGTGACCTCGATTTTCAAAGCAACCTGACTCTATCGTTCGGCTACGACAGCGAACTATCGCACGAGGAAGCCGCCGAGGACAACATCCCAGACGAGCGAGTTGTCGACCATCATTTCGGTAGCCTTTTCCCCCAGTGGCCTCAGAAAATGTCTCTCGACAAAGTATTAAAAAAGCCTTTTGGAGAGTTTGGCCCGCACCTAATTCCCTCCGACGTTTCGCTTGATGGGCTAGATACCATCATGACGTTTGAAGCTTTGGAAAATCGCAACTCGGCCTCGATGATCGCTAAACTGATTACCGAAGGACGATCTGGAAAGAATCCGGACTTGGACCTGAGTTCGTATGATGTCATCATTTTTGATGCAGCTCCAGCGAAGAACCGTATGACAAGGAGCGCATTGCTGGCGAGCGACTTCGTTGTTGCTCCCATCAGTCTCGAAAAATTCAGCACCAAAGCTGTATCGTATCTTTCGACCGTACTTAGCGATATGAAAGAGGAAACAAATCGCTGCCCTGAACTCATCATCGTTGGCAATTTTTTTGATTTAAACCGCACCCGCGTCTTGAATCAAACAGCCATGATACGTCGGACATACAACGATTCCTGGCTTAGTTCGATTATTCGCAGAAGCGAGGACTTCCCAAAAACGTTATCGTCGGACAGCTACGAGCTACCATTATGCCTATCCAAGCCAGCCAGCGCCGGTGCTGAGGATCTCCGAAAAGTTGCGCATGATCTCATGGTAAAAATGGGAGTTATTTAATGGTTCAAGCTAGAAGAAACTCAGAAAGTGACATTCTCGCTCACCTCGTAGCAAAAAAATCCCAGCAAGTTCAGGAGGCATCTTCTGGCCATCGGGCAGATACGGGCGGCCTCGTACTGAACAAGCCGCCCACCGGCCCAAACGCCAGCTTGGAAGACATGCTGGCTGCCGAAGCAATGGTCGAAGCCGCAGGGGCCTCGTCGGCACAGATCACCGTATCCGATCCTGTCGAAGCGGCTACTTGGACACTTGTTAGCCAGAGGAAAAAAATACGGCTTGACTTCATTGATGATAGCCCCTACCAGCCTCGCATCGAATACGATCCAGAAGAAATTGATGAATTGGCTCATACGATGGCTGCCGGTGGACAGGCGGACCCAATCAAGGTTCGTCAAGTTGGCAACCGTTTTGAGCTAATAAGCGGCCATCGGCGCACGCGCGCAGCGCGATCGCTGGGTTGGACCGATATTGAAGCAATTATCGAAATCAGAACCGATCAGGAAGCTGAAATTGAAACGATGCTTCTTGTGGTGGCAAATGCGAAACTATCGGACTACGAGTTTGCGAAAATGTGTACGCGTGCATTTGCTCAAAATTACGTAAAAACCCAAGAGTCCGCCGCTCATTTTTTTGGTTGTAAACAACCAAAAATTTCTGGATGCCTACGCATGTTATCGCTGCCATCAGCAATCATCGAACAGCTTGAACGTAAGCCACGCCTATTAAATTATACGCATGCAAAAGTAATTAGTGACATATTGACCACTAATCCAGAGCATGAAAACGTGGTTATACAAGGCGTAGAAAAATTAAGTGAGGGGATGAAGCAAGCGTCACTGAAGGGCTGGATCAAACAAATGCTTGTTCAAAAGTTAGGCAAAACAAGCAAGGAAAAAGGGAAAGTTATCACTAAGCGTGGCACCCCCATTTACGCAACAAAAGTGGCCCCAAGAGCCGTCACAATCCAATTGAAGCGGCCATCTATGGATTTAGCTGCGTTTGAGGCCAGGCTCAACACTTTCTTAGAGAACGATGCCAATACACACACAGAGGAAATTTAAAATAATGAATAAAATCAATGACTTACAAATTATAAAAAATTTATAATCGACAGCTATGTAAAAATTAGCCTATAAAAAAACCCAGCTTGCAGGCCGGGTTTTTCGTTTTTTACGACCCGTTTTACACTAAGGCGGGGGTAGATGAATCCTGAGAAAATTCATTCTATCCCCCCTTTGTGTAACCCGTCAACCACTTTGTATGGCCTCGGCCATACTAGAGAGAGACTGTGCGCGCCAATACCTTAGATGATGTTATTCAACCATACTTGCACCTCCCTAAAGCAGTGCAAACCGCCCTGTTACGGGTGGAGACTCACCCAACGTTCCGCTCGTTGACCAAAGATACCCTCAAAGTATTGAAAGCACTGGTCAGCCGTTCCAGCGCGAGGAACGGCACCACCGCTATTCGCGCCCGCCAAGACACTGTTGCGATACAGGCGGGCGTCAGCGTCAAAACCACGCAGCGTGCCTTCCGCACGTTTTATAAACTCGGCTGGGTCAAAGCGGCCAGCTCCGGGCGGTCGGAATACGGTGTGTTCTGCTCGAAGCGCTATACGTTCTCTGCCGATTTCTGTGAGCTCGCGCACTTGCCGACGAAGGAGCGACCCATACAGGCATTTGCCCGTGAGACAGAAATGTCCGACGGTGCTGTATACGTAGACCTTAGTTATAAGAAAGATCAACAGGAGATTTCTTTACAAAAACGTCTCCAAAACCCAAACCCCACCCCGATCCAACTTCCGGACGCGCTACGCAAAATGGGCAGTGAAACCGGCATCCAGGACAGCGGCATTGCCAAGCTGCGCGGCATCGCGCACCAGGCCGGGCACAAATTGGAAGACGTGTACACGGTCGCTAAAAAGCGTTTGGCAGCGATTGGCGCCAGCGCCGGCCGCTGCTACCGTTACGTGCTGGCGGTGATCCTGAATCCCAAGCGGACCGATTTTGCCGGCAAGGCGGCGCAGATCGAGCGCATGGACGCGCTGCAAAACGCCCAGACTGGCGCCGCGACGGGCGTGCAGAGACACCTGTTCAAAAGCTACCAGGCTGGCCCGGGCCGCACGGTAACGGTGCTGGCCGACCGCGCCGAAGTGCGGGAGAACGGCGCGCTCATCAAAATCATCCCGTGGCGCGACATCGCCCTGGTCGTCAACGACATCGAGGATGGCGTGCTGACGGAAATTGCGCGGGTGGAGCCAACCCCAGGCAACCTGTTTGCGCGGGATGCCGTTTCCAATGACGCGGCGGCTAGAGCTGCCCGGGCGCTGCGGGACAGCGCGCTAGGCGATCAGGACGACGCGCTGCGGGTCCAATTGGCAACGCACGCCTATCCGGCTGGCGCGGCCGGCAACCTGGACATGATCCGTTCCTTGCTGCGGCCGGGATCGCGCCCGCAGCCACGCGACGCCGGGCTTGCCGGCGCGGCGCCGCCGTTGCGCAAGGCGGCCATGACGCAGGCCGTCGCGCTCGGCTTGTCGGCGATCCGTCACTTGTTGACCCCAGAGGCTGGGGGCTTGGCCGGCGTGGGATATTGAGAATGTTGCGGCGCCGCTGCGCGCATTCGTGGACAGCTACGGGGGATGGACATTGGCCCCAGAGGGGTAGGGACATAGTGGGGGTGGGCATGCCTGGCCGGCATGTCCACGGTAGGCGGGATGGTGGCGCAACTACAGCGGTTGGATGACTGCGGCGGCGAGGGTCTGGGCGTGGCGCACCTCATCCTCTTCGTGGAGGTAACGCGAGGTGGTGCCGATCGAGCCGTGGCCGGCGTTCAGTTGTACGGTTTTCAAGGGCGCCTTGCCTTGCACCTGGTGGGTAAATGCGGAGTGGCGCAGCCAGTGTGGCGATGCCTGTTGCAAGCGGTCGACGGCGGCGTTGTTGCCCAGTTCGTGCGCGATGGCGCCGGCGCCGGCAAATAACATTTTCAAGGCCCGGTAGATGGCGTTGTCGCTGGCGCGTGCCGGCGTGCCGCGGGTCGTCAGCAGCAGTGGCACCGCTTCGCGCGGCGCCGGCAAGGCGGCCAGCCCGAAGGCGAGGCGGTAGCGCTGGAATTCGGCCAGCAGGGCGCAAGGGACTGGCACGTCGCGCGTCTTGTTCCCCTTGCCCATGACGCGCAACCACCACCTTCCGTCGTCGGCCTGGCTGAGCGCGCCCATGTCGGCGCCGACGCCTTCATGCAGGCGGATGCCGGTGAGGTAGTACAGTTTGACGAGGAAGCGCGCCCGCGCGCGGCGCCGCGCATCGGACGGGCGCGAGGCGGGCATGCGCTCGGCGGCCTCGGCCAGCATCGAGATTGCCGGCTGCGACAGGAACCGTTTGACCATGCGCTCGGGCGTGGCCCGCATCCTGCCCAGCAGCGCGGCTGGGTTTTGATCGAGGTAGCCCGCCGCGAGAGCCCACGCGAGCAAGCCGCGCACGATCGTGATCGCTTGCCGGTGCGAGCTGCCGGAGAGGGGACCGGCGAAGGGGCGCCAGCGGGCATCGGTGCGCGGCCACCTGGTGATGCTCACCCATAGGCCGGCCGGCTGCGGGTCCATCAAGAATGCGGAATACGCGGCCAGATCCTCGAAGCGCACCTGGCGCAAGTGCTTGCCATGGCTACGGCACCAGTGCAGGAAACGGTGCGCCTCCTTGTCGTTGCTGCGCACGGTCCTGGCCGACAGGCCGGGCCGGGACAGCCAGGCGCGCACTAACGCGTCGTCGCCGTCGGCGGCGAGCAAGGACATTACAGGGGGTGATGGGAGGGGGGCGGGCAAAGCGGCGCGGGCTGGCTGTGCATCCACCAATGCGTTTGCTCGCCGCCCCCCCGTTGGTCCCTTCATATGGTCGACCAGCCGTCGATCCCGTGCCACATTTCCGTCGTCCAGTACCTGTCGCCGCCGGCCGCCGCGATGGCGGCGCTCAAGTCGAGCATGCCCTGGTGTCGGCCGAAATAGGCGGCCGTGCGGCCGATCAGGCGAAAGCGGTCCAGCGCGGACCTGGCGCGCGCCACGGCATGGTCCGAGTTGGCGCCTTTGTGATCGAGGAACTCGGCCTGGATGGCGATCGCCTGGCGGACGAATTCCGCTTGTTCCATTGCGTGTTTGGGATGCATCGTATTCCTGGGCGGGGAGCGCGCACCGGCCGGCGCGCTAATTCATTCTACCAACAAGGCGGGCGTGGCGGCAGCGAACGCATGATTATACGAATAATCATGCGTTCACTGATGGCCAGGGCCGCCGCCGACGCTGTGCGTCGGAAAAATGCCGTGGCCCCGCGCCGCCGCCTGCCTGTTTAGCGGGCAGGCCGATCACGCCGCATGGATGCACGATCTCAGGGTGTTTTGCTGCAAGTTATGCACAGATTCTGGGGATAATTTGAGCGGCTATTCCACTCCCACATATCCATACGGAAGCGCGGTTGGCCAGCGCCCTGGCTCAGTGCCTAAAAAGTATGTAACAAAAACCCATTTTTGCTTGCTTGTAGGTACAATTGCCGCAATTAAAAATGAGAGACGCTACTATGTACACAAATTTACTGCGCCCCTTTGGCTTCTACGAATTTTTCAGCGGTGGTGGTATGGCTAGGCTAGGGCTCGGCACCGCTTGGAAGTGCTATTTGGCTAACGACTTTGACGCAAAAAAAGTGGCATCCTATCGCAAGAATTTTGCCGGCGGCGAAGAGCTAGTGCACGGCGACATCCGTGCGATTACGCCGAGTCAGCTTCCTATCGGAGCAACGCTTGCTTGGGCATCGTTTCCATGCCAAGATTTAAGCTTGGCTGGTGCCGGCGCGGGCTTGGCGGGAGAGCGTAGCGGCCTGTTTTTCCCATTCATGCAACTGATGCTGAAGCTCAAAAATGAGAAGCGGAATCCCCCTATTATTGCGTTGGAAAATGTCGCAGGCCTCATCACGTCGCACGGCGGGCAGGATCTGACCGCTTTGGTGATGGCGCTGACCGATGCCGGTTATCGCGTTGGAGCCCTGCAGGTCGATGGCGCGTATTTCGTTGCACAGTCGCGTCCGCGGCTGTTCATTGTGGCTGTAGCCCGCGGGGTCGCGATACCTAAAGGCTTGCTGGCTCGCGTTCCGAGTCCCGCATGGCATTCGTCGTCGCTCAAGAACGTTGTTGAGGATTTACCTGAAAAAGCGCGTAAATCATGGCTCTGGTGGAAATTACCGATGCCAGCGGAAGAAGCGCCACACCTATCGACAATCATTGAAGCTGAGCCAAAGGGTGTTGCATGGCATACCGCAGCGGAAACTAAGAAACTCCTGTCGATGATGACTCCAGGCAACATGGAGAAAGTCAAAGCCGCTAAATTGCTGGGCATCCCACAGGTCGGCACAATATATAAACGCACCCGTTTGAACATTCAGCGTGCCGAAGTGCGATTCGATGGCGTGAGCGGTTGCCTGCGTACACCGTCCGGCGGTTCAAGTCGCCAAATTATCATGCTTGTTGAGGGCTCACGAGTTCGTAGCCGGCTTATTTCTCCTCGTGAAACTGCGCGTTTAATGGGATTGCCGGAAAGTTATGTATTGCCTGAAAAATACAATGATACTTACCACCTCACCGGTGACGGTGTCGTGGTGCCGGCTGTGTCCTGGATTGAGCAGCACATTCTGCGCCCGCTGGCCGTGTCTGCGCAGCGTGTAATCGCTCAGCCTCAAGTGGAGGCAGTACCGTGCCCAATCACCCAATAATTCCTTGCGAGGCGGTAGAAGGCTGGAAGGACATTGTTGATGCATACGCCACGGCGCTGCGAGCCGCAGGACCGAACATAGGCACGCATGGCCTGACACCGGAACAGTTTGCCGAGTCGGGACTGTTCATTAGTGCTGTTGAGCGAATCCGGGGGCAAAGCGCTGCGACAATGGGTGTGAAAAAGGCATTTATCGCCGCAGTGCTCGTTTTACTCCAAGACCAGGACCGCGTTGTCAGCTGGAAATTTGCGGGAGCTGGTGATCGGCACGATTATGAAGTAACCCTCAAGGGGGGGCGAATTTGCTGCATTGAGGCCAAGGGTTGTTTGGACGGCAACAACACGAACATATTTAAGCGCCCGGCGAATGCGGACGAATTTGTGATTTGGTCGCTGTGCCAGAATCCCGGCTCGGACCCGCGGCACAACGCGTGGTCCGGTATTCATACGAGGCTCGGAACAGAGATTATTTCCCGGCGTGAGCGGGTTGACGGTCTGGTAATTTGGGATATGCTCTGTGGCACTTTGGCTCGACCGTGCCCTAAGCTTGGGGCGGACCCGTCACGAGCCGTCGACATTGGCGGAAAATCGCTGCCGCCTCCCTGCATTTATTTGTTCCCGCGTTCCATTCCGGATGCCCGGAACAATCCTGAGCCCGCATCGTGGCAGTTGGGCGACGTTCACTTCCTGCAGGTGCTCGCCGATGCATTTGCGGTTCCCGCCGCCGAGGCTATATCAGTGGAGATTCATGCCCGGATGGATGCCGCAAATATTCAGCGGAAAACTCGTTTTATACGGGACGGTGTTCTCCTGCACGAGTCAGGCTGGACGAGCATTCGCCGCGCGAGCTAGCGATGGATGTGCTGAGTCCGGATCAACGACGCCGGACGATGGCTGCGGTAAAAAGTAGCAATACGAAGCCCGAGGTGGCCGTCCGTCGCCTGCTCCATGCGCTTGGCTACCGGTTTCGGCTACACCGTAAGGATCTTCCAGGTCGGCCCGATATCGTCTTGCCGAGGTACAAAACAGTGGTGTTCGTGCATGGCTGTTTCTGGCACCAGCATCCGGACTGCAAACACGCCGCGCGACCGACGTCGAACATCGAGTACTGGGCGGCCAAACTGGACCGTACAGTGATCCGCGACAAAAAGCAACTCGTGGAGTTGGAAGCGCTCGGTTGGCAGGTCGTCGTGGTGTGGGAGTGCGAGATTCGCGATGTCGAATTAGTTACGATACGACTTAAACAAGCACTAAAAACCCCGTAATAGGCAGGCTTGTCGCTGATTGAAAATGGACGGTTCTATGCCGCGTTGGCAATCAACTGAGACATTGTTGCAGAATACCTCGGCGGCCGTAAAAGTCTCCCCCCAAGCGGTTATCACGATGAAAATTGGGGATGTTACTCATTTACGAAGCAATCCTTACCGTACCCCTTGCTCGACCAGATCGATGCCAGGATCGGCAGTGTCACGGCCGGTGGCGCCTACGATGTGGCGCGGACCTACGATACAGTCGCAGCACGCGCCGGTGATATCCCGGTCATCATTCCTCCCCTTGTGACTGCGGTACTGAGAGCCACCGCCGATCTTCCTCCGTCGCAGCGGGGCCAGCACATTGCGGTGATAACATCCGAGTTAGCTCCCCCTCAACAGCCCGCTATCAACTGGCTGGATGTCACTGCTACAACTATTTGCTTGACCATTATCATTGCACTAACGATATGATATAATTATAATAATTTCCACATTCTCCTATCTGCCCTACTTTCCAGCCTCCGCGATCAAGCTTGCCCAATTAGCGCGCCGCCCTCACCATTGACCATGAAATCCACGCAATGAACCTGCAAAACCTCTCCAATGCCCGCACCGACCTGTCCGACCTATTCAGACCGATTCGCCTACGGCTGCTGCACGAAACGGGAGTGCTGGACGATGTGTTATTGGTGCAAAAGGTCAGCGGCGTCGAACAAATCTGTGGCGGATTTGAATACCGTTTGCTGTGCGTCTCCACGAAGGCCAATCTCCCGCTCAAGCAATTCATGGCCATGGCCGTCGAATTGCAATTTGTCACCGACAGGGATAAATTGCGCACGGTGTGCGGTTTCATCGACAGCGCGGTGGCGGGTGAAGCCGACGGAAATTTAGCCACATACGAATTAATTATCAAGGATGCACTGTCCATCATGGACAAGGGTAGGAATACCCGCATTTTCCGCGACAAGAGTGTCATCGATATCACCCATGCCATCCTCGACGAATGGCGGCACACTAATTCCGCGCTGGCCGCTTCCTTCGGCTACGAAGAACTGCTGCTGAATCGCGCCCTGGAGCGCAATCAGGCGGATCGGGCATTTACCTTTCAATATAATGAGTCGGACGCCGCGTTCCTGCGCCGTTTGTGGAAGCAGCACGGGCTGGCGTGGTTTTTCAAACCCGGCATCAAACCCCTGCCGGGCGCTATCGACCGCGGCAGGAACGACACCCTGGCGCACTCGCTCGTCCTGTTCGATTATGTGATGTGGCTCGATCCCAATGCCGCCGGCACCGTGCGCTACCACCGCGACGACGGCACCGAAAAGGCCGACAGCATCACTGCCTGGCACGCCGCGCGCACCTTGACACCCGGAAACGTCATGCGCAAGAGCTGGGACTATAACCAGGAACGGATGGACTCCGCCCACCTCACCAGCAACGCCGACCAGGGCGTGCAGGGCAACGCATTCGCCAGCCATCTGGTAGACAAGCTGATCGATGTGCCGCACGCGGCTGATAATCGCGCCGACTTCGAGGCGCTCGGGGCGCTGCAACTCAAGCGCCATGATTTTGTGTCCAAATGCTTCCAGGCTGAATCCGGCGTGCGCCTCGTGCGTGTCGGCGAGTATATTTTTGTCACAGGACACGATGAAATCGACAGCCATCCGCAGGAAGAACGCGCATTCGTCATCACGGAAATGCGCGTCGCGGCGGAAAACAATTTACCGAAGGCGCTCGGCGAGAGGGTGAACCGGCTGTTCGCCCTGAATCATTGGGGTAGCGCCATCGACACCGCCGCGATCGTTGCCTTGAAGAAGATCAGCACCGATCGCGGCGGTAAATACACCAATCAATTCACTTGCGTGCGGCGCGGCATTCCCATCGTGCCGGCCTACGATCCCCGCGTCGACTTGCCGCGCGTCGGCCCGATGACGGCGGTGGTGGTGGGGCCGGAGGGGCAGGTTATCCATTGCGATGAGCTGGGACGGGTGAAAGTGCGCTTTCCCGGTTGCCGCCGCGAGACTCCGGAGGGCCGGTCTGCGCCGAAAAACAGGCTCGCCGGGGATGACTCGGCCTGGCTCCAGCAGGTATCTTATTCCGCCGGACCGGGCTATGGCGCGATCCACTTGCCCCGAATCGGAAGCCTGGTGACGGTCGACTTCATGGGCGGCGACATCAGTAAACCGTTCATCCATGGCTCGGTATATGGTGGCCGCACGCCGCCGCCCCGCTTCAGCCACGTCAGCAGCTTACCGGCCCAGCGGCACCTGTCGGGCATCGTCACGCGGGAATTTGGCACGGGCACGTATAGGGCAAACCAATTACGCTTTGACGATTCAAATGGCGAGCTGTCAGCCCAGCTTTCCAGCGACCATGGCGCCACGCAATTGAACCTGGGTTATCTGACGCAACCGCGCAGCGGCGGCAATCATCCCGATAGGAGGGGCGAAGGGTTCGAGTTGCGAACCGATGACAGCGGCACCATTCGCACCGCCAAATCTCTCTTGATTTCAGCCTGGAAACGCCTCGAAGCGTGTAATAGCCATTTTAGCAGCGAAGAGCACCATGCGCTCATGCAGGATTGCCTCGACCTGTTCAAATCGCTGGGCCAGTACGCGGCCGAGCATCAGGCACTGGCCCTCGATAGCGCGCCGCAGGCCGAACTCAAGGACGACGTGCACGCGGCGCCGGGCGGCAGCAATGTCGACCCGCAAGGCCAGGGCGGCAAGCCGACCCTGAGTCTCACGGCCCCGGCCGGCATCGCGGTGACGACCCCGAAAACCATCGTCAGCTATGCCGGCGCCAATTTCGACGCGGTGGCGCAGCATCACATGCAATTGACCAGCGGCCAGCGCTTTAACTTAAACGCGGGCAAGGGCATTTCGCTGTTTTCACATTCCGACGGCATCAAGGCGATTGCGCACAACGGCAAGCTGGTCATGCAAAGCCAGCATGACGACACTGAAATCAATTCCGCCAAAAACATCAGGATGACCGCCAATGACAGCAAGATCGTCCTGATGGCCAAGGAAATCCATATGATCGCCGAGGATGGTTCGTTCATCAAGATCGGCGGCGGCGTCACACTGGGCACCAACGGCGTCATCAAGAACCAGGCGACCGATTTCAAGTTCAGCGGCGCGGCCACCATGCACACGGAATTGCCCACCTTTGGCGGCGGCGACCCGGACCAGAAATTCGTCCTCAAATACGGTCAGCACATTGACGGGCCGGTGATCGCGCCGAACCGGGAATTCGAGATCGACATGAGCGACGGCAGCACGCTCAAAGGCATCAGCGACGCAATGGGCAAGACCAATATCTTGCAGCGCGACGCCATGCATATCGCCAATGTCCGTATTTTGACGGGCAAGAAATAACAGCGCCAAGCACTACATGAAGAACAAGGACAAGTAATGGCATATCCAAAAATACAGTATTGCATCGGACAAGACACCAGCGTCTTGCACTGCAATCGCGCATACGACAAGACGGTCAACGTCAAACCAGATTTGCCAGGCAACGTCATTCTGATTCACGGCGTCAATGACGTCGGCACCAGCTTTGCGGCGGTGGAAGAAGGCCTGTGCCTGGGACTCGACGCCCGCATGCACGGTATCAAGCCGGGCAAGAGTAGCCTGTTCACGCCGGGAAAATGGCGCATGCCCGGCGACAAGCCAAACAACCAGGACAAGGATGTCGTGGAGGCCGACCCCGACGCGATTTTCTTCAAGCGCCATATCGACGACAAAACGCATAGTCCGCTGATTCCGTTTTACTGGGGGTATCGGGAAACGTTTAATGACGCCGGAACCAAAAATGGCCAGCGCACCGACCGTTACGGCAACCGGATGGACAAGGATTTATCCAAAAACGGCGGGCCGTTCGGCAATGCCACCAGTTCCTTGCCGGATATGTGGAACCGGGGTATGAATCCGCTCTACGATGCCCCTCACGATCCGGTGCGCCCCCTGTTGACCGCGCCGGGACGCATGTACATGGTGCTGGCCGCCAAGCGGATGGCGGCCCTGGTTTCCATGATCCGTGATTACGATCAAGACGAGGTGGTAACGATTGTCGCGCATAGCCAGGGCTGCTTGATATCGCTGCTGGCGCAAGCGTTCCTGCTCGATGAGGGGCTACGTCCCGCCGACACGCTGATCCTGATGCACCCGCCATATAGTCTGGCCGAGGATACCACCATGTTTATGAAGGGATTGGAGATGTTCAAGGGCGGGAGCGAGGCCGCGATGAAAGACCAGTACGATGCCATCGCCAAGCGTCAAACCTTCGATGCGCGCCTGCAAACCTTCGCCAAAATCGTGCAAGGTGTGGTTGGCAAGAAGCATACGACACCCGCCTTGACCGCGCTGACCGATCATGCGAAATATTACGGGATGGTGGGCGCAAAATGGACGGCAACGGCGGACCGCGACAACCGGGGCAAAGTGTATCTGTATTTTTGTCCGGAAGACATGACGGTTGCGCTCGATAATATGCAGGGTATCGGCTGGCAGGGCGTACCCGATTTCATTTCCGGCACGGCACTGTCCAAGACCGATGGCAAGAAACACCATCGTCCTTGGGGAGAAAATCCGCCTACTACTTGGGTGGTCGAAACTCAGCAATATAAACCCTTGTCTGAAATAGGAACGGGATTTTTCCAGCGGGTATTCACCAGCAAGAAGCGCATGGACCCCGTCAAGAAAGCTGTCGGCAATGTGCTGGTAGGTCAGCCGCCGCATGATTTTGCATTGCGTATCAAAGACGAAGACGATCATGCGCATGTCGCTGCGGGAAGCCGCACCCTCCGCGCAAACCATCATGAGGCGGATTGGCCGCCCAAGGACGATGGCATGTTCAGTTTCCTACACACGGAAGCGGGAAAACGTGAAGGGATACGCAAGATCACTGGCGAAGCCTTGCACGAGCCAGCACTTGCCGATTTGCGCGGCACAGGTCAAATCGACCCGAAAGATTTTCCGAAGGATTCGCTTCAGGCCAAGCTTCCCGCCAACGAGCAAGGCCCATGCGAAGAGGCCGATCCGATTGACGCGGCCATTGCCGTCGCCGGCGACGGTGGACTTAATTGGCGACCGCAGGAGATGATCGATGATCCACGCCCCACGACCACCATCCCTCGATGGGATAATGGAATGTTCGGGTCTGGCGATATGGAGCAAGTGTTAAAGGCATTAAACAAAGGCAAAGAGCCAGGCGATCAAGTCAAGGATATCAAACAGGTCAGCTATGCCGGCCGCAAGGGCGAGATCAATGGCGACAAGCTACTTCTCAACCGATATGAGACGCCCAACGAGGCGCGCAAGCGTTGGCAACATGAAGTCAGCCCGAAGTCGTTCCACGGCGCGATCATCGGCAGCAAGGAGAACCACCGCAACGTCACCGCGTATGATGTGGCGATTGGCGGCGGCAAGGCATCGAGCGATCCGAATTTTTACCAGTATTTGTGCGCCGTGGCGGATTGGCGGCTGCAAAGCAATGTAAAGGCGCCATTGCGGCCATCCATACTGGTGTGGGATAAATTTCTCAGCAAGTTCGGCCATTACTTTTCCGTCGAGCCGGCGTGGCGCACTGCGGTGATCGAGGGCAATGCAAACTACTACAGCACAGGCCTGCTGCCCGCCTGTGTGCCGTCACTGCGCGCGGGCTTGCCATCGACAGTGATTTGCGAAACGGTCGATGGCATACGAACGGTAGCCACGCCGCCTCCCAAACATGGCGCCGATTCCTGCGTCCCCGCTGGACCAACTAAAAAGGCGGGCGTATGAGTACTATTGCAGCCGTACAGCCGCCGAAGCTGTGGAAGTATATATTGGGCGCACTGATCGCCTTGCTCATCCTGATCCCGTTATGGGCAGTGTTCGTGGGCCAGGTGATTCAACCCGATTCCTTTATCCTGACGCAGGAGCAGTCGATGAGTAACAAATGGATATGGCCGGTTGTGAGATGGATCGTTCTATTGCCGGTGGCAATTGTGGCGCTGTTTTTCGGCGCCCGCTGGATGAGCGCATCCAAGAACGTTCAGGCGACGGGGCAGCAAATAGCGACGGAACAGGTCGTCGCGAGCGATCAGTCGAAACGGGAATACGTGCTGGAAGTGATCGGCATGGGTGTCACGCTGGATAAGTATCGCCAGGGCAAGCTGTGGGAGGCGCTGCAAAAGGGCAGCCCTTATGTGACGATTCGCGAACAGGATACGAAAAAATATCCGTGGAGCGACATGGATAAGTCTGGCCTTTCCGGCGGACGCGGCGGTGATTCGCTGGAGAACGGCGCCCAGTACACGCCGATGTATTACGGGGTGCCGGTATTTAACGCCGAACCTCCGGTTCTTAATTCCAGAATGCTCGACAAACCGGACGATCCTAACCCCGGCTTGGCCGCTGGCGCTGTGTCCTCCGGCATGGCTTGGCACTTGTTCGTGGTCGGTCCCCGCCGCTTCGGCGAACATCCCGACCGCATTTTGGATGACGTATTCGCATTCTTCGATGCCAATCCCGATGTACCCTATATCGTTCTGAACTCGGCCGATGGCGTGGAGTCACGCGACAGCTTCCGCCCCGAAGGGACTCCCGCACTCGTCAAAGATGGCTATTACATTCCAGAAATGCCTGATGCATCGACGCTATTCGTTTTGGCCCGGCGCGAGCGCGTGGATGCGGTGCGGCCATTTGTATGGGACGATCCGGACAATAAGGTTGTACAGGGGACTTTGCGTTGGATGTATGGCGAATTGATGGAAGCGGTTCCTCATCCTAAGCGCAAAAAAATCCTCCGCACTCCCGCGCAAGTCGGAGCCGACCAGACACATCATGAAGCAAGCGATCCCGCTCAGCGCATCCCCCTCGTCAGCGAATGGCTTGAGGCGGCAGCCGCCTTTGCCCAACGCCCCGATATGCGGGGCGCCGGCGTAGTCAATGTACTCAACGGTGTCAACCCTTGGATACACCGTCCGCCCAAGGAATGGAAGCCTACCCCTTGGTTCCCGATCCCGTGGAACAAGGATCAACTGGCCACCTTTGACAGGTTGCCCTCGCTTGGCTTCATCCACCGCCCAACCTTCGTCAAGTTCACCGACGAACATGGCAAGCCGCTGACACGCCGCGACGAGCGGGAAAAGGTCTTGCAGGCCGGCTGGCAGGAAGCGCTGCGCACGCTGCCCGAAGCGGAGCGGCTCAAGGCGCCCGCACGCATCGTCATGGCGACCGGCGGCAATACCGATCAACTGATCGCCTTGCACAGCACCCTGAACGCCTATGCCGCGCAGGGAGGACCGGAATTCGACAGCGCCAAGTCGGACCAGTTCATCGACACCGACAAGCGCCTGGGCAACACCGGCGCGACAACGCTGTTCATGCAAATGGCCATCGGCGTGATGGGCAGCTACCGCGACGGCGGCGTCAGCGCGGCGGTCAACCTGCGCGACACCAATGAAGCCTCCATCGTCTTCATCAGTCCGCCATCGGAAGAAAAGCGCAAGACGCAAAAACATCCGAGTGGCGGCGATGTGTTCGCGCATCACGGCACTCCGGCCGTCGATCCGGCTAACTATCCATCGAATTGAAGCTATGCCGACATCAGCGCGTGACTATGAGTAACAAATGGATATGGCCGGTTGTGAGATGGATCGTTCTATTGCCGGTGGCAATTGTGGCGTTGTTTTTCGGCGCCCGCTGGATGAGCGCATCCAAGAACGTTCAGGCCACAGAGCAGCAGGTAGCGACGCAACAGGTCGTCGCAAGCGATCAGTCGAAACGGGAATACGTGCTGGAAGTCATTGGCTTGGGCGTTACGCTGGATAAGTACCGCCAGGGCAAGCTGTGGGAAGCGCTGCAAAAGGGCAGCCCTTATGTGACGATACGCGAACAGGACAAGGAAAAATATCCGTGGGATGCGCAGGAAAAAACAGGTATTTCTGGCGGACGTAGTGGCGACTCACTGGAAAACGGCGCCCAGTACACTCCGATGTACTATGGTGTACCTGTCTTTAACGCCCAGGCGCCAATTGCTGATACTACAATTGCCGACATGCCGAATGACCCTAACATGGGCATGGCTGAGGGCGCTGAGTCTTCAGGCATGGCCTGGCACTTGTTCGTGGCCGGCCCCCGCCGCTTCGCCGAACGTCCCGACCGCATTCTGGACGATGTGTTCGCTTTCTTCGATGCCAATCCCGATGTGCCATATATCGTTCTCAACTCGGAAGATAGCATGGGTTCGCGCGACGGCTATCGTCCCATGGGCGCCCCCAAACTTCTAAAAGACGGCCGCTACATTCCCGAGATGCCCGATGCCTCGACGCTATTCGTTTTAGCCCGGCGCGAGCGCGTGGATGCGGTGCGGCCATTTGTATGGGACGATCCGGACAATAAGGTTGTGCAGGAGACTTTGCGTTGGATGTACTATGACCTGAAGGAATTCGTTCCCCACCCGAAGCGTCAGCAAGTGACCCGCACCCCCGCGCAAGTAGGTGCCGATCCTGTGCATCACGAAACAAGCCACAATGAACAGCGCACCCCCCTCGTCAGCGAGTGGCTTGAGGCCGCAGCCGCCTTTGCCCAGCGCCCCGATATGCGCGGCACCGGCGTAGTCAATGTGCTCAACGGCGTCAACCCTTGGGTACACCGTCCGCCCAAGGAATGGAAACCCACCCCTTGGTTCCCGATCCCGTGGAACAAAGATCAACTGGCAACCTTCGACAGGCTGCCCTCGCTCGGCTTCATCCACCGCCCCACCTTCGTCAAGTTCACCGACGAACACGGCAAGCCGCTGACGCGCCGCGACGAGCGGGAAAAGGTCTTGCAGGCCGGCTGGCAGGAAGCGCTGCGCACGCTGCCCGAAGCGGAGCGGCTCAAGGCGCCCGCGCGCATCGTCATGGCGACCGGCGGCAATACCGATCAACTGATCGCCTTGCACAGCACCCTGAGCGCCTACGCCGCGCAGGGCGGGCCGGAATTCGATAGCGCCAAGTCGGACCAGTTCATCGACACCGACAAGCGCCTGGGCAACACCGGCGCGACAACGCTGTTCATGCAAATGGCGATTGGCGTGATGGGCAGCTACCGCGACGGCGGCGTCAGCGCGGCGGTCAATCTGCGCGATACCAATGAAGCATCCATCATCTTCATCAGTCCGCCATCGGAAGAAAAGCGCAAGACGCAAAAACATCCGAGCGGCGGCGATGTGTTCGCGCATCACGGCACCCCGGCCATCGATCCGGCCAACTATCCAGCAAATTGACCAATGACTGACTTATCTAATAAAGACGGGATTGAAATCGATCCCAAACCGATGACGGGCATTCAACGCTATCTCACCTGGAGCTTTTGGGGGGCCGTGTTGTGCAGTGCTTTTGTCGGTTTGGTGTATCTATACCTTATGGAAACCAGATTTTCTCGCGATTCGGGCGCCGGCTTGGCTATGGAGGGATTGCTAATTCTCTGCTTCATTCCCTGTGCGGTATCCCTCGCAAATCTTGCTCTTGCCGCATTTGTTGCGATTTTTTTTAGCGAAACGCGGCTTGCTGGCGGGTTCATCTTGACGATGTATATCGGTGCATTGTCATATTATTACTACCATGAGCATCGAGACGAGCGGCACGCATTTCGTGATCTGACGGGAGTTCCCCGCCTGGCATGCAATGCCTGCTTGAGTCTCCGTCTGGCGGAAATGCCGGTGTAAATTGCCCGACCGTCAGCCCCTTTGCTCATCCTTAAATGAAAGCCGCCATGATCCAACCCCGATCCATCGTCCGCCATTTCGCAGCTTGTTTGCTCGCCACCGTCTGCCTCGCGTTGTCGGTGGCGGCACACGCCAAGAATGAAAAACCCGCGCTGGCCACCGTTGCGCAGCGCCATGGCGAATGCCTGCGCCCATCCTTCAAGACCGATGAGGTGGTGGCCAGTGACGGTGCGGGCGGCTATGGCATTGAGGTACAAGGCGAGCGTTACTGGGTCGCGCTGGATGACCGCTTGACGTTCGCCTTGCTCCCCCAAGAGGGCGGCGAGGCCATCGCCCAAGTCAAACTGGATCGCCCGCCGGTCGCAGATTTCGACGAGCAAGCTCGCTGGCGCGCGCGCTGGCTGGAAGATGTGGCCGAGCGCGCCGGCGTGGCATTGAACCGCCAGGCATTGGCGGGCGATGCGCAATTGTTGACGCTCAACAAAAAGACATTGACGGGCAAGTTCGTCGGGCTATCCCTCCTGGTGGACACGCAACGCAAATTGTTCGTTCAGTGGGATTGGAGCAAACTGTCCCGTTATACCGGCCCGCAAGACGCGCTGGCGGCGCAAACTGCCGTCTGGGAGCGCTTGATTCCATGCCTGCTGAAGCCATATTAGCGCCCACGACTTTACGTTACTTGCAGAATTGAAACCATACCATGCCGACACCACCGCGTGATTTTCAGGTCGAGCGCCACCCCGACGGTAGCGTCACTGTACGCCTTCAAAATGGCGACAGTTTCGCGATCAAAGAGGATAGCATCTGCGCCGATGTATCAGCCGTCAGCAGCGTCGGGATCAAACACTTGGACGAAGTGGCGTCACATATCGTCAACGACATTGCCCAGTCGCGCTCCCATGTGATTCGGTTCGTCAACGGCGGATTGTTGCAGTACGCGTACAACAGCGCCGGAGAACTCATTGGATTGTCCGCGCGCAATCTTGGATGCCGCTTATCGAGCAATAACGAATTGCTGTTTTATCAAATTTAAGGAATCCCCATGCCTAAAGTCATTCGCCTGAACGACCCCACCAGCCACGGCGGAAAAGTCATCAGCGTCACTGCAACCCACTTCACCGTCGGCGACATTGCCGTGGCACGCGTCGGCGACAAATGCAGTTGCCCCAAGCCCGGCCATAACAATTGCACCATTGCCGAAGGCGATCCGCATCACACCATTGACGGCATCGCGGTCGCCTACGACGGACACAAGACGACCTGCGGCGCGGTGCTGGAGTCAACCGTCAGCAATTTCAGCAAGGAGTAGCCTCGCCGCAGCGCGCGGCCCACTGCTCAGGTAATGCTTGTCTTGACGGTCTGGTCCACTTTAGTGTTATGAAGTGGCTTAGCTAAAATTTCTGCTCATCTATTCATCGGAGAGTCCCCCGGGCCACGCTGATTCCCGGTGCCACAACTCCCATCCGATGAAGTGATCGGCAATCTTCCCACTGTACCTTCAATCGTCCATATAAAAAAAGCCTCGACATATAGAGGCTTTTTTTGATTCACGTTCCGCGCCGCGCCCGTTGAATCGCCTGTTTCGCGCTCGCATCGACCAGGCGGGCGCGGTGGGCGATCGCCGCCGCGCGCAGCAACTCGAACGTGGCAACGAGCTCGGCTTTTTGTTCCGGACTGAGCGCCGCATAGGCGTTGCGCTGGGCTTGCAATGCCGCCTCGCGCTGCTCCGGGTTGATCGCCGGCTGCGCTTCTGGACGCGGGGAGAAATCAAAATCGCTCATGGTCATTTCACTGGAAAAAAGACCCCGCATTATAAATGACGGCGGGGCCGGCCGCAGCCCGGGAAAGTCCGCCAACCGCCGCGGCTTTCCCGGGATGTCGTCGCTATTGGCGCGTCTGCGACAATTCGCCCCGCACCGCCGCTTTCAGGGCGGCCGGCGCCATCTTCTGCGTGCGCATCAGCACATCCTGGTGCATCGCGCGCACGCGCTTGATGACGGCCGGCATGCTGACGGTGATGCGCGTGTCCGGATTCTTGACGTTCCAGTTGTCGCGCATGGCGCGCGCCTCTTGCACCATCTCCATGTCGCCGCTGGCCAGCCCTTGCGCCCAGTGTTCCTGGATTTCCGCCGAGCGCATCCGGTTCTGACCCACCATGTTGAGCGCTTGCCCCTTGGCATCCTGGATATCGGCCGTGCTGCTGGGCTGGAAGCCGACCATCTTCATGATCCCTTCCATCGGCGTGACATCGTTGACCTTGTAGCCGCGCCCATCTTTATAAGAGCCGGTGGCCAGCATGTCTATTCCCTTGGCCACATTGCGCACCGACGCCGGCGACAGGTCCAGCGCGGCGCCGGCGATATCGCCGCCCAGCGCCTTGCCGGCGCCGCTGAAGGCGCGCTTGGCCAGATCGCCGGCCGGGCCGGCCAGTTCACCGATGTCGGATGCATAGGATTCCTTTTTCGTGAACAGGCCGGTGCCGGGAATCAGGTTGCCCATCCCGAAGCGGCCGGCGATATCGACCGGCATGCCCGGCATGCTCGATATCCCCTTGAGCGCGAAATCGGCGCCGCCCTCGCCCAGTGCATCGGTCAAAAACGCCTGTTTGGCGCGCTTGCTCGAAAAGTTGTAACCCATGCGCTGCAAGGCGCCGTCGATGGCATCCTCCAAATCCTGCTCGAAGGGCAGGCCGTCGGCACCCGACATCAGGAACAGGACCGCCAGCATGTAGAGCGCACCGCGCCGGCCAGCCGCGCGCTCCGGGGAGCCCGGTTCGCCGGCGAAGGCCATGCGCGACAACAGTTCAAGGTAGGCGATCGAATACTGCTTGAATGTCATGGCCAGCCCGCCCAAGGCGCCGCGCGCCCACGCCGGTTTGTTGCCCGAGTTGTAGACGCCCTGCGTCTGGGACACCGATTCTTGGGCGAAGCTGGCCGGGTCGCCCATGTTTTCTTCCACCGCCGTGCGGTAAGCCGCGATGAAGGTGACGCGACGGTTGGTCAACTCGGCCATGGCGAACAGCTTGCCCCAGCCCACCATGACTTTCGACAGTGTGTTGTTCAGCGCGGCGCGCGTGTCGCCCACGGTCGTGCCGTCGCCCGATTGCAGCGCGCCGGTACCCGCGGCTTGCGCTTGCAGGTAGTGGACTTCCTGCGGTGCGACGATGCCCTCTTCGGTTGCCCACTTCATGGCGGCATCTAAGCCGGCCTCGCCGGTGGTGGCCTTGCCGGCGTCGCGCACGGCGGCCACCAGGCGCTGGCCGGCCTTGCCGATCCCGCCGAACTGGCTCAGGTAGGGCAGCGTCATCGTCAACGGTTGCGTCAAATTGACCATCGCCGACGCGACTGAGCCGCCCAGAAATTGCGCGAACATCAGGCCGCCCAGCTTGACCCCGCCGCTCTCGGGGTTTTTGATATGGTCGCGCAGTTGCACCGCGGCGTCGGCCAGCTCGCCCTGTTGCTTTGGAATTTTCGTGACGGCCGCGTCGATGTCGCCCAGGTGGGCGTTGCCGGCCGTCAGGCGCGCGTTGGAGTAGATGAATCCGGCCAGCACCCGGCCGGCGTCTTCGCTGAAACCTGCAATGCCCTTGCGCTGGATCAGCCGTTTCATGGAAGAGCGGTTGTTCTTGGCCAGTTTCAGGTAAGTCTGGTACACCTCGGTACTCTTGGCGTCGGCCTGGCTGTCGAGTCCCACCATCGAGCCGAACAGTTCGATGGTTTCGGGCGAGACGCCGGCGAACAGTTTATAGCCCTGTTCCGACACCGTGCCGTGGGTGACATCGGCGCCGGGGTAGGCGGCGCGCATCCTGCGCGCCATTTTTGCCGCCTCGAACTGCGACTCGAACATGCCGAAATATGCCTGCTCGTCGCCTTCCTGCACATACACCGTGTATTTTCCGAAGCGCGACAGCGGCGCATAGCCCCGGTCCATCAGATCGGCGCCCTTGTCGGCCAGGTCCATGATCTGCTTGGCTGTGTCCAGATGCATCGTGAGTTTTTCGGGTTCGGCCTTGGCCAGCGCGATGAAATGATCGCGCAGCAGTTCGGCCGCCCGGTGGATGTCGCCGGCCGCCACCGCGCGCTCCATCAAGCCCTTGGCGTCCTTGCCGCCCAGCTTCACCATTTCGCTGATCGACAGGTTGGTCAGGCTTTTATCTGTCGCGGCGCGGAATTCGCGGTACTGGCCGATCTGCGCGTCGGTCAAGCCGAACATCGCCCGCAACTCGGCGCCGGACCAGACCACGCCGGCTTTCAATTGCGACTCGTCGAAGCGGCGCTTGATGGTCGCTTCGTAAAAATCGAGCGGGTTGTTGCGCCACGCTTTGTTCTGGCCGTCGTCGATGACGCGCTTTTCCAGCAAAATTTGCGCTTTCTGGGCCGTCGTCAGCTTCTCCGCACGCTCTTCCAGTTCCTTGACCTTGATCGGATCACCGTGTTCGTCGCGGGCCCATACCAGCGTGCCTTCAAAGATCGGCGCGCCGATCGCCTTGGTGTCGGCGGCCGTTAGCGGCTTCTTGCGGGCGGTGCCCACGATGTCACGGACGTTTTCGAGTTTCGGCAACAGCGTCGGCGCCAGATCGGCGGCCACCACGGCATAGCGCGACACATCGCCGATGAAGCTTTGCACAGCCTCATACACCTTGGCGAACGCCGGCGCGCGCTTGGCCAGGTTGTCCATGGTGCCGACGGTTTTATGCCACCAGTTGAGTTTTCCGGCATCGTTGAACAGGTCGCCCACTAGGTAGTTCGCCGGCAGGCGCACCGCGTTGATGCTGTTGGCGGCGTTGGCCAGCGCATCGCCCAGGCTGGCGCGGCTAAACCGGATGTCCGCGCTGCCTGCATCAAAGCCTCCGTTGTTGCCGATCGCCGATTTGACGGCGGCCGGATTGAACGCCACCAGTTCTTGCGAGCCGTCCGGGAAGTTCAGCGCCACGCCGTCATGGCCAGTGGCCTTCAGGCCGTCCGTGAATCGTTCAATCTCGGCGCGGCTTGCATGGCTCAATTTGATCTTGATCGCCGACGTGGCGATAAAGGGCTTGCGCACGGCGATAAACAGCGGGGCGATATTGGGCTTGTCGTCGCCTTTTTTCAAGCTCGCGTAAGTGTGGGCGACATCCGCATCGCTCGTGGCATAGACGCCGGTGCCCAGCCAGCCATGATCCTTGCGCTCAATATGGTTTAGATCGAAGGCGGTGATGTCGGCGCGGCTGCCGTGGTAGTAGATAGCCGGTTCCGCTGTTGTTCCTGGAAGCGCTGGGCCACCCGTTGTAGCTGCAATGCTTCCGCCCGTTCGTATGGGTCCGCACTGTCCAGGGAAGGCGGGGGGCCGTCCGGCAGTAGCATCAATGCTCGTGTGAAGTCCTCCTGCGTCCTGGCCTTGCCGCAGGCCTCGATGAAATCCTGATTCGTCTCCGTCCTGCGCATGTTCACTCTCCCAGTTGCCATAAAAATGTTTGAAGTTGGACGTTTTTGTGATGATCCATTGCGGATAGCTCAGCAAAGTGTCGCCAGCGGCCTTTAACTGGCCGTATGCGGTGCGTCCGCCATATTGTAATTCCGCCGCCGCGAATTGGTGAGCGGCATCCCGCTGGCGATCGAGCGCGGCACCGTCGTCGGCTTCTGCATGTTCGCTGCCCTGCGCATGCTCGGTCCAGGTGGCCACCATGATGGCGCGCACGGCCGCGACATCGCGCACCAGCTTTGACACGTCGAAGCGCGAACCGCGCAGGCTCTCGATGGCTTGCGTGGCCAGGCGCATGAAGGTGTAGGCCACCTGACGGAACAGGTTGCGGTCGGCCTTGGCCATGTCGGACCAGAATACCGGATCGAGCCACATGGCGCCGTTGATATCGGCCAGCACCTCGCCTTCGGCTTTGGCGTAGGGGATGTCCATGAAGCCGCTCAAGACTTCTTCATGCGCTTGCCGGTCGAGCACGACCCCCTCTTTGAGATAGTCGCGGATCTGCGCGCGCAGGCGCTCGCCCAGGGCGGGGTTGCTTTGTTCGAGCGCGTGCAGCGTCTCATGACCGGCGATGCCCAGCTCGGGATTGCGCATGCCTTCGGCCAGGTAGGCCACGCCCTTGTGGGCCACGCCCTCGAAGGTGCGATTGGCGCTCACAAAATGGACTTCGGTGCCAAAGACCTTGCCGATTCTGCGCGCCAATGCAAAATTGGCGTTGGGCGCGGTGCGCAGCGCGCGTACCGGCGCAAGCTGCTCGGCCGCCAGCGCCCGGTTCAGTTGCGCGGTGTCTTTCATCGCTTGCAGCAGTTCCCGCCCGCTCAGCGTGGCCGGGGCCGGCACTGCGTCTGCGCTGGCATCCCCGGCTTCGACCGTGGGTGCCGCCGGCAGATCGGCATGGAAGTCATGGGCGTCCACGCCCGTATTGGGCGTGCCGTCTACGCTTCGGCTGTAGAAGATGTCCTGAAGGCTGCCACTGCCCTGATCCACGGTGGACACATGGTCGCGCAACTGGTCGCGAAGAAAAACCAGGATCTCGCCGGGTCGCCGTTTTCCTGGTTCGGCCCGAACTTCTCGTAGGCCGGCAGACAGGAGTGCGTATCGCGCAAGTGTACCGCCACCTGCCGTTGCTGTTCTCGCCAGTCCAGCTTTTGCCAGTCCGAGTAAATCTTCTCGCGTAATCCTGGCTCCATCTTCCGTGGTGAATCGTCCTGCGTGCTTGTCATAGCCAATACCTCCATTTCCCCCGGCATTGTCGATATGTTTCAGGTTCACGTCAATGAGCTTGTGAATATTGCCGAGGTGGTCGCCGTAGACCCAATCGAGCGGGGCGATGCCGTTCGCCGCGTTGCCCCTGATTTGCTTTGGATGCGGCGCCAGGTGTTCGGTGGTGCCGAACTTGAGCGCCGACGACAGCATCTGCTCGGGCCGGCGCAACAGGGCCGCGTGCGACATGCCGGCCGGATCGCCGATGAACACCTTATTGGTATTGTGGGCGTAGTTGGCGGCGATATGGTACATCTTCGCCCCATAGCCGCCGCCCTCGTTCAACAGCGAGACATCGATCCAGACATCGCCTTTCCCATACGCCTCGTCGTTGAATTGGCCCGGGCGCTCATCGACCACATTGTCCATTTCGCCGTCGATGTCCAGGTCGAAGCCATAGACGCTCTTGCCATACTGGTTGAACGGCCGCACCATCAATCTAGCCGTCGTTTGGTCTGGAAACGCGAATTCATAGCGGGTTTCGCCCGGAATGCTGGTGATTTTCTTGACCTTCACGTCGGCGTCGACATCGTGCGTGATGCCTTCCACCGTGTCCTTGTCCGAAGTGCGATACCGGAACGCGTCGCCGATCTGGCTGATCTGTTGTAAAACATCGCCGGACTCGCCGGCGCGGCTAAACAGCAAGCCGTCGATCGGCGCCTGGCGCGCGAACGAGCCATCGGCGCGCTGCAATGGCATGGCGGGCGCCCTGGCGGCTTGCTGGCCGGTGGAGCCGTCGGCATTGATACGGCCGGTGGCCGGGGCGGGGTCGTCCTTTTTCAACCCCTCCTGGCGCAGTTCTTCCTCCAGCCGTTTTAAGTCGCCATATTTTTCCGCCATCTCCTGCTGATACTCAAACGGGGCGCCGAGCTTTTTGCGCAGGCGCACCACGTCCGTCTCGCTGCCGTTCTTGCGGCGGCGCGCCGCCTGCAGCTCCGGCTCGATCCCGTTGATCTTGTTCACGACGCGCCGCGCCAGGCCCGTGGCGTCGATATCGGCCCCCATGCCCGGGGCCAGCGCGATTTGCATCCGCAAGCCGCCGACGTTCATCAATAGCTCAAAATTGCCCGTCAATTCCTGGCGCTGCGGATCGCGCGTGCCCTCCATCGTGATGTCCAAGTGATCGCCAAGGCTGGCAACCTCGCGCGCATTGGCCGCGGCCGGGTGCGTGATCGCATCGGCCACCGTCTGGTTGAACGCCGCCTTGAGCGCTTGGCCGAACTCGCCCATCTTGTTAAACTCGCTGTTGCCGACCTTCGCCGTGGTGAACGTGAACAGCCGCTCGCCGATGGCCTTGAAGGCCGCGCCATAGGTGACGACGGCGCGGGCGGCGCTTTCCGCCTCCCATTCGGCGCCGCGCAAGGCGCTGCGCACGGCGATCTGCTCGCTGGCGTGGGCCGCCTGCAGGCGCTGGTAGCGCTCGACATCTTGCTTCAAGCCCGCCAACTGGATGGCGCGCGGATCGCCCGAGGCGACGGCGGCGGCCTGCTCGAACAAGGACGCCTCGCCCATGTCGTCCATGGAACGCATCGACTTGTCGCCCGTAAACGCCTGGTCGATGAAGCGCTGCTTGCGCGCGACCATTTGCCACATGGTCGATTGATAGGTGCCCTTGGTGGTGTACCACTCGATTCCTACTTCATTGTTCTGGTTGCCCTGGCGGATGATGCGGCCGTGCGGCTGCTCGACATCGGCCGGGAACCACGGCGGGTCTTGGTAGTGCAGCACGGCCAGGCGCTTTTGCACGTTCACGCCGGTCCCCATCTTCTTGGCCGAGCCAATCAGCACGCGAATCTTGCCGCTGCGCATCGCCTTGAAGATCGCCTCTTTCTTGGCGTCGCTGTTGGCGTCGTCGAACCAGGCGATCTGGGCGCGCGGGATGCCGCCATCCGTCAGGCGCTTGGTAAAGGCGGCGCGCGAGTTGAATCCCCGGTTTTTCTGCGACTGCTCGCCGAAGCCCAGGTTGTAGAACACGATTTGCGTGCTGCCCTTGAGCGGTTCGGGTTTGCTTTCCTTGTCGAAATACACGTTGCTGGAACCGGCGTGATAGCCGGCGACGACCTTATCGCCCATCGTCGTGATGATGCTCTCGCCATCCGGGTCCAGCTTCCCGCCGAAGAAACGCGGGTCGATGGCGGCAAAGCGGCCGTCGGTGATGATGGCGACGATCGGGTCCGGGTTGTTCGGTTCTTCCTTCGTGGGTTTCCAGTCCTTCGATTTCTGGATACGCGGCGCAAGCTGGGTCTTCATGTAGGCGTCTAACGCGGCGCTCGGCGCGACGATGTTCAGGCGCGGCTTGCCGCCAACCAGGTCAGGGCGCTTGACCAACGCGCCCAGGCTCTCCGACGTGAGCACGTCCATGAATTGCCGCACGCGCGACATCAGTTCCGGCACGTTGTCGAATTTGGCGAAGCGCTCGATCAATTCGTACTTGCCGGCCGCATTCGGTTCCAGCGCCGGCGTCACCTCGCCGAACTGGCGGGCCCAGGCGTCGAACGTGGCAATGCCGGCGCGGTCGAGTTCGTCGGCCGCGAAGAAGCGCATGATGGTGTAGAGCTCGCCCATCGTGTTCGTGACCGGGGTGCCCGAGGCGAAGGCCATCGAGCGGCCCGGCCGCTGCTGGTCGAGCCAGCGCGTTTTGACATACATGTCGAGCGCGCGCTTCGAGCCGTTCGGGTCGATCCCCTTGATCTGCTGCGCCGTGTGGAAGTCTAACTTGCGGAAGACGTGCGCCTCGTCGGCGAAGACGAAATCGACGCCCATGTCCTCGAATTTGATAGTGGAATCCTTGCCACCGGCGCCGATGATGCGGTCGAATCGCTGCGTCACGGCCTCGATCTGCTGCTCCAACTGGCTACGGCGCACGCGCGTGTCGTTGCCGCTGGCGGTCTCCGACAACTCGATTTCCAGGTCGGCCAGGAGGGCGTCGCGGATCGGCGCGACGGTTTCCTCTTTCACGCCGACGCGCTGGAAGGCATCGTGGGTGATGATGATGGCGTCCGGCGCATTCATGGTGGCCGAGGCGATGAATGCCTTGCGGCGCTCGGCCGAGAAGTTTTCATCGTCGGCCACCATGATGTTGGCCAGCGGATAAAGCTCCATGAACTCGTTGGAGAATTGCTCAAGCATGTGGTTCGGCACCACGTAGATCGGTTTTTTAATCAGACCCAGGCGCTTTTGCTCCATGCCTGCGGCGATCATCTCGATCGTTTTGCCGGCGCCGACCGCGTGCGCCAGGTAAGTGTTGCCGGTCTGGATCATGCGCCAGATCGCCCGCAACTGGTGCGGGTGCAGGGTGTAGCGCAGGCTCACGCCCGGCAGCGTCAAATGGGAACCGTCGAAGCGGCGCGGGGCGATATTATTGAAACGCTTGTTGTAGCTCTCCACGAGTTCGGAGGCCCGCTCCGTGTCGGTCCAGATCCAGCCCTTGAACTTGTCCTTGATTTTCTTGAGCGCTTCGTTGGCGGCCGTGGTCGCGGCAACATCCGTGACGCTCTTCTGGTTGGCGTCCTTGCCGACGATCTTGACGGGGCGGCTGTTCAAGGCCGCTTCCAGCAATTCCGATGGCGAGCGCATGGCGGTGCCGTATTCGGCGCCGGCGCGGCGCTGGCTGCGCAGATTGCCGCCGTCAACCTGCCATGTTTCCGTGGTGGGGTCGAACGTCACGGCGCCGGCCTCGATCACTTGCGCATAGGCGTTGACGTGGGACGCGGGTATCCACGACGCCCCCAGCTTGGCGCTGATTTGCGACGGGCCCAGCTTTTCCGGTTGGACCTCTTTCAACGCTTCGACGTTGCGCCGCAGCGCCGGATCGACCCGGACGGCATGCTCGGCCTCATCGAGCTTGGCCACCACGTCGCCCGACAAGTATTCGTCGGCCAACTGCCATTGCCCTTCCGGCGTCTTGTAGATTTGCCTGTCCAGCGCCTCGATCGTCTCGGCCTGGCTCAAGCCGATCCGGCCGGCCACGTCGCGCAAGTCGAGCGAACCCACCGCATCCAGCGATACGGCCAGCGCGTCGCCGATACTCCTGACATCGCGCGTGACGGGCTTGCCGATGGTACGCCCCAGAAGGAAGGGCGCCTTGACGATCTCGCCGGCCTCGTTGACGGCTTCAAGCAGGGTCACGATAGCCGAGTCGTAATCCTCGCGGTAGCGTCGCTTGTTTTTATAGATGCGCGATTCCGTCTCGACCGGATTGCCTTCTTCATCGGTTGATTGACGTACCTGGATGCGGAAATCAACGATGGGGCCATGTTCCTTGCGGAACGCGTCATAGGCTTTGTTCAGCTTCTTGAGGCTCGTCGCCCAGTCGCCGTCGGTGGCCTGGGCCAACCGGCTTGCCTGCACCAGATCGCGCAGGCCGAGATAGCTCGCAAACCACGCCTTGTCAGTGGCCGACAACTTCACCTTGTCCTCTAAGGGCTTGCCCACGCCGTCGTTCACGCGCATGAGCGTGCCGTCCTTGGCCAGATAAACGACGCCTTCCCGCTTGACGCTGGGGTCGAAGTCGATCTTGGCCGTTTCCCGCCTGACGTTTTCGCTGGACTGGGACAGCACGGAATAGACGTTTTCCGGCAAGCGCTCGACGGCGTGTGCGAATTTTTCGTCGAGTTCGGCCGGAGTCTTGTCGTAGGAGACCACGGTGTATTTTTCGACGCCGCGCCCGTTGCTGTTGATGCGCCGGCCGGCGTCGTCGGTGTTGCCCGAAATGCGCTGCTGGCCCAGGACCATTTCGGGATGTTTGGCAAAATACTCGTTCACCACTACCGGGCCGTCTTTGGTGTCGACGGTCTGCACGCCGGCCCACGCGGCGCCGCCCGCAGCTTCGCCGGCGATGCGCTTGCGCAGGAAAATCACATCGGTGACGACGCTCGTGCCGGCGTTGTCCTCGAATGCGGTCGAGGGCAGGCGGATCGCACTCACCAGGTCGGCGCGCGCGGACAGGTACTTGCGGGCCTTGTCGGTCTGCTTGTCCATCGTGCCCTTGCTGGTAACAAAGGCCAGCAAGCCGCCCGGGCGCACGCGGTCGATGCTTTTTGCAAAGAAAAAATCGTGCAGCATGAAGCCGTTTTTTTCGTAATCGGCGTCGCCGAAAATCTTCGTCTGCGAAAAAGGCGGGTTGCCGATCGCCACGTCGAAGAAGTTCTTCGGGAATTTTCGCTTGATGAAATCGTCGTGGAGCACGTTCTGTTCGGGCGAGAGCAACTTTGCTATCAGCGCGGTCGGGCCGTCGAACTCAACGCCGGTGTAGTGGGAAGTTTGACGCACCGTGTCGGGCATGAGCATCGAGAACGAACCGATGCCCATGCCGGGCTCGAACACTTTGCCGCCGGTGAAGCCGAGGCGCTGCATGGCGCTCCAGACCGAGCGGATGATGCCTTCGCTGGTGTAGTGAGCATATTGCGAGGATTGCAGCACCGACTTTTGCCAGTCGCGCGGCAGCGCTTCCAGGCGTTCGGCAAGCGCCTTCCAGCGCGCGTCCGGGATGTGGTTCGACCAGATCAGGCGCGACGGGTCGGCTTGCTTGGCGTAGGCCGGGGGGATGGGGAAAATCTTGTTGCGGATGTCGCCGGCGCCGAAGCCGACGTATTTTGACAACCGGGCTTGCTCGTCAGGGGTGGCCGGGCGCCCTTCCTTGTCGATCGCTATGGCCAGATCGATCAGGTCGATATTGCGCCTGGCGCTCTCGAACCACGAGCCTTCGCGTGTTAATCCTCCGATTCCCGGATGGAAGTCATGGGCAGGAACTCGCTCACTATTTCCCCCCACAGTATCATTCTGTCCATCGAAAACCGTCCCAGTCCTTCCTCCGTCCCCCACACGCCCGATTTCATCAACTGCTCCATGATGCGGTCCTCTCGGTAGCTGAACGTTTCCATCATCAGCTCGTCCAGCTCGCGCGCGCGCTGGTCTAGCTCCGCGGACGTGCGCATCGACGCCATCGGGTCGCTGTCCTTCATCCAGCGAGTGATCGAGCGCATGCGCGCGTCTGGCAATGGTGGGATCATGTCTTTCTTGTTCCTTGTGTTCAGGTTGGTTCGTTGTGTCTTGCTTTGCTACATCGGCCCGCACCAGGCCCAGCACGGTATCGGCGTCGATGCCCGCGACGGCCGCCTCGCTGTCGGTTCCCTCGTGGTATTCGGCGATCGCATTATAGGCCGCCTTCCACTGTCGCGCGCTGATCTGGTCCATATGCGGCGCAATGGCGGCGTTGGCGCGCATGACCTGGGCGGACTGCGTCACCGCGTCCTTCAGGGACCGCGCGCCGCGCCGCACCAACAGTTCGATGACCTTGGAGAGCGCCGGCAGCAATGCGCCGGCCGTGTGCTGCTGGCCAGTGATGTTGAGCTTGGCGCCGAACACATCGGCCAGCACGTCGGCCAGGTGGGATAGCGCATCCTGCATTTCGGCGTCGATATCGCCGGCCGCATCGACAGTGGGGTGCGCTTCGACCGGCGCGGCCGTGCTGGCGAGGCTTCGGGCAAATTGGTCAGACGCTTTGTCGATTGCGTTGCCGAGAGTGCGTTTTACGGTGGAGCCGGGCACAAACGGCATGGCGCCTTCGGACCAGACGCCGCGCGCATCGGGGTGGCTGTAGGCGTAGTTCCAGCCGTGGCGCTCGCTTTGCATCAATTTCAGATGCGTGTCGTCTGGAAGTTCCGCAGTATGGCCGTCGGCAAGCGCCTCGGCCAGCGATGCGCGGTCTGTCACCTTCACCAGCGTGCCTGTTGGCGTACCCGGCGCAGGGTCGGTGTGTACCTCCCTCAGTCGTGCCAGCGCCTCCCGGTACGCGTCGACCGTGTGCTGGGCGTCGGCGATTTTCTTGTCATACGTCCAGGCATTGCTGCCCGCTTCCGATTGGAGCTTTTGCAAGCCCGCCAGGCGCGCGGCCGCCTCGGCAATCACTTCCTTGAGCTTGGCCGTGTCTGGATCAGCCACAATGGATGACGGGTTTTCCGTTACCGTGCTGGCCACTTCCTTCGGCGCCGCTGGCGTTGCCGGTGGGGCGGCTTTTGGCGCAACTGCTGGCCAGGCGGCTTGGAGGTGAAGCTTTTGTACGTCCTTCGGGGGCGTGCTGACGGGCGGGGCCGCTACCGCTGTTTCTGGGGTGGCCTCTGGCGCAACCGGCGCCGGCGTCGCATCGAGGCCGCGTTTTTGAATCTCCTTGTCGATCTTCTTGGCGCGCGGCAGGCCGGCGAACACCTCCCTGGCCTGCAAGAGTTGTTCGGGCGTCATGTCGGTCACGTAGATCGCGTTCAGTTCCTGCTTGCTCAGCGTGGGCTGGGCCGGCGCCGGCACGGGCGAAACGCTGGCAGGGGGCGACGGCTTCTTGCCGAACAGGTGCGACACATCATTGTCGTCAACGACGGTTTGCCCCTTCGCCTTGGCGCCGGCAAGCGATTCGCCGTCGGTGTCCTTGGCGATCGCGGACTGGCCGTGGCGCTTGAGCGCCACCTCCGCATAGCGCTTGGCCACTTTGTCGAGCGGATAGAAGCGGCCAAGGGCCGCATTGACCAGCGCGTATTTGGGGATGGGCGTCTTGGACAGGTTCTCGATGGAGGTGTAGCCCGCTTCGATCTGGCGATCAACGGCTTCCTTGCCGGTGATGATCGTGCCACCGCTCGCGCTGGACTTGAATTTCTGGCCGCTCGCACCCTGTTCGGCCGCTTCGTCGTCGGCCTGCTCTTGCTTCGCGCGGCGCGCGGCATCGGCGCGGGCCGTCACGGCGGCATCCTGTTCGGGCGTGACGCCGGCCCAGGTTTTCAAGGCAGTCCACGAGGCGCCTTGCGCCTTGGGCAGCTTGGTCCCGGTGAACTCGGCAAACACTTTCTTGCTCTTTTCGTTCATGCCGTTGGTGATCCACTTGAGCGCGTAGGCGTCCTTGGCCAGCACGTCATCGGCGAACTTGCGATGGAAATCTTTGGGATCTGCGCTCACGCCGTCGCGCCCTTCCGCCAGCAGCGCCGCGTAGCGGGCGGCGATCGCGTCGCGCTGCGCCGGCGCGTGATCGATGCCAGCCTCTTTTGGGGCATCGGTCGGTGCGGCCGGATCGTTGGACGGGGAGGCCGCCGCCTCGTGCGTGGCTGTGTCGGCCGCCAAGACCGCGCGGCTACCGTTTGATTGCATGGCAGAGACCAGTCCACCCGCTTCCATTTGCTCCATCAGGCGCGCGGCGCGGTTATAGCCGACTTTCAGATGCGCCTGCACCAATGGGATGGAGGCGTCGCGGTTTTTGAGGACGAAGGCGGCGGCCTGGTCATACAACGCATCCGGCGCTGCGGGAACGGCGCCGGCCGGGTCTTCCATATCCGGCCCATTTGTCGGGGCGGCTACCTCGGCATTCGCCTCTTCCGGTGCGTGTTGGGTCGCAACGGACTCGGCCACCTTCATGGTTGGTGCCGCCTGGCGTTGCATGGCGTCCAGGTAGTGCGCCTTCTGGCCGCTGTTCAAGCGGAATATCTTGGACGAGCCCGGTTTGTGCAGCACCGACCCGCCCGGCGTTTTCAGGCGCATGCCGGCCGCGATCGCCGTATCGACAGCCTTGGTGTTCGTCGTGCCAGATGCCGGTGGCGGCGCCTGGCGTTCCGGCACGGCGTCCACCAGTTCGTTCGGCGCGCTGGGGATCGGCTTGATGGCGCGGTTAATTTCCGCATGGTCCGTGTCGCTCAATTGAACGTTCAGGTAGCCGTCGCGTTTTAACGCGGCCCGAAACGCGGCTTTTTTCTGGTCGGGCGCGATGGCGGGGTTGGCCAGCACGTCATCGCGCAATGCCGCGCGGTTGGCGTCGGCGCGCGCCTGGCGGTCGTGCTCCACGATGGCGTTCGTCGTGTCGGCCTCTTGCCGCTCATTGAGCGCGCCCGCGCGCGCCTGTTCGCGCTGCGCCGCGCGCTGCTGTTCCTGGTCTTGCGCCAGAAGTTGCCCGATTTGCGCTTCCTGGTCGGCGTCGTGGGCCTGCGCGGCTGCCTGCTCGCGCTGCCGCTTCGTGGCCGCTTCCTCTTCCCGCACCATGGCGTCGTATTCGGCGCGCTGGCCTGGTGGAATGGCGGTGCGGGCGGCGCGCGCCTCCATCAGCGTCTTGAATTGCGCCTGCTCGGCGGGGGTGAACTTGCGCGGGCCGATCGATGGCACGGTGACGGTGATCCCGTTTGGGTCTTGCGTGCGGCGTGCCGGCGTGCCGCGCGCAATCGCATCGAGTTCGGCCAGGCGCGTATTGATGTCCTCGATCGAGGGCAGCGCCGGCGATGGGGGCGGAACGACGGCTTTTTTGGCCGCGTCCGCCGCCGCCTGCACGGCGTTGGCCGCGCGCGACAGCGGCCCCGTGTCGGGCAAGGGCGCCGGGGGTGTTGGCATATCTTGCGCATCCTGTGGCGCCTCGATGCGCGGCGTGTCGTGGTTGTGCTGCATGGCGCCCATGCCCACGCCCATCACGCCGCCCGTGATGAGGCCGGAGCCGGCCGCGTTGCCGACTCCCTTCATGCGGTCCTGCTCGCCCTGGGCGATATTCGTAAAATATTGTTCTTGGGCCGATTGCGGCATTTCTTCCAGCACGCCTTCGCTGAAAAATTCCTTGGCGGCGCGCGTCCCCATGCCGCCCTTCACCCCGGCCGAGCGCGCGCCGGTGGCGATTTCGGTGGCGGCGTCGCCCATCAGCCGGCCGGCGCCGTAGCCGATTCCTCCGGTGATGGCGCCGGCCGCCAGCGCCGGCAAGGCATAGTCGGTATAGTCCCGGCCCGCCGCCTGGGCGTCGTCGGCGATCTGGCCGGCGCTCTGGGCGCCCTCCGTTGCCGATCCAATGGCCATCAGCTTCGATCCGGCCGCCTCGATGGCGCCTTGCGCCGCCGCCTTGCCGGCCCTGGTCGCTATCGCCGCCTTGGCCGCTTCCGTCGCGGTCTTCCCCGCGGCCAGCTCGGCCGCGCTCGCGGCGGCGCCTTCGGCCGTGGCCAGCGCGGCCTTGATGGCGATGCCGCGCGCCACGGCGCTGGTCACACCCATGCCGGCCACCATGCCCGGCGCCGATTCGGCCACGCTGCCCATGATGGCGCGCGGGTTCTGGACCGACGCGACAATCGAATTGACGAAGCCGTCGGCTTGCTGCACCTTGGCGTCCGACGCTTTCTGGCTGTCGCTCAGGTAGTCGCCCATCGCCTCGTTGGTGGCCTTGGGGTCATAACCGAGCGCGCGCATGCCCTTGCCGACCAGGCCGCCGCTGGCCAGGCTTCCCAGCCCGACGACGGACGAACCCACATCCACGGCGCCTTGGGCGAGCTTGATGCCGATGTCGCCCACGGTGCGGATCGCGCCGGCCTGCGGCGTCACCACTTCGGGGGGCGCCACGCCGAGAAACCTGCTCAGTTCCGCGCGGTTCGCGGACGGATAATAGGCTTGGTGAATCACGTCGACGGCATCCTGATCGTTCAGGCCGGCCAGGGAAGGCATTTTCTTGCGGGCTTCTTCTAAATTCATTGTTGTTTTTCTTTAATCGGTGATGAGTTTGGCGTTCAAGCCATTGCTTTGCTGGAGTTGGTCGATACGCTGATTGCGGGCTGCCCCCAGCTTCATCACGGTGTCGGTGTTTTTCACGTCGTTCGCGTCGAGGTTGCCCATCGCGTGTCTCAGGGACGTCAGCACCGGATCGTTGCGGACATCGATGGCACCAGGCGGCAGCGCCGGTGCGCCCATGCCCGCGCCGCCATCCGGGATCTCGCCCAGCCGCGCCCGCGCGCCGGCCGTCAGCGCCGCGCGGATGCCCCCGACCGGGGCCGGCGCCGCGTTGCCGCCGCCCTTGGCGGCATCGAAGCCGAACGGGTCGGACGCGGGCGCGCGGCTTTGCCCCTGTCCCGAATACGGGCCCAGCAGGTTCGACAGTTTTTCATTGCGGATCGCCGCGTTTTTGCCGAAGGTGGACATGGCGGTCGGGTTCAAGCCCTCGCCCGCGACGGCCTTGGCGATCGCCGCGCTATCGGTGTCGTTCTCTTTCATCAGGCTTTGCACCTGTAGTTCGACCGCCCTCGGGATTTTGCTGATGCCCAGAACGTTTTCGATTTCGTCGGACGACAGCGGCCGGCCCCGGGCCTTGCCCATTGCCTCGATCTTGCCGAACGGCGTGCCGGCGTTGAATTGGTCGGTCTGCAACTTGAGCATCTGGGATTGGACCGCGCGCCCGGCCGCCGCGTCCTTGGCGCTCTGGCTTAGCTGGTCGCGCCCCAGTTGCACGGTGGCCGCGTGCTGATCGATCTGCATCCTGTTCTTCGCCGCCGCGTCCTGGTGCTGCAATTGCGTGTTCATGTCCAGCAGTTGATACCGGGCCTTGGCCACATCCACGACCGTGCGCGTGCCGTCGGGGTTGGCCGTCGTCACGAAGTGCGTCGGCGTCTTTTCGCCGTTAATCAGGGTCGTGCCCTCTTCCGCGCGCAGGATGCGGGCACCGTTGTGCTGTCCCACCCGGTTGAAGGCGGCCATGCCGCCCTCATAATCCCCGGTCGAGAAAGCGGCCAAGGCGTCGTTGACGCCTTCCTTGCGCATCCGGCTCAGGAATTCCGACTTTTGCGCATAGTCTTCTGCGGACAGGTCGCCGCGGTCGCTCTTGCGGCGCAGCAGTTCGGCCTGTTTCTCGATGGTGCGATTCAGGTTGTTCGGCTGGGGCACGCCGCCCGCGCCGCGCATTGTTTGCAGCTTCGCGGCGACATCGGGCGCCATCCTGGGCGAGCCGGTCGAGCTTGCCGCCTCGTCCGCGTAAGAGGGAGCGCCGGCATTTTGCGGGGATGGCGGCGCGCCGGCCGACACGAGGGAGGGCGCTTTCAGCGTCGCTGGGGGCGCCAGGTCGGGCACGGCGCCGGGAATATCGCTATTAAATACCGCCTCGTGCGCCGTGGCGTCGATCTTGTCTTGCTGGACGGCGGCGGCGGCCGACTGCTCGGCGCTGGACGCGTCAACGCCCGCCTGCCCGGCATACTGGGCGTTGACATCGGCGATGTCGGCCTTGTCGGCCGCCTTGATCCGATCCGCCTCTTTCCAGTCGTTGCGCTGGCGCCCGCGCGCCTCTTCCTGATACGCCGCATCCCGGTTCATTCGGTCTTCGGCCGCCTGCTTGCTTCTGGCGTCGGACACAAACGTATAGCCCTGCTGCAAGCCGCCGACAAACCCACTCAATCCCGCCATATTGTTCCTTTAACTCTTCCAGTAAGCATTGCCGGCCGCAACCGGCGTCTCGACATTCATGGCCGCGACAGGCGGCGCGCTGCCCGCCGCCCCGTTTTTCATCGCGTAATTGAGTCCCATGCCGGCAATCTGCCCATACGCGCTGGAACTGGCCGCCGCCGCAGAGTTGGCCGCGTTGGCCACGTTGGAGAAATTGCCGGCGGCGTTGCCGAACTGGCTACCGGCGCCGCTGTACAGGCCGCCCACCGTCGCGGCGCCGCTGTTGACGCTGCCGTTGGTCATGGCGGTGTTGCCGACCGCGTTATTGCCGGCCGTGAGGCCCAGCCCCGCACTCGTCGCCTGTGCGCTGGGCAGGTTGCGCCCGAGACTGGCCGCGTCCATCTTCTTGGCGCTGCCCAGCGTCTCGACCGCCTTGCGCGCATTGTTTTCCGCGCTGGCCACGCCGAGCGCGCCGGAAATGGCGGTCTCGTTTTGCGTGACGAGCGAGCGGCCGGAATTGGGATTGACGCCCATGCGGGCCAGGTTGCGCGTGTTCGCTTCGGTCGCTTGCCCCAGGTTTTGCTTGACGGCCGCCGCGGCCTTGCCCGCCTCGGACTCTTGCCGCTCCGGGGTGTCGTAGGCTTGGGCGCCGGCGACAATGCCCTGTTCCAAGGGCCGGAAGGTCGTCTTGTTATAGTTGTCATAGTCGGCCGCGAGCGCCAGATTCTGATCCATGGCGCCGAGTTGCCGGTTCGTCACTTGTTCGGTCAAGGCGTCGGCCTTGGCGAAGCGCACCTTGTTGTCGGCGTCCTGCTGCTTGGCGAAATCAAGCTGATTTCCCGCGATGCGTTCCTGCGATTCACTGGCCGACGCCGCCGACGCGGATGCCGACGCGGAAGCATTTTTTGACGCGTTCGATGACATCATCCCGCCCACGACGGCCGACCCCACCACGGCGGCGCAGACGGTGCAATAGCGGGCGGCGCCGTTGCGCAAGGCATCGTGCTTGCGCGCACTGCGAAGTTTTCTCATTCAGTCGCCTATGTATTTTGTGTAAACCGTTTCGGTGGCGCTGTAGCCCAGCCACCGCAAAATGGCCCCCATGTCGAGGTGCAGCTTGGTGCCGGTGACGAGCTTCTTGACGCCGAGCGTGCGCATGGCCGCCTCGACAAATCGAAAAAGGCGGATGCCGGTGAAGCCCCGCCGATACGCCGGCAGGATGAAATACACGTCCGTGATCGCGTGCGGGGTGCTCAGGTAATGGAGATGGCCGGAAACGATGGCGACGTGGTAGCCGACCATGGCGCCGTCCTTGCGCGCGGTGACGACGTGCAGCGCGCCCGCGTCGCACAGGGACTGGTAGCGTTCGCGCGCGATGTCGAGCGGCACCTTGTCATGCCCGAGCGCGATCTCGTGCCAGTGCTGGACGAGGATAGGCTCCATGTCGGGCAGGGCGTCGCGCCATTTCTCGACCTGGAAGCGGATCGTTTGATCTTTGGCGCGCGGCGTCGCCGCCTGGCAAAGCTGTGCGGCCGTCAATGCGATGTCCGGATGTCGACGACCAGGTGGATACGGTCGTCGGCGCCGTCGTTGGCCACCTCATGCACTTCCTTGTTGTCGAACCACCAGACTTCGCCGGCGCGCATGTTTACTTGCTCGTCGCCCGCGCGGAAGATCGATTCCGGGTTCGATGCGAGGACGATGTGGAAGCGGCTGTAGTAATCACTATGGACCGGCGTGTCGGCGTGCGGGAAGATGCGCCCGCCAGGCGCGATCTTGTTGAGCATGCAGCGCCCCAGGCGCTCGCCCCCGACGCGCGACATCAGCCACATGATGAGCGGGCGCGCCTCCGTCAGCGCCTTGTAGGCGGGATAATCGACGTTCTCGTGCTGGTCGTACTTGCTGAGATGGTTTTGCACTTCCTCCAGGGTGGCGTACACACCCTTGGTCGGGAAGCGCAGCATGATCGATTCGATTTCCCCGAACGGGCCTTGCGGAAAATCGCGCAAAAAAGTGTCTTCCCGCCATAGCCCGGGTTGGCGTTTGACCGCCAGCAAGAGCGGCGTGATGTCCATGTCAGCGGCGATTAATTGGAAATTTCTCATTCTTAGCTGTCCTGTGTGCGCGGGTGCGCGAAGCATAAAAATGGTAGGGGAAAAAAGGCGATTCCCCCGGCGATCTTTCACCGTCGTCGCCCATGAAAAAGCCGCCCGAAGGCGGCTTGTGGTGGGGGAATTATTTTATTGATACAACTCATTTTTCTGAGAGGAAGCATGTTTTGATGAAGTATGTTTAAGCAACACTGCTATATTATTATTTTTAAAGGTGGAGGAAAGCCCCGATGGATTTCGGCTTGACTGATAGTGAACTCGCTGCCCTGCGCGCATTGGAAGAGGCTTCGGACGCCCCTCTTGCGTCAGCCGGGCCGCCTACAGTGCCCTGGCGCCTGCTTGCTTTCGGCTATGTTCGGCGTGATGGGGATGGGCGCGTCATCTTGACGAGTAACGGTACGCGGGCATTATTTCAACACCGCTGTATCGATGCACTTCGCGCCATCCAGAAAGATGGCTATATGGAGGTCAATGCCGATGTGAGTGCGTGGTTGATAAAATGCAAATTTGTCGCTCCGTCCGGTTTTGTCGTCCGGCATTCACCCACAGGCCTGAGTGTGACGCGACGCGGTTTGGCATGGCTGGAAACATTGGGCATCGGGCCAAGCAATGAAGGAGGGGGGCGGCTTGACGCGGCTGCGCCGCCACCGCCTGAATAGGCAAAATCGGAAGTGGCACGATGACCCTGCTTGCGGATATTTTTTCACTCAGTCGCAGGCGGAAGGAGAGCGGATATCTTTTTAGCTAAAAATTGCTTACTGGTCACAAAATGTACCTCCATACTTCACCTATTGGTGGCTTGCCGGCAGGGCATAATGTCACACAGGCAGCGCGGTGTGCGCGCCGCAGCAATGGAACAGAAAATGGATATCAAAAAGATCGACCCTAAAATATTACATGCGCTCAGCCGGCGCGGTTACAACGACCACGATATTGCTTCGATGTCAGCGGAGGCCGCTTTTGGCGAGTATTGCAACTGGCTCGGTTTGATAGGGTTGGGTGACAAGCTCATTAGTGCGCTCGATGATCTGCGCGCCGCCTAAGCGCTGACGTGGCATCGTTCATCGATGTCATTGCAATACTTAACGCGTATATGTGTTAAGTATTGCCGACGCAGGGCTACCGCCTTACCCTGAGCGGCAGCCGAAACCCCGCGCACGCCGCTGAAATCGTCGTCTTGAAGGCACTTTGCGAACGACATCGGGGTGACTCCAATGACAAGTTGCGTGCCCTTGCACGCGAATTTTTCTTCGATGGGGACGTTATTCTGCGCCAAGTTAATCGGGGCAAATTACATAGCAAAAAGTGAATACAGGAAAAGCCCGAAAAACCCAATCGACAGCAATTGAAAAATTCGTTGAATAGCGCTGCTACGTGGAATTTTCTCGTCACGAAACTGCTGGTAAATCTGCGGGAGGGTCATCTTCGAAGAGATGTTTGTCCTCAGTATAAATGATATGGATGCCGACAAAGCCGCGAGGCTACAAAAAGCCTTACTCGCAGAATGCTCTTTCACTCCTAAGAAAAGAATGACAGTGAAAAACACTAAACTAAAAATATCTAAACTCCGCGACCTGATGAACTTGAATATCGTATGGATCATTCGATTATCCTTACACACTTGAAAAGTTTTGAGAACTGAGTAGCAACATCGTGAAAAACCACCGACTAATGCCGGTGGTCTTATTCTCATTCGCTACAAGAGCTATTAGATGTTAATTGGGGTCAGGGGGCAGGATCGCAATTGAAATTTTGAAGACCAACCTCGCCAGCGCCAGTTTTTTCGTGTGGATCGCGGCAAAATTTGCCATTATGCATAAAATCGTTGAATGAACGGGAAACATGAAAATCGCCACTGTAATCTCCTCGCATGTCGCCATAACTTTCGATGTTGCTTCCCAGAACACTATCTAAGGCTCCCTCGTATCTTCCTTGCTCTATCCTGTTTCCTGCGGTGCTAATGTTCTGTGCCATATTGTAAATAGTGCCGCCTATCGCATCACCTAATTGCGGGGCATAGCTGTTGATAAGCGAGTTGATACCGGTGCCGATTGCGTAGCCCGCCGCCCCTGCCCACGACAGTTTCGCCCCTGCAAAGATAGCAGTTTCCGCGATAGAAGCAGTGGGCCCGAGACTACCGATCGGTGCAGTGCGAAATTCAAGATAAACTTCGTAAAGAGTCATATCAATTGTCGGTGCCCCCGCTTGTACTATCACGCTCCCTGCCTTTGCTGCAACTGCGCTCCGTTTAGCGTTAACCTCAAATTCTACCTGAACCTCCGGCGACGCGTGAGTGCTCACGGCTGTAGAAACCGGAATATAGCCGAACGCGTGAGCTACACGTGCCAGTCGTTTTCCGTCCAGCTTTTGCGCCAAACTGTCGAGTGCATGCGCGTGCCGACCTCCGAGTGCCCGCGAGTAAGCAACAGCTAAGTCGCGCAATTCACGTTCGCTTAAATTGTCGAGCAAGCGCTTTGAGTGGGCGGCGTCGGCACGCGCAAAATTTTCTTCAATAACAGCCGCGAAATTGTTGTGAACTATCGCAGCGGCATCTTGCTGCGAATGGCCAGGGAGGATCGCGTAATTGGCGTTGAACGCAGATGATTTTGAACTGAAATGTTCTGTTTCGACATTCTGGTTGTAAGCCTGCACTTGAGTAGAACCCAAGAGAGCAGCAGCCAGTGACACTGAAGAAAATATGACTTTCATGCGGCATTTAAATAAATACATGTGCATCCTTTTTATATAGATATGAAAAACGTTAATATGAAATTTTTAAGCATGTGATTTCAAATACCAATGTGATTGCGTAAATAAAAATATCGTAATTTATTTGATATAGTGAATATTTACTACATGATGATGATATCACATTATTTTTAAGATATGTTTTATTTTTAGATATGTTTTTTTAAAAACTACTGACTATTCAGCTCTATAGGGAAGATGTTGATAACAGGAAATAACAATTACTAGGGCGGTGTAGCCCAATCCATCGGACTTAACATAGGTGTCCTACGCATCGAGGCATCGGGTCATCATGCTTTCGGGTACTTTTTTTTCACCATGTCGCACGCGGCCAGGTAGGCGGCCATCTGTTCTGCGTCACCTTGCGCCTGCCAGTACAGCGCGTCGGCCAGCGCCGCCATCGGGGGATACTCCTTCTGGCGCAGCAGTTGATAATCTTCGGTGTGCAGGATCTTCATGTTGTCACGTCAAAAGTGGCATCCAGGTAGGGGAAGGCGCGCACGATCACCTTGTACGCGCCCGGATAAGTAAATGCCAGATCCGCCGTGGCGTCCATGCACGGGTAGTCGGTCCCGTTGATGGCGATGGCGCACGGCGCCGGCAGATTCGCCAGGTGCAGCCCCGCCAGCGTCGCCGGGTTCGTCGGCCGCTGGACAATCGCGCCGTCGAGGACGTGGTGGGTAGCGGTATCGGCGCGCTCGCCGACGACCATCCTTTGTCCGCTCTCCACATAATGGGCAAACGTCGAGTCGGACAAGGTGGCGACGCAAGTGATCCTGCCCGCGTCGTCATAGAGGCTAACGTCGTTGCTCATTTCATGACTTTCAAAATATAGATGAATGTGACGATGGTGCTTGCGTTGGCTTTCTGGATGAAATATGTCCCGGCCGCGAGCGAGGCCGCCGTAGCGCGGGAGTTGGCGGAAACCTGGTCGGTGGCGCTGGCCACGGTGCCGCCCCCGCTATTGGTGATGGTGATGCCCACCGGACGAGAATGATCCGTGGCGGTGTCGGAAGTGTATGCCGAGAAGATAATCAACACCTTGCTATCCCCATCGACCACGAAAGCCATGGGCCAGGTGATCCCGGACGGGAATATATCCACGCTAGAGATACCGTTCGCAACGATATTGTCTGTAATGACCGCATTGCGTGCGGTCAGCCTGCCGTTGAAGGTGCCGTCGGCGCCGACCAGGCTGCCGCGAAACTCCCCGCTGTTGGCGTAGAGCGCGCCGGATCGGCTCAGATACCAGCCCGCCACCCCGTACACCCAATTGGTGCTGGAGATATCCCCGGCGATCTGCGCATTGGTGATGGTCGCGTTGGCGATCTGCGCGGTGGTGATGTTGGCGATTTTCGCATCGAACGAACCGACTTGGATGCGCGCGGCGTCGATAAAGCCGCTACTGATCTTGCCCGCGTCGAGGTTGGTGATCTGGGCGTTGCCGATGGTGACGTTGGCAATCGACGCGTTGTTGATCCTGGCCCGGTCGATGAAGCCCGATGTGATGACGGCCGTATCGAGGTTGGCGATTTTCGCGTCCAGGGAGCCCGCGTGAATGCGGGCCGCATCCATATAGCCGGTGGTGATCTTGCCGGCATCGAGGCTGGCGATCTTCGCGTTGTCGATGGCGGCGTCACCGATCTTGGCGTTGGTGATGGTGCCGTTGGCGATGAAGGCGTCCGCGATGTAGACGCCGATCGGGACCGCGACGCCGTTGATCGTGGTGGCCGTGGTGCGCACGAGGAAGGGCATGGACGGGGCAATGCCGGGTCCGGACGGATTGGCGATATAAAAAGTGTCGGCCCGCACCGCGAATGACGAGGTGGGCGCCGCACCCTTGGCGGTCGAAGCCAGGCCGTACCCGCTCACATAGCCGTTCACGTCCGCTTTGACCGTGTACTGGGCGTACAACTCCCCCGTCTGCGTGGCCCTGGTCGATGCTTCTGCCTGTACGGCCGCCGTATTGCTGCCGGACTGGGAAGACACGGCGGCGATGCGCTGCGCCACGCTGCCGGGGGTGTTTTCCGGCGCGTCGATGAGGTTGATGCGGGCGCCCAGCGCGCCGTACAACTGCGACTCGGTGATCTGGTGGCGCATGACCGACAGCAGGTAGCCCGCGTCGACCCCGGTTTCTCCCCGCACGCCCGCTTGCGCGTTGAACGGGCCGGGAACGTTGGCGCGCGAGATATACCTGATCCAGTAGTAGCGGACGGCGGCGCCGCCGACGCTATCGACATAGATGCGGCCGTCGCCGCGGCCGACCAATTGCGCGAGACTGAAATCGTTCGTTTGCGCGCGCCAGATTTCGGTGTGCGACAGGTTGGCGTAGGTCGTGGTATCCCAGCCCAAGATGATGCTGGCCAGCGCGCCGCCGCTGCTTAAACCGCCCGGCGCCGGGGGCGGCGTGGCGTCGAAGGCGATAGCCGGTTGCAGCGTGCCGTCGCCGTTCACGCCGCCGAGCAGCCCGGCCCGGCGCAGGGCGGCGACAGTGGCCACCTGTGTGTCGCCGGAGGTGAACGAGGTCAATATTTCGCGCATGGGCCGCAGCAGCGCGCCCACTTCGGCCGGCACGCGCGACGAGACAGAAGGAATGCCGGGGAATTTATACAATTTTGAGCTCCTTGGGTTTGTCCGCCATGCCGACCATGCGCACCCGCGCGGTGCCGGTCAGTTCGATTTCGAGCTCGCGCGGCCGGTAGCCGCCCGGGACGTAAAAGGTGTGTTCGTCGGTCACGGTGCGGGTGTGTTTCAGCACGCCGTCGGCGTAGAGATTAAAAGTGACGGGGTAGGTGTCGGCATCCACGCGCGCGCAGGCATACACGGGGCTGGCGAAGCGCTGGAATTTCTTGGAGCGCCAGGTATACGTCTTGTCCTCGCCGGCGTTGAATTTCTTGATCGCCCCGCCGATGGCCAGATACAGGGAGTCGTTGACCGGATCGGAGAAGCCCGCCGTCACGGCCTCGTCAAACATCGTCAAGCTGGCGTCCTCGACGGAGTTGAGGATGAAGCCGCCGCCCGCATACAGCGCGATGTACTTGCCGTCATAGTAATAGCCGTCGATGGTGGCCGGGGTGAGCGTCTGCCATTCTTCCCGGGTATAGACACTTTCCGTGACGATGCGGGAGCCACCTGCGCCGACATACACCAGGCCGTCGGGCGAGGCAAACATCACGCCGCCGCCGATCGAGACGATCGAGCGCTTGGAGACGCAGGACTGGTCCAGTTCGATACGCTCCATGCTCATGCCGTCAGGATGCACGCCGCTCACCAGGTAGGGGGAACCCTTGGTGCAGACCAGCAGGCTCGATCCGAACACACCCAGCCCGACAATCGGGTAATCGGTCGTCAGGCGGTACTTTTCCGGCCAGGCGTAGGGCAGGAAGGGTTCGCAGAAATAGAGGTCGTAGCCCGAGAAGCCCGCCATGATGCCATTCGGCAGCGCCACCAGGCCGGCCAAGGTCGCCGGGGGCATGGCGTAGCTCAGGGGCGACAGCGCCTCGCCCAGTTGGGTGGCGGTCAAGGTATCGTTAAAGGTCGTGCCGGCGTCGGCAATCTCGGCGACGAATTCATACACGGCCGTGTTGGACGATGTTTGCTGGCTGCGGTAGATCCGCTTGGCCACGATGTTGTAGTTGCCGGCCGGCGCGCTGGCCAGCATCGATAGCTGCACGGCGCCGCTTTCCGTCACCGCGACCGTCTTCGGCGGCGACGGCGCGCCTTCCTCGCCCCAGGCCGACACGTAGGTATAGATGTAGACCCGCGTTTCGATCGGCGCCGCCGCGCCGCTGGCGATGCACATCGCGCTGGACGCCGGCGCCGGCACGCCGAGGGCGTAGGCGTTGACCGGATAGCTGGCGCCGCCCTGAGTCGCCATTTGCAGGTTGGTGACTTTCGGCACGCCGCTCCCGGTGAAATAGGTGCGCTCGGACGTGTCGCCGGCGATCATGCCGCGCACGACATCGACATCGGTGGTCCAGGCCATCCAGTATTGGGTTTCAGGTAGCGACATGCCGATGCGGTAGATGCTTTTGATCGTGCCGCCCAGCGCGGCCGGCTCCACCACCGTCAGCGGTCCCTTCAAAGGGCGCAAGTCGCCATTCCACAATGTGCAGTTTTGCGCGAGCTGCGCCGCGGTATCGGGCAGCATCGCAGCATTACGGCGCGGCATCATGCCCCCGAAATTCGAGATTACAATCATGGGCTTCCTGAAATGAAAAAAGCCCGCGGGCGCAGGCTTTGGATGGGGGGTATATTTTCTAACAGTGCTGAATGGTCGTTAACGGCAACAGATTTTTGCAACTTACAAGGGGGATGTACAATTTTGTCCGTTTCGTGAGCTGGTCCCTAGCAGTTATCGACGGGCTTGTCCTCTGAAACGCTATTTATGCGACACGATCTCTGAACATAATCAGAGCCATCGAATTCAAATAGTTTTACATAGCACTTATTGGTAAAGCAATTAACCTCTTCAACATCGCGCATGCCATGTTTGTTTGTCGATAAAACACGGAATTCATCCACCGAAGAGGATCGCACTATTTTTTTATTCTCGTCCAATATCCAATAAGAAAAAGTGTGAGCGCCGTATAGAGGGGAAGTATATTTTGATGATGGTCTTACGAAGGTGTATTTTTTTGTTTTTGATAGAGATAGGGGAAGTAATTTAGAGGAAAATAATTTCGAAAATGACCCATTTAAATTATTTTCTTTTAAATAATCATAAATAATATCTTTTTGGTCATTTGATGATGCAAGAAGTTCTGCGATTTTATTGTCGATGTGTTGCCATCGATCAGTTTTTTCCTCCGTCAATGAAGAAAAAATAATCGAATCACTTGCGGAGACGGAAAAAGAGAGGGATAGAAGAAATGCTGCTATTGTACGCTTCACTTTACTTTACCTCCTGCTTCTTCATACCAGCCTTCAAGAACTTCATATTTATGAGTTTTGAAAGATGTCCATTGATTTTCCTTAAGTTTATTGATTGCACTTTTTATGTCGCCATCAATAATAAACTGTATCGAATGATACGCTCTCAAGTTATCGACGGAAATCATATCTTGCGTGTGTGGCGAGAAGTCCGACAGTCCTTGTGATTTGATGCCATGTTCAGTCCAGCAAGCATTATTTATTTGATATAATCCTGCTGCGGTAGTCTTTCCGCCATTACCTGCTCCTGGGTGGGTTGATTCATCAGTAAATACCCAGTCGGGCTTATTTTTGAGCCATCCAAATTTTGCATGGTAATCCCCGCCCTCTGACTTTCCTGTCATTGCGAGAAATGCTTTCACATTTTCATTCTTTAAGTATTCTTCATTCTCTTCCCTGCGAATTTTCTTTTTGTCAACAGGAACGCTGATCGGTGCAGTATGTGATTTGGGAGTAAGCCGTGCAGAATGATTGTGTTTTGCTATTTTATTAGTTGTCATTTTCATTCTTTTCCAAAGTCTGCGCTTCGCCCAATCCAAGAATTTCAACCGTTGCGATGAGCGCTTCATTCGCAGATACTTTGGCCGTCATCCCCTCTTCGTTGGTTATACCATCAATACTTTTCCCATTGCAATTAATGCGATAGTGGCATTTCGCTAGAGGCTCCCCTGTCGTTTCGTCGTGCAAGTGAAAATGCTGGTCATGTTGGTCCTGCCAAAATGTATCTGAGGCAGACCAAACAGCAGAACTCGAAAATGCCGGCGCTGCAACGGAACCGCCAGCATTATTGTACATAGCGATACTTTGCGAGGCCAAAAGAGTTGGCGCGGGTGAGCATTTACAAATGCAAAGATCGCCATTGAGTGCGAATGTTTCACCCTCTGGGCTTGTATCTTGCCGCGGCGTATTCACTTTTAATTTGCCAATGGATCTGCAAGCTGGACACTTGATGGAACTGCCATTAAAGGCGCGAATTTTATTGTGCCAGGTGCAGGTAGGCGAGCCGTCCAAGACTTCGCCGCCTGCGGTGGTTTTATCACCAACCATGATGTAGTAGCGTGTCATTCTTATTCTCTGAGTTAGGCTGGCGCGGTTTTGGTAGGCTCAGGATGGACGTAACCATCAATCAAAAACCCTTCTATTTTATCGTCCATAAACACGGTAATTGACGGACCGGCGTTAGGTGTCCATATGATGTAATCGCCGTTATCAATATGGCTTCCCAGTATTGCAATTATTTTGTCGCCATCACCCAAGGCAGCCCCTGCACCTGAGCTGATTTTGGCTTCCGTACCATCGGGATAACGTACAGTGTCGCCCACTGTGGCAACACGCATGTTGTCTATCTCCATACCGCTTGACCCGCTCACGATCTCACCGCCCCAGTTAGTTCTGGCTCCTTGGATCGCGAGCGAAAAGATGCCGCGCAAGGTACGCTGTTCTCGTTTTCGATTGGATTGATTGACGCGAAAAATATATTGCTCGGTCGTTTCACCTTCATGCTGGATATTGAAGTCGTTCAAATTTTCCACTGCGTTTCCTCATAATTCATTGCATATTTTGGCGCATCGTGATCGATGCGCAGTGTGTATCTCGGCTCTATGCCGTTTTGTATGGAACTTGACGCCCACTGCGATATTGGGTAACGCCGTCCGTGCGTGATACGGCGGAACGCAAGGGATTCTGCGGC
>JBEONR010000031.1:0-64452 GCA_040544385.1 Oxalobacteraceae bacterium GrIS 1.11
AATTCAGTATTGGGAAATCTGCCGCCCGCCGCCTACGAGCGGAAAATGGCAAAAATCGAACCTATTTTTGTGTCCGAAATTACTTGACCACAGCAGGACAGCGAATCCTCGAAGGCCAGGGCGCGCTCGGCGCGCCCGCCGATGCGCTCCAGCCCCGTCAGATAGGGCAAGGGATCGGGTTTGCCGCGCGCCAATTCCTCGCCTATCACGAGGACAGGCAGACGGGCGCTCAGTTTCAAGCCTTGCAACATCAATTCCGCGTTGGCGCGCGGCGCATTCGTCACCACGGCCATGCCGACGCCGCGCTCGTCGGCCCAATCGAGCAAGTCCAGCAAGCCCGGCGTCGGTGTCAATTCGGCGATTGCGCCACGGAATAATTGCTCCTTGCGCTCGGCCAACTCGCGGTGGCGCTGCACCGGCAAATCGGGAAACAACTCTCGCATGATGGCGTCGTTGGGCGCGCCCATGATGCGCGACTGATAGTTTGCCAGCGTCATCTCGCGCTGAAAATCGGCCATCAACACTTGATAGGCTTGCAAATGCAAGGCATCGGTATCGACCAGGGTACCGTCCAGGTCGAACAAGAGGCTCAGGCTATTATTTAACATAATTTATGCTCCGAAACAGAAAGTAAGGTCGATTGCGCGGGATGGGCGGGAGCGGTAAAAAACAGGGCCAGCGCCATCAGCACGGGCAACGCGACCAGCATGCCGAGACCGATCGGCACCACCAGCAAGGCCACCCCGACCGCCTGGGTGGCGCCGACGGAAACCAGGCCGACGCGGTCGGGCGCGGCGCGTATCCCGCTGCTCAATATCAATGGAAAAAAATTGCCAAGGCACATTCCGGCGACCGCCAGCGCCAGCACGGTGCTGGCCAATTGCGGCACGCTCCACAGGGCAAAGATGGCGCCGCCGCCGAGGAAAATCACTGCATACAACATGCTGCGGCCATCGAAGATGCCCAATAATCGGCTCGATACCAGGCGCCCGCAGACCGTGCCGCCGAAAAATACCGCCATCAGGCTGACCGCAGCGGCTGGCGCCAGGCCCAGCCGGCTTTCGAGAAATTGCGCGCCCCAAAAGCCCAGGCCCCATTCTGCGGCGATGCCCAGTATCACCATCAACCAGCACAACAGAATCGGCAAAAGCGCGCCACGCGCGACCGCCCCGGCCACCCCTACCCGCGCGCCCGCATGGCAGGGGTGCGCGGACGGCGTCAGCGCGCCGCCGCGAAAGATCAGCAACAGCGCCAGCAGCGCCAGCGCCGGAATCAGCAGCGCGAGCCGCCAATTGAGGCCGGCCGCAGCAACCTGGCCGACCAGCAGCGGACCGCTAAACACGCCCAGCCCGCCAAAGATAAACGCCTCGACCATTGCCATGTCGCGGTTTTCGCCCTGATGCCAGGCGATGCCCGCCTGTACCGACGCTTGCACGATGCCGCCCGTCAAGCCCATGGCAAGGGGCGCCGCCAGCGTGCCACTGTAATTGTGCGCGAACATGAGGCTGAGCACGGCGACAATCATGGCGATGGCACTGAGGCGCACCAGCGCGTCTATCCTTTGCGCCGTCAATAAAAAACCGCTCAGGAAACCGGAAATGACCAAGCCCAGCGCATAGATGCTGAAATGCCAGCCTATCTGCAAGGTGTCGTAATGCAATTCGTCACGCAGGAAAGGCATCACCGATCCCAGCACCGATTGCTTGAAGCCATACACCACCAGCAACAGGTACAAGAACCATGTCTGTTGATCGCGCTTGACATCGCGCCGCGCCCCCGCCTTGCTCATTGACTATCTCCAGGTGATATCCAGTGCGTGCCCCTCAATCGAGCAAGCCTTTCAGCTTGAGATATTGCAGCAACATAATGGTCTTGCCATCGACGATGTGGCCTTCGTCTATCATCGTCAGCGCCTCGTCGAGCCGCAATTCCAGCACATCGATATCTTCGCCGTCCGAGATCAAGCCGCCGCCATTGCCAACCCGGTCGCGCTCGCTGTATTCGCCGATGAAAAAATGCAGGCGCTCCGTCACCGAGCCGGGGCTCATGAACGACTCGAACACTTTCTTGACGTTGTTGACACGATAACCGGTTTCTTCTTCCGTTTCCTTCTTGATACAGGTTTCAGCATCATCCTTGTCGAGCAGGCCGGCGCAGGTCTCAATCAGCATGCCATCATGTTCATTGACGAAGGCGGGGAAGCGGAATTGGCGTATCAACACCACCGTCTTGCGTTCCCGGTTGTAGAGCAAGATGGTGGCGCCATTGCCGCGATCATAGGTTTCGCGGTTGAGCGTTTGCCATTCGCCGTTTTTGCGCTGGAAGTCGAAGGTGGTCTTACGCAAGGTGTACCAGTCATCGGACAGCACTTCCACCTTATGAATCCGCACGCGTTCCTTGGTGTCTGGTTGCAACATGGTGCTTTCTCCTGGGTTTATAAATCGCGAATACGGGGAATGACGCTTGCCAGGCGCGCCAGCAAATCGGGATCGCGGTGTTCCGGCGCGGTCATGATGGCCGCGTCCAGGGCCCGGTTGCAGCCGCATGGGCACAGCGCGGGTTTCTCTGCCAATTCGCCGCACACCCGCATCAATAAGCGGTTGGCATGTTGTCCGACTGCTTCCATGCGTTTGCCGACCATGCCGGCCGTGACCGGATCTTCCCCGGAAAACCAGCAATCGTAATCGATTGCCATGGCCACGATCGAATAGCAAAGCTCCATCTCGCGTGCCACTTTCGCCTCCGGCATGGCGGTCATGCCGATCACCGTGCCGCCCCAACTGCGGTACAGATTCGATTCGGCCCGGGGCGAAAAATGCGGCCCTTCCATCACCACATAGGTGCCATCCGGGCGGGCCGGCATTTCCAGGTCCGCCGCGACGCGGCGCAGCGCTGCGCGCATGCGGGCGCACACGGGATCGCCGAACGGCACATGGGCCATCAGGCCGCGGCCGAAGATGGTCTTGTCGCGCTGTATCGTGCGGTCGATGAATTGATCGACCAGCACGAAGGTGCCGGGCGGCACGTCCTCGCGCAAGCTGCCCACCGCGCTCATCGACAACCCCTGGGTGCAGCCGACCAGGCGCAGCGCCGCCATATTGGCCCGCACATTGATCTGGGCCGGCGGAATCCGGTGTCCATGGCCGTGGCGCTGCAGGAATGCGACGGGGACCTGGCCTAATTTGCCGAGCAATAATTGCTCGGACGGTTTGCCAAAGACCGTTTCCACGTTGATGCGCTCTTCATCGTTGAGCGCCAACATGCTTTGCAAACCGCTGCCGCCTATGATGCCGATACGCTCTTGCACCGCATCTCTATTCAATGTCATCTCCCTTGTGACTGCAAATCGGCTTGGGATGGAGGCACTGCCGTCAAACGCTGCCGCAATTCGGACAGCGCCGAGGGAATCCCATCCCGGGAAAACAGCAAGCCCTGGCTGGCATGCGCCGTATACAGCGGGTCTTCTATCTTGAAGTGGCGATCGAGCGCCGGCAAATAATTCCAGCGCACGGCCGGATACAGGGAATGCACCAGATGATAGGCATCCGAGGTCGGGCAAATGAAGACCCGCACCAGCCAGCCCCGCACGCCGACATAATCGGTCGGGCGCCCCATCAGGCACTCCAGTTCGCGCCGGCTGGTGCTGTCGCCGGAGACAAACCAGCGGTGCTCGGTCAATAGCGACCACCACGCGAATAGCGGGTAAGTGCTCAGCAGCGGCAGGCACCAGCCACATACCACGCCGCGCCAGCCGGCCGCCCAATACAATACCGCGCCCACCGCCGCCAGGCTCACTATGCGGACCAGGACGGTCAGGTAATGGTGGTTCAACATACTGTTGCGCGCCATCGTGACGAGATTGGTGCGCAGGCCCGCCCATGACAGGGGATACAGCGTGCGCCAATAGAATTGCGGCGAATTCAAAGGATAGGCCATGCCGCCGTTATAAACCCTGGTCCGGTTCGGATCTTTCGATTCGTGGTTTGGATGCCGGTGATGCTCAAGGGTGTGGGCAATATGGCGGTTGTGCATGTCACGCTTGAAGGCGGGGAATTGGTAAAAGAAATCCGCTAAGCACCATTGCCAGTCATGCGAGCGGCACAGGGCGAAATGCACGGCGTTATGGCCAAATTCTTGCAGCGCCCTGAAGCGCCCGCCGCTCCAGATTACCAGCGCCAGCCAGCCCAGGGCGTTGTCGAGCAGCGCCGCCAGGAGCGCCGCCGCGACGATATCGAACCAGGTCCAGATGCATGGCAAAGGCGCTAGCCAGGCATCCAGGGGTTGGTAATAATGCTCGCGCTGCTCAAGCCGGCGCGGCCTGAGCCGCAGGATGCGCAAGACCCGTTCGCCGTCGGCATAATAGACGTGGACCAGGAGGCGCAATACAAGATCCGCGCCGACCAGGGCGGCAAAGGCGACCCAGCCTTGCTGGACGCTCATTGCGCCCGCCTAAAGCTCTCGAGCAAGGCCGACACGTCGTGCAGGCGGGGAAAGGGAAATTGTCCGAGCTGGGTCTCGTCTTGATGGCCGCACAGCAGCATGCGCGCTTGCCAACCGAGCTTTTGCGCGATTTCCGCGTCGTGGCCCGTGTCGCCGATATACAGTATTTGCTGCGGCTGCAAACCGAGTTTCGCATCCAATATCAGCGCCTCGGCCAGCTTGCCAGAGGCATGGCCATCTTCCAGCCCGACGATATGCGTCAAATGATGAAACAAGCCCTTGGCGCGGATGGTATCGGTCAGCACCTCGCGATGCGAGGCCGAGAGTATCGATACGCCGATGCCGCGCCCGGTCAGGTGGGAAAGCAGTTCTTCGGTGCCAGGATGGAGCGGACAATGTCTGACTTGCCCGTCGAATAAGCTCAAATATTGGGCGACGATGCCGGCAAACGGCGTGTCGGCGAAATCGAATCCGATCGCCGCATAGAAATCGGCAATCGGAAAACGAAACTGGGCGCGGTATTGCTCGCGCGTGATCGCTTCCATGCCGGCGCCGGCGCGCAGTTGGTTGACCGAGCCCAGCGCCAGATTCAAGTCGTCGATCAAGGTGCCATTCCAGTCGAAGACCACATGCCGAATATCGCTCCAGGTATTATCCATGCTGTTCCTTCAATACGGGTGTTTGATAAAGCTGTTCCACAAGATGCGCCCGGCGATTTCGGGCCGATACAATTGTTTCGGCTCGAGCACCAGATTGCTCACGCCGATCTGGATTTGCAAGGCCAGCAGGTCCGAGGCCGACAGCCGCACCAGGCCCGCGCCATACCAATGGCGCAAGCGGGTGGCGAGCGAGCGTTCGCCGAGCGTCTCGGGAAAGCGCAAATCCTCGCCGACCGCCATGTCCCAAGCTGGCTGCACCACTTGCGCCAGCAGGCATTGAATGGCGCAAGCGTGCGAGCGGCCGTCAATCCAGGCGCCGATGACCAGCAAGCCGTCCGGCCAGGTCGGCGCCCGCTCATAATGGCGCCGCACGCTGCCGGGGATACGAAAGCCGCTGACGTCCGACAAGGGTTCCGCGTCGCGTATCACCTCATCACAGTCGTCATTGCGCGCCTGGCACAGGTAACTCAAGTCGAGGTGATAATGCGGCTCGCACTTGTCGTTGATACGTTCGCACAGGATCTGGTAGGGCGTGTGCAAGGCCGTCACGTCGGCAGCCCTATCCATCAAGGAAGCATCAGGCGCGCCCAATATTTCCGCCCGGATGCCGGTTTCCTCGTAAATTTCCCGTATCACCGCCGCGTCGGGCGTCGCATTGGCTTCCAGATGGCCGCCGGGATACAGCCACACGCCCAATTTCCTATGCTCGATCAGCAAAATCTTTCGATTGCGTGTCAAGACGAAACCGGACGCGGTAAAGTGCTTCGGCAAATTCTCGCTCATGCTGTTTCTTGATATGAATTGATCAAATTGACCATATAGGCCATGTCTTCCTTCGACAATCCCGGATGCATGGGGATCGTCGTCATGCTCACCAACAGCGCCTCGCCGTTCGGGCACAGCCGGCGATATTCGGCCAGCGCGGGAAACTCATACAGGCAACGGCAACCATAACGTTTGATGTCGGACGGGATGCCATTCTGGTCCAGATAATCGATGAATTTCTTATTGTCGGAAAAGCCCAGGCGCAAATTCAAGAAGTAATAATTCGGCTCGCCGCCAGGAATCACCGTCGATTCCACGACCTTGGGGTTGGTCAATCCCCCCAGGAACGCTGCCGCATTCTCCCGGCGCGGCTGCAATTGATCGTCGAGGTGGTTCAAGCGGGCCAGACCGAGCGCCGCCGACAAGGCTCCCAGCTTGTAACTCAAACCGACATCACGGCCATTCAAGTTACCAAACCGGCTGTAGCTGCGGCAACGTTCGGCCAACAAGGGGTCGGAGGCGAGAATGAAGCCGCCCTCCCCGGTTGCCAGCGGCTTGCGTTCGTGCGTGCTAAAGCAAGACAAGTCGCCATAACTGCTCAGTGGCCGCCCATGCAGCAGCGTGCCATGCGCATGCGCCAGGTCCAGGATCACGGCAATGCCGCAATTGCGGGCAAAATTTTGCAATTCATCGACCTGGGTCGGATAACCCCACATCGGGATATCGACGATTGCCCTGGTGCGCGGGCTGAGCGCCCTGTCCAGATCCCGCAAATCGATGCCGAAGCCATCCGCCCGGGTATCGACAAACACCGGCTTGGCGCTCGCCGCAATAATCAGGTGCACCGTGCACAAGGGGCAAGTCGGCGTCAATATGACTTCATCGTCCGGTTTCACACCAACTGCGGCAAACGATACCGTCAGCGCGGCGGCGCCGGAAGAAATGGCGATCGCATAGGGACTGTCAAAATAGACAGCCAGGCCCTTTTCATAATCCGCGACCGTATCGCTGGTACCGAAAATGGCATGCAACCTCCAATAAATTCATTTCAAATCCACTGCGTATTAAATATCTGCCACACCGCCATGGTGATTACCATGACAAAATTTCCACATTGAAATTTCATAACGAAGATATACCATCTTGCCATCCCGTATTGCATCACCAACACCGAGATTGCCCGCCCTCGATATATATCACAGCGCAGATAAGGCATATTCTCGGTGCCGCCTTAATTGACAATTCGCAATAATTTCTATTTGGAAAATTTCATTATGGTATATGCAGCGTTAAACTGGCTACGCTGCCGCTTTAGCCAAACAAAATATATATCAAAAATATTTGCAAAACAAGTTAAATATAGAAAAAATTAAGATTTTAATTTTATTAATATGAGGAAATTTTCAGTGTCGATGATACAATCCAACCTATATCGGCGGTATTTCCATTCCTATGCCGGCTGCCACCATAACAGCTGCTGCGTATCGCTGCCGTTCCGCATATCGGCTTCCTGGCGCATATCGCATAAATGACATGCTTGATAACAATATGCATTATTACTACCTATTAATTTTTATTCCCTTTTTGCGATAAATAATTTGATCGCGCCCGCCTAGTGTCTTTGGAATATACGCCGCTCGACAAAGTCACTCCCATCCGTTTCCATGCATGGCATGGCGCGGACTTGGTCGGAGTTGACAAAGTCCCAAATACGGGATAAATTCTCAATTATGGAAAACCAAAAAACAGCATCGGGCGAGCGCCGGCTGGCCCAACGCCTCAGGCAATTGCGCGCCGAACGCAATTGGTCGCTGGACCAACTTGCCACGCTCAGCAAGGTGAGCCGCGCCACCCTGTCGCGGCTTGAAAATGCGGAAGTGAGTCCGACCACCAGTGTGCTCGGCAAGCTATGCACGGCCTATGGCTTGACCATGTCGCGCCTGATGCGCTTGGTCGAAGATGATTTTATTGCCGTGCTACCGCGCACCATGCAAATGCTGTGGAGCGATCCCAGCGCCGGTTTCCGGCGCCGCGGCGTGTCGCCGCCGGCCCGCACTCTGGCCGGCGAAGTGGTGGAGTGCGAACTCGAAGCGGGCATGCGCATCGCCTATGACGACGCCCCCAGGCAAGGCCTGGAACACCATTTGATCTTGATCGACGGCCAATTGGAGGTCACCGTCGACGGACAAAGCCACGCCTTGCGGCCCGGCGACTGCCTGCGCTACCAACTCTTTGGCCCGAGCGCCTTCGCCACCCCCGCGCAATGCGGGGCCAGATACTTTCTGTTTATCTTGTGAGGAAAAAATGCCTGCCACCTTAACGATTTTCTCGGCCAACGACATCGCCGGCCATCTCGACGAACTGGGCGCCCTGCTGCATGCCTGCGTCCATGGCGGCGCCAGCATCGGCTTTGTGTTGCCGTATTCGGCGGCCGACGGCGCCGCGTTCTGGAGCAAGAAAGTGCTGCCGACGGTGCGCGACGGCGGCTTGCTGCTCCTGGTCGCGCGGCAAGGCGGCGCCATTGCGGGCGCGGTGCAACTTGACCACGCCATGCCGCCCAACCAGCCCCATCGGGCCGAAGTGCGCAAATTGATGGTGCATCCCGACTACCGTCGGCAAGGCGTCGCGCAGGCCTTGATGGCCGAACTCGAACGGCTGGCGCGCCAGATGGGACGCAATCTGCTGACGCTCGACACCCGCAGCGGCGACTTGGCCGAACCGCTCTACGCCGCCCTGGGCTACCAGACGGCGGGCGTGATTCCCGGCTATTGCCGCGATCCGATCGCCGACCGCCTCGACTCGACCACGCTGATGTACAAGACCCTGTGACGATGCCGGGGCGGCAACCTTAGCCCCTCGGTCAGGCGAGTAAATGGGCGGCCAGATATTTCCCCAGGCATAGCAGCGTCACGGTCGGCGGCAAGCCCCACGCTTCGGGAATGACCGAAGCGTCGCACACATATAAATTTTCCAGCCTGGTTTGCAAATATTTGTCGACGCCATCGCCAATGCGCACGCTACCGCCGGGGTGGGCCGCGAAATGCCAGCTCTGGAACACGTGGCGGGCACCGGATTGCCGCAGAATCGCGCGCGCCAATTGCGTGCCTTGCCGCAGTTTTTGCCGGTCCGCCGCCTGCAAAGGCTTATTCACCCAATGCGGCCCGATACGTCCGCCCAATTGATCGCGCACTTTCACCATCAGCGTCAAGGTGCGGCGGTGCGCCAGCAAACGGTCGAAGCGCCCCACCTGCGCCGCAAACGCGCGGTACATCGCCAGCGGCAAGGTCATGTCGGCCAAGACGATGCCGTCGGCATCCAGATGCATGCCGGCCGCCATCGGCACTTCCGCGCCGCCATCCATATCGTCGACGCTGCCCATGACCGCGATCACGGGATCGCTGAAATGCCTGGCGCCGCTCGGGCCGAGGCCGGATGCATGCAATAGTCGCGGACTGCCGATGCCGCCGCCGGCCAACACCACGACGTCGGCAAACGCCTGTCCAACCTGACGATGGCGCAGCCATTCGACGCCAATGGCCCGGCCATCCTTGACGATCACGCGCAACACCTTGGCGTCGGCCAGCAATGCCGCGCCATGCGCCCGCGCCTCGTCGATAAAGTTCCTTGCGGTCCATTTGGCGCCAAACGGGCAACCATACGTGCAACGCCAACATCCGCTCCGGCATAGAGCGGCATAAATCATTTTATCGAACTTGCGCCAATCGTGGCCGAGCGCCGTGGCGGCGTGCATGATGCGCGTGGCCATCGGCCCCACCAGCGCGTCGGGCAAGGGCAGCATCGGCACTTCCAGGCGCACTTGCTCCAGATAGGTTTGCAGATCAATGCCGTAGCGTAAAAACAGCGGCAGCGGCGGCGCCATCGCGGTCGCATAATTGATTGCCGAACTGCCGCCGGAAGCGATGGCGCTTACCAGCAGGGAACCGTCCTGGTTAAAAAACGCGCCCCGGCCGGGCACGGCGGCCAGCCCCGCCATCTGACGCAAGGTGCCCTTCAACGGCGCCGCGCTGCCTTGCTCAAGAATCAGGACGCGTGCGCCACGGCGCGCCATCTCCCGCGCCACGGTCGCGCCGCCCGGGCCGCTGCCGACCACGATGACGTCGTAAGAGGGATGAGCGCTTGAATCCATTGTGCGGGATAGAAGGATGAATCGGAGCGGCGGCGCGCCTCATTGAAGACTGGTCGATAGTATCATTGGCTGGCAAGGCGGGGCGGCCGATTCGCGCCTTCCATTTACGCCCCGTCAAGCGCTCTCACCCCGAGCGCGCGCAGCATGGTGGCGTAAGCAGGACTATGTGCGCCAGCCAACCGAAGTTTGCCCGAAGATGTTGTATGCTGGAAAACTCGCCCAGGCAATTCTCCGGGCCAGCAGATTGCAGCACCTTTTTTACTTACGGAATTTTATGACTAACACGACGAAAAAAGCTTACCTGGTGGGCGCCGGCATCGGCTCCCTTTCCGCAGCCGCATTCATGATACGCGACGGCGGCATGCTCGGCAGCAATATCACGATCTTCGAGGCGGCGCCCATCAGCGGCGGCAGCCTGGACGGCGACGGCAACGCCGACGATGGCTACACCTTGCGCGGCGGGCGCATGCTGACCACCGACAATTACGAATGCACTTGGGACTTGTTCAAGAGCATCCCCTCGTTGAGCGCGCCCGGCCAAAACGTGCACCAGGAAATTGTCGCCTTCAACGAGCAGCATGTGCCGCACTCACGGGCGCGCCTGGTCGACCGCAATCGCTTCAAGGTGGATGTGGAAAGCATGGGCTTTACTATGCAAGACCGGATCGAATTGCTCAAGCTGACCGAAGCGGACGAAGCCAGCCTGGGTGGCACCTGCATCACCGACTGGCTCTCGCCGCAATTTTTCACCACCAATTTCTGGTATATGTGGGCCACCACGTTTGCCTTCCAGCCATGGCACAGCGCGGTCGAATTCCAGCGCTATCTGCACCGCTTCATGATGGAATTCCCCCGCATCGAAACCCTGGCCGGTGTCAAGCGCACGGTGCACAATCAATTCGACTCCCTGGTCCGTCCGCTGCTGAGCTGGCTGGAACAGCAAGGCGTGCAGATGGTCATGAATTGCACTGTGCTCGACTTCGACTTGAAAACGGAAGACGGCTTGATCGCCGTCACCGGCATCCATTGCCGGCGCGACGACGCCCTCGAGGTGGTGGCCGTGGCCGATGGCGACCTGGTGTTTTTCCAGAACGGTTCGATGACCGACGCCTCCAGCTTCGGTTCGATGCACAGCGCGCCGCCGCAACTTGACAAGCACAACAGCGGCGGCTGGACCCTGTGGGAAAAACTGGCCGATGGTCGGCCCCAGTTCGGCAATCCGGCCGCCTTCAATTCCAGCATCCCGGAATCGTACTGGGCCTCGTTTACCGTGACCTTGAAAGACACCGCCTTCTTCGACCAGATGGAAAAATTCACCGGCAACCAGGCTGGCACGGGCGGCCTGGTAACTTTCAAGGATTCCAACTGGTTCATGTCGGTGGTGCTGGCGCACCAACCCCATTTCGCCAACCAGCCGGAAGGCGTGCAAGTATTCTGGGGCTATGCCCTGCACCCGGACCGTATCGGCGATTTCGTCGCCAAGCCGATGTCCGAATGCAGCGGCGCCGACATCCTGCGGGAATTGTGCGGTCACTTGAATTTCGACATGAATACCATGGCCAAGGCGACGTGCATTCCCTGCCGTATGCCCTACATCACCAGCATGTTCATGCCGCGCGTCGAAAGCGACCGGCCGCTGCCGGTGCCGCGCAATTCAAAGAACCTGGCCTTCGTCAGCCAGTTTGTCGAAATCGCCGACGATGTCGTGTTTACCGTCGAATACTCGGTGCGGGCGGCGCAGATGGCGGTGTATGAATTGCTCAAGGTCGAGCGCGCGGTGCCGCCGATTCAGCGCCACGACCATTCGCTGAAGGTGAAAATGGATGTCGTGATCAAGGCCTTCAAGTAAGCTGGCAGCCTCTACGGCGCGGCAAAGGAGTCGACCAGGCCCATTTCCGCGCCCGACAACAGCTTGTCGATATCGACCAGTATCAACATGCGCTGGTCGAGCACGCCCAATCCGATCACATGGTAGGTGCTGTGCGCGGCGCCCATATTGGGCGCCGGCTTGACTTGCCCGGCCCCTAGCGTGATGACGTCCGACACGCTGTCGACGACCATGCCCACCACCCGGCCAGCCAGGCTGAGCACAATGACGACGGTGAACTGGTCATAGGTCGGCGCGCCCAGATCGAACTTGATGCGCATGTCGACGATCGGCACGATCACGCCGCGCAAATTGACCACGCCCTTCATGAAAGGGGGCGCGTGGGCAATGCTGGTCACGGCTTCGTAAGCGCGCAACTCGCGCACTTTTTGAATATCGATGCCGTACTCTTCCTTGCCCAGGGTGAAGGTCAAAAATTCCAGCGGCATGGCGGCTGCGCTTGCCACGCTGGTGTCGAGCACTGAAGACATATCATTCCTTTCGGGGCTGCGGCCAAGCCACGCTGGACGCGAAACCTGAGTGTTTCAAGATAGCCCAATTCGGGACCAGAGTCCACCGACGCCGACGCCCCCAGACGAGCAAGCCGAAAAAAAATCCATTTATTTGCGTATCCTTTGTCGCGCTGGCCGGTATAACACTCAGACCAAGCGGAAAGCAATATGGATATCCCAGCCCTTTTACAACGCATCAACGATGGAGACCGGCAAGCTTTCGCCGCCATCGTCACGCATTACCAGCGTCCGCTGTTCGGATTCCTGGGACGGATGGCGCTCGGGCAGGGATTGGCGCAGGAAATCGCGCAAGAAACCTTCTTGCGTGCCTGGACCAATCTGGCCGACTATCGGCCCGAACGGGGCGAATTTTCCACCTGGTTATTCACGATCGCCCGCAATCTTGCCTTGCACGAATTGGAGCGCGCCGCGCACCGGCGCGAATTGCGCGGCGCCGACGAGCTGGCCGAACCCGTCTGCACGAACTTGCAGCCGCCTGAACAATGGGCCCGCAAGCAGCGCCAGCAGCGCTTGCATGATGCACTGCGCCAACTGCCCCTGCCCGACCGAAGCGCGCTGGCGCTGGCCTACGAGCATGAACTGGACCTGGCCGCGATCGCCCGCATCGAAGGCTGTAGCCATGGCGCCATCAAGACCCGCTTGCACCGGGCCAAGGAAAAACTGCGCCAATTATTAGGGGAAAACGATGGATAAGGATCTCGAACAACTATTGGGCGACGCCGCGCTGGAGCCGCCCGACGATTTCACCCGGCAAGTGATGCAGCGGGTCTGGAACTTGCCGCCGCCGGCGCGCCGCGCAAGCTGGCAAACCCGGCTGCAGCAACTGGCCTTGATTCTCGGCGGCATCGCGGGCGCGGCCCAACTGGCCGGGTTCATGTTTGGCGTATGGGCAGCCTCGTCTGCCGGATAATAATTGGAGAAACCATGATGCAAATCACCCCCCGCAAACCGATACTGGCCGGATTGATGTCCTCTGTCTTGCCCGGCTACGGCCAGTTATATAACGGCGAGATTAATAAGGCGATCTGGCTCTTCCTGGTCTTTTCCTTCCTGAGCCAGCCGGGCATCGCCCTGGTCGCGCTCTACCTGCCCGACGCCGCCATGATGCCGGCCCTGGTGTGCGGCCTGCTGCTGACGCTGGCGCTGTGGATTTGCGGCATCGTCGATGCGGTGCGCAGCGCGCGCCGCTTGCCGCAATACGTGGCGAAACCGTGGCAAGTGAGCGGCGCCTATATGCTGGTGTTGATCCTGTGTAATTTGATTGTCCTGCCCTTCCTGATCGGCTATCTGCGCAACTACCAGGTGGAACCCTTCCGTGTGCCATCGACCAGCATGGAACCGAGCGTGATGGCGGGCGATTATTTCTTCGCCGACAAGCGCTACAACTGCCCCGCCTGCAAGCACCGCATCGCGCGCGGCGACATCGCCCTGTTCGTCTATCCGAACGACCGCACCCAAATTTACATCAAGCGCATCATCGGCTTGCCGGGCGACCAGGTGCGCATGCACGGCAACGAAGTCTCCGTCAACGGCGTCGCCTTGAGCGAGCGCGGCACGCGCATCGGCGATACCATCGTCAACACCGAGCATGACGGTGCGCGGCGCTGGCAAGTGCGCTGGTCGACCGCGCGCGCCCCGGCCGACTTGACGGTGGCGGTGCCGCCCGGGCAAGTGCTGGTCTTGGGCGACAACCGCGACGCCAGCGCCGACTCCAGGAAATTTGGCACCGTGCCGCTGCAAGAAGTGGTTGGCAAGGCGCGCCAGGTCTGGTTTTCGTATGGCAAGGATGGGGTGCGCTGGTCGCGGCTCGGCAAAGTGCTGGAATGAGCGCGCGATTCCCAGCCAGATCCGCCTTATAATCAAATATTGCGCAAGTCTGGGCCACGCCCGGGCATCGGCAACTTTGTGAAGGGATCAGGTGAGCGCCATCAGCATCAATACCCATGACTTGCCAGTCGATCCGCTGGTCTTGCGCAAATGGCAGGAAGTGCTCGACTTGCTAGCCAATATAGTCAAAGTCCCGGCCGCGCTGATCATGCGGGTCGAGGCGCCCTGCATCAAGGTGTTTTTATCGAGTCAAACAGACGGCAATCCCTACGAAGAACACGAGACGGTGCCGCTCGGTACCGGCTTGTATTGCGAAACGGTGATGTCGACCCGCGAGCAATTGATCGTCCCGAACGCGCTGGCCGAGCCGCACTGGCGCGACAATCCCGATATTGCGCTCGGCATGATTTCCTACCTGGGCTTGCCGCTGGTGTGGCCCGATAAAAACGTGTTCGGCACCATCTGCGTGCTCGACCGGCAAGAAAACCATTACACGCCCACGATCCTGCGCCTGATACAACAGTTTCGCGGCATCGTCGAGCGCGATTTGACGCATATCTACCACGGCGCCGTGCGCGAACAGGAAGAGGCGGCGATCCGCGCCGACGAAGCCGAGCGGGTGCGCCGCGAATGCATGGCGATACGCGCCAGCGAAGAAAAAGCCTTGCTGGCCCTCAAGGAAAGCGAGCAACGCTGGCACTTCGCGCTGGAAGGGGCCGGCGACGGCGTGTGGGACTGGAATATCACGCAAGACAAGGTATTTTATTCCAAGCGCTGCCTGGAATTGCTCGGCTTTCCCGAACACACTTCGGTGTTCGCATTGGCCGAGTGGAAAAAATGCCTGCACCCGGACGACCTGGACACGGTCATGGCCGAGGTCCAGGCCTATCTGGACGGCGCCATCCCAAGCTTCGTCAATGAACACCGCTTCCGCTTTGGCGACGGCTGGAAATGGCTGCTGGCGCGCGGCATGGTGGTCGCACGCGATGCCGCAGGCCGGCCGCTGCGGATGACGGGCACCTATTCCGACATCACGGCACGCAAGCTGGCCGAAGTCGAATTGCTGGCCCTGAACAAGCACCTCGATGAACGGGTCGCAAGCCGGACTGCAGAATTGCAACAAGCCATGGAACAGATTGTCGTCACCGAGAAAATGGCCTCCCTGGGCCGCCTGGTGGCCGGCATCGCCCATGAATTGAATACCCCGCTTGGCAATATCATCTTGTCGTCGTCGACGCTGAAGGATTTGATCGAGGATATCGCGCGCCGCGCCGGCGCCCGGAAACTCACCGCCAGCGGCCTCGATGAATTCCTGCACAACGGCAAGGATGCCTGCGAATTAATCGAGCGCAATAGCACCCATGCCGGCGACTTGATCAACAGCTTCAAGCAAGTGGCGGTGGACCAGGCCGGCCAGCAAAGGCGCTCTTTCGATTTGTGCAAGATCGTCAAGGACATGGTGGCCGCGCTGGGGCCGATCACGCGCCGCGCGCGCGTCGCGATCGAGGTGCGGATTCCATCCGGCATCATGATGGATAGCTACCCCGGTTCGCTGGAACAAATCATCACCAACCTGGTGACCAATTCCATCCACCACGGCTTCGACCATGAGCACGGCGGGCGCATCGTCATCGATGGCCGCTTGCGCAGCGATACCGTGGAACTGAGCTATGAAGACGATGGGCGCGGCATAGACAAGCATTTGCACGACAAGGTATTCGAGCCTTTTTTTACGACCAAGATGGGCCAGGGCGGCTCCGGGCTGGGCTTGGCGATCGTGCACAATATCGTGCATGCCATCGTCAAGGGCAGCGTGCGCCTGGAGAGCGAGCCGGGACGTGGCGTGCGCTTCCTGTTTTGCCTGCCGCGCGTGCTTGCCTGAAAGCCCGGCTTACACCAGGCGCTTGCGAAACAGCCAGGCCGCCAGCGGCAGCGTCACCAGCGCCATCAGGAGCAGCGGCCAGATATCGCCCAGCACGGCGTCCAGGCCCACGCCTTCCAGGTAGACCCGTTGCACCAGGTCGATCGCGTAGCGCAGCGGATTGACGCGGGTCAGCATTTGCATCGATGGGGGCATATTGCGAATCGGTGTGCTCAAGCCCGACAGCAAGACCATCGGCATCAGCAAGACGAAGGTGTACAGCATGGCCTGCTGCATATTCGCCGACAGCGCCGAAATCGACAGGCCGACGCCGACGCTGGCAATGGTAAACAACAGCAAGCCGGTGTAGAGCGCGAAGGGCGAACCGGCCAGCGGCACCTTGAACCAGAATAAGGCCACCAGCAGCACGATGCTCGATTGCGCCAGGCCGATCAGGATCGGCGGTATCGCCTTGCCGATCAGGATCTGGGTCGGGCTCAGGGGCGTGACCAGCAATTGGTCGAAGGTGCCTTGCTCGCGCTCGCGCGCCACCGACAACGCGCTCAGCATCAAGGTTTGCAACATGCTGAGCGCGGCGATCAATCCCGGCAAGATATTCCAGCGCGTTTCCAGGTTCGGGTTATACCAGGCCCGCGAGACGATTTGCAAGCCGGGCGCGGCGCCATCATGGCCTGCGCGCCACTCCTCGTTGAACGCTTCGACCACGACGCCCAGGTAGGCGCTAGCCGTGCCAGCCGTATTGGAATTGCGGGCGTCAAGTATCAATTGCACCGGCGCCCCTTCGCCCGCAGTCAATTGCTGCTCGAAACGGGGCCCGATTTGCAGAACGAACAGGGCTGCCTGGCTGTCGATGACGCGGCCGATGTCTTGCTGGCTTTGCAGGGTGGCCACGCGGTGGAAAATGCCATTGCCCTCCACCTTGGCGATGAAAGCCGACGCGGCCGCGCCGTGGCTCTGGTCCAGCAAGGCGTAATTGGCCTGGTTCAAGTCATAGGTGGCGGCGTAACCGAACAGCACGGTTTGCACCAGCGAGGGCATCAGCAGGATCACGCGGCTGCCGGGATCTTTCAGCACGGCCAGCAATTCCTTGCGGCACAGGCAAAACAGGGCAAGAAAAAATGCGCGCATGGGTTGCAATCGACGCATGGGCTTCAATCGAGTCTCTTGCGGGTGGCAAGACGCGCCACGCCCAGCAACAGCGCGGCGTACAGGGCCAGCACCGCGCTGTTTTTGATGATCAAGGGCCAGTTATTCCCGGCCAGGAAAAGCGTCTTCAACAATTCGATGTAATAGGTGGCCGGCAACAAGCGCCCGACAATGCGCACCGCCACCGGCACGCTGCGCAAATCGTAGAGGAAGCCCGACAGCATCAGGGCCGGCATGAAACTGAGCACCAGCGCGAACTGACTGGCCAGGAATTGGTTTTTGGTGGCGGCCGAAATCACCAGCCCCAGCCCGAGCGCGACCAGCAGGTACAGCATCGAGACGGCAACGATCAGCACGAGCGAACCCTGGATCGGCACATGGAACAGGAAACGCGCCGCCAGCAGGCATAAGACGAGCCCCACCATGCCGACGCAAAAATACGGGATGATCTTGCCGAGTAAAATTTCGCCGGGCCGCACCGGCGTCACGAACAAGGCTTCCAACGTGCCGCGCTCCCATTCGCGCGCCATGACCAGCGCCGTCAGGAAGGCGCCCACCAGGGTCATGATCAGCACGATCAAGCCGGGCACCAGATACCAGGTGCTGGTATTGGCCGAATTGAACCACAAGCGCTGTTCGAGCACCACCTTCCCCACCCCTCCCGCCCCGGGCGGCGCGCCCAGGCGCTGCGCCGGCAAGGCCAGCGCACCCTGCACATAGGCCATGATGATGCGGGCCCGGTTAGCGTCGCCGCCATGTACGATCAATTGCATGACGCCGTGGCCGGCCGCCAATTGGCTGGAAAAATCGCTGCGCAGGCACACGATGGCGTCGACTTCGCGCGCCAGCATCAGCGCTTCCGCCGCGCGCATCGAGGCCACGCCGCGCGTCGAGAGATAGGGCGACGACAGCAGGCCGGACACGGCTTCGCGCGCTTGCGGCGCGCTATCTTCCAGCACCAGCGCCAGCGGTGCGTGCTTGACGTCGAGCGACAAGCCGTAGCCGAACAGCAAGATCAATATGATGGGCAGCAAGATACCCATCGCCAGATTGCTCTTGTCGCGCAAGAGTTGCCGGAATTCCTTGTGCAGCAGGGCCAGCAGGCGGCCCCGGCTCGATGAGGCCGGCTTCACGGGGCTGGCCCGGCCGTGTCGCGCCGGCCTTGCTCGACGATGGCGATGAAGGCCAGGTCCATGCTGGCCGGATTGCCGGCCTGGCGCCGCACTTCTTGCGGCGCGCCCAGCGCCAGCACCTTGCCGGCGTCCTGGATCGCGATGCGGTCGCAATACTCGGCCTCTTCCATGAAATGGGTGGTGACGATGACGGTGGTGCCGGCCCCCGCCAGGGCGGTGATGCGGCGCCAGAATTGGCGCCGCGCGAGCGGATCGGCGCCGCTGGTCGGTTCATCGAGAAACAGGATGTCGGGCTGGTGCAGCAAGGCCGTCGCCATCGCCAGGCGCTGCTTGAAGCCGCCTGGCAAATGCTCGGCCGGCGTCTCCAATTGGTCGAGCAAGTCGAAGGCGCGCAAGACGATATCGATGCGCAGCGCCAGCGCCTTGCCGTGCAAGCCATAGGCGCCGCCGAAAAATTCCAGGTTTTCCCGCACCGACAACTTGCCGTACAGGGCGAATTTCTGCGCCACATAGGCGATCTTGCGGCGCGCCTCGGCGCGCGCGTGGCGCAAGTCGACGCCGGCCACGCGCAAGTAGCCGCTACTGGCCGGCAACAGGCCGCACAGCATGCGAAAAGTGGTGGTCTTGCCGGCGCCATTGGGGCCGAGCAAGCCGAAGATTTCACCGCGCCGCACGGAAAACGAGGTGCGGTCGACGGCTGTGAAAGCGCCGAAGCGGCGCACCAGATCGCGCACTTCGATCACCACCTCGGACGCGCTCGCAGGCGCGACGGTGGCGGGCGGCGCGGGCGCGGCGCTGGCGGCGGTGGCGGTGACACCCAGCAAGGTCATGAAACCGTCTTCCAGGCGCGGCGCGGCCGGACGGATGGCGGCGCCGGCCAGCAGCGCGGCCGGCGCCGCCATCCGGCGTATCAAGCGCACTTCCCCGCCCAGCGGTACCGCGTCGATGGTGCCGGGGTCGTCAAGCAGGCGCGCCTGCAGGGTGCGCGCCGCCTCCCCCTCGATCGGGGTGGCGATGTAGACCAGGCCGTCGGCCAGCGCGCGGATGTCGCCGGGGCGGCCCTGGGCCAGCAATTGCCCGGCGCGCAGCACATAGACTTGGGCGCAGCGCTCGGCCTCGTCCAGGTAAGACGTGCTGACGATCACGCTGAGACCGTCCTCGTCGACCAGTTGCTGGACGATTTCCCACAATTCGCGGCGCGACAGGGGGTCGACGCCGACCGTCGGCTCATCGAGCAAGAGCAATTCGGGCGAGCGCACCAGAGTGCAGGCCAGGCCCAGCTTTTGTTTCATGCCGCCCGATAACTGGCCGGCCAGGCGCGTCGTGAAGTGGCCCAGATCGGTCATATGCAGCAGGCGGGCATAGCGCTCGCGCCGTACCCCGGCCGCCACCCCGTGCAAATCGGCGTACAAGTCCAGGTTTTCTTGCACCGATAAATCGTCGTACAGGCCGAAACGTTGCGGCATATAACTGATGCGATTTTGAATCGCCTGAGCCTGGCGTGCCACGTCGAGACCCAGCACCGCGAGGCTACCGGCGTCCGGCGTCATCAAGCCGGCCGCCAGGCGCAGCAAGGTGGTCTTGCCGGCGCCATCGGGGCCGACCAGGGCCGTCAAGCTGCCCATCGGCACCGCCAGCGACACAGAGTCCAAGGCTAGCACCACGCGTTTGCTTTCCTTGCTGACAAAGCGCTTGCACAAGCCGCGCGCTTGCAGCGCCAGCTCGCTCATGGCCGGGCCGCCCCGGCACGGGCCGCCCCGACAAACAGCACCGTGGCCGGCATGCCCAGGCGCAGCTTGTCTTGCGGGTCGTCGACCAAGATCCGCACCTCGTACACCAGGCTGGTGCGGATTTCTTCCGTTTGCACCGTCTTGGGCGTGAATTCGGCCACCGAGGAGATATAACCGACCCGGCCCGCAATGGCCGCGCCGGGTTCGCTGTCGCTGCTCACGCGCGCCGCCAGGCCCGGCTTGAGCAGGCCCAGGTCTGCTTCGCGGACATAGGCGCGCACCCATTTCGGGTCCAGGATGGCCAGCGCGAACGCCGGCTTTTGCGGGCTGGCCATGTCGCCCGGCTCCAGCAGGCGGCTACGCACCACCGCGTCCACCGGCGCCTTCAGCACGGTCTCGGCCAGCCGGTGGCGCAGCAAGCCCACTTGCGCCTGCGCGGCATCGACTTGCGCCCGCGCTTCGCCGACTTCTTCGCGGCGCGGCCCGGCCAGCGCCAGTTCCAGCGCCTTCTTCACATTGTCCAGGCGGGCGCCGGCCACGCTCTTGGCCGCGACGGCGCTATCGATATCTTGCCGGCTGACGGCCAAGCCCTGGATTTGCGCGTTGGCCGCTTGCAGCATGGCCAATTGCTGGCCCGCATGCCGCGCCTCGGCATCAGCCGCTGCCAGATTGGCGCGCGCCTGCGCAATTTCCTCGGGACGGGCGCCATTCTTCAAGCGCAGCAACACTTGCTGACGTACCAACAGTTGCGCTTGCGCCTGACCAATTTCCAGCGTCAAGGTCTGGTCATCGAGTTGGCCCAGCTCTTGCCCGACGCGCACCCGCTCGCCCTCGCGCACGCTCAGGCGCATGATGCGTTCGCTGCCATTGAAGGCCAGCGCGACTTGCCGCACATCCACATTGCCATACAACACCAGGCCCGGCTCGGCGCTTGGCCGCTCGACAAGATACCAGGCCAAGCCAAGGCCAAGGACGGACAGCGCCACGACAGCGGCAAGCAGTTTCTTATTCATCCCGTTTCCATTTTTGGTGATGTCATGACTCATTAATTCTAATTTGAATTTGAATGAATATCAATATAAAATTAGATCAATGAAAACAAGGAATCAAGCCATCCCGCGAGCCAGCACACGCTCCCCCAGTTCCCACGGCGACGCGACCCGTCAGCACATCCTGGAGGTGGCTGGTAGTTTGTTTGCCGACGGCGGGTATGCCGCCACGACCAGCAAGCAAGTGTGCACGGCGGCGCAAGTGAACCTGGCGGGCGTGAATTATCATTTCGGCGGCCGCGAAGGCTTGTACGCGGCGGTGCTGGTAGAAGCCCACCACCGCCTGCTCAGCCGCGAGGCCTTGAGCGCCATCGCCGCCGGTCCCGGCGACGCGCGCGCCAAGCTGGGACAGGTGATCGACGGCTTGATCCAGGGCATGGGCCGGGATGGCTGGCACTTGCGCGTCTTCATGCGCGAATTGATCTCGCCCTCACCCGCGCTCGACAGCGCGATGCTGATTGAAATCGGACCCAAGCTGGGCATCGTGAAACTATTGCTGGCCGAGGCGGCCGGCATGGCGCTCGAGGACGCGCGCTTGCCGCGCTGCTTCCTGAGCATTTTTGCGCCCTGCATGATGCTACTGATCGCCAACCGGGGCACGCTGAGCCGTGTCATGGCCGATTTTTGGCAAGAACCGGCCGCGCTGGCCCTGCACTTGAAAACATTTGCCTTCGCCGGGCTCGACGCCATCGCCAGGGACGCTCCTTAAGCCTACGCGCCGTACCTTGCCGCCGGGACGGCATCTGCGTTAGCATGGCAGCTATGCAAACACTTCCATTACGCCTTCTTCCCGGCCAGGACTTGCGGGCTGCACTCGACGTGGCGCTGGCCGTCCACGGCGTCGAAGCCGCGTTTGTGCTGCAAGGCATCGGCAGCCTGAGCGTGGCGCAATTGCGCCTGGCCGGAGCCAGCCACGCCACCGAATTGCGGGGCGACCTGGAAATTTTAACCTTGGCCGGTACGCTCTCGCCCGACGGCGCGCACTTGCATATGGCGCTGGCGGACGCGCACGGACGCGTGACGGGCGGCCATGTGGCGCCCGGCTGCCTGGTGCGCACCACGGCGGAAATCCTGCTGGCCCTGCTGCCTGATCAGCGCTTCGGGCGCGCCCCCGATGCCGCGACCGGCTTCCCGGAATTGACGATAGCGTCCTCGGGTCGGGCCGATTGATGCCATGAGCGGACCAGGCGCGGACGTCGGCCAACTGGAAGATTTTTTCCGGCGCCATCCCAGGATAGTGATGCTGACGGGCGCCGGCGTCAGCACGGCGTCGGGCATTCCCGATTATCGCGACCGCGACGGTGTGCGGCGCGGCAATGCGCCGCTGCAGGGGCCGGATTTCCGCCGCCATGAAATGCTGCGCAAGCGCTACTGGGCGCGCAGCATGGCCGGCTGGCCGACGCTGGCGCGGGCCGAGCCGAATGCGGGGCATCGCGCCATCGCCGCACTGGAAGCGGACGGCAGGCTGGCCGCACTCCTGACGCAAAATGTCGATGGCTTGCATCAGCGCGCCGGCAGCGTCAATCTGGTCGAATTGCACGGCAATATCCATGCCGTGATATGCCTCGATTGCGGCGCCACGTTCGCGCGCAGCCGCATTCAATCGATGCTGGAACAAGCCAATCCGAAATTGGCGGGCGCCGTGGTGCTGCCCTTGCCGGATGGCGACGCGCAAGTCGAAGGGGCTTACCTGAACGCATTCCGACTGCCGACTTGCATCCACTGCGGCGGCACGCTCAAGCCGGACGTGGTGTTTTTCGGCGATGGCGTGGCACCCGCCCGCGCCGATGCCGCCCGGCAGCAGGTGGCGGCGGCCGACGCCTTGCTGGTGGTGGGCTCATCGGTGATGGTGTGCGAGTTTCCGGCTGTGCCGCCAGGCCGCCGAATCGGGCAAGACTATCGCCGCAATTAACCTCGGCAAGACCCGCGCCGACGCTTTGTTATCGTTCAAGACCGAGGCGCCCGCCGAGCAAGTCCTGGTCGAACTGGCGCGCGTGCTGACCCGGCCATAGTGGCCGATGGGGCGCTCTGGCGATACTGTGGCATTCGATAGCAGTGTCCTTTTTGGAAATGCCGCGACGTGGCCATCAATGCTCGACGGGAGGCCATATAATTGACGGATTAAAACCCTGGGAAACCACGATGTCCAAGCAATTGTTGTCTTTCATTTCCTGCATCGCGCTGATCGGATGCGCGAGTACGCCATACGTGAAGGCACCGCCGTACATTGCGCCAGCCGCAGGCACGCCGCAAGCCTTGTTGCACAGCCGATTGCCAGTGATAAGCGGCAACCATTACTCGACGAGCCTGTCCGTGGTGGACGACAAGTCCTGCGCCTCGACTTCCCTGTTCTTTGTAAGCCAATACAGCACACCGGAGGAGTCTGCAACACCCATCGCCATGTTCGCCGAAAAGCTGCTCACCCTGCACTACAGATCCACGCTTCCCGGGGAGCGCACTTGCGATGTCTATGCGCAAGGACGTTTTGAAGCGGGGAAAAACTACTCGCTCTACAGCGGCGACAAGTTGCCTAGCGGTTTAGCCGGCCTGTTCAACAACGGCACTTGCTCGTTTGGTATTCTGGACGAATCAAACAAGCAGGCTTTGCCGCTTGCGCAAGTTAAGTCTGCTTGCGCGAAATAGAAGCATCAGCATGACTGGTGGAGCCTGGGCGTCGCAGTAATTTCAAAAAAATCACAAGGAAAAACCATGCTAGAACTGCTTAGTGAACACGCCTGCTTTGGCGGCGTGCAGCGTTTTTATCGCCACGATTCGCGCGAAATCGGTTTGCCGATGCGCTTTTCCGTCTTTATTCCGGCCGCGCCAGAAGGCACCAAATTGCCGGCGCTATTTTATCTGGCCGGTTTGACCTGCAACGAAGAAACCTTCATGAGCAAGGGCGGCGCGCAAAGGGTGGCCGCCAGCGAAGGCTTGATCTTGATTGCGCCCGACACCAGCCCGCGCGGCGCGGCCATTGCCGGCGACGCCGAGGCCTGGGATTTCGGCGTCGGCGCCGGCTTTTACGTCGACGCGACCGTCGCGCCGTGGAACCGTCATTACCGGATGTATAGCTATATCCACGAATTGCGCGAATTGGTGTTGCAAGAGTTGCCCGTCGCCCCGCAGCGGGTCGGCATTTTCGGCCATTCGATGGGCGGCCATGGCGCGCTGGTACTGGCCCTGCGCAATCCCGACCTGTTCCGTTCGGTATCCGCGTTTGCGCCCATCGCCGCGCCCACGCTTTGTCCCTGGGGCAAAAAAGCCTTTACCGGCTACCTCGGTCCCGACCAAGAACAGTGGCAACAGTACGATGCCAGCCTCCTGATGGCCGGCGCGCGCGCGACCTTCCCCGCCGGCATCCTGATCGACCAGGGTCTGGGCGACAAATTCCTGCCGGACCAGCTCTATCCGGAAGTCTTCGAGGCCGCTTGCCGCGCCGCCGGGCAGGCGCTGGAATTGCGCCGCCACGCCGGCTACGATCACGGCTATTATTTCATCTCGACTTTCATCGATGAGCATGTACGCTTCCACGGTAACATCCTGCGCGCCGGGTGAACGAGCGGCGCCGGCCGCGCACTCCCCACTAGGCCTCGCCGGCCGCGCACTCCCGCTAGGCGCGCCCCGCTAGGCGCGCCCCACGAAATGCTGTGAAAACCAGCTGCTGGCGAGCGCCGTGGTGGCCGCCAGCGCGCCCGGCTCTTCAAACATGGCGCCGGCGCCGTTGATCACTTCCAATTGTTTGTCGCAACGCAAAGCCGTGAAAGCCATGCGATTTACTCCGAGGCCATCGTTGTCGAGTCCGCCGGCTATCAACAGGGTCGGCGCGCGCACTTTTTCCAGCGCTGGCCGGCCCGCCAGATCGGGCTTGCCACCGCGCGACACCAGCGCCGCGATATCGGAACCGCGCCAGGCCGCCAATTGCAAGGCGGCAGCCGCGCCCGTACTGGCGCCAAACAAGCCCATCGGCAAGCCGCGGCTGTCGCCATGCTGACCGAGCCAGTCGAGCGCCCGGCCCAGCCGCTGCGTCAGCACGGTGACATCGGAACGCGTGTAAAAGTCCTTTTCTTCAGCGACGCTGAGCAAATCCAGCAACAGCGTACCCATGCCCGCCTTCCGCAGGGCCAGCGACACCTCGCCGTTGCGCGGATTGAGGCGCCCGCCCCCGTCGGCGAACAACACGACGCCAATTGGCTTGTCCGGCATCGCCAGCATGCCTTCCATCCGCATGCCGTCCGACTCGATCCTGATCAATTGCTCTTCCATGGATGCTCCCGTCCGTGCTTGCCTGTACTTGCTCATCAAGGCACGGCGATCTGGCCGTCCACACTGGCCGTCCACACCGGCCGTCAGCGTTGCACACCGTTCGCCGCTCCCTCCGCGCCTGAGCCCTTCGTTCGATCTCATGCGTTCATCAAGGTTGCCATTGATTGCGCGATTACGCAAGCATGGCGCGCGAAGCGGCTTCAATCGCGACGCCGCCCGCCACCAGCGCATTGGCACCTATCCTTGCCACACCGCATCCTTGTGGCAGCCATGGGCACACCTCGCCTCATTCGATTAGACCGGCGAGCGCCCGGCAGGTTTCCCCGCACCGCAGGAAAAGCCAGCCGCCCGCGACTATCGCACCGGCTTGCCGGCCAGCGCGGCCAACAAGGCCGCCGGGCGCATCGGCAAATGCCGCAGGCGCGCGCCGACAGCGGCGAAAACCGCGTTGGCGATGGCGGGCGCGACCACCGTGGTGGGCGGCTCGCCCATGCCGGTCGCCGTTTCCACGCTGCTCACGAATTCAATGTCGAGTTGCGGCACATCGGCCATCCGTAGCGGCGTGTAGGAATGCAAGTTGGTATCCTTGACTTCGCCATTCACGAAGCTGGTGCCCTCATGCAAGGCCATGCTGACGCCCCACAAGGCGCCCCCTTCCGCTTGCGCCAGCGCGCCGTCCGGGTGAATGATGGTGCCGGCGTCGATCACCATGAAGAGTTTTTCCAGCGTCACGACGCCGCTCTTGCGGTCGACCTTGACGCGCGCCACGCAGGCGGTCCAGGTCGGCATGTCGCGCTCTTGCCCGAATGTGGCAGCGATGCCCAGCCCGGTGTCGGCCGGCATTGCCGTGCCCCAGCCCGCCTTTTCGGCGACCCGCTTGAGCACCGTGGCCAGGCGCGCCGCGCCGCCGACGGCGTTGGGCGCCGAACCGGCGTTGCGACCGGCCGCGTCCAGCAGCGCCAGGCGAAACGCCAGCGGGTCGACCTTGGCCGCGATGGCCGCCTCGTCCATGAAACTTTCGACGGCCCAATTGGTCCAACCCGGCCCCACCGAACGCAGCCAGCCGGGCCGGAAAGTGCTGTTGGCTAAGTCATTGGAAATGGCGCGCACGCGCTGCGCGCCGACCGTGTACCAATGGTCGGCGCCGGCAATGGCAAACGCATCATACGGCTGGCCGTTCTTGGCCTTGGCCAGCAAGGCCGGGATCATCGCCTGGGTCGGCCAGCCGGCGCTGGCGTGGTGTTCCATGGCCGTCACCTTGCCGGCGCCGTCGAAGGCAATCCGCAACCGTTGCACCGAGGGGGATCGGGGCGAATCGAAGCGGGCGTCGTCGGCCCGCGTGCACACCATCTTGACGGGGCGGCCAAAGGCTTTTGCGGCCAGCGCTGCCGGCACTGCGTAATCGCCGTTGAGGCGACGCCCGAAACCGCCACCCAGCAAATAAGTGTGCAAGATGACCTTGTTCTCAGCCACGCCGAGCGCCTTGGCCAGCACCGGCAAAATCAAGGATTGCCACTGGTTGCCCGTGTGGATATGCCAGACGCCATCGATTTCCAGCGCCAGCGCATTGACCGGTTCGAGCTGGAAATGCAGCACGGTGGCGGTGGTGTAATCGCGCTCCAGTGTCAGCTTGGCGCCGGCAAAAGCCGCTTCGACGCCTTCGTCGGCCACCACCAGCACGCCTTGCGCCGGCTCGGTGATCAATTGATGGCCATGAGCCAAAATGTCTTCTTCTGACACCTTGGCGGTCGCGCCAGCGGCCCATTTGACGACCAGTAAATCGGCCGCGCGACTGGCGGCCACGAACGAATCAGCATACACCATCACCCAACCCGGCACCGTACCGGACGGGTCGTCCAGCGCCAGCGCCTTGATATAACCCTTGACCTTCCTGGCCGCCGCATCGTCAATCGAGACCACCTTCGCGCCATAGCGGGTCGGCGGAATGCATGGGCGTGCATACACCATGCCGTCGAGCACGGCATCGATGCCATACACGGCGCTGCCGTCGGTCTTGGACGGGATATCGAGCGCTGGCGCGTCTTGCCCGACCAGGCGGCGCTGCTCCGGCGTCTTCAAGGTCAGCGCCTTCAATTGCTCGGCCGAATACTTGCGGCTCAAATTGCCGCGACTGACGATCTGGCCGTAAGACAAGGACCCGGCGCCGCTGCGCACCATGCCTTCGCGCGCCTCGCAAGCGTCAACGGCGACGCCCAGCAACTTGGCGCCCTCCTCGATCAAAGCAGTGCGACCGGCCGCACCGGCCCGGCTGAGGGCGTCGAAACTTTGCCACACCGACCAACTGCCGCCAGTCACCATGGTGCCCCATTTGCTGTCGCTGTCGACATATTTCAGGCGCACGGAACCCCAGTCCGCCTCAAGCTCGTCAGCCAGGATACGCGCCAGCGCGGTGCCGATGTGCTGACCCATTTCCGCCTTGGCGATATTCACCGTGACCAGGCCGTCGCGGTCGATCTCGAACCAGATGCTGGGGTCGAACACTTTTTGCGGCGGGCCGACGGCGGCGTCGGCAAACGACATGTCGGCGCGCAAGAAAGCCAGCGTGAACCCGGCCCCGATGGCACTGATCAGGAAGCCGCGCCGCTGCAAGGAGGGAGCCCGCTCTTGCTCCCGCTCTTGTTTGCTGAATTTATTCATGAGGCTGCGCTCCCTTCAATTCTTCGGCGGCCAGCTTGATGGCCTTGCGTATCCGCACATACGCCATGCAGCGGCATAGATTGCCACTCATCACGGCATCGATATTGGCGTCGCTCGGGTCGGGATAGTCTTTCAATAAGGTCGCCGCCTGCATGATCTGACCCGACTGGCAATAACCGCATTGCGGAGCCTGGGTCGCGACCCAGGCTTTTTGCAAGGCGTGGTCGGCCTGCGCGCTCAAGCCCTCGATGGTGGTAATGGCGGCGCCGGCGACCGCGCCCACAGTCGTGATGCAAGAGCGGATCGCGCGCCCATCCACGTGCACGGTGCAGGCGCCGCACAGGCCGATGCCGCAACCGAACTTGGTGCCCTTCAAGCCGATCTCGTCGCGTATCACCCATAGCAACGGCGTGTCAGGATCGACATCGATGGCGACTGCCTTGCCATTGATTGTAAAATTATTCATGTTGGTCTTTGCAATGGTTAAGGTTGGCTGTTGCGACGCGCCTCAGCGATGCTCGCGTCCAGGTCGCTCCAGGGCGGCAGCGTCGTGCGGCTGCGGCGCAGATAGGCGGCCACTTGCGCGATATCGACGTCCGACAGCGCGCCGGCAAAGCCCGGCATCAGCGCGCCCGGCCGGCCCCGGCCTACGCCATGCAAGATCACTTGCACCAGATTGACGGGAGCGGCGGCCGTCAGCGCGCTATTCAAGCCCAGTTCGGGACGCAGCGCGGCCGGCTTGCCGTCGCTATTCGAATGGCAAGAGGCGCAGGCGGCCAGGTAGAGCGCCGCGCCACGGTCATTGTATTGGCCCCTGACTTGGGCCGACCTGGCCATCAGTGCGGCCAGGTCGGCGGCCGGCTGCGGTGCGGCGGCGCCGTCGAGGTCGGCGAAATAGGTGGCCAGCGCATGCACATCGACATCCGGCGCCAGGCTCAATCCTTGATGCACCACGGCCGCCATCGGCCCCGTCGCCGCGCCATGCAAGGTGCTCGCGCCGCTGCGCAGGAAGGCGTACAGCTCGGACTCGGTCCACGGCAAGGGCGCCGTATTGGCCGCCGTCAAGGCGGGCGCGAACCAGCCGTCGATGGGCGCGCCAAGGTAAGCGGCGGCGCTGCGCTCGGCGCCCAGGCTGTTGCGCGGCGTGTGGCAGGCGGCGCAATGCGCCAGGCCTTCGGCCAGGTAGCGGCCGCGATTCCAGTCGACGCTCTTGGCCAGCCCGGTGTCATATTGGGCGGGCCGGAAATACAGCAATTTCCAGCCCGCTTGCATGGCCCGCACGCTCAAGGGAAACGGCACGGTATTCTGTTTGGCCGGCGCGCTTACGGCGGGCCGGGTCATGCAATAAGCGTACAGGGCGGTCAAGTCTTCGTCGTTGACGAGATTGAAATGGGTGTAGGGGAACACGGGAAACAAATGCGCGCCGTCGCGCCGCACGCCTTCGCGCATGGCGCGCTTGAACGCCTGAGGCGACCAGCGCCCGATGCCGGTATCGGGATCGGGCGTGAGATTGGTCGAATAGATGGTGCCAAACGGTGTCGCCAGGCCGAGCCCGCCAGCCAGGGGCGCGCCGCCCTTGACGGTATGGCAGGCGGCGCAATTGCCAATACCGGCCAGCATGGCGCCCTTGGCCACCAGTTGCGGCGAGAATGCGGCGGCGGCCGGCGGCGCGATCGGGGCCAGCGCGGGCCGCCAGAACCAGCCATAGACCCCGAGTGCGGCGATGATGACGAGCAAGCCAAGTAAGCCAAAGAACGTACGTTTATGCATGAGCGATACCGGTGAATTTCATTGAACAGCCATCAGCGAAAAAGCCTGACCATTGGCTCATGCTACGGCGGGAAAAATTTGCTGTCCGTACGGCAAGGCACATAAGCCGCTCCAGGCTGGCCATCGGCGGCCAGAGCGCCGCGCAAGATTGAGCAGGAACGCCCCGTCCGCCTTATAATTTGTTTCCTTAACGTTAAGAGAGCCTTCGCGCCATGCAAACCGTCACCATCCGATCCGCCACCCGTCTGGGCGCCGCACCGCCGATATGGCGATGATAACGCTACCAAATTCACGCGGATATTGCGCATGACGAAGACTCCAGCCAGCCCTGCCAAGGGTCGCACCAGCGGCCGCGTCAAGCTGGCCGACGTGGCCGCGCGGGCCGGCGTGGCCACCATGACCGCTTCGCGCGCCATCAGCCAGCCGGAGCTGGTCTCGCCAGCCTTGCGCCTGCGCGTCGAGCAAGCCGTCGCCGAACTCGGCTACGTGCCCAACCGCGCCGCGCGCGCTCTAGCCTCGGCCCATTCGAACGTGATCGTGGTGCTGGTGCCCTCGCTGTCGAATGCGGTATTTACGGCGGTGCTGGCCGGCATCCAGGATGCGCTGGACGCCGATAATTACCAGATCCTGATCGGCAATACGCGCTATTCGGACGCCGAGGAAGAAAAGCTGCTGGGCATTTATCTGCAGTCGAATCCGGATGGCATCTTGCTGTCCGGCCTCAGCCACAGCAAGCGGGTGCAGCAAATGCTGGCCACCTCGCAAGTGCCGATCGTCTCGATGATGGACTTGGCCAGCGAGCCGAACCAGCTATCGGTGGGCTTTTCGCAGCAGCAAGCCGGCTACACCATGACGCGCTACCTGATCGACAAGGGCCACCGCCGCATCGGCTTCATCGGCGCCCAGCTCGACGAGCGCACCTTGAAGCGGGCCGACGGTTACCGCAAGGCGATGGCGGAGGCGGGCCTGGCCGATGCGCGCCTGGAAATCATGGTGAGCGACCCTTCCACCATCGCGCTGGGCGCCGAATTGCTGGGACGCATGCTGGCCGGCGTGCCCGATTGCGACGCCATTTTCTGTTGCAACGACGACTTGGCCCAGGGCGCCATTTACCAGTGCCAGCGGCGCGCCATCGCCGTGCCGGAACAATTGGCAATTTGCGGCTTCAACGATTTGCCCGCTTCGGCCTGGATGAACCCATCCTTGACCACCATCGGCACGCCGCGCTACCGCATCGGCTTCGAAGCCGCCGCGCTGCTGCGCACCGTCATCAAGGGCGAGACGCCGCTCGTCACCCAGGTCGACCTGGGCTTCACCCTGATGGCGCGCGAAAGCGCCTGAGAACCCCGTGCCGCGTCCGCGCCCGGCAAGCGCGGCGCGCACAATCCCGCAACACCAGCTCCGCTTTGTCGCAACGCAGCATGGATTGTTCTTTACAAATCAGGACAAGGCGGTAGACTAGCTACCAATGTTAGCGCTACCATTCATATTGAATCGCGCGCCTTGCCATCTTGAAAGATCTATGAAAAATAATCCCAACACTAGCCAACACCCGAGTCCGCCGCGCTGGGTGGTGATGGGCGTGAGCGGCTGCGGCAAGAGCGAGATCGGGCAACGCCTGGCGGGCGCGCTCGCCATCCCCTACCTGGAGGGCGACGCCTACCATCCTCCGGCAAACGTGGCCAAGATGGCTGCCGGAATCGCGCTCGGCGATGCTGACCGGGCCGACTGGCTGACGCGGCTGCAAGAAGAAATCGCCGCGGCGGTGCGGCGCGGCGAAGGCCTGGTACTGTCCTGCTCGGCCTTGAAACGGCGCTACCGCGACCTCTTGCGCGGCGCCGATCCCAGCTTGCGCTTCGCCCACCTGAGCGGCGCGCGCGCCCTGATCGCGGCCCGCATGCAAGCGCGTCCCGACCATTACATGCCCTTGTCGCTGCTTGACAGCCAGTTGCGCGACCTCGAACCCTTGCAAGCCGACGAAGCCGGCATCGTGCTCGACATCAGTAAAGACCCCCAGCAATTAATCGAAGACATTTTGCAATCCCAATGACCAAGGTTACGTCAAGAGAACCCGTCCATCACACTTCCAGGAGACCAGCATGAATACCACCACCCAAAAAATTCCCAAGCGCCGCTGGGGCATAGGCGCCCTGCTCGGCGTCGGCGTGCTGATCAACTACATCGACCGCATCGGCTTGTCCGTCGCGGCACCGCAAATCCAGGATTTGTTCCAATTGACCCCGATCCAACTGGGCTTGCTGTTCAGCGCCTTCGCCTGGTCTTACGCGATCCTGCAAATTCCGGTCGGCATGGTGCTGGACCGCTTCGGCCCCACCCGCGTGGGACGATGGGGCGCCTTCCTGTGGGGCGTGGCATCGACCATCACGGCCTTTTCCAGCGGCTTCGCCGGCATCTTCATCGCCCGCATCTTGCTCGGCGTGGCCGAGGCGCCCGCCTTCCCGGTCAGCTCGAAAGCCACCGGCTACTGGTTTCCGCGCAATGAACGGGGCCTGGCCACGGCCATCTTCGACGCCGCCGCCAAGTTTTCCAACGTCATCGGCGTGCCCTCGATCGCCGTCACCATCGTCAGCCTGGGCTGGCGCTGGGGCTTCGGCATCACCGCCGCGCTCAGCTTCCTGTATTTCATTGCCTTCTTTTTCCTGTACCGCGACCCCAGCGCCGACCCAAAGTTGTCCAAGCTTGAATACGATTACATCGTGCAAGGCGGCGCCGCGCCCGAAGGCCCTGCCGACGCCGGCGCCATCAATATGCTTGGTTATCTGCTGACCCAATCGAAGGTCTGGGGCTTGACCATCGGCTTTGCCGCCTACGGCTATTCGTTTTACCTGTTCCTGACCTGGTTGCCGGGCTACCTGGTCCAGACCATGCACATGAGCATCTTGAAATCGGCCGGTTACGCCGCCATTCCCTGGGCTTTTGCCACCGTCACCGACCTGTTCGTCGGCGGCTGGCTGATCGACCACCTGGTCCAGCGCGGCTGGGACGATTCCAGGGTACGCAAGGGCGTCTTGATCATCGGCATGCTGTTCGGCCTGGCCGTATTTGGCGCGACCCAGACCAGCGATCCGGCCTGGGCCATCTTTTGGATTTCTATCGCGCTCGGCGGGCTGGCCTCGGCTGCGCCGGTGGGCTGGTCGCTGCCCTCGCTGATCGCGCCCAAGGGCGGCGCCGGCACCATAGGCGGCATCATGAACTTCGTCAATAACCTGATGGGTGCGGCCGCCCCCATCGTCACCGGCTTTATCGTCGGCGCCACCAATTCCTTCACCAACGCCTTTTTCGTGGCTGGCGTGATCTTGCTGATCGGCATACTCTCCTTCGTCTTCGTGCTGGGCAAGATCGAACCGATTGCCGATCCCGAACCTGGCCGCTAGAACCATCCTCGGCGGCGCATCGGGCGCCGCCGCACCACAAGCTAACGGCGACACAGCCGCGCTTTCAACCATCCGCTGGAGACACGCACATGAAACAAACCCTTAGCGCACTGGCCATCCTGGCCCTGTGCGGCGGCGCCGCGTCGGCGCAAAGTTCCGTCACCCTGTACGGCGTCGTCGACATGGGACTCTCGCAAGACCGCGGCGGCGCGCAAGGCGCCGCCACCCGCGTCACCAGCGGCATGGCAACCCAGAGCCGCTGGGGCTTGCGCGGCAACGAAGATCTGGGCGACGGCCTGGCCGCCTTCTTCGTCATCGAAGGCGGCCTGCACGCCGACACCGGCGGCTCGACCCAGAATAACACCTTGTTCGGCCGCAATGCCGCAGTCGGACTGCGCGGCGGCCTCGGCGCCGTCTCGCTCGGGGTGCAAGACACGCCCCTGTTCACGACGCTCAACAGCATCGTCGACCCATTGCGCAACGGCATCGGGCGCTCGAACAATTTGATGGCGGCAACGGGTTTTCGCGCCGGCAATGCGATTCTGTTCAAGAGCCGGGACTTGAATGGTTTTAGCGCCGACTTGATGCTGGTAGCCGGCGAAGTGGCGGGCGACAGCGCGGCCGGACGCGCCTTGGGCGGCTCTTTCGGCTACAGCAATGGTTCCTTGAACGTGCGCCTGGCTTACCACAATCGCAGCAATGACACGGCCTTGCTGAAAAACACAGGCACGGCCAGGAACGCCTTGCTGGGCGCGAATTATGATGTCGGCCCGGCCAAGCTGTTTTTCGGCTATGGCAGCGCCAGGGGCGTCAATAGCGCGGCGCTGAACAATACGGCCGCCTCGTTCGGCGGCGCGGCCCCGCTCGCGTCCACCGATAGCCGCGACTTGCTGCTGGGCGCCGCCCTGCCCCTCGGCGCCAGCACCATCGTCGCCACCTATGTGCGCAAGGACGACAGGAGCGCGGCTAACCAGGATGCGCAACAGATCGCGCTGGCGTATATGTATGCCTTTTCCAGGCGCAGCGATGTCTATACGTCGTATGCGCTGATACGCAACCAGAACGGCGCCGCTTACACGCAAGGCAATAGCGAAGAGCCTGGCACCGGCAACCGGCAATTCACGGTTGGCTTGCGGCACCGCTTTTAAACGGGGAGCGCCCCGCACCAATTACATGCTTTTCTTACTAGCATGGGAACATCCCTTGTGGCACCATGCGTACTTCCCCGCCGTCGGCGTTGACGGCGTAACCCATGGACCACGAGAACTCATGAAGCAAAACTATATCAACGGCGCCTGGGTCGACGGCGCAACGGCCGCGACCAATATCAATCCATCCGACACCAGCGACATTGTCGGACACTATGCCCAGGCCGACGCGCAACAAGCCGGGCTGGCCATCGCGGCGGCAGCCGCTGCCGCGCCCGCCTGGGCACTGTCGAATATCCAACTGCGGGCCGACGCCCTCGACAAGATCGGCAGCGAAATCCTGGCCCGCAAGGAAGAATTGGGCACCCTGCTGTCGCGCGAGGAAGGCAAGACCCGCCCTGAAGGCATCGGCGAGGCGGCTCGCGCCGGCGCCATCTTCAAGTTCTTCGCCCAGGAATGCCTGCGCTTGCGCGGCGACAAGCTGGCCTCGGTACGCCCGAACCTGGATATCGAAATCACGCGCGAACCGGTGGGCGTGGTCGGCATCATCGCGCCATGGAATTTCCCGATCGCAATCCCGGCGTGGAAAATCGCCCCGGCCCTGGCTTACGGCAACTGCGTGCTGATCAAACCGGCCGAACTGGTGCCGGGCAGCGCCTGGGCGCTGGCTGAAATCATCAGCCGCGCCGGCTTGCCAAACGGCGTCTTCAATCTGGTGATGGGACGCGGCAGCGTGGTCGGCCAGGCTTTCCTGAACGACCGCCGCGTCAATGCGATCAGCTTCACTGGCTCGGTCGCGACCGGCGCCAAAGTGGCACAGGCGGCGATCGGCCGCATGGCCAAGGTGCAAATTGAAATGGGCGGCAAGAATCCGCTGGTGATCTTGAATGACGCCGACCTGGCCACGGCCGTCAATTGCGCCGTGCAAGGTTCCTTCTTTTCGACCGGCCAGCGCTGCACGGCGTCAAGCCGCCTGATCGTCGAAAAAGGCATTTATCCGGCCTTCGTCGCCGCCGTCAAGGAAAAGCTCGCCACGCTGACCATTGGCGACGCGCTGGCGACCGGCACCGATATCGGCCCCGTGGTCGACGCCAGCCAGCTCGAACAAGACTTGTCCTACATCCAGATCGGCCGCGACGAGGGCGCCACCCTGGCCTTCGGCGGCGAGCGCCTGGTCCGCGACACCCAAGGTTTCTTCTTGCGTCCCGCCCTGTTTACCGACTGCAGCAACGACATGCGCATCAGCCGCGAGGAAATCTTCGGCCCCGTCGCCAGCGTGATCCCGGCCGACAATTATGAGCATGCGCTGGCCATGGCCAATGACAGCGAATTCGGCTTGTCGAGCGGTATCTGCACCAGTTCGCTCAAGCATGCGACCCACTTCAAGCGGGCCGCACAAGCGGGCATGGTGATGGTCAATGTGCCGACCGCCGGCGTCGATTACCATGTGCCTTTCGGCGGCAGCAAGGGTTCGAGCTACGGTTCGCGCGAGCAAGGCAGTTACGCGGCAGAATTTTTCACCACGGTCAAGACCGCCTATTGCGGCGTCTGAGACGCGGCCGGCATGGCTTGCCTGTCATCAGGCACAATTGCCGGCCGCAACGTGGGCGGCGCTGGCGCTCAAATCGTGTCCGTCGTCAGCGCCACCGCAAGGTAATTATTTTTCACCCGCACATAGTGCTCGGCCGAATATTTCAGGTACGCTAATTCGTCCGCAGTGAGCGCCCGCACCTTGATGGCCGGGCGCCCAACATACAAATAACCGCTCTGCAACACCTTGCCCGGCGCGACCAGGCTGCCGGCGCCGACCATCACTTGCCGCTGCAGCACGACATCATCCATCACAATGCTGCCCATGCCGACCAGGCATTCATCGCCGATGCTACAACCGTGCAAGATGACCGAATGGCCAATGGTGACATAATCGCCAATCAGGAGCGGCGCGCCGTCGGGTTTGGCGGCGCTCTTGTGCGACACATGGCCCAACGCGAAATCCTGGATATTGCTGCAATTGCCGATGCGGATATGGTTGACGTCGCCGCGCAACACCGTATTACACCAGAGCGAACTATCGTGGCCGATGCGCACGTCGCCAATCACCTGGGCCGACGGGTGCAGGTAGATGCGGGGCGCCAATTGCGGGCTGGTATCGAGATAAGAAGTTAAAGACATCCGCGATTGTAAGCTGGAATCCCCATTGGCTGGCAGGAAATGGCGCACCAAAAAAAATCCGACCCCATGGTCGGATTGTCGAAACCGTCTGCAATGAATCAGAAGCGGTAACCCAAGCCCACGCCTATCAGCAAGGGATCGATCTTCACATTGCTGACCTTGACGCCGCCCACCATCACGTCGCTGCGGATTTGCACTTTTTTTACATCCAGATTGAGCGACCAGTTTTTATCGATCTTGTAATCGACGCCCGCTTGCAACGCCAGGCCCCAGCTATTATGCTCCAGGCTGCCCGCGCCGTTCAGCAACTCAACCTTGGAAATATTGGTGTAATTGACGCCGGCGCCGAGGTAGGGATCGAACTGTGCGGCAGGCAAGAAATGGTATTGCGCCGTCAGGGTCGGCGGCAAATGTTTGAAGGTGCCGATGGTAGTCCCGTCCAGCATCACATCGTGTTTTTGCGGATAGGTCAATACCAGTTCGGCGGCCCAATTCGGGGTAAAGAAATACGAGATATCGACTTCGGGTATGGTCTTGCTGCTCACGGTCAAACGGTCGGATGCGCCGACGCCGCCAATCGGATCAGACTTGTCTGCCGGGTTCAGATGCACCGCGCGGGCACGTACCAACCAAGGGCTCTCTTGCGCCATTGCTTGGCCAGACAACAAGCCCAGTGCCACCAAAACCATTGCAGTTGCTGACTTCTTCATTCTATTTCCCTCTTTATGTCGTTAAGTAACGAAATGAAGTTTATTGTTGCAGCGCAAAAAAATCATTGATCTATATCAAAATATTCAAAATCGAGCTCATCCGCTGGAATGCCGCAACAAATGCGGGTCGACCAGACGGCTGCTCCTGCGCGCGCGATCTGGTCGTATAATGGGACGCTGGTCGGCGCGTTTGCGGAGAAAATGGAACATGAGCCATCACGGGCGAATCTTGTTGCTGTCCTGGCTGCTTGCGGCGACTCAAGGCGTCGTCGCCGCCCCTGCGGGCGCTCTTGCAGTCGCTCCCAAGGTCAAGCTGGCGTCGGACGACTGGTGTCCCTATATTTGCAGCGCCGAGCACCGCATTGTCGGTGGCTTCCTGGTCGAACTCGCCGAGGAAATCCTGGAAAACAGGGGCTATCGGCTCGAATCGATCTTGCTGCCCTTGAACCGGGCCATTCTGATGACCGAGAAAGGCGCGATCGACGGCGTCTACGCACCGGAAATCGGCGCCAAGCTGCTCATGAGCGTAACACTGCACGTGTCGCGCGCCTGCTTTTATACGCGCGCCGACAGCAAGTGGCGCTATTCCGGCATCGCATCGTTGCCCCTGGTGGGCGTGATCCGCGATTACGGTTATGACGGTGGCCCCTTCGACGCCTATCTGGCCAGCTCCGCTTCCCGCTCGCGGCTTGAATTCAATATGGGCGCCACGGCCGGCGAAACCAATCTCAGGAAAATGCTGAAGGGACGCTACCCCGTCGCCCTGGAACACGAAGCCGTGGTCGACTATCTGATCAAGGCCCAGGCGCTGCAAGCGGGACAATCGGTGCGCAAGGCGGGTTGCCTCGAAAACCGGCTGCCGCTACTCATCGGCATCGGCAAAAATAACCCCGCCGCGCAAGAATTGATCGAAGCCATCAACGCCGGCCACAAAAACCTGGCCGCCTCGGGTGAATTGCGGCGCCTGAAGAACAAGTACGGCATCGAGGATTAGGACGCAGGCGTCCACGATGCCGCAATGGCGCGGCGTACTATGCGATGGTCGGCACCGTCCTACAGCAGGCGCAACATGGCGGCCTTGATCACGCCCGCCGTCTTGTTGCACGCGCCCAGCTTTTCCAACGCATTGTTGACGTGGAAATTCACCGTGCGCTCCGCGATATTCATGATTTCGCCGACCTCGCTTGCCGTCTTGCCGTCGGCTGACCAGCGCAAGACTTCGGCTTCGCGGTTAGTCAGCATGATCTGGCCGTCGGGTGCGCGCTCGCCCAAAATCAGGCGCGACAAGCCTTGGTGCGCGACTTGTCCCAGCCAGCTCATCTTCAAGGAGTTTTCCTTCAATTCCAGCTCGGACAGCGGAACTTTGGAGCGCGCCAGGGTCAGCAATCCGCCCACGCCCTTGGCGTCGTAAAAGGCTTGGCTCCAACCGAAGCGCAAGCCGTGCTCCGATGCTTCGTCCCGAAATCGCGGGCACTGGTGAAATAGTTGCTCCGACCAGACCAGCGGCATCACCGACTTCAAGCCATGGGCTACCGTGGGATCAATTAGAAAATAATTTTCTTCAACATAGCGCTGCTGCCAATCCTCCGAATAATTATTCAACCATACCAGTTTCGGATTCGATAGCGGCAAGGAAGTACGCATGCGGTAGGAGCAATATTCAAATCCCAACTCGCCAGCCGCACGCACTAGCGCGGCGAGAAACTCCGCCTCGCTGCCCGCCGTCAACAACTGCATCTGTAAGTCTTGCACATCAGCCCCAGTTTTCAACATGCCATTTTCAAACATGTCAGTTCATGCGACCCGCCCCGCTCCGACTACACGCTCCGGCTACATTATTCCAGCCATACATATCGACTTTCAAAGCAGGGCTGACATTGCGACCAGATCAATCTTCGAGGCGCTCACGTTCAATAAATAAACTCTTCAAGCTCAACATGCATCCACACATTCCAATAAGAAATTTCTTCGTGCATTCAATTCCCCGCCGGGCTAGCACAGAGCAAAAATACGCCGCCATTTCGCGCTGCTCTTCCACCTAGCGCCCGGGCAAGTGCCTGAACGAGGATGATCTCATCATTATCATCGACAAAGAACCATCGATACTCCCGTAAAATCTGTCACGCATTAACGAACGCACGCTAATGCACTTATTAAAGATATCAGCCTGCGCGACCCAGGTCAAGCCAAATTACTTAACTCCCCATTTGATTTACTGGCGCATTTATCGCCTGAAACGTTAATCCATATAAATACTTTCCATAAAAATAAATACCTTCAATAAAATATTATTTCACAGCGCAATCGAATAAATATTCAATCTTATTCCATTATGCATGCCCACCATTATCCAGATGGAAATTCCCGGCCTCCCTGTAAAAAATAGCGGCTGATATTATTTACAGTTTCGTAAAGTTGTTTAATCAATTCTAATGCATCCATTGATAAGGCATTTCATTTGGAGCTTAAATGAAAGTTATTTCAGGCAAGACCAACACGCTTCCAAAAGTTTTACAATCCCAGGTCGCCAGTTACCGCTACAAGGTATTTATCGAAACCCTGAACTGGGATCTTGACGCCGAGAACGGCGAAGAGTTCGATCAATTCGACCACGAAGACACGGTCTATATCGTGTCGCAAGACGAGCAAGGACGGGTTAACGGCTGCGCCCGTCTTTTGCCAAGCAGCCGTCCCTACTTACTCGGCGAGATCTTTCCGCAACTGGCTTTGGGGGCGCCCGCCGGGGCGTCCGCCAAGGCGCCTGCCAACACCGATGTGTGGGAATTATCACGCTTCGCCGCAGTTGACTTCAATCAACAGAGCAGGTCGCCGTTGGCCCGTTTTTCATCGCCGAATGCAGTCAAACTGATGCACGAAGCGATCGCCTGCGCCGCCGCCCAAGGGGCCAGGCGCCTGATCACGGTATCGCCTATCGGCATCGAGCGCCTGCTGCGCCGGGTCGGCTTGCATGCCCACCGCGCCGACCCGCCCATGATTGTCGACGGCCATCCGATCTTCGCCTGCTGGATCGACGTGCTTGCGCCGCGCCGCATAAGCGAAGCCGCGCACGCACGGCGCTCTTTTCCTCTCATTTTTAGTGATCGGGCTAACGCATGTGGAAATTAAACCGGATAGCTTGTTGTTCTTGCCTGCTGATGGCCACGCCGGCGCAAGCCGGCGACCCGCTGGACTTCTTGCCCGATGTCACGCAAGCCGATAAGCCGGCTACGCTTGAGCGCGACGGCAAGATCTATACCGAAATAGCGGCCAATCTAAACCACGGCTCGCTCACCGGCATGCCCGCCGGCACGCAAGCGAACGGCAATCTCGGCCTCGACATTTACCGCCCCGTCAAGTTGTCCGAGCGCTGGCGCGGCGTCTTCAATGCCAGACTGGACCTGGATCTGGCGCCGGCCATGGGACTGGCCAGCAAGAATGCCTCGCTGACCTTGCGGGAAGCCTATGTCAACGGTAGCGTGCATGACTGGGACGTGACGCTGGGACGCATCAATGTGCGCGACGGCGTGGCGCTCGGCTACAACCCGAGCGATGTGTTTCGCAGCGGCGCCCTGCTGGTGCACCGCACCGAAGATCCGGCCCGCTTGCGCGAAAGCCGGCTGGGCGTGGTCGGCGCGCGCCTGGGGAAACACACCGATCTGGGCGAATTTTCAGCGCTGCTGGCGCCGCAACTGGGCTCGTCGCCAGCATTGGATGCGCCGCAACAACCCTCCTGGTATGAGCCCCGATGGAACGCCGTGAATGGCAAAGGTAGCCAGTATTACCTGAAATACACGCCGCCGACCCGGCGCGGCTGGTACACCAATATGGTGCTACATGGCGCGCAAGACGGCAGCCGCACAGCGGCCTGGAATGCGACCAATAACCTGGGCCAGGCCACGGTGGTATTCCTGGAACTGGCGCGCAGCAGGCAAACCAGCCTGTTCGATGCCGGTGGCGACGCGGCGCGGCAGTGGCATACGCAATTGGCCAGCGGCCTGAGCTACACCACCGCCACGCGCCAAACCTTGACGCTGGAGTATGACTATAACGGCGCCGGACTCGGCAAGTCGGACTGGAATGGCGCCTGGCAAGAGGCCAGCGCCGCGCAATTGGGCACCAGCTTTGCGGAAGCGGGACGCCGGCAAGATCCCCTGAGCCGGCACAGCCTGATGGGCATGCTGCAATGGCAGCGCCTGCTGGCCAGCGACGACGACCTTGCCTGCCTGTTGCGCACCAGCCTGGTCGACTATAGCCACTTCACGTGGTGCGAGTGGACTTACCACAAAACCAAGTCGGAGTGGGCGCTCAGCCTCACCCGCGCCGGCGGTCCCGACCGCTCGGAATATGCCCCCATCGGGCAACGCTGGGCCTTGGGCGCCAAGGCGCGTATTTATTTCTGAGCAAGCCCACCATCGCGAGGAATACACCATGCATCAGACTGTCTATCACTTACTGAGCGCGAACCGGAGCGACACGGCCCGCATGCGCCTGGCCATATTCGGCTTTGCCGGCGGCAGCATCACGGCCCTGCTGCCGCTGGCCCGCCAATTGCCGGACTGGATGGAAGTATGGGGCGCCGAATATCCGGGCCGCGGCTTGCGCTGGAAATGCCCGCCCCTGCAGACGGTGGCGGACTTGCTCGACGATTTGCACCCCGGCCTGCAGGCGCTGCGCGACCGGCCGCTGGCCGTGCTCGGTTACAGCATGGGCGCGCAAATCGCCTACCGCCTGGGCCTGGACTTGCCGCTGCTGGGCGTGATAGCGGCCGCCGCGCCGCCGCCCTGCCGCCGCGCCAGCACTTGGCGGGTGGAGGCCAGTTCCGACCAGGTGTTACTGGAACACTTGAGCGAGTTGGGCGGCATTCCGCCCGGCATCCTGGCCAATCACACCATCATGGAAGCGTTCTTGCCGGTGCTGCGGGCCGACCTGGCTTGCTGCGAAGACATGAACCGCCTCTCATCGCCAGCCCTCGATTGCCCCTTGCTGGTCTTGCACGGCGAGCGCGACCGCCTGGTCGGCGCCACCGATGCCCAGTTGTGGCAACAAGTGGCGGGCGGGCCGGCGCGCCTGTCGGCATGCCGCGCCTATCCGGGTGGCCATTTTTTCCACCACGGCCGCGAGGCCGACATTGGCGCCGATATCGGCCACTGGCTGCGCGCCCTGCTCGGTCCGCGCGCCGCACTGTTGCGCCCGGCCGTGGCGCCGCGACAATTCTCAAGCACATTTTAAGAAGGTCACCCACCATGTCAACACAATTCCTGAATGCCTTTTGCCAGGCGCTCAATGCCGTCAAACGCAGCAGTCTCAGCACGGTACAAGCCGAGCAATACCTGGGCGGCGATCTCGGCATTGACTCCATTGAAATGCTGGAAATCTGGTTTCGCATCGAAACATCACTGGGCATGCAGATCGCCGATACCGCCAAGCGCGACATCTATACCGTCGGCGAAGTGCTGGACGTGCTCGAACGCCACGTCCCCGCCACCAGCGCCTGAGGACTTGCCATGTTCAAAACCAATCTTTTCCAAGACCACGTCGCCTTCGTCACGGGCGGCGGCAGCGGCCTGGGCCTGGCCATGGCCAGTCGCCTGGTCGGCCTGGGCGCGCGCGTGGCCCTGGTCGGACGGCGCCAGCACGTGCTGGACGAGGCCGTGCGGGCGCTCGGCTCCGGCTCGGCCCTGGCGCTGCGCTGCGATATCCGCTACGCCGACGAGGTGGACGAGGCGGTGGCCAGGGCGCTGGCCCATTTCGGCCACATCGACAGCCTGCTCAATAGCGCGGCCGGCAACTTCGTCTCACCCACCGAAAGGCTCAGCAACAATGCCTTCAAGCTGGTGGTCGACACCGTCCTGATGGGCACCGTGCACTGCACCCTGGCGCTGGGCAAACATTGGATCAGCGCGGGCCAGGCCGGCTGCATGCTCAGCATCGTCACCAATTACGCCAGCACCGGTTCGGCCTATGTGGTGCCGTCGGCCTGCGCCAAGGCTGGCGTGGAAAACCTGATCAAGTCGCTGGCGGCCGAATGGGGCCGCTACGGCATCCGCCTGGTCGGCATCTCGCCCGGACCGTTCCCGACCGCCGGCGCGATGGGGCAATTGCGCATCCATGAAGACATTTTGCCGGGGGTCGACATCCCGGCCATGATCGCCGCCCGCATCCCGCTGGGCCGGCTCGGCAAGATCGAGGAATTGGCCGACTTGGCGGCCTTCCTGCTCAGCCCCAACGCGGCCTATATCACGGGCGAAATCGTGCGGATAGACGGCGGCGAGATGCCGAATATGGCCGGAGAATTTTCTTTTTTACACGACGTGCCCAAGCAAGTCTGGGACGCGGAAGCGGGCCGCCTGAAGCGCGGCCACGGCACCCTGGGTGCCGTGGCGAAAGCCCAATAGTTTTACTATTTTCAACCCACTAGAAAGGAATTGCCATGCAAGATAATCGCGAAAAAATCATTGCCGTCTGCCTCGACGTGCTCGAAATGGAGCGCCATGAAATCGGCCTCGACGACGAGTTCCGCTCCTTTTCCCACATCGATTCCCTGAAGGCGCTGGACCTGATGAGCGCCCTGGAAAAAAATTTCAAGATCAAGTTACCGGAGCGCGAATTGCGCGAATTTATTTCCCTGGCCAAGGTCGTGGAAGTGGTCGAACGCCATCTGGCGCAGACCGCCACGGCTTGACGGCGTCCAACCGCAAGCGAGGACAAGATGCGAGTATTCATGACCGGGGCCAGTGGATTCGTCGGCCTCAACATCGTCGAAGCGCTATTAGGCGCCGGGCATGAGGTGCACTGCTTTATCCGGCCCGGCGCCAGGCGGCAATTCCTGGAACGCCTGCCGGTACGACTCATCACCGGTAGCCTGGACCAGGGGGCGCAATTGGCCGACGCCATGCGCGGCGCCGACGCCGTGATTCACACGGCCGGCCAGACCAGCACCAACTGGAACGATATCGACGCCTTGCGCGCCGCCAACCTCGACAGCACCGCCGCGATCCTGCGGGCGGCGCGCGCCTGCGGCGTGGCCCGCATCGTCTACACCAGCAGCAGCGCCACCATCGGCAGCAGCGGCGAGCCGAACGGCGCCGATGAAACGGCGCCGCTGGACGGCTGGCGGGCCAGCTCACCCTACGCGCAGACCAAGCTGGCCGCCGAAGCGCTGCTGGCGGCGCCCCTGAACGGCCCCGCTTGCATCATCTTGAACCCGACCGAAGTCATCGGCGCTTACGACCACACCTTGCAATGGGGCCGCATCGTGCTGGCCGTGGCGACGGCGCAATTGCCGTTCGTGCCGCCCGGCGCCGGCACTTTTTGCCCGGCGCACGCGGTCGGCGCGGCCCATGTGGCGGCCTTGACGCGCGGCCAACACGGCCAGCGCTATCTGCTGGGCGGCCATAACTTGTCCTTCGCCGACTTCTTCGCCGCGATCGGCGCCGTCACCGGGTGCGCCGTCAGCGCCCGCGACACCCGTCCGTATGCCGTGCAGCGGCGACTAGCCCGCCAGCAAGAAAGGCTGGGACTGCCGGTGGCCGTCGATTCTTACCGCATGCGGGTTTTTGGCGGCCGGCATTTTTTCAACGATGGCAAGGCGCGCGCCGAGCTCGGCTACCGCGCGCCCCCTCTGGCCAGTGCGATCGAGGAATGCTATCGCTGGTATCAGGCGAATGGCTTCTTGCCGGCCGACGCGACCGACGTGGCCATCCCCCCCACCCACATTGAATGGACAGCGGCATGAATCAATCAAGAGAAAAAGTGGCCCTGGTCACGGGCGGCTCGCGCGGCATCGGCGCGGCCGTGGTGCGCGAATTATCTGGCGCCGGTTACCGCATTGCCTACACCTATTTGAACAATCGGGCCACCGCCACCGAGCTGGCCGAGGAACTGGGACATGACCATGTGCTGGCCATGCAAGCCGACGCGGCCGAGCCGGACAGCGCGGCGCGCGCCGTGGAAAGCGTGCAAGAACATTTCGGCCGCCTCGACGCGCTGGTCAACAACGCCGGCGTGGTGCGCGACAATTCCATCCTGGCCATGGATGAAGGCGACTGGAGCACCGTTCTCAAGAGCAATCTGGACGGCGCCTTCCACGCCTGCAAGGCGGTGCTGCCGCTCTTTCTGCGGCAACGCTCGGGCGCGGTGGTCAATATCGCCTCGATTGCCGGCCTGGTCGGCGTGCCCGGTCAAGCCAATTATTGCGCCAGCAAGGCCGGCTTGATCGGCATGTCGCGCGCGCTGGCGCTCGAATGCGCGCCCCGCAATGTGCGCGTCAACGTGGTCGCACCCGGCTTCATCGAAACCGATATGAGCAAGGCCATCGGCGAAAAGAACGTGGAACGGGCGCTGGCGCGGATTCCGCTCAAGCGTTTCGGCCAGCCGTCCGAGGTCGCACACATGGTCGCCTTCCTGCTCTCGCCGGCCGCCTCTTACGTGACCGGACAAGTGCTGGTGGTCGACGGCGGGTTGACGACATGAGCGCCGCACCCGACCCACGTCTGGCGCTGGCGCTGATCCCGCAACGCCCGCCCTTCTTGCTGCTCGACGCGATCGTCGACGGCGAACCGGGCCGGCACGCCGCGTCGCGCTACCTGGTGCGACCCGACCACCCCGTGTTGGCCGGCCATTTTCCCGGCCGGCCGATTTTTCCCGGTGTGCTGGTGATCGAAAACATGGCCCAGACCGCGTGCTGGGTGTGCGCCGCGCAAGAGCGCGACGAAGCCACGCTGTATGTATTGGTGCGCGTCACGCTATGCACTTTCCACCAGATGGTCAAGCCCGGCGACGAACTCCAGAGCCGCGCCCGCCTGATGCGCCAGGTCAACCAGTTCAGCCAATTCGAATGCGAGGCGACAGTGGACGGCGTGCGCGTGGCGAGCGCCGAACTGCTGGTCGCCAGACAAGCCAATTAACCGCAACAGGAGAAGCATATGAGAGAACAGCAGGCATCGCGCCGCATCGTCGTCACCGGCCTGGGCGTGGTCAGCGCGATCGGCCACGACGTGACCACCTTTTTCCGTAACGCCAAGGCCGGCACGGTGGCGATTTCACCCGTGCGCGGCATCGACATCAGCCGCATGAACGCCGTGCAAGGCGCCGAAATCGCCGCCTTCGACGTGGCCGAGCATTTCCCCGGCCGGGCCGACATCGCCGCCATGGGCCGCGCCAAGCAAATGGCGCTGGTCGCCGCCCGTCAATGCCTGGCCGACGCCGCCTTCCCGCTGGCCCAGCACCCGTATGAAGTCGGAGTTTCCTTTGGCTATACCCAGGGCGAATCGAAGATACTGGAAGAATGCACCGAGCGCATCGCCGCCGGCACCCTGGACAACGAGGCCGTCGCCGCCTTCGCCGCCTACGCGCCGCAATCGGTGCCGCACAGCCTGGCCCGCGAATTCGGCTTGAACGGCCCGCTGCTAACCATCGGCAACGCCTGCTCGGCCAGCGTGTGCAGTATCGGCGCGGCCATCGACATGATACGGGGCGGCGCCGCGCAAGCGGTGTTGACCGGCGGTGCCGACGCCTTTTCGCGCTACGGCTACGCCGGCTTCGCCCGCCTCGGCGCGATCGCGTCCGACGCGCCGCGCCCGTTCAGCGCCGGGCGGCGCGGCATGGTGCCCGGCGAAGGCGCAGCCATGCTCTTCATCGAGAGCCTGGCCAGCGCGCGCGGGCGCGGCGCCACCGTGTACGCGGAAATCGCCGGCTACGGCGAAAGCTGCGACGCCTTCCACATCACCCAGCCCGACCCGAACGGCATCGCCGCCGCGATGCGGGCCGCGCTGGCGGCGGCCGCCATGCAGCCTTCGGAAGTGTCTTTCGTGTCGGTGCACGGGACCGGCACCAATGCCAGCGACAAGGCCGAGGCGGCGGCCCTGTCGAAAGTGTTCGGCCACGCCATTCCGCCGCTCAGCTCGATCAAGTCGATGACGGGCCACCCGATGGGCGCGGCCAGCGCGATCGAATGCGTGGCCGCGCTGTGCTCGATGCGCGAACAAGTCATCACGCCGACCATGGGTTACCTGGGCCCCGACCCGGAGTGCCCGGTCGACTGCGTGCCGAACGCGGCGCGCCCGGCCGCCATCCGCAGCGTGCTGAAAACCGCTTCCGCTTTTGGCGGCAATAACGTCGCCGTCGTGTTCCGCCAATTGGACCTTCAGGAGAGTTGATATGCCAGAAAACCTCGTCATTACCGCCGCCGCCGCCGTCACTCCCTACGGCATCGGCGTGGCCGAATTCGCGCGCGGCATGGCCGCCGGCGCGCCCGAGGCAACGCCGCTGCCCGGCTGGCACGCCGGCGCGGCGCTGGCGGCCACCGTGCCGGCCTATGACGCGCGGGCCTTGCTGGCAACCCGCGTCATCAGCAATTTCGACCGCCTCACGCGCCATGTCTGCGTCGCTACCCAACAATTGCAGCAGTCGCTAGGCCTGGATGGGGCGGCCGACGGCAGCCGCGTCAGCATGGTCTGCGGCAGCAGCGGACCACTGCAAAGCATCATGGAAATCGACTTGCAAACCATCGCCGAACCGAGTCATTTGCAACCGAGCCTGATCCCCAACCTGGTCTTCAGCGCGCCGGCCAGTTACGCCGCCCTGCGGCACGGCATTCGCGGCAGTTGCATCACGCTGACCGAGGGCGTCACCGCCTCGCTGCAAGCATTCGCCGTCGCGGCGGCCCAGTTGCAAGCCGGGCGCGTCGACCTGGCCCTGGTGTGCGGCGCCGAGGAAGCCACCCCTGCCTACGCGCTCTACCGCGCCGCCAGCGGCACTATCGCCGCGCCGCTAACCGAGGGCGCCGTCATTTTCGCGCTGGAACGGGCCGAACACGCGGCCCTGGCCGGGCGCGCCAGCCTGGCCCGCCTGCTGGCCTGCGCCCATGTCTTCGCGCCCGGCGACAGCGCGGGCGGCCTGGCCGCCTGCCTGCGCCAGTTGCGGCGCCAGGCCGGCAAGCAGTTGGCCGAAGTCGGCGTGGTCTGCGCCGAAGCGGCGCCGGACCTGGATGCGTTCGGCCTGGCGGGATGCCGCCGCGTCAGCCTCGAAGAACGGCTCGGCGACTGCGGCGCCATGTATGCCAGCCTGGCCGCGCTAAATGCCCTGTGCCGTCCAGATATCGTGCCCGGCGAAGTGATATTGCTGCTGCAAACGAGCGCCGAAGGCGTGTGCGCCGCCATGCTGTTGCAAAAACATCGCACCCTGGAGGCTTGAATGGAAGCGTCCACCATAGCCCCCGTCCCCCGCCCGGTCTGGGTCGACATGTCGATCGGCGAAGTATGGCGCGCGCGCGCTCACCGCATGCCCGACGCCACCGCCCTGATCTTCGAGCAGCGCCACTGGCATTATGAAGAACTGTACCAGGCCAGCGCACGCGCGGCTTGTGCGCTGCGCCGACTCGGCTTGCAAGCGGGCCAGCGCGTGATCCTGATGATGGATAACGGTCCCGGCTTCCTGGCCGCCTTCCTTGGCTGCCAGTTGCTCGGCCTGCTGCCGGTGCCGGCCTCGCCCAAGTCGTCCGGCGCGCGCATCGCCTACCTGCTGGCCGACAGCGGCGCGCGCCTGCTCTTGATCGAGCCCGGCATCGGCGCCCGCGCGCGCGCCTTGCACCAGGCCCAGCCCTACCATGAGCGCATGCTCGAACTGGCGCTCGATACCGCCGAGGACGTCAACGAACTGGAAGCGGCCCCGGTCGACCCGCAAGCTTGCGCCTTCATCCAGTACACCTCCGGTTCGACGGGGCACTCGAAAGGCGTGATGATCAGCCACCTGGCTTGCCTGGAAAATATTCGCGCCTTTTGTGCCTCGATGGCGCTGACCCGGCAAGACGTGCTGTCGTCCTTGCTGCCGCTGTACCACGACATGGGCTTGATGTGCTTTGGCCTGGCGCCGTTGCTGCTGGGCCACCCTCTGGTGCTGTATCCGCAGGAATCGATCAGCCTGTACCGCTGGCTGGCCGGCGTCGCCAAACACCGCGTCAGCATCACCGGCGCGCCCGACAGCCTGCTGCAAATCGCCAACCGGGTGGTGGAAAAACCGTCCGACTATTCCCTGCAAAACCTGCGCATGCTCATTTGCGGCTCGGAGCCGGTGCGGCGCGATAGCGTGGAAAACTTCGGCCGCCGCTTCGGGGTGGCGCACGCAATCAAACCCGCTTACGGCATGGCCGAACTGACCCTGTGCGCGACCTTGACGGCGGCCGGCGCGCCGCTGCGCATCGATGACCACGGCAATGTCGCTTCCGGCCAGGCCATCGACGGCGTCAGCGTGGCGATCCGCGCCGACGATGGCAGCCGTAACTGCGCGCCGCACGTGCGCGGCGAAATCGTGGTGCGCTCCAGGTCGGCCATGTCGGGCTACTGGGGCCGCCCCGACGAGAGCGCCACCGCCTTCGACGCGGATGGCTTCCTGGCCACCGGCGACCTCGGCTACCTGGACGCCGACGGCTACCTGTTCGTGATCGGGCGCAAGAAAAACATGCTGGTGCGGGCCGGGCAAAAATATTCGCCACACGACATGGAAATGGCCGCTGCCGGCATCCCGGAAGTGCGCCGCGCCGCCGTGGTGCAATTGCCCGACGCCAGCGCGGCCATCGTCGCCGCGCTGGAAGTGGACCGCCGCCTGTTGCAGCAGCCGACCTTGCTGGCCGTATTGGCGCGCACTTACCGCCAGGCCGCGTTTGCCCAGGCCGGTGTCGCGCCCGACGCTTGCTGGTTCCTGGCCGGCGGCACCATCCCGAGCACCGAGAATGGCAAGTTCCGCCACGCCGCGCTGGGCGCCATGATTGCCGCCGGCGTGCTGCGGCCCGGCTGGGCCGACGCCGAACTGGCTCTGGAAGGGGAGTTCGACCATGCTTAGACAATTGCTGGAGCTGGAGCCAGACGCGCTCGACCAGGCCTTGCCGCCGGCCTGGCGCGCGGCCCCGGCCGCCGCCGTGGCGCGCCTATGCGCCGACGTCGAACTGCTGGCCATGCGTACCAGCGCCGCCGCCGAGGCCGACCCGCCGCTCGACGCCGGCGTGCTGGCGCAATTGTTCGAGCAAGGCTTGTTTTCGCTGACCGTACCGCGCGCCCACGGCGGCCTGGAAGCGAGCCTGCGCGACTTCGTGCTGGCAATGGAAAGCGTCGGGCGCATGGGGCCGGCCTATGCGATGACGGCCGTGCCGCACCTGTGCATCAGCGTGAAAGCCGTCGCCAGCCTGTGCCCGGCCGCCAAGGCGGCGCCCATCCTGGGCGCGATCCGCGCACGCCGGCAATTGCTGGCCTTTGCCATCACCGAAGACCAGGGTTCCGACCTGGCCGCGCTCACCACGCGCCTCAGTGACGATCCCGGGCGCGGCTGGCGCCTGAATGGCCGCAAGCAGTGGATCACCAATCTGCAACGCGCCAGCCATGTGGTGGTGGCGGCCCTATACCCGGGCATGCAGCCGGGCGCCACCGCGCTGCTGCTGGTTGGGCTGGAGCAGGAAGGCGTCAGCCGCAGCCGGCCGTGGGCCAAGCTGTGCGCCAATGGCTCCGACACGTCCGACCTGTATTTCGACGATGTCGCCATCGAGCCCGATCAATTGCTGGGCGCCCCCGGCCAGGGCATGGCGCTGTTCAATGAGATGGTCTTGAGCGGGCGCCTGGGCGCGGCAGCGGCGGCGGTCGGCCTGGCGCGCCAGGCCCTGCAGGTGGCGCGGGCTAGCCCCCTGCTGGCGCGAGACCAGGCCGCCATCGGCGCCACACTCGACGCGCTGAGCGCGACGCTGAGCCTGAGCGCCGCGCTGGGCGACGCCGGCCATCCGGAATTTGCGCAAGTCACAGCGCTGGCCAAGCATGCCTGCAGCCGCGCCGCGCAAGATTGCGTAGACCGGATCGAACATGCCTATTTGTGCGCCGGCGCAAGCGTGCCGCCGGCCGTGACGCGCGCGGCGCGGGCGATGGGTTTGTTCCGCCTGCTCAAGGGTCCCGGCGAAATCCTCGGCTTGCACGCATTGTCAAGCTGGGCCGCGCGCATGGACCGCGCGCCGGCCCAGCATTGGCCGCGCCGGATGCGGCTCGCGCTGGCGCGGCTGGCGCGCGGCTTCGCCGACATCAACGCGGCCGGCGGCTTGAGCGCCAACCCGGTCCGCGCCATGTTACTGGCCGAACTGGCTGGCGCCTGCTGGTGCTGGTTTGCCGCCGCGACGGCACAGCGCAACGCCACCACGCCAACTGATGGCCAAGCTGCGGCCTGGGCCTGGCGCACCTTCACAGTGGCGGCGCGGCGCATGCGCAAGGCCAGGCCCGTCATGATCGAACAAATCGATGATGCCTATGCGCTGTTGCGGCACACCGATTTCGCTCGCCTATCCGTCACGGAAGGAGCATGGGCATGCTGAACGCAACAAAGACACTGCTGGTATTCGGCGCGCTGAACCTGGGCGGCTGCGCAGCGCTGCTCGAACCGGCCGGCGCCGCGCTGCAACACGGCACGCTGACAGTGGGCGCCCTGCGCACCCCGCCCGGCACGCTGACCCTGCCCTATCTGCATTACCGCCAACCGGGTCCGGCCCGCCCGACCGTCTTCCTGCTTGGCGGCGGACCCGGCCTGGGCAATGTAAAAAACCGGCCGCCGGCCGAGTGGTTGCGCGATTTCGACGTCGTGGTACTGGAATACCGGGGCGTCGGCCTGTCCTCGCTGGTGCTGGACACGCCGCATTTCGCGCGCGGCTTGTTGCAATACGGCGTGGGTTCGGAGCAGGCCCAGGCGCAAGCGCTGGAGCGCGCCTACCGTGCCGGCTTTGCCGACCTGGCGCGGCAAGGCATCGCCTTCGACGAGTTTTCCGTCGACGCGCTGGCCGACGATATCGAGCGCTTGCGTCGCCAATTGAAGCTGGAGCAAATCTACCTGGTCGCGCACAGCTTCGGCACCCGCGTCGCGCTGTCTTACCAGAGCCGCTACCGCGAACGGGCCGCCGGCTCCATCCTGTTTTCGATGAACACGCCGGGCGGCTTCATCTGGTATCCGGCCCAGACCCAGCAAGTGTGGACCCGCTACCAGGGCGCCCTGGCGCGCTCCAAGCCGCAACTGGCCGCCAGCCTGGGGCCATTGCTGCAAGGGGCGGCGCGGCGCCCGGAAAAATACGGCGTGCTACCGGTGAATAACGCCAAGGCCATGATGGTGGCCTTCTTCATGAGCTTTAACCGCGCCAGCCGCGACAGCGTGCTCGAAGCGCTGGCGGCATCGCGGCGCGGCGCCAGCGCGAGCTGGTATCTGTACTCGCTCGGCTACAACTGGTTCATCCGCTTCGGCTTCAACTGGGCCGATTTCTATCTCAAGGCTTATACCTCCGACTGCGATCCGGCCGCCATCGAACGCCTCGCCGCGCAAGGCAGGGACGCGCTGTTCGGCAGCCCGTCGGCGCCGCTGTTCGCCGGCGCCGACGCGTTCGCGGCGGCCGGCGGCCACTGCCGGACTAGCGGCTGGACGCCCGATTACCGCAACACCCTGGCCATCACCGGCGAGTTCGACCCCAGCACGCCGATCGAGCGCAAGCCTGTGGATTTTCCCGAGCAGAATTACATCGTCATCCAGGATGCCGGCCACGCCGACGTCTTTTACTCCAACGGGGCCGATACGGCCGGCTGGCTGCGGCGCTTTTTCTTCCATCCGGATCAAGCGCGCCCCCCAGGCGCGGCGGCCCTCCCCCAAGTCCAAGCAAGGAATTAAATCATGTTGATCGCAGACTTATTCTCGGAATCGCTACGGCTCGGCTTGAGCCTGCCGGCCATGCTGGCCAAACACGCGCCCGGCGCCGTCGGGGGCATGCATTTCCTCGAACGTGACGGCGGTGCGCGCGACTTGCCGTATGCGGCGCTGTGCGAACACGCGCGCCAAGGCGGCGCCCGTCTGGCGCGGGCCGGCTTGCGTCCCGGCGATGCCGCGATCCTGTGCTGCGACGATGAATACGAGCTGGTGCTGGCGTTTTGGGCGGTGCTGTTTGCGGGCGGCGTGGCCGTGCCGCTGACGGCGCCAGCCAGTTATGGGGCCGGCGACGAAGGCGTGCACAAACTGGTCGCCGTATACAGCCAATTACAGCGCCAATGCCAGGCCCACCCGCTACTGGTCAGCGACCTGGACTTCGACGCGCTCGAACGCATCGATATCTGGCGCGATACCATCGCGCCCGGGCGCATGCTGCGCACGGACGCGCTGTTTGACGGCAGCGATGATAATGGTGCGACCTTGCCGCTGGCGCAAGACGGCGACGCGCTGGCCATGCTGATGTTTTCGTCCGGTAGCACCGGCGAGCCGAAAGGGGTGCGCCTGAGCCACCGCCAATTGCTGACGAATATGCTGCAAATCTGCGAACGCTCGGCCGTCACCTCGGAGGACCGCTCGCTCAGCTGGCTGCCCCTGACGCACGACATGGGCCTGGTCTTGTTCCACCTGTGCCATACCCTGGCCGGCATCGCGCAATACAAGAGCACGCCTTTGAGCTTCGCGCGCGATCCGGGCGCCTTCCTGCGCCTGATCGGCGCGCACCGCGCCAGCCTGCTCGGCATGCCCAACTTCGGCTTCGACCAATTGCTGCGCGTGCCCGACGATGCGCTCGTGGATCTGGCTTCGGTGCGCGTGATTTACAATGGCGCCGAACCGATCGACCCGCAATTGTGCCGCCGCTTCGCCGCCCGTTTTGCCCGCTTCGGCCTGGCGCCCGGCGTGATCAGCCCCGGTTGGGGCATCGCCGAAGCGTCGGTCGCCGCGAGCGCCTTCCCGCAGGCGCAATTGCGCGAGCTGGGCGACTTCCCCAGCCTGTGGCTGGCGCCCGAGAGCTTGAACACGCCCGGCGCGGCGATCGTCGTGTGCGACGCCGGCACCCCCGGCGCGCGCGAAATCGCTGCCCTGGGACCGCCCATGGCCGGCATGCGCGTGCGCGCCCTGGACGACGACGGCAAGGAGTTGCCGCCCTCCCACCTGGGGCACCTGGAATTGGCCGGACCGAACGTCAGCGACGGCTATTTCGCCCAAGCCGACCAGGCATGGTGCGCCAGCGGCGACATCGGCTTCCTCCACCATGGCATCGTCTACCTGAGCGGGCGCGCCAAGGACGTGCTCTTCATCAATGGCCGCAACCACTACGCCAATGACGTGGAATTGGCGCTGTGCCGCCAGCTCGACTGGCCGGCCAACCAGCTGGCCGTGGTCGGGACCAACCACGGCGGGCGCGAGCGCGTGGTCGTATTTTTCCGTCTGGCGCGTGGCATGGACCAGGCGCAGCAAACTGACCGCTTGCGCGGCGCGCTCGAAGCGCTGCTGGCTTACCCGGTGGCGGGCGCGATCGGCGTCGCCGCGCTGCCGAAAACCAGCAGCGGCAAGATCCGCCGCTTCGCGCTGCGCCAGGCGCTGGAACGGGGCGAGTACGATCATGCCCTGACCGCCGGCGCCGAAGGCGCGCGGCGCCCCCTGACGGCCAGCGAAACGCGCTTGCTGGAACTATTGCGCGACATCGTGCCGGATTTTCCGGACAGGCCGGACCCCGAGCTGCCGCTGAGCCGCTACGGCCTCGATTCGGTCGGCTTCATGCAACTGGCTTTCCGCGCCGGCCGCCAATTGCAGCCGCACGCGCTATTGCAAGCGGCCAGCCTGGCGCGCATCGCGCTGTTGCTCGACGCGGCGCCGCCCGACATCCTCCCCGCGCAAGCCGCGCAAGAGTCGCTGCGCCGGGTCCCGCTGACGGCGCGCCAGGACATGTTGTGGAGCGCCTGGCTGCTGGCACCAAGCAGCGCCGCCTATCATGAAAATTACTGGCTCGCGCTGGACGCCGCGCTGGACCCGCAAGCCTGGCTGGCGGCGGCGCGCGCCATGCTGGCCCGCCATCCGATGCTCAATGCCGTGATCGACGACGACGGCGCCACCCCGATGCTGGCGTTGCGAGATGAACCTGCGCCGGACCTCGGCATCGACTGGGCCGGCCATGCACACGAGGCGGCGCTGGCCGCGATGGCGGCCCTGGGCCAGTCGCCGTTCGACTTGCGGCGCGGGCCATTGTGCCGGCTGCGCCTGCTCAAAGCGACCGCCGGCCACTGGTATGTCTTCGTGTCGGCGCACCATATCGTGGTCGACGGCTGGAGCTTGCAATTGCTGATGTCGCAGATTTTCAGCGCCTACGCGGGTGCTGCCCCGCCGCCCGAGGAAGCGGGCCTGTGGTTCCAGCCGCAAGCGTTCGAGCCGGCCCTGCTGCGCGCCTGGCGCGAGCGCATTTTGGCGGCCGAGGCGATCCAATTGCCGCTTGATGCGCACGGCCCGAGCGCCACCGTGGTCTGGCGCCGCGCCTTGGGGCCAGGCGCCACCTGGGCTTTGCTGAAAGCCCAGGCGCAAGGCTTGGGCAGCCAGTTCACCCTCCTGGCCGGCGCCCTGCTGGTGCTGCTGGCGCGCCTGGCCTCGGTGCAACGCCCGTTGCTGGCCACCGTGGCCGCCGGACGCGCGGACGCCCCCGCCGCGCGCCGGGTCGGCTATTTCGCGCTGACCTTGCCGCTGACGGTGGAGATCGATGAGCAGGCGGGCTTCGACGCCCTGCTGGCGCAGATCGAGCCACAACGCCTCGCCCTGCTGGCCGACGACACCCCCGACCTGGCCGCGCTCGAAGGCGAGACCGGCCCCTCCATCGCGCAAGGCGTGCGGGTAGTGTATGTGCACCAGAACATGCCGGCCCTGGCCGTGGCAGGCGGCGTGACGATACTAGACCAGGGCCGCCTGCGCGGCCAGGCCCGCGCCGACTTGTACCTCAACAGCAGTTGGCAGGATGGCGCCGACGGGCAGGCGCGCCAGCTATGCCTGGACTGGGAATATGACGGCGGCCGCTTCTCGGCCGCGCAAATCGCCGCTTATGCCGACTTGTTCGAGCATGTACTGGGCCAGGTGTTAGCCGCGCCAAGCCGCCCGCTGGCCCGGCTCGACTTGCTGTCACCGCGCCAGCGCGCCCTGTGGCGCCCCTATCAAGACACGGCGCACGCGGTCGACTTCGAACAATCGGTGCTGGCCCGCTTTGAGCGGGCGGCCCGGCTCTGGCCGCGGCACACGGCGCTGTCGGACGGCGACGCGCGCCACACTTACGGCGAACTGGCGCAAAAAGTCGACGCCCTCTGCCACCGGCTGGCGCAAGCGGGCCTGACGCAAGGCGCGCGCGTGTGCCTGCTGACCGGGCGCAGCGCCGACTATGTGATCGCGCTGCTGGCCAGCCTGAAGCTGGGCGCGGTGGCGGTGCCGCTCGACCCGGCCTTGCCGCGCGAGCGCATCACGCAGATCACCGCCGCCAGCGGCGCCCGATTGATGCTGACCACGCCCGGCGTGGCCGACCCGGGCATGACGTGCCGGACCCTGTGTTTTTGCGCCGCCGAGCTGGGCGCCGGTCCCGCCTACCATGGGCCGCGCCTGGCCGACACCGACCCGGCTTACCTGATCTTCACGTCCGGCTCGACGGGCGCATCGAAGGGCGTGCTCAATACCCACCGTTGCCTGGTCAATCTGGTCGACTGGGTGTGCCGGGCGTTTGCCTACCGCGCCGGCGAGACCATTTGCCAGTTCGCGCCATTTTCCTTCGACGTGTCGATTGCCGAGATTTTGCCCAGCCTGTGCGCCGGCCTGCACATCCACGTGCTGCCGGATGAGCGCCGCAAGGCCCCCGAGCTATACCTGGAAACCATCGCCGCGCAGCATGTCAACATCGCCACCGTGACACCGGCCTATTTCGCCGTGCTCAATGACATGCCGCAGCGCTGCCGCGACAGCCTGGCCACGCTGCGCCTGCTGATCCTGGGCGGCGAAGCCTTGAAAACGGAAGAAGTCATGCGTTTCCGCACCCACAGTCCGCAGGTGGAACTGGTGAATGTCTACGGCCCGACAGAAACCACGGTGCTGTCGAGCGCCTATCCGGTGCCGCGCCAGCTCGACCCGGAGCGTGCATGGCAGCCGCTCGGCTTGCCAATCGCGAACACCGAGTTCTGGCTGCTCGACCAGCACGACCGGGTTTGCCCGGCCACCGTCACCGGCACCCTGTACATAGGCGGCGACGGCCTCGGGCGCGGCTACTGGAATGACCAGGCCAAGACCGACGCGGCCTTCCGCATGCTGGCGCCAGACGGCGGCGCCGCGCGGCGCCTGTATTGCAGCGGCGACTTGGCGCGCCTGAGCAGCGCCGGCTTGCTCGAATTCGTCGGCCGCTCCGACAACCAGATCAAGCTGCGCGGCTTCCGCATCGAACTGGGCGAGATCGAGGCGACGCTCGAGCGCCACCCGCAAGTCGAGGCGGCGGTGGTCAAGGCCATCGCGCGCGCAGGCGGCGAGCGCGTGCTGGTGGCCTATTACAGCGGCGCGGTGCTGACCCGTCACGCGTTCGACGGCTTCCTGCGCGAGCGCTTGCCGGCCTATATGCTCCCCGGCTTTTACCAATATGTGCGGGAATGGCCCTTGAGCGCCAACCGCAAGGTCGACCGACTGCGCCTGTCCGAGCCGGACTGGCTGGCCGACGAGACGGCCGGGGCCAGGCAAGCGCCGCAGGGCGCCACCGAAACGGCGCTGGCGGACATCTGGCGCGAATTGACGGGGCCGGCCGCAATTAGCCGCAGCGACAATTTCTTCCTGCTGGGCGGCAATTCGCTGAGCGCGGTACGGCTTTGCAACCGCATACGCCAGCGCTTCCAGCGCGCGCTGGCGTTGAGCGCCGTGATGCGGCACCCGGTCCTGGCCGACATGGCGTACCAGATAGAGCAAGCCCGGCAAGCCGAACTGGCCGAGCTGGAGGTGGCGCCGCAAGCGGGCGGCGCGCCCGACACCGAAGCGCCGGCCACCGAAGCCCAGGCCCGCCTGGTATTCCTGGAGCGCAGCCATCCGGGACTGGCCATGAACAATATTCCGCTGACGCTGGCCCTGGGTGCCAGGCTGGACGCGGCGCGGCTACGCGCCGCTTGCGCCGACCTGGCGGCGCGCCACCCCATGCTGCGGACCCGCTTCCGGCTCGACGCGCGCGGCCTGGCGCTCTGCTTCGGCGCGGCGCAGGGCGATTACTGCGACACCCTGGTGGCGCTCGGCAAGACGGAAGCGCTGGAAGAATGCCGCCGCTTCCACCAGCGCCCTTTCGACCTGGAACGCGGCCCTTTATGGCGCGTGGCACGCATCCACGCCGCCGACAGCGGGCGCCAGTGGCTGGCCATCAGCCTGCATCACGCGATCGCCGACGGCGTGACTCTGGTGCGCCTGCTGGCCGAACTCGACGCCCTGTATCAAGGCTTGGCCTTGGCGTCCATGGATGGCGCGCTGTCGTACCAGGATTATGGACGCTGGCTGAACGGGCAATTGGGCGGCGGCTTCGGCGCCAGGGCGGCGCAATTCTGGAGCGATCCGGCCCGCCGCGCGCCCTTGCCGGCCCTGCCGGCCCGGCCGGGCGGCGACCTGGACGACGTGACGGGCGGCGAACTGGTGTTCAGCCTGGACGCACGCCACAGCGCGCAATTGCGCGCCCTGTGCGTGGACTACGCTTGCACGCCCTTCGTGCTGATGCTGAGCCTGTTCGGTTTCGCGCTCGGCCAGCGCATCGAGGCGCGCCGCTTCGCCCTGGGCGTGACCATGAACGGCCGCTCGCGCCTGGAATTCGAGCAAACCCCGGGATTGTTCGTCAACACCCTGCCGCTGGCATTCGAATGGTCGGGCCAGGAGTGCCTGGCCGACTTGACGGCGCGCGTCAAGCACACCCTGGTCCAGCTGCAGGAAGTGGAAGACTATCCGCTCAACCGCGTCATGAGCGCCCTGGGCCAGCGCGAACTGCCCTTCAATATTTTATTCAATGAAGAAGTGCTGCCGCCCGCCTTCAGCTTTGCCGGCCAGGGCGCCACCCTGGAAGCGATCGGCACCGGCAGCGCCAAGTTCCCGCTGCTGGTGTCGTTCCTGTTCGGCGCAGAAAACTGGCGCTGGCGCGTGGAATACCGCGCCCACCAGATCGAGCGCGCATGGATAGACGGCTTGCATGGCGACATCAAGCTGTTGCTCAACGCGCCCGATGGCTTGGGCCAGCCCACGCTGGCCGAACTGGAAGCGCTGGATGCCGATTTACTGGCTTTATTACTCGATTGAGCCCTCTCAAGACTCATCAGCAATCACACCAAGGAAGCAAGCATGGATATTCAAGACACCATCGTTGAACTCTTCGAAAACAAGCGCATCGACAAGGCCGCCGCCTATCGCCTCTTGTCCGAGTCCAAGAAGGCCGGCATGACGCCAGCCCGGCCCGAAGCCATCAAGCTCAGCTTCGACTACCGCGCGCAATCGGAGCTGGACCGGCTTGCGGCGTGGGCCTATTTCATTCATATCCTCGGCGGCGTTGGCGAGCTCACTTTCGACTATCTGACGCCCGAACTGCGGCGCCAGGTCAAGTTATCTATCCACGCCGGGCTCAATCTGCAGCAATTGCAAGCCGAGCTGGCACGGCAACTGGCTGGCCCGCCCTCGGAGGCGCCGGCCGCGCCCTTCGCCTGGCTGGCGCCCGGCGCCATCGACCGCGACCCGCGCCAACTGCGGGCCAGTTGCGGACCAGAGGATGCGGCCGGCAATCTGGCGCTGGAATTATGCGCCGAGCCGGCCCTGCAAAACGCCACCCACGGCGCCGACTGGCCCGACACGATCCAGCATGTGCACGATGCCATGCGGAGCGCGCCGGGAACCGCCTTCGCCGAACTCGATTTGCTGCCGGCGCGCCACCTGCGCCTGCTGCAAGACTATAACGCCACCTATCACTACTTGCCGCCCGACAGCACCCTGCCCGCCATCTTCGAGCCGCTGCTGGAAGGGCGCGACGAGGCGACGGCGGTGCAAACTTCGCGCGCCAGCCACAGTTATCTGGAGTACCGGCAGCATGCCTACCGCCTGGCGCACCTGCTGCGCCAGGCCGGCGCCGCGCGCAATGACATGGTGGCCGTGATGCTGCACCGTAGCGTGGCCATGCCTGCCACGCTGTATGGCGTGATCGCCGCCGGCGCCGCCTACGTGCCGCTGGAACCGGACTTGCCGTGGGAACGCGTGCGCGCGATCTTGAACGATACCGGTGCGCGCATCCTGGTGACGGACGCCGACACCCTGTTTGCCGGCCGGCTCGAACTGGCCGGCTCCAAGGTGCGCCGCATCGTCTGCATCGATGGCTGGGCGCGCCCGACTTACCAGGGCATCGAACTGTCCGACCGGCGCGCTCTGGCCGCCGCCAGTGACAAAGCCCCGGCCCGCGTCAACCGGCCGCACGATCTCGCCTACGTGCTCTTCACGTCCGGCTCGACCGGCGCGCCCAAGGGCGTCATGGTAAGCCACCAAAACATGGCCAATTCCCTGATCGGCATCAATCATCTGTTCAATCTGCGCCCGGACGACCGCATCATGTGTTTCTCGTCGTATGGCTTCGACTTGTCGGTGTGGGACTTGTTCGGCTCCATCCTGGCCGGCGCCAGCGTGTTCGTGCCCAGCAAGTTGGAAATCCGCGACCCCTTCGCGCTGATGGGCTTTCTGCGCGAAGCCGCGATCACGGTGTGGAATTCGGCGCCCACCGGCATGCAGCAATTGCTGCTGTCCTTCAAGGGCAAGCCGGTCGCGCCCGTGGAAGGCTTGCGCCTGGTGCTGCTGGGCGGCGAATTCATCCAGCCCAACGTGCCGGCCGACTTGTTGCGGCTCTTCCCCAACTGCCGCCTGGCCAATATGGGCGGCGCCACCGAGGCGACCATTTATTCAAATTATTATTACCCGGTGACGCGCTTCGAGCCGCACTGGAAGAGCATTCCCTATGGCCGGCCGCTGGCCAACCAGCGCCTGTATGTGCTCAATGAAGCGTTGAAGCCATGCTCGATCGGCGAAAAAGGCATGATTTATTACGGCGGCCTGTCGCTGGCCAGGGGTTACCACGGCGACGCCGAAAAAACCCGCCAGGCTTTCATCGCGGCGCCATGGCCGGGCGAGCCGGGCGGACGGATTTACCGCACTGGCGACCTGGGCATCATGCGCGCCGACGGCCAGATGGAAATCTGCGGCCGCGCCGACCAGCAAGTGAAGGTGCGCGGCTTCCGGGTCGAACTGGGCGACATCGAAAGCCAGATGGGCGCCCTGCCCGGCATCGAGCAAGCCGTCGTCATCGTCAGGCAAGACGAGAATATGCAGGCGCGCCTGATCGGCTTTTACATCAGCGCCCGGGGCGAGATCGGCGCCGACTTGCTGCGCACCCAGTTGGGCGCGCGCCTGCCCGAGTACATGATACCAAGCCAGTTCGTGCACTTGAGCGACCCGCCAGTTAGCAGCAGCGGCAAGCTCGATCGCAAGGCCTTGAAGACGCGCGCCATCCAGCGCGACGAGATCGCCCCCGCCTACACCAAGCCGAGCGACGCCATGCAGCAATCACTGGCGGTGGAATTGGCGCGCATCCTGAAACTGGACCGTGTCGGCGTCGACGACGATTTTTTCCTGATCGGCGGCGATTCCCTGATTTCCTTGCAATACATGGCGGCGCTGGCGGAACTCGGCTTCAAGGCCAGCCCGCTCGATATCTTGCAGGGCCGCACCATTCGCGGCGTGCTGGAACGGGTCAGCCAGAACCAACGCGAGGATAGCCAGCACGATAGCGTGGACGGGGTGGTGCCGCCCGGCCCCATGCTGCGTCGCTTCTTCGAGCGCTTGCCGATGGTCGAGCGCAAGCATTGGAACCAAATGATGGTGATCGGCTTCGACCACCAGCCCGACGTCGAACGCTTGAACCGCGCCCTGCAAACGGTGTTCCGCCACCATGCGTTGCTGCGCGCCTCTTACCGCGACGGCGCGATGGTGCTCGACGCCCGCCCGCCGTTCAAGCTGGCCGTCATCGACTTGCAAAAGGAATTGTTTTTCCGGCGCGCGGCCCGCTTCACCGAGCAAGCCAATTGCCTGCACGCCTCGGTCGGCTTGCACGGCGAGCCGCTGGCCAATGCCGCCCTGATACTCATGGGAGCGAAGGACGCGCGCCTGATCTGGGTCTTGCATCACAGCGTGGTGGACGCCAATTGCTGGCGCATCTTGATCGACGACCTGGGCAGGGCTTACCGCCAGGCGGACGCGCGCCTGCTGCGCTCGGCCCCGTTTGCCGATTATGTGGCGATGGTGCGGGCGGCGGTGCCGGCGGCGCGCCAGCAATTGGCCGGCCAGGCTCAGTTTGGGCGCATGCCGGTACCGTGCAAGTCGGCGCAGGCCAGCAATACCGAAGGCGAAAACCGCACCCTGTTCCTGCGCTTTTCAAACGCGGAAACGGACCGCACTCTGGGCGTGATACGGCCCGGCGCCGCCGCCAATCTCAATTTCCTGCTGCTGACTTCACTCTCCATCGCGCTGCGCCGCTGGGCCGGCCAGGAAGTGGTGCGCTTCGACGTGATCTCGAATGGCCGCAGCGTCGATCCCAGCCGCGATTATTCGCGCACCATAGGCTGGTTCGCCACCCACAATCCGTTCGAAGTCGCGGTGCCGAACTCGCCGCAAGCGGTGCTGTCCAACGTGATCGAGGCATGGCAAGCGTACCAGGAGCATAGCCGCTTCTTCGTCGCAGTGTGCAATGACGTGGCCGGCGACCCGCGCCACCCGCTCGGCAAGCAAGTCGACCAGGCACTGCTCTACAGCCACCTGGGCGACTTCGACAGCCTCGACTTGCCGCTCGGGTGGTCGGTGCGCGGCAGCGCCGGGCGCAACCGGGGACCAGGCAATCCGCGCACCCATGAACTGGAATGGGAAACCATGATTGTCGGCGGGCGCCTGATGGTGCGCCTGGTGTATGGCTCCCGATTGCTGACGCGCGGCATGGCGCGGCAATTGTTGCGCCATTTCAAGGGCGCCATGACGGAACTGGTGGCCGCGCTGGAAAGCGCAGCCGCACCGGCTGAAACGCTGGCCGAATCAAGCATCGAATCGACCAGTTAACCACACACTTTGAATTACTTCGCCAAGGAAAGCATCATGAGCACACACAATCCCGCACAGACGCCTACGATCGCCGTCGACCTGAAAAACGTGCGCAAGTCTTACCGCAGCGGCGCGCTCGTCACGCCGGTCTTGAAAGGCATCGACTTGCAAATCGGCATAGACGGCTTGTCGGTGCTGAGCGGCCCCTCCGGCAGCGGCAAGACCACCTTGCTGAACCTGATCGGCTGCATAGACCGGCCCGATTCGGGCGCCGTCCATGTGCTGGGGCGCGACGTGGGCGCGCTGGGCGACGACGCCCTGAGCGACTTCCGGCGCGACCACATCGGTTTCATCTTCCAGAATTTCAATTTGCTGCCGGTGCTGAGCGCGTATGAAAACGTCGAATACCCGCTGCTGCTGGCGGGCAGCCCGGCCGGGCGGCGCCGCGCGCAGGTGATGGCCGCGCTGGAACAGGTGGGACTGGAAGAGCATATGGACAAATATCCGAATCAGCTCAGCGGCGGCCAGCGCCAGCGCGTGGCCATCGCGCGCGCCCTCGTCAAGCAGCCCAAACTGGTGCTGGCCGACGAGCCGACCGCCAATCTCGATTCGGAAAACGGCGCCAATATCGTGGCCTTGATGAAGCAATTGCAGCGGCGCTACCAGATCGCCTTCATCGTCTGTTCGCACGACGCCTATGTGCAAGAGCAGGCCGACCGGATTTACGCGATGCGCGACGGCTTGATGTTGCCGGCTGGCGAGACCCTGAACCATGCACGCGACTCCCGTTTCCAAACAGCTTAATTGAAACAACTTAAGGACTACCATGAAGCTCTCCACTTATCTTCATCTGCCGTTTCGCAATATCTGGCGCAACCGCAGACGTACCTTAGTCACCCTGATCACCATCACGATAGGCGAAATGGCGGTGCTCATTTTCGGCGGTTACGCCGGCGCCGTCGTGCATGGCGTGCAAACGGGCGTGGTGCGCCAGATCGGCCATTTGCAATTGCAAAGGCCGGGATTTTTCACCATCGGCACCAGCACCCCGGCCGACTATGGCATCGCCGACTACGGGGCCGTGATCGAGGAGATCGAACGCGATCCCGTCCTGAAACCGATGCTGAAGGTGGCCACCGCGCAATTGCAATTGCAAGGCATCGTGGGCGACTTCGGAAAGTGTCAAACTATTTGAGACCATTTTTGCAGATAGTTTAGGGAGCAATTTTGACTTTTTCGTCCTCCTTTGAAGCCGGTTTTGGCATATT
>JBEONR010000032.1:0-64358 GCA_040544385.1 Oxalobacteraceae bacterium GrIS 1.11
GATCGCGCGCGGACGGTGTGCGCGCAGCAAGTCCAGCACTTGTTGCTGGTCGCAAATATCACCGCGCACGAAATGGTGGCGCGCATCGTGTTTCAGCGCGGCCAGATTATTCAGATTGCCGGCGTAAGTGAGCTTGTCGAAATTGAGGACCGCTTCATCCGACTGGGCCAGCCAGTCCAGCACGAAATTGGAACCGATGAAACCGGCGCCGCCTGTAACAAAAATCATGGGATCTCCCCGTTCAAAGCAAAAATGAATGATAGGCGTGATTCTATGTGAAACTAGCGGATTCCATCGATACAATTGATTGCCGCGCCAGCCAGTATCACGCGGCGCACCGGCAAACGAGCACAAACACATGAAAACTTACGTCATCGGCGACTTGCAAGGTTGCCACGATCAAACCCTGCTCTTGCTAGAGCGCATAGCCAGCGCCAATCCCGCACCGTACCGCATCTTGTTTGCCGGCGACTTGGTCAATCGCGGGCCCGATTCGCTGGCCACCTTGCGCCACGTCCACGCGCTGGCGCAGGGTGGCAATGTCGACGCGGTGTTGGGCAACCACGATTTGCACTTACTGGCCGTGGCCAATGGCATCCGCCCGGCCCATAAATCGGACACCCTGGCGGCAATCCTGGAGGCGCCCGACCGCGCTATCCTGCTCGACTGGTTGCGCCGCCGGCCGCTGGCGATCATGCATCAAGGCCACTTGCTGGTGCATGCGGGCCTGCTGCCGCAATGGAGTGCGCAACAAGCCATGGACCTGGCCGGTGAAGTGGAAACGGCGCTGCGCGCTGCGCACTGGGTCGATTTCCTGGGCCAGATGTATGGCAATGCGCCCGCTGCCTGGGACGACGACTTGCGCGGCGCCGAACGTTTGCGCTGCATCGTCAACGCCCTGACCCGGCTGCGCTTTTGCGCGGCCGACGGCGTGATGGATTTCAAGATGAAGGAAAGCGGCAGCGCCGCGCCCGGCTCAAACCTGATGCCCTGGTTCGAGGTGCCGGGCCGGCGCAGCGCGGCCGACACGGTGGTGTTCGGTCACTGGTCGGCGCTGGGATTGCTGCTGCGCCCCAATTTGATCGGGCTCGACAGCGGTTGCGTGTGGGGCGGCCAATTATCGGCCGTCTGCCTGGACGACCGCAGCCTGTTGCAAGTCGATTGCCCCGCCTACCTCCAACACGGCACCGTTTAAGCGTGCGCTGCGGCCACTATCCCGAGCGCGGCCGCCACTGCCGTCTGCGCGGCCAGCGCGACTTCGCGCCGGTGCGCACCGGTCGTGGTGATCGGGGGCAGGCAAACCAGGCGTGCGGTGACGGGCGGACCGCATAAAATCAAGACCATGCTTTGGGCAAACGTCATGTCGCCGAGAAAATCGACCGAAGCGTGCGACTTGCCCTGTGCATCCACATACGATAGCGCAATGGCTTGCACCGGCACCTTGGCGTCGATCGCCGCCTCGAATAAATTGGCGTGGAAAGGCAATAACTGGCCTTGCGCCGAGGTAGTGCCTTCCGGGAAAAACGCGATACGCTCGCCGGCCGCCAGTTTATCGACCAAGCCCTTGAAAAGGTGGCGCAAATCGCGCCGTTTGCCGCGCGCGATGAAAACAGTGCCGGCCTGGGCGGCAAGCCAACCCAGGATGGGCCAGGCGCGGATCTCGGACTTGGCCACGAAGCGGCAGGGATGCAGCGCATCGATGACGAAGATATCGAGCCACGACACATGATTGGCCACCACCATTGCTTGCGGCAACATGGCGGCCGAATCGACGCTCTGTTCGACGCGCACGCCGCAAATGCCCATCAACTGGCGCGACCAGCGCCGGATATGGCGGTTGCGCGCCGCCACGCCCAGCCAGGGAAACAGCAGGGCGCAGGTGGCCATGCCGAAAATTAAATGAAAAAATACCCGCCCGAGGCGATAAATAAGCAATAGATTCACATCACACCAAAGGAAACGGGGGCCGTCCGGCGCGGCGGCCAGGCGCCGCGCCCGGAATGGAAATTAACGCTGGAAGGCGACGTGGCCGGCGACGATGGTGGCACGCACCACGCCACTCAATTCGTAACCGAGAAAGGGCGTGTGCTTGCCCTGGCTGGCCAGCGCCGCAGCCGCCACGGTCCAGCGCGCGGCCGGATCGAACAGGCAGACATCGGCCACCTTGCCTGGCGCCAGGTCGCCGCCCGGCACGCCGGCCACGCGCGCCGCTTCCGAGGTGACCTTGGCCAGCGCGCGCGCGATCGGCCGCTGCGTGCCAGCCGGCTGCTCGGCAGCATAATCGTCGGCCCATTTCAAGGCCAGCGACAAGAGCAACTCCAGGCCGGTGGCGCCGGGCGACGCTTCGCCGAAGGGCAGCAGTTTTTCATCGTCGTCGACCGGGGTATGGTCCGAGCACATCGCGTCGACAGTGCCGTCGAACAGGCCGAGGCGGATCGCATCGCGGTCGCGCTGGCTGCGGAACGGCGGCGTCACACGGGCGTTCGAATCGAAGAACCCGATGTCAGCGTCGGTCAAGTGGACATGGTGGACACCGACGTCGCAACTGAGCGGCAAACCTTCGCGCTTGGCGGCGCGGATCAAGTCCAGCCCGGCGGCCGAGGAAATGCGGCACAGGTGGACGCGGGCGCCGGTGGCGCGCATCAATTCGAAAATGGTGTGCAGGGCGATGGTTTCGGACATCACCGGCACCCCGGACAAGCCCAGGCGCGAGGCCAGCGGCCCGCTGTGGGCGATGCCGCCGCGGCCGATATGGGCGTCTTGCGGGCGCAGCCAGACGGTATAGCCGAAGGTGGTCGCGTATTGCATCGCACGCAGCAGCACGGTGGTGTCTTCGATCGGCTCCTCGGCCTGGGCGAAGCCGATGCAACCGGCCTCGGTCAGCTCGGCCATTTCAGTCAGGGCGCGCCCTTTCAAGCCGACCGTCAGCGCGCCCAGCGGGTGCACATGGGCCAGATTCAAGGTCTTGGCGCGGTAAGTCAGCATTTCCACCAGGCCCGGTTCGTCCAGCACGGGATCGGTGTCGGGCGGGCACACCAGGCGCGTCACGCCGCCCCGCATGGCCGCCTGCAATTCCGATTCCAGCGTGGCCTTGTATTCGTAACCGGGTTCGCGCAGGCGGGCCGACAAGTCGACCAATCCCGGCGCCACCACCAGGCCGCTGGCGTCGATGGTCGTGTCGGCAACAAAGCCGGCCGGCGCGCGGCCCACGGCCAGCACCTTGCCGGCGGCGATGAACAGGTCATGCAAACCGTCAATGTCATTGGCCGGATCGATCAGGTGGCCATTCTTGATATGTAATTTCATCCTTGATTTCCCGCCAATATACTCATTACCGCCATCCTTACCGCGATCCCGAATGTCACTTGCGGCAAAATCACCGCTTGCGGACCATCCGCCACCGCCGAGTCGATTTCGACGCCGCGGTTCATCGGTCCCGGATGCATCACGATCGCGTCCGGCTTGGCCAGCGCCAGGCGTTCCGGCGTCAAACCGTAGCTCTTGAAGTATTCCTGGGCCGACGGCAGCAATGCGCCGTTCATGCGCTCGCTTTGCAGGCGCAGCATGATGATCACGTCGACGCCCTTCAAGCCCTCGTTCATGTCGGTGAAGACGCGCACGCCCATTTGCTCCAGGCCGCCCGGCAGCAGGGTGTGCGGTCCGATCGCGCGCACTTCCGGCACGCCCAGCGTGGTCAAGGCGTGGATGTCGGAGCGGGCCACCCGGCTATGCAAGATGTCACCCACGATGGCTACCGTCAAGTTGGTGAAATCCTTCTTGTAGTGGCGGATCGTGTACATGTCCAGCAAGCCCTGGGTCGGGTGCGCGTGGCGGCCGTCGCCGGCGTTGACCACATGCACATGGCCTTGCTTGGTGTCGCTCAAGTGCTTGGCGATCAGGTAGGGCGCGCCCGATTGCGCGTGGCGCACCACGAACATGTCAGCATGCATCGCCGACAGGTTGTCGATGGTGTCAAGCAGGGACTCGCCCTTGCTGGCCGAGGAGGCCTGGATATTGAGGTTGATCACGTCGGCCGACAGGCGCTTCGAGGCGATCTCGAAGGTGGTGCGGGTGCGGGTCGAGTTTTCAAAGAACAGATTGAAGACGCTTTTGCCGCGCATCAGCGGCACTTTCTTGACGTCGCGGTCGGAAATGCCGACAAAGGACGAGGCGGTGTCCAGGATATGGTTGAGAATCGATTTCGGCAAGCCTTCGATGGTCAACAGATGCTGGAGTTCGCCATGTTTATTCAGTTGCGGATTAAGCATGGTCGGTATCTATGGTGAGCGTGAATTGTCCTGCGTCCGCGCGCCGCAGCACCAGCGCCTCGGTCGGGTCCAGGGCGACGGTGGCGGCCACGAAATCGGCGGCCACCGGCAACTGGCGCCCGCCGCGGTCGACCAGCGCGGCCAGCATGATGCGCGCCGGCCGGCCATAGTCGAACAATTCGTTGATCGCCGCGCGCGTGGTGCGCCCCGTGTAGAGCACATCGTCGACCAGCAAGATGGTGGCGCCGTCGACGTCGAAGCCGATCTGGCTCGGCTTGACGTCGGCGTGCAAGCCTTTTTCCGCGAAATCGTCGCGGTAAAAGGAGACGTCGATGAAACCCAGGCGTTCGCCCAGGTCGAGGTCGCGCGCCAGACGTTCGGCCAGCCAGGCGCCGCCGGAATGGATGCCGACGATGGCCACGTCATGGGCGCCGGACAGGCCGCCCTGCACTTTTTGCAGCAAGACCTGATACAGGGCCTCGGCATCGAGTTGGGAAGGATTAGTTGGATTGGGCATGGTCGTCAAAATATTGTTGCAAAATGATGGCGGCGGCGCGGTCGTCGATGACCTCGCCCCGTTTGGCCGAAATCACGGCCGAAGAATAGCGCTCGTCGACCAGCACCACGGGCAGGCTGAAGCGCCCGTGCATCTGGTTGGCGAAGCGGCGGCAGCGCGCGCTCATCTCGTGCTCGGCGCCGTCCGGATGGCAAGGCAAGCCGACCACGATGCGGGCCGGCCCCCATTCCCGTATCAAGGCTTCGATTTCCGCGAAACGCGGTTCGTTGGCGATGGCGGTAATCACTTTCAATGGCTGGGCCTGGCGAATCATGGTATTGCCGATCGCCACGCCGATGCGCTTGATGCCGAAATCGAAGCCGAAGACCGTGTCGATCGCGCTCACGAAGGCGCCCTTGCGTCACGCATGGCCAGCCTCGGATGCCAGCATCAGGGGATCGACGCCAAGCAGTTTCATGGCGGCCACATAGCGGTCTTCGATCGGCAAGTCGAACAGGATGTCGGCGTCGGCGCCCACGGTGAGCCAGCCGTTGCGACCGATCTCGTCTTCGAGCTGGCCGGGACTCCAGCCCGAATAACCGATCGATACCAGCAGGCGGCGCGGGCCGGCGCCGTTGGCGACCGCTTCGAGCACGTCGATCGAGGTCGTGAACGCGATATCCTTGGTCACCGTCAGCGACGAGGAATAGCGCGCGCCAGGCGTATGCAGCACGAAGCCGCGGTCGTCTTGCACGGGACCGCCGAACATGATCGGTTCGTTGACGATGGGCATGTCGAGACCGGCGCTCAGCTTCAAGTCTATGCGCTCGAACAAGACTTGCATCGTCATGTCGGTGGGTTTGTTGATCACCACGCCCAGCACGCCATTTTCATTGTGTTCGCACACATACACGACGGCGCCGCCGAAGATCGGATCTTCCATGGCCGGCATGGCAATCAGGAAATGATTCGCCAGATTCAGGGCCGCCATGCCGCCGGCGCCCGGCTGGGCCACCAGATCGGTGGGATCTTGCAAGGGTCCGGGCACAGGTAGAGATTTACCGATTTTACTCTTCTTCATACGCTCTCTCTGCTGGCTGGCTCGCTCCGCCATCGTCGTCACAGCGATATGCCGTGCACATATCGATAGTTTACACTGAATTGAGGCCGCAGCGACGTCCAAGCCGCCATGCGCGCCCCCATAATCTGATGGTATGCATGAAAATCGCCCCTAAACTTGACCCGGAACACGCCCATGACGCTCAATACATCCCTAGTATGGTTCCGGCGCGACTTGCGCGCTGTCGATCACGCCGCCCTGCACCACGCCTTACGCCAAAGCAAAGCGGTGTTCTGTGTCTTTATTTATGACCAGACCATTCTGGCCGGCTTGCCACGCCGCGACCGGCGCGTCGAATTCATCCACGCCTGCGTGGCCGAACTGGCGGCGCAATTGCGGGCCCTCGGCGGCGAGCTGATGGTGCGCCACGCCGATCCGGTCGAAGCGATTCCGCGCCTGGCCGCCGAGCTGGGCGTGGACGCCGTATTTGCCAATCATGACTACGAGCCGCAAGCCATCGCGCGCGACGCTTCGGTGCAGCAGGCACTGCTGGCCGACTCGCGCCTGTGGTTCAGCTTCAAGGACCAGGTGATATTTGAAAAAAGCGAGGTGCTGTCGCTGTCCGGCAAACCGTTCTCCATCTTTACCCCCTACAAGCATGCCTGGCTGAAAATGCTGCGCACCAGCCCCGACTGCATGGCGCCGCTATCGGTCGACATCCATGCCGGCAATTTTGCCGCACCGATGGCGCCGGCGTCACTGCCGACCCTGGACGAACTGGGCTTCGCGGAAAGCAATTTGAAGCAATTGTCGATTCCAACCGGCATGTCAGGCGCGGCCCGCCTGTTCGAGGATTTTCTGCCGCGCATCGCCAACTATGCCCACGCGCGCGACTTCCCCGCGCTGAAGGGACCATCCTATCTGTCGCTGCACGTGCGCTTCGGTACCGTCTCGGTGCGCCACCTGGTGCGCACCGTGTTCGAGCTGATCGAGCGCGGCGGCGGCGGCGATGGGGCGCCGATCTGGCTGGCGGAACTGATCTGGCGCGAGTTTTACGCGATGATCTTGTTTCACCATCCGCATGTGGCGCACGCCGCATTCAAGCCAGCCTACGATGCGATCGAATGGGAAAGCGGCGCGCAAGCCGAGCTGGCTTTCGCGGCCTGGTGCCAGGGCCGCACCGGCTATCCGCTGGTCGACGCCGCGATGGCGCAACTGAACCAGAGCGGCTATATGCATAACCGCCTGCGCATGGTCGCTGCCTGTTTCCTGATCAAGGACCTGGGTATCGACTGGCGCCGCGGCGAACAATATTTCGCGCTGCACTTGAATGACTTCGACCTGGCCTCGAACAATGGCGGCTGGCAGTGGGCGGCCTCGTCCGGCTGCGACGCCCAGCCTTATTTCCGCATTTTCAACCCGCTCACGCAATCGCGTAAATTCGATCCCGACGGCCGCTTCATACGGCGCTACCTGCCGCAATTAAAGGCCCTGAATGAACGCGACATCCATGCGCCGTGGCTGGCGCCGCAGTCGGAGCATGTCCAGGACTACCCGCCACCCATCGTCGAGCACGATGCGGCGCGCAAGGCATGCCTGGCACGCTACGCGGTGGTGAAGCTGATGAAATAGAGAGAAGGCTGGGGCGCCCGGTCGCAAGACCGGGCGCCCCAGATGGATCAAGCGTGCAGCAAACCTTTGATGGCGGCCAGCAACGCTTCCTCCTGGAAGGGCTTGCCAAAGTAGGCATTCACACCCAGTTCCAGCGCGTAATTGCGGTGCTTGTCGGCGCTGCGCGAGGTGATCATGATGATGGGAATGCCTTGTGTGCGGACATCGCCGCGCACATTACGGGTCAAATCGAAGCCGTCCATGCGCGGCATTTCGATATCGACCATCATCAGCTCGGGCGTCACGCCTTGCAACTGCTCAAGCGCATCGACGCCATCCTTGGCCAGGATCACGTGGTAACCCTCGCGTTCCAGCAGGCGCTGCGACACCCGCCGTACCGTCAGCGAATCATCGACCACCATGATCACGCTGCGCGGCGCGGTAAGGCTCTCGCTGGCAGTGGCGACATACTGCGGCCGCAACTCCGGCTGGTGCTCCAGATGCTGGGCCAGCGCGACCGGGTTAAGGATCAGCACGATGTCGCCCGAACCGAGCACGGTAGCGCCGGCGATGCCGGCCATGCGCGCCAGTTGCGGCCCGATGTTCTTGATGACGACCTCGCGGTTGCCCAGCACCTCATCGACTTGCAAGGCCAGCCGGTCGTTGCCGCTCTTGAGCATCAAGACCGGGCTGGAACGCTGGCTGTGCGGCCGCGAGTGGGTTTCACCAAGCAGGTTCGACAAATAATGCAGCGCCACCGACTGGCCCTGCGACTGCATCGTCCCGGTCGAATAAGCTTCAACCAGCCCGGCTTCCTTGATCTGCAGCACTTGCTCGACCAGGATGGCCGGCACGGCATAGACCTTTTCGTCGCACGACAAGAGCACGACCTGGGTCACGGCCAGGGTCAGCGGCAAATGGATGGTGAAGCGCACCCCATGCCCCAGTTGCGACACGGTGTCGACCCGGCCGCCCAGCGCCAATGCCTCGGAGCGCACGATATCCATGCCGACGCCGCGCCCTGACAATTCGGTCAGGGTGTCGGCGGTGGAAAAGCCCGGCTCGAAAATCAAGTCGGTGGCCTGCGCGTCGCTCACTTCCTGGTCCGGCCCCAACAAGCCGATGCTGCGTGCCTTGGCGCGGATGCGGTTCAGATCGAGACCGGCGCCATCGTCGCTGAAACCGATCACCACTTCATTACCCTGCTGGCTGACCTGCACCAGCAATTCGCCGGTTTCGCTCTTGCCGGCTGCGGTACGTTCGGCGCGTGTCTCGACCCCGTGCGCAATCGCATTGCGCAACAAATGTTCGAATGGCGCCGCCATCCGTTCCAGCACGCTGCGGTCGATTTCGACCGCGCTGCCGCGAATATCCAGATTGACCCGCTTGTCGACTTCTTTCGCGCTCTGGCGCGCGACCCGGAACAGGCGTTCGGAAATACTGGCAAACGGCACCATCCGGACCCGCATCAGATCTTGCTGCAAATCGCGCGTCAAGCGCGCCTGCTGCGCCAAGTCGTCACTGGCGCTGTCCACGCTGCGCGCCAGATTTTCATGGAAGGAGGCGACGTCGTTGACACCCTCCGCCATCATGCGTGTCAATTCCTGCAGGCGCGTAAAGCGGTCGAATTCCAGCGGATCGAATTCCCGCTCGCTGGAAATGGCCATGCGCGAGGCGATCTGCGATTCAGCCTGCATCTCGACTTCGCGCAACTGGCGCCGCAAGCGCGCCAAGTTGTCCGAGAATTCGACCAGCGAGGAACGCAACTGGCCAATTTCATTTTCCAGCTTGGAGCGCGTAATCGACACTTCGCCGGCCTGGTTGACCAGGCGATCGAGAATGTCGGCGCGGACCCGCACCAGCGCCACCTTGGTTTCCGCAGCGGGCGAATCTTCCCGGCCCGGAGCGGCGGCAGCGGCCACGGCGGCAACCGGCGCGGCCGTTTGCGCCGCGATCGGCAATTGCAATTGTTCAAACAGCAGCAGCGCGTGATCGTAATGGGCCAGCAATTCCTCGAAGGCATGCGGCGTCGCGGTACCCGCGTGCAACATGTTTTCAATGTGGGTTTCAATCTCGTGCGCGTGCTGGCCGAGACGCATCGCGCCGGCCATGCGCGCGCTGCCTTTTACCGTATGCAGTACCCGCAACAGCAATTGTCCCTGGGACGTGTCGGCCGGATTCTGCTGCCAGATACGCAAGGCCTTGCCCACTTGCGGCAGCAAGTCGGCGCCCTCTTCCAGGAAAATCGGCAGCAAGTCGGCATCGAGTTCGTCGCTGAAGACGGCGCCCACTGCGGCCAACTCCTGGACCGGCGCGATCGGCGCCGTGAACACGATAGGCGCGACGGGCGCCAATTCGATCGCTGCGGTCGCCGGGGCGACCGCCTCGGTAGGCGCGGCTTCGACAACTTCTTCGATATGCGCGATTTCTTCGAGCGGCGCAATTTCCGCGACGTGGGCGACTTCCTCCACTACCGGGGCAGCCTCGACGACTTCCGCTACCGGCGCCGCTTCGATGACTTCCTCGACGGCGGCGGCTTCGATGACCTCCTCGTCCGGGGCGGCTTCGAGCGCTTCCTCGACATGTGCGGCTTCGGCTGGCGCAGCGTCTTCCAGCGGCGCGAATTCCACGCCAGCCAGTTCGGCCACGGGCAGTTCGGCCACGGAATCGATTGCCGGCGGCACGGCAAAGGCGTCGTCGAACATGGAGTCGTGCACATCGTCGGCGCCGCCGGCATCGGGCAGCGCGGGCGCCGTTGGCGCCAGCGGCAATTCGGCGACCACTGTTTCAAGCGACGCCGCTGCTTCGCCGGCCAGTGGCTCGCTGACGATGCTTTGATAGGTATCCGTGAACAGCGAGTCGAGCTGCACTTCCAGGCCGCCCAACTCGGTGGCCGGGATGCCCGGTTGCGGATGAATCAACTGCTCCCGCATCGCCTGCAAGGCAACGATCAGGTCCGGCTGGGCCGGCGCCAGTTCGCCCAAGGCAAATTGCTGCAACATCTGGCGGATGGTCTCGGTCACCTGATCGAGCAAGGCGCGTTGCGCCTGGCTCAAGCTCGGCGCCGATGGCACCGCCACTTCAATCGCCGACTCCAGCGCATGCGCCAGTTCGCGCAGGGCTTTGAAACCGACCGTGCCGGAAGAACCGGTCAGCGTATGGGCTGCATGCTGCGCCTCGTCGCTGACGGCGCGGCCTGGCTCGTGACTCCACTCGCTGAAGTCCACGGTCAGCAAACGCAACAACTCGTCGGTTTCGGCCAGGTAAATGTTATACAGGGGCAGACCGATTTCGAGATCGCCGATCTGCTTCAGATTGTCGTCGCGGGCCGGCGTCGTGGCGGACGGGAATTCGATCACATTGCCCGCTTCCGGTGCCGCTTCCGGCACCAGTTCCGGCGCGACGCCCTCGTCCAGGTCGACGCTGCCAATTGGCGCGCTCGCCTCGTCCATCTCGAAAGCCGCGCCCATCTGGACCCGCTCGGCCGCGCTCACCAAGGCGTCGGCGCTGCGTTCGGACGTGCCCGTCGCCAGCAATTCGGCGACCCAGCCTTCCATATCAGTCAAGGCCCGCGCCAGCAGGGCGAACAGGGCATCGCTGGCAACGCGCTCCTCGCCCAGCCAGACATTCATCACGCGTTCGATTGCGGCGGCAGCTTCGGCAAACCGGTTCAAGCCGACCATGCGGCCGCTGCCCTTGAGCGTATGGAAGGAGCGACGCAGCATTGCCAGGTGTTCGGCGCTGCCGCATTCGGCGCGCGGCTTGGCCAGCGTGGTCTTGACGAAGCCCAGCACTTCCTGCGCCTCGATGATGAAAATTTCCAGCAATTCGGCTTCGATTGCGGCGTCGCTGGTGACGGGCGGCGCGGGCGGTTCCGGCACCACCACTGGCGCCAATTCTTCTTCCAGCATCGGCACCGGATCGGCGGCCGCGATTTTTTCAAACGGAATGGCGCGGAAGGTGCCGGCCACCTCGTCGAAATGGAAACGGCCTTTGGCCGCTTCCACATTGTGTCCCAACATATCGACGAAGAAACCGAGCGCGCCGACGTTTTGCGCGATCTCGTCGAGCGCGTGCGCCTCGCCCGCAGCTTCGCCTGAGCCTTGTGCCAATTGCTGCACCTTGGCCTTGACGTGCAGCGCGGCGCGCATTGCCTGTTCCTGGTCGAGCATCGCCAACGCACCCTGCAATTGATGCAGCAAGGGTTCGATTTCGACCAGCGCCGGCCGCTTGGCGGCGTCGGCATAATAATCGTCCAGCAGTTTTTCGACCTGACGCAAGGCCGCCTTCATTTCGGTGGCCAGCACCGCGACGGTTTCGTCCTGCTCGATCTGGCGCGACATTTCGCCCTGCCACTGCGACGGCGCCGGCGGGGTTTCGCCGGACACCAGCGCGTTCAAACGCGCACCGATGGTTTCGGCGTTGCTGACGAAATCGTCGGACAGGCGACGGATCTGTTCCAGCGCGTGCTCGGCAAACAGCAAGGCGGTCGCCATTTCCAGGTCCAGGTCGGGGCTGCGACCGGACTTGACGGCTTTCAGGGCGACTTCGCCCAATTGCCGCATCAGGGTGCTCAGCGCCGGCACTTTCAGTTTTTCCGCTTCCAGCGCCACTTGCGCCAGTGCCTGTGCGAACGCGGCATCGAGACCGGGATCGACTTCAGCGGCAGCCAGCCGGCCCCAGCTGGTTTTCGCCAACGCCAGTCCCTGCTTGGCGCGCGCCAGCGCCTGTGGATCGACCTGGCCGTAGCGCAGGCTTTCGTAATCGGCCGGCACCAAGCCATCGAGCCGGTAAGCCTGGCGCAACTGGCGCGCGCCCGGCGTCGGATGGGCCGCGCTGGCAATGAAGAACAGGGCGTCGCGCAACATGCCTTCGGGCAACGTCGCGGTGCCCTGGGTCAGGCGCCGCATTTGCAGGTTAATCAGGCCAAATAATTGTTTCACATACAAGCCGCTGGTCAACTGGCCAGCCGCGACCAATTCGGCGAAGCTTTGCAGCGCGCACCAGAAAGTGCGGGCCGGCGCCTCATGCTGGGCGTCGGCGACCAGCTTGACGGCTTCATGCAGCACTTCCGCGTGCTTCACCTGGGCCGCCGCGTCGCTGCTTTTCAAATATGGCAGCAAGGCTTTTTCAAAGCGCTTGCGGTAAGCCGGGTAGTCTTGCGGGACCGGATGGGCGGCGCTGCGGATATTGAGTTGCGCCGGCACGTGCGGGAAAAACAGGTCGGCAGGATGAATCCGCTCGGCGCCCAGCAATTCCTGCAGCGGACGATAATACGGAAACAGGCGCACCGGCTGCGACGGCGCGCCGGCCAGCAATTCTTCCAGATACTCGATCAGGGCCAGATACAGATTGGCCACAGTCTGCGCATTGTCGACATTGCATTCCAGCGTGCCTTGCTTGAAGCGTTCCAGCACTTGTTCGGCGGCGGCCGTCATCATGCCGACGCCATCGACGTCGACCATCAGCAAGGCGCCGTGGGCCTGGTGCAAATGCGACTTGGCATGCTGCAGCGAGGTGGCGCGGTCTTCGAACTGGCGTCCGCCAGCCTCGAACAGCGCGGTCTTCGAACGCCCCAGCGCCTCGCGGATTTCCAGCATCACCCAAGACAGGGGGCCGGTGTCGAATTGCGGCGGCATGTGCGGCTGCGGAAAATCAGTTGTAGTCATGCTTGCCTCGGCAATTCAATAGGAGCGCGCTCGTCATGTTCAAGCGACGACGCGGAAACGCGACACCGAGTTTTTCAATTCCTGCGCCAGCATCGACAGTTGATGAATCGATTGCGCCGTTTGCTGGGTGCCGTCCTGGGTCTGCTCAGTCACCGACAGAATGTGCTGGATGTTGAGCGCCACGCCGTTGGCCGAGGTGGCCTGCATGCCGGTCGCGAACGAGATACCCTGAATCAGTTCGGCCAGACGGTTTGACACTTGACTGATGTCAGTCAACGCCGCGCCAGCCGCATCGGACAGTCGGGCTCCCTCGACCACACCCTGGGTCGATTTTTCCATAGCCGCCACCGCGTCGTGGGTATCCGTTTGAATGGTACGCACCAGCGCGCCGATCTGCTTGGCCGCTTCGGCCGAACGTTCCGCCAGACGCTGCACCTCTTCCGCCACCACCGAGAAGCCGCGTCCCGCTTCGCCGGCAGAGGCGGCCTGGATTGCCGCGTTCAGTGCCAGCACGTTGGTCTGTTCGGTAATGTCGGAAATGAGCTCGGTGATCTCGCCAATCTCTTGCGACGATTCGCCCAGGCGCTTGATGCGCTTCGAAGTTTCCTGGATTTGCTCGCGGATCTCGTGCATACCCTTGATCGCATTTTCCACCGCAGTCGAACCTTGACGCGCCGCAGCCACCGACTGGCGCGCCACGTCGGCCGATTCGCTGGCCGATTTCGACACATCGGTAATTTCATTGGCCATCTTGACGACGGTCGCGCTGGCGTCCTGGATTTCACGCGACTGTTGCTGGGACGCGGCCATCAGGTCGGTAGAGATGCTTTGCGCATGGGTCGACGCTGTCGTGACCTGCTCGGCAGTGGCCGTCACGCGCCCGACCAGGCCGCGCAATTCTTCCACCGTGTAATTGACCGAGTCGGCGATGGCGCCCGTGATGTCTTCCGACACCGTCGCTTGCACGGTCAAATCGCCATCGGCCACTTCTTGCAATTCATTCATCAGGCGCAAAATCGCGGCCTGATTCTGGTCATTCGTCGCTTTCGCCTCTTCTTCCTTGCGCTGTGAAGCCTGGCGCAAGGTTTCCGATTCCAGACGACGGCGTTCGGCGCCGCGGGTACGGTTCGAAGAATCTTGCAGCAGCACGCGCCCGATGCCGGCGGCGGCGGCCAGTGTCAGGGTGGCCGAGAGTATCATGCCCCAGAATTCCAGACCGAGCGAATCCTGGTCATTATGGTAAGTTTGTTGCAACACGGCCAGACGCTGACGCAAGCCTTCATTTTCACTGAAAATGAGTTGCTCGGCGCCTTTCGCGGCGCTGAACTTGTCGAGCTTGTCGAGAATCGACGACACCAGTTTCTGGTATTGGTCGAAGCGGGTCTTCAAGGCCGTAATCTTGTCGCGGAATTCCTGGTCGTGGCTGGCCGCCAGCTGCAGTGACTCGCTACCGTTCAGGAAGCCGTCAATGGCGCCCCGGAAGTAGGTACTGTCGCGTCCCAGCAGGAAGGCGGTCTCGGTGCTGATACCGCCCGAGCTGAGAAATTCGCTGGCGCTGCGGCTCATCCGCTGGGTCAGCATCATCAGGCGCCCGATCACGGCCACTTCGCGCGGGGTGCCGCCGTGCGCCACCTTGAACGTGCCGATTTCCTCGGTCTGCGCCAGCAACACCGGCGACAGGGTATTCAATTGCTGCAGGGTCTTGTCGAAATCGCTCAAGTCTGTCTTCATCAGCAAGATGGTGTGCGCCGCCTTGTCGCTGGTGCCCCATTTTTTCTTGGCCTCGGCCACCACCGGTACCAGGCCGGAGCGCGGTTCGCTGATATTCCTGCCCTGATAGGTGCCGCCGCGCGTCATCAGCGCCAAGTCGCGGCCCAATTCGGAACGGCTTTCCTCAAGCTGGCGGAAGGCGTCAGCATTGCCCTGCACCGCATTGGGCGCCGCTTTACCGACCCGCTGCGAGTGCATCAGCGCATCGCTGGCAATCTGGGTCTGGGTCGACAGGATCGCGCTGGCGCGGATATTCAAACCGACGAACAGCAAGCTGCTGACCAGGCTCACCGCGAGCGCCGTCGACAAAATGCTCAACTGGGTTTGCAGCGACTTGTCGCCGATCAGCGGCAGCTTGAATTCGGATTCCCGCATCGGCGCGCGGCGTCCCGCCTTGCCGCCCAGCGCATCGCGCAGGCGCAGCGGCGCGTCATCGTCGGCCGCCTGCACCGATACCGGTCCGCCAGCCTCGGCGAACTCGGAGTTGTCTGACGCCTGATAGCCCAGCTCCGGCTTGGCCTTGGAGAATAATCCCGATATGAATCCCATTACAACATCTCCCGATTGCCTAAAGGTGGCGCCACTTTATCGTGGCTCAAAAACCGACATGCAAAAACCCCGAATCCTGCACCAGCAGGCTCAGGTCGATTCTGGTCCAGCTGTGCGCTTCGCTATCGCGAAAACGCTGCGCCGACCAGGCCGGCGCGCCAGGCGCCGGGTCCTCTTGTTCCATTTCGCCGATCCGGCGCAAGCCCAACACGCGCGCCGCCAGCAGCGCGCAGTTGAAGCCGAGTCCGGCGCCGAAGGTGATCACGCGGTTTTCCGGTCCGCGCGTGCCAGCCGCTTCGCCGCGATAACGCGCCAGATCGACAATGCCGATCAGATTGCCGCGAATATTGGCCAGACCGAGATACCAGTCGTGCGTCAGCGGCACCGTGGTGATGGCGGGGGTCGGCACGATTTCGCCAACCTGCGTCAAATCGAGCAGGCAGCGGCTGTGGCCGATCATGACCCCGAGTTCCTTGCCGCCGTCAGCCGAGCCGCTCTTGGCCGCTTGCATGCGGTCGAGCAGTTGCACCTGATATTGGCGCAAGCGGTTGCGCCGCTCGGCGCTATCGGGCGCGGCCGGGCGCGCGGTGCTCAGCTCGTCGTCGGGCTTCATCGTTTAGCCGAGCGTGGCGATTTTAGCCAGCAGTTCAGCCTCGTCAACCGGCTTCACCATGTAGTCGCGCGCGCCCTGGCGCAAGCCCCAGATGCGGTCGGTTTCCTGGTTCTTGCTCGAGCAAATGATGATGGGCACGTCTTGCAGCTCCGGGTCGCGCGCAATCGAGCGCGTCACTTGGAAGCCATTCGCGCCGGGCATCACGACATCCATCAAGATCAGTTCGGGTTTGTCGAGCTTGATCTTGACGAGGGCGTCCTCGCCGTTTTCGGCGGTGGTCACGGTAAAGCCATTGCGGACCAGGATTTCAGTCAGGTAGTAGCGCTCGGTCGGCGAATCGTCGACGATCAGAATTTTTTGTATGGCCATGTTCGACTTTGTTATGTGAATGTGAAAACTAGACTGCGGCGGCAATGTGCTCGCGCACGGCCGACAACAGACTGTCCTTGGTAAATGGCTTGGTCAGATAGGCGGCCGAACCGACCATTGCGCCGCGCGCACGGTCGAACAGACCATCTTTCGATGACAACATCAGCACCGGCGTGGCGTGAAATTTCGCGCTTTTCTTGATCAGCGCGCAGGTCTGGTAACCATCCAGGCGCGGCATCAGGATATCGCAAAAAATCAGCGCGGGATGGTGGTCATTGATCTTGGCCAGCGCATCGAAGCCATCTTCTGCCAGTAACACTTGATAGCCGGCCTGGCTCAGAAAAATCTCGGCCGAACGGCGTATCGTGCTGCTGTCATCGATCACCATGATTTTCAAGCCGCTTTGCGGCCCGTTATTTGCTTTCGGCGTTGTCGTCATATAGGCTCACTCGGCATCAATCGACACGATAGCATAGGGAGGGCAAAATCGTTGCTTTTTCCTCGCCCATGCAGGCTAATTTAAATTAAAACCATTTCGAAATCGTCCTTGCGGGCGCCGCATTCCGGGCAGGTCCAGTTCATCGGCACGTCGGCCCAGCGCGTGCCCGGGGCGATGTCTTCATCCGGCAAACCGGCCGCTTCATCATAAACCCAACCACAGATAAGACACATCCAAGTCTGGAATTGCTGCGTTGTTTCGTTGCTACTCACGTTCTGCCACCCTTCAATCAAGTAAAATGCCCAATTCGGTATCTTAATCTACCCGCCGTGCAAAACCAAACTTCTCCCCTCATATTAACGTTCGGCGCGTCCGATCCGGTCGGCGCAATCGGCATCCAGGCCGATCTGGCCACATTTTCAGCCTTCGGCTGCCATGGCTTGTCGGTCGCCACGGCGTTGCTTATAGGCGACACCGCGCGCGTCGAAGACATCCAGGAAGTCGAACCGGACTGGGTTTCCGACCAGGCCAGGGTGCTGCTCGAAGACATGGCCGTGGCTGCCATCAAGATAGGCGCTCTGGGCGGCGTCGAACATATCACGGCGATCGCCGAGATTGTCTCGGACTACCCGGATGTGCCCCTGATCCTCGATCCCTTCATTTCGGCGCTGCCGCAACAGGGCGTGGCCGGCGAAGACATGCTGATGGCGCTGCGCCAGTTGCTGGTGCCGCAAACCACGCTGCTGGTGCTGTCGCCGCTGGAACTGGAGCGTCTGGCCGAAACCTGGCGCGACGCCGACGACAGCATGCTGGCCGACATCGACTACCTGCTGGCGCTGGGCTGCGAATATGTGCTCGTCACCGGCACCGCGCACGAGGGCGACGGCGCGCTGCGCGCCAATACCCTGTTCGACGCCGGCGGCGTGGTGCGGCACGACGCCTGGCAACATCTGCCGGGCGTCTTCAGCGGCGCCGGCGGCACGCTGTCGGCAGCCCTGACGGCGCTGCTGGCGCAGGACGACGACGTCGCGCGCGCCGTTCCCGCAGCGCAGCAATACACGGCCGGCGCGCTGGCCCACGCGCAGCGCTTCGGCATGGGCAAGCTGGTGCCGAACCGTTTTTTCCAGCACCACATACCAGCGGGCCAAGCGGCGCAGCCCACATCGACTCACCATCTGAAGACATGCTCATGACCACTACCTCGAAAAACGACACCCTGTTCGCGCGCGCGCAAAAAACCACACCGGGCGGCGTCAATTCGCCGGTGCGCGCCTTCCGCTCGGTGGGCGGCACGCCGCGTTTCATCACGCGCGCCGAAGGCCCCTACTTCTGGGACGCCGACGACAAGCGCTATATCGACTACATCGGCTCCTGGGGCCCGGCCATCGTCGGCCACGCCCACCCGGAAGTGGTGCTGGCGGTGCAGGAGGCGGCCGCGCGCGGCCTCTCGTTCGGCGCCCCGACCGAGGGCGAAGTCTTGATGGCCGAGGAAATCAGCCGCCTGGTACCGTCGATCGAACAGGTGCGCCTGGTGTCCTCGGGCACCGAGGCGACCATGAGCGCGCTGCGCCTGGCGCGCGGCGCTACCGGGCGCGACAAGATCGTCAAATTCGAAGGTTGCTACCATGGCCACGCCGATTCCCTGCTGGTAAAGGCCGGCAGCGGCTTGCTGACCTTCGGCAACCCGACCTCGAGCGGGGTGCCGGAAGACTTCATCAAGCACACCCTGGTGCTGGACTATAACAATGTCGAGCAATTGCACGACGCCTTCGACAGCTTCGGCGCCGAAATCGCCTGCGTGATCGTCGAGCCGGTGGCCGGCAATATGAACTTGATCAAGGCCAGCCCGGCCTTCCTGCAGGCGATGCGCGACTTGTGCACCAAACATGGCGCGCTGCTGATCTTCGACGAAGTCATGTGCGGCTTCCGGGTCGCGCTGGGCGGCGCCCAGGCGCTGTACGGCATCAAGCCGGACTTGACGGCGCTGGGCAAGGTAATCGGCGGCGGCTTGCCGGTGGCGGCCTTCGGCGGCAGCGCCGCGTTGATGCACCACATGGCACCGCTGGGCGCGGTCTACCAGGCCGGCACCCTGTCGGGCAACCCGGTGGCGGTGGCGGCCGGCATGACAACCTTGAAATTGATCCAGGCGCCCGGCTTTTACGAGGCGCTCGGCGCCACTGCGGCGCGCCTGGCGCGCGGCTTGACGGCGGCCGCGCACGAAGCCGGGGTGCGCTTTTGCGCCGATTCCCTGGGCGGCATGTTCGGGATGTACTTCAGCGACACGGTGCCGACCAGCTATGCCGAGATGATGGCGGGCGACCGCGTCAAGTTCAACGCCTTTTTCCACGCCATGCTCGACGAAGGCGTGTACTTCGCGCCGGCCGCGTTCGAGGCCGGCTTCGTCTCGGCCAGCCACGACGACGCCGTCATCGACGCCACCATCGAGGCGGCGCGGCGGGTCTTCGCCAAGCTGGCATAAAGGCTCGGGCCGGGGCGGGCCACAACATGTTCGGCCCGCCCGCCGCCCCAGATTGGCGAGATCGGCCGTTTCAAGCGGCACCGCCGCGCTGCCGCGTTTCGCCGCCCGATTGCCGTCTCAAACGGCGGCAATCCTGTTAAAATCCGCCCCGATATGAAACCTCCCCCCGGCACCCCGAATTAAGATGCCAACGCTCGCGTTGGCCGCCCGTTTTGCATTGGCCGACATGACATTCTTCAAACACATTAGCGATCACGACGCCGTCAAGGCCCTGGGACCCGGACTCATCACGGGCGCCGCCGACGACGACCCGTCCGGCATCGCCACGTATTCGCAGGCCGGCGCCCAGTTCGGCTTCAACACCTTGTGGACGCTGGTGCTGACCTATCCCTTCATGGTCGGCATCCAGCTGGTATCGGCGCGCATCGGCCGCGTCACGGGGCGCGGCCTGGCTGCCAATATCCGGCGCGCCTATTCGCCGTGGCTGCTGTATGCCATCGTCGCGCTGCTACTGGTGGCCAATGTGATCAATATCGCGGCCGATATCGCCGCGATGGGCGAGGCGATGCACCTGGTGACGGGGTTCGGCTCGCCCCACCTGTATTCGCTGGGTTTCGGTTTCCTCTGCCTGAGCCTGCAGATCTTCCTGCCTTACCGCAGTTACGTGCGCTATCTGAAGTGGCTGACGCTGGGCCTGCTGGCCTATGTGGCGACGGTGTTCGCGGTGCACATGCCGTGGCTGGAAGTGCTCAAGCGCACCGTGCTGCCGCACTTTAGCTGGAACAAGGAATCGGTGGCGCTGATCGTCGCCATTTTCGGCACCACCATCAGCCCCTATTTATTTTTTTGGCAAGCCTCGCAAGAGGTCGAGGAAATCCGCACCGAAAACGGCGCGCTGTCGCTGAAAAAATCGCCACTGGAAGCGGCCGCGCCGCATCTGCGCCGCATCAAGCTAGACACCTTCATCGGCATGGGCTTTTCCAACCTGGTGGCGTATTTCATCATCTTGACGGCCGCCGCCACGCTTGGTTTGCATGGCATCACCAATATTCAAACCTCGGCCCAAGCCGCCGAAGCCTTGCGTCCGATTGCCGGCGAATTCGCCTTTTTCGTGTTCGCGCTGGGGATAGTCGGCACCGGCCTGCTGGCGGTGCCGGTGCTGGCCGGCTCGGCCGCCTATGCCGTTACCGAAAGTTTCCGCTGGTCCAACGGCCTCGACTTGAAGGCGCTACAAGCACGCGAGTTTTACGCCATCATTTCGCTGGCGACCATTGGCGGCATGTTGCTGAACTTCACGCCAATCGACCCGATCAAGGCATTGATCTGGTCGGCCCAGATCAATGGCGTGATCGCGGTACCCATCATGGTCGTGATGATGCTGCTAGCGCATAACAAGACCATCATGGGCGCCTTCACCCTGTCGCGCCGCCACACCATCATTGGCTGGGCCGGCGTGGCCGTGATGCTGGCGGCGGTGGTGGCCATGTTTGCCACCATGTAAAGGCGACCAGCCCAAACCCGTCAGCGGGTGGCCTTTTCAATTGCCTGCGTCGTGGCCGCCTCGGCCGGCGCGGGCGCCGGCACGGGAACCTTGGGCGCTTCGATGCCCGCCGTGTCATGGATCTCGATTACCTTGCTGCTGGAATTATTGGTCTTGCAATCGATATCGGAAATCACGGTCTTGCCGCCGATAATGCATTTTCGCAACACGCCGCCACCGGCCGGCGCCCTGCCTCCGGCCACCTCTTGCGCCTTTTGGACCAGTCCGGCGCCGCCGACGGTCTTGCTGACCTTGCCCAAACCTTCGGCAAACAAATTGCGCTCGTAGCGCATGGAAAACAGGGCCGCCATGGCAACGGCGGCAAACACTGCCGCACAAATGGCAACCCAAAACAAACTGATGGCACCGCTTTGATGACGTAACATGGACGATCTCCTGTCTGTGGATGACATATCCGGGCACTGGCCTAGCCTCACGGCAATTCCGCCGACCCCATGCGCCTGAGGATGACAGCGGTGCGCCGCGCCAGATAGCCGGAATCGCGGTGCTTGTCGAAGAAGCGGGGATTGGGCAGCATCACGGCCAGCCTGGCGGCCTGGCTGGCGCCCAGGCTGGCCGCGCCTATGCCGTAGTAATGGCGCGACGCCGCTTCTGCGCCGAAAATGCCGCTACCGAATTCGACCACGTTGAGGTAGATTTCAAAGATGCGTTCCTTGTCCATCAGCATTTCCAGCATATACGCGATGATCAATTCTTCGCCCTTGCGGAGATAACTGCGCGAGCCGGACAAAAACAGATTCTTCGCCAATTGCTGGGTAATGGTCGAGCCGCCCGCCACTACCTTGTGTTTCTTATTATTTTTTTCATAGGCTTTTTGCAAGGCATCCCAGTCAACGCCCTCGTGTTCGGAAAAATTCGAATCTTCCGAGGCGATGATGGCGCGCTTCAAATTGGTCGAGATGCGTGCATACGGCAGCCAGCTTTGTTGCAACACCGCCTTGGGATTTTTTTCTTGCAAGGCCGACAATTGTTCGCGCATGAAGGCGGTGCTGTCCGGATTATGGCCGACCCACCACCAGATTTGCAGCAAGAAATATAACTGGAGCGCGACAAAGACGAGAATGGGCAGCAAGAACAGCCATTTGATCCAGCCCGACGATTTGCCGCCAGCGCTCATAGCGAAGCGCGCAATTGCGCCAGCACGGTGCCGGTCTCGGGACGCACGCCGCGCCAGACCAGGAACGCTTCCGCCGCCTGCTCGACCAGCATGCCGAGGCCGTCGCGCACTTGCGCGCCATGGGCGGCGGCAAATTGCATGAAGACGGTGGCTTGGGCGCCATACATCATGTCCAGCGCCAGCGTGCGCGCGTCGAAGGCGCACGGTGATAACGGCGGCAAGTCGCCGTTCAGGCTGGCCGAGGTGGCGTTGATGATCATGTCGAAGGGCGCGTCCGGCTCGCCGAAATCGCACGCTTGCAAGCGGCCCGGATGCGCTGGCGAAAATTGCGCCATCAGGGCCTCGGCCGTGGCGCGGGTGCGATTGGCAATGCATAACTGCAGCGGCCGCTGTTCCAGCAGCGGCAAGAGCGCGCCGCGCGCGGCCCCGCCCGCGCCCAGCAACAGCACCCGCTTGCCCTCGATGGCGACGCCGGCGTTGCGCACAATGTCGGCCACCAGGCCAGCACCGTCGGTGTTGTCGCCGAGGATGTCGGCGCCGGCAAAGCTGAGCGTGTTGACGGCCCCGGCTGCACGCGCACGCGGCGTCAGCCGGCTCGCCAGCGCGCACGCTTCCAATTTGAATGGCACGGTGACATTGGCGCCGCGCCCGCCTTCGGCGGCAAAGCGGTGCACGGCGTCGGCGAAGCCATCAAGGGCGGCCAGCGTGCGCCGGTAATCGATTACTTGCCCGGTCTGGCGCGCGAAAGCGGCGTGGATCTCGGGCGATTTGCTGTGCCCGACAGGGTTGCCGAACACGCAGTAGCGCTCGGCTTTCATCAATTTCCGCCGGTGGTCAGATTCGCTTCCATTTTTTCTTCGCGCGTGAACTTGAAGCGCGTGATGATCACCCACAGATCATCCTTGTCATTGGATAGCATTTTCGGCGGGAAACGGCCGAAAGGCGCGGCGCGGCGCACGATGGCCAGCGCGGCATTGTCGAGCGCGGCGTTGCCCGAGCTTTTCTCGACCCTGGCGCCGCCATCTTTCATGTAGATGGTGCCGTCCTGGAAAATCGGGATATACACCACCAATTCGCCATACAATTTGCGACCGTTTTGCTGCGGGAAATTCAGGGTGCCGATGTCTTCCACGCGTTTTTGCAAGGTCTTGTAGTAACTCGCATAGCCGACTTCGCGTGTGCTGGGCGTGATGAAGGTCTTGCGCGGGCGTTTGTTCTGGTCTTCGATAGTCTGGCTGATTTCGGCCGCCATGCGGGCGATCGCCTTGCTCGTTTCCACCAGATCGACGCCGGTCGCGGCCGGGTCCGGCTTAACCTTGTCGGTGATGGGAGCCGTCGCGAATTGCGCCTTGCGGTTGGCCTGGGTCAGTAAATCGCGCTGAATCTTTTCCAGATCCTCGATGTGGCCCTTGCTGGACTTCACACTTTCGCCCGATTCCATCTTGCCCATGTCGGGCAAAGGCGACTTGGCGCGACCGGCGTCGGCATTGCCGCCGCCTTCGAGGTTGGCCTGGGCCAGCGCGTCGGCCTTGAGCGGCGCCTTGGCGTGCTTGGCATTGACCAGGATGACTTCCATGCCGAGATCGGTGGGCTCGACGTGGAGCGGCGCCGGTGCCGCAAAATGCAAGCCCAGCAAGACGCCATGCGCCAGCAGCGACACTGCGACGGCGACGACCATAAAACGATTTTGTTGGAAATATGACTTCACATGCAACCAATTGTGGGACGAAAGTGGCTGATTCTACGACAAAGGACGCCGCGCGATGGAATGTTTTTCGCAGCGCCTTCCCGATTTTATTCGGCGGCCGGTTCGGCAAGCGCCGCTTCGCCATCCACCACGAGCGCTTCGGCTCCCGCTTCGGCTTCCGCTTCTACCTCCGCTTCGGCCGCTTCCAAGGTCGCATTGCCCACCTCTGCCTCATCCTCATAATCGAGCTCGGCATCCGCGTTCGCGTCCGCAGCCGCGATTTCCAGCAAGCGGGCCTCGATCGACAGGTCGACCTCGTCCCAGCGCAAAATGTCGAGCTTGACCTGGGCCCCGCGCGCCACTTGCGGCATGCCCGGCAATTTGATCACCAGGGGAAGATCGACCAGGCGCAGGATCTCGTCTTTCAAGACCACGGCCTCGACCTGGCGCGCGTTTTCCTGGCCCAGCCAGCGCAGGCACCAGTAGCGCTCCATATTCGACTGAAAATCGCCATAGGCGGCGTAGGCGGCGTCGAAAGCCGAGACGATCGCAAACAGATTGGCGTCGCGCGGTTTGAACGGTGCCACCAGCGGCGCCGTCACGCCATGTTCGGCGCAAGCGAGGATTTGCCACTGGTTCACCAGGTCGGTATAGCGGCGCAGCGGCGAAGTACTCCAGGCGTACTGGTCCACGCCCAAGCCCTGGTGCGGCGCCGCATGCGTCACCATGCGCACTTGCATCTTGGCGGCCCAGCCGCCGGTGCCGCCGCCCTGGCTGCGGTAAATCCCGGGCACGCCATGCTCGTGCATCAACTTGCCCCAGCTGCTATTGGCGAAGATCATCAATTCGGCGACGATCTTGTCGAGCGGCGCGCCGCGCTTCCTGCGCGTGACGGTGACGACATCGTTTTCCACATAGAAATTGAAATCCATGCGGTTATTCTGTTCCGGCTTCAAGCCGAAGCCTTCGCGCTTTTTCATGCGGCCCTGTTCCAACTGCTGGGCCCACTGCCACAACAGCGCCAGCTCGGCCTTGTGCGGGTACTCGCCCGCGCCGCTGGCCAGGGTTTCCTCATTGACCAACTGGTCGAGATCGTTATGCCGCAAATTGCTGGCGATCGGTACCAGCTCGGCCCGGGTTTCCGTTTTCAGCACGCTCCAGTCGGCCGGGTCCAGGGTCGCGTACAACGACAGCGCCGGGCAAGTCTGGCCTTCGGCCAGGGTAAAGGCGGCCACGATCTCGTCGGGCAGCATGGTGATCTTGTCGCCCGGCATATACACGGTCGACATGCGCTGGCGCGCCATCTTGTCGATCGCGTCATCGGGGCGGATGCCCAGCCCCGGCGCGGCGATATGGATGCCGACCCGCAGCATGCCGTCGGCCAGCGTGACGACCGAAAACGCATCGTCGATCTCGGTGGTGGTGACATCGTCGATCGAAAACGCCGCCACCTCGGCCAGCGGCAACTTGGCCGTCACGTGCGGCACCGGCATAGTCGCGAAGCCGGCCCCTTTCGGGAAATTCTCGAACAAGAACTTCGACAAATGCAAATCTTTCGGCGAGGCGACGCCGCCCGTGGCGAGCATCAGGCGCGCCGCGCTGGTGTGCAAATCATTGCACGCCGCTTCCAGCGCCTTGTATTCGACGGTATTCTTGTCCGGCTTGAACAGCAATGGCAAGACCATGTTTTGCATGGCTTCCGGCAATTGCCCGGCCTTCAATTGCTCGACATAGCCGGCCTGGACCAGCGACTGCAGCCTTTTCTTTTCAATCCCGGCCAGGGCCGCCTTGAGCGACACTTCCGGCGCCGCCTTGTAGCGTCCGCGACCCTTCTTGTAGAAATACACGGGGGCCGAGTGCAAGCTCAGTATCAAGCCGGCCGCCTCGTGCGCCAACGGCGCGTGGCCGAAATACTCGGCGCCCAGCTCGGCGAAACCGAATTCTTCCTGGCCCGCCACTTCCCACAGGAAATCGAGATCGATCTCGGCCGCCACCGCCCTGGCCTGCTCTTGCAGCACGGCGGGGGCCGGCGCGGCGTATTGCAGCAACACATCCTTGAGCTTGACCTTGGTGCGCTTGCCGCTGGCCATTTCCACTTGGTACGCTTCGCCCGCTTGCGATAACACGGTGCCGACCTTGAAATCGCCGGATTCTTCAAAAAATAGGTTCATTGCTCTGTTCTTTGTTGATGAATGTTTCGATTGGGAGTGACAAGTCCAGCACCGACGGCAGAAAAACTTCCGTCACCAGCAGCCATCCCCGGTGGCGCCGATATAAACAGCGCCGCGCATATAATATCTGGTCTTCATGACCGGCCTCCCCCAGCGCCGCGCGCAGGCGCCGCATCAGGGGGTGGCCGGAACGTAATTTCGCGTATTCCAGCGCGCCACGCCGCACCCGCCGGTCGCCGAACAGGGTGGTGCCCAGCGAACGCTCGCCGAGCGCGCTGAACAGCGGCCAATCCGCCGCCGTCGCCGCCATCGGCACCACGGTATGGCCGAAAACCACCGGCCTATTATCACACTTGAGCAGCACTTCGCGTTCCCACACGCGGCCCGGACGCCGCATCCCGAGCAGGGCGGCCTCGTCCGACAGGCAGCACGCCGTCTCTTGATGCAGGCACTGGACCCGGAACGGGCCGCCGCGCGCTTTCAGCTTGGCCGTCAGCGAGCCGGCGCCGGCCAGCCAGTGGCGCAACGCCGGGGGCGCGTTGACCGCGTTGATATGACGGTGCCATCGGGTCCGCCGCAGCGACGCGCCCCTCACCGCGCGCCGTCGGCCGCACCGCCGATGCCGCAAAATTCCAGCACCGGCGTCAGATAATCGGCGAATTCGGCAATGCCATGGTCGCTGCCGGCAATCACCTGCTGGCGCGCGCCCGGATAGTGCGCCACCATGTCGCGATAGTCCAGCACTTCGTCGCCGCTGGCGGCAATCAGGAAATAGCGTTGCGGCCGCGTGATTTGGGCGATCGCCAACTCCCCAAGCTCGGCGATATATTCGCGCTTGAATTCAAACGGCTGCGCGGAATGGTAAGCGGTGCCGACGCCGACATGTTGCTCCAGGTCTTGCAAGGGGGCGACGGCGGGATTGAGCAAAACCGCGCGGCAGCCCAGACGCTCGGCCAGCCAGGTCGCGTAATAGCCGCCCAGCGACGAACCAATGATGCACAGTTCCGGCGCCGGGCAGGCTTCGACCAACGCCAGGGCCAGCGCCACGGCTTGCTTGGGCGAAGCCGGCAATTGCGGGCACAGCCATTGCCCGGCCAAGCCCAGCGCGGTCATTCTTTCGGCCAGCAGGCGCGCTTTCATCGACGCGGGCGAGGAGCGAAATCCATGCAGATACAAAATCATCGGGCCAGGGCCTCCAGCAACTTTTGATGCACGCCGCCAAAGCCGCCATTGCTCATGACAATGATTTGGTCGCCCGGCCGCGCCGCGTCGGCCACGGCCGTCACCAGCGCATCGATGTGCTCGAAGCTGCGGGCCCGCGCGCCCAGCGGCGCCAGCGCGTCGCCCAGGCTCCAGCCCAGCGCCTCCCGGCTGCCGAAACCGAACACCAGGTCGGCCTCGGCCAAGCTGCCGGGCAAGGCATCTTTCATGGCACCCAATTTCATCGTGTTCGAGCGCGGTTCCAGCACGGCCAGGATGCGACCGGCCTTGCCGATCTTTTGGCGCAAGCCGCCGACGGTGGTGGCGATCGCCGTCGGGTGGTGGGCGAAATCGTCATATAGCGTGATATCGTTGACGACGCCGCGCACTTCCATGCGCCGCTTCACATTTTCAAAGCTGGCCAGCGCGCTGGCCGCCTGGGCAATCGGCACCCCGACATGGCGCGCCGCTGCGATGGCCGCCAGGGCGTTGCAGCGATTGTGCTTGCCGCTCAAATTCCATTGCACGTGCCCTTCGGTGCGGCCCCGGAACAGCACGTCGAAATCGCCGTTCGCCTGTTCGACCATGGTCCAATCGCCGTTGGTGCCGGCGCCGAAGCTTTCCTGTTCGCTCCAGCAGCCGCGCCGTAACACGCGGCCTAGCGACGCTTCATCGCCATTGACAATGATGCGGCCGATACCGGGCACGGTGCGGGCCAGGTGGTGGAATTGGGTTTCGATGGCAGCCAGATCGGGAAAAATGTCGGCGTGGTCGTATTCGAGGTTATTCATCACCGCCGTTTTCGCGTGGTAATGCACGAATTTGCTGCGCTTGTCGAAAAAGGCCGTGTCATATTCATCGGCTTCAATCACGAAGAAGTCGGAGGCGGCGCCCTTGCCGGACAGACGCGCGGAAATCCCGAAATTCATCGGCACGCCGCCGATCAAGAAGCCGGGCGCGTAGCCGGCATCTTCCAGTATCCAGGTCAGCATGGCCGAAGTGGTGGTCTTGCCATGGGTGCCGGCCACGGCCAATACCCATTTATTGCGTAATATATGTTCGCCTATCCATTGCGGCCCCGATACATAGGGCAGACTGCGGTTGAGGATTTCCTCGACCAGGGGATTGCCGCGCGACACCACGTTGCCGATCACATACAGATCGGGCGCCAGCCGGGTCTGTTCCGGACTGAAGCCCTGGATCAGTTCTATGCCCTGGGCTTCCAATTGGGTGCTCATCGGCGGGTAAACGTTGGCGTCGCAGCCGGTGACGCGATGTCCGGCTTCCTTGGCCAGCACCGCAAGGCCGCCCATGAAGGTGCCGCAGATGCCGAGAATATGAATATGCATGTTGAGTATTGCGCTGGCGAATGTGTAAGTATGCGATTTTACCCGAGAAGGCGGCGCGCCCCGCTTCCGAGTATGATCTGAACCATGACGAGCAACTCATTTGACGATATCTCTTTGCTGCGCAAGCAGATCGCGGCCGCTGCCGCGCGCCTGATCGCCGAGGATGGCGCCGACTATGGCACGGCCAAACGCAAGGCTGCGCGGCACATCCTGGGCGAGGGCCGGCCCGGCCCCAATTTGCTGCCGGACAATGCCATGATTGAAAGCGAAGTGCGGAACTACAATGCGCTCTTTCTGGCGGACACCCAACCGGCGCGCCTGTTCCAGTTGCGCACCACCGCGCTGCAAGTGATGGAAGCGCTGCAAGCATTTCATCCCCACCTGACAGGCGCGGCCTTCAACGGCACGGCCGGCCCGCACAGCGACATTCACTTGCAATTGTTTGCCGACAGCGCAAAAGAAGTCGAAATCTTTCTATTAAACAAAAATATAGCGCTCGACATCACGCAAACGCCCCATTTCAAGGGACCCCGCCACGATGCGGTCGAAACCGTCAATTTTCTCTGGCAACAAGAAGCCGTGCATGCGGCCTTGTACACACTTGACGATATGCGCGGCGCCTTGAAGCCCAAGGCCGAGGCTGACGGCAAGGCCTTGCGCACCAATTGCGCCGGTGTGCGGGCTTTGCTGCTGGGCAGCGCCCCGCCACCGGCTTGAAAACCCGGCACCGCTATTATCAAGAGAATGAAGCCGGTCCCCGCATTTCAGGTACAGTATCGGATGTCCAAGATCACCAATGAAGCATCATGACAAAAAAGAATTTACTTGCCTGCGCTGTCATCGCCTTGATGTTTGGCGCCATGGGAGCCTATGTCGGCGCCAATAAGAAGAGCGGCCCGCTGACCACCGATATCGCGCCCGGCGCGACCGGCCCCGCGCAAGCCTTGTTTGCGCTCTCGCTACCGGATGCGGCCGGCACCGCACATGCGCTGGCGCAATGGAAAGGCAAAGTCTTGATCGTCAATTTCTGGGCCCCATGGTGCGGCCCCTGTGTCGAGGAAATGCCGGAATTGTCGAAGCTGCAGACTGAAAGCGTCGGCAAAAACCTGCAAATCATTGGCATTGGCATCGATTCCCCCAGCAATATCGCCCAATTTGCCGGAAAATTCAAGATCAGCTATCCCGTGTATGTGGCTGGCATGAGCGGCACCGATCTGTCTCGCCAATTCGGCAATACGGCCGGCGGCTTGCCTTACACGGTACTGATCGGGGCTGACGGACAAGTCAAGAAAACCTATCTTGGCCGGCTGAAGTTTGAGCAGTTGCATGCGGATCTGGCAACACTGTAAACAATTCGTGTAAAAATTCGGCAAGTTTTTTTCTCTTGCCAATGCCACCCTTTGGCGGCAAAATGCGGAACTTTCGCGAAAAACGGTCTACACCATATGGCAAAAAAACTCCTTCTGCTCAATGGCCCCAACCTGAATTTATTGGGGACGCGCGAGCCGGAAGTATACGGCGCAAGCACTCTGGCCGACATCGAGCAAGCCGCGCAAGCGCAGGCGCAGGCGGCGGGCGCGCAGATTTCTTGCTTTCAAAGCAATCATGAAGGCGCCTTGATCGACCGCATCCATGCCGCGAAAAATGAAGGCGTCGATGCCATTGTCATCAATCCCGGCGGCTTGACGCATACCAGCGTGGCCCTGCGCGACGCCTTGGCCGGTGTCGCGATTGCCTTCGTCGAAGTGCATATTTCGAATATTTATCAACGCGAATCGTTTCGCCACCACTCTTTCCTAAGTGCAATTGCACAAGGTAGCATCTGCGGTCTCGGCATCGATGGATATCGCTTTGCCATCGACTTTGTGCTTAAAACACGTTAATCTACGCGATCTGCACGCATTTATCGCAGTGATGCTCGCCAGCAACATCACCGCATTACTCATATAACAATATAATTTCTAGGGGTTTTACATGGATCTACGAAAACTCAAGACCTTGATCGACCTGGTCGCGGAATCCGATATCGCCGAGTTGGAAGTGACTGAAGGCGAAAGCAAGGTCCGTATCGTCAAATCGTCCGCCATGCCGCAAAACCAAGTTGTCATGATGCAGCCCCAGGGCATGCAACAGCATTACCAGCAAGCGCCTATGGGCGCCGCGCCAAGCGCAGCGGCCCCGATCGCCGCCGCCGAACCGACCGGCTACGTGGTCAAGTCGCCCATGGTCGGCACCTTCTACCGCTCCTCCGCTCCAGGCACAGCAGCCTTTGTTGAAGTCGGTTCCACGGTCAAGGAAGGCGACACCCTGTGCATCATCGAAGCGATGAAGCTGTTGAATGAAATCGACTCGGACAAAGCCGGTGTCGTGACCCAGATTCTGGTCGAGAACGGCCAACCGGTCGAGTTCGGTCAACCCCTGTTTGTGATCGGCTAACAGCCGGCTGGATGGCCGACATCGGCCATCCGCAGCGCCTTCCATCAGTTTTGCCGGCTTGCCGGCTCTCACAGACCTACGCGAACCTACCATGTTTGAAAAAATTCTCATTGCCAACCGTGGTGAAATCGCCCTTCGTATTCAGCGCGCTTGCCGCGAAATGGGCATCAAGACGGTTGTGGTCCACTCGGAAGCGGACAAGGACGCCAAGTACGTCAAGCTGGCCGACGAATCCGTTTGTATCGGACCGGCCCCGTCGTCCCTGAGCTACCTGAACATGCCGGCCATCATCAGCGCGGCCGAAGTGACGGATGCCGAAGCGATACACCCCGGTTACGGTTTCTTGTCGGAAAACGCCGACTTCGCCGAGCGGGTCGAGAAATCGGGCTTTGTCTTCATCGGCCCCCGTTCGGAATCGATCCGCTTGATGGGCGACAAGGTGTCGGCCAAGCAAACCATGATCAAAGCCGGCGTGCCCTGCGTGCCCGGCTCGGAAGGCGCGTTGCCGGACGATCCGAAAATCATCATCCAGACTGCCCGCAAGGTCGGCTATCCCGTCATCATCAAGGCCTCCGGCGGCGGCGGCGGACGCGGCATGCGCGTGGTCCACACCGAAGCGGCCCTGCTGAACGCGGTTGCGATGACCAAGACCGAGGCCGGCTCCGCTTTCGGCAATCCGGAAGTGTATATGGAAAAGTATCTGGAAAATCCGCGCCACGTGGAAATCCAGATCCTGGCCGATGAATTCAAGAATGCGGTCTGGCTGGGCGAACGCGATTGCTCGATGCAGCGCCGCCACCAGAAAGTCATCGAGGAAGCGCCGGCGCCCGGCATTCCGCGCAAGCTGATTGAAAAGATCGGCGACCGCTGCGCGGAAGCGTGCCGCAAGATTGGTTACCGGGGCGCCGGCACTTTTGAATTCTTGTATGAAAACGGCGAGTTTTATTTCATTGAAATGAATACGCGCGTGCAAGTCGAGCATCCGGTCACCGAAATGATCACCGGCATTGACATCGTGCAAGAACAGATACGCATCGCCGCCGGCGAGAAATTGCGTTTCCGCCAGCGTGACGTGCTGCTGTCCGGCCATGCGATCGAGTGCCGCATCAATGCGGAAGACCCGTTCAAGTTCACTCCGTCGCCGGGCAAGATCATTTCCTGGCATACGCCGGGCGGCCCCGGCATCCGCGTCGATTCGCATGCCTATGCCGGTTATTATGTACCGCCCCATTACGATTCCATGATCGGCAAGGTCATCGCCTACGGCGCGACGCGCGAGCAAGCCATCCGCCGCATGCAGATTGCGCTGTCGGAAATGGTGGTCGAGGGCATTTCCACCAATATCGCCTTGCACCGCGAATTGATGATCGATGCCCGCTTCATCGAAGGCGGCACCAATATTCATTACCTGGAACAAAAACTGGCGGACATGCCCGACTTGTCGAAAAGCTTGAACAGCGCCAGTCCCAGTATCGCGAACAAATCAGATGTTAAGGTAAAAGCATGAGCTGGACAGAAATCGTCATCGAAATCGCACGCGCCAATGCCGAAGCCCTGTCGGACGCCCTGATGGAAGCGGGCGCCCTGTCGGTGTCGGTGGAAGACGCCGACGAAGGCACGGACGCCGAGCAACCCTTGTTTGGCGAGCCTGGCATGGAGCCCGACGAGGCGGCCTGGGAACATAGCCGGGTGGTGGCCCTGACCGATGTCGACGCCGACCAGGCCGGCATCATGGCTGCCGCCGCCGCCGCGATACGCTTGAAGAGCGTGCCGGCCTACACCTTGCGCGCCGTAGCCGAGCAAGACTGGGTGCGCCTGACGCAATCGCAATTCGCGCCCATCCACATCGGCAAGAATATCTGGGTGGTGCCAAGCTGGCACGAAGCGCCCGATCCGGAAGGCTTGATACTGGAACTGGACCCCGGCCTGGCATTCGGCACCGGCAGCCATCCGACCACGCGACTCTGCATGGAATGGCTGGAAGCGAACCCGACACCGGGCACCGTGCTCGATTACGGCTGCGGCTCCGGTATCCTGGCAATGGTGGCCAAGAAAATGGGATCGCAGGTGGTGGCCGGCGTCGATATCGACCCGCAAGCGATCGAGTCGGCGCGCGACAATGCCGCGCGTAACAAATGCGATATCGACTATTTCCTGCCCGATAGCTTCGGTGCCTCGGTCCATGCGGCGCAACGCTTTGACACCGTGGTCGCAAATATTTTGTCGAGCCCGCTCAAAGTGATGGCGCCCATGCTGTCGGGCCGGCTTGCCGATGGCGGCGCGCTGATCTTGTCGGGCGTGCTGGCGCGCCAGGCCGACGACGTGATCGCGGCATATGCGCCTTTCATCAAGCTGGGCGTGTGGGCCGAGCAAGATGGCTGGGTCGCCCTCCATGGCCGCCTGGGCCAGGATAGCGTTGCGCCCGCGCGCGCCCAAGAAGGCGTGCAATAATTACGATGGCGCTCGCCACTAAATGCCCCCATTGCAACACGATATTTCGGGTCGCCGCTGACCAGTTGAAATTACGTGGTGGCATAGTGCGCTGCGGCTCTTGCCACGAGGTATTCGATGGCAATGCGGCCATGATCGAGCCGATGGCGGCCACGCCGCCGGTGATCTTGCCTATTGCGCCGCAAGTGAGCGCGCCGGCGCCCGTATTACTTGCCATTGCCGAGCCGCTGGCCGCGCCCATCGATTTGACAATTGATGCGGCGATGCAAGCGCTCGAGGTCAAAATTGTCAGCACCTTGCCGGCCACCGTGGATGCAACGCCGAATGTCGACGCGTTCGGCATGCCGCTTGAAAAAGCGCCACCGGAGCCGGCAAGCAGCACCGAACCCGAGCCGGAACCGGAGCCGAAGCCGGAACTCGCACCCGCTCCGGCATTCGAGCCGGCGCCAGCGCGCACCATCGACTTTGACATCGGCCCTCTTCCCGTGAGCGAGCCGGAGTCCGAACCGGAGCCTCAAGCCCCAGCCGCGCCAGAGTCTGAGCCTGAGCCCGCAGAACACCCGCCTGCCGAGCCGGCTTACGCATACGACGGCAGGCTTGAGCCTTCGTTGGAAGCGACGGATGGCGAAGCAGCCAGGCAATTCAGCGCGGCCGACGAGATCCCCGACGCCGAACTCGAGTCCGACAGCGAAGCGGAAACCGTCGAACTCGACGAGCCGGGCTTCGTGAAACAGGGTCGGCGGCGCCAGCGCATCGGCAAGGCGCTGCGCATCTTGATGGGTGTCGGCTCGCTGGCACTGCTGGGCGCGCTGCTGGGACAAGGCGTGATGACCTTCCGCAACCAACTGGCGGCCCAATTGCCCCAGTTGAAACCAGCGCTGACCTCGGCTTGCGCCATGCTTGGCTGCCGGATTGAATTGCCGGCCCAGATTGACGCGATCTCCGTCGAAGGGAGCGAGTTGCAAACGCTGTCCGAGGCTGCCTTTTCCTACGCGACCGTGCTGCATAACCAGAGTTCCATCGCGCAAGCCTGGCCCAATATTGAATTGACGCTCGATGATGGCGCCGATAAAACGCTCTTGCGCCGCGTCATCTTGCCGCGCGAATATTTGCCGCCGACGGTGGACCTGAGCAAAGGTTTTCCCCCGCATTCGGAACAAGCCGTTAGAATCTATTTTGAATTGGCCCAGCTCAAGGCATCCGGCTATCACATCGCTATTTTCTACCCATAAAATCATGAACAAGACTTCCCTGATCTGCGGCTCGCTCGCCATTGATACCATCATGCAATTCGGGGGGCGCTTCGGCGAATCCCTGCTGGCCGATCAATTGCATAAGGTGAATGTCTCCTTCCTGGTGCTGACCATGCGCACCGAATTTGGCGGTTGCTCCGGCAACATCGCCTACAATTTGAAGATGCTGGGCGGCGAGCCGCGCATCGTCGGCGTGATGGGCCAGGACAGCGGCCTTTACCTGGAGCGCCTGGAAAAACTGGGAATTTCGACCAAGAATATCCTGATCAAGGCCGACAGCTACAATGCGCAATGTTTCGTCACGGCCGACATCGACAACAACCAGATCAATGCCTTCCATCCGGGCGCGATGTCTTTCGCCCATGAAAACAATATCGCCGACGCCGGCCCGGCGCGGGTGGCGATCATTTCGCCGGACGGCCACGAAGGCATGCTGAAACACGCCAAGGATCTGGCCGAACTGGGCATCCCCTTCATGTTCGACCCCGGCCAGCAATTGCCGATGTTCAATGGCGCGCAATTGATCGACTTCATCAACAAGGCCAGCTATGTCTCGGCCAACGATTATGAAATCGAATTATTAATGGAACGCACAGGCTTGACGCTGACCGACATCGCCGGCAGGCTGGAAGCGCTGATCGTCACGCGCGGCGAGCAAGGCTCCGAAATCTATACCGACGGCAAGCGCATCGACATTCCCGCCGTGACAGCCGATGCGGTGCTGGACCCGACCGGTTGCGGCGATGCCTACCGCGCCGGCCTCTTGTTTGGCATCACCAATGACTTGGGCTGGGAAACCTCGGGTCGCCTGGCCAGCCTGATGGGTTCCATCAAGATCGCCCACAAAGGCGCGCAAAACCACCACTTGGGCACGGACGAAATCGGCGACCGCTTCGAAGCGGCCTTCGGCTACCGTTACTGATCCGGCGGGCGAGGCAGCGAGTTAAGCGCGGCTCCCTCGCCCAGCAACAGGCGCGCTACCGATTCCGGCGTCAGTTTGAGCGAGATGATTTCCAGTAATTTACGTTTATTGGTATGCCCGTGGGTGAGCGTGATGGCGCTGCGGGGAACGGCCAGCGTCTCGGACAGGTAACGTATCAAGGCCTCGTTGGCCTTGCCTTCGATCGGCTGCGCGTGCAGCTTGAGCTTCAAGACATCATCGAGTACACCGATGACTTCAGTCTTCTTCGCATTCGCGGCAATCTGCACCGCCAGGCGGACACCGCCAGGCAGCGCCGAACACCAGGTTTTACTCATCGGCCACCAAACATCATCGCCACCAGCAATTGCGCCACTTGCAGCAAGATCAGCGCCACCAGCAGCGACAAATCCAGACTACCGATCAGCGGAACCACCCGACGCAGCGGACGCAGCAGAGGCTCGTTCAAGGCCCGCACAAACGGCGCCAGTGGCGCGTGCGGATTAATCCAGCTAAAGATCGCTTCGATCACCAGCAAGGCCATGAAGCCGTAAATAATCCATTCCAGGAAGCGCTTCAATGCCATCAATAAGATGGTTTGAAATGGCAAGCCGGCGATGAACCAGATCGAAGTCGCCAACAACACGACCAGAAAAGCGCCAATCAGACTGGCCCAGTCATAACCGCCCAGGCCCGGAACGATACGGCGCAGCGGCCGCACCAGCCAGTCCGACAATTGAAACGTGAACTGCGCCACCGTGGACGGCGGACGCACCCGGACCGCCTGCATCCAGAAACGCAACAACAAGACGCCACCCAACACGCTGGCAATCGTATCAACGATCAAGGTAACAATACTGAGCACGACGATTCTCCAAAAAAAACCGCTGTGTGATTGATTCACACAGCGGCGTATTGCCTCATCCAGGCGCCCAAGCGAACTTGCTTAAGACGGACGAGTGCTGGTTGGAAACGGCCATGCTGATGCCGGCGCCAACACTGTTTTTGCTGCTGATGTTGCTGGACCCGGCTTGGCGACAGCTGCCTTTGGCGAAGCTTTTTTCGGCTTGGCTGCGGCTGGCACTGCGACCGCCGCTGGCTTGGCTACGACTTTTGCCGCTGGCTTGGCTGCTGCTTTGGCAACTGGCTTTGCCGCTGGTTTGGCTGCTGCTTTGGCAACTGGCTTTGCCGCTGGTTTGGCTGCTGCTTTGGCAACTGGCTTGGCTACAACTTTTGCCGCTGGCTTGGCTGCTGCTTTGGCAGCTGGCTTTGCCGCTGGCTTGGCTGCAACTTTTGCCGCTGGCTTGGCAACTGCTTTTGCCGCTGGCTTGGCTGCAACTTTTGCCGCTGGCTTGGCAACTGCTTTTGCCGCTGGCTTGGCTGCTGCTTTTGCCGCTGGCTTGGCTGCAACTTTTGCCGCTGGCTTGGCTGCTGCTTTGGCCGCTGGCTTGGCTGCAATTTTTGCCGCTGGCTTGGCTGCCGCTTTTGCTACTGGCTTGGCTGCAACTTTTGCCGCTGGCTTGACTGCTGCTTTGGCCGCTGGCTTGGCTGCAACTTTTGCCGCTGGCTTGGCTGCAACTTTTGCCGCTGGCTTGGCTGCAACTTTTGCCGCTGGCTTGGCGACTGCTTTTGCCGCTGGCTTGGCTGCAACTTTTGCCGCTGGCTTGGCTGCTGCTTTTGCCGCTGGCTTGGCTGCAACTTTTGCCGCTGGCTTGGCTGCAACTTTTGCCGCTGGCTTGGCCACTGCTTTTGCCACTGGCTTGGCTGCAACTTTTGCCGCGGGCTTGGCGACTGCTTTTGCCGCTGGCTTGGCTGCTACTTTGGCGGCCACTGCTTTGACTGCGACTACCGGTTTTTTAACGCCGGGAGCAGCCTTGGCTGCTGGTTTTTTTGCTACTGGTTTCTTAGCGGCTGTTGCCATTTGTCTCTCCTTCATCTGAGATGAGAAATTTACGCTACAAGATTAAAACCCGTCCGATCCATCATTTTGGATCAGGCGAATTATTCATCGGCACAAACAACTGGTTTGCGCTAATGAATTCGGCACCAGCTGAACTGCTGCAACTCCTCACGTTTGCAGCGCTTCAGCCATCGTCGGTGCCACCCTGCCCTATCTTGCAGCTGGTGGCAAAGTCTGAATAGGCTTGCGGTCGTGCCGGCCAGCGTTTTTAAGCGCCCTTCGGCACGACTGCGGCCATACCGTCCTCTTCAAACAAAAACCGCCATGCCTGAAAATTTCAGGCACGGCGGCAGAAAAAAACGGGTGTGGTCTTGTGCATATCCGTGTGAATCTGTATCCCGATTTTGCGATTTTTTTCGGTACTGCGCGGCCCAAAAAACCGCGCATTCTAATACTCGCATTTTCAATCTCATAAAGTACACGAAAACCTTGTCAATGCGCAACCGGCACGACATGTTTTCGCATGCTTTTTTGCAGGATACGGACGCTATTTCGCGGTATCACCCGAAATAGGCTTATTCCCAGTTCAACGCACCGCCAGTTTGGTACTCGATGACGCGGGTTTCAAAGAAATTGCGTTCCTTCTTCAAGTCGATCATTTCGCTCATCCACGGGAAGGGATTCTCTTCTTGCGCGAACATTTGTTCGAGCCCGATTTGCTGCGCGCGGCGGTTCGCGATGAAGCGCAAATAACCCTTGAACATCGGCGCGTTCAAGCCCAATACGCCGCGCGGCATGGTGTCTTCCGCGTAAGCATATTCCAGGTCGACCGCCTTCAGGAACAAGCCCTTGATCTCTTCGCGGAACTCGGCCGTCCACAGCAGCGGATTTTCCATCTTGATCGTGTTGATCAAGTCGATACCGAAATTGCAGTGCATCGATTCATCGCGCAAGATGTATTGATACTGCTCGGCCGCGCCCATCATCTTGTTCTGGCGGCCCAGCGCCAGGATCTGGGTGAAACCCACGTAAAAGAACAAGCCTTCCATCAGGCAAGCGAACACGATCAGCGAGCGCAATAGCTTCTGGTCGTTTTCCACGGTACCTGTGGTGAAGGTCGGATCGGTCAAGGTATTGATGAAGGGGATCAGGAACTCGTCCTTGTCGCGGATCGATTTGACTTCATTGTAGGCGTTGAAGATTTCCGCTTCATCCAGGCCCAGCGACTCGACGATGTACTGGTAGGCGTGGGTGTGGATGGCTTCCTCGAACGCCTGGCGCAACAGGTACTGGCGGCATTCCGGCGCCGTGATGTGGCGATAGGTGCCCAGCACGATGTTATTGGCGGCCAGCGAATCGGCGGTCACGAAAAAGCCCAGGTTGCGTTTGACCAGGCGGCGCTCGTCGTCGGTCAAACCGTTCGGATTCTTCCACAGCTCGATGTCGCGCTGCATGTTCACTTCCTGCGGCATCCAGTGGTTGGCGCAGCCGGCCAGGTATTTGTCCCAAGCCCATTTGTACTTGAACGGCACCAACTGGTTGACGTCGGTCTTGCCGTTGATGATGCGCTTGTCGTCCGCGTTGACGCGCTTGGCGACCAGCTCGGCATCGACCGGCGCGGCGTCGGCCGGCGTAGCAGCTTGCTTCAATTCGACATGACCCAACGGCTGTTGGTGCGGCGCGGCGGCCGGCGAGACTTCATCATCCCAGGACAACATGGTGTACTTCCTTTCTATGCCGGTCTAGGGCCGGCGGGTATTTCTGTAAAAGACCGCCCGGCGCTGCCGGACGGTTCAAGCTCAATTCAGGCGCATATCGCTTATTGGCAGGCTTCGCATTCCTCGAAACCGTCGTCGCCTGGGCGCAGATAGCAGGCTTCGCCATCCACGTCGGCCACCGCCACCAGTGCGCTCGCCGCTTGCGCCGCCCGGGCGCTGGCCGACATGCCGCCGTCGACCGCGACCGCGTTCAGCGCGCCGGTCTTGGAAGTCGATTTTTCCATGTGCGTGGCAGCGATGGTGCGCAGGTAATACGTGGTTTTCAAGCCGCGCAACCAGGCCAGCTTGTATGTTTCGTCGAGCTTCTTGCCGGACGCGCCAGCCATGTAAATGTTCAGCGACTGGGCCTGGTCGATCCACTTCTGGCGCCGCGACGCCGCCTCCACCAGCCAGGTCGGCGACACTTCGAAGGCGGTGGCGTACAGCTCGCGCAAGTCTTGCGGGATGCGGTCGATCTTGACCAGGCTGCCGTCGAAGTATTTCAAGTCGGAAATCATGACCTCATCCCACAGGCCGCGCGCCTTCAAGTCGCGCACCAGGTAAGCGTTGATCTCGGTAAATTCGCCCGACAGATTCGATTTCACATACAGATTCTGGTAAGTCGGTTCGATGCAGGCGGACACCCCGATGATATTCGAAATGGTGGCGGTCGGTGCGATCGCGACGCAATTCGAATTGCGCATGCCGAATTGCTGGATGCGCGAACGGACCAGACTCCAATCCATCGCCGACGAGCCATCCACTTCCAGGTATCCGCCGCGCTCTTCGGCCAGCAGCTTGACCGAATCTTGCGGCAAGATGCCGCGCTCCCACAGCGAGCCCTTGTACGAGCTGTAGTGGCCGCGTTCTTCCGCCAGTTCGGTCGACGCCAGATAGGCGTAATAGCAGACCGCTTCCATCGAGGTGTCGGCGAAGCTGACCGCCGCGTCCGAGGCGAACGGCACCCGCATCATGTGCAGGCAATCCTGGAAACCCATGATGCCCATGCCGACCGGACGGTGGCGCATGTTCGAGGTGCGCGCTTTTTCGACGGCGTAGTAATTGATGTCGATCACGTTATCGAGCATGCGCATCGCGGTGCGCACGGTTTTTTGCAGCTTGACGTGGTCGAATTTGCCGTCCTTCATATGGGCCGGCATGTTCACCGAACCGAGGTTGCAGACCGCGATTTCGCTTTCATTGGTGTTGAGCGTGATTTCGGTGCACAGGTTCGAGCTGTGGACCACGCCGACGTGCGATTGCGGGCTGCGAATATTGCAAGGATCCTTGAAGGTGATCCATGGGTGGCCCGTTTCAAACAGCATCGACAGCATCTTGCGCCACAAGTCGAGCGCCGCGATTTTCTTGAACACGCGGATTTCGCCGGCCGCCGCTTTCGCTTCATAGCCGGTGTAAGCCAGTTCAAAGGCCTTGCCGACCTTGTCGTGCAAGTCCGGCGCTTCGCTCGGCGAGAACAGGGTCCAGTCGCCTTTTTCCATCACGCGCTTCATGAACAGGTCGGGAATCCAGTTGGCCGTGTTCATGTCGTGGGTGCGGCGGCGGTCGTCGCCGGTATTCTTGCGCAGGTCGAGGAATTCCTCGATATCCATGTGCCAGGTTTCCAGGTAGGCGCACACGGCGCCCTTGCGCTTGCCGCCCTGGTTGACCGCGACGGCCGTATCGTTGACCACTTTCAGGAATGGCACCACGCCTTGCGACTTGCCATTGGTGCCCTTGATGTGCGCCCCCAGCGCGCGCACCGGGGTCCAGTCGTTGCCCAGGCCGCCGGCAAACTTGGCCAGCAGGGCGTTTTCCTTGATCGCGTCGTAAATGCCTTCCAGGTCGTCCGAGACGGTGGTCAGGTAGCACGACGACAGTTGCGAACGGCGGGTGCCCGAGTTGAACAGGGTCGGCGTCGAGCTCATGAAGTCGAACGAAGACAGCAGATTGTAGAATTCGATGGCGCGCGCTTCGCGGTCGCTCTCGTTGAGCGACAAGCCCATCGCGACGCGCATATAAAACGCTTGCGGCATCTCGATGCGCACTTCATTGATGTGCAGGAAATAGCGGTCATACAGGGTTTGCAAACCGATGTAACCGAATTGCAAGTCGCGGTCGGCAACCAGGGCCTTGGCCAGGCGGGCCAGGTCGAATTCGGCCAGGCGCGGGTCGAGCAATTCAGCCGCGATACCCTTGGCGATATAGGCCGGGAAGTAGTCGACATAATGGGCGGCGGCGCCCGCTTGCGGCACTTCCTTGCAAAACACTTCCTTGCGCACCGTGTGCAGCAAGATGCGGGCCGTGACCTGGCTGTAGGCCGGGTCTTTTTCCATCAGCGCGCGCGCGGCCAGAATGGCCGACTTGTGCAATTCCTCGACCGGCACGCCATCGTACAGGTTCTTCACGGTTTCCGACAGAATCGCCGCCGCGTCGACATGCTTTTCCAGGCCCACGCAGGCGGCGTCGATCAAGTCACGCACCTGGTTCATGTCGAGCGCGCGGCGCACGCCGTTTTCGGTGACATGCAATTGCGGCGCGGCGGCGCTGCCGGCGCTGGCCTGGCTTTGCAGGCGGCGCTCTTCCATGTGCTTGGCGCGGTACAAGACATAGGCGCGCGCGACATCGTGTTCGCCCGAGCGCATCAGCGCCAATTCAACCTGGTCCTGGACATCTTCGATATGGAAGGTGCCGCCGCCGGGCTGGCGCCGCACCAAGGCCGCGACCACGCCGCCGGTCAACTGCTCCACCAATTCGCGCACGCGGGCCGAGGCGGCGCCCTGGCCGCCGCTGACCGCCAGGAAAGCCTTGGTCATGGCAAGCGCAATTTTCGACGGCTCGAACGCCACCACCGCGCCGTTGCGGCGCAAGATGCGGTAATCGCCCAGGGCGACGCCGGAATTGGCCAGGCCGCTGTTCGATGCCGCTGCTGACGTTGGATTGATGGAAATGTCTAGTGATGATTGCATTGAAGCTCCCAGAAACGGCCCGCAATTGCTGCCGCGTGTGTGATTGAGTTAGAACGCTCGATGAGATGAGGATTCGTCAGAAAACATGATTAAAAAAGACCAGCGACCAAGTCCATGTCTGGCTTTGGCGCGACACCGATGCTGCGAGGATGAATGGCGTCAGTTCCAAGCCGGCTCAAGAAGGCTAATCAGCTTTGAACAGTTTTAAGGAAATGTCTGAGATGGCACTACATATAGTAAAAATCTTTAAGGTATGCACTAATTGTAGTACCCATCGGGTACGGGCGCAATAGTTTTCAAGCGCCCGCGAACAGTAAATTTTTGCATTTTTCCATCAATTTCGATTGACTTTTCAGAGCATGGACGGGAAGCGCAATACCCGGTGAGTGAGCACTAACGTAGCCTCGCGCGCCAGCGTTTCGTCCAGTATTTTTTTATAAAGGTTCCAGTCGAAACAGGGGCCCGGATCGGTCTTGCGGCCGGGTGCGATGTGTTCATGGCCGCACACCTCGGCCAGCCGATAACGTTGCTGAAGGGCTGCCGTCAAGCGCGCCAGCGCCGCATATTGCGCCGGCATGAACGCCACCAAGTCCGTGCCTTCCATTTCGATGCCGATGGAAAAACCATTGCATTGCTGCCGGCCTTGGAATTCCGACACGCCCGCGTGCCAGGCGCGCTCGTTGGCCGACACATACTGGATCATCTGCCCGTCGCGCCGGACCAGGAAATGGGCCGACACCTTCAAGCCGCGCAAGCTGGCGAAGGAAGGATCGGCATTATAATCCAATCGGCCGGTAAACAAGTCCGACACATGCGGCCCGCCGAAGCGGCCCGCCGGCAGGCTGACGTTATGGATCACCAACAAGTCGATCTCGGTGCCGCTCGGACGCGCGTCGCGATGGGAACTCTCATAGCGGCTGACGTTGCGACACCAGCCATCCTGGCCCACGCTCAATTGCCGCATCAATCCTCCGGTTCCTGGATATTCAATTTCTGCATCTGGTAGCGCAACTGGCGGAAACTGATGCCCAGCAGTTGCGCGGCCTGGGTCCGGTTGAACTGGGTTTGCGCCAGCGCGCGCAAGATGATGTCGCGCTCGATTTGACTCAGATACTCGGGCAAACAGGCCGGCAGGGCCGCGTCGTCCAGGGGCGCGGCGAAGGCGAAGGCTGCCGCCGGCGCGCTGAGCGGCGCCGCCGTCGCCACTGCCGCCACCGTCGGTATGGGCGGCGGCGGGGGTGCGGCGGCGCCGATGCGCTCCCCCTTCAGGGCCAGGTCACCCACTTCGATCACGCCATCGTCGGCAAAGGCCAGCGCCCGTTCCAGGATGTTTTCCAGCTCGCGCACATTGCCCGGAAAGGAATAGGCACGCAGCGCCGCCAGCACTTGCGGTCCCAGTACCGCGCTCTGGCCGGCCACGCTGAAACGCTGCAAGATGGTGTCGGTCAACACTTCCAGGTCATCGAGGCGCTCGCGCAAGGGCGGCAAGCCCAGTTCGATCACATTCAAGCGGTAAAACAAATCTTGCCGGAAGCGCCCGGACGTGACGCACTCGGCCAGGTTCTGGTGGGTGGCGCTGATAATGCGCACGTCCACCGCTTCCTCGACGGTGGCGCCGATCTTGCGCACCCGCCTTTCCTGTATCGCGCGCAGCAACTTCACTTGCATCGCCAGCGGCAAGTCGGCCACCTCGTCGAGCATCAGGGTGCCACCGTTGGCGGCCTGGAAGAAGCCGTCGCGCTCGTCAGTGGCGCCGGTGAAGGCGCCCTTGCGGTAGCCAAAGAATTCGGCTTCCATCAGCGCTTCCGGAATCGCCCCGCAATTGACGGCAATGAAGGGCTGGTCGGCGCGCGCGCTCTGGGCGTGGATTTCGCGCGCGGCCAATTCCTTGCCGCTGCCGGACTCGCCGGTGATGGCAATCGGCGCCATCGAGCGGGCCAGGCGCGCGATCTGGGCGCGCAGCGCTTGCACCACGGCCGACTCCCCTTTCAGGCGGCTGGCCGTGGCCGGCGCGTTGGTCGCCTGGCGACGGCCCGGCGCGTTCAAGCCCAGCGCCGACTGGACCAGCAGGCGCAACTGGTCCAGCACCACCGGTTTGGAAACATAATCGAAGGCGCCGGCCTTGAGCGCGACCACCGCGTTATCGGTGCTGCCAAAGGCGGTCACCACGGCGATCGGGGTGTTCTTGTGGGCGGCCGCCACTTCGCGCACCAATTCCAGGCCCAGGCCGTCGGGCAGGCGCATATCGGTCAGCACCAGCGCGTATTCGTTTTGCAGCAAGAAAGCCCGGGCCTGGGCCAGATTTTCGGCGCTGTCGACATCGAGCCCCATCTTTAGCAGGGTGATTTCCAACAATTCGCGCAAGTCGGCTTCATCGTCGACGACGAGGACACGGGGAGAACTCATAAGACAGCCTTTCTGTTGCCCGGGCAATTCATAGGGGCGCGGCAAAGGTGATCACAAACCTGCCGCTGGCATGGTGGCCGCTGGCGGCGTCGCAGCCGTCGGCGAAATGGTATTCATAGTCGAGCAGCGCGCCATTATTCAAGCACAGTTCGCGCGCCAGATACAAGCCCAGCCCGGTGCCCTTGCTTGACGTGGTATAAAACGGCTCGAACAAATGGGCCCGCACTTCGGGCGAAATGCCGGGGCCGTCGTCATGCACATGCAATTCCATGCGCCGGCCCTGGCCGCTGCTGATGAAAACATGAATGCTGCCGGCTGCGCCGCTGGCGTAGCGCACTGCATTGTTGAGCAGATTGAGCAAGACTTCGCGCAAATGCAGCGGGTCGTAGCGCACCGCCGCTGCACCGACCGGGTCGAAGCGCAACACGCCGTCCGGCATGGCATGGGTTTCCTGGAATTCCGTCTTGAGCTCATCGAGAAACGGCCCCAACGCCAGCGCATGTTCGTGCACCTGGACTTTGCGCGACAGTTGCAAGATATCTTCCACCATGCGGTTCACGCGCGCCACATTGTCGGCGACGATCTTGAGCAGACGCAGATGCACCGGCTCGCTCAAATCCTCGCTCAGCAAGGCGGTTGCGTGGCCGATCGCCGACAGCGGGTTGCGCACCTCGTGGGCGATGCTGGCCGTGAGCCGTCCCATCGAGGCCAGCTTCAATTGCTGGGCCTGATTTTCAATCGCCGTCACATCTTGCAGGAAGATCACGCTGCGCTCGGCTTCCAGGCCGGCCGTGTCCGCCGTGGCGAAGCGCAGTTGCAAGTGCGCGGGCAATTCGCGGCGCCCGCTCCAGGCCAGCGTCGTCCCCTGCGGGGCGACATCGTTATAAGGCTTGATGGTGACGAACACGGTGCTGTGGGTCGGATGCACGATCCAGTCGGCATAGGCAATGGCGATCGGCTGCAGCGGCGCCGTATCGGCCAGCCTGAAGTTCAATTCCAGTCCCGCCAGGCCGAGCATTTGCTGCGCGGCCGGATTGCCGGTGAAGACCAGGCCGTCGCGCCCGACCACCAGTATCCCGTCGCCCATGTCGGCGATCACCAGGCGGTTGATGGCTTGCTGGATCGCCAGCGCCTTGCCGCGCTGGGTCGCCAATTCTTCCTGGCCGATCAGCTTGGCCGCCATCCGGCTCACCACCAGCACCACGGCGAAAAACGTGGCGCCATACAAACCGGCTTGCAGCACGGCGCGGTCGCTTGCCATCATAAAAATCTGATACGTACTCTCGGCCAGCATGAACAGCGTCACCAGGGCCGCCGCAAACAGCGCCAGCACCAGCGGCGCCAAAATGGCCGAGCCGGCCAGCGGAAACAGGTACAGGATCGCCAGTCCGCTGCGCACCCCGCCGGCATCCACGTAAAGCATGGAAATCACGATCACGTCGACAGCCAACTGGGTCAGTAATTGCGCCAGGAAGCGGTAGCGCCAATACACCGTCAGCAGCGCGAAGCCGGCCGCCAGCAAGAGGTAGACCGCGCAAATCTTGCGGAAGGTGAACTGACCGGTACCATACCAGCCATTGCCGCCCGCGATCAGGTAGGCCAGCAGCACGATCGCAATCACGATGCGCGTCGCGTTCAGCGTTTGCAGCGAGCGCCAAAAGGTGTCGCGCGGCTCGACCGGCAAGCTCGTCATCACGACTCAGGGAAAGCTGGCGTGGGCCTGGCTGCAATACTCGCGGCCACGCGCCTGCACCGTCTCCGAGGCCGGATAATACACGCCGCATTGGGCGCAGCACAGCATGCTCTCGGCATCCGGCAAGGTCGCGGTGCGGCGCGGCGCGGCCGCCGCTCCAGGCCCCGGTCCCGGCGCCCCCCTGAGTTTGCTGCGGATGGCCATCAGCACCAGGAACACCAGCGCCAGCCAAAATAAGATACGTGTCATGCCAATCCCCGGTGCAATACCACTTCAAGTACAAAACGGCTGCCGACATAGGCCAGCAACAAGGTCGCGAAACCGGCCAGGGTGAAGCTGAGCGCGGTCTTGCCGCGCCAGCCTCGGAAACGCCGTCCCGCCAGCAACGCCGCGAACAGCAGCCAGGACAGCAGGGTAAATACCGACTTGTGATCCCATTTCAGGGCCTTGCCGAACAATTCTTCGGAAAACACAATGCCGGACAAGACCGTCAAGCTCAGCAGAATGAAACCGAAGCGTATCATGCGGAACAGCAGCTTTTCCATCGTCAACAGCGCCGGCAACTGGTCCAGCGCGGCGCCCAGGAAACCGCCGCGCTCGCCGCGCGTGTGCAGGCGCGACTCTTGCAAGGCCATCAGCACCGCATGGAAGGCAGCGATCGTCAAGGTGCTGTAGGCCAGGACCGCGACCGCGATATGCCAGCCGAACACGGGCGACTTGCCTTCCAGTTGCACCGCGCTGCCGGGAAAGATCCAGGCCAGCACGACGGCGGCGGCGGCGCACGGCATTACCAGGCGGCGCAAGCCGTCCAGGCTGAAATTGCGGTTTTCGATCCAGTAGGCGCCCACCGATACCCACAGCGCGGCCGACAGCATGGCGGCGAAACCGATGCGCAAGCTGCCCGGCGCCAGCAAATCAAAGCCCAGCGTGGCACCATGCAACAGCCAGGCCAGGCCGGTGACGATGGCGACCAGCTTGGCCCGGTGGGAAGGAAGAGCGGCGCACACGGCGTAAGACAAGGCGGCGGCGATAAAAAAATAAGTCTGCATGGCTTAAGTTTACACCATCGTGCCCATACGCCGCTGCCCAAAACGTGGCAAAGCCCAATCGGCGACGGCCAGAGGCCGTTCCTGGTGGCGGCAATGCGACGCTTGACGGGAAGCCAGGCGCGAGTTGCGGGGCGTTTTTTAGCGTATCGTATCCAGCGCGAGAATTTTTCCCATATTGAAAAACCATCCGGGCCGAAGCGCTGCAATGGCGAATTTGAATCGATCTCAGCGCTTCAGGTATTGCTTGTAAATGGCAAGGTAACGGCCGCTCTTGCGCAACTGGTCCAGGCCGGCGTTGAAATCGTCGCGAATGGCGGGGTCGCGGAACACGGGCCGGTAAGCGTGCGTATCGGCCGGCGCCAGCGCATGCTCGTCGAGCTCGGGCGCGACGAAACGCGGATCGGCTTTTTGCTGTTGCAACATGTAATACTGGAAAATGCTGCGGTCGCTGAGCACCGCATCATAGCGCCCCAGCGCCAGCAACAGCGGCTGGACCGCCTGATTGTTGCGTTCCGAATAGTCTGGCGTATGGCTGAGCGCCTGCAGGCAATCGGGGTAACGCTTGGCCGCGCCGACAAAGGCCATCACGTTCAAACCCTTCAAGTCAGCCGGCTGCTTGATACGCAAATGACGCCGTTTCAAGGTGTACAGATAATTATCGTACAGCACGGGCGGTTTGCCGTAATGGCCACCGTGCGGCCCCATGTCTTCGCCCACATCGAGCATGATCGCATCGACCTGCCCGCCAATGAAGGTGAGCGGAATGCGCCCCATCGGCACATAGAGCGGCAGCAGCACATGGCCGCGATAGGCCAGCGCTTCCCGCACCACATCGATTTCAATCCCGGAATGGCTGCGCATCATGATATACGGCGGCAAATTGTCGCCAAAAGCCATGCTGACATTGGCGGCCCGCGCACCATCGCCCAGGGCCAGCAGCAGCAAAGCGAAAACAATTTTCATGCACGTCCCGTGTCAAAGCCGGCGTGCCGGCGGTTCAAGGCGCCAGTGTAGCGTTGCCGATTGCGACCGACAAATTTTTCGACCCGCAACGCCAAGGACGCATTTTCCCGCCCGGATCGGGCGGCAACGCTATCCCGGCTAGGCATGGGGTAAAATGACGACCATCGTCCGGCCTTGCGCCGTCCCTTCCAAGCTATTTCCAGGTCCATCATGCTAGATAATCTTACCCAGCGGCTTGCCAAAGTCGTCAAGACCATGCGCGGCGAGGCGCGCCTGACCGAAGCCAACACGAGCGACATGTTGCGCGAAGTGCGCCTGGCGCTACTCGAGGCCGACGTTGCCCTGCCCGCCGTGCGCGAATTCATCGCCAAGGTCAAGGAAAAATCCATGGGCGAGGACGTGCTGTCCTCGCTCACGCCGGGCCAGGCCCTGGTCGGCGTGGTGCAGCGCGAGCTGGCCGCCATCATGGGCGCCGACCTGGGACCGGAAGCGTCGCAGCTGAGCTTTGCCTGCCAGCCTCCGGCTATCATTCTGATGGCCGGCCTGCAAGGGGTCGGCAAGACCACCACCGTCGGCAAGCTGGCGAAATACTTGCGCGAAGAAAAGAAGAAGAAAGTCTTGACCGTCTCGGCCGACGTTTACCGCCCGGCCGCGATCGCCCAGCTGGAATCGGTCACGGCCCAGGTCGGCGCCGACTTCTTCCCCTCGTCGGCCAGCGACAAGCCGGTCGATATCGCGCTGGCTGCACTCGACTGGGCCAAGAAGCACTATCACGATGTCTTGATCATCGACACCGCCGGCCGCCTCGGTATCGATGAAGAAATGATGCGCGAGATTGCCGCCGTGCACGCGGCCGTCAAGCCGATCGAAACCCTGTTCGTGGTCGATGCCATGCTGGGCCAGGATGCGATCAACACGGCCAAGGCCTTCAACGACGCGCTGCCGCTGACCGGCATCGTGCTCACCAAGCTCGACGGCGACGCCCGCGGCGGCGCCGCGCTATCGGTGCGCCACATCACGGGCAAGCCGATCAAGTTTGCCGGCGTATCCGAGAAACTCGATGGCCTGGAAGCATTCGACCCGACCCGCATGGCCAACCGCATCCTCGGCATGGGCGATATCCTGGCCCTGGTCGAGGAAGCGCGCAAGGGTGTCGACGTCAAGGCGGCGGCCGATCTGGCGCAAAAAATCAAGGTCGGCGGCAAGTTCGACATGAACGATTTCAAGTCGCAATTGGGCCAGATGAAAAAAATGGGCGGCATGGCCAGCCTGGTCGACAAATTGCCGGCCCAATTCCAGCAAGCGGCCGGCGGCAAGAACATGGACCAGGCTGACAAGCAAGTGCGGCGCATGGTCGGCATCATCGATTCGATGACGCCGCAGGAACGGGCCAAGCCGGAATTGATCAAGGCCACCCGCAAACGCCGCATCGCCAGCGGCGCCGGGGTCCAGGTGCAGGAAGTAAACCGCATGCTGACCCAGTTCGAGCAAATGCAAACGATGATGAAAAAACTATCGGGCGGCGGCATGATGAAGATGATGCGCAGCATGAAAGGCATGATGCCTGGCATGCGCTAAAAAGAGCCGGGGTGCGCGGCGCGGCGCCAGGGGCGCCAGCCCCGGGGAAGTCCTGTTTTCAGGCGAAAATTGCCAGTGGCGCCCTGAAGCGGTGCAAGGGCAAGCAAGCAGGCTGATTTTGGCGTGTTTTCCGAGCTAAAACGTGAAAAACACTTGCATACTCGGTAAAACCCCACCAATATTAGCCGTGCGATCAATTGCGCAATTTCCCATGTGTTCGTTAAGGAGGCTCGAAGATGGCAACAGCCAAAAAAACCCCAGTAGCAGCGCCAGCTAAACCAGCTGCGGCAGCCACACCTGCAGCAGTCAAAAAAGCAGCACCAGCAAAAGCGGCAGCAAAGCCTGCAGTGAAAAAAGCGGCCGCGCCGGCCGCTCCACGCAAGCCGAACGCAGCGTTCATGAAAGCGATGACACCGTCCGCAGTCCTGGCCGCCGTCGTCGGCGCAGAGCCATTGCCGCGTACCGAAGTAACCAAAAAAGTGTGGGATTACATCAAAAAACTCGACCTGCAAGATCCGGCCAACCGCCGCATGATCAATGCCGATGACAAGCTGAAAGCTGTTTTCGGTGGCAAAGCCCAAGTTTCCATGTTTGAAATGACAAAGCTCATCTCCGATCATTTGAAATAATCGCGGTCGGCTCCAGCAGCCCACCGGAAATGCCCCCTTCGCCAGCGCGATCGGGGCATTTTTTTTGGCCGTGCATCAGTGCCCTTGCCCGGCTTCGAATTGTGCAAACGTTTCCATGACGGCCCTGGCGATGTCGGCATCGGCGCGCGTTGCGGCCTGATCCGCGCCGCAAAATGCCTGGTACACCTTGATCGCCAGGATCGCCAGTTCGGCCGGATTGCCTGGCAAGGTTTTGGCCGGAAAACAATCCTTGTGCTCGCGCAAGAAGGTGGCGGCGGCGCGCACTGCCGCATATTGCTTGCGGTCCGTCTCTTGCGGATAGGAAAACTGCCAACTGCGCACGCGCGCGGCGATCAAGGCTTGCTCGGCGCCATCGAGGGCGATGCCGGTCGCCGCATGAATCCGGCAATCATAGTCGCGGCAGGTTTGCGGGCGATGCGCGTAAATCGAACATTGCCCCTCGACCAGCATCGGACATTCGCCCTTCTCGTTGTAACCCATCAAGACATTGCCTTTCGGCAAGCCAGGCGCGGCAAACAAGAGCGCCTTCGGTATGCGCTTCAAGGCCTGGCTTTCTTCCGGCTTGATATGGATGAAATACGCGGCGCGGCAACAGGCGTTGCATGCGCCGCAAGGCACGTCGGCGCCCAGGTCTTTCACTTGCTGGGCCTTGCGCGTTGCGGCCAGCCAGACGGAAAATTCGCCCGCCGGCAATGCCGGCGGCGCGCTTTCGACGGCGATGGGAATGCGTTTCTTGTTCATGGATGGGATTCGTTCATGGTTCATTACTTTAGGGATTCTGATGCCAGCGTCGGCCTTGGCAGCGCGAACCGTTCGCGCGTATTGCTATACCAGTCGCCGCCCAGCTTGCCGATCGCATCGAGTCGCGCCGGCGAGATTTTGCCGTCGACCATCACGTGCTCGTTGACATAGATGGCTACCACGTCCAGCAACATCAGCGTGCCGCCAGTGGGCAGCGGGGAAATTGTCACGATGTCGCGCAAGGTGCACTCGAAGCGCACCAGCGCGGCCGCAACCCCGGCCGCGCGGACATGCAAGCTGGCGGCCGCTGCCACGCCGAGCGCGGCAAATTCGCTCACTTGCGGCGCATAATCGGCGCAGGTGGCGTTCATCGTCTCGGCCAGCGCGGCGCTGACGATATTGACCACGCAATCGCTGCCGGAGCGCAGATTGCTCAGGGTATCCTTGGCCGGGCGGTGGCGCGGCTTGACTTCGGTCACGCACAGCACGGGCGGCGCGCAACTGGCCACCGTAAAGAAGGAATAGGGGGCCAGGTTGGCGACGCCATCGGCGCCGATGGTGCTGATCCAGGCGATCGGGCGCGGCACCACCGCCCCCACCAGCAAGTGATAGCAGCTTTGCGCGTCGATCTGGAGCGGGTCGAAGTACATGGGGTCTGTTTGGTTTGAATCAAAGGAAATTGCCGGACCCGACGGGTCCGGCCCCGGCTCACATGGCCGGCTGGAGTTGCCAGCGCTTCCACGCCGACAGCACGGCATTCGGATACTCCGGCTTGCCGCGGCTGCCATTGTAGCGGCCCAGCGCCAGGTATAGATTGCCGCCCTCCATGTCGAGGTACATGCGCAAGATCGCGCAACCATAGCGCAAATTGGTTTGCATGTGGAACAGCTTGCTGCGGTCGCTGTCGCCGATCACCTTGGTCCAGAATGGCATCACTTGCATATAGCCGCGCGCGCCCACCATCGACACGGCATACTTGCGATACGCCGATTCGACCTGGATCAAGCCCAGCACCATGCCGGGATCGAGGCCGGCGCGGCGTGCCTCGTACCAGGCCGCTTCCAGGAATTCGGTGCGCACCTGGCCATCCGGCAACTTGCGCTGCAAGCGCTCCGACATTTGTCCCAGCCAATTCTGGTAACGCTGGCGTTCGCTCTGGTCGCTGAATTTCTGCTGCGGCGGCCGCTCGTCCTTGATCGCGCTCGACAGCGCCAGCCGCACGGCATCGGCCAGCGCCTCTTCTTTTTGATTACCGGCCCGGGCCGGGGCGGCGCCAGCCAACAAGGCTAGCAGCAGGGCCACGGTCCGCGTGAAGGAAGACAGCTTCACCGCGCCATTTTGCCTTGGAGGAAGCCGACCATGTCGGCCAGCGCCACGGCAGTCGCCTCGGCGTCGCGGCGGCCCTGGTATTCCAGATTGCCTTCCTTGAGGCCGCGCTCGCCGATCACGATACGGTGCGGCACGCCAATCAATTCCCAGTCGGCAAACATGGCGCCCGGCCGCAAGCCGCGGTCGTCGATGATGACGTCGATCCCGGCCGCCAGCATGGCCGCATACAATTTGTCGGTTTCTTGCTTGACCAATTCGCTGCGGTCGTAGCTCATCGGGCACAAGACCAGCTCGAACGGCGCGATCGCGGTCGGCCAGATGATGCCCTTGTCATCGAAATTCTGTTCGATGGCGGCGCCCAGGATGCGCGTCACGCCGATGCCGTAGCAACCCATTTGCAGCGGCGCCGGCTTGCCATTCTCGTCCAGGAAGCTGGCCTTCATGCTTTCCGAATAAGCGGTGCCGAGCTGGAACACATGACCCACTTCGATGCCGCGCTCGATCGTCAGCACGCCCTTGCCGTCGGGCGAGGCGTCGCCTTCGACGACATTGCGCAAGTCCGCCACCAGGGCCGGCTCGGCCACGTCGCGGCCCCAGTTGGCGCCCGTGAAATGGTAGCCGGCAGTATTGGCGCCACACACGAAATCGCTCATATTGGCGACCGTGCGGTCGGCAACCACGGTGACGGGCGCCGTGGTATTGATCGGGCCGAGATAACCGGGCACGCAGCCATACACTTCCAGCAATTCCGCTTCGGTCGAGAAACGGTGTCCCGCCAGGCCGGCGATCTTGGCCACCTTGACTTCATTCAATTCATGGTCGCCCCGCAGCAGCAGCATCCAGTATTGTTTCGCGACCTTGCCGGCGGTCTCCGTTTCCACCGTCAGGGCGATGGTTTTCACGGTGCGCTCAAGCGGCAAGCCCAGCATCGCCGCCACGGTTTCGCACTTGACCATGTCGGGCGTGGCGGTCTTGAGCAAGGCTTGCGCCGGCGCGGCGCGGCTGGCCGTCACCGGCAAGGCTTCGGCCGCTTCCATATTGGCCGCGTAATCGGAGTCGGGGCAATACACCAGCGCGTCTTCACCGGTGCTGGCGATGACGTGGAATTCATGCGAGCCGGAACCGCCGATGGCGCCATTGTCGGCCGCCACCGCGCGGAACTTCAAGCCGAAGCGGGTGAAGATCTTGACATAGGCGTCGAACATGACTTGGTAAGACTGTTGCATGCCGGCCAGGTCGCGGTCGAAGGAATACGCATCCTTCATGGTGAATTCGCGCCCGCGCATCAAGCCGAAACGGGGCCGGCGCTCATCGCGGAACTTGGTCTGGATATGGTAAAAATTGAGCGGCAACTGGCGGTAAGACTTGATTTCGGTGCGCACCACGTCGGTGATCACTTCTTCCGAGGTCGGCTGGATCGCGTATTCGCGACCGTGGCGGTCTTTCACGCGCATCAGTTCCGGACCCATCTTGTCCCAGCGGCCAGTCTCTTGCCATAGTTCGGCCGGCTGCACCAGGGGCATCAGCAATTCGATCGCGGCGGCATTGTTCATCTCCTCGCGCACGATGGCTTCGACCTTGCGGATCACGCGCAGGCCCATCGGCATATAGGTATAAATGCCCGAACCGAGGCGTTTGATCATGCCGGCGCGCATCATCAACTGGTGGCTGACGATTTCGGCGTCGGAGGGGGCTTCTTTGAGCGTTGAAATAAAAAAACGGGAGGCGCGCATAACGGTGAATTCTTTTTAAAAAGAGAGGGTTATAATCAACCTAATTTTAAAGGATTAGCTGGCTGATGCGTCCATACTTTATAAAAATGCGTGCAATTGGTGCAATTCCGACAGTTTTCTTACCCCGAAAACAGGCTCGGCGCGCGGAGTTGTGGGCAAAAATGTAAAAAGGACGCTCGGCCGCAGAAAGTTTGAGGTGCACTATGCTCGATCGTGAAGGGTTCCGGCCCAACGTCGGCATCATCCTGCTAAACGCCCAGAATGAGGTGTGGTGGGGAAAACGGGTGCGCGAGCACTCTTGGCAATTTCCACAAGGGGGCATCAAGTATGGCGAAACACCCGAACAGGCCATGTTTCGCGAATTGGAAGAAGAGATAGGATTACGGCAAGAGCATGTCAAGATCATCGGCCGCACGCGCGACTGGTTGCGTTATGAAGTGCCGGACCATTTCATCAAGCGCGAGATTCGCGGCCACTATCGCGGTCAAAAGCAGATTTGGTTCCTGCTGCGCATGTGCGCGCGCGATAACGATGTCAACCTGCGCCTGACCGACCACCCCGAGTTCGACGCCTGGCGCTGGCATGAATATTGGGTGCCGCTCGATGTCGTGATCGAGTTCAAGCGCGATGTCTACCAGCGCGCGCTGCAGGAATTATCGCGCTTCCTGACCTGGCCGGTGCACGGCGCCCCGCCCCCGCACCGCCACACTTCGCGCTACCTGCGCCAGCCGCATGCGCCGCGCCAGCATGATACGCTGCCCTGCGAGCTGGAGGCACCGCTGCTGGTGCCGGAAAAAGAATAGGGCCAAACGGGTTCGCCCGTTTGCCCCCTTCACACAATCTTGCAAGCCTCATCGAACGACAGGCGCGGCGCGCGCGGGCGCACCTTGGCGGCGTCGCCATAGCCGAGGCTGCAGACGAAATTGACTTGCACCGTGCCGCCGCCGAAAAACGCGGCGTTCACCCGTTCGGCGTCGAAACCCGACATGGGGCCGCAATCGAGGCCGAGCGCGCGCGCCGCCATGATCAGGTAGCCGCCTTGCAACGACGCATTGCGAAAGGCGGTCGCCTCCGCCAGCGCCTGCTTGCCGGCGAACCAGGAGCGGGCATCCATATGGGGCGCCAAATGCGGCAACTTCTCGTAGAATTCCAGGTCCATGCCGACGATGGCCGTCACCGGCGCTTGCGCCACTTTCTCGGCATTGCCCGCCGCCATGCAGGCCGCCAGTTTTTCCCTTTCCGGCGCCGACTTGACGAACACGATGCGCGCCGGCGAACTGTTGGCCGAGGTCGGCCCCCATTTCATCAAGTCGAACAAATGCGCCAACTGGGCATCACTGACAGAACGCTCAAGCCAGCCGTTATGGGTGCGGGCGGCGTAAAACAGGGTGTCGAGCGCGCTATCGTTGAGCATGGTGATCTCCGGTTTGCTTGGTATTGCGGGGTCCAAAGAGTATACAGATTCGGCGCGCGGTACAATGGCGCTCATTCATTTCAGCGATACGACGATGTTTACTCCCTCTTCCGACGACGTGCGGCGCTTTTTTTGCGAGATCCACCGCAAGCACCGCGCCAGCGAGATTCTCAGTGCGCTCGAAGCCATCGCGCTCGACTGGATCTTGCTGCACCCCGAATATGACAGCGACCTGGCCGACGTCGACGCGGCGCTGGCGCGCGACTATGCGGTCGAGGGTGGCCAGGCCAACCCCTTCCTGCACCTGTCGATGCATATGACGATCGCCGAACAGGTGGCGGTCGACCGCCCGGCCGGCATCCGCGCCGCTTGCCAAAGCCTGAGCCAGCGCTTCGATTCAACGCACGCGGCGCACCACCAGATCATGGAATGCCTGGGCCAGATGATCTGGAACTCGCAGCGCGCCGGCTTGCCGCCCGATGGCGACGCCTACCTCGACTGCGTGCGCCGGCGCTGATTCAGGCGCCATGAAAAAAGCCACGCGAACGTGGCTTGTTTCATGGCGGCGCCCGGCTTGTTTCAGCGATGGATCACCAGGCTGCTCGGCAAGCTATGCAGATATGCGGCCAAATCCTTGATGTCCTGATTGCTCAAAGGCTTGACCTGGCCCGTCATGATGGCGTTGTTGCGGCCATTGGGCGCGTCGCCACGTTTGTAGGCGGTCAGCGCATGTTCCAGGTAATCCTTGTGCTGGCCGGCCAGTTTCGGATAGCTGGGATCGATGGGGGAATTCAAATCCTTGCCGTGGCAAGTAGCACAACTGTATTTCTCCACCAGGGTTTTGCCGGCATCGATATTGCCGCCGGCGATAGCGCCGAACGACACCACGGAGCAAAACAGGGCAGTAAGCATTTTTTTCATTTTTTTCCCTTATTTCGGCTGGGTGGATTGTTGCGAGTAGTAAGCCGCAACGTCAGCGATATCTTGTTCCGACAGGCTGGCCGCGATGCCATGCATGGTCGGGTGCTTGCGGTCGCCCTTTTGATAGGCTTTCAAGGCGCTTTCGATATATTTTGCCGACTGGCCGCCGATCATCGGCACCTGGAACACTTCCGGGAAAGTCGCTTTGTATCCGGGGATGCCGTGGCAACCGATACACATTTCAACCTTGGCTGGGGCGGCCTTGGCGTTTCCAACGATGTCCGCCGCTGCGGCGACATTGGCCATGCCGGCGAGCACGAGCAGTGCAAAGATTTTTTTCATGGTGGCAGTCTGTGGTAATCGGGGCTACGGCGGGTGCAAATATTGATTTTCGCACTATCAACCTGCGATTTTAACCCAAGACGTTCCCGCAAGTCCACTTTGAATATTTGACATGCTCGTCCGGCGCAGCGCTCTGGACGGGCCGGGGCCAATCTGCCTTATACTCGGCATAATTTCATTTTAATCGACACGCTCATGCAAGCACATCAAGGCCAAGGCCACCGATTCCAGGGTAGTGACAGCTATGTCGCGACCGCCGACCTGAAACTGGCGGTGAACGCCGCGCTGACCTTGCAGCGCCCGCTGCTGATCAAGGGCGAGCCGGGCACCGGCAAGACCATGCTGGCCGAGGAAGTGGCGGCGGCGCTGAACATGCCGCTGATGCAATGGCATATCAAGTCGACCACCAAGGCCCAGCAGGGGCTGTATGAATACGACGCCGTGTCGCGCTTGCGCGATTCGCAACTGGGCGACGAGCGCGTGCGCGACATCCACAATTACATCGTCAAGGGCGTGCTGTGGCAAGCGTTCACGGCGCCGGAACCGGTGGTGCTCTTGATCGACGAGATCGACAAGGCCGACATCGAATTCCCCAACGATTTGCTGCGCGAACTGGACCGGATGGAGTTTTACGTCTACGAAACGCGCGAAATGGTGGTGGCCAAGCACCGCCCGCTGGTGATCATCACCTCCAATAATGAAAAGGAATTGCCAGACGCCTTCTTGCGGCGCTGCTTCTTCCACTATATCAAGTTCCCGGACAAGGATACGATGGAGCAAATCGTCGCCGTCCACTATCCGAATCTGAAAAAGGAATTGCTGGCCCAGGCCTTGCAAACTTTTTACGAGGTGCGCGAGGTGCCGGGCTTGAAGAAAAAACCATCGACCTCGGAATTTCTCGACTGGCTCAAACTGCTGCTGGCCGAAGACATTCCGGCCGAAGCCTTGCGCAGCCAGGATGCCAAGGCCATCGTGCCGCCGCTGCACGGCGCGCTGCTGAAAAACGAACAAGACGTGCATTTGTTCGAGCGCCTCATGTTCATGGCACGCACCAAACGCTGATGCTGGCGCCCGCGCCCCTGACGCTGGCCCTGAACGGGGTCCGGTTGGAACCGCTGGCGCCCCACCACGCCGACGGCTTGCGCGCGGCCACTCTCGACGGCGAGTTGTGGAAACTGCGCGTCACCTCGGTGCCGGAACCGGAGCAAGTCGACCAGTATATTTTCAAGGCCGCCGACATGCGCCCGGGCCGCCTGGCCTTCGCGGTGCTCGACGCGGCCAGCGGCGCCGTGCTCGGCAGCACCAGTTACCACGATATCGTGCCGCCCCTGGACCGTGTCGAGATCGGTTACACCTGGTATGCCCAGAGCTGGCAACGCAGCCACGTCAACACCACTTGCAAATTGCTGCTGCTGACACACGCCTTCGAGACGCTCGGCTGCGCGCTGGTCGGCTTTCGCACCGATAATTTCAATTTCGCGTCGCAAGCGGCGCTCGCGCGCCTCGGCGCCAGGCTCGATGGCGTGCTGCGCCACCATGCGCTGCGCTGCGACAATACCGTGCGCGATACCCATATGTAAGTATCGCGCGCGGCGAATGGCCGGAAATCAAGGCCCACTTGGCATATCGCCTGAAGGCCAATGTGGGGTTGCACTCTTCTTGAAGCATAGGCGAACTCGGGCAAATCGCCCAATTGTGGGCCCGCACTCAAGCCGCCGGCATGAATAACGCCGTTTCGCCCAGCTGATTTCTAATCGGAAATAGCGAACGGCACTATCTCCCCGTCGCGCCCTACCCCGAAACCGCGAACGGCATCAACTACCTGCCCTATGCCTGAGAAAAAGCGTTGCCGAGCATCGCCCACGCCCCAGCTTCCCCTTGAGATCACCGCCTCCAGCGCCCTGCACGCGCCGGAACGTCGAACGCATACCGCCGCAAAAAATAAATTAATAAATTATAAAAGTTGTCATTGCATTTACATGCCTATTTGGCACATAATATTATATTGAAAACATTACTTAATCATAAATCATAAATCATGCTCCCGCTTGTCCGTGCAGATCACTGCCGGGCAATGAGTCGAATGGTGTGTTTTTTTGGTGATTTTTTCAATCATATCGTTCCCTGGAAGCCCTGCTATGAGGGTGGGTTTTTTATTTATTTGAAAGTATTTATGACGAAGTCATTCCGCAATACCATTCTCGCTAGCGCATTGTTCGCCATCGGCGCCGCAGCCGGCGCCGCGCCGGCCGCCAACAGTCAGTTGGCCAATCCGTTCAAGGCCGGACCCGGCGTGAAATCCCTCGCTATATCGAGTTCCCAGGCAAACATAGGGAATACAGCGGTGAACGTCACTGCCTTCCCAGGCCACCCCTACCAATACACCATTCAAGGCCACGGCAGCTATGTCTCTGTGACTGATAATTCCACACATGGCACGCAATATATCTTTGGTGCCGTACGCATGCAATTCACGGGCCTCATTGTTGCGTGGAATGCATGGCAAACAGACGGCAATCCAGCGCTGCAAAGCGCCGCTGAAAGCCCGGCGCAAGTCTATCGCCTGTACCATGCCGCGTTCAACCGCCAGCCCGATTTTGCTGGCCTGGGATGGTTCCTGCAAAAGATGGACACTGGCGCCTCCCTGGCTGACGTCGCTAAAGCGTTGGCTGGATCACAAGAGATGGGCGTGCTGACAAACGAAGATTTTCTCAACAAAGTCGCCTTGAACGTCATGAAGCGCCCTTTGTATTACACGGAAATGTTGCAAGAGTTGCAGAAAATGAGTTCCGATCAAGCTAGCGGGAAAGGTAATGTCGACTCCCGCGGCGAGTATTTACTCAAGCTGAGCGAAAGCCAAGCTCACCGTACCGCGCTCTACAACGAAATTGCAAATGGCGTCACTTACCTGCAACAGTAAATAGGCAAGGCGCTGGCAGCATTAGCTGCGCCTGATACGGTATCATCCCGCATCAGGCGATGACTGCCCCGGTCCGCCGGGCGCCTGGCCGATTCCCCGGCCAGGCGCCATTCCCCCGGGTGTAACGAGGCCAGGATGCTGATCGACTTTTTCTTCACTCTCAAGGATGCCAAGATTCCGGTTTCGATCAAGGAATTCCTGACCCTGCTCGAAGCGCTGCAACAAAACATCATCGACGCGTCGATGGACGACTTCTATTACCTGGCGCGCCTGACCCTGGTCAAGGACGAAGCCCATTTCGATAAATTCGACCGCGCCTTCGCCCAGTATTTCAAGGGCATCCACGCCGCCTTCGAGACCAACGCCGCGATCCCGCTCGACTGGCTGATCAAGCGCATGGAGCGCGAACTATCCGACGAGCAAAAAGCCCAGCTGGAGAAATTTGGCTACGACAAGTTGATGGACCGCCTCAACGAATTGCTCAAGGAACAAAAAGAGCGCCACGAAGGCGGCAGCAAATGGATAGGCAGCGGCGGCACTTCGCCGTTCGGCAATGGCGGCACCAACCCGGAAGGCATCCGCATCGGTGGCGCAGGCGGCAAGCGCACAGCCGTCAAGGTGTGGGAGCAGCGCGCCTACAAGGATTACGACACCGAACGCGAGCTGGGCACGCGCAATATCAAGGTCGCCCTGCGGCGCCTGCGCAAGTTCGCGCGCGAAGGCGCGGAAGACGAGCTGGCGCTCGACGCCACCATCCACGCGACAGCCAGCAACGCCGGTTTCCTCGACATCAGGATGCGACCCGAGCGCAAGAACCGCATCAAGGTGCTGATGCTGCTCGACGTGGGCGGCACCATGGACGACCATATCGAGCGCACCGAGGAATTGTTTTCGGCGGCCAAGACCGAGTTCAAGAACATGGAGTTTTTTTATTTCCATAATTGCGTGTACGATTATCTGTGGAAAAATAACCGGCGCCGCAACGCCGAGCGCTTCCCGACCTGGGACGTGTTGCGCAAGTATCCGGCCGACACCAAGCTGATCTTCGTCGGCGATGCCACCATGAGCCCGTATGAAATCCTGCAGCCGGGCGGTTCGGTCGAGTACAACAACGAGGAGGCCGGTTCAAGCTGGCTGGCGCGCTTCACCAGCGCCTTCCCGAAATTCATCTGGCTCAATCCGGAGCCGGAAGGTTCATGGGAATACCGGCAATCGGTTGGCGTGATCAAGCAATTGATGAACAACCGTATGTTTCCCCTGTCGATAGAAGGTTTGGAGCGCGGCATGCGCCTGCTGAGCAAATAGACCCGCCTGATACGCACGGGCCCGGCTGCGGCCGGCAGTATCGGCGTCCCAGCTGTAGTTGATGCCCGGCAAAACTATCGTATCGTGCGCGCCTGACCTTCAAGTAGAATCGCCGCTGCACTCAGTGCAACATGAACTGCCTCGGCGCCTAGCGCGTCGCCGTCAGCCATTTATTTTGAGGAGTGTGCATGCAAAGTATTTTATCGATTGCGTCCGACCTGTCCTGGCCTTTCGCCATCGCGATGGCCTGGGTGGTGGGCGAATTCGGCCACCGCTGGACCGGCTTGCCGCGCATTAGCTTTTACGGCGCGGTCGGCTTCGCGCTGGCCCAGACCCAGATCGGCGTGCTGCCGCAGGCTGGCAGCGGCCCGATGTTGCTGCTGGCCGACGTCGCTTTCGGCCTGATCTTGTTCGAGCTCGGCTACCGCATCAATTTGCGCTGGTTGTCGAACAATCCCTGGATCGCGGTAGCTGGACTGGTCGAATCAATCGGCACTTTTGCCGTCGTGTATTTTATCGCCCGCGAATTCCAGATCGCGTCAAGCACCGGATTGTTGCTGGCGGCGCTGTCGATGTCGACGTCGCCGGCCACGGTGATGCGCGTCATCAACGAAGAGCGCAGCTCGGGCCAGGTCAGCGAGCGTGTAATGCATTTGTCGGCCTTGAATTGCGTGCTGGCCGTGTTTACCTTCAATGTCATCGTCGGCTTTCGCATGTTTCATAATTCCGGCGACTTGCTGGACGCGGCCACCAGCAGTTTCACGGTGCTGCTGGCCTCGGCTGCGGCCGGCCTGGTGTTTGGCGTGGTGGTGCCGGCAATGCTGCGCCAACTGGGCAATATGACGCAAGACGCCACCGTCGCCTTTGCCCTGTCGGTAATGTTGCTGGTGGCCATCACCTACACCACGCGCCTGTCGCCGCTGCTGGCTACCCTCACATTCGGCCTGGTGGCGCGCCATCGACGCGTCGCCTTCAGCCAGGCCCAGCGCAATTTCGGCGCCCTCGGGGAATTGCTGACCGTGCTCTTGTTCGTGTTTGTCGCCTCGACGCTGGAATGGCCGAAAGTGGTGGCCGGCGCCGGCCTGGCGCTGGCCATGATCGCCGGACGCTTCATCACGAAAATCATCGCCGTGGGTGCCTTTTCCCATGTCAGCGGGACTTCCTGGCGCAAGGGCGTGTTGACCGGCATGGCGCTGACGCCCGTGTCCGTGTCGGTGGTCTTGCTGCTGGAACATGCGCGCCATAGCGGCGTCAATTTCGCCGATGAATTGAACGCGCTGACCGCCTTCATCCTGGTGCTGGAATTGCTCGGACCCATCATCGTCCAGCGCGCCCTGATCTGGGCCAAGGAAACTCACAACGAACAGGAGCGCTGACATGCCTTTGGAACCGTTTAGCCAATCGGCCGCGCTCACTTTCGGCGTGGAACTCGAATTACAACTGGTGAATCTGTCGGATTTCGACTTGACGCCTGCCAGCCCCGACTTGCTGCATTTGCTGGAAAAGAAACCGTTCCCCGGCAATGTCACGCCGGAAATCACGGAAGCGATGATCGAAATTAATTCGACCGTGCACACCAGTTACGCGCCCCTCCTGGCGCAATTGCAGGAAATCCGCGACACCCTGGTGGCGGCCGGCGACAAGCTCAACATCGGCATCGGCGGCGGCGGCACCCATCCGTTCCAGCAGTGGGCCTCGCAAAAGATTTTCGCCAAACCCCGCTTCCAGGAAATTTCCGAACTCTATGGCTACCTGGCCAAGCAATTCACGATTTTCGGACAACATGTGCATATTGGCTGCGCTTCCGGCGACGATGCGATGTTCTTGCTGCATGCCCTGAACCGCTATATTCCGCACTTTATCGCGCTGTCGGCCTCCTCGCCGTTCGTGCAAGGCCGCGACACTCTGTTCGATTCGGCCCGCCTCAATTCCGTGTTTGCCTTCCCCATGAGCGGGCGGGCGCCATTCACGCTGAGCTGGGACGAGTTTTCCAACCAGTATTTCGCGAAGATGGAAAAGACCGGCATCATCAAGAGCATGAAGGATTTTTACTGGGATATCCGGCCCAAGCCGGAATTCGGCACCATCGAATTGCGTGTCTGCGACACCCCGCTGACGGTGGAACGGGCCGCCGCGCTGGCCGCCTACCTGCAAGCGCTGTGCCGCCACTTGCTGGAGCGGCGCGAAGCGGACCCGACCGAAGACGATTACCTGGTATACAACTACAATCGCTTCCAGGCTTGCCGCTTCGGCTTGGACGGCGCCATCACGCACCCGAAAACCTATGAAACCATGTCGCTGCGGGAAGACATCATGACGACGCTGCGCAAGATGGAGCCGCATGGCGAGGCACTCGGCAGCAGCGCCGCCCTCAAGCATTTATCGGATGTCAGCAAACTGTGGAGCGACGCCCAATACCTGCGCAACCAATACCAGCGCCAGGGCAGCGCCGAGGGCATGGTCGACGCCGCCATCCGCAGCTTCCGCGGCGAACCGATGCATTTCTAGCTGGGGAGCGGGCGCGACTTCAAGCTTGCGCCCGCCCAGCCTTGGCAATCAGGAACAATTGCCGGGCACCGAGCACAGCAAGGTCCACAATTGTATCCAGCGGCTGTCGAGTATGGAAGTGCCCTGCACCTTCGGATCGGTGCTGACATAGCCATACGAAGTCACGCCCACCACCCGGTTCGCGCCCGTGTTCAAGCCCGTGCCGCCGCCCACCGCCACCGTTTCAAAGTTCTGCACCCAAGGGCCGCCGCTGGAACCGCCGCGCGCGTCGGAACCATATTCGACATTGTTTGGCGCAGTCGTGCGGGAACTGTTACTGGTGACATTTTGCATTTTCTGGCAATTATCGAGATTGCATGGATAGCCCAGTTTCGAGGTGTGGTTGCCGTTCAGACTCAGGGTTTGCCATCCTAGCCAGCCGGTAACATTACCCAGTTTGACCAGCGGAGCGCCGGTACTCATGGCTTGATCGGCAAATTCAATCATCGCGTAGTCAGCCGCGTTCGGCACGCCGCCGCCGCCGCCCGCCCACGTTCCCGTGGTGGCCGCCATGCGCCAATTCCACAGTTTGTAGGGGGCCACGCCATCCCGATAGGCTGGCGCAAACACCCAATTGCTGTAAGAACGTGTTCACGATCTCCTGAGCAGCATCGCCAGGAAGGCCAGGTGGATGAACTGTAAGCTGGTGTTGAGCGATCGCTCGCAGTTTTTCCACA
>JBEONR010000033.1:0-56631 GCA_040544385.1 Oxalobacteraceae bacterium GrIS 1.11
CTGCGCTTGGGATACAGGTCGCGCTCGACCAGATCGTAGCGCCAGGCCGGCACCAGCTTGCCCTGGCCACGGTAGGCGCCAAACACGATGTCGAGAATCTCGAACACGCTTTTATTCTGGAACACGCGGCTGTCGCGGCCCAGGGCCAGGAAGTCGGTCCAGGGCGCGATGGTGAGCGTGTAGCGGGCGAAGCCGCCGTCGGCGCCGTTCAATTCGATGGCCGTGACGTGGCCGTGGAAGGGCCGCGAGTCGGCGCCGACCGTCAGCAATTCCAGCAAGACGGGCTGGCCGATCAGGGCTTTAAGCGCGATGCCGGCATCGGTCGACAGCGCCGACACTGTGAACGCATAAGCCTGGCTGATGCCTTCTTCGCCGCGCACGCATTCGGCCAGCAGCTTGTTCTCGCCCAGCACGGTGCTCAGGCGCAGCAGGCGCGTGTCTTGGGTGAAACTGGAAAATAGCGCCGGCAAATCGAGCGATTTTGACATATGGACTCCAAATTGCTGTAATTCCCCTGTAAGCGCCATGGCATCACAAGAGATATTAATTAATCAATTTTATCGATTATACAGACAGGGACCGTGCCAATCGCTCAGATCATCCGACCGCCTAGTCCGGAATCTGCGCCATCACCTGGTTGCGGCCACAGCGCTTGGCCATGTACAGGGCGCGGTCGGCGGCGCCGATCAGGGCTGGCACTTCGACGGGCGCTTCGATGAGCTGGGTGGCGATGCCGATGCTGACCGTGATGTGCGGGTCGGCGCCGCCGGCTTGCAGGTGGGGAATGCGCAGCGCGCTGGCAGCCGCGCGTAGCGCTTCGGCCATTTCCCAGGCCTGGGCGGCGTCCGTGTCGGGCAGAATCACGGCGAATTCCTCGCCGCCATAGCGCGCCACCAGGTCGGCCGGGCGCTGCAATAGCGCCGCCAGCGTCGCCGCCACCCGTATCAGGCAGCCGTCGCCTTGCTGGTGGCCGTAATGGTCGTTATAAGCTTTGAAGTAATCGATGTCTATCATCAGCAAGGATAGCGCGCCGTGGGTGCGCTTGGCGCGGCGTAATTCCTTTTCAATCGCGATGTCGAAATGGCGCCGGTTGGCAATTCCCGTCAAGCCATCGGAAAAAGTTTGCGAACGCAGCACCAGGGTTTGCTCGCGCAACAGTTTTTCGCGCCCGACGGCGATGCTGACGTCGCTGACCTGTATCAGGCAATGGCGCGCCGCGCCGGCCACGTCGATCGGCGTGATGGCGACCGCCTGCTGCATGCGTTCGCCGCGCAGGGCCGCGTTGGCATACAGCGCGAACGGCGATTTGTTCAGGGTTTGCGACAGCAGCGAAGGGAAGTTGTCGCGCAGCGCCAGGTTGACGGCGGAGTCCACCCGTTTGTGTAGCAAGTCGGGAAACAGCACGAAGAAGTCGAAACCGAGCACGGCGTCGGCGGCCAGGCCGGAATGCTGCGCCATCCAGTGGTTCCACAGCACGATGCGGCGCCCGGAATCGAGCACGATGGCGCCCAGGTTGATGGCGCTTAGCACGCTTTCGAGCAAGCCAAGATGCTTGATGTCGCGCTGCATTGCCGTCACTCCAGGCCCATGGCCTTGGCCAGATAGCGGTCGACCAGGTCCTTCAGGTTGTGCAGGGCCGTGATGTCGAGCACGAAGGCAACATAGCCGTGGATCTGGTGTTTTTCCAGGATGAAATCGATGTGCAGCATCAGTACCACGGTGTCGGCCTGGCCGCCGGACGAGGCCAGGATTTCCTCGCTGGTGCCGACATGGTACACCGGCAGCGAACCGTGCAACTCCTGGTTGAAGATATTGGCCAGCGTGCCGACGCAGGAATTGAGGATGATGTTGCCGATTTCGCTCATCGCCTCCTGTTCCATTTCCGTCAATTCCTGGAACGGCACGGCTTCGCCGACCATCAGGCGCACGATTTCCAGGCTTTTTTCTTCCGGGAACATCAAGATGGCTTCCGTCTCGAACGCTCCCTCATAGTGCTGGCTGATGCCGCAGATGCGCTGGCCTTCCTTGTTTTTGTTGCCCAGCAAGGATGCCGCGTCGGCCCGGTTCAGGAAGCTGATCGAGGGCACCGACATCGTCACTTCTTCGCTGACGATTTCACTCATCGCCGCCGCCGCGTGGCCGACCCCGATATTGAAAATTTCGACCAGGGCGTCGTTTTCGAGTTCCGTCAGTTCGATCATGCCTACAGCCCCAGGGTGGCGATGTATTGGTGGATGCGCGCTTCGGTGATGGGTTTTTCCAGGAAACCGATGCCCAGTTCGACGGCCCGGTTGCGGGTCGCGTTTTGCACATTGGCGGTGACCAGCGAAATATGCGCCTCGGGGCAGAGCAGGCGCAACTGTTCGGCCGCCGCGACGCCGCCCATGCCCGGCATATTGACGTCGATTAAGATCAATGCCGGACTCAAGCTCTGAGCCTTGGCCAGCGCCTCTTCGCCGGTGGCCGCCTCTTCGACGATCCAGTCGGGGTGTTTGCTGAGAATAAACTGGCGTTCCATCAGCCGTGACACGCGGCTGTCATCGACAACCAGGACTGTTTTATTGTTAACCATTTTTTGTTCCTGGCGCATGCGGTTCGGGTGAATCCATTTTCGCACATTTTGCCAGCCATTTAGCTGAAATTGCAACGGCCCCGACGTATAAACAGCCAAGCTCATGGAAAATGGGGCGGAAAGCCTCTGGTGGCGCCGGCGATCCGCTAAAATACCGTCATTCCCTTTACTTTAGCTCCGCCATGACCCAAGACGAAATGAAACAAGCTGTCGCCCGCGCGGCCATCGACTATATTGTCGACGGCGGCATCATCGGCGTCGGCACTGGTTCCACCGCCAATTTTTTCATCGATGAACTGGCCAAGATCAAGCACCGCATCAAGGGCGCTGTCGCCTCGTCCGAAGCGACGGCGGCGCGCCTGACGGCCCACGGCATCGCCGTGTTCGACCTCAACGATGTGGCGGAAATTGCCGTGTATGTCGACGGGGCCGATGAAATCACGGCGAGCGGCGCCATGATCAAGGGCGGCGGCGCCGCCTTGACGCGCGAAAAAATCGTCGCCTCGGTGTCCACCCAATTCATTTGCATTGCCGACGGCTCCAAGCTGGTCGAGACGCTGGGCCGCTTTCCCTTGCCGGTGGAAGTGTTGCCAATGGCGCGGGCGGCCGTTGCGCGTCGTCTGGCCGCGCTGGGCGGCACCCCGCGTACGCGCCTGCAAGCCGCGAGCGCGGCGGCCTTCGTCACCGATAACGGCGGCGAGATCATCGACGTGCTGGGCTTGACCATTGCCGATCCGGTCGCGCTGGAACGGGACCTCAACCAAATTGCCGGCGTCATCGCGGTCGGCTTGTTTGCCAGTCGCGGCGCCGATGTCTGCCTGCTCGGCACGCCAGACGGCGTGCGTACCCTGAAATTTTAATTCCAATGTCTGGCGCCAGGCGCCATTTTCTTAGATCGGGTTGTCGTATGAATCGAATGTTAATACTGTTGTCTTGCGCCTTATTGCTGAGCGCTTGCTCTGGCAATCCTTTCCGCAAAACGGATACCTCCGGCGACGCCGCCGCCGCCAGAGTCGAGGCGGCGCGCCGCACGCAGCAAGCCCGTGCCAATGAAGCGGCCGAGGCTGAAAAAGCCGCGTTTCATGCCGGCGTCTCGTCCGTCACCGTAGAAAACCTGGCCAAGCAGCGCAATTGCGTGGGTGGCCTGGGCGCCAGCCTGGAGGGCGCGACCGGTCCGGTTGAGTTGTATCGCATGGTGTGCGACAACGGAACGGTCTTCCGGGCCAAATGCGAATTGCGCCAGTGTAAGGCGATGTAACAACGCTTATTTAGCCGCTGTCAGCCCGCGCAGCCTTGCCGTTTGGCGGCGCGTCGGTAGCGTGCCAAACCGCGCAGGGGGCCGCCGACGAAGATGCCGGCAAATACACCATACAGCGCGCTGACCGTGGCGGCGAAGCCGGGCGCGTGTTGCTGGGCCGGCGCCACCGACAAGGTCAGCGCCACCCCGAATTTCAAGGCAAAGATCGACAGCATCAGCACCAGCGGCGTCCAGCTACCGGGCTGCATGAGCACGCCGCGCGCGGGATAGGCCGCGACCCTGGCGTTCAGGCGCCAGCCCAGCGCGCCGCCCAGCGCGGCGCCGGCCAGCCAGATCGACGGCATGCCGAAGCCGCCGGCCAAGCCTTGCAGCGAGAGTGCCAGCATGAGCGCGGGCATAATGCAGAGTTGTTTGACGCCGATGTCGCGGTCGCCGCTGGCGGCCACGCCGCGCCATATCAGCAAGGCCAGGATGGCCCAAACATAGGCTGGGGTGTGGGAAACGATTTGTTGCAGCATGATAAGCCTTTCCGTGTCAGAAGGCTCTACTGTGCGGCGCCGGGCTGCGGCATGCCATCGCGATGCGATGAAAGCGGGAAAAATGGCGAGCAAACGGGGTGCGGAAGGGACGAAACAATATTGCGGGTAGCGCGCCGCAGCGCAAGGGCTGCGGGCGCGAGAGTGGGTCGAAGACTTATTCGGCCGGCGGCACGTAACCGACGGCGGCATCGGCGCCATCGCCAAAGAAATGCTTTTCCATCTGGGTGGCCAGGTATTTGCGGGCGCGCGCGTCGGCCAGGTTCAGGCGGTTTTCGTTGACCAGCATGGTCTGGTGCTTGAGCCAGGCGGCCCATGCTTCTTTCGACACCGATTCGTAAATCTTCTTGCCCAGTTCGCCCGGATACGGCGGCAAATCGAGGCCTTCGGCGTCTTTGTTAAGTTTGATGCAATGAATCGTGCGGGCCATTTGTGCTCCTAGGGCGGTCAATATAATAAAGCGTGATTATAGGGTCTTAATCAAGACCTGTGATTTGCGCTGCCAGTTATACATATGCTGGCGGTCTTTCGGCAAGTCGTCGACGGTGGCGGGAACGAAGCCCCGCTTCTTGAACCAGTGCGAGGTGCGCGTGGTCAACACAAACAGCTTGTTGAAGCCGGCCGCGCGGGCGCGGTTTTCCATGTGCTTCAAGATGCGCTCGCCATCGCCCTGGGCTTGCACTTCCGGATTGACGGTCAGGCAAGCCATTTCCGCCATTTTCTGGGCCGGGAAGGGGTACAGCGCGGCGCAGCCGAAGATCACGCCATCATGTTCGATGACGGAGAAATACTCGATTTCGCGCTCGATCAACTCGCGACCGCGCTTGACCAGGGTGCCGTCCGCTTCCAGCGGCTCGATCAGTTTGATGATGCCGCCCACGTCTTCGATGCTGGCCTGGCGCAGGCTTTCCAGGTTTTCATGGCTGATCATGGTGCCCACGCCGTCATGGGTGAACAATTCCAGCAGGGCCGAGCCGTCGGTAGTGAAGGGCACGATATGGGCGCGCGGCACGCCGCTGTTGCAAGCCTTGATCGCATTTTGCAAATAGTAGGCTGTGTCTTGCGGCAAGAAGTCCGCTTGCAGCACGGCCACGGCCTGGTGCGAGGACAATTCGCGAATTTCCACGCCGGTGGCGTCGCACATCATCGGCGTTTCGCTGATGAACACCAGCTTGTCGGCGTGCAGGGCGATGGCGGCCGCGACGGCCACGTCTTCCATCGTCAAATTGAAGGTTTCGCCGGTCGGCGAGAAGCCCAGCGGCGACAACAGGACCAGGGCGTCGGCGGCCAGGATGGGGTGGATGGTTTCGGCGGCGATCTTGCGCACCACGCCGGTCAATTCCAGGTCGATGCCGTCGATCACGCCGAGTGGACGGGCGGTGACGAAATTGCCGGAAATGATGCGGATCGAGGCGTGCGCCATCGGCGTGTTCGGCAAGCCCTGGCTGAAGGCCGCTTCTATGTCGAGGCGCAATTCGCCGGCCGCCTCTTTCGCGCATTCAAGCGCGGCGATGTCGGTGATCCGGATGCCATTGGTAAAGCGGCCTTCGACATTTCTCAGCGCCAGTTGTTCCGCCACTTGCGGGCGCGAGCCATGCACGATGACGATCTTGATGCCGAGCGCGTGCAATAGCGACAAATCTTGCGCCAGCACGGGCAGGGCGCCGGCCGTCACGAGCTCGCCGGGAAAGGCGACCACGAAGGTCTTGCCACGGAAGGCGTGGATGTAGGGCGCGACTGAGCGCAGCCATTGGACGAATTGGGTAGGGTTTTCCATTAAGCGCATTATAATTCGCTGCGCGATGTCCGCGTCCAAATACCTGTAAAAAACAATGTCCCAAGCCAGTAATAAGCCTTTGCCCCCGTCCGAACACCCGAATCCGGCCCTTGACCAGAGTGGCGCGGCCACGCCGGCCGCCTCCGCACGACCGCCGCGCCCACCGCGACCGGAGGGACAAGCAGCTCAGCGTCCACCGCGCGCACCGCGTCCGGAAGGTTCGCAAACACCACGCGAACCACGCGAACCACGCGAAGCGCGCGCGCCACGTGAGCCGGCGGCCGGCGGTCAGGCGCCATTTCGCAATCCACTGCCAGCCATCACCTATCCGGAAGACTTGCCGGTGTCGGGCCGGCGCGGCGAGATCGCCGACGCCTTGCAGGCCAACCAGGTCATCATCGTGTGCGGCGAAACCGGTTCCGGCAAGACCACCCAGTTGCCCAAGATTTGCCTGGAATTGGGACGCGGCCAGAAGGGCTTGATTGGTCACACCCAGCCGCGCCGCATCGCCGCCTCGTCGACGGCCAAGCGCATCGCCCAGGAATTGGGTACGCCGCTCGGTGAAACGGTCGGCTTCAAGGTGCGCTTTGCCGATACGCTGACGCGCGGCGCTTCGGTCAAGCTGATGACGGACGGTATCTTGCTGGCCGAAACGCAAACCGACCCGCTGCTGAAAAATTACGACACCATCATCATCGATGAAGCCCATGAGCGCAGCCTGAACATCGATTTCCTGCTCGGCTACTTGAAGCAATTGCTGCCGCGCCGGCCGGACTTGAAGGTCATCATCACTTCGGCCACCATCGACGCCGAGCGTTTCGCCCGCCATTTCGGCACGCTGGAGAAACCGGCGCCCGTGATCGAAGTGTCGGGCCGGCTGTACCAGGTCGAGCTGCGCTACCGCCCGGTCGAGCGGGAAGCCGTGCCGATGGGCAATGCGGACGCGGCCAAGCCGGCCCCGAAGGCGGTGGCCGCGCGCGAAAAACGCGATTTGATGGATGCCGTGGTCGATGGCGTGGAAGAATTGTGCCGGCTCGGTTCGGGCGATGTGCTGGTGTTCTTGCCGGGCGAGCGGGAAATCCGCGATTGCGCGGAAGCCTTGCGCAAGCACCATCCGCCGCATGTCGAAATCCTGCCGCTGTTCGCGCGCCTGTCGAACGAGGAACAAGAGCGCGTCTTCAAGCTCGGCAACGCGCGCCGCATCGTGCTGGCCACCAACGTCGCGGAAACTTCGCTGACGGTGCCCGGCATCCGCTACGTGGTCGACGCCGGCCTGGCACGCGTGAAGCGTTATAGTTACCGCAACAAGGTCGAACAATTGCAGGTCGAGGCAATTGCCCAGTCGGCCGCGAACCAGCGCGCCGGCCGTTGCGGCCGGGTTGCCGACGGCGTCTGTATCCGCCTGTATGAAGAGCGGGAATTCTTGCTGCGGCCCAAATTCACGGAGCCGGAAATCCTGCGCTCCTCGCTGGCATCCGTCATCTTGCGCATGAAGTCGCTGCACTTGACCGATGTCGAAACCTTTCCCTTCATCGAGCCGCCGCTGGCGCGCGCGATCGCCGACGGCTATCAATTGCTGCAGGAATTGGGCGCGGTCGACGATAGCAACGGCTTGACGGCGCTGGGCCACAAGCTGGCCAAGTTGCCGCTCGACCCACGCGTGGGCCGCATGATACTGGCCGCGCTCGACAATGTTTGCTTGAGCGAAGTATTGATCATCGCCTCGGCCCTGTCGGTGCAAGACCCGCGCGACCGTCCGCTGGAACACCAGCAGGCAGCCGACGAGGCGCACAAGAAATTTGCCGATGAGAAATCGGAATTCATCAGTTATATCAAGATCTGGCGTTGGTTCGAGGGCGCCATCGAGCACAAGAAAACCAACCGCCAGTTGCAAGACAATTGCCGCGCCAATTTCCTGTCGCAATTGCGCCTGCGCGAGTGGCGCGACGTCCATTCGCAATTGCTGACCATCGTCAAGGAACAGGGTTGGCGCTTGAACGAGGCGCCTGCCACCTATGAAAACCTGCACATGGCGCTGCTCACCGGTTTGCTGGGCAATATCGGTTTCAAGGCGGACGAAGAGCCGGGCGCCGGCTTCCTGGGCGCGCGCGGCATCAAGTTCCACGTCTGGCCCGGTTCCTCGCTGTTGAAGAAGCCGGGAAAATGGCTGATGGCCGCCGAACTGGTCGACACCACGCGCCTGTATGCGCGCTGCGTGGCGCAAATCCAGCCCGAATGGCTGGAAAAGGTCGGCCTGCATTTGCTGAAAAAATCCTGGGGCGAGCCGCGCTGGGAAAAACGCACGGCGCAAGTGAGCGCCTCCGAACGGGCCACCCTGTACGGCCTGGTGGTGTATGCCCAGCGCCGTATCAATTACGGCCAGTTCAACCCGTCCGAGGCGCGCGAGATTTTCATCCGCGACGCGCTGGTGGGCGGCGAGTTCGACACCCGCGCGCCATTCTTTGCGCACAATCACAAATTGATCAAGGAAATCGAAAACCTGGAACACAAGTCGCGCCGCCTCGATGTGCTGGTCGACGATGAATTGATTGCCGCGTTTTACGACAAGCTCTTGCCGGCCGAAGTATGTAATGGCGCCGGTTTCGAGAAATGGCACAAGGATGCCACGGCGCAAGAGCCGAAGCTGCTCTTCCTCAATCGCGACGAGTTGATGCGCCACGAGGCGGCCGGCGTGACCACCGACCTGTTCCCGAAAATGATGACGGTGACGGGGCTGGAAATGCAATTGACGTACCACTTCGAGCCGGGCAGCTTGCGCGACGGCGTGACCGTCTCGGTGCCCCTGTTCGCGCTGAACCAGTTGCCGCGCGAGCGTTGCGAGTGGCTGGTGCCGGGCATGTTGAAGGAAAAAGTGCATTTGCTGCTCAAATCCCTGCCGCAAAAGTTGCGCCGCCACTGCGTGCCGCTGCCCGATTACGCGGCCAGGTTTTGCGAGCGCGTGCAGGAAGCCGGCGTGTTCGGACGCGGCGACCTGGTCGACGCCATCATTGCCGATGTGCGGGCCCAGACCAGCCTGGGCGTGCTGACCACCGACTTCAAGCCGGAAACCTTGCCGGCCCATCATTTCATGAATTTCAAGGTGATCGACGAGCATGGTCGCCAGTTGGACATGGGCCGCAACCTGGCCACCTTGCAGGCCGAGTTCGGCGGGCAGGCGCGCCAGAGTTTCCAGAAACTGGCCGAGGTGTCGGCGCCGCCGCCCGGCGCGGCGCAGCTGCCGGTCGCCGCGAAGGGCGGCGCCGCCTTGGCCGGCAATGGACAAGCGCTGAGCATGGCGTCGCAACACATGGGCTTGAGCGGCTGGAGTTTCGGCCAATTGCCGGAATTGCTCGAAATCGTGCAGGGCAAGGTCACTCTGATCGGCTTCCCGGCCCTGGTCGACAAGCTCAGCCATTGCGACCTGGAAGTGTTCGACGATCCCACCGTTGCCGCGCGCACGCACCGGGCCGGCTTGCGCCGCCTGTTTGCGCTGCAAATGAAAGACCAGTTGAAATATGTCGAGAAAAGCATTCCCGGCTTGCAGCAAATGGGCATGCAATTCATGGCGCTCGGTTCGCAGGAAGAATTGCGCGAGCAAATCCTCCAGAAGGCGCTCGACATCGCCTGCCTGCAAGATCCGCTGCCGCTCGACGCCGCCGCGTTTGCCAAGCGCAAGGACGAGGGCAAGTCGCGCCTGGTGCTCTTGGTGAATGAAATCGCGCGCCTCTTGTCGCAAGTGTTGAGCGAATTTCATGGCTTGCCCAAGCGCTTGCAAGGCATTCCGGCGTCGGCCTCGGCCGACTTGCAAAGCCAGTTGCAAGGCTTGGTCAACAAACGCTTCTTGCTCGATAACGATTACGCCCAGATCGCGCATTTCCCCCGCTATTTGAAGGCCATCAATGTGCGCCTGGAAAAGCTGCGCGCCGATCCGGCCCGCGACGCCAAGTTGATGGCCGAATGGCAGCAGGCGGCGACTCTGTACCAGCGCTCCACCAAGGACCGCCAGGCCGGCAAGAACAGCGATCCGAAGTTGACGGAATTTCGCTGGATGCTGGAAGAATTGCGCGTTTCCCTGTTCGCGCAAGAATTGCGCACGCCAATGCCGGTGTCGGCCAAGCGCTTGCAAAAAGTGTGGGAATCGATGCAGCGTTAAGGGAGGGGGCCCGCGTATCGATCTTATGCGCGTTGGCGTACCGAGGCGGCCATGCTTTTGCTCTACTCTTACCGTAACAGGGAGGGGCGGAGCGATGCATGCAGACGAGAGCGGGGCGGGGTTGCGATGGTGAAAGCGGCCACCTCATGGTTGCGCGGTTTGCTGCGCGCCGGCAAGCTGGCCGACAGCCTGTTTGGCCGGCCCGCGCGCAAAGCCGCCGCCAAGACAAAACCCAAGGCAAAACCGAAGGCAAAGGCGGCGCCCGCAGCGCGGGCCAAGCCGGCGGCGCTCACCCCCCAGCTTGCCAAGCCCAAGGTGGCCGGGGCGCCGGTGCGGGCCAAGCCGGCGCCGCCCGCCGCGCTGCCCGGCAAGTGGCTGGCAGCGTATTATTCGCCGCCGCCGGAAGTGGGGAAGTTGGCGGGACAACGCATGAGTTATTATTTATACCTGCCCGACAAGGCACCGTCGGAAACGGTGCGGCGCAAAGGCCGGTCCTTGATCGTGATGCTGCACGGTTGCGATCAAACGGCGACCCAGTTTGCCGAAGGCAGCCGCATGAACCGCTTGGCCGAGAAAAAAGGCTATGCCGTGCTGTATCCGCAGCAATCCTTGCGCGCCCATCCCCACCGTTGCTGGAAATGGTATGACAAGGCGACCCAGGCGGGCCGGGGCGATGTGGGCATGATCGTCGGTGTCATCGAACAGGTGCTGGCGCGCTACCCGATCGACCGCGCGCGCATTTACATCGCCGGCATGTCGGCCGGGGCCGGCATGGCCAATATTGTCGCGCTGAACCATCCGGACTTAATTGCTGCCCTGGGCCTGCATTCGGGGCCGGTGTTTGGCGCCGGCCACGGCATGATCGGCGCCCTGGGGGTGATGCGGCATGGCGCCAGCGCGCGCGTCGACGCTGCTATCCTGGAAGTGCTGGCGCGCAACCCTGCCTTTCCCTCCATGCCGACCATCTTGATCCAGGGCGAGGGCGACCAGGTGGTGCGTCCGATTAACCAGACCCAGCTGATGCGCCAGAGTCAGTTGCTGAACCGCATGCCTGGCGCGACGGCGGCGACGGTCGAGATGACGCCACCGCATGCCGGGCGCAATCCGGCCCACGCCTACCAAGTCCGCGACTTCCAGGTTGGCAAACAGCTGTTGCTGCGGGTGGCACAAGTGGAGCAATTGGCGCATGCCTGGAGCGGCGGCGACCCCAGCCTGCCATTCAATGCCAAGCCCGGCCCGGACGCCAGCAAGATGCTGCTTGATTTCTTTTCCCTGCAAAGAAGAGTCTAGCCATAGTCCTGCGCTGGCGCGTTCTGGCTTACAATTTCCGCTTCGGCGGGGGCGACGCGCTTTCATTGAAGGATCGATCATGGCTTTCGACGCGCTTGCCGAGGTTCTATTGCGCGCGGTGGGAAACGCCGTCGTTGAAATAGTCTTGATCGGGATTTTTTACTGGCCCGGATGGCTGATGCTGAAACTGCTCACGCTTGGGCGCTATCCGCCCAAGCGCTCCGAGCCCCATAGCAAGGGATTTGTCGGCTTGTTCGGCTTTCTCGTCCTGCTGGTTGGTCTGTTAATGACGCTGCCCGGCGGCGTTCGATGACGATGTTCATGGCTTGCCGGGCGCGCCAGACTACAGGAAAAACGCCATTGCCGCGACAGCCGTCGGCAGCAGCGCGCCGGCCAGTAAGCCCAGCGCACCCACCGATTCATCGTTGAAGCCGCGCCGCAGCAGGGCCACGCCGGCCGGGTTGGGCGCGTTGGCGATCACGGTCAAGCCGCCGCCGGCGACGGCGCCGGCCATCAGCATGTATTTGGCATCCGCGCTCATGCCAGCGATCAGCGAGCCGAGGTAGGTGAGGGCGGCATTATCGGTGATTGCGGTTAAGCCCAGCGCACCGAAAAACAGCTCGACCGGTCCCAGGCTGGAGACGATGGGTTGCAACCACCACTGTTGCATGCCGCCCAGCACCACCAGTCCGGCCAGGAAGAAGCCGACCAGCAAGCCTTCCTTCAAGATCAGCGGATTTTGATAGCGCTGGTAAGCTTGCGAGAAACCGAGAAATAGCAGGAACAGGCCGAGGAACAAGACCGGGTGGTGGGCCAGCGCGACCACGGCGGCCAGCACCGCCAGGTGGATGGCGGCCACCGGCCATGGAATTGCGATCACTTCGGCCGGCGCGGCAGCGGGGTCGTTGGCGGCGGCGCCGCGCAAATGCTTGCGCAATAAAAAGCTGATGCCGCTCGCATTGAGCAGCACGGCAATGCAGGCTTTCCAGCCGAAATGGCTGGCCATGTAAGCGCTGTCCCAGTGCCAGGTCGACGCCACCATCAGCACCGGCGGCGCGGCGTAAGAGGTGAGCGTGCCGCCTATCGAGACATTTACGAACAGCACGCCGAGCGCGCCGTACTTCAGCCATTCGGGGATGCCGGGACGAAAAATTTGCGGTCCCAGCATCAGCGCGGCCAAGGTCATCGCGGCCGGCTCGGTGATCAGGGAACCGGTCAGCGGCACCAGCGCCAGCCCCAGCCAGACCAGGGCCAGTTCCGTGCGCAGCGGCATCAGGCGCGCCATCGCGTTCAGCAGGCGCTGCATGGTGTCGAGCACCGGGCGTGAGGCCGCCACCACCATCACCACGAACACGAATAGCGGCTCGGTATATTGGCGCGATTCGGCGTAGGCGGCAGCTTCCGTGCCGCCGGCGACCAGGGCCATGACGACGATCAAGATGATGGCCCAGAAGCCGAACACCACTTCGACTTCGCCCAGCAGATGGAACAGGCCGGCGTGACGCGGGTGGTGTCGGGCCAGCATTTCAAGCGTTTTCGCCGCGAAGGTATGGAGCAGCGCAAGGCCAAAGATGAGCGCGCCGATCAGTTGCATGGTGGTCAAATGGTGCTTCCTCAGTGAATGGTAGGTGGCTGGCGGATTTGCCGCGCGGGCAAGGCTTATCTTACAGCATGGCACGCCATGTCTCGCCCAAGCTCGCCGGGAGCCAGGCGGGCGAAAGATAAGCCTTGCCAAAATCGCTTTCAAATAATACTGTGTATTTACACAGTATTATTGTGTTCCTTATCTGATGAATCATTCCAAACCCGACCTCATGTCCGCGCCCGAAACCTTGCACCCGTCTTTATGGCTGGCTTCGCAGCTGGCGCGTTCGTCGCTGCCTTGCGTCGATACGGGATTTGCCGCGTTATCGGCGCACTTGCCGGGCAGCGGCGAAATGGGCTTGCTGGGACCGGCCCTGGCCAGCTTGCCCAGCGTGCTGTTACAGCCGCCCCATCCGCCGCAGGCGCTGGCGCTGGCCGCGCTTGGCCTGGCGCCGTCGCAACTGATCTGGATACGCTATGCCAATGGCGACGTCTTGTGGGCGGCCGAAAGCGTGCGTCGCACTGCTATTCTGGCAAAACCATGCGCGCGGCGATACGCTGCACCTGGCCGCGCAAGGCGGCGAGACCCTGTTTTTCATGTTGTGCCCGCTGGCCTCGGCGCAAGACAGATCGCCGCACGCCGTTTACCGGCCAGAAATAGCGAATACCTGGGTGCCGCTGCGGCCCCGGGCTGGTTGCTGGCCAAGCCGGTCGCGCAATTGATGCGCAATCAACGGCCATTCTATGGCACGGCGTTGACGATGGTGTCGGCGCCGGAGCGCATCGAGGCGGGTGCTGGGGCCATTCGCAGGCGCGCGATTAGTCTGGACTACGTCAGGGCGGCGCGGCCGGCGCGGCGAGCGGCAACAGCAGCGTCAGTTCGGTGCCGCAGGCGGCTTCGCTGCGCAGCGCGATGGTGCCGCCCAGCAAACCGGTGACCAGGTTGTAGACGATATGCATACCCAGCCCGGAACCGCCTTGTCCCAGCTTGGTGGTGTAGAAGGGATCGAAGACGCGCGCCAGATTGTCGGCGGCAATCCCGTTGCCGTCGTCGGAAAAACGGATTTCCACCTGGCCGTCGCGGGCGCGTGCTTGCAGGCGCATGGCGCCGGCGCTGCGGCCCTCGAAGCCGTGCGCCAGCGCGTTGCCGACCAGGTTGGTGATGATCTGGCTCAAGGCGCCGGGATAACTATCCATTTCGATGTCGTCGGCCAGGTCGGTGTGCAAGACATACGGGGTTTTTTGATACATGGGCGCCAGCGTGGCCAGCACTTCATGCATGGTCTTGCTCAAGTCGAAACGGCGCCGCTTGTCGCTCGACTGGTCGACCGCGACTTGCTTGAAGCTGCTGATCAGGTCGGCCGCGCGCAGCAGGGTGCGCACCAGCAGCGTCGCCATTTTTTCGCCATCTTCGAGCAGGCGCAGCATCACCGAGCGGCGCGGCCGTTCGCCCTGCAATTCGCGCAAGACTTCCGTCGCCTGGCCTTGTAGCGTGCTGGCCAGCGTCAAGCCATTGCCGATCGGCGTGTTGAGCTCGTGTGCGACGCCCGCCACCAGCGAACCGAGCGCCGCCATTTTTTCCGAGCGCAGCAATTCCTTTTGCGTATTGCCAAGGCTGGCCAGGGCCGTCGCCAATTCGCCGTTGGTGCATTCCAGCGTCGCCGTGCGCTGGCGCACCCGGTTTTCCAATTCCACATTCAATTCGCGGATTTCGTCTTCGACGCCGCGCTGGCGCGTCACGTCGATCGGCGAGAACAGGGCCATCGGCTGGCGCCCGGCGTCGATCACGCGGGCCGACACCAGGCACACCCGGAGCGCGCCGTTGGCGCCGCGCAGGCGCGCTTCGACTTGATCCATCTTGCCGTCGCGCACCAGGCGTTCCAGGTAAGACTGGTGCTCGTCGCCGCTATCCCATAAGCCCAGTTGCGGCGCCGTCGCGCCCAGCACATCTGCGCGCGCCAAGGCGAATTGCTGCAAGAAGCTGTCGTTGACTTCGACAAAACGCTCATCTTGCAAGTCGATCAGGGCCAAGGACACCGGCGATTGCTGGAACAGGCTGGAAAACTTGTTTTCGCTGCGCCGCAGCGACGCTTCCGACTGGCGCAGCGAGGCTTCCGACGCGCTCAGGCGGTTCAAGCCGCTTCTCAGTACGATCGCCAACAACGCCAGCACGGCGATGAAGATCGACGCATAGACGATACGGTCGCGCGTGCGGCCAACCCAGGCGGCCAGAATCTCGTTCTTGTCGCGCGCATACAGGGCGATGACCGGATAGTCGGCGACGCGGCGGAAAGTGTAGGCGCGCGCGGCCGGCTGCCCGCTCGACAAGAAGGCGCTGTCGTTGAAGGTGCCTTCCCGCGCCGCCGGGTTCAAGTGGCGAAAGGCGGGCGCGGCCGACACGTCCTTGCCCAGATAATCGGGTAGCACCGGCGAACGGGCGATGACGTGGCCGTCGCCGGTCAGCAGGGCCACCACCGAGCGGCTGTGGGCGACCACCCGCGCATGCACGTCGCTGAAATAGGTGACGCTGACGTCGGTGCTCAAGATGCCGAGGTGGCGGCCATCCTGGTCATAGATATTCTTGGCGATCGGCACCACTGCTTCATTGTCGTAAAAGCGCTGGAAGGGCGTGCCGATGACGGCGCGCCGGTATGCCGGATGGCCGAGCAGGAACGCAATATAAGTACGGTCGTCGGCATCGGTCTGGAACGCCGGATAGCCGTTCGAGCTGACGAAGGCGCGCCCCGCCGGGTTGACGAACTGCAGGGACTTGAGGGCCCGGTTGAAGGGTTGGGCGCGCGCCAGTTGTTCCTGAATCAGGGTGTCGTCGATGCGCCGTTCGCGGACGCGTTCGCGGGCGACATACTGCAGTTCGGTGATGACCGTATCGAGGTTGCGCTCGGCTGCGAGTAAAGTCTGGGCCGCGTGTTCTTCCAGCAGGCGCACCGTGACCAGGCTGCCGGCTTGCTCGGACTCAAGCACGATGCGGCGGTCTTGTTCGATGGCCCACCAGGTCTGGGCCACGATGAACGCGGCGATCAGCACCGCGAAGCCGGCGAACACCCGCCCCGGCCACCGGCTGCGGCGGGGCGGGGTGAGCATTTCCGGCGCCATGGTGGCAGCCCGTGGCGGATTTTCCAGTGGGTTTATTTGTAAATGCCGGTGCCGAGGCACATATCGGTGCCGGGGATGCGTTCGATATAGCCTTTCTTGGCTTCCACGTTCTTGCTCACGGGATTGGGCCAGTGATAATCGACCCAGCCCTTGCCTTCCGGGCTGTCAAAGCATTTTTTCACCAATTCCCGTATCAGCGGGACGCCGTCGACATCCTTCATGTCGAGCATGACTTTGCCGCGAATCTTGGGATTCTTGCCGTGCACCGCCTGGTAACCCTTTTGATCGGTGGTGTAGAGATACAGGTCGCCGTGCCGGTTCATGTCGCTGACGGAGTTGAAGGGGCTTTGCAGATTATTGAATTCTGCGAAAGCCTTGTCGACACCGTTGGCCTTGATATAATCTTGCGCCTTCTTCATCAACGCCAGCGCGTCGGCCTCGTTGCTGCGCTCGACCGCCAGCGCCGATGCCAGTGGCATGGCAAGCAGTAATCCCGCCAGGATTTTCATTGCAGATGCCGTCATGTTGATTGCTCCATGTGGGTCAGCGTCAGCCAAGTAAGCGCCGGGAAGCGTGTTGGTCTTTTATTCCCGGAACAATTTATTACCTTTCCTCAATATACTCCAAAAAATCCATGCTCCCGATGCAGGCGCGGAAAATTTCCCGCGCCGAATGGCGGCGCGCGCGAGCAGACGGAATGGGGCAAAATGCACTATTTCAGGAGTGGATAGATGAAAACAGAACGACTCGATTTTCCCGGTGCGGACGGCCAGAAACTGGCGGCCCGGCTCGATGCGCCGGATGGCCCGGCGCGGGCCTATGCCCTGTTTGCGCATTGTTTTACCTGCGGCAAGGATGTCTTTGCGGCCAGCCGGATCGCGCAGGCGCTGACCGAGCACGGCATCGCCGTTTTGCGCTTCGATTTCACCGGCCTGGGCGCCAGCGAGGGCGAGTTTGCCAACACGAATTTTTCGTCGAACGTGGCCGACCTGGTTGCCGCCGCCGACCATTTGCGCACCAGTTACCGGGCGCCAGCCATGTTGATCGGCCACAGCCTGGGCGGCGCCGCCGTGCTCGCTGCGGCGCACGCCATGCCGGAAGTGCGGGCCGTGGTCACCTTGGCCGCGCCCAGCGACCCGGCTCATGTGACGGGCTTGTTTGGCGAGCAATTACAGCAAATTAATGCTGACGGTGAAGCCCTGGTGCAATTGGCGGGACGGCCCTTCCGCATCAAGCGGCAATTCATCGAAGACGCGGCCGGACACAATTTGAAGGTGAACATTGCGGCCCTGCGGCGCGCCTTGCTGGTCTTGCACGCGCCCGGCGACAACACTGTGCCGGTGAGCAATGCGATGGATATTTTTACGGCGGCCAAGCATCCGAAGAGCTTTATTTCGCTCGACGATGCCGACCATTTGCTGAGCAGGAAGGAAGATGCGGTATATGTAGCCAATATGATCGCGGCGTGGAGCGCGCGCTATATTGCTTGAAAAAACGTGCTTGAAAAAACGTGCTTGATAAAACGTGCTTGATAAAGGCGGGCATTGGCGGGACGCTCGCCAACCTTCCGCCACCTTTCATTTACTCGTCTTCGTCGAATTCGGCCGCCAAGTCTTTCCAGCCCTTGCTGGCGGCAAAGGTGTTGAATTCCTCGGGCGCTTCGAGCACGATCAATTTCTTGTCTTGCAAGCCCAGGTCGCCGTGCCCGAAATCGGGGCCGACGTAGCCGAGGCTGCGCAAGCGCGCCAGGATCTGACCGACCAGGGTCTTGTCCTTGTAGGCTGCGGCATCGATGGCAGCGCTAAAATCGACATACACGTCGATGACGCCATAGCCTTCGTCGAAAATGCGAATGGCCTTGATGTCGTGGGCACGGCCGGAGCCGTCGGTGGCCTTGAAGGGGCCGCTTAATTGGATATCGGTGTCAGTATTCATATGCTTAGCATACACCAAAATTCCAGCCCGCCACAGGGGCCGGGCTGACGCACATCGCGCTCTTATAGGTCCGGCAAGGCCATGCCGCGCCGGACCGCCGGCCGCTCGCCCAACGTCTTGAGCCAGCGCTGCAGCGCCGCCTTGCCGGCCAGCTTTTCGCCGAGCACGGGCGCCAGCAGGGTGCTGGCAGCGATCACCCAGGGATAGACGGCAATGTCGGCGATCGAATAGTCGGCCCCGGCCAGGTAGGGCGCCTCCGACAGGCGCTTGTCCAGCACCCCCAGCAGGCGCTCGCATTCGTCAGTGTAGCGCTGGCTGGCCAGGGCCGATTTTTCCTTGGAAAACACGGCGAAAAAGCCCAGTTGGCCCAGCATCGGTCCCAGGCCGCCGATTTGCCAGTTCAACCATTCCAGCGCCATGTAGCGGCCCGGGCCGGAAGCGTCGAGGAAGCGACCGTATTGTTCCGCCAGATAGGTCAGGATGGCGCCGCTTTCGAAGATCGCCAGCGGGCCGCCTTTGGCCGCGTCGTCGACGATGGCGGGAATCTTGTTGTTGGGTGAGATCGCCAGGAAGGCAGGCGTGAATTGCTGGTCCTGGGTAATGTCGACAGGATTGATGTGATAGGCAATGCCGAGTTCTTCGAGCATGATGGAAATCTTGCGGCCGTTCGGGGTGGTCCAGGTGTGCAGTGTGATCATGGTGAGTCCTTGACAGGTCGGGGCCGAAGTGGCGGCCGAGCGTGGACTATAAACCCATGCGATGGCCAGATAAAGTAGTTGAATCCGATTACATTGTTTCGCTATCTGAACAGTCGTCCGGTGTCCGGCAATATTTTAAAATATTTTTGCGGCCATGGGGTGTCTGGTGGGATTTTTCAAGGCCTTGAAAAGGTGGAAGGCAGCCGTATATCGTACTCAGCGGATGCTCATCGTGAGGTCCGCGCCACCATATCGCTTCACTTTTAAAAGGATATTTATCATGCGTACATTTGACCTCGCCCCCCTGTATCGTTCCGCCATTGGTTTCGACCGCCTGGCCCATTTGCTCAATGAAGCGCAGCGCGGCGACGCCCAGCCCAGCTATCCTCCCTACAATATCGAACTGGTATCGGAAGATCAGTACCGCATCGTGATGGCGCTGGCCGGCTTCAGCCGCGCCGAAGTCGAGATCGTCGCCGAACGCGATTCGCTGCATGTCACCGGTCGCAAGCAGAAAGACGGCGTCGAGCGCACCTATTTGCACCGCGGAATAGCGGCGCGCGACTTCGAGCAGCGCTTCCAGTTGGCCAACCACGTCAAGGTCAGCGGCGCTTCTTTCGACAATGGCATGCTGACCATCGAGCTGCTGCGTGAAGTTCCGGAAGCGCTCAAGCCGCGCAAGATCGTCATTGATGGCATCGATGGCATCGACAATGTGACGGCCCTGGAACGCCAGGCGGCATAAACCGCAAGCCACGCGTGGCGCCCGCCACGCGTCCATTTTTTCCGGCCCGGCATGCGTTCAAGCATGCTTCGGGCCGGTGCCCGTTGCGCGTGCCAGTCGGCCGCGCCGGCGCGGCGATGTGGGCCGTTCTGGCCCCCTTCCCGGGCAAAATTAAGCGATGGTTAAGTCTTATGCCCCATATTGACTGCATTACCAATCCGATTCAATTCAGGAGTGCTTTATGCAAAACCAATCTCATTCCGGATCGACGACAGTGAAGCGTTTGACGCTCGCCCTGGCCACCGTGGCCGTGATCGGTGCCGTCGGCGCGATTGCTGTGCATCAGAATAATGCCGGCGCCAATGCGCCGCAGGCCGCCGCCGCGCCCGTTGCCGCCGCGCCCGCCGCGCCGCAATTGACCATGGCCTTGCCCGATTTTAGCCAGATCGCCGCCCGCAACAGCCCGGCCGTGGTCAATATCAGCGTGACCGGCAGCACCAAGGTCGGCCTCGACATGGCGGATGGCGCGCCGGACGGCGCGCAAGGCGGTCGGGCGCAGGGCGCCGACCCGTTTGGCGACGATCCTTTCTTTGAATTTTTCCGCCGCTTCCAGGGGCCGCAAGGGCAAGGACGCAGCCACGGCGGGCGCGATATCCCCACCCACGGCCTCGGTTCCGGCTTCATCGTCAGCCAGGACGGCGTGATCATCACCAATGCCCACGTGGTGCGCGACGCCAAGGAAGTGACGGTCAAGCTGACCGACCGCCGCGAATTTCGCGCCCGCGTGCTCGGCTCGGACCCGAAGACCGATATCGCCGTGCTCAAGATCGACGCCAAGAACTTGCCCGTGGTGCCGCTGGGCAAATCGACCGACTTGAAGGTTGGCGAATGGGTGCTGGCGATCGGCTCGCCCTACGGCTTCGACAGCACGGTGACGGCCGGCGTCGTCAGCGCCAAGGGCCGCTCGCTGCCCGACGACAGCAATGTGCCCTTCATCCAGACCGACGTGGCCGTCAATCCCGGCAATTCCGGCGGCCCGCTCTTTAATGTGCGCGGCGAAGTGATTGGCGTTAATTCGCAAATTTATAGTCAGACCGGCGGCTACCAGGGCTTGTCGTTTGCGATCCCGATCGACGTCGCCAATCGCATCAAGGAGCAGATCGTCGCGACCGGCAAGGTGAACCATGCCAAGCTCGGTGTAACGGTGCAGGAAGTCAATCAGGGCGTGGCCGATTCGTTCAAGCTGGCCTCGCCGGAAGGCGCGCTGGTGGCCAATGTCGAGTCCGGCAGTCCGGCCGACAAGGCGGGCTTGAAGCCGGGTGACGTGATCCGCAAATTGAATGGGCAAAGCATCATTTCCTCGGGCGACTTGCCGGCCCTGATCGATATCTCCACGCCGGGCGACAAGGCGACGCTGGAAGTGTGGCGCGACGGTAAAACCGTGACGCTGGCGGCCAAGCTGGGCAACGCAGCCGACAAGGTGGCCGACGTCAGCCGCAACGACACGCCGGCCGGCAAGGTCAAACTGGGCCTGGCCCTGCGTCCGCTGCAGTCCGATGAGCGGCGCGCCGCCGGCCTCGATTCCGGCTTGCTGGTGGAAGACGCCGGCGGCGCCGCCGCCTATGCCGGGGTGCAGGCCGGCGACGTGCTATTGTCGGTGAACGGCAAGCCGGTCAACAGTGTCGAACAAGTGCGCGACGTGGTGTCGAAATCGGCCAAGTCGGTGGCGCTGCTGATACAGCGCGGCAGCGACCGCATCTTCATTCCGGTCCGGCTGGGTTGATCGCCACCATTTAAGAGAGGATGTTGCATGCGTATTTTGCTGGTGGAAGACGACATCATGATAGGCGAAGTGGTGCTCGACCTGTTGCGGGCCGAGCACTACGCGGTCGACTGGGTCAAGGATGGCGACATGGCCGATACGGCCCTGTTGACGCAAGCCTATGACCTGGTGCTGCTGGACCTGGGCTTGCCGCGCAAGGATGGCCTGGAAGTCTTGCGCGCGATGCGGGTGCGCAAGCAAGACACGCCGGTGCTGGTGGCCACGGCGCGCGATTCGGTCGAGCAGCGCATCGCCGGCCTGGATGCCGGCGCCGACGATTATGTGTTGAAACCGTATGACCTGGACGAGTTGCTGGCGCGCATACGGGCCTTGCTGCGGCGCGCCTCCGGCCGCCCCGAGCCGGTCTTCGAGCATCAGGGCGTGAGCATCAATCCCTTGACGCGCGAAGTGATCGCCGACGGCCACTCGGTCAATCTGTCGGCGCGCGAATGGGCGGTGCTCGAAGCGCTGATCGCGCGTCCCGGCGTCGTGCTGTCGCGCGCGCAACTGGAAGAAAAACTATATAGCTGGAAAGACGAGGTCAACAGCAACGCGGTCGAAGTGTATATCCACGGCTTGCGCAAGAAACTCGGTAGCGAATTGATACAGAATGTGCGCGGCCTGGGCTATATGGTGCCCAAGCTATGAGGTTGACGAAGGTGACGAAGGTGACGCATTCGCTGCGCGGGCGCCTGCTGTGGTTTTTGCTGGCCGCGATCACCATGGCGGCGCTGGCGCAGGCGTCGATCGCCTACCGCAGCGCGCTGTACGATGCCGACGAGATTTTCGATTACCACATGCAGCAAATGGCGCTGTCGCTGCGCTCGGGGGCGCCGCTGGCAAACCAGGTCCAGGAGCGCGCCGGCGATCCGGAAAACAATGACCTGGTGGTGCAAGTGTGGACCCCGGACGGGGTGCAGGTGTTCCGCTCGATTTCGCACGCGGCGCTGCCGCAGCGCGCGGTGCTGGGCTTTTCGAATGTGAAGGCAAACGGCACCACCTACCGGATTTTCTCGGTGCAAACCAGTTCCCAGACGGTGCAAATCGCGCAAGACATGGCGGTGCGCAAGCGCATGGCGGGCAGCCTGGCGCTGCGCACGGTGGGACCGATCGCGCTGATGGCGCCTATCCTGATGCTGGTGGTATGGTGGGTGGTGAGCGGCTCGCTGGCGCCGGTGGCGCGGGTGCGCAAGCAAGTGGCGGCGCGCCAGGCCGACGATTTGTCGCCCGTATCGGAAGCGGGCTTGCCGGACGAAGTGCAGCCGCTGGTGCAGGAGTTGAATTTATTGTTCGGACGCGTGAAAACCGCCTTCGACGCCCAGCAGAATTTCGTGGCCGACGCCGCGCATGAATTGCGCACTCCGCTGGCGGCCTTGAAATTGCAAGCGCTCAGCCTGGAGCGGGCCGACGACGCCGGTACGCGCGCGCTGGCGGTGTCGCGCCTGACGGCCGGCATCGAGCGCGCCACCCGCTTGGTCGAGCAATTGCTGGTGCTGGCGCGGCAAGAGGCCAGCGCCGCCAATGGCAACTTGCTGCAGCCGGTGGACTTGGCCGAACTGGTCAAGCGCGCCCTGGGCGACATGGCCGGCATCGCGCAATCGCGCAAGATCGACCTCGGTTTGCATCACGCTGATGCGGCTATCGTGGCCGGGCAGGGCGATGCCTTGATCATCATGTTGCGCAATCTGGTCGACAATGCGATCAAGTATACCCCGGCTGGCGGCGTGGTCGACATCGACTTGCGCGCCTCGCCGGTCGGCGTCACCTTGTCGGTCGAGGACAGCGGCCCCGGCATCGCGCCCGAAGAGCGCGAGCGCGTCCTCAACCGCTTTTACCGGGTGCCGGGCAGCGCGGTCGGCGGCAGCGGCCTGGGGCTGGCAATCATCAAGTCGATTGCCGAGCGCCATGGCGCACGGCTGGTGCTGGATCTTTCGGAGCGTTTGCAAGGCTTGTGCGTGCGGGTCGAGTTCCCCAATTCGGTGCAAGCTTGATCTTGCTGCAACATTATTGATTGACGGGGGAGGCGCGGCCCTATATCTTCTGCGGCTCTAGCCATTTTTGGAGCGCCGCATGAAGAAAATCGGATTTTCGGGAACCCTCGACCCCATCACGAACGGCCATATGTGGGTGATCGGCGAAGCCCGTTCGATTGCCGATGAGGTGATCGTTTTCCTGTCGCAAAATCCGGTCAAGCAACCGCAATTCCCGGCCGAGGAACGCAAGAAAATCATCGAGCAGAGCGCCCGCGAGCGCGGCTGGGAGAATGTGCAAGTGGTGATCGTGAAGAGCGATTACACGGCGCGCGTGGCAAAAAAGCATGGCGCCGACTACCTGATCCGCGGCATCCGCACCACCGCCGATTTCGACTATGAAAATCTGATCCAGCAAACCAATGTCGACGTGCTGCAAGGCGCCAAGACCCTGTTCGTGATGCCGCCGCGCGACTTAGGCTCGGTCAGTTCGAGCTTCGTGAAGGCGCTCGAAGGGCCGGTTGGTTGGAACTGGACCATGAAGAAATTCGTGCCCGGTCCCGCTTACCGGGCCTGGATACTGGGTTGGTTGCGCAAGGAATGGGATAGTCTGTGGAATCATCCCGAGGCCGCCACCCAGGCGGGCGCATTGACCGACCAGTGGTTCGAGCGCCTGACCGGGGCCGACGCTTACGGCGGCGCCGAGCGCCATTATCACAACCTCGACCATCTGGTGCATGGCATGGCGGAAATCCGGGTCTGGGCCGCCAATACACTCGCTTCGCGCTACGCCATGGAGACGCTCAAGAAAGCCTTCTGGTTCCACGATGCGTTGTACGAGCGCGACGAGGCGGCTTTGTTTTCCAATGAAGAGGCGAGCGCGCAACTATGGCTGACGAGCGGCCTGGACCAGGGCGATAATGCCGGGGTGGCCGAATTAATACGAGCCACCGACCATTTCCAGGGGGCCGCCGTCTGCCACGCCTTGAAAGACGTGATGCTCAGCGTCGACCTGGCCATTTTGGGGCAAAACGATGAAGTCTATCTGGCCTACACGCGCGCGATCCGGCAAGAATATGCGCATGTGCCGGAAGCGCATTTCCGCGAACAGCGGCAATTGGCGCTGATCCATTTGCGCGCCAAGGCGCAGGCCGGCGCGATGTTCGGCGACCCTTATTTTTCCGGGCAATACAATGACAAGGCAATTGAGAATTTGACGCGCGAAATCGAGATGCTCGGCTTGGACGCGGCCGCTTCCGCTTAAGTTGCTCAAGGCTTGCGCCAAGCTCCGCCCCGCTCGTCCCCCAAATAAAAACGGCGCCCCGCGAAGTGCGGGGCGCCGTCATGACCTCGGCTCGATTACATGGGCTTATTTAAAACTTGACCCACAGGCGGCCAAAATACGAGGCGCCGTTCAAGCCGAATTGCACGCTATCGGTCTTGAAACCATTGTCGGTGCCATTCGGGTCTTGCGCCGTCGGCTTGACGTTGAAGATATTGTTGCCGCCAAAGGTCAGCTTGGTGTTCTTGCTGAAGGCATAGGTGAAGCTCAGGTCGGCCGAAGTCTTGGCGTCATAGTGGGCGTCGGGGCGCGGGCTGCCATCGTCATTGTCGAACGAACCCAGGGTTTGCGGCCCGAAATGGATGATTTTCAAGTCCGTTTCCCAGGCACCGGCGCTGAAATCGAAGCCCAGGGTGACTTTCGCGCGCGGGCCGCCCTGTTCGATGAACAGGCGCTCGCGGTGGCTCAGCAAGACATCCTCATAACCTTGCAGCGCCGGCGGCGCGTGGATGCCGGTCACTTCCGTCTTGCTCAGGTTCAAGGCCAGGAAGGTGTTCAGCTTGTCGGCGCCGAAACTGGTCTTGTGCGAGGCGGTCAAGTCCAGTCCAGTGGTCTTGGTGTCGATCGAATTGACGAAAAATTGGGCCTGGCCCACGCCCAGCGCGGCCAACTTGGTGGCCAGGTCGGGATAGTTGCTGGCGTCGAAACGGCCCGACAGCACGATACGGTCCTTGATCTTGATGTCATACAAGTCGGCCGTGACCGACACGGCCGGGGTCGGGGTCCAGGTGCTGCCCAGGGTGAAGCTGGTCGATTTTTCTTCTTTCAGCTTCGGAATCCCGGCCGCGTTGGCAACCGCGCCGCCATTTGGCGCCAGCACCACATCGGTCGGCACGCCGCCGATGAAGTCGGTGAAAGTCGAGGAGAAGTAGACTTGTTGCAAGGATGGGGCGCGAAAGCCCGTGCTGGCCGAGCCGCGCAGCAAGATTTGGTCTGTGGCGCGGAAGCTGGCGGCCAGTTTGCCGGTCACGGTCGAGCCGAAATCGCTGAATTTTTCATAGCGCACGGCCGCTTCTGTCTTGACGCGGGCGCCGAGGTCCGCTTCCAGGTCGAGGTAGAGGGCCGAGCTGTGGCGCTTGGCCTTGGTCACGTCGCCCGGTTGAAAGCCGGGAAAGCCCTGGCTGCCGGCATTGCCGCCGATACCGACGCCGTCGGCGTCGAGATACGAGCCAGGCTCGCCAGCCATGATCTTGTATTCTTCGCTGCGGTATTCGGCGCCGAAGCCGACGTTCAAGCCGCTCAGGATATCGCTGTAGAAGTGGTTGAAGTCGGCATTGGTGGTCAATTGCTGAAAGGAAAATCCGCCCGCGTTGAAGCGGTCCGGGCTGACGCCGGCGCCGCCATTGAGCGCATCCTGGTTGGCGATCGAGGCATTCAAGGTATGGCTGATGTTGTACATCATCTTGTTATAACCATAGGTTTGCGAAAAATCCGCATTCCATTCGCCGATCTGGCTGCGGTGGCCGATGGTGCCGTATTGGTCGTCGATCTTGCCGTTGATGAAGGGCACGAAACCGTTCGGGTACATGGCCAGCGAATTGCGCGAGGGCACGTCGTCCGGGGTGTTGCCGCGCGCGAAGGCGGCGCTCGAGGCGTCGCGCTTTTGCGCGCCGGCCGTGAAGTACAGCTTGCCGGTCGAACTGGTCGGGTAGTCGCCGTTCAAGTACAAAGTCTGGTTCTGGGCCTTGGTGTCGCCGATGATGCGCAGGCTGTCCGGGTCGGCCCGGTTGGAGCGGCCCCGATCCAGGTATTCGCCGGTGATGGCGAGCACGCCTTTTTCGCCGAGCGCCACGCCGCAATAGGCCGAGGTCATGTAATTCTTGCCGTCGCCGACTGAGTATTGGCTATAGCCGGCCACCGCTTCGCAACCGAGGCTTTTCTTCAAGCCGATATCGATCACGCCGGCAATCGCATCCGAGCCGTATTGGGCGGCGGCGCCGTCGCGCAGCACTTGCACATCCTTGATTGCCAGCATCGGAATGGCATTCATGTCGGTGCCGGTATTGCCGCGGTTGCGCGCGCCGAACAAGTTCACCAGGGCCGTCGTGTGGCGCCGCTTGCCGTTCACCAGCACCAGGGTCTGGTCGGAGCCGAGGCCGCGCAGCGCGGCCGAATCGACCAGGTCGGCACCATCGGCGCCGGTCTGGCGGGTCGAATTGAAGGAGGGGGAAATATATTGCAGGGTCTGGCCCAAGTCGAACTGGCCGCCCTGTTCAGCCACCTTGGCCAGGGAAATGACATCGACCGGCACCATGGTGTCGGTGCTGGACGAGGTGGCGCGGCGCGAGCCAACCACGTTCACGGTTTGCATCGGCGCCTCGCTGGCGCCGGCGGCGCTCTGGGCAAATGCGTTTGGAGCCAGCGCGGCCAGGGCGGCGCTTCCGTACAGACTGAGCAAGACTGCTTTACGTAAAGTTGAGACTGTGAACACGCGGCGGCTCCTTATGAATTATTTGATTTTGATTCTAATCGAACAATTCATTGGTAACGATTAATTAGTGACACTTCGTGACAAATTGATGACAGGCGTTGTTTCTTGGTAACGCTACCTTGCATCGGCTAGCCGCTGCTGCTATTTTCGACCGCGCCGCCCACCCATATCCGCCCATCGCGCATTTGGCTGCGGATCAGGCAATCTTGCCCCAGCGACTGGCCCTGAAAGAGTTGCAGTCCATGGCCGAGGTGCAGCGTCAGGGCGCCGGCCGCGACACCGGTGGCGCTGTCTTCCAGGGCCGGATCGAGGTGGTTGAAATTGCGTCCCTCGTAATTGCCGTCGGCCAGCCTGGCATAGGCGTAGCAACCGCTGACGCCATGTTGCTTGCTCCAGGCGGCAATCAATTCCAGGTTCGGCCGCAAGGCCCGCAGCGTGGCGCTGTCTGATACTTCGAGCAATAACTTGGGGCTGCCGACGGACGCCACGGCGGGCGGCGAGGCCAGCGCGATGCCCGGCCGGTTGAGCAGCGCGCCGGCCAGGTCGGCGCCCAGTTCGGGTGCCGGGCACGCTTGCGGCGCCAGGCCGACGAACAAGCCATCAACCGTCTTCGAAAGTGTCAACAACTGGCCGCGCAGCGCGCTCTTGACCGTGATCGTTGGCGCCGATTCGGCGCGCGCAAACAGCACATGGGCGGCGGCCAGGGTGGCATGCAGGCACAAGGGGCTGCGCATATGCGGATAGAAATAGTCGAGCACGAAGAGCGGCCCGGCCACGTCGATGAACACGCAAGTACTTTGGCGCTCGGCGGCCAGATGCTGGCGCGCCGCCGCGTCCGTATGGTCGTTTTCAATGACGAGGGCGGGATTGCCGGCGCCGGCGCGGGCGCCGAAACAATGCAATAGTTGAATGGTGCGCATTGATTGAATTAATTTTGAGGTAATGTTTCACAATCATACAGACAATCGTCCTGCATGTGGCGAATGGAAGAGGTACAAGACTGTGTTTATATACAGCATTAAAAGTCATGGAAGCAGCCGGTTTGCCCGCAGACGCCGAGTTGTTTTGCCTGAGTAATTTTTCATTCTTGTATGGCGCTTCGCCTGCGGAGGAATTGGTCGCCCGCGCACGTCAAGCGGGCCGGCTTGCCCCTGATCATAGGCGCCCATTTTCACTTGCAAAACGGCGACGGCAGCCCGGTCCTGTCGCTGCTGGCGCTGGCGCAAAACCGCAATGGTTATGGCAATTTATCGGAATTGATCACGCTGGCGCTGCTGCGGGCGTAATTGCTGGAACGGCGCTTCATGCCGGCCGCCATCCTGGCCGCCTACAAGAATGGGCAATTGGCGCGCGCCTGCGGCATCGTCACCGTGCGCCAGCGGCCCGGGACCGCCAAGGGCGTGTCATCCCTGACGCTCGAGGACGAGGCCGGCAGCGTGAATGTGATCGTCTGGCCAGCCTTGATCGAGTGCCGGCGCGGCGAAGTGCTGGGCGTGTATGGCGTCTGGCAGAGCAACGGCATGGTATGCCACCTGGTGGCCAAGCGCCTGGTCGACATGCCGCGCTTGCTGAGAAAGCTGCCAACCAGTAGCCGCGATTTCTGTTAATTTCGTGGCAAAATGGACGGTATGGAAAGCATGAAAAATCTGCTATTGCGGCGTGCCGTAGCCGCCGACGCGCCCGCTATCAGCGCCTTGATACTCGACCTGGCGCCGTTCATGACCTTGCGCGAAGATGGCGTGGGTGCCGAACAATTCTTGCTGAACATGGCGCCGGGCGCGATCGAAGGCCATATCGGGGCGTCGAACGTGGATTATCGCGTCGCCTGGCTGGGCGATGAACTAGCGGGCGTGGTCGCCGTGCGCGAGCGCAAGCATGTGTTGCATTTGTTTGTCGCGCGCGCCCAGCACGGACGCGGCCTGGCGCGCCGCTTGTGGGATGCGGCGCGCAAGGGGGCAAGCAATCCGGATGGCTTTACCGTCAATTCATCGCGCCATGCCTTGCCCATGTACCGGCACTTCGGCTTTGAGGCGAGCGGACCCTGCGTCGAGCGGGCCGGGATCGCCTATATTCCCATGCGCCTGGCGCCCCCGCCCGCCGCTGACTAGCGTCCGCTGATGGCGTAGTAGTTGTGCACTTCGGTGGCCCAGGCCTGGTTTGCCATGTCCGGCCATTTGTCGGTGTCGAAGCCGGGTGCCGTCTCGAAGCGCTGCTGGTCGAGATTGAGCGTGAAGCGCTTGTTGACGGTATCGAGGGTCAAGGCTTCCCACGGCACGGCAAACAGTTTTTCGCCGATGGTAAACACGCCGCCACGCGACATCACCGCATAGGCGATTTTGCCGCTGCGCATGTCGAGCATGATTTCCTTGATCTCGCCGAGGTGCTCGTCCTTCAGGTTGTGCACGTGGTCGCCGATCAGGGTATTGGCGCCCATCAGTTCGGGGCCGGGGCCTTTGTGGCCATTGTCCACATACATGCCATAGATGTCGCGTTGTTCGTAGCTCATATTGACCTCCGTTGAAAGGCTTCCAGAGTGCCCGCGTGGCATGAAAAGATATGTACGATTCCGCACACATCGATGCAATCGGCGCACGGCCGCGTGCAATTTCCCTTCATTCCGGGGCAATCGGCCGCCTTCCGCTGGCCAGGCCGATGTTGCGCGCTGGCAGCGCGAAGCCGCCATTTTGCCCCCGTTGCCGGGAATTTTCCGCGTCCGGCAGGAATCCGGGCTGGCGTTTAGTGTATAATTTCAATTTCCCGCACGTGCCGTTCGGCACCACCTGCAATGACCAAATTTGTCTTCGTCACCGGTGGCGTTGTGTCTTCCCTTGGAAAAGGGATTGCCGCCGCCTCTCTCGCCGCGATCCTCGAATCGCGCGGCCTTAAAGTCACCATGCTCAAGCTCGACCCGTATATTAACGTCGACCCTGGCACGATGAGCCCTATGCAACACGGTGAAGTGTTTGTCACCGACGACGGGGCGGAAACCGACCTCGATCTCGGTCACTACGAGCGCTTCATCTCGACCCGGATGAAAAAGGTGAATAATTTCACCACCGGCCAGATCTACGAATCGGTGATCCGCAAGGAACGCCGCGGCGAATATCTGGGCAAGACGGTGCAAGTGATTCCCCATATCACCAATGAAATCCAGGATTACATCTATCGCGGCGCCGAAGGTTTCGACGTGGCGCTGGTGGAAATCGGCGGCACCGTCGGCGATATCGAATCCTTGCCCTTCCTGGAAGCGGCCCGTCAACTGAGCCTGCGCGCCGGCCGCAAGTCGTCCGCCTTCATCCACCTGACCCTGGTGCCTTATCTGCAATCGGCTGGCGAATTGAAGACCAAGCCGACCCAGCACAGCGTGCAAAAGCTGCGCGAGATCGGCATTTCGCCAAACGCGCTGCTGTGCCGCGCCGACCGCCCCATCCCGGACGACGAACGGGCGAAAATCTCGCTGTTCTCGAACGTGGAAGAGAAGGCCGTCATTTCCGTGTGGGATGCCGACACCATCTATAAAGTGCCGCAAATGCTGCACGACCAGGGCCTCGACGCCATCGTGTGCGAAGCGCTGGGCCTGGACCCGGCGCCGGCCGACTTGTCGATGTGGAGCAAGCTGATCTACGCGCTCGAGCATCCGAAGGCGGAAGTGACGATCGGCATGGTCGGCAAGTATGTCGAGCTGACCGAATCGTACAAATCGTTGACGGAAGCGCTGCGCCACGCCGGCATCCATACCGAAAGCCGGGTCAATATCGAGTACATCGATTCGGAAGAAATCGAAGTCAAGGGTTGCGCCGAGCTGGGCAAGTATGACGCCATCCTGGTACCGGGCGGCTTCGGCAAGCGCGGCGTGGAAGGCAAGATCGCGGCGGCCCGTTTCGCCCGCGAAAACAAGATCCCTTACCTGGGCATCTGCCTCGGCATGCAAGTGGCGCTGATCGAATATGCCCGCAATATGGCTGGCATGGCAAACGCCAATTCGACCGAGTTCGACCAGGGCACCGACCAGCCGGTGGTGGCCTTGATCAATGAATGGCAAAACCACGACGGCAAGGTCGAGTTGCGCGACGAGAATTCCGACCTGGGCGGCACCATGCGCCTGGGCGCGCAAACTTGCGCCGTCAACCCGGGCACGCTGGCGGCCGAGATTTACGGCAGCGTCGTGACCGAGCGCCACCGTCACCGCTACGAAGCCAATAACCATTACCTCGCTCGCGTCGAAGCGGCCGGCATGGTGGTGTCGGCCCGCACCCCGAGCGAAGACTTGTGCGAAATCATGGAATTGCCGCGCACCGGCTCGCATGCCCACCCTTGGTATATGGGCGTGCAATACCATCCGGAATTCAAGTCGACGCCGCGCACCGGTCATCCTCTGTTCACGTCCTTCATCAAGGCCGCCCTGGCGCACCAAGCCGCCGGCGGCACCACCGTGGCGCACTTGCATGCCGTCGCCGGCACTGCCTTAGGAGATGCAGCATGAAATTATGCGGATTTGACGCCGGCCTGGACCAGCCGTTTTTCCTGATCGCTGGCACCTGCGTGATCGAATCGCGCCAGATGGCCTTCGATACGGCCGGCGCGCTCAAGGAAATGACGGCCGCGCTCGGTATTCCCTTCATTTACAAGTCGTCGTTCGACAAGGCCAATCGTTCCTCGGGCACCTCGTTTCGCGGCCTTGGCATGGACAAGGGCTTGGAAATCCTGGGCGACGTCAAACGCGAACTGGGTGTGCCGGTCTTGACCGACATCCATTCGATCGACGAGATCGCGGCCGTGGCCGCCGTCGTCGACGTCTTGCAAACGCCAGCCTTCCTGTGCCGTCAGACCGATTTCATCACGGCCTGCGCCCAGTCCGGCAAGCCGGTGAATATCAAGAAAGGCCAGTTCCTGGCCCCGACCGATATGAAAAACGTGATCGACAAGGCGCGCGCGGCGGCCCGCGCCAAGGGTTTGCTGGAAGATAATTTCATGGCCTGCGAACGGGGCGTCTCGTTCGGCTACAATAATCTGGTCTCGGACATGCGTGCGCTGGCCATCATGCGCGAAACGGCTTGCCCGATCGTGTTTGACGCAACCCATTCGGTGCAGTTGCCGGGCGGGCAAGGCAGCACTTCCGGCGGCCAGCGCGAATTCGTGCCGGTGCTGGCGCGCGCCGCCATTGCCGTCGGCATTGCCGGCATCTTCATGGAAACCCATCCGAACCCGGCCGTAGCGCTGTCGGATGGCCCGAATGCCGTGCCCTTGGGCCGCATGAAGGAGTTGCTGGCCACCTTGATCGACCTGGACCGCATCACCAAGAAAGCTGGATTCCTGGAAAGCAGCTTCAACTGATCGCGCCAGATGGACCGGGCCGGCATTGCCATGCCGGCCCTTGCGTTTGACCCGCCCCACCCCGTACGGCAAGTTGCGCCCCCCGGCGCGATGCGCAGACACCATTACGTTTAACTTTGGAGAATGATATGAGTGCTATTGTTGATATTATCGGCCGTGAGATCATGGATTCGCGCGGCAATCCGACCGTGGAATGCGACGTCTTGCTGGAGTCGGGTGTGATGGGCCGCGCGGCGGTGCCGTCGGGCGCCTCGACCGGTTCGCGCGAAGCGGTGGAATTGCGCGACGGCGACATGAAGCGTTATTTCGGCAAGGGCGTGTTGCAAGCCTGCGAAAACATCAATACCGAAATTTCGGAAGCGATCATGGGCCTGGACGCCAATGAGCAAGCCTTCCTGGATCGCACCCTGATCGACCTGGATGGCACCGACAACAAGAGCCGCCTGGGTGCCAACGCGATCCTGGCTGTGTCGATGGCAGTGGCCAAGGCTGCCGCCGAAGAGGCCGGCTTGCCCCTGTACCGTTATTTCGGCGGCTCCGGCGCGATGCAAATGCCCGTGCCGATGATGAACGTGATTAACGGCGGCGCCCACGCCGACAATAACCTGGATATCCAGGAATTCATGATCATCCCGGTCGGCGCGCCCTCGTTCAAGGAAGCCGTGCGCTATGGCGCGGAAGTGTTCCACACCTTGAAAAAGATCTTGCAGAAAAAAGGCTTGACCACGGCCGTCGGCGACGAAGGCGGTTTCGCGCCATCGGTGGCCAACCATGAAGAAGCGATCAAGCTGATCATCCAGGCTATCGAAGAAGCCGGTTACGAGCCGGGCACGCAAATCGCGCTGGGTCTCGATTGCGCGGCCAGCGAGTTTTACAAGAACGGCAAATATGAATTGGCCGGCGAAGGCATGAGCTTGAGCGCGACCGATTTCACCAATATGCTGGCGACCTGGTGCGACAAATACCCCATCATTTCGATCGAAGACGCGATGGCCGAAGGCGACTGGGAAGGCTGGGCGATTTTGACGGCAGCCCTGGGCAAGAAAGTGCAATTGGTCGGCGACGATTTGTATGTCACCAATACCAAGATCCTGAAGGAAGGCATACAGAAGGGCATCGCCAATTCAATCTTGATCAAGATCAACCAGATCGGCACCCTGACGGAAACTTTCGCCGCCATCGAAATGGCCAAGCGTGCCGGCTACACAGCCGTCATTTCGCACCGCTCCGGCGAGACGGAAGACTCGACCATCGCCGACATCGCCGTCGGCATGAACGCGCTGCAAATCAAGACCGGCTCGATGTCGCGTTCGGACCGCATGGCCAAGTACAACCAATTGCTGCGCATCGAGGAAGATCTCGGCGATATTGCCAGCTACCCTGGCCGTGACGCATTTTATAACCTGAAGTAACAGCACCAAACCGGCCGTCGCGGCCGGTTTTTCTTCCTATGCGCCTGATTACGCTGGCCCTGGCGGCCTTGCTGCTACTGATACAAATGCCTTTGTGGATAGGCAAGGGGGGATGGTTGCGCGTGGCCGACATGGAAGCCCAGGTCGCCGTGGCGCAAAAGAAGATCGCCGATTTGAAGGCGCGCAACGCCAAGCTCGATTCCGAAGTGCGTGACTTGAAGGAAGGCACCGGCGCTGTCGAAGAGCGGGCCCGTTTCGAACTGGGCATGGTCAAGCAAAATGAGATTTTCGTGCAAATCGTCGGCAAGGACCAGCCGCTTCCCGGCAAGACGCCGGTGGCTATCGTGCCCCCGGTGGACGACAAGGCAGCCGCTCCAGACTGAGAGCGGCGCGCGACTAGGACTTTAGCAGCACTTCCACGGCATTGCTGCCGGGTCGATTACAATTCGATATCGCGATTGCGCGAACGGGCCGCGCCCAGCAGGTAAAAACGGACCGCCATGGCGATCCCGGCGACCAGCGCCGGAAAAAATTCAAGATTCAACATACGCTTTCCTTCTGCCTTAATCAGTTCAATTCAGTTAGCCGCGCGATGCGAGGAAACGCAATTCGGCCGACAAATTCGGCATCGACGCTTCATAGCGGTCGGCCTGGAAATATACTTCGGCGACATCTTGCGCGCGGGTGGTGGTTTTTGCGCGCGGACCGGCAGCCGTGGTGGCTAGGCCGGCATCTTTTCTTGCCATTTCCTGATACGGCTTGACGGCGATCAAGGCTGCCAAGAAGGCGCGGGCGGTCGCGCCCAGGTGATTGACGTAAGTCCGGGTAGGACGGCTGCTCGTGTAGCTTGTGGCTAGTGTGGACATGATGCATTCCTTTAAATATGTATTGTTGCATTGCACAATAATGGAATTGAGGATATGCGTCCAATTCTGATTTTCGATCTCAGAAATTCACAATGCACATAATAAGGGCGTAGCCACCCTTTTTTGGTGCGAAAAAATGTGTTGTTTCCTGAATAATTCCTGGCGCGGGGCGGCCCGGCTTATGCGTCGGCTTATATGCCGGCGGCCAACCGCCCCAGGCGCGGATCGTCGCTGAAGAAGCCGTCGATGCCGGCGCCGATGTAACGCCGCATTTCCGCCACCGAACCGGCCTCGTTGCGCGCATTCTCGCCCTTGTCGTCGCGGAAGTCGGCGGCCAGGAAGCGGTTTTCAGGCCGGAAAGTCCAGGTATGCACCAGCAGACCGGCCCGGTGCGCGTTGTCGACCAGGGCGGTGGGGGCTAGCAGGCGTTCGTCCTTGCCCACGGGAATCACCAAGCGGTGCTGCGGCGCCACCACGTCGGCATAGGCGGCGATCGCGCGCAAGCCGGCCGGGGTGATCATTTGCTCGAAGCTCAAGCTGGCGCCTGCGGCCGCCACGTCGTTGGGGCGGACCGGGCCGGCGCCCACCAGTTGCATCAGCCGCACATTGGCGCGTCGCCCCAGTTTGGTGCGCAGATATTTTAGATTGGCCACTTCGAACGATTGGATTTCCAGCGGCGCGCGGCGGGTGTATTCGTGCTCTTGCAAACTGGCAAGGAAGCGATCTTCCAGCGGCAAGCCGACGCCGGCAAAGTAAGTCGAGCTTTTCAATTCCGGCACCAGACCGATCAGGCGGCCCGTGGCGGCCGCCTCGGCGGCCACGAAATCGATGATTTCTTCCCAGGTCGGGATCTGGAATTGGCCATCGTATTGGGTGTTGGCGGCGCGCACCTTGGGCAAACGTTCCACGGCGCGCAGGGTTTTCAACTCGGCCAGCGTGAAATCGTCGACGAACCAGCCGTCGTGGCTTTCGCCATCGACGCTCTTGCGGTGGCGGCGGGCGGCGAACTCCGGCCGGCTAGCCACGTCAGTGGTGTCGGTCAAATGGTTTTCATGGCGCGCCACCAATACCCCGTCGCGCGTGATGACCAGGTCCGGCTCGATATAGTCGGCACCGTCGATGATGGCCTTGGCATACGAGGCCAGGGTATGCTCGGGGCGCAGGGCGCTGGCGCCGCGGTGGGCGAACACCAGCGGCCGCGATTGCGCGTCGATGGTCGGGCTGGCTGCCAGGGCGGGCAGCGTCACCAGGGCCATGCCGCCGGCGACGGCCCCGATGAAGTTGCGGCGCGACATGGCGCGTGTGAACGGCGCGCCCATCAGAAGTCCGCCATCACGGTCAGGAAGACCTGGCGCGGCGCGATGGGAAAGGTGTTGTAAGTCTTGTCGGCCGCCGCCACCACCACATTCGAGGTGCCGGCGCGATTGGCCAGGTTGCTGACATTGACACGCCAGCGCGGCTTTTTGAGCCAGGCGCCGGCGGCCGGCAAGGGACCCGAGGCGCCCAGGCTCATCAGGAAAGTCGCCGCTTCCGACAAGTCGTTAGTGTACGTCGCGTAGCGTTTGCCCACATAGTCTCCGATCAATTGATATTCGACGGCGCCCAGATTGGCGGTGGCGACGAATTTATTCATCCACGCGGGCGCGCCCGGCACCGTCTTGCCCGCCGTTTGCACCACCAGCGCGCCATTGGTGTAATTGTCCGCGTAGCGCGAACGATTGTAAGACAGGGCATTGTAAAACGAGAAATCGCGGCCGAAGTGCAGCGTGCCGGCCAGGTCGACGCCATCGGTGCGCACCGCGCCGACGTTGGCCAGCACCGGATTGCCGCCGATGATGGCCAGTATCACGGGGGTCGGGCTGATTTGCAGCAGGCGATTGCTGAAGTCGACGTGATACACATTGATCTGGCCGTCGACCGCGCTGAGCGCGCCCAGTTGCAGGCGATGGTTGGCGCGCCAGCCAGCTTCATAGGTGAGCGCGCTTTCCGGCTTGGCGTCGGCCTTGAACAAGTCGAAGGCCCCCTGGCTGGCCAGGCTCCACGGCGAGGCGCCGCCGCCGCCGTAGGTGATAAATTGGCGCAAGTTTTTCTGGATATTGGCATACAGCTGATCTTGCGGCGTGACATCCCAGCGCGCGCCGATTTGCGGCAAGAACCATTTTTTGGTGATGATCTCGCCTTGCGGCAAGGCCAGCGATCCGCCCGCGATTGCGCCTTTGGCCGGTTGCACGGGAAAAGTGCCGTCGGCAAATTGCAGGCTGGACTTGAAGCCCGCTTGCACGGCCAGGTCGGGGCGGGGCTTCCATTCATCTTGCAAGTGCAATTGGAACACCTTGTTATCGATCTCGCTGCCATATTGGGTGATCAAGGGATTGCTAGGGCGCGCATAGGGCGAGCTAGCGGCATCCATGCCATACCAGCGGCGGTAGGCGGACGAGCGGTTATGCTCGAACCAGGCGCCCAGTTCGATCTGATGCTCGCCGATTTCCTTGCGCAAGGAAGATAGCAAGCCGCCCCGCTTGACCGTGTATTCGGTGGTGCGCAGCGCGTAACCGGTGCCGCCGAAGACTTGTTTCAAATCTTGTTGCGGGTAATAAATGCCGAACAGGGCCGGCAAGCCGGCCACGCCGATCGGCCCGGCCACCACGCCGACCCCGTCGTCATGGTGGATATACAGCTGGTTAGACCAGCGCAAGGTGCCGCTCAAGTCGGCCTCGAACTTGGCATAGCCGAGGTAATCGCGGCGCTGCGCGTCGCTATAGTAATTGCGGTAATTGCTGCCGTCAGCGGCCGGTGTGGCGCCCGTCGGCGACAGGTATTTCAATGCCGCGTTGAAGTCGGGATACAGGAAGGGCCGGGTAGTGGGCGTGGACGCCGCCGTTTCGCCGGCCACATGCACGGTACTGTCTTCGTTCGGCTCGGTCTTGTCCGAGTAATCGAAGAACAGGGTCAGCTTGCCGGCATCGCTACGATGGACCAGCTTGGCGTTGACTTGATCGCCGCCTTGCTTGCCGTTGAAATCCCAGGCCCTGGCCATTTGATGCAAGGCCGACAGATAGGCGGTGTTGCCGTCGCCAAACAGGCCGCTATCGTAGCGCAGGAAGGTGCGGGTGGCGGCGTGGCTGCCGACGGTTTGCTGGAGATTCGTGTTGCGAATGGTCAAGGGATCGCTGGAAAAGGTATCGATGGTGCCGCCCAGATTGCTGGTCGAGGCGGTGCCCAGGTCACCGGCGCCCGACGAGAGCAGCACGCGGCCGACGTTTTCGCTGATCACGGCGCGTTGCGGCGACAAGCCATTGTAATTGCCGTATTGCTGGTCGCCCAGCGGCACCCCGTCCATGGTGTAACCCAGTTGCTGGCCGCTGAAACCATGCACGAACAGGGACAGGTTTTGTTCGTTGTTACCCCATGGATCGGCGCTCTGGAAACTGACGCCGGGCAAGGTTTCCAGGGCTTTCAAGGGATTGGTGCCGGGCAGGATTTTCTGGATTTCGCTCTTGTTCAAGGCGACCGATGAGCGCGTCTTGTGGGTCGAGATTTCAACTGTGGGCAGGGGTGCGGCGGCGTCGTCGGCGCGGGCCGGGCTGGCCAGCGCCAGGGTGCAGACGGCCGCGACGAGGGGGAAATGGCGGCGCGCTGCCGCTTGCGGTGTGTGCTTCATCATGAGCCTGTGGGTGACGGTGCGAAGCTGCGCAGCGTAAACCGTTTGTATGACGGGCTGATGACGGGCTGATGAAGGGAAAAGGCGCCGCATCCATGGAGGAGGCGCCGGGGGATTTAGTGTTTCAGCTCGCTGGCCGGCAGCAGCAAGTCGCCGGGCACGTCGCTGAGAAACAATTGCGCGCAATCGACTTTATCGAAATCGTAATGCTGGCCGCAGAAATCGCAATTCACGCCGACCTGGCCCAGCTCGGCCAGCGCGCTATCGACTTCCGGTTGGCCCAGCATCTTGAGCATATTGCCCACTTTTTCGCGCGTGCAAGTGCAATGAAAGCTCGGGTGGGCCGGTTCGAAGACGCGGATGGTTTCTTCCCAAAACAGGCGTTGCATCAGCGTATCGATATCGGTGCTCAGCATCTCTTCTTGCTTCAGGGTCGAAGCAAGCACCACGGCGCGGTTCCAGGTTTCCAGCGCGTCGTCTTCGGACAAGGGCATGGCTTCCGCCTTGCCGCCATGGTAAGGCAGTTTTTGCAAGAGCAAGCCGCGCGCCGTATTGTCATCGGTGGCCAGCCACAGCTTGGTGTCGAGCTGTTCCGAACGCAACATATAGTTTTCAATCACGGTCGCCACATCGTCGCCATCGAGCGGCACGATACCCTGGTAGGCTTGCTGGCCGGGCACCTTGTCGAGCGGATCGAGGGTGATGATGAAGCGGCCCTTGCCGTGCGCATTGAGCAAGTCCGGCACCTTGGCGTCGTCGGCGACGTGCGCGGCCGGGTCGAGCTTGGCGGTGGCGCGCAGGCGCAAGTCGGAATCGCACTCGACCACCAGCAGGCGTACCGGACCGTCGCCATGGATTTGCATGATGATGGAGCCATTGAATTTCAAATTGGCCGACAACAGGGCGGCCGCCGTCACCATCTCGCCGAGCACGGTTTTCACGGCCGGCGGATAGTCGTGGTGCGACATCACCTCGCGCCAGGTGGCTGAAATGTCAATGAACTCGCCACGCACGGCCGCGTTGTCGAAGATAAATTTTTGCAGGGTGTCGTGGTTGGCTTCTGTCGTCATTGTTTCTTATCCTATTTGTTGAAGTTGCGTCTTGAATAGCTGGGCGCGCTGCACATAATTGGCGGCGCTGCCTTGCAAATGCGCGATTTCCTCGCTTGTCAGTGCGCGCACCGCCTTTGCCGGCGCGCCGATGATGAGCATATTGTCCTCAAATTGCTTGCCTTCCGTGACCAACGCGCCGGCGCCCACCAGGCAACCCTTGCCGATACTGGCGCCGTTCAAGATCACGGCCTGGATGCCGATCAGCGCGCCGTCGCCGACCGTGCAGCCATGTAACATGGCCTGGTGGCCTATCGTCACATCCCGGCCGACCGACAGGGGAAAGCCCATATCGGTATGCAACACCGACCCTTCTTGCACATTGCTGTTGGCGCCGATGGTAATGCGTTCGTTATCGCCGCGCAGCGTCACGCCAAACCAGACCGAGCTGTTTTCTTCCAGCGTCACCTTGCCGATGACATTGGCGGAGGCGGCGACAAAAGCGGAAGCGTCAATCCGGGGCGCGTCGGCGCCTAATTGGTAAATAGTCATGGTTGGCAGCCTGGTTAAATATACGTGGAAAGTGTGCGTGGGAAGCTATTTTACGCTCTCGCGCACGCTACGCCGCATATGATACTCCGCGCCTGACTTCGCCACATCTTGCCCCTCCATTGGCATCGGCTGCTATAATAAAAGAACGGCCGTACTTTTATTTAAGCTGCTCGTCGGGTACAGAGCAGTATGTGGCGACGGCAAGCTCACTTTCAAGGCAGCAATGAAACCTTCTCGTTCAGAATTTATTACCATACGCGGCTTGCGGACCCATGTGCGCCACTGGGGCAGGGCGGGCGCGCCCAAGTTATTCATGCTGCATGGCTGGATGGATGTGGCAGCCTCTTTCCAATTCGTGGTCGATTGTCTGCAAGGCGATTGGCATGTGATCGCGCCCGACTGGCGCGGTTTCGGCTTGAGCGAGCGCACCGCGTCCGACACCTACTGGTTTCCCGATTATGTGGGCGACCTCGATGCGATCCTGGACTATTATTCGCCGCAGCAAGCCGTCAACTTGCTGGGTCATAGCATGGGCGGCAATGTGGTGGGGATTTATGCCGGCGCGCGCGCCGCGCGCGTGCGCAAGCTGATCAACCTGGAAGGCTTCGGTTTGCGCTCAAGCAAGCCCGAGCAGACGCCCGGGCGTTATGCGGCCTGGCTCGATGAATTGCGCACGCCGCCGGTGATGCGCAGTTACCCGAGCCGGCAAGCGGTGGCCGCGCGCTTGCAAAAAACCAATCCGCGCCTGTCCGACGAGCGCGCCGACTTCCTGTCGCAGCACTGGTGCGCACAAAACGCGGCCGGCCAGTGGGACATCTTGGGCGACCCCTTGCACAAGAATGCCAGTCCGCTGCTCTACCATGTCGAGGAATTCATGGCGTGCTGGAGCGCGATCACGGCGCCCGTGCTGTGGGTCGAGGCGGACGATACCAATATGTGGCAATGGATGGGGCCGAAACCGGAGGCGCGCGTTGAAATCGACCGTCGCCTCGGTTTCCTGAAAGATGTGACGAGCAAGATGATGGCGGACGCCGGACACATGTTGCACCATGACCAGCCGGCGCTGCTGGCGCGCATGATAGAAGACTTCCTCGCTTGATGGCGCTGGCCTTGCGCCAGCGCAGGGGGCGCTGGCCGGGGCGAACCGTGGGATGGCTGCCGGCAGCGTACAATGAACGCTCCCATCAGTTCAAGCAAGGCCACGTTCGAGTATGCTTAATGTAGACCTCCATTGCCATTCCAATATTTCCGATGGGGTGCTCACGCCGGCCGCCGTGGCCGCCTACGCGCGCAAGGCCGGCGTCGATGTCTGGGCCTTGACCGATCACGATGAAGTGTCCGGCGTGGCGGCGGCCCGCGCGGCCGCCACCGCGCAGGGCATGCGCTTCGTCTCCGGGGTGGAGATTTCCATCACCTGGGCCGGCGAAACGGTGCATATTGTTGGCCTGCAAATCGACGAGAGCAATTGCGCGCTGCTGCAAGGCTTGGCGCGTACCCGTTCGGGGCGCGACGCGCGCGGGCGCGAGATTGCAGCGCAACTGGCCCTGGCCGGGATTGCCGACGCCTATGAGGGGGCGCTGAAATATGTCGGCAATCCCGACTTGATGTCGCGCACCCATTTTGCCCGCTATATCGTGGAATGCGGCAAGTGCGCGAATTTGCCCGAGGTGTTTCGCAAGTATCTGTCGGAAGGCAAACCCGGCTATGTCGAACACCGCTGGGCCACCTTGGCCGAAGCAGTCGGCTGGATACGCGGCGCGGGCGGCATTGCCGTGATTGCCCATCCGGGCCGCTACCGCTTCAGCGCACTGGCGCAGGGCGCCTTGTTCGACGAGTTCAAGCAAATGGGCGGCGCGGCAATCGAAGTCGTCACCGGTAGCCACAGCCCGGACCAGTATCCGCAATACGCGCGGCTGGCCAATGATTATGGCTTCCTCGCTTCGCGCGGCAGCGATTTCCACGCGCCGGGCGAGTCGCGCGTCGATTTCGCGCTCTTGCCGCCGCTGCCGGCCAATGTCACGCCGGTCTGGCACGACTGGTTTTAAAGGCCGACCCTTTCGCCCTATCGTCGGGAGTCCATCGCATATGAAACGCATCTTCCTGTTCCTGGCCACCAACCTGGCCGTCATGCTGGTGTTGTCGCTGGTGCTGACCGTGCTCGGCGTGGGCCGCCAGGGCAGCACCCTGGACCTGGGCAGCCTGATGCTGTTTTCGCTGGTGGTCGGCTTCACGGGTGCGATTTTTTCCTTGCTGATCAGCAAACCGATGGCCAAATGGTCGACTGGCGCGCGCGTGATCGCGCAGCCGACCGAGCCGACCGAGCAGTGGCTGCTCGATACGGTGCGCGCGCTGGCCGAACGGGCCGGCATCGCGATGCCCGAGGTCGCCATTTATGATGGCGAGGCGAACGCCTTCGCCACTGGGGCATTCAAGAATTGCGCGCTGGTCGCCGTATCGACGGGTTTGCTGCAAAGCATGAGCCGGGACGAGGTGGAAGCCGTGCTGGGCCATGAGATTTCCCACGTCGCCAATGGCGATATGGTGACACTGACTCTGATCCAGGGTGTCGTCAATACCTTTGTCATCTTCCTGGCGCGGGTGGTTGCTTTCTTTGTCGACAAGGTGCTGTTGAAGCATAACGGCCAGCAGCGCGGACCGGGCCTCGGCTATATGGTCGCCGTTATCGTCTGCGAAATCGTGTTTGGGATCGTCGCCTCGCTCATCGTGGCCTGGTTTTCACGCCAGCGCGAATTTCGCGCCGACGCCGGTTCGGCCCGCCTGCTGGGCAATCCCGCGCCGATGATGCAAGCCCTGGCCCGACTGGGCGGGGTGGCGCCGGGCGCGCTGCCGCAATCGATGGCGGCGCTCGGCATCAACGGCGGCCATGGCGCCTGGTCGGCCCTGTTTGCAACACATCCGCCGCTGGAAGAGCGCATTGCCGCGCTGCGTGGCGTACAATCGTGACTGTTTTAATAATGTGGCATGCCAGGCATGCCCCGCACACCGCCACATGAGCCAATTTTTTCAAATCCATTGCGAGAATCCGCAACTACGTCTGCTCAAGCAAGCGGCGCACATCATCCATTCCGGCGGTATTGTTGCCCTGCCTACCGATTCCTGCTACGCGCTGGTATGCCGCCTGGACGACAAGAGCGCCGTCGAGCGTTTGCGCCGCATTCGCGGCATCGATGACAAGCACCACTTGACGCTGCTGTGCCGCGACTTGAGCGAAATCGGCGTGTACGCCCGCGTCGACAACCGTCAATTCCGCCTGCTCAAGGCGGCCACGCCGGGGCCGTATACCTTCATCCTGGAAGCGACCAAGGAAGTGCCGCGCCGCCTGAGCCACCCCTCGCGCAAGACCATCGGCTTGCGGGTGCCGGATAACCGCATCGTCCAGGCCTTGCTGGAAGAATTGGGCCAGCCGCTGCTGGGCACCACCTTGATCCTGGCGGGCGACTCGGCACCCTTGACGGACGCCGAGAGTATCCGTGAACGCCTGGAAAAACATATCGAGCTGATCATCGACGGCGGCGCCTGCAGCTTCGAGCCGACCACCGTGGTCGACTTGACGGGCGCCGAGCCGGAATTGCTGCGCCAGGGCCGGGGCGAGGCCGCCGTGCTGGGGCTGTGATGGGAGCGCCGGCCACGCTGCTTGATCGCACCCTCATGGCCGTCGCGGCTGCTCTGGTAGAATCGCGCATATGAACGATTTTAATCAAGTTATCCAAACAATTGCGGTTTATCTGATCCCAGTGCTGTTCGCGATCTCCTTGCACGAGGCGGCGCATGGCTATGTCGCGCGCTACTTTGGCGACCCTACCGCTTCGAACGAGGGGCGCCTGAGCCTTAATCCAGCCAAGCACATTGATCCATTCGGGACCATCTTGTTGCCATTGCTGCTGTATTTGACGATCCAGATTCCTTTTGGCTACGCCAAACCGGTTCCGGTTGATTTTAGCCGCCTGCGCAATCCGAAAAAACAGATGGCCTGGGTGGCGCTGGCTGGTCCGGCCGCCAACTTCGCGATGGGCCTGGGCTGGATGGTGTTGCTGGTGTTGCTGAGCGCGGCCCATGTGAGCGAACCATTCTTCCTCAAAATGGCCGTGGCCGGCGTCAGCGTGAACGCCGCGATGTTCGTGTTCAACCTGATTCCCGTGCCTCCGCTCGATGGCGGCCGGGTCTTGACGGGCCTGTTGCCGGAACCGTGGGCCGCACAATACGCCCGCATCGAGTTGTATGGCATGTATGTGTTCGGCTTGCTGGTCGCATTGATGTATTTTGGCGTCCTCGACGGCGTTTTGCTGCTGGCGATTCACTTTGTGATTCGTATATTGGAAACGATAGTGCTTCCCCTGACCTTTCTTTTGAACTGAGCCTTTATGTACCCCGATCGCGTCGTTTCCGGTATGCGTCCTACCGGCTCCATGCACCTTGGCCATTATCACGGCGCCTTGAAAAACTGGATCAAGATGCAATCCGAATTGCCTTGCCTGTTTTTTGTCGCCGACTGGCATGCCTTGACCACCCATTACGACGATCCGAGCATCATCGAGCGTAGCACCTGGGACATGCTGGTGGACTGGCTGGCGGCCGGCATCGATCCGTCGCAGGCGACCCTGTTCATCCAGTCGAGGGTGCCGGAACACGCGGAATTGCATTTGCTCTTGTCGATGGCCACGCCGCTGGGTTGGCTGGAGCGGGTGCCCACTTACAAGGACCAGATCGAGAATCTCTCCAGCAAGGATCTGGCCACTTACGGCTTCCTCGGCTATCCCTTATTGCAGGCGGCCGATGTCTTGATTTACCGCGCCAGCCAGGTGCCGGTTGGCGACGACCAGGTGCCGCATATCGAAATGATGCGCGAAATCGCGCGCCGCTTTAATCATTTGTATGGCAAGGAAAAAGGTTTCGAGGAAAAGGCGCAAGACGCCGTCAAGAAGCTCGGCAGCAAGCGCGCCAAACTGTATAACGAATTGCGCACCGAATACCAGCAAGACGGCAAGGACGATGCGCTGGCGCAAGCCAAAGCCATGCTCGATGACGCCCAAAGCCTGTCGATGATCGATCGCGAACGCCTGTTCGGCTACCTGGAAGGCAGCCGCAAGCTGATCCTGGTCGAGCCGCAAGCGCGCCTGACGGCCGCCTCGCGCCTGCCGGGCCTCGATGGGCGCAAGATGTCCAAGAGTTATGGCAATGCGATTGCCTTGCGCGAGGATAAGGACGTGGTCACCAAGAAAGTGCGCACCATGCCAACCGACCCGGCCCGCGTGCGCCGCACCGACCCCGGCGACCCGGCCAAGTGCCCGGTCTGGCAATTGCATGAAGTCTATTCCGACCCTGCCACCAAACAATGGGTGAACCAGGGGTGCAAATCGGCCGGTATCGGTTGCATCGAATGCAAGCAACCCGTCATTGACGCCATCATCAAGGAGCAAGAGCCCATGCATGAACGAGCCCAGCAATATCTCGACGATCCCTCGCTGGTGCGCGCCATCGTCGCCGACGGCAATGACGCTGCCCGCAAACTGGCGCAAGAAACCATGCGCGACGTGCGCGAGGCGATGGGCTTGTCCTACAGTTGATGATGGATACCATCTCCCCGTGGGTACGACGCTGGGCGCCCTTGATTCCCGGCGGCGAAGTGCTTGACCTGGCGTGCGGCGACGGGCGCCACGCGCGCCATCTGTTCACGCTCGGGCATCAAGTGCTGGCGCTGGACCATGACCCGGAGGCGCTTGAGCGGGCCGCCGGCGACGGCATTGTCACGGCCCAGTTCGACCTGGAAGAGGCGGGCGCCACCTGGCCCTTTGCACTGCCCCGTTTTGCCGGCATCGTGGTGTGCAATTACCTGCACCGGCCGCTGCTGCCAGCAATGGTGGAGTGCCTGGCTGGCGATGGCGTCTTGATTTACGAAACTTTCGCGGTTGGCAATGCGCAATTCGGCAAGCCATCCAATCCCGCCTTCTTGCTGGAACCGGGCGAATTGCTGGACTGGGCCGCACGCCTGGGCTTGCACGTGGTGGCTTTCGAGGATGGGCGCGTGGATACGCCAAAAGCTGCCATGGTGCAAAGATTATGCGCGGTCAAACCCGATTTTCCCCGCGCGGCGGCCCTGCTGGCGCCGTTTTGATCGGCAAATCCCGGTCAAGTTGCACCACAGGCGCGGGCTATCCGCTACAATCGTTGTTTTATTTATCGGCGCCAGATACTTACTATGATTAAGGGCAGCATTGTAGCAATCGTCACCCCGATGCATGCGGACGGCAGTCTCGACTATCCAGGACTGCGCAAGCTGATCGACTGGCATATCGCCGAGGGTACGGACGGCATCGTGATCGTCGGTACCACGGGCGAATCGGCAACCGTCAGCGTGGAAGAACACTGTGCGCTGATCAAGGCAACCGTCGAGCACGCCAACGGGCGCATTCCCATCATCGCCGGCAGCGGCGGCAATTCCACGGCCGAGGCGATCAAGCTGACCGAATTCGCCAAGGAAGCGGGGGCCGGCGCGGCCCTGGTGGTGGTGCCTTACTATAACCGTCCGAGCCAGGAAGGCATGTACCAGCACTTCAAGGCGATCGCTGCGGCCGTCGACTTGCCGATCATCTTGTACAACGTGCCGGGCCGCACCGTGGCCGATATGTCGAACGAGACCATCGCGCGGCTGGCGCAGATTCCCAATATCGTCGGCGTCAAGGATGCGACCGGCAATATCGCGCGCGGCATCGAATTGTTGAAGCTGGTGCCGCCTACATTTGCCGTGTATTCCGGCGACGATCCGACTGCCCTGGCGCTGATGTTGTGCGGCGGCCATGGCAATATTTCGGTGGCAGCCAATGTGGTGCCGCGCGCGATGCATGCCATGTGCGCGGCCGCGATGAGCGGCGATATCGCGACTGCGGTGGCGCTCAACAACAAGCTGATTCCGCTGTACCAGAAACTGTTTATCGAACCCAACCCGGTGCCGGTCAAATGGGCCTTGGCGGAAATGGGCATGATGCCCGCCGGCATACGCCTGCCCCTGGTGGCGCTGGCCGGCGATTACCACGAGACCGTGCGCGCCGCCTTGCGCGATAGCGGCGTGTTACCATAAGCCCCGACTTGAAACGGTCCGGATCACCTCTGATTTCAGCTGCTTTTTAGCTTCTCATCCAGTAACGACATGACTAAACGCAAGAAACTCACCACGGCCCACGCCGCCATCGCCACGCGCGGCCTCGTCATTGGCGCCGTCATGACCAGCCTGACCGCTTGCGGCATGATCAGCTCCGTGGTCGGCACCGACAAGGTCGACTACAAGTCAGTGAAAAAGGCCAGCACGCTCGATGTGCCGCCCGATTTGACCCAGTTGCAGAAAGATAACCGTTACTCTTTGCCGGACAACAAGAATGGCATCGCCACGGCATCGGGCTATAACGCCCAGGTCGACCCGGCCGCGCAGGCCACGTCGGCCGCGAGCGTTGGCGTGGCCCCCAGCGGCGTGCAAGTCGAGCGCGCCGGCAATCAACGCTGGCTGGTCGTGACGCAAACCCCGGAAGCGCTGTGGCCGCAATTGAAGGCTTTCTGGGAAGATGCCGGCTTCACGCTGGCAATCGACCAGCCGACAGCCGGCATCATGGAAACCGAGTGGAATGAAAACCGCGCCAAGATCCCGCAAGATATCGTGCGCGACAGCATCGGCAAGGTCTTCGATTCGCTCTATTCGACTGGCGAGCGCGACAAATACCGCACCCGCATCGAACGCTTGCCGAATGGTTCGACGGAAATCTATATCAGTCATCGCGGGGTCGAGGAAGTGTTTACCGGCACCCAAAAGGACACCACGGTCTGGACCGCGCGGCCCAATGATCCGGGCATGGAAGCGCTCTTCCTGGCGCGCCTGATGACGCGCCTGGGCGGTGTCGAGAATACGCAAGCCAAGATCGCAGTCGACGCGGCCGTGCTGCAACCTTCGCACGCCAAGCTCGAAGGCGCGGCCGGCGCTCGCCTGGTACAAGTGGACGAAGGTTTCGACCGCGCCTGGCGTCGTGTCGGCCTGGCGCTGGACCGGGTCGGCTTCACGGTGGAAGACCGCGACCGCACGCAAGGCTTGTACTTTGTGCGTTATGTCGACCCCGATGCCAGCAAGACCGAAGGTTTCTTCAAAAAACTGTTCAGCTGGGGTTCGTCCGACAAGGATAAGGAAGCCCTGCGTTACCGCATCTCGGTGAAAGCCGGCAGTGGTTCGAGCAGTCAGGTGACGGTGCAAAATAACGAAGGCAAGCCGGATGCCTCGCCCACTTCCGAGAAAATCCTTGGCCTCTTGAGCGAACAACTCAAGTAGAAAAAACAAGTAGAAAAAAAGCCGACCTGCGGGTCGGCTTTTTTTTGTACAGTTTTTCGACTTTACAGATGTCCAGGCGTAAAAAAGCCGACCCGCGGGTCGGCTTTTTTATTGATGCTGATTACTTCTTTGCGGCCGAAGCAGCGGAAGCAGCAGCCGAAGCAGCCGAAGCAGCGTTCGAAGCAGCAGCAGCAGCGTCCGAAGCGGCAACCGAAGCGGCGCCAGCAGCAGCAGCAGCGTCAACAGCTGGAGCTGGAGCGGCAGCAGGAGCTGCAACTTCTGGAGCTGGAGCAACTACTACTGGAGCAGCGGCAGGAGCTTCTTCTTTTTTGCTGCAAGCAGCCAGAGCAACAGCCAACAGGGAGATGATCAGCAGGGATTTTTTCATGGGTTTTCCTTAATTATTTCAAAAGTAAATCAAAATTGTTGCGATGAATAATTACCGGTAATTATCGCTCGTTAGGTCGTCTTCGAAGGCTTTGCGTACCCAAAAGGTGCCTGCCAGACAACGGAAACTTCCTAACCGAATATTATAGCGATTTTTGGTGCATCGCAATAGGACTCAAAGGCAAATTTGTAACTATTTTGCGATATTGCTCCATTAAATGGGGCAATAGGATTGCAACTTCCGCAAATTTACGCGAACTGCGGTGCCAGCTCATGATTATCGAACACTTTCTTGATCTCGCTCACAGTCCGGTCGTGCTCACATGCAAGCCCGGTTCGGACTCGCTCCAGATGCCGGAGAAACGCTCCGCGCTCACTTCGGTTGCGGCCGGCCCGTCAAACACGGCTTCGCCGCGCATATGGTCGCAATGGAAGCGCCGCACGATGTGCAAGCCGTCGGCGATGCAAAAAGAATCGGTTAAATGACGCAAGTTCTTGCTTGTTACGCGACATTCGATCAAATGATTGAATTCTTTCAGTAGACGGAGAAAGCGCGGGCACTGCCGTTCTAAAAAAGCATTATTGTGCGCGATTAATTCCAGTCTACCCTTGCCGAGCAAAAAGGGGCGCAGGATTGCGTCGAACTCGCTGCTACCCAGGCCCCACAGGGAAAAATCCGGGTCGAACACCTGCAAACGCAAGTGGGCGCGGGAAACGCATTGCTTCAATTGCTCTTCGAATGCATGCCGGCTTGAAAACGCAGATTGCTCCATTGCTCCTCCTCATTGTTGAAGCGAAATTAAGCCACTCAGGCAAGTTCCAGCCAGCCATCCTGATACCAGGTGTAGAGCGCATCCATCACATCCTCGGAGGCGCCGGCCAGCGCCGCGCCAGGCAGGGCGCGCTGGTTGGCCAGCGCTTCCAGCGTGACTTTGTCGGCGCGCCCGATAGCAAATGATTCGCCGTTGATGAACACATGCTTGGCGCGGTAGAGCATCAAGGTCTTGCGCGACAGCGCCACGCCTTTCTTGGCCGCGCTCAACGCGAAACGTTCCGGCGTCAAGGGCTTGGCCGGTCCCTTGAAGAATACATTATGTTTCGGTTCCGACAAGTGCTCGCCCAGGAAAATGGCCACATCGTCGTCGGTGAAACGCACCTTGTTCAATTCCTCGGCCACGGTGCTGAGCATGTGGCGGGGGATTTCAGCCGGATTCTTGCTCGCTTCCAAGTCCGGGTCGGCATAAATGCCCGGCAAGTCGATCGAGTCGGCCATGAATTGCAGGAAGGCTTCGCCCAATTCCTGGAACGTGGGGGCGCGGAAACCGATCGAATAGGTTTGGCAATCGCCGAGCGCCACGCCATCGTGCGCGTAATGGGGCGGCAGGTAGAGCATGTCGCCCGGTTCGAGCACGAATTCCTCGGTCGGCTTGAACTTGCTGAGGATTTTCAGGGGCATGCCTTCGACCAGGCTCAAGTCCTTTTGCGGGCCGATTTTCCAGCGCCGCTGGCCTTGGGCTTGCAGCAGGAATACGTCGTAGGAATCGAAGTGGGGACCGACCCCGCCGCCATCGGTGGCAAAGCTGATCATCAAGTCGTCCAGGCGGGCATCCGGGATGAAGCGAAATTGGCGCAGCAAGGCATCGGCGGCCGCGCTGTGCAGGTTGGCGCCCTGCACCAGCAGGGTCCAGGCCTTTTCTTCGCGCGGCGGCAAGGCGCTCAGGGGGCCTTGTTGCATGGCCCAGGTGCCGTCGGTATCGCTGACCAGGCGGGACTCGACATCGTTTTGCGCGGCCAACGCGGCCAGCGCCGCCACGCTCAGCAGCGGTTTGAAGCCGGGGATGGCCTGGCGTATCAAGAGCGGCTTTTTATGCCAGTAGTCGCGCAGGAATTGCGCCGGCGTGATATTGCCGAGGAGGGGTAATTTTTTCATGGCCTATTATAACAAGCGGCATCTCGCCTGGGGCCTCGCGCCGATTCCCGCCCCACAGGGCAACGCGGTATAATTTGTCTGCTTATACAATGAAAGGAAGCACAATGAAGATTGCCAAGAACACGGTCGTGACTGTAAATTACAAACTGTCAGATGCCCAAGACAATCTGATCGAAGACGGCCGTCAGCCTATGGTCTATCTGCACGGTGATTATGAAAACACCCTGCCGAAAATCGAAGAAGAGTTGGACGGCAAGGAAGTAGGCTATTCGAATACGATTCAAATCGAGCCGGACGACGCTTTCGGCGAATACGACCCGGCCCTGGTCAAGGTGGAGCCGCGCAATCGCCTGCCTGAACCGCTGGAAGTGGGCATGCAATTTGAAGGCATGCCGGACAGCGATTCACCCGACGACGACGCGATGATTTTCACGGTAACCGATATCGCCGACGATAAAGTGGTGTTGGACGGCAATCATCCGCTGGCCGGCATGGCCTTGCGTTTCGCGCTGGAAGTGGTGGAAGTACGCGTCGCAACTGACGAGGAAATCGCTCACGGTCATGTGCATGGCGCACACGGCCATGGCCACGACGATGAAGATGACGGCGACGAAGCGGGCGACCACTTCCGCAGTCACCCGATACACTAAACTGTATCAGCTTCGTGGCCGGCCCCGCCGGGCGCGAGCTTATTGCGCGTCCACGCCCTTCAGCTCGAACACCGGCTGTTGGCCGGGATTGACACGCACCGTTACCCAGTTTGACGTCACGCTCAGATGGCCGAGATTGTCGCGCCACGTGATGCCGGCCGGGGCCGGCTTGGCGCCGCCCTTGGCATCGACCAGCAAGACCTTGCCGTTGAATTTCTTGGCCAGGGTCTTGATCTGGCGCCGCGCGGCGGCAAAGCCATCTTGCTTGGCCTCGTCGACCGTTTGCACGCCCACGTCGCCATCCGAAAATAACACGATACCATCGAGTTTCTTGCGCTGTGCCATCGCGAACAAGCGTTGCAACCACACGCGGTTGGCCACCAGGCGGTCTTCGAATTCGCTATTGCGTCCCGCTTCCGGGCGGAAGTGGTTATTGTTGGCCGGCAGATTGATGGTGGCGAACAAGACCCGGCCCGATTCCCAGTGCGCATTTTCTGCGTAGCTGCGAAAGCGCGCATCCGACGACAGGCGCGCCAGCGTCAGCTTGCGGGCGCCCAGTGAATTGTCGTCGGCAAACAGCAATTCGCGCAAGCGGTTCAAGCGTTCGATCGCATTCGATTTACCCAGGGAATTCTTGCAGCCGCTCCAATCGCTGGCGGCCAGCGACAAGATCAGCGGCCGCTGGCTGTCATTGAGCACGTCCATGCGGCGCGCATACAATTTGTCGTTGCATGATTCGCTGGCGGCCTTGATGCCGGTGGCCACCACAAAAGCCAGATTGGCCTGGTCGGTTTCCTTGATGGCCAACTTGAGCGCGGCCTCGTCCGGCCCGAACTTGAAGGCGTGACCGATCACGCCGAACTGGAAACCCAGCTCGCTGCGCCCGGGCGCCGCGCCGCGCGCCGGCCCGGCCAGGGCGGCGCCCAGCAAGATCATACCTAGCAGGGTGCGGCGCATGCTCATGCGGCGGCCAGACGCTTCAATTGATACAATTGTTCCAGCGCGTCGCGCGGCGACAGCGCATCCGGATCGAGCTGGTCGAGCGCGGCCAGCAATGCCAGCAGGGCCGGACTGGCCGGCGCCGGCTCGTTTTCTTGCGCGTACGGGTCGGCGGCGGGCGCGGCAAACAGGTCGCGCTGTGGGGTGGCGTCGAGCGCTTGCGCTTCGAGGCGGGCCAGATGCTTGCGCGCGGCCTTGATCACCGGCTGCGGCACGCCGGCCAGCTGGGCCACTTGCAAGCCATAGCTTTGCGAGGCCGGGCCGGCCTGGACCGCGTGCAAGAACACGATGCTATCCTTGTGCTCGACGGCCGACAAATGCACATTGGCCGCACTCGGATGGCTTTCCGGCAATTGCGTCAACTCGAAATAATGGGTCGCGAAGAGCGTGAAGCTGCGGCTGCTGTCGATCAAGTGGCGCGCGATGGCCCAGGCCAGCGCCAGGCCGTCGAAGGTCGAGGTGCCGCGCCCCACTTCATCCATCAGCACCAGCGAATGTTCGGTGGCACCATTCAAGATCGCCGCCGATTCGGTCATTTCCACCATGAAGGTCGAGCGCCCGCCGGCCAGGTCGTCGGTGGCGCCGATGCGGGTGAAGATGCGGTCGATCGGGCCGATTACGGCGCTGGCGGCCGGCACGTAACTGCCGACATAGGCCAGCAGGGTGATCAGCGCGACCTGGCGCATGAAAGTCGATTTACCGCCCATGTTGGGGCCGGTGATCAGGAGCAGGCGTCGTTCATTGATGAATTTGCAATCGTTGGCAATGAAGCGTTCGATCTGTTTTTCCACCACCGGATGGCGACCCTCGACGATATCGATGCACGGTTCGGCCACCAGTTGCGGCGCGTTCCAGTTGTGTTGCAAGGCATGCTCGGTGAGCGCCGTCAGGGTGTCGAGTTGGGCCAGCGCCTGGGCGATGGTTTGCAGGGTGCCGATGTGCGGCGCCAAGTCGAACAGCAATTGCTCGTACAAGAGTTTTTCGCGCACCAAGGCCTTGTCTTGCGCCGACAGGGCCTTGTCTTCAAACACTTTCAATTCGGGCGTGATGTAGCGCTCGGCGTTCTTCAGGGTCTGGCGGCGGCGGTAATCGTCGGGCACCTTGTCGGTCTGGCCATGCGTGACTTCGATGTAAAATCCGTGCACCTTATTGTATTCGACGCGCAGATTGGCGATACCGGTGCGGGCACGTTCGCGCGTTTCCAGGTCGACCAGGAATTGGCCGGCGTTTTCCGACAGCGCGCGCAATTCGTCGAGTTCGGCGTCGAAACCGCGTGCGAACACGCCGCCGTCGCGCACCATGGCGGCCGGTTCGGGCGCGACGGCGCGCTGCAACAAGTCGAGGCAAGTCGACGGCGTGGCCAGCGCCGCGTGTATGGCGGCCAGCAAGCCGCCGTCGAAGCCGGGGCCGTCGCAGCGCAGCACGCACTGCCGCAGCGCCGGCAATTGCTGCAAGCCGTCGCGCAGGGCGGCCAGGTCGCGCGGGCGGGCCGACAGCAGGGCGATGCGGGTGGTGATGCGTTCGATGTCGGGCACTTGCGCCAGCGTGGTGGCGACGGCGCCGCTGGCGTCGCTCTGGGCCAGCGCCGCGATCGCCTGGTGGCGCGCGCGCGCCACGCCTTGCTCGCGCCGCGCGTGATGCAACCAGTGGCGCAACAGGCGCGAACCCATCGCCGTGCGGCAATGGTCGAGCAGGGAAAACAGGGTTGGCGACTCCTGGCCGCGTATGGTTTCCGTCAATTCCAGGTTGCGCCGGGTGGCCGCATCCAGGCCGATGAATTCGTTTTCTGTTTCGGTCGTCAGGCTGCGCACATGTTGCAAGCCGCGGCCCTGGGTCGAATGGGCATAGCGCAGCAGCGCGCCGGCCGCGCCGAAGGCGGCGCCCAGGCCGTCGGCGCCGAAACCGGTCAGGCTCGCCACGGCTAGCTGCTCGAGCAAGGCCTTGTGGCCGCCGACCACGTCGAAATGCCAGTCGGGCACCCGGTTGACGTTGGCACCGAAGTCTTCCTCGAACATGTCGGCGCCGTCGCCGCGCAAAATCTCGGCCGGCGCGATGCGCTCCAATTCTTGTTGCAGGCGCACGGCCACCGATTTGGCGTCGCCGGAAAATTCCATCAGCTTCAAGGCGCCGCTGGCCAGCGACAACCAGGCCAGGCCGGCCGTGACGCTCTTGCGCTGGTTAAGCACGCACAAGGCCAGCAGGGGCCGTTCGGATTTCTCCGGCAACAAGTCGGCGTCCGTCAGGGTGCCGGGCGTGACCACCCGCATCACCTTGCGCTCGACCGGCCCCTTGCTAGTGGCCGGGTCGCCGATCTGTTCGCAAATCGCCACCGACTCGCCCAGCTTGACCAGCTTGGCCAGGTAAGGGTCGAGCGAGTGGAAGGGAATGCCGCACATCTTGATCGGATTGCCGTTCGAGGCGCCGCGCTGGGTCAAGGTGATACCGAGAATGCGCGCGGCCTTTTCAGCGTCTTCGAAAAACAACTCGTAAAAATCGCCCATGCGGTAAAAAACCAGCATGGTCGGGTGCTCGGCCTTGATGCGCAAATATTGCTGCATCATCGGCGTGTGTTTCGATTTTTCGATAGCGGCAAGTTCTTTATTTAATGGCATATTCATTGGTAAGTATTTGATTTAATTCGTTATTCTTATATTTATTCGCAAGCTGGCCGATTGCTCCACACATCGCCGCATATGGCCCCATTGCATGATTTGGCCTGGATTTTTTCCGGTTTTTAAAAACCTACGCCACAATTCGCTCCGGCATTGATTTTCATGAAAAAAGCTACGCCAAACCTGCGCCACCCAGAAGTGAAAGTGCAATTCGATGCGCGAGCTGTCAGGCTCCCAACAGCAGGCCAACACTTTACCATTTCCGACTCACCAGAACTGCGAATTGAGGTCACGAAATCCAGGCGATCCTGGATCTACCGATACAAGAGTCCCTCGAAGGACCATGCGCCAGACCAAGATCGGCAGGTGGGCGGCCGTGTCGTTGGCCGGCGCAACGGTTGAATGGGAGCGCTTGTGCGGCGCGCGGTGCGCGACCGGGCGCGCGCGGCGACGGCGCAAGAGCGCGCAAGAGCGCGAGCGCAAGAGCGCGAGCGCAAGTTGCTGAACGCGTTATTGGTACGGCGGGTGCGCGAACTCCATGGCGCCGGCCACCTCGATCAGTGCCGCAGCGAGAAGAGCGTCAAGGAAGTAAGCCGCATGGTCGAGACGATGCTCGCCGTCCTGGGCTGCGACTGACGACGCGTGTCCCTGCTAACGGCAAAGAAGGGCGGTTTCAAACACCTTGCAATCGACGGCGGCGGCTCGCATTTCATGGCGGCGTGCTCGAACTGACTGTAAATGAAACAATCGAGTAAATTGAAAGACTGCTATCGCCGCCGAAGCGGGCCGTCGAATTTCTTTTAAATTTAGTGATTGGCCGCAATAAATCGAACGATAAATATCGCGATATAGAGAACACCCATTGAAGCAAAGCTTCCGGAGCCTGAGCTGGCAATCATAGCCAGTTTTCTTTTGTTGTCAATATTAAAGGCACGAACCTTCTCTATTTCAAGCGCAGCCTTACGAAAGAGAGCAATATTCGCCCAATAAGCGATGATAAAGCGTGTCACAATTACGAGAATTAACGGGATTATTAATTCCAGAGGGAGGTCGAATCGTGAAAAAACAGGGGAGTTTTTAAAATTTACAATACCCTTAAATACAACTAATGCAATAAATACCTCAAAGGCCGCAGCGATAATTGCCTTGATGTACATTTTGTTAAAAACGAACCATTGTAGCCCAAATAAAAAGGCCCAAGTATTAAAGCCGCAATGCCTCTGCTTACCTTCGACATAGTTCAACCATTGTTGAGGTTGCGTGCTCTTTGGGCCTGTAAACGCCTGCCACGCCATCATTCTGTCAAGTTCAACTTCAGGTGATTTTCCCTTGTTCTCAAGCCGCTCTATCGTGACCGACTGTGTAATATATTGGGCAATCAAATCCGGCTCGGAAGGCGCGAAAGCGACTGGCTCAAGCATGTCCGGCGTTTCTGTCTTCTCAGCGACCACCCGAGTTGGGCGACTCAATGCTCCCGCCGGTAGATTAAAATATACATCGCCAACTCTAATGCGGTTATTCATGATATTTCCAATATAAAACAAAAGGTATGGAGCCTCTTGCAAAACTCGTCGCGCTTGGGGATTTAATCGCCGGAACCGGCAAATTGGGGAGGCGTGGGCGCCCATTACTGGCATGATGTAGTTT
>JBEONR010000034.1:0-52248 GCA_040544385.1 Oxalobacteraceae bacterium GrIS 1.11
GGCCCGATCGAAAATTCGACCGGGCCGTTAAGGCAAAACCACAGCGCTATGCCACTCGCGTTCTACGAAAACCTGCTTAACTGAACGGCATTACCGGTCAGGCGCCTCATTTGGAACTCCCGGCCGGCTTGCGATAAAAGGTTTGCAACACGACCTGACTGCTTTCGCGCGCGCCGAAGCCAATCGCCGTCACGCGGTAGATATAACGCATGCCCGCTCCCGCGTCTTCGCCCTCTTTTGTATAGGGCAGCAATTCGATGATGTAGCGCGGGCGCTTGAACGGCAAAAAACCCTCGCCTGTTTGCATCGCCGCGCCAGTGAAGCGCCCATAGGGCACCGAGCGCGCCGTGCCGGCGCCATCATCGGCGAAATCGATACTCTGCCACACGGGCGGCGCGCCCTCGCCGGCGCGCAGGCACAGGCCCAGGTTGACGCTGTCGCTGCCGCAGCCGTCGACAAACCCCAGCGCGCTGTCAGGCGCAAACATGGCGCTGCGTCCCGGCGCACCGGCCCTGCCTTCGATATCGTGTTCAGCGTCCATCAAGGCTTCCTCCGCCGCTTGAAAAGCAATATGCCAGTCGCGCTCGCCGCGCGCCGCCTTTTCGCCCTGCAAAGCCAGTTGCGCCGCCGACGCGCCCAGCAGCAGGATCGCCACCATCAGAAACAAGGCCAACATCAGCACTGCACCGCCCTGCCGAGTTGCGTGCCGCCGGGGTGGCGCGAGCGGCATCATTTCGGCCTATTGCGCAAGGCAATGGTCGTCACGACGGCATGCCTGACCCGGCCGCGCATCGCCGCCGGCAAACTGCGCTCGTCGATCAGCACGCCCGGATCGCTGCCGCCATAGGCATCCGTGTAAGGCTTGCCGAACAAGTCGAATTGCGCCGGCAAGCTATCCGGACTGGAGCCGCGCTCCCCATGCAACAGCAAAGCCAGCTTGACGCTGACCACCCGTTTCCAATAAGTTTTCCGGTTGCGCTCGCGTTCGCGGGCGGCGGCGTCGGTGCCGCTCAGCACCAGCCCGGCATCCATGGCATTGATGGTGCTCGCATTGACATATTGATTGGCCACGCCGTCGAAGTCCGTGTCGAGCCCGTACAAGACTTGGAACGTGTCGACCCCGCGCACGATCGCGTCGGCGCCCCAGCCCGCCGCGCTGCGGTATTTGCAGCGCAATTCAGCCTCGCCGCTGGCATCGCGGCCGACATAAAAAATACTCCAACCGCGCTCGGCTTCCGTGGCCGCCTTGCCTACCCCGAAGCCGGCGCAATTGCTCATCGAGCCATCGCCGTTCGGCCCCGGGCCGGCCCCGAAATAGCGCACCGCCAGCACATCGCTGCCATTGACGGCGTCGCCAAGCGGGGTGGCGATGCCGTCGCTGTCACGGCTCACGCTGCGCGCATCGAGTCCGCCGATATTGGCGCTATCTTCGGGCCGCTCGCCGACCAAGGCCTCGGCGCCATCCCAATTGACGAACGCGCTCTGGCGCAGCGCGCGCCCGATCGATTCCAGCGCAAAACGGCCGCCGTCGCCGAGCCGCGCCGCCTCGCCCTGATTCAGATAACTACCGCTCGCCGACAGCAGCAGGGCGCTGCCGACCAGCGCGACCAGCAAGCCCAGTGTCATCGACACCATCAGCTCGGCCAGCGTGACGCCGCGCGCGCGGCCGAAACGGCCGGCGCGCAAGCGCTTCATTTCACCGCCCCGTTCAAGGTCACGGCCACGCTGGGCGCGTATTGCCGCGCTTCGTCGCGCAGCGGCGTGCCGTCCGGGTTTTTGCCGTGCCAGCCAAGCTTGATCACGATGGGCGTCGCGCCGCTCCCGCCGCAACTCCAGCTCAGGTTCTTGTTGCCCGCGTTCCACAAGTTCGCGTCGCGGCAAATCACCACTCTGGCGCCGGGCAACATGTCGTACATTTACCGCTTCAATTCATATATATCGAAGCTGGCCATTTGCGCGCTGGCGCATTGGTCGGCGGCAAAACACAGTCGCGCGGGGAGCGCAGGCGCACCCTCGCTGGCAGCGTCGTAATGCAAGTTCAGATAAGTATTGTCGGCATCGGCCAATTGCATTTGGGAAGCGTTGGCGCGCATCTTGTCGGCCATTGCGGATGCCAGTTGCACCGCGTTCGACAGCAACTGGGCCTGGTGCCGGGTGCGCAGCGCCGCCAATTGCATCGCGGTGCCGCCGACCAGGCCAAGCGCCAGCAGGCATACCGCGACCAGCACTTCAATGATGGCAAAGCCAGGGGATGTGCAAGTTCGCATGGCGCGGCTCCGTACTGGCGAGAGTGGGCACGGGAGTGGCGGGCGCGGCGGGCGCGCGGCTCAATCCGTGTGGCTTGGCTATAAGATAACAGCGCACCCGGCTCGCGCAGTGAGCAATCTCAAGCGTTGCTCAAGCACCCACGCGTGTCAAAAACACGGCCAGCTTGAGGAGGCAAACCGTTCAAGGCGTGCGCGGCTTGCGCTCATGCCCGACTTCGGCAATCGCTTGCTGGAACTCGTCCAGGTCCTCGAAATTCTTGTAGACGGAGGCGAAACGGATATAGGCGATATTGTCGAGTCGCTTCAATTGCTGCATCACCAGTTCGCCGATGTAGCCGGAATCGACTTCGCGCTGGCCACTGGTGAGCAGTTTTTCCTCGATCGAGGCAATCGCCATATCGACAGCGGCGGCCGCGACGGGACGTTTGCGCAAGGCCAACATCAGGCTGGCGCGCAACTTGGCTGCCGCGTATTCGGTCCGACTGCCATTTTTTTTGACCACGACCGGCATCACCAGTTCAATCCGTTCGTAAGTGGTGAAGCGCTTGTCGCATTTGCCGCAGCGCCGGCGCCGGCGGATCGCATCACCGTCCTCGGATACGCGCGTATCGAGAACTTGGGTATCGTCGTGATGACAGAAGGGACATTTCATGGGGCGGATTTGGCGAAAGGGTGGCGACAGATGAAACACGGGCGTCCGAAAAGCCAAACCGGACGCCCGCACCAACTAACTAGGACAATGGTCAGGCATAGACCGGATGCGCGTCAGCCAGCACTTTCACGGCGGCCTTGACGCGTTCGATGGTGGCGGCGTCATGCGGATTGTCGAGCACGTCGGCGATCAGATTGCCGACCTGGGTCGCGTCCGCCTCGTCGAAGCCACGCGTGGTCATGGCCGGGCTGCCCAGGCGAATGCCGGAAGTGACAAACGGTTTTTGCGGATCGTTCGGGATGCCATTCTTGTTGCAAGTGATATGGGCGCTGCCCAGGATCGCTTCGGCTTCCTTGCCGGTCAAGTTCTTGGCGCGCAGATCGACCAGCATCACGTGCGATTCGGTGCCGCCGGAAACGATGCGCAAGCCGCGCGCGATCAAGGCCTTGGCCAGCGCGTCGGCGTTTTTCACGACTTGTTTTTGATAGACCACGAATTCCGGGCTCAGCGCTTCCTTGAAGGCGACCGCCTTGGCAGCGATCACATGCATCAAGGGACCGCCCTGGATGCCAGGGAAGATCGCCGAGTTGATAGCCTTCTCGTGCTCGGCCTTCATCAAGATGATGCCGCCGCGCGGGCCGCGCAGCGATTTGTGCGTGGTCGAGGTGACGAAATCGGCGTGCGGCACCGGATTCGGGTACAGGCCGGCGGCGATCAAACCGGCGTAATGCGCCATGTCGACCATGAAATAGGCGCCGACCGCCTTGGCCACCTTGGCGAAACGCTCGAAGTCGATTTTCTTCGAAAACGCCGACGCGCCGGCAATGATCAGCTTGGGCTTGCGTTCGTGCGCCAGGCGTTCCATGGCCTCGTAATCGATGTCTTCCTCGGCCGTCAAGCCGTAAGAGACGACCTCGAACCATTTGCCCGACATATTCAGCGGCATGCCGTGGGTCAAGTGGCCGCCTTCGGCCAGCGACATGCCCATGATCAAGTCGCCCGGTTTCAGCATCGCGAAAAACACGCCCTGGTTGGCTTGCGAACCGGAATTCGGTTGCACATTGGCGCATTCGGCGCCAAACAGTTTTTTCACGCGGTCGATCGCCAATTGCTCGGCGATATCGACATATTCGCAGCCGCCGTAATAGCGCTTGCCCGGATAGCCTTCGGCATACTTATTCGTCAATTGCGAACCTTGCGCTTCCATCACGGCCGGCGAGGTATAGTTTTCCGACGCGATCAACTCGATGTGATCGTGCTGGCGCACGTTTTCCTTCTGGATGACGGCCCACAATTCAGGGTCGACGTTGGCGAGGGTGTGATCTTTTGCGAACATGTAAAATCCAATCGATAAGAGAGTGACTGTAATGCCAGTGTGGATCGAATGAGGGCCGTGGTGACGGAAAGGCAGCCTCTTCGTACAATTCCATCGTGGGCTGCCCAGGCGAACGGCGAATGAAATCTCACGTTTCCCGGTGGATGTCCACCTTTCGTCGGCAGATCGATCGCCACAAGGTGGCCATCATCCCGACTTTTCGCCAGTCACGTGAGACGTAATGGAAGCCAAATTGTAAGTTAAGTGCTTCATTAGAGCAAGGAAACTGCTGCATAGCTTGCAACTTGTCGCCCCGGGCCGGCCGCCGGCGCGCCAATCACGCAGCCCGGCTGGCGTTTCGGATACAATTTTGCCAGCTCCCACTCACGTACAAGGAATTCATCATGATCGTTTTCATCACGGGCGCGACCGCCGGTTTCGGCGCCGCCATGGCGCGCACCTTCGTCAAGGGCGGCCACCAGGTGCTCATCAGCGGGCGCCGCGCCGACCGCCTGCAGGCGCTGGCGGCCGAGCTGGGCCAGGCCGCTTATCCGCTCGTCATCGATGTCAGCGACAAGGCTTCGATTCACGCCGCCATCACTTCCTTGCCCGAAGCGTGGCGCCAGATTGACGTGCTGATCAATAACGCCGGATTGGCACTGGGCACCGGCCCGGCCCAGGAAGCCGCGCTGGACGATTGGGAAACCATGATCGCCACCAATTGCACCGGCCTGGTGACGATGACGCGGGCGATCTTGCCGACCATGGTGGCGCGCGGCTCTGGCCTGGTGATCAACCTCGGCTCGATTGCCGGCGCCTATCCTTACCCGGGCGGCAATGTGTATGGCGCCACCAAGGCTTTCGTCGAACAATTCACCTTGAACTTGCGGGCCGACCTGGTCGGCACCGGCGTGCGCGCCAGCAATATCGCGCCCGGCCTGTGCGGCGGCACCGAGTTTTCAAATGTGCGCATGAAAGGAGACGATGCGGCCGCCGCCAAGGTCTACGAAGGCACGGCGCCCCTGACGGCGCAAGACATCGCCGACACCGCCTACTGGATCGCCACCCTGCCGCCCCATATCAATGTCAACAATATCGAGCTGATGCCCACTTGCCAGGGCTTTTCGCCATTTACCATCAAGCGCACGTAGTGCCAGCCTGCGTCGTGCTCGACGCTATTCGTGACAAGGCTCGTTTTCAAGATAGTCGAGCAGATACCAGAGCCCGCCGACGTTGACGAAAATGAGCGTCGAATCGCCGCTGCCATCGCGTTCTTCGTACTCGCCGTGCCAGACCAGCGCGTCGGGCACGCCGTCGCCATCGAGATCAATTTCGCTCGCGCGCACGTTGCCGTATTGCGGGCGGCCCGACTCTTCCTGCGGCGCCAAGACGGTTTCCCTGGCCTTGACGGTTGCCTTGGTCTTGACGGTCGCCTTGGCCAGATCAATGGTACGCGGGAAATGCAAGACCTTGATCGGCTTATCAAAATGCGCGTGGCCCGATAATGCGGCCTTGTCTGGCCATGGGGCTTGTTCGACTTTCACACACGTGGCATGCATTCCGCCAGGCACATCGTTGAACTTGGCCAGCGTCTTTGCCATGGCAAGCTGGCCATCTTCGCTCACCAGCAGCCCGTACACGGGGGTACTCAGGCTTTGCACGACCAAACCCATATCCCATGCGCCGTCGGGGTGGGGGCCGGCGATATCATCCCCGCCCCACGTCAAGGGTTGGGTGACACTAAGCTTCCAGGCAATTCCATATTGCGCGCTCAATTGTTCCGGCAAAACATCGAAGCGGCCTATCTCATTCAAGTTCTTGAAGAATGAGGCCCGCACGGGCGCCAGTGCAATATGTTGGAATACCGAGATTTGACTGGGATGTCTGGCGAGCATGCGCTGGACCGGCCCCTTCCCCCGCCTGGCGAACACCTCTGCCGATGACGGCTGGTCCATCTTGGCCAGCACGCTGGCCCAGGTCGGCGGCGCCGACCAGTGCGAGCGCGGCGCGACCACCCCTTTTGCCAACAGGGCTTTCATCGCGTCAAATTCCGGAATGGCAAGGCGCTTGAGGGGCGGCGGATTTTTCCAGGCGCGGGTGTAGTTCGGCCTGCTGGACATGAACTTTTCTTCAATCTCGTGTTGCCGGGCCGGCAACAGGGTGCGCTCGAACAACTCACCGGCGCCAAGCAGGCGCGCGTAAGTCGGCTCGATCCAGAAGGCCCGCGTGACGGGATATTGCGGATTTTCTCTGCCCTCGGCCAACGTCTCGGCGCCCAAGTCGGCCAGCGTGGTCACCTTGTCGCCAAGGAAGCTGCAAGCGACAAAGCCGCGCTTTCCCGCGCCCCATTCGATATCACACACACCAGTGCGCTCGGCGTGCAGCTTGACCGGCGTGTTGATGACCAGCCGCTCCAGCACCGGAGCGTTTTTTTCGGCGCTGGCACGCACGTTGACAAATGAGCCATTGATCCAGCGCGGCGTCGGGTCTTGCGAGCATCCGCCCGTAGCGGCCAACAACAATATTGCTAAAATGCGGCGGTGGGAAATCATGCTTTCCTTATCAATGAGACAAAATGGCAAAGCGCGAGTGTAGCCCAGATGGTGGGGCACCAGATTCATCGGCGCGCATCGAAACGTAAGCGGATGTTACAAGGCTTTGCGTTTGCTCCCGGATCGGCTTTACTATCGCCGTGCAACTTACAGCGCTCGACGCCGACGGGAATAGCGACCCCAAGCAAAAGAACAATATCGCGTAGAATGTTGCTCAATCTCACTAGTGGCAAATTAAACATGCCTTCAGTCTTCACCTGGGAAGTGCGTGTCTATTACGAGGACACCGACGCCGGCGGTATCGTCTATTACGCAAATTACCTGAAGTTTTTCGAGCGCGCCCGCACCGAATGGTTGCGCGCGATCGATGTGGGCCAGCACGAGCTTTTGCAAAACCATGGCGCGATGTTTGTCGTCAAGAGCGTCAGCGCCGACTATCATGCGCCAGCAAAACTCGATGACGTATTAAAATTGACCCTGACCATAGAAAAATTGGGGCGCGCCTCTATCGTCTTCGTGCAACAGGCATGGTGCGCCGAGCGCCTGCTCAACACAGCCCGCGTCAAAGTCGGTTGTGTCGATGCGGCTTTGCGCCCGCGCGCCGTGCCGCCCGAAGTGGCGGCCAGGATGCGTGGCGCCTGAACCTTTTCCATTACAGCCAACCTTACGCCCGACCCAACCGAAGCCCGCCTATGAACGTCACACCCGATCTGTCTTTCCTCGCACTCATCACCAACGCCCACTTGATCGTGCAATTGATCATGGCCTTGTTGCTCGGCATTTCGCTGACCAGTTGGACGTATATCTTCCGCAAGATGTTCGCCGTGCGCGCCGCCCGTCGCCAGACAGTCGAATTCGAACGCAGCTTCTGGGCCGGCGGCAATCTGCACGCCTTGCACCAGAGCGCAGGCAATAACCGCGAGCAAAATGGCGCGCTGGCGCGCATTTTCGACGCCGGCATGGGGGAATTCATCAAGGGCAAGGCTTCCTACGGTAGCCGCGAGGCGCTTGATGTGGGCGCGGTGCTCGATGGCGCCCGACGCGCCATGCGGGCCGCCTTTCAGCGCGAAATGGATGTACTCGAATCGCATCTGGCCTTCCTGGCCTCGGTCGGCTCGGTCTCGCCCTATATCGGTTTGCTGGGCACCGTCTGGGGCATCATGAACGCCTTCCGCGGCTTGGCCAATGTGCAACAAGCAACCCTGGCGGCGGTTGCGCCCGGCATTGCCGAAGCGCTCATCGCGACCGCCATCGGCTTGTTCGCCGCCATCCCCGCCGTGGTCGCCTACAACCGTTTCTCACATGATATCGACCGCCTGGCGATCCGCTTTGAAAGCTTCGTCGAAGAGTTTTCAAATATCTTGCAGCGCCAGTCACGTTAATCGGGAGCGCGCATGGCATCCTCATTTTCCAGCGGCATGCGTGGCAGCCGCACCCGCAAATTCAAGTCCGAAATCAATGTCGTGCCGTATATCGACGTGATGCTGGTGCTGCTGATCATTTTCATGGTCATGCCCTCATCGAACAATCCGAGCGTGGTCAATTTGCCCAACGCGGAAAAATCGGCCCGTCCGCCCGATGAATATATCCAGATCGTGATCAAGCCAAATGGCGCGCTGTCGCTCGGCGTGAGCGGCAAGCACGCGGAAAAGCCGGAAACGGCGCCGAACCGCGCCGCCCTGTTGCGCAAGTTGCGCGTGCTGCATGAAGATAACCCCGACTTTCCGGTGATGATAGCCGGCGACAAGGAAAGCAAGTACGACGATGTGATCCAGCTCATTTCAGAAGCAAAGAAAATGGGAATTAACCGGGTCGGCCTGGCCACCAAATAGAAACGACAACCACCTTGCAGATGAAAACCCCCGCCCATGCAGGCGACGCCCCCTACCGGGTGCCGCGCGAAACGAGCCGCTGGCCTTCACTGGCCCTGGCGGCCGCGATGCATGCCGGCTTGATTTTCTTCCTATGGGTGGGAGTGCATTGGCAAAGCACCGAGCCGGTCGCGGTCGAGGCCGAGGTATGGGATATGAAAACCCAGGCCGCCGCGCCGCCGCCCGAGCCGGAAGTGGAAACGGCGCCGCCCAAGCCGCAGCCGCCCGCACCGACTCCAACTCCGGCCGCAGCCGCGCCGGACGAGGCACCGCCCACGCCGAAGGCGCCCGATATCGCGCTCGAACGTAGCAAACTGAAGCGCGCGCGCCAGGCTGAAGAACAGCAACGCCAGCAATTGCAGGAACTGGCCGACAAGCTGGCGAAGAACAAAGCAGATGCCAAGGCGGAAGCCAAGGCGGAAGCCAAGGCGAAAGCGCTGGCCGATGCCAAGGCCGAAGCCAAAGCCGATGCCAAGGCAAAAGCGCTGGCTGAGGCCAAGGCCGACAAGGATGCGGCCGAGAAAAAAGAATTGGCGGACAAGAAACTGGCCGACAAGCTGGCCAAGGCCAAGCGCGCGGCGGAAGAGCAGAAGCAGGCCGCCAAGGTGCATGAACAGGAAATGCAGCGCATCACCGGCGTGAGCGGGTCGGGCACCAGCGGCACGGCGGCCAAATCGACCGCGCCGCGCAGCGACAGCGGCTACCAGGCCGCCGTCACCGCCAAGATCAAGGGCAATCTCATCTACAACGCCGGCAGCGACATGGATGGCGACCCGCGCGCCCAGTTCAAGATCGAGCAATTGCCAACCGGGGAAATTCTTTCAGTCAGGAAGATCAAGAGCAGCGGCATTCCCGCCTATGACAGCGCGGTGGAAAACGCCATTCATAAATCGTCGCCATTACCGAAAAAGAAAGACGGTACGGTCGATCGCGAAGTTATCGCAGAATTCAAATTGAAGGACACGCCCTAATGCCTACCATGAAAAAACTCCATCGCTTCATCATTTGCACCGCCTTGCTGACCGGCGCCGGCGCGGCGCAAGCCCAGTTGCGCGTTGAAATCACCGGCGTCGGCAGCAACCAGATTCCGATCGCGATTGCCGCCTTCGCCGACGAATCGGTGGCACCGGCGCAGATTTCCGCCATCATCAAGGCCGACCTGGAACGTAGCGGCGCCTTCAAGATCATCGATGCCGGCGGCGCCATGTCCGACACCAGCGATATCAATTACAGCCAGTGGAAATCGCGCGGCGCCGACGCGCTGGTGGTGGGCAGCGTGCAACACCTGGCCGACGGCCGCTTCGACGTGCGCTACAAGCTGCTCGACACCATCAAATCGAGTCAATTGTCGACGCTGGGCCTGTCCGCCCAGCCGCAATTCACGCGCCTGTCGGCGCACAAGATCGCCGATGACATTTACCAGAAGTTGACCGGCGTGCGCGGCGCCTTCGCCACCCGCATCGCCTACGTCACCCAAGCGGGCCGCGAATACCGGCTGGAAGTGGCGGACTCGGACGGCGACGGCATCCAGGTAGCCTTGCGCTCGAACGAGCCCATCATCTCGCCATCCTGGTCGCCGGACGGTACCCGGGTCGCCTATGTCTCGTTTGAAAAGAAAAAACCGGTGGTCTATGTGCAAAACCTGGTGACGCGCGCGCGCACCATTGTCGCCAATGAAAAAGGCAGTAATTCGGCGCCGTCTTGGAGTCCGGATGGACAGCGCCTGGCGGTGGCCTTGTCACGCGACGGCCATACCCAGGTCTACCTCGTCAACGCCGACGGCAGCGGCTTGCGCCGCCTCTCCAACAGCAACGGCATCGACACCGAGCCGCAATTTTCCGCCGACGGCGCCAGCATCTATTTCACCAGCGACCGCAGCGGCGGTCCGCAGATTTACACCATGAGCGCCAGCGGCGGCGAGGCCAAGCGCGTCACCTTCGGCGGCAATTACAACATCAGCCCGCGCATCGCCTCGAACGGCAAGACGCTGGCCTATATTTCCCGCCGCGACGGCAATTTCCAACTGTATGCGCTCGACCTGGCCAGCGGCCAGGAGCTGCGCCTGTCCGACACGGCCAGCGACGAATCGCCCAGCTTTTCGCCAAACGGCCAATACATCATGTATGCCACCGAATCGGGGCGACGCAAGTCGCTGGCCGTGGTCTCGGTCGACGGCCGTGTGAAACAACGTTTGAGCACCCAAGCAGGTAATATCAAGGAGCCCACCTGGGGTCCTTTCATGAAGTAATGCACCGTTAACCACAACTAGGAGAAGAAAATGAGTCACTTTAAAAGCTTAGCGTTCATCATCACCACCGCCGCCCTGCTGTCAGCTTGCAGCACGCCCGTCAAACTGGCCGAAACCCCGGTCGTCGACCATTCGTCGGACAAAGTAGTGGCGCCGCCACCGGCCGACACCCGTGAAGTGAACCCTGTGACGACCCAGTCGCTGGATCCGTTGAACGATCCGCAAGGCGTGCTGGCCAAGCGCAGCGTGTATTTTGACTTCGACAGCTACGTGGTGCGCGAAGCCGACAAAGCGGTGGTGGAAAACCATTCCCAATACCTGAACAAGAAAAAGGACCGCAAGATCCTGATTCAAGGTAACACCGATGAACGCGGCGGCGCCGAGTACAACCTGGCCCTGGGCCAGAAGCGCGCCGAAGCCGTGCGCAAGTCGCTGGGCGCGCTGGGCGTAGCCGATAGTCAGATGGAAGCCGTTTCGCTGGGCAAGGAAAAACCAAAAGCCAGCGGTAGCAATGAAGAAGCATGGGCGCAAAACCGCCGCGCCGATATCGTATATTAATGACCGACATGCCCGCTCACGGGCATAATGGCGGGGCGGCGCGCAGACCACACTGCGCCCCGCCCCGTTTGCATAACCGCTTTTGAAAGAATCCCGACTCATGAAGACATTCTCCAAAGCCGGCATAGCGGCCGCCGTGATGGCGGCATTTGCCTCCCTGCCCCTGCATGCCAGCGCCGGCCTGCTTGACGACGACGAAGCCCGCAAGGCGATACTGGACTTGCGCGGCAAGGTCGACGCCATGGCGCGGGATTTGAATGCCCGCATTGACAGCAAGTCGGACAAGACCGGCACGCTCGACCTGCTCAACCAACAGGAGCAAAACACGCAGGAAGTGGCCAAGCTGCGCGGCCAGATCGAAGTGTTGAGCAATGAATTGGCAAACGCCCAAAAGCGCCAGAAGGATTTTTACGTCGACCTCGACGGCCGCCTGCGCAAGCTCGAGCCGCGCCAGATCAATATCGACGGCAAGGAAGCGGCCGTGGAGCCGTCCGAGCAAAGCTCGTATGATGCCGCGCTGCAAATATTCAAGGCCGGCGATTACAAGGCCGCCGCCGGCGCGCTGGACGCCTTCGTCAAGCGCTACCCGCAATCGGGCTACGCCGCCAACGCGCAATACTGGCTGGGCAATTCCTACTACGCGCTGCGCGATTGCAAGAGTTCGATCACGGCCCAACAAGTGGTCGTCAAAGTCTATCCGGACAGCCCGAAGGCGGCCGACGCAATGCTCAATATCGCCAGCTGTTATACGGAACTGAAAGACAAGGCCAACGCCAAGAAAACGCTGGACGCCCTGCTGTCGCAATATCCTGATTCGAACGCCGCCCAAACGGCCAAAGAACGCCTGTCCAGGAAGTAGTTTATTGGGGAAATGCTCCGCAGCATTTGACAGGAAGCCGGGCTACCCCTATAATCTTCCTTCTTCGGGTCGTTAGCTCAGCTGGTAGAGCAGCGGACTTTTAATCCGTTGGTCGCAGGTTCGAATCCCGCACGGCCTACCACGAATACCGCAGTGAAGAAGCTGGTTGCAGACTTCGGTTTGTAACCATTTTTTTACCGCAATGATTTTTGTTGTTTTACTTTTTTCGGGTCGTTAGCTCAGCTGGTAGAGCAGCGGACTTTTAATCCGTTGGTCGCAGGTTCGAATCCCGCACGGCCTACCACGAATAAGTAGTACAGAAAAGGGGTTGCAAGCTTCGGCTTGTAACCCCTTTTCCTTCCAGGCACCCGCCTGGTAATGTTTTTTGGGTCGTTAGCTCAGCTGGTAGAGCAGCGGACTTTTAATCCGTTGGTCGCAGGTTCGAATCCCGCACGGCCTACCATGAATCAGTATCAAGCCCGCGAATGTGAATTCGCGGGCTTTTTGCTTTCCACGCTCGGTGTCGGAAGCTATCCAGCCGCCGCCAGATTTAGCGGTGTTTTTCCCGCCCGCCCGGCGCTTCCACGCGCTTGCCCGGGGCAAGTCCATATTTGCGCAAGATGCGATCGTAACTACCATCGTCATGCATGCTTTTCATGGCCGCCTGCCAGACCAGAATTTCCGCGTCGGAAAAATCCATCGAACCGGCCAGCCAGATTTCCCCCGAACGGAAAGCGGCGCTATAATCAAAATCGCCTTCCTTGTCGCCAGCCAGCTTGGCGACGCTGCGGTGTATCACCTCCCCGCCATACGTGGCGTCCACCACGCCTTTCTTGACCAGCCGCATGCAATCGGCGACGCTGGAACATTCCGACACGTCGGCGAATTTCGCCTCGGCCAGCACTTTCAGATGTGGCGAGCCACGCAGCACGGCGATCTTCATTTTCATCAGGCCGGCGATATCATTCACGTCCACATGGCCGTGCCGTCCGATGAAGACAAAATTCTGCCAATAGAGTTTCACCAGCCAGCGGTATTGCGCCTCGCGCTCCGGGGTCCGGGTCAGCGGCAGCACCGCGATATGGGGTAGATTGGCGGTCATCATCAGCGCCCGCTGCCAAGGGTAAAATTCAAGCGCGGGCGGCGAACCGACGCGACGCGACAATTCCTGCGCGATTTCGACCAGCGATCCGGGACTCTTTTTTTCGGTGCCGGTGGCAAAGGGCGGCAACTCGCTGGCCAGCAATCGATAGGCGGCCGGCCCGGCGGCGCAACAAAGGGGAATCAGCAACAGCAAGCCGCCGGAAAGACGCCACCAGCCATCTTTAAATGGATGAAACATATGCCTCCACGTTGTGCCGGCACGTCGGCGACCGGCCCCGACATCATGCATATCGGCGCCAAGCCCAACTCTGGACACTTGCACTGCGGGTAGATGCCTGCATTCATTATACGCATGGCCGCAGCTGCAGCAGAACATGAATCTGCATCACGCTGCGCAGCGCGCCACCCGCAGCGAAAGAGTCGCTTCGGGCTGGGCCGGCGGGCATGCGCATGGAGCTTGATCCTGAGTATGATGCGCATAAGAATACAACAGAATCGCGCGCACGGGGCGGCCGTCCCGGGCTGCGCATGGCGGCACATCTTTCCTTTATGCAAAAAAAATTGCCCATCGGCTTGGAGCAGGCGTAACATTATCTTGCCTGGCGCCGCTGCATAAACGCCGCCAGCGCGCTCTTGTCGCCTGTCGCATTCCGGGGGGGGAAGAAATGAAACACGCTTTCGCATACGCAGCCCTTGGCGCGCTGATGGCCGGCGCCGCCCATGCCCAGAGCGGCATCACGGTGTACGGCAACCTCGACGTTGCCGCGGAAATGGTCAAGGCCGGCCCGGTCGGCCAGACGGGCCGGGTCAGCAGCAATAGCTCCGGGCTCGGCTTCAAGGGCGGCGAAGACCTGGGCGCCGGTTTGAAGGCGTTTTTCCAGATCGAGGGCGGCGTCGGCCTCGACGATGGCAGCGGCAACCTCAATGCGCGCGACAGTTTCCTCGGTTTGATGGGACGCTTCGGCGCCATCAAGATGGGTTTTTTCTCGTCGCCCATGCGGGCCATGGGCGGCAAGGTCAATTTCGTGCCCGGCGCCAGTTCCATCGCCAACAATATCGGCGTCTTCACCACCCTCAACGGCCTGCCCACCAATCTGAACGCGCGCATGCCCAATGCGCTGCAATATGCCACGCCGGACCTGGCGGGCTTCAGCGCCGCCGTGATCTATTCGCCCGGCGAAAACAAGGGCGCCGGACGCAATGATGTGTCCTGGGGCCACGGCCTGACTTATGTCGGCGGACCGCTCTACCTCGCTTACGCGCATGAAGTCCGGCGCGCCCAGCAAAAACTGGCGCTCGGCGATTCCAGGGATAGTGGTCACCGGCTCGGCAGCCGCTATGTCGTCGGCGACACCAGCGTCGGCCTGGCCTGGGACCGACTGGGATCGGACGGTTTGTATGGCGGCGCCGACGGCGCCATCGCGCGCGACGCCTGGACCGCGTCGGCCATGCACACCATGGGCGCGCACGATGTGATGCTGCATTACACCCGGGCCTACCGGATCAAGTGCGCCGGCGCCGCCAATAGCGGCCAGTGCGCGCCCGCCAATGTCGCCGGCACCGGCGCGCACCAAATTTCCCTGCTCTACCACTACACTTTCAGCAAGCGCACCCTGATCCAGGCCTATTACAGCGTGATACGCAACGGCGCCAACGCCGTCTATGACTATGACGTGAATCCGGTGGTGGCGGCGCCCGCAGCGCGCAAGCCCGGCGTCGCGCCGACCGGCCTCGGCCTGGGTATCCGCCATTCTTTCTAAGAACAATTCGGGCCGGCGCTGTGACGATGCTCTATCCTGTAGCAAGATTGATGCGCGGCTACACTTCCCATGCTTTTCTTGGTGCTGAAACCAAGTCAACATCATTGACGATGAAACTACTTTCGCATCTTCGACCCGATTCGCTGCGCAGTCGCCTGATCGGCGCCAGCGTGTTGGTTGAAGTCATCTTGCTGACGGTCTTGATCAGCAACTCGGTGCGCCTGATCAACGACGCGGCGCGGGCCAGCATTCATGCCGCGCTGGCGCAGGCCGTGCCGATGCTCAATGCGGCGGCGGCGCCCTATCTGATGCAGCGCGATTACTCCGGCCTGCAAGACTTCCTGGCCACCACCGTCAGCGAAAAGGAGCGCGAACTGATCTACGTTGGCATCGCCACGCCGCAGCGGCGCTGGATCGCGCGCGCCGGCTTGCCGGACGGCGCCGCGCTGCCCGCGCTCAGCGGCAGTGTCTCGGCCGCGCTCGACGAGGGCGTCTACCACATCGAAAGACCGATCGTGCTGGCCGGCCAGCCACTCGGCATCATGCGCCTGGGCTTGTCGACCCGCATCGTGGCCGAAACCCGCAGCGCGCTGGTACGCCAGGGCTTGCTGATCGCCGCCGTCGAAATCGGCCTTAGCGTGCTGCTGCTGAGCGCGATCGGGATCTGGCTGACGGCCCATTTGCAGCGCGCGGCAGCCGTCAGCCGCGCCATCGGTCGCGGCAATTACACGCTGCGCCTGGGCGAAGGCGGCGGCGCCGAAGTGGCCGACCTGGCCAACGCGGTCAACCACATGGCCGCTGAAATCGAGCAAAAGATGCTGGCCTTGCAGGAACTCAACGCGGCGCTGGAAGGACGCGTTGCCGAACGCACTGCGGCGCTCGACATGGCCTTGCAAGAACAGCAAACCATCCTCGACAACGCCATCGTTGGCATCTTGTTCGTGCGCGAGCGCGTGATCTTGCGTTGCAACCGCGGCTGGTCGGAACTGCTGGGCTACCCGCCCGGCGTGCTGGAAGGAGAATCGACCCGGATCTACTATGCCAGCGACGCATCGCACCGGGTGCATGGCCAGACCGTCTACCCGGACATCGTGGCCGGCCGCGCCGCCATCGGCGAATGGGCCTTCCAGCGCCGCGACGGCAGCCCGATCTGGTGCAGCTACCAGGGCAAGGCCATCGACCCGGACGATCTGTCCAAGGGTAGCATCTGGGTGCTGCAAGACATCACGGCGCGCAAGGCAAGCGAGTGCGAGCTGGCGCAGCGCAGCGCCGCCCTGCAGGTTTCGCTGGCGCGCCTGCGCGCAACCCAGGCCGAACTGATCCAAGCTGAAAAACTGGCATCGCTGGGGCAACTGGTGGCCGGCATCGCGCATGAATTGAACACGCCGATCGGCAATATCGTGACGATGGCCTCGTCGGTCAGCGAGCGCATCGCCGCCATCGCCGGCGCCGAAAGCGCGGGCGGCCTGACCCGCTCGGCGCTACAGCACGGCATGCAGGATTGCCGTGGCGCCAGCGAAATCATGGTGCGCAATGCCACGCGGGCCGCCAGGCTGATCGACCAGTTCAAGTTGATCGCCTCCAACCAGTCGCACGACATGCGGTGCTGCTACGACCTGGGGCAACTGGTGCGCGATGTCGCCCACACCCAGGCCATGGCATTTGAAGCGGCCGGCGTGACGCTGGCCATCGATTGCGCTGCGCCACTGGAGATGGACAGTTTCCCGCGCCTGCTGGGCGAAGTGCTGAGCAGCCTGCTGAGCAATGTGCTGGACCACGCCTTCGACGCCCAAGCTGGCGGCCATCTGGCGATCGGCATCCGCGCCCTGCCCGAGCAACAAATCGAGATTACTTTCCACGACAACGGCCATGGCATCGCCGCACATGTCCTGCCGCATGTGTTCGAGCCTTTTTACACGACCCGGCGCGGCGCTGGACACGCCGGCCTCGGCCTGCACATCTTGTACAACCTGGTCACGGCGGCCCTGGGCGGCGCGATACGGATCGACAGTGCGCCCGCGCAAGGCACCACCGTCACCATGCTGCTGCCGGCTTGCGCCGAAGCGGCGCTGGCGCAAGACTTGGGTAGTTAAGCAAGCGCTGGCGGCGCTACTGGTGCTGGCCCCGCTTTTCCAGTAATTGCCGGGCCGCGCGCACGGCGTCGAAATCGCTGTCATGCCCCTCGGCAAAGCCGCGCACGGACGCCTTGGCCAGGCCGCGCATGGCTTCCTCGCCGTGGCTCACCGTCAGGATCGCCCGGGCGATCCGGTGCACTTCAGCGTCGGCCATGCCGGGGCCGGCCATCCATACGCCGTGCGGGATCGGCGCCGATTTCCACAGCACTTTCAGTTGCGCCAGCTTGACGCCGTATTTTTCATTGAGCTGGTTGTCGGCCATGGCGCCGGCGTCGGCCTGGCCGTCGAATACGGCGATGGCCGCGTTCGGCTGCTTCTTGACGAAGTCGATCCGGCCCAGATCCTTCAAGTCCACGCCCTGCGCCTGCAAGGCCAGCAGCGGCATCAGGTAGCCCGAAGTGGATTTATTGTCGGTGAAGGCGAAACGCTTGCCTTTCAAGGCTTTCAGGCTGTCAATTCCGGAGTCGGCCCGCACGATGATCAGGGAATGATAGAACTCGCCACCCTCTTCGATATACCGGACGATCATCTTGGCGCCGAATTCGGCGCGCGCGCTGACGTAGCCAAAGGCGCCGCTGCCGGCAATGTCGACCTGGCCGCTGCGCAGCAAGGCGATGGTATCCTCGTAATCCTTGCCGCTGACCATGCTGACCTTGACGCCCAACTCCTTTTCCAGGGCCCGCGCAAACGGGCCGAAATTATTCAACAGTTCGATCGGCGACAGATTCGGGTTGGCCGCAATGGTCAAGCCGCGCACCGGAACCTGGGCCTGTCCATACGCGCCCTGCCCCAAGGCCAGCCAAGCGAGCAACGCGCCGGCACCGTGTTTCAATCCGCCCATATGATGCTCCCTTCAAGCAGCGCTCGCGATGCGTCGATTTTATGCTCTTGCGCGCCAAAGGCGCTGGAAATATCGGCGCAGCCAGCCTTATGCGCCGGACATATATGCATAGTATGGAATATTCGTGGGCGCAGGCAGCATAGGCTGACGCGGGCGGCAAAAGATCGATAGAATGCCTGATCTCCGGCCTCCACCCACCATCCATACAAGGGCAATCAATGACATTGAGCATCATTCTGAATCTGGCCGTCGGGCTCGCGCTGTGCGCCTTCCTGTACCGCCAGCAAAGCCGGCACGCATCGTTTACCGTGCGCGTGTTCACCGGCCTGGGCCTGGGCATCGCGCTGGGCGCGGCGCTGCAAGCCACCTACGGCGCCACCTCGCCGGTGGTGGCCGGCACCAATGACTACCTCGACATCATCGGCACCGGCTACGTCAAGCTCTTGCAAATGATCGTGATGCCCTTGATCATGGTGTCCATCATTGCCGCGATCTTGAAGCTGAAGGATGCCAATTCGCTCGGCAAGATCAGCGCCTTGACCATCGGCACCCTGATGCTGACGACGCTGGTGGCGGCCGGCATCGGCATCCTGATGGCCAAGCTGTTCGGCCTGAGTGCCGTCGGCTTGACCTCGAGCGCGGCCGAAGTGGCGCGCGGTCAATATCTGCAAGGCTCGCTGGCCACTGCCAAGGCGATCTCGCTACCGAACATGTTGCTCAGTTTCATCCCGGCCAATCCCTTCCTCGACCTGACGGGCGCGCGTAAGACTTCCACCATCGCGGTGGTGATCTTTTCCCTCTTCATCGGCATTTCCGCCACCGGCATCGCGGCCAGGCAGCCGGCCGTGTTCGCGTCCTTCGAGCAATTCGTCAAGGTTGCCCATGTCATCGTGATGCGCATGGTCACCCTGGTGCTGCGCCTGACCCCGTATGGTGTGTTCGCCCTGATGACACAGGTGGTGGCCGGTTCCAGCTACGCCGACATCTTGAACTTGATCGGCTTCGTGGTCGCTTCTTACAGCGCCTTGCTGCTGATGTTCGGCGTACACCTGACCCTGATCGCCGGCGCCGGCTTGAACCCGTGGCGCTATGTGAAGAAAATTTTTCCCGTGCTAGCCTTCGCCTTTACGTCGCGCACCAGCGCCGGCTCGATTCCCATGAGCGTGCAAACCCAGACCCAGCGCCTGGGCACGCCGGAAGGAATCGCCAATTTCGCCGCCTCGTTCGGCTCGACCATCGGCCAGAACGGCTGCGCCGGGATTTATCCGGCCATGCTGGCGGTGATGATCGCACCCACCGTCGGCATCGATCCGTTCACCTTCGCCTTCATCTTGCCGCTGCTGGCCATCATCACCATCGGCTCGGTCGGCGTGGCCGGGGTCGGCGGCGGCGCCACCTTTGCCGCCTTGATCGTGTTGTCGGCGATGGACTTGCCGGTGGCCCTGGCCGGTCTCCTGATTTCGATCGAGCCGCTGATCGACATGGGCCGCACCGCCCTCAATGTCAGCGGCTCAATCACGGCCGGCACCCTGACCAGCAGGATACTGGGCCAGACCGACTTGCGCACCTTCAATAACGACGCCGACGTCGACCTGGACCAGGCCGAAGCGGCCGCCTGAGCCACGCGCGCATCAAGGAATGAACCGGCGCGCCGCACGCCGGTCTAATTTCTTGCATCGCGGCGCGCGGCAATCGTCCCGATGTCATTTGACAGGGGGACCAGATGGCTTTCAATTTATACGATTCAAAAGGTTGTTCACTGGAACGCCAACGCTTCACGTGGCGCGACCTGGTGCAAAATCCGATCAGCAAGCTCGACGACGACGCCTTCACCCGCGTACGCGTGATCCTGATGAACGCCATCGAACACGGGGCAATCCGCTTCCAGCACATGGCCGCGCGCATGAATGGCGAGCTGCGCCTGGCGCTGGCCCAGGTCGGGCGCGCCGAACAGCATCAGGCCACGCTGATCAACTGGCTGCTCGGCTCCGACCATTCGCTGCTGGAAACAACCATCGCCTACGAACAATTGGCCATCGAAATGACGGCGGCCGTGGCCCAGCGCGAACCCGACGCCTATCTGGCCCAGGTGTACCGGTTCGGCCTGCTGGACGACCTCGACCACCTGTACCGCTTCTCGGCGCTGCTGGACCGGCTCGAAGGCAAGGATGCCAACAACATCTTGCAAAGCTATACAGATATCCTGCCCGGCCGCCCCACCATGCTGGGACACCGCGCACCACAAGACGCCTTGCGCGACCCGTACAACCGCGCCACCGCCCTGCCGCCCAGCAAATTCCATGCGCTCACCCTGGGCGCGGTCAAATACCAGACGCGCGACTATTACATGAATGTGGGGCCGCTTTTTTCCGACCCGGTGGCGCGCCAGTTGTACGCCGAGATCGCCTCGGTCGAGGAACAGCATGCGACGCAATACGCTTCCATGTTCGATCCCGGCGAAAGCTGGCTGGAACAGTGGTTGTTGCATGAAGCCAACGAAGTCTATCACTATTACAGTTGCGTGCAACAGGAAGGCAATCACCACGTCAAGGGTATCTGGGAGCGCTGTCTCGACTATGAACTCGGTCATTTCCACTTGGTCAGCGACTTGTTCAAGCAGTACGAACAGCGCGACCCGGCGGCGGTCCTGCCGCCTTCCCTGCCCGAACCGATGGTGTTTCAAAGCCACCGTGAATTCGTGCGCCAGGTCTTGACGCACGAAGTCGATTTGCGCGCGAATGGCGCCCGTTTTGTCGACAAACAAAATGAAAGCATGCAGTCGCGCCTGTACCGCGAGCAAATGAACCGCGCCGGTTCGCCCAGCGAATCGGTGGCGGCCGGCTACGCCTGGGTGCCGGGCACCGAATTGAACCGGACCGTGATTGCCATCGATTGATACACACTGGAGGAAGCCGCCATGCCGCATACCGAACTAGCCGGCCAGAATCGTACTGGCATCCAGATGTCGCCGCGCGACAGCCGCGCGATGCAGCATGTCGACGGCGCCGCGCCGGACGCATATTTCGACGATGCCGCGATTGCCAATGTGCGCAACGACTATATCGTCCACGCCAGCCGCCTCGGCTCGGTGCCACTGCCGCGCAAGGGCCGCAGCGCCACGCGCGCCAGCCCCCACATCTTGCTCGACAAGCTAGGCGAACGGCTGGCCTTCGAGCGCACCGGCGCGCGCCTGTACGACGCCCTGATCACCAAATGCGCAGCCATGCTGGACGGCTCGCTGAGCATGCGCATCGAAGATCTGCGCGAAATCCGCGACGATGAAACGCGCCACTTCCTGCGCGTGGCCCAGGCCATCGAAGCGCTGGGCGGCGACGCCACCTCGCAAACCCCGAGCGCCGACCTGGCCGGCGTCGAAGCCATGGGCCTGGTGCAAGTGTTGAACGACCCGCGCACCACCATAGCCCAGTCGCTGCACGCGATCCTGACGGCGGAACTGGCCGACCAGGCCGGCTGGGAAGCCTTGCTTGCGCTGGTCGAGGAGTATGGCCAGCGCGACTTGATCGACGACTTCAGCGTCGCCCTCGACGAGGAACGGAGCCACCTGATCATGGTACAAGGCTGGTACGAGGAAGCGATCGGCATCCCGCAGTTGTGGCTCGACGATGGCGGCGACGATGACGAGCTTGACGGGTTCCCTTGAACGCTACCCGGTCTTAGCGGCCTAGCGCGATCAGCAGGGCAAGCAAGGCGAGCAGCACGATTACGCCGCGATACAGCAAGCCCGCTTGCGGGGCGGGTTTGCTCTGATCGTCGGCGGCCGATTGGAGCAGCGTTGCTTTGACGCTAATGATACGTCCCGCATTGAAGAGGCTCGATTCATCGGTCCACAGCAAGACAAATTTCTTCAACTCGCAGGAACTGAGGGTCGCGAAATAGGCTGTCAAGGCTGCTTGCCGGTCCAGCGATAACTGTTGCCGATCGAGTCCCGCGCTGGTGGCATCGCGCAGATAAGCGGCCTCGCCCTCGACAAAGGCGCGCACATGCGCCCTGTCGATGACATCGATACGCACCGCGCCGAACGGCTTGGAAACGTCATATTCGCTCATATCGGCCCGCAGATGCTCAAAGAGGCAATATTATACCAAGCATAAGCAAATATTCCGCTCGCGCTGCCGGGCCTCGGCGCAAGGCCCCGCTTAAACTTGCTTGCCGCCGGTCCGCCCCGTCAGCAATGCCACGCCGGCCGCCAGCGCGCGATACGCCAGGCGCACGAACAACAAGGTCAGCACGACTTCGCTCAAGGTCATGAAAAATGCCAGCAAGGCATTCACGCGCAAGGCGCGCCGCTGGAACTTGGCAATGGCGCGGTCGCGCGCGATTTCGATGCTGTCGTAAAAAGTCGGCACCACCAGCAAGGTCAGGATGGTCGAGGTGATGGTGCCGCCGATAATGGCGATCGCCAGCGGACGGTAAAATTCGCCGCCATCGCCCAGTCCCAGCGCGACCGGAAACATGCCGGCGATCAGCGCGAACGTGGTCATCAAGATCGGCCGCAAGCGCATCCGTCCCGCATACATCAACGCCTCCTCGCGGTCATAGCCCTCGGCTTCGCGCTTGCGGGCCGCGTCGAGCAAGAGAATGGCATTCTTGGCCACCAGGCCCATCAGCATGATGATGCCGATAAAGCTCATCAAATTGAGCGTATTGCCGGTCACCAGCAGCGCCAGCACCACGCCGATCAGGCTCAACGGCAGCGACAGCATCACCGCCACCGGCGCCGTGAACGAACCGAATTGCATCACCAGGATCAGGTACATCAAGCCTATTCCCATCACCAGCGCGATGAACATTTCGGTGAACAATTCCTGCTGGTCCTGGCCGGCGCCGCCCAGCGCCAAGCCATAGCCAGGCGGAAAATCGATGGTCTTGGCCAGGGTCATCGCGTCGGCCGTCACTTCGCCGCTCGATCGACCCTGGGTATTGGCCGATACGGCGATGGTGCGCTTGCCATTCTTGTGCGAAATAGCGGACGGACCCTTGCCCATCGTGATGCTGGCGATCTGCTCCAGCGGCACCATCTGGTTGGTGCCCGTCACCGCGATCGGCAAGCGCTCGATATTTTCCGCGTTGACCCGGTCGGCCGGATCCAGGCGCACCGCCACGTCGCGCGACTCGCCCGTCGGATCGACCCAGTCACCCACTTCGACGCCGGCAAACGCCACCCGCAGCGATTGCGCCGCGTCATTCACTGAAATGCCCATCGAATTGGCCAGGCCCCGGTTCAATTCGATTTGCAATTCATTCTTCGGGTCTTGCTCGGACAGGCTGACATCGACCGCACCTGGCACCTGGCGCAATTTTTCCATATAGGCATTGGTGATTTCCATCAACTTGCGCGAGTCGGGTCCCGTAAATTCGACTTGCACCGGCTTCTGGGCGCCGCCGTTCAAGTCATCCATTACCACAAATTCGGCGCCCACCAGGCGCGTCAATTTTTCGCGCAGCGCGGCCGCGACTTGCTTGGCCGAACGCTGGCGCGTGTCGCGCTTGCCGATATCGACATAAATGCGCCCGCCGCCGGCGCCGATCGTACTATTGGTATCCTTGACTTCCGGCATCCCGCGCGCCAGTTCGGCCGCCTTTTCCATCTTCAGGCGCGCATATTCCAGGCTGCTCGACGAAGGCGTGCGCACATTGATCAAGACGAAGCCTTCGTCGGACTCGGGCAAGAAGCTGGAACCGCCGTAATTGGCGTGCAAAAACAGCGCGCCCACCAGACTGGCCAGCGCGATCACAGCCATCGAGCGGCGGTGGTGCAAGGCCCAGGCGATTACATTGCCGTAACGGTCGGCCTGGCGGTCGAACCAGTGATTGAAGCGCTCGAGCAAGCGGCTGATGCCCTTCTTGGGCGCCGTATGATGGTCGAGCGGGTCGCCCCAGTAAGCCGACAGCATCGGGTCCAGCGTAAAGGAAATGGCCAGGCTGACCAGCACCGAACAGGTCACCGTCAGCGCGAACGGGCGGAACCACTCGCCCGAAATGCCCGGCATGAACGCCACCGGAACGAATACGGCGATGATGGAAAAGGTGGTCGATGCCACCGCCATGCCGATTTCGGCCGTGCCTTCCAGCGCGGCCTTGCGACGCTCCGAGCCCATCTGCATGTGGCGCACGATGTTTTCGCGCACCACGATGGCATCGTCAATCAAGACCCCGATTGCCAGCGACAGGCCGAGCAGGGTCATGAAATTGAGCGTGAAGCCGCACAGCCACACCGCGATGAAGGCGGCGATCACCGACGTCGGCAGGCTGAGCGCCGTGATCAAGGTCGAGCGCCAGGAATTGAGGAAGGCATACACCACGAAAATGGTCAGCACGGCGCCAAACATCAGCGATTCGATCACATTATTCAAGCTGCTCTGGGCATCCTCGCCGCCGTCGCGCGTGATCTCGAGCGTGGTGCCCTTGGGCAAGCTCTTGCGGATCCCGGCGAGCGCCGCGCGCAGCTTGGCGGCCACCGCGACGGCGCTCGCTTCGTGGGTGCGGGTGATGGACAGGCCGACGTTGGGTTTGCCGCTGCGCATGCTCACGCCATCCTTGTCGGCAAAACCGTCTTGTATCGTCGCCAATTGGGCCAGGCGCACGATTTCCTCGCCGCGCCGCTTGACCACCACTTGTTCGAATTCGAGCGGCGCGGCGATCCGCCCCACCAGTCGGATACTTTTTTCATCGAGCGCGCCGCGGATCTTGCCGACCGGGGCATTGGTGTTCTGCTCGCGCAAGGCTTGCACCACCTCGCCCACCGAGACATTGAATTCGCGCAGCTTTTCAGCCCGCAACAGCACGCTCAACTCGCGCTTGAGCGAGCCGCTGACCTTGACCACCGAGACGCCATCGACGGCCCGCAATTGATCGGCCAATTGATCTTCGGCCAGGCGCGAAATTTCAGCGTGGCTCTGGCTGGTGGACGATAGCGCCAATTGCAACACCGGCTCGGCTGCGGGATCGATGCGCTGCAAGATCGGCTCGCGCATTTCAAGCGGCAATTTGTAGCGCACGGCGCCGATCGCGTTGCGGATCTCGTCGGACGCCTCGATCAGGTTTTTCTTGAAACTGAACTCGATCTCGATGGTGGCGGAGCCTTCGCCGGACTCGCTGCTGACCTTGCTCACGCCGCTAATGCTTTGCAAGGATTTTTCCAGGCGGTTGACGATTTCGCGCTCGACCGTCTCGGGCGACGCGCCCGGATAGGGAATACTCACCACGATGGTGGGAATTTCCACATCCGGGTTTTGGTTAACGCGCAATTTCTTCAGCGCCAGCAGACCCAGGCACATCAGCGCCAGGATCAGCACGATCGTCGCCACCGGGCGCTTGATACTAAAGTCGGACAAGAACATGGCTCAGTTTCCTTTTCCGGCGGCCGCGTTCGAGGCCAGCGCCTTGGGCATGCCCAGTTCGACTTGTTGGCCATCCTTGAAGCTTGCACTCGGGCTGCGCAATACCATGTCGCCCGAGCTCAAGCCGGCGCGCACTTCCCACTGCCCGCTGCGGGCATCGCGCGCGCCGATCGCCAGCGCCACCTTGTTCAGGGTCTGGCCTTGCACGCGCCAGGCATACGCCTTGTCGCCCGCCTGCACCAGCGCCACCTCCGGTATCATCACGGCGGCCACGCTGTCGGACTCGATCCGCCCCTCCGCATACAGGCCGGCCACGCGCGGCTGCGCCTTGTCGGCAAAGTCGACCAGCACCACCACTTGCCGCGTGACGGGGTTGGCAGCCGGATCGACGCGCTTGACTTTGCCGATGAAATCCTGGCCCGGGTAACCGTTGATGCGGAAACGTACCGGCTGGCCCGGCTTGACGACGCCGATCTTGTCGGCCGACACCAAGCCTTCGAAGCGCATGCTGGTCGGGTCGATCACCTTGATCAATTCCTTGCCGACCTGGGCCGTATCGCCATTCGACACCTTGCGCTCGCTGACCACGCCGTCAAACGGCGCCCGCACGCCGGTGCGCTGCAATTGCTGTTGCGCCAGCACGGCGCGCGCCTTGGCCCCCGCCACCTCGCTGAGCGCATTATTGCGGCGGATTTCCGCGTCTTCCATACCTTGCGCCGAGGCCATGCCGGAAGCGCGCAGGGTTTTCAGGCGCTCGAACATGCGCTCGGACTGGTCCAGCGTCTGGCCGGCCGCGCGGCTGGCCGCCTCGGCCGAACTCAAGCTGTCGCGAATCGCCGTATCGTCCAGGCGTACCAGCAAATCGCCTTTTTTCACGCTCTCGCCGTTTTCCTTGAGCACCTGGATCACCACGGCCGACACTTCGGCGCGCAAATCGGCGTTGCGCTCGGGCTGCACCGAACCGGTGATGACCGGGCCGGAAGCGAGCGCATTGCTTTGAATCGTCAGCACATCCTCGGGCGCGATCAAGAGCTTGCGCGCGGCCACCACGGAGTCCACCTTGGCCGGCTCGGCAGGCCCCTTGTTACAGGCGACCTGAAGCGAGGCGACGGCAAGAACAAATACAGTTTTGCGCAACATGGGAAATCTCTCCGAAATGATGGGATGGCAGTGGAATATTTATTAAACAGCAAGCGCTGAAGTATCACTGAGGCAATATCAAGCTGTCAATCGGAGGAGGGGTGAGGCGTGGTTTTTGATGCCTGAAACGCTGTTTTGGATGACTGAACTGCATGCCGGAAGGACTGCGCGCCGCGCAAAGCTGCGGCGCGCCGGGGACGCGCAATCGGATCAGCCGCGGCCCAGCACCGCGTTGATGGCGTAAGCGATGGCGACGCCGGTGCACAGGCCGCCGGCGATCTCGACGATCGTATGGCCCATGCGTTCGCGCAACCATGTATGCGCGCCGTCACCCTTGGCGACCCGGTTGATGGCGGCGGCTTGCTTGCCGACATGCTGGCGCAAGCTATTGGCATCGATGGTGACGATGAAGGCCAGCGTGACGGCGACCCCGAAGGCCGGCGAGGCAATGCCTTCGCGCAGGGCGATCAGGGTTGCCATGCTCGCTACCACCGCGCTGTGATTGCTGGGGAAACCGCCGTTGCCGACCAGTCCGAAAGCCCATTGCCGGGTGCGTATGCTGTTAATCAAAAACTTGATCGGACCGACCAGTGTCCAGGTAATCAGGGGCGTGACGAGGTAGGCAATGTCCATAGGCTGTTCCTTAATAATCGTAAAATGCGCAAGCGGCGATTATCGCAGATAGGCGGCGCTCCATCATCAAAAAAAGCCGGGGTCGGCCGGCGTGGATGGCAGCGCCTACTTGGACGCCGCTTGCCGCATCTCTTCGTCGGTATTCAAGCGGCCGATGGTGCGTTCGATCAGGCAATACTTCCTCACATTTTCCCGCTCGAGCGGGACGGTTTTACTGTCGCTCAAGATCGAGCAATCGAGCAAAATGGTTTTCTTCCATGATAAGAAGTCGTCGGAAAATTCTTGCTTCTCGGCACCAGCCAATAATTGCAATGTCGCCTCTTGCGAGTCGGCCAGCGCCTTGCTTTGCCCATTCAATTCTTCTTCCAGACAGGCATCTTTGGCTGCATTATCGGCATCGGCGGCGGCATAGCAGCGCTTGAACTGACTGGAAAAATCGTGCCGGAGCGGCGCCGCGCCAGCCCCAAGCGGGGCCAATAATAGAGCGGCCAGAAGGGAGAGCAGAACAATTTTCATGGCATTGCCTTAATTAAAATGGAAAGAATGTTTGCTTAACGATCGGACGGCTCGGGCAAGGCTACCCGCATGGCTGGCGCCGCGTCCATTCCGGCGTGGCCATCGGCCAAGGTCTTGCTTTGCACGGTGGCGCCGCAACGCAACTCGACCGCCTTGCCGTCCACCTTTTCCAGCAACAGATTACCGTCAAACACTTGCGACTCAAATACCATGAGCGTGCCGCGTCGCTCATGGCTTAACACGGCGTAAGCACCATGCCGGGATGGTCCCGCTTCCAGCCCCACCAACGTCCACGCGTCCAGGCGTTCGATAGAACAAGGAATGGCCGCCTTGCCAACGGGAGCGGCAATCGACACCGCCGTCGTGACCATCGCCCGCGACGGCGGGTGATGGCTCGGACCGGAACCAGCCGGGGCAGGGCCGCCCGGGGCAGGGCCGCCCGCCACGCCTGGATACACCATGACAATACCAAACATGGCGCCAAGCGCGGCGCCCGCCAGGATCAAGCCCATTGCCATGTTCTTTTCCGTCATCACCCTCCCCTTGTCGCTGCGACTTTACCAGCGCAATACCGGCGGCCTGGTCAAGCCCGGCACGCCTTCCGTGTGGCCCACCATCGATTGCATGAAATTGCTATTGCCGGCAAGGGTGATTTTCACATCATACCAACCATTGCTGGGCTTAAATTGCAATGTCGCCATCTGCCTGGCCGCCACCGTCACGGTCTGGGTGGCCAGTCCGCCAGCAGTGATGCGGTCGAGCACCGTAAACACCGCGCTATTGGTAGTGCCGGTATTGTCGAACACGATGCTGAGCGCCTGCCCCGCCCCATTATTCGTCAATTGCACCTGCGGTTCCGGCTGGCCCTGCCATGCGCTGGCATTCAGATAGCCCCTGAAGCGGCGGTAGAATTGATTCGGTCCGATCATTTCCAGGTCGTAATGACCGGCGCCGTAACTGACCACGCTCCAAAAATCGCGCGACATGCTGCGCGGCGCCATCGTATACATCCAGGGATTGTCGCTGCGGAAATTGGCCAGATTGATTTGCAGCGGAGCGGCCCTGGCGGCGCCATTGTTCCAATTGGTCCAGACTTTCTTGCCGGCCAAGTCCTGGGTGAGCCAGCCATCGAGCTGGTAGGGTTGCACGCGCAACGGTTTCACCCCCACTTCGCTGGGCGGCATGGCGCCGCCGGGCGCCGGCGGAACCGGTTTCGGCAAGTTTTTCTGGGCATTCGCCTGGGCCGCCAGGGCTACCGTGTCGGGCAAGACGGGGAAGGCCGCCGTGCTGACCGAAAAGTCGAAGCATGAAGTCAGGTCGCCGCATATATCGCGCCGCCACTGGCTGATATTCGGGCAGGTTACGCCGGTCCATTTTTCCAGGAATTGAATGGTCGAGGTGTGATCGAACACTTCGCTGGCGACCCAGCCGCCCCGGCTCCATGGCGAACAAACGATGGTCGGCACGCGCGAACCGAGGCCGATCGGCACCCCGGCCACGAATTCGTCGGGCGTGCCGGGCGGCGGCGTCGGCGTCGTCACATGGTCGTAGAAGCCGCCGTTCTCGTCATAGGTATAGATGAAGACGGTCTTGGCCCAGACGGCCGGATTGGCGGCCAGCGCTTGCAGGTATTGGTTCACGTAATCGACGCCGACATTGGGCGAGCCGCTCGGATGCTCGGACTTGGCCGCCGGCGCGACGATCCACGACACCGCCGGCAAGGTATCTTGCATCACGTCGCGCTGGAAGTCGGCCAGCACGCGCTTTTGCACGCCATTGATGTAGAGCGGGGAATTGCTCGGCAAATTCTGGAATTGCTTGAACCATGCCAGCGCATCGTCGTCGTAATTATCGACTTCCTGGTAAGTGCGCCACGATACGCCGGCCGCTTGCAACGCTTCCGGATAGGTTTGCCAGGTCAAGGAGCCATAAGTAAAACCATTGGTGGTGGCCGGACCACCGTGCTTGCCTTGCGGATCGATGGTGCCGCTCATCAAATAGAGCCGGTTGGGATTGGTCGAGGTGCGGGCCGAGCAAAAATAATTGTCGCACAGGGTAAATGCGTCGGCCAGGGCGTAATGATAGGGAATGTCATTGCGCGTCAGGTAGGTATGCGCATTCATGCCCTTGTTCGGTATCCATTTGTCGCTGCGGCCATGGTTCCACGCGGCGGTGCCGGAATTCAAGTCATGCGGCACGTCCGACAACCATTGCGCCGAACTGAGGCTGCAATCGAGACGCCACGGCGTGTACAGATTGCCGCCGCCGTCGGCCTGGCTGAAGACATTGCGGCTACTGGCCTGGATGGCGGCCGCGTGATCGTCGTTGAAGCCGCGCGCGCCCTTGATGGTGCCGAAATAATGGTCGAAAGAACGATTTTCCTGGCACAAGATGACCACATGGGCAACCGAGCCCAGCGTGCCATTGGCGGCCGGCGCGGCCAGCGCTTGCTGCAATGCCGGCGGCAGCATCGACGCCCCCACCGCCGCCATGGAACCTTTCAAGAATTTTCTGCGACTCGCGTGCGTCATGGCATATCCGTAAGAGTGACGAAAACGTCAACTCTATAGGGGAAATATGACCCCGCCATGACAGTCTCATGCGCCGCTCATCTCTTGTTGCAATGCGAACAAATGCAGACAAATGTACGTAAAGTAAAGCAAGTAATATAAAATCATGGCGTCCTATACACACCGTGGCCGGGGTTGGCACGGCTTTCTTTTCAAGCGAGGCCACAACACATGCAGCATTTCCGACTTTCTTTTATTGTCACCATCGTCCTGATGGCCCTGGCCGGCTGGTGGGGTTACAGTCATGGCGGCTCGGCCGGTGCGCTGCAAGCCTTGTGGATTGCCGGCGTGCTGGGCGTGATGGAAGTGTCCCTGTCTTTCGACAATGCGGTGGTCAATGCCTCGGTGTTGCGCCACTGGAGCGACTTTTGGCAAAAACTCTTCCTCACGGCCGGCATCCTGGTGGCCGTGTTCGGCATGCGCCTGCTGTTTCCCCTCTTGATCGTCTCGGTCGCGACCGGCCTGGGCTTGCTCGACGTGTGGACCATGGCCACCACCACGCCCACCGAATATGCCCGCCACCTGGCCGAGAACCATGCCGAGGTGGCCGCTTTCGGCGGCGCCTTCCTGTTGCTGGTGTTCCTCAATTTCCTGTTCGACGACGAGAAGGAACTGCACTGGCTGGGCTGGATCGAAGAGAAAGTGGGCAAGCATGGCAGCGAAGGCTTCGCCATCCTGCTGGCGCTGGGGGCGATTTTCGCCTGCGTCTCGATGGTGCCGGAAGCGCGCAAATTGAGTGTACTGACGGCCGGCGTGATCGGCGTCGCCGTGTATGTGGCGGTGGGCTGGATCAGCGGCTTGCTGGAAGAGGAAGAGTCCGCCCCGGGCATCGGCAAGATGATTTCGCGCGGCAGCATCGGTGGTTTCCTGTACCTGGAAGTGCTGGACGCCTCGTTCAGCTTTGACGGCGTGATCGGCGCCTTCGCCATCACCAACGATGTCGTCGTCATCATGCTGGGCCTGGCCATCGGCGCCATGTTCGTGCGCTCGCTGACCGTGTTCCTGGTGCACAAGGGCACGCTGGATGAATTCGTCTTCCTCGAGCATGGCGCCCACTATGCGATCGGCATCCTGGCCTTGATCATGCTGGCCAGCGTGAAATACCATATTCCCGAATGGTTTACGGGCTTGTCCGGGGTTGCCTTCATCCTCGTGTCGCTATGGTCATCGATCCTGTATAAAAAAGAACAGGCGAAACAGGATTGATATCGGCGCTATCGTTCCCATTTGGTGCAATGTTTCTTGCAATGTTCCGTGCCACGCCTCGGCCCCGACCGGCGTCCGGTGCATGGCAGTATCATTTTATCGTGCGGTTTATATAAGGAGCTTCAATCATGGCAATTAGTCTGCAAAAAGGCGGCAACGTCAACCTGAGCAAGGAAGCGCCCAACCTCAAGAAAATCGTCATCGGTCTCGGCTGGGACCCGCGCGTCACCGACGGCGCCGACTTCGACCTCGACGGCAGCGCCTTCCTGCTGAAGGCGGACGGCCGCGTGCGCGCCGACGCCGACTTTATCTTTTACAATAACCTGAAATCGAGCGACGGTTCGGTGATTCATTCGGGCGACAACCTGACCGGTGGCGGCGACGGCGACGACGAGCGCCTCACCATCGACCTGGAACGGGTGCCGGCCGAGATCGACCGCATCACCATCGGCGTCACCATCCACGAAGCCGACAACCGCAAGCAAAACTTCGGCATGGTGCCGAAAGCCTTCATCCGCTGTCTGAACGCGGATGGCGAGCGCGAAATCGCCCGCTACGACTTGTCCGAAGACGGCTCGACCGAAACGGCCATGGTATTTGGCGAAATCTACCGTAACAATGGCGAATGGAAATTCAAGGCCATCGGCCAGGGTTTCAAGGGCGGCCTGGGTCCGCTGGCCCGTTCGTACGGCGTCAACGCCTAAGATTGTTGTCACGTGAATAGCGCCGCCTGGAAATATTCAGGCGGCTTTTTTTTTGGAGAATCAGCATGCCAGTATTTACCACCACGGGGGAAGTCGACCCCTTCCTGCACGTTTCCCTGCGCAAGGGAGAAATGATTTATTGCGAATCGGATGCGATGGTGATGATGGAAACCGCGCTCGACTTGAAGGGCAAGATGACGGGCGGCATCGGCAGCGCCATCATGCGCCGCTTCGCCAATGGCGAATCGTTTTTCCAGCAACATATCGAAGCGGTGCGCGGCGACGGCGATTGCCTGCTCTCGCCGATGCTGCCCGGCGCGATCGATGTCGTCGATGTCGGCGCGCGCCAATACCTGCTCAACGACGGCGCCTTTGTCGCCGCCACCGCCGGCACCGAAATGAAAGTGCGCACGCAAAGCCTGGGCAATGCCTTGTTTGCCCAATCGGGCGGCTTCTTTGTCATGGAAACCTCGGGCACCGGCCAGGTCGTGGTGTCGGGCTTCGGTTCCATGTTCCAGCTCGACGTGCAGGCGGGCAAGGATGTCGTGATCGACAATTCGCATGTGGTGTGCTGGGACAGCTCGCTGCACTATGAAGTGTCGATCACCACCGGCGGCGGCAACAAGGCCGGTGGACTGGGCGGCTTCATCGGCAATATCGTCAATAGCGTCACCAGCGGCGAAGGCATCGTGCTGCGTTTCTCGGGCAATGGCAAAGTGTTTGTCTGCTCGCGCAACCGCGACGCTTTCCTGAAGTGGACCGCGAGCGGCAAACCCGGTTAAGCTGTCGGACTTTACAGCCGCGCGCGGCGGCCGTGCGCCGCCGCCATCCACTCTTGGGTTTCGCATGCAACGGGTCTGGTTTAATAAAACATTTTCATCGGTAGGCGCCGCGCTCGCCCTGATACGCTCGGCCGATAGCGCCGGCCGCTACCATCTGCTGTGCAGCAATAGCAATGCGCACGCCTCCGCCTTCCTGGCCGCGCACGAATCGGCGCAGGAGCCGGCCGGCGTGACGGGACAGACTTACCTCGACTGGTGCCTGGCGTTTTGCCGCGAACGGGGCATTGCCATTTTCTGGCCCGGCAAGGAAGCCGGCTTGATCGCCGAACAGCATGCCCGCTTCGAGGCGCAAGGCACGCGCGTGCTCAGCGTGGCCAGCCGCGAGGTGCTGGCGCTGCTGCACGACAAGGCGCGCTTTTGCGCCGGCCTGGACTTGCCGCAAGCGCCGCCTGCGCAATTTCGCGCCGTCGCCGACATCGCCCAATACGACGCCGCCTACGCCGCACTGCGCCCCTTGCACCACACGCTGTGCATCAAGCCGTCCGAATCCGTGTACGGCCTCGGTTTTGCCGTGCTCGACGAAGAGCGCAGCGGCGCGCAATTGCTGCTGGCCGGCGCCGCCTACCGCATCAATGCGCAGGAATTGCGGGCCGGCCTGGCGCGCATGGAAAGCTTCAAGCCCTTGCTGCTGATGGAATACCTGGACGGCCACGAATACAGCGTCGATTGCCTGGCCGACCAGGGCGCGCTGCTGTGCGCCGTGCCGCGCAAGAAGGCGCTCGTCGCCGGCCAGGGCCAGGTAATCGAGGTGCGCGACGACATCGTGCAAGCGTGCGCCAAACTGGCGCGTGACTATTGCCTGAACGGCATTTTCAACATCCAGTTCCGCGAAGGGCGCAATGGCTTGGCGCTGCTGGAAATCAATCCGCGCATGTCGGGCGGCATCGGCATGGCGTGCGCGGCGGGGCCGAACCTGCCTTACCTGGCGCTGGCCGGCTTCGAGCGCGGCTACGCCGGCCTTAGCGTGCCGCCCATCCGCGACGGCATGCGCGTGAGCGAAGTGGCGCTGAGCGTGGAATTGCCATGAATACCATCATCATGCCGACCGGGGAATTGAGCCTGCAAGTCGATGAAACCCGTTTTCCGCTCGACTGGCTGATCGGCTTCGCCGCGCGCGCCAACGCCAAGCGCGGCTTCCTGTTCTTGTCCAAGGTGCTCGGCAAACACTGGCCCGTCACGCCGCGCGCCATGGAAGCGATCCACGTTGATCTGGCCGGGCAGATACCGGCCGGCTTGCCGGAACCGGTGATCTTCATTGCCATGGCGGAAACCGCGATCGGCCTGGGCCAGGGCGTGTTCGAGGCCTATTTGCGGGCGCACCCGGGGCGAGCGGCGCTATTTCTGCACAGCTCGCGCTACCGGGTCGGGGCGGTGCCCTTCTTCGAATTCGAGGAAGCGCACAGCCACGCGCCGCGCCAATTCCTGCACCTATCGCCGCCAGCGGGCGCCCTGTTCGCGCAAGCGCGCAGCCTGGTGCTGGTCGACGACGAGGCCAGCACCGGCGACACCTTCGCCAACCTGGCTCAAGCTTGCCGCGCGCGCAACGCCAACCTTGAGCGCGTGCACCTGGCCGTCATCACCAATTTCATGGGGCAAGCGGCGAACGGCGGCTTGACGCAGCGCTTCGGCTTGCCGACCACGGTGGGCGCGGCCCTGTCGGGCCAGTACAGCTTTGCCGCCGGCGCGGCGCCCACCGTGGCGGTGGCGCCGGCCCAGCGTTTCGAGGCCGACGCCGAGCGGGGTGCCAGCGCCGCCTTCGGCCGCATCGGCATCGCGCGCGCGCTGGCCGCGCCGCGCCAGTTGGCCTTGCAACTGGCGCATGAAATCGACGACGGCGACGCTGTGCTGGTGCTGGGAACCGGCGAATTCATGCATCCGGCCTTCTTGCTGGCGCGCGAACTCGAAGCGCTGGGCAAGCGCGTGCTGGTGCAGTCAAGCACCCGCTCGCCGATCCTGCGCTGGGGCGCCGTCGACCAGATCCTGAGCTTCCCCGACAATTACGGCGAGGGCGTCGCCAATTACCTGTACAACGTCGCGCCGGAACAATACCGGCATGTCCTGATTTGCCATGAAACGCCCGTCAACGACGCCCTCACCCAACTGGCCCGCTTGCTGCGCGGGCGCCTGTTTCACTTTCAGTCAGAGAGCACCATTGAAGAAATTCCTGTTTGTTGACCTCGACGACACCCTGTTCCAGACCCCGAAAAAATGCGCGCTGGAGGTGGAGCTGGAACCGGCCGCCTACCTCAAGGATGGCGCGCCGTGCTCGTACACGACGCCGCGCCAGCGCGCCTTCCTCGATTTCGCGCGCAGCGGCATGACCTTGATACCGGCCACCGCGCGCAATGCCGACGCCTTTGGCCGGGTCGGCCTGCCCTTCTCCAGCTATGCCGTGCTCGACTACGGCGGCGTGGTGCTGCAACCGGGCGGCGCGCTCGACGCCGGCTGGCTCGACCTGATGCGCGGCGAGATGGGGCAAGCCCTGCCCGGCCTGCGCGAAGCGATGCGCGTGATCGACGATTTCCAGGCCGCGCTGGGCCGCCCGGCCCGCGCGCGCCTGATCGAAGACTATGCGACGCCGTTTTATGTCGTCATCAAGGACCATCAAGCCGATTGCGCGCGCCTGGCCGAGATCGAGCGCGCAGTGCTGCAAGAATGGCTGGACGGCGCCGGCGCCGAATATTTCATCCACCGCAACGGCAACAACCTGGCCGTGCTGCCGAAAGCGCTGAACAAGGCGCGCGCCGTGGCCTATCTGCGCGCCGAGCTGGAAGCCGAGCATGGCCCCATCCTCAGCTTCGGCATGGGTGACAGCCGCTCGGACGCGCGCTTCATGGCCGCCTGCGATTACGCGATCGTGCCCAACGGCAGCCAGTTGGCCGCGCTGACCCTGGCGGCCCTATGAGCTTTTGCGGCAGTTACCGTCCCGGCGATGTCAGCTTCCTGCTCAAACCGATGGCCATCGAAGCGATCCCCGACCTGGCCGAAAAAGAGCGCCTGATCCAGTCCGGGCGGCGCCATTACAGCGAAATGCTGTCGCCGGAAAGCCTGCCCTCGGCCGCCTACCTGGCCCTGTTTCGCGCCGCCTTCGCCGCCAACCGCCGCCAAATGGCGCGCGATTGCCTGCGCCTGGCGGCCCTGATCGCCGCGCGCCGTGACGGCCACGGCCCGATCGCGCTGGTTTCGCTGGCGCGCGCCGGCACCCCGGTCGGCGTCATCCTGGGCCATCTGTTGCGGCGCGTGTTCGGGCGCGACTGCAGCCACTATTCAGTCTCCATCATTCGCGATCGCGGTATCGACGCCGTCGCGCTGCGCCATATCCTGGCCCTGGGCCACGCGCCGGAAACGCTGGTCTTCGTCGACGGCTGGACCGGCAAGGGCGTGATCGCGCGCGAATTGCGCCTGACCGTAGAGCGCTTCAACGCCGCCCACGGCTGCGCCATCGACCCCGGCTTATACGTGCTGTCCGACCTGGCCGGCGCGGCCGCCTGCGCCGCTTCCAGCCATGACTACCTGATCCCGTCGAGCATCTTGAACGCCACCGTGTCGGGACTGGTCAGCCGCTCGGTGCTCAACGAGGCTATCGGCCCCGGCGATTTCCACGGCTGCCTGTATTACGCGCAATTTTCCACCCACGACCAGTCGCAAGCGTTTGCCGACGCCCTGGTGGCGGACGCCATCGAACTGGCCGCGCGCGAAGGCGCGCCGGCCGCACAAGCTACCGACGCGACCGCGATGGCGGCCATCTCCGCCGCCTATCTGGCGCGGGCGCGGCGCGACTATGGCATCGCCGACATCAACCTGATCAAGCCCGGCATCGGCGAAGCGACCCGGGTCTTGCTGCGGCGCGTGCCCGAGCGCCTGATTCTGCGCGACACGGATGCGCCGGACGTGGCACATTTACGTTTGCTGGCCGCCGAAAAAGCCATCCCGGTGACGGTCGACGCGGCGCTGCCCTACCAGGCGGTGGCCTTGATCAGGAGCGCAATCGATGGATAAACACTCGACCAGCCATAAGGCAGCCCTGGGCGCCTCGCTGTATGTGCCGACCACGCACAAGGATTTGCTGGCAATCGCGGGCGGCGACAAGTTGCGCCAATTGCGCTCGGTGATTTTTTGCACGGAAGACGCGATCGCCGAGCGCGACCTCAGTTACGCCCTGTTCAACCTGTCGCTGGCGCTGCGCAATATGGGCGAGCAATCGAACACCATGCGCTTCGTGCGGGTGCGCAACGCCGAGGTGCTGGGGCGCGTGCTGGCCATGCCAGGCGCGCACAAGCTGAGCGGCTTCGTGCTGCCGAAAGTCACGCGCCACAATTTCGGGGATTATTTCGAGCAAGTGCGCCACAGCCATCACTGCTTGATGCCGACCCTGGAAACGGCCGAGGTCTTCGACGACGACGAGATGCGCCAATTCTGCCGCATCCTGTGCGCGCCCCAGGTGCGCGCCCGCATCCTGGCGCTGCGCATAGGCGGCAACGACTTGCTGGCGCTGCTGGGTTTGCGCCGCCCCGGCACCGGCACGATTTACCAGACTCCGCTGGGGCCGGTGATCGCGCGCCTGGTCACCACCTTCCGCCCGCACGGCTTCCAATTGAGCGCGCCCGTGTTCGAGCATTTGTCGCAGCGCGCCTGGCTGGACGCGGAAGTGGCGCAAGACCTGGCCCATGGCATGCTTGCCAAGACCGCGATCCACCCCGACCAGGTGGCGCAGATCGAGCGCCATTACCGGGTCGCGCAAGCGGACATCGAACTGGCGCTGCGCATCATCGATCCGGACAGCCCGGCCGTGTTCCGCATGCAGGAATCGATGTGCGAAGTGGCCACTCACAGTAGCTGGGCGCGGCAGATCATCGAGCAGGCGCGCCAGTTCGGCATCGGCCAGGCGGACGTCCAGGCCGACGGCCAGCGCAAGGGCCCACTTGATGACAACAATGATAAGATGATAAGCGGCAATGACAAATCAAGGGAATAATATGGCTGATTTCACACGTGGACAAAAGGGCAAGCTGGCCGACCTGGGCCTGGGCGACGCCTTCCCCGTCACGCTCGCGATCGCGGCCGGCGCGCTGGAAGTCGATGTCACGTGCTTCGGCCTGGATGCCGCCGACAAACTGGCGGACGAGCGTTTCATGGTGTTTTTCAACCAGAAAAGCGCGCCGGAGGGTGCCGTCACGCTGGAACTGGGCGCCGCCGGCGCCGTGTTCCAGGTCGACCTGGCGCGCCTGCCGGCTGGCATCGACAAACTGGTGTTTACGGCCACCGTCGGCGACCAGGGCAGCATGCGCGCGCTCGGACCCTCCTCGCTCAGCCTGGGGCAAGCGGCCAGCTTCGCCTTTTCCGGCCGCGATTTCCAGGATGAGAAAGCCGTCATCGTCGGCCAATTGTACCGGCGCGACGGCGGCTGGCGCTTCGGCGCCGTCGGCCAGGGCTTTGCCGGCGGCCTGGCGGCCCTGCTGAAGCATTTTGGCGGCAGCGAAACGGCGCAAGTGCCGGTGCCGCTAGCAATTCCGGTACCCGCGCTGGAACTGGAAACGGCACCGGAAGCCAGGAAAATCTCGCTGTCGAAGATCCGCCTGGAAAAACGCGGCGACAAAGTCTCGCTCGACAAGCGCGACAACCAGACTTACGGCCGCATCCGCGTCAACTTGAACTGGAACCAGGGCGCCGCCCCCACCGCCGGCAAGGCCCAGGCGGGCGGCTTCATCGGCAAGCTGTTCGGCAAACCGAGCAGCCCGGCAAATGGCATCGACCTCGACATCGGCTGCCTGTTTGAATTGCGCAGCGGCGCGAAAAGCGCGGTGCAGGCGCTCGGCAACAGCTGGGGCGCCTATGAACGTGCGCCGTATATCCACCTGGAAGGCGACGACCGCACCGGCAATCTCGGCGGCGGCGAAAACCTGTTCATCAATGGCGCCCATTTCGACCAGATCAAGCGGGTCTTGATTTACGCCTTCATTTACGAGGGCGTGCCGAACTGGGCCGCGACCGATGGCGTCGTCACCATCGACATTCCGGGCCAGCCCTCGGTCGAGGTCAAGCTCGACAGCGGCGCCGCGCAATCGATGTGCGCCATCGCCATGCTGGAAAACCAGGGCGGCAATTTGCAGGTCACCAAACTGGTGGAATACTTCGGCGGCCAGGGCCGGATCACGGCCCACGAGGCGATGGACAAGCGCTATGGCTTCGGTTTGAACTGGTCGGCCGGCACTAAAGACTGAGATACCTTCCTTCCACCGAAACCAGGCCAACCATGACCAATTCAAAACGCATCACTTTCACCCTGATCGGGCTGATCGCCGCCGCCGCGCTCATTTTCGTCGCTTACGTGTGGATCGCGCTGCACCTCAGTTATTCGGAGGGCGAACGGGCCGGCTACCTGCAAAAATTCTCGAAGCGGGGTTGGGTCTGCAAGACCTGGGAAGGCGAAATCATGCTGACCACGCTGCCGGGCGCGGTGCCGGAGAAATTCCAGTTCACCGTGCGCGACGCCGACGTCGCCAAGCAATTCATGACCGCCACCGGCCAGCGCGTCTTGCTGGCCTACTCCCAGCATAAGGGCGTGCCGTCCTCGTGCTTCGGCGAAACCGAGTATTACGCCGAATCAGTCAAGCTGGTGCCTTAGAATTTATTCCGGCCGCCGCATCGGCGCGCGCGCGGCGCAACTGCCGGCGGCGCAGCAAGAGATACGCGGCCGGCACCACCAGCATCGATAGCAGCGGCGGCGTGGTTCAAAAAAGACCTATTTGGGGTAACACAGGCGAGCGAAATACATCCACCAAAGCAATGGAATTTTAATGATACGGGGGTCGTACCGGGAGGCTTGCGGCCTCCCACGGCTCAAGCTCGCTGTGGCTGAAGCGGGCCCAGACCGAGGAGCGTGAGCCAGTGGGGATGGTGTTGGCCTGTCATCAGCTCGGTCGGACTTTTACCGACCCGCCGCGGAACCCGGCTGCGCAGAAAGCAGCGATGATTCAGGAAGAACTGCAGAAGGTCCAGGTACGAGCCGCCGAGCCGCCGAGCTGGCGGCGCAGTGTGAAGTAGTTTCGCAAGCTTGAGTTCAGATTCTCGACCAGCGCGCTCGAACGTGGTGTCTGCGCCATGGCCCGTGCCACAGCGCCGAAGGCGGCATGCAATTGAGCGCCCATCCTCGTGCGCAGCCGGTTCCACCCTTGCCAGTATGCGGGTGATGTGCCCGGCTTGCGGTATCGCACGCAAGCGGCGCGCACGAGGTGTTCCGGCAATTGGCGGGCGATCGCGATCGTGCTCAGCTTGTCATCGAGTACGCCGGCGAACGCGAGCAGATCGTCGCGCTGGTTTTGCAACGCGACACGTACCGGGCGGATGCGACGCGGATCGTCGGACTCGCGCCGGCCAAACTCGGTGACGATGAAGTCGAACAGATCTTTCCGGATCGGCAGGTCGGGCCCGGCCAACGCCAGAATGTCGTGGGCGAGCCAGGCTGTGCGCGTTCGGATGTCGCCGGCAAGCGCATGCGCCGCCGCTTCGGCCCGCAGGGCGAGCGTGATCCGGTCGCCAAGGTCCGGATCCTGGCGCGCTTTCCCGGTTCTGGCCTGCAGCTTTTTGCGCCGCGACTTGGCGCCGTTGGCGATGCCGGCCAAGGTGTTGGCCAGGGCCTCGCACTGATGCTCGATGTGGAAGACGTCGCAGTGACAGGGCTTGTCGTCCCAGGCCGCCTTCTGTCCGGCGCGCAGCCCCTGGCCCGCATCGGCGACCGTGTAGGCGGGATTCAAACCTTGCAGCGTAGCGTCGAGCAGACGAACTCCCCAGGTGTCGGCATCGCGATGTTCGACCGCGGCAAGCAGATAGCAGTAGGTCGACCTGGCGTCGACACCGGCGAGCACGGGCTGGGATCCCTGGAAGATTTCGTCGTGCAAGCCGACACGAATTGGCGACAGATCCATGCCGCGCTTGATTGAGCCGGCCCGCCGCGCCGCCGCTTGATGCACGTTGTGGACGGTTCCCTCGCTGATGGACACGCCCAGCAAGTCACGCATCAATTCAACCACGCCGCGATACGAGCCACGGCAGATCAGCCTCAAGCCCAGCGTCAACTGACGCAACCATATCTTGGTGACCGGCAGATCGAACAACACTGCATCATCCGGTGCGCTCGAGGTGAACACCGCGTCCAAAGCGGCGCTGGCCTGGTTCAATTGCTCGTACACGAACTTGCGGCTGACGACGTTCTGAGCGGCCAGATCGGTGATCGTTGCCGTTCCCGCCAACGCCTGAATGGCCAAACTTTTGCGGTCAACTTCGGGCAGCTTGGCGGCTGGGCAAGCAAATGGATGCATGGGCGATCACGGTTCTGGGGAGAGGGCCAACAGTATCGCTCAACCGCAACAATCTACGCGGCGCGTGTGACCCTCGTTTGAACCACGCCCAGATTCGCTGCACTTCACGATTTTGTGCTGGCTTGAACAGAGTAATTTGTTGACGGCGCCCTTCGGTAGGTCGGCTGAGAAACCGGCAATGGTTACCCCATTTCCAAATGCCGAAACAGCATTGTGCGTAGCTCACCCAACACTGCGTTTCTCACCTTGGGACCGTCTGTCTTGCCCAGGCCGACAACCATCTTCATCAATTCGAGTATCAAGATCGCCACACTCTCGGAGCGCTGCGGCGTCAAGGGAGTGCTTGTTCGTGACAGAAGCAATCCGATTTGCTGGCGCATACTTGCGCGTGTCGCCAGCTTTCTTTCAGGATCGACTTCGCTTCTTTGTGCCAACGCGGAAAACGCCGGATGCTGCTCAAGGAACTCGGACAGGCGCGCAAACAAGAGGTCAATCAATTTGGATCCCGAACACGACTCCACTTCTTTGCCCAACTCATCGAGCATCATAGTCATTGCATCGAGCAACTCGGCGTGGATGGCGCGCGCCAGCAATTCCTTAGTAGGGAAGAACTGGTATAGCGCCCCTATCGAGGCTGACGCTCTAGCAGCGATTTCCGTCATCGTTGCGGCGTCGTAGCCACGCTCGGCGAATACCTCGGCAGCAGCCCTCTTAAGCGCTACTACGCGCGCCTTTCCACGTTCTAAACGGGGAATTTTTGGGCTTCCTGGCGCCTCTGGCGCTGTGGTCGGTGCCCGCGTTGCAGTCGCCATTTTTGCTTTCGTTAAATTTTTCTTGATGATATGAGGGTATCCTCATATAATATTTATGAGGATACCCTCATAAATTTATGAGTAATCCCTCATATGCTATTTTACCGCAGGCTGGATTGCACTTGCCAGCCATTTGAACGTTGCCCTAGGAGAATTGCATGTCGTTGAAATTTGATTCCCAACATACCGCCTTGATCGTCATTGACCCCCAAAACTGGACGCTAGGGATGCCGCTAGCGCCTTGGCCTGCGCAGGATGTCGCCACCAATGTTGCTCTGCTGGCGGGCGCGATACGTCCCGCTGGCTGTGTGATATTGACGCGCGCGGCGTTTTCCGCCGGCTATGTGGATGCACTGAAGACACCGGTCGACCTATCACTGACGCTGCCGGAAGGTGGGATCCCCGACGCTGCACTGGCATTTAACCCGGTCGTCGTGGCGGCGGGCTATGACTTGATCATCACCAAACGTCAGTGGAGCGCTTTCTATGGCACCGAGCTTGATTTGCAATTGCGGCGCCGGGGCATCACCACTATTGTGCTGGCTGGTGTTATGAGCAATTTTGGTGTCGAGTCCACCGCGCGTGATGCATGGCAACATAACTACGCCGTCGTCGTCGCTGAAGACGCATGTTCAAGCCTTGGTTCTGATATGCACGAGTTCAGCATGAAAAGGATTATGCCGCGCATTGCACGTGTGCGTGCCACGGCGGAGATCGTCGCAGCGCTGCAATAAGGGCAAAGAGCACGCAGCGTTACCGGCTTGACGCCGATCAAATCGCATTCGACTTGATCGGACGCTGTCATGCAAACCAATTTCGACACCGCGCTCGAGCGCGCTGGTCGAGAATCTGAACTCAAGGTTGCGAAACTACTTCACACTGCGTCGCCAGCTCGTACCTAGACCTCCTGCAGTTCTTCCTGAACCATCGCTGCTTTCTGCGCAGCCGGGTTCCGCAGCGGGTCGGTAAAAGTCCGGCCGAGCTGATGACAGGCCAACACCATCCCCACTGGCTCACGCTCCTCGGCCTGGGCCCGCTTCAGCCAAAGCGAGCTTGAGCCGTGGGAGGCCGCAAGCCTCCCGGTACGACTCCCGTATCATTAAAATTCCATTGCTTTGGTGGATGTATTTCGCTCGCCTGTGTTACCCCAAATAAGTCTTTTTTGAACCACGCCCCTTTTAGCCTTGCACCCTAGCGCGACTCCCAATCCATGCCCGAGGTCTCGTTCGACTTGTCATTCGACTGGGTCAGCCGGGCAATCATTTCGCGGGCGATCAGTTCGGATTTTTCTTGCTCGACCTTGGCCCGCACGGCCGCGAAGCTGGCGTTGAAACCGCCGTCTTCGGCCCGCAGACGCGCTTGCATGACGCTCAAGGCTTGCAGTTCGCCCTGCTGACGGCGGGTTTCAATTTCCAGCAATTGCTGCTTGGCTGCGGCCATCGCCTTGGTGGTGTCGGCGGCCTTGCGCTGCAGCGCGGCATGCGCTTGCGCGCTGGCCAGCAAGGCTTTTTGCGCCGCGCATTTTTCGACGCTGGCCTGGTGCGCGGCTTGCTCGGCCAATTCGCACTGCTGCATCGCGCTAGCCCGTTCTTGCTCGACGTCGGCGCGCGCGCACGCTTCGTCGGCCGCGTGCTTTTCCGATGCCAGGCTGATGGTGAGCGCCGCCAGGGCGCGCTCTTCTGCCGCCGCCGCCAGTTGTTGTTGCGCCACCTTCTCGGCAATCAAGATCAGCGCCTCGCGCCCACTGGTGGCCAATTGCTGCTGCGCGGCCAGCAAGGCTTGCTCCGAGGCGAGCGTCGCTTGCGCGGCCATGGCTTTTTCCTGTTCGGCCCGGGCGCGCGCGCCATGCACCTGGCCCAGTTCCACGGCCAGCCGGGCTTGCGCTTGCAGCGCTTGCGCGGCGGCGCCTTTTTGTTCGCTTTCAGCCAGGCTTTGTTCCACCAGGATACGGGTGGCGGCTGCTTCCTGCTCGGCCGCCGCCTGCAGGCATTGGTCGGCATATTCTTGCTCGCGCAATAATTCGGCCTGGGCTTGCTCGGCTTCGATGCGCGCTTGCGCCGCCGCCGCCGCCACTTGTTCCGCTTCCAGGCGCTCGCTCAGGCTGGCCATGGCCAATTGCTCGGCTTTGGCGCGGGCCAGTTCGGCTTCCAGCAAACGTCCGGCTTGCTCGGCTTTTTGCGCGGCCAGCGCGCTGCTGGCCGCTTGCGCCTCGACTTGCGCGGCAATCGCGGCCACTTCGGCTTGCTCGGCGCTATTGCGCTGGGCCGCCAATTCGGCGCTGGCGCGGTCCAGGTCGGCCCGCTCTTGCGCCAGCAACGTGGCGCGGCGCTGCTCGTCGCATTGCAGCAAGGCGGCGGCGGCGGCGGCCGCTTCGGCCATTTGCAGCAGGCGCGCCTGTTCCATCGCCATCGCCTCGGCTTCCACCTTGGCGTGGCCTTGCATCTCGGCTTCCTGCTCGGCTTCGATGCGGGCCAGCGCGACGGCGCGCAATTGGCGGTCCACTTCGATGCGCGCCTCGGTTGCGGCCAGGATGCGCACGTCGGCGTCGCGGCGCGCCTGGGCGCTGGCGGCGGCCACCATTTCCAGGCGTTCGCGGTGGATCGCCGTGTCGCGCACTTCCTTTTCCGTTTGCAGACGCAGGCGCAGCGATTGCGCGGCGTGGCGTTCCGATTCGGCTTGCGCCAGCGCGATCGCTTCGCGCTCTTGTTCCAGGTGGGCCAGCGCGCGCGCCTCTTCCAGCGCCCGCACTTCGGCGGCGGCCCGGTTGAAGGCCGATTCCAGCGCGATCTGGTCGGCGCGCTCGCGCTGCACGGTCAATTCGAGCGCCTCGTTTTCCGCTTCGGCCAGCAATTGGGCAGTCTGGCGTGCGCCATGGGCGTGCCGTTCGCGCTCGCGCGCCAGCACCGCGACGCGGGCGTCGGCCGAGGCAATGCCGAGCATTTCCTCTTTCGCGGCCTGGACTGCGGCGACCCGTTCGGCTGCCTGCAGGCGCGCCTGTTCGGTCTGCACTTGCAATTCCTCGGAGGCGCGCGCGGCTTGCTCGGCCATTTCGGAATGGAGGGCGATCTGTTCGCTGGCGCGTTTGCGGTTTTCCTGCTCGGCCTTGGCGCGCTGCTCGGCGGCCAGGCGAATTTCCGTGTCCGATTCGACCCTGGCCCGCAATTCGGCCGTTTCCTGCTTGACCGCTTCGAGCCGGGCCACGCTGGCCTGGGCGGCGGCGCGCATGGTTTCCAGGCGGTCGCGGTTGGCGGCGATCGATTCTTCGGCGACCTGGGCGTTTTGCTGGGCGGCGGCGGCGGCCGCGCTATCGATGGCGGCGCGGTCTTCGGCCAGCACCCGGGCGCGGGATTCGGCCATGGCGCGGCTCTCAGCGGCGCAAGTGGCTTTCGCCTCAGCCTCGACGCGGGCGATCGCTTCATGGATCGCCTTCATTTCCATTTGCGCCCGGCCCGGCGCCTCGGCAGCCGGCTCAGGCTGCGTCACGACCTCATCCGCAGTTGGCGAAACGACAGTGAGGATGGCGCCTTGGCGCTGAGCTTGTTCTGCTTGCATGAGGTTTCTCGCTTTATGGGCTTATTCCGATATCCAACCGGAACTTCTTGAAACCCATTATCGAGCACGGTGCACGCCGGCGGCACCCCAAGAAGAGGGGCAATTGCCATCCACTTCCCCGCTTAGAAACGCGCTCAGCTCAAGCAGTTCTCATGACTGCCACAGCGGCGCCTCGTCCATCAGCGCGATTTGCTCGCGCAATTCGAGAATCCGGTCTTGCCAGTAGCGCTCGGTGTTAAACCAGGGGAAGGCGGCCGGAAAGGCCGGATCGTCCCAGCGCCGCGCCAGCCAGGCCGAGTAATGGATCAAACGCAAGGTGCGCAAGGCTTCCACCAGATGCAACTGGCGCGTATCAAAATCGCAGAAATCCTCGTAGCCGGCCAGGATGTCGCCCATCTGGCGCACCATGTCGGCGCGCTCGCCCGACAACATCATCCACAAATCCTGGATTGCCGGCCCCATGCGGCTATCGTCGAAGTCGACGAAATGCGGGCCGGCATCGGTCCACAACACATTGCCGGCGTGGCAATCGCCATGCAGGCGCAGCGACGCCGTCGCACCGGCCCGGTCGTAGCAGCGCCGCACGCCGTCGAGCGCCTGCTGGGCCACGCTGGAATAGGCGGCCAGCAAGGCCAGCGGAATGAAACCATTGGCCAGCAAGAAGTCGCGCGGCTCGCTGCCGAAGGTTTCCAGGTTCAAGCCGGGACGCTGGGTAAATGGCGTCAAGGCGCCGACGGCGTGGATGCGGCCGATGAAGCGCCCTATCCATTCCAGCGTCGCCCGGTCTTCCAGTTCGGGCGCGCGCCCGCCATGCTTGGCGAAGACGGCGAAACGGAAACCCTGGAACTGGTGCAAGGTGGCGCCCTCCAGCGCCAGCGCCGGCACCACGGGAATCTCGCGCTCGACCAATTCCGCCACGAAGGCGTGTTCTTCCAGGATGGCGGCGTCGCTCCAGCGCGCAGGCCGGTAAAACTTGGCCACCAGCGGCAAGCCATCTTCGATGCCGACCTGGTAGACCCGGTTTTCATAGCTATTGAGCGCCAGCAGGCGGCCGTCGCCGCGCAAGCCGACGCTGTCGAGCGCATCGAGCACGCAATCGGGGCTCAAGGCGGAAAAAGGGTGGACGGCTGTGGCGTCGTCGGGCTGCTGTTGATCAATATTCATAAGCGCCATTGTACCGCGCCCGCGCGCCGATATTGGCGTGGCAAGACGCCCTCATTTCAGCGCGAATTCGACGCGGCTCGGGCGCACCTTATCCCTGGCGGCATCGGACAGTTTCGGCGCCACCAGGAAAATGCGTTCGGCCGCGACGCCGCCCTTGCCGTCGAGATAGGCGCGCACCGCCATCGCGCGCTTGTTCGCCAATGCCGTCAAGGCATCCGGGGTCACCGTCGTGTTGGCGAGGATCAGCTTTTCCATCTCGGCCGGCGCCAGCGTCTTGAGCAGACCGAGGGCATTGCGGGGCTTGTCGAATTTTTCTGCGGCATATACTTTTTCCATGTATTTATCCTTGTCGGCCACGCTCAGGGACAGTTCATCCGAACTCGACTCGCCGCCGTGGTTGAGCGAATCCTTGCGCTTGAAGGCGCGCAGCTTGCGGCGCAGGATTTGCTGGCGCACGCCGTCGGCGTCGCTGTCGGGATCGGCACGTCCGCTCAAGTCCAGCTGCAGCGCCGGCCGCTCCGTCAAGGCCAGCGCCAGCGTGTCGAGCTTGGCTTGGGCCGGCTCGCTCAAGGTGGCCGAGCCGGGCTCGAATTCGGCGTAACCCAATTCCTCGCCGCCGCCGAAAATCGAACCGATCAGCGCAAACGGCGAGGTGACAGCCTTGCTCATCAGATTGACGAAGACCCGCCCGATGATGCCGCCGACGGAAAATTGCGGGTCCGACAGGGTGCCCGAAATCGGCAAGTCGAGATTAATCTGGCCGGCGCGGTCTTTCAACAAGGCCAGCGCCAGCAACACCGGCAATTTGGTGGCGCTGGGGCTGTCGATCTTGTCGCCGAAAGTCAATTGCTCGATGCGGACCTGGTTTTGCGCCACCAGCTTGTCATGCTCGACACGGTAATTCACTTCCATCGACAATTTGCCCTTTTCGATGGCATAGCCGGCGTACTTGGCCGCGTAAGGCGTCAGGCGCGGCAACTCGATGCCATGCGCGCTGGCCTTGATGTCGAGAAATAGCGGCCTCGACAGGGGATTCAAGGCCCCCGAAACGGCGAGCGCGGCGTCATTGTCGATCTTGCCGCTCAAATCGATCGGGGCCGGCCGCGCCTGGTCCGAGGCGAACGCCCCGACGCTGCCGTTCACGCCCGTCAAATTGGCCGTGTAGTGGGGCTGGACGAAATTGTCGGTGTAATTGACATTGCCGCCCTTGATCACCACCTGGCCGATCGCAATCACGGGCAGATTGGCCGTGGGTGCGGCGGCGACGGCCGCCTTGGCCGCGCCCTCGCTCGAGGTCAGCGACGGCGCTGGCGCGCCGGCCGGCGTCTTGTTCGAGGCCAGGATATTTTGCACATTCAGGGTGGCCGACTCGGACAGGATAATCCGCGCATAAAAATCGCTCAAGGCGATTTTCCCCAGTGTGACATGGGGTTGCGGGCCGCCCAGGCTGGTGTCGATGGCGCTGATGTCGAGCGACTGCCATTTCAGGAAATCGGCCGCATTGTCTTTATCCAGAGCGCGAAAATTGGCCAGCCGCAGCGCGCCGCCATAACTGCCGCTCCACTGCCCCTTCGATGGCAGCAGCATGATGTTCCCCTTGGCGCCCAACTGGCCCGTGGCCAGCGTCACATTCAGGTAGTCGCTGAAATACGGCTGCACCGCAGCCACCGACAAATCCTCGGCGTCGATCGCCAGATTGATGGCTTGCGGCGCGACGCTGCCGTCGAGCGCCAATTTGCCGCCCGTATTGAGGCGGGTGCGCAGCGTCAGCTTGACGGGCCGCTCGAACTTGCTGGATACATCGTCCAGCGTCAAGTTCAAGCCATCGGCGCGCAAGGCCACCGCCGGCGTCACCGCATTGTCGAGATAGGCTAGAGCGCCGTCGGTGACGGAAAATTGCTTGAGCGTGGCGACCCAGGGCGCTCCCGCCGGCGCGCCGCCCGTGCCGACCAAGGGCGGGCGCAACACGAATTTGCCTTGGGCATCGCGCCGCACTGCGCCGCGCGGCTGCTCCAGGCGCAAGGCATCGGCTTGCACGGTGCGGGCTGCAACATCGACGCTGGCGTGTTCCAGGGCGATGCGCGCGGCGCTGAGCGGAGCATCGGCGGCGAGCCACACACGCGCCCCCAGCAATTCCACTTGGTCGAGCGTGGCGGCGCCGGACAAGACATCGAGCTTGTCGATATGGGCATTCAATGCCTGCGCCGTCAAGAGCGGCGCGGCGACGGCGTCGAGCAGCGCGATATCGCTGAGCTTGACGTCGCCCGACAGCAGCACTTCCGGCTTGCCCCTCTTGCGCACGAAAGTCAGATCGAGCCTGGTCGACAATTGCGCGCTGCGCAGCGCCACCGGCAAGGCCAGCGGCATAAAGTCCCGATAACTGGCCAGGTCGAGCCGTTCGACATCGAGCGCCAGCACCGTGTCCTGGCTGCCGGCAAAGGGCTTGCTGCGGCCCTTGAGCGCGAAGCGCGTGCCATTGACCGTGGCCGACAGGCGCGGTTGAACGAAGGTGTCGATCTGGTTCGGGAAATTCGACACGAAGGGCAAGCCGAGATTGAGCGCGGCGATGTCAAGCCGCTTCTTGCCCGCCACATCGTCAAACTGGATACTGCCATTTTCAAGCCGAATATTGGCGATGGAAAAAAGCGTCGGCTTGGCGCTCTTCGGCATTGCCGCGATGCGCGCGATGACGTCGGAAAAATTATTGCCGCCGGCGGTGAGCACAATATGCAAAGCGGGCGCTTGCAAGGTGACTTCATCGAGCAGGGGCGCCAGTTGGAACAGCGCGGCTGGCGCGAGTTTGAGCCGCAGCGTTGGCGCCGAAAACGCGATCGCGCGCTGGTCCGGCTCGTACAAGATGAAGTCGGAAATGGTCAGCGTCAGCGCCAGCGGCTGGAAATCGACCTTGCCTATGCTGGCCTGGCGGCCGATCTGGGTTTCAATCTGTTGCAAGGCCACATGCTTGATCAGCGATGGCAGCGCCAGCCAAATGGCAACTAACAATACCAGCAGGGTGAAAATAGTGATAATGGTGATACTGCCCCAGCGCCTAGCGCGGAGCCAGGCGGGACGAATTGCGGTTGCCATGCTTTCCTATAAATTGAACGACTACCAGGCATTATAAACGCCTTACTTACCGTCAATCACCGGGGCAGCATGCTTGCGGCGGCGCGCCATCAAGCCCAGTCCGGCCAGCGGCATGGGTTTCCGCCTCGGGCACGGACTTGAAAAGCTTTACTGAGATACAAGATATTATTGCTCGCGCGCCCGACGATGCGGCCCTTGTCCGCGATGCCATTTGCCACATCCAATCAATTGGCTTCGCTTGCGCGGCAAACTCCCAAGCGCAAGCACGCCCCAGGGCGTATACTGTCGCCTTCCCCTAAGAAAGAGCACGCCATGCAATTCGACCAGCCATTATCCGAAAAAGATTTCGACGAACTAGACCAATTCCTGTTGTCCGAACGCAGCCCCGAAGATGCGATGACGATGGATACCCTGCACGGCTTTCTGACGGCCGTCGCGATCGGCCCGGAAACGATCATGCCGGTCGAATGGTTGCCGCACGTGTGGGGCCAGGATGGCAAGGGCGCGCCGCGCTTCAAGAATGGCAAGGAAGAAGAGCGCATCGTCAGCCTGATCATGCGCTTCATGAATGAAGTGCTGGTCACGTTCGAAGTGGCGCCGAAAGAATTCGAGCCGCTCTTCGTCGAGCACGAGTTTGAAGGCCAGACCCTGATCGACGCCGAAGCCTGGTGCTGGGGTTTCTGGGAAGGCATGGAATTGCGTCCCGACTCATGGGCTGCGATCTGGGAATCGGATGTGGCGCCGTTGATGCAACCGATCTACCTGCTGGGCGCCGACGAGATCGAGGAAGAGGAATTGAAACTGGTGGAAGATCCGGTCAAGGCCCACAAACTGGCGATCGAACTGGAAGCGAACTTGCCCGAGATTTTCCGTTTCTGGGTGCCGCGCCGCAAATCGGCCGTGCAAACCCTGAAACGCGAAGAACCGAAAGTGGGCCGCAATGACGATTGCCCTTGCGGCAGCGGCAAGAAATTCAAGAAATGCTGCGGCGCCGAAGCGGCGCCCGAAACGGCAACCGAAGCGGCGCCCGAATAAGAAACCCTCGTCTTGCCGCAAGCCGCGCTGGCCGGATGCCTTCCGGCCGGCGCGGGCGCCGGATTGACATGAATCAAGCATTCATGGCAAGTTTTACTAAAAAACAATTTATTTATTGCATCTTTTTTTTCGACCCAGTATATTGAAAGTGCATTAACAAAGCGGCAATCTTGCCGATTTGTTTGCCTTTTCAATCATGCTCAAAGGAGCCGATCTTGCAGATGTCATCCCTCTCCATCAAGTCCTTATCCCTGGCTGTTTTAATCTTGGCGGCAAACACGGCGCAAGCCAATATCACGGTGTATACCAACGAATCGGCCTATCTGGCCGCCGTCGGCACCACCGGCATCGATTCTTTTGACGACTTGCCGATCGCGCCGCTTGCGGCGCCATTGACGCGCGCCGCCGGCGCCTACGGCTATCGGGCCGAAGTGGCCTATGTTTCCCCGGTTTTCTATGGCGCCGGCAATGGCAATGACCATTGGCTCAGCTCGGATAACCGTACCGACACCATTACCCTGACCGGCTTTGCCAGCAATGTGCGCGGCGTGGGCGGTTTTTTCTTCGGCACCAATATCGCTGGCGACTTTACCGCCAGCCGCGGCATCACCCTGACCGCCATCGACCAGCGCGGCAAGATCGTCAGCTATGACTTGCTGGCACCGACCACCGCTTCCTTCCTGGGCTTTGTCTCGGATGAGGCGTTCAAGCAAGTGAGCTTCAAGAGCGACTTGCAAGCCGGCGTGTGGGGCACGGCAAACGATTTGCACCTGTCGATTGCGGCTGTTCCCGAACCAGAAACCTATGGCATGCTGCTCGCCGGCCTGGGCATGCTAGCCTTCCTGGCCCGCCGCCGCAAAGCTTAAGCCGCAAGACTTAGGCCTTCCGCCCGGCGCTTTGGCGCCGGGCCATGCCAACCAGCCGGGTTCACATCGCCCGGCATCCCGCCCCCATTGCGACTAAGTACCCATTCAAAATAATATTGATTAGCGCTGATCTTCAGCTAACCGAAGCCAGCGTTCGCATCGCGGCCCGGTGCCAACCGCATCGTACAGCAGGCTATCCAGAATGGCGCTCAGGTCGAAACGCCGATTGAATCGGTATTGCGCTTCGGCCAGATAGCGCGATCCATACTTGGCGAATTTG
>JBEONR010000035.1:0-52211 GCA_040544385.1 Oxalobacteraceae bacterium GrIS 1.11
TGGAAAAACTGCGAGCGATCGCTCAACACCAGCTTACAGTTCATCCACCTGGCCTTCCTGGCGATGCTGCTCAGGAGATCGTGAACACGTTCTTAGACCGGCTATATGAAAACCAGCAGCCTAAGCATTTTGGAACACGCCTCCCCTACAGTCTGGGCGGACCCGATCCCCTTAACGGAATTAGCGTCTACTGGCGCGCACAGCCTGTTCCCCATTGGCACTTTATAAGCTACGGGTTTTCTGAGCTTTACGCAAAAGAGTCAAGCGACCTCGAAATGAGCGGTTATGGTTTTGAATTAACGTTCAGGTTGGCCTGCGCCGACACGCAAAACACAACAACGCCACCCGTTTGGCCCTTGAATTTTTTGCAGAACTTGGCGCGCTACGTATTCAAGAGCGGAAATGTGTTTGACGATGGACATTGGATGACGGCAAATGGGCCGATTGCCCTGGAGTGCGATACCAAGATTTGCTCAATGGGTTTTGTCATGGACCCTGAATTACCGCCAATCGACACGCCAAATGGCAACGTCAAGTTTTTGCAAGTGGTGGGGCTGACACTAGATGAGGAAAATTCTGCGAAGCATTGGCAGACCAAGCAGTTGCTGAACATATTTCTGCCCTATATGCCATTGTGGATAACCGACCTTGGACGCGATTCCATGTTAAGCAATCCAATTGTGGCCGCGCAAGTGAGCGAGGGAACGAACAGGGATGGATCGTCGCACGGCTTCCTCTATACGGACGTGCTGCTCGTTGAAGAAAGGCCCCGCCTGTTGCGCAAGCCCCTCATTCAAGTGACGCTCGGCGCCCGGCAGGTAGAGGCATTAATCGAACTTCTGCCGCTGCGTCTGCCTTATGGGCGGCCCTGCAGTGTTGCTGGACCGCATTGGCGGCTTAGTTTTGATCTGGCCGAACAGGACAGCATGGAAACGACAGATCGTGTATTGACCCTCAAAATGACAGCTGCAACAATGCAAGACTTTGTAAGCGGCATGCGCGCTCGCGAGGGTCTTTACACACTACCTGGGTTGAAGCCCCTGCTAGTGAAAGTTCAGAAAACGATCATCAAGGATACCAAGGGGAATATTGTCACGACGTTCGGTTGATACGACTGCGTCAAGAAGCATTTGCCAGAGGCCAGTTGCAGGCGGTCAATGACGCTGACGCGCCTGGCTTGCGAAAATATCATGCGAATGAATGTAAGCCTGTTAGTGGCCGCCCGCATGGCGCACTTGCGCATCGCTTAGCTACTCCGCTCCCGCAACACCTGCCCTACCGCAGCCACGGCGCGCGCCACATCTTGTGCATTGGTTTGCCAGTTGCACACCGACACCCGCATGCAACGCTTGCCGCGCCAGGTCGTGTTGCTGAACAGTGCTTCGCCGCTTGCCAGCACGGCGCCCGTCACGGCGTCGGTCCAGCGGTCGTGATCGCTCTCGGTGGCGGCGGGTCGGGGATCGAGAAAACGCAGCAAGCCTTGATTGATATGCGGCTCCCACATCAGCTCGACGCCGGGATACGCGGCGATCCCGCTCACCAGGCCATGCGCGGCATCGCAACAGTTGTCGATCAAGGCGGCCAGGCCGTCACGGCCCAGTTGACGCAAGGCGGCATACACCGCGAAGCCGCGCCCGCGCCGCGACCATTCGGGATTCCACTCGTTTTGCCCGCGCATCTGCTCGTTGCTCGACATATAACTCGCCGCATACGACATGGCGTCGCGGTGCGCCTGCGGATGCGCGACGAAAACAAAACCGCTGTCGTACGGCACGTTCAGCCATTTATGACCATCGGTGGCCCATGAGTCGGCATGCTCCACGCCGGCCAGCCAGTGCCGATGGCGCGCGCTCACCTTCGCCCACAGGCCGAAAGCGCCGTCGACATGCACCCAGGCGCCATGGCTATGTGCCAGCGGAATTAATTCGGCGAAGCAATCATAGGCACCGATATTCAAGTCGCCCGCTTGCAGCAGCACGATCGTCGGCGTGTCGGGAGCCGCAAGCAAAGCTTGTTCGAGTGTCGCCGCCTCCAGTTGGCCGGCCGCGTTCACCGGCAAGGCGACGACTGCGGCGCTGCCCAGCCCCAGCAAGCGCGCCGCGCGCGTAATGCTGCCATGACATTGATCGCCGCTGAGTATGCGGATAGGCGGGGCACCAAACAAGCCGTCGCGTTCAACTTGCCAGTCCTTTCTGGCCAGCAGGGCGTTGCGCGCGGCAGCCAGCGCAGTGACATGCGCCATCTGGCAACCATTGGTCAGCGCAAAGCTGGCATGGCCGGGCAAACCAAGCACATCCTTCAGCCAGGCGCCGCACACCTCTTCGATGACGGCCGCCGCCGGCCCGCAAGCATACATGGCCGCATTTTGATCCCAGACGCCGGTCAGCCAGTCGGCGGCCAGCGCGGCCGGCAGCGCGCCGCCGGTGACCCAGCCGAAAAATCGTCCGCCGGCGGTAGCGGCGATGCCGCCCGCCGTGTCGGCGACCAGTTGGTCGATGACTTCTTCGGCCGCCATGGCCTCGCTATTGAACGGTTTGTTCAAGCGCACGCGCAGTGTTTCCAGGCTGGCGCCGGCCGCAACCGGACCATGTTCCAGATTTTCCAGATGGCTCAGCGAGTGCTTCAGCGCGTGTTCGAGTGCGAGACGAAAGGGAGAGCTGTCATTCATGCGAATTTTCCAAGTAGTGATGAACAGGGTGGACGGTGGCGATACGGCTGGCGATTTTTCAAACTTCTGTGCCGCTGCGCTCAGCCTTGATTGCGTTTGCGACAATATATTGTAAGGTAATCCCACCCCAAACAGGCCACCGGGAATGCTGCGAGGCGCCGGCATCAACATCGATATCGATATCGGCCACGACATATCCCTGATCGTCTGGACCGCGATAAAAGGTTTCCCAGCCGACTACAACGCGCGCCAGCGCGCACCCTAAGCGCTCATCATCTCAAGCAGCCAGGCCCGCAACGACCTTGAGGATTCTTCCATATCCCATCATGCTACCTCTATCAAAAACGACGCCCGATAAGTTATACTGTGCTTTTATACAGTATTATTTCTTGGAGTCGTATGCTGCAAATTAGGAAAATTGAAGCGATCGAAGAGCGCCTCAGCCTGGCAATCACCCATATTGTTGATCGTCATCGCAGTTGTGGCGAAGTCCTCACTTGGCGCTTGGTGCATGAGATTGAGGACGAGGCGTTTCAAGCATTGGAACACGCCGGGGATCTCGATGCCAGCTACCTCCACATGTTTCGCTCCTCGCCTGTATTGGGCTTCGGGCGCACAGATCAAGCCGCTGACTTCAAAAAACATGAGCTTTTACCGTTGGCGTTTTCAATCATCGAAGAAATATTTTACAAAGTACATTAATCGATTTGGCAGTCGAAGACTCTCGGAAGGCCGCCTTGCAACAGAGTAAGGCGCCGATGACGGCACGGGCGGCCCAGCGCTGAGAATTAGCTGTCACATTTGAGTCGGCCTTGGCGCGACCAAGGCTTCGCATGCGGGCGCCCGCCCTCGGACTCGCCATCAGGCAGCAAACGGTTCCAGGCCATCGGACACCCTTGCCAGCCCCGCGCAACAAAATGATAGCAAAAGCAAACGTAAAGCACTTTACTTTTCAAAGCGCTTTGGACTATACTAAATTCATATCCAAAGCGCTTTGAGAAATTCGAAAAAGCGCGCATCCGACCCACTTGCCTCGCGCCGCCCGGCGGGCACTTTATAGAAACAAACCATGCTGGATTTAGCCAACACTACGACAAGTCCCGTCCCCGCCGCCGACTGGTGGCGCGCCGCCGTGATCTATCAAGTTTACCCGCGCAGCTTTTTGGATACGAATGGCGATGGCGTCGGCGACTTGCCCGGCATTACCGCCAAGCTCGACTACATTGCCAGCCTGGGCGTCGACATTGTCTGGATTTCGCCATTCTTCACTTCGCCGATGAAAGATTTCGGCTATGACGTATCGAACTATTGCGACGTCGATCCCCTCTTCGGCAACCTGGCCGATTTCGACCGCCTGGTGGCGCGCGCCCACGCGCTGGGCTTGAAGATCATGATCGACCAGGTGTTGTCGCACTCGGCCGACGCCCATCCCTGGTTCGTGGAAAGCCGCGCCAGCCGCGACAATCCCAAGTCCGACTGGTATGTCTGGGCCGCCCAGCAACCCGACGGCACGCCGCCCAATAATTGGTTATCCGTGTTCGGCGGTTCGGCCTGGCAATGGGATGCGCGCCGCGCCCAGTTTTACCTGCATAACTTCCTCACCAGCCAGCCCGACCTGAATTTCCACTGCCCCGAGGTACAACAGGCGCACCTGGACAATCTGCGTTTCTGGCTCGATCGGGGCGTCGACGGTTTCCGCCTGGACGCTTGCAACTTCCATTTCCACGACCTGCAATTGCGCAACAATCCGCCGGCCGCGCTGCGCGACAGCACCATGGTATCGGCCGTCAATCCCTACGGCATGCAAGCCCATATCTACGACAAGACCCGGCCCGAAAACGTGCCCTTCCTGCGCCGTATCCGCACCTTGCTCGATGAATACCAGGCCATCGCGATCGGCGAGATCGGCGCCGACGATTCCCTGGCCGTGATGGGCGAATACACCACCGGCGGCGACAAGCTGCACATGGCTTACAGTTTCAACCTCTTGACGTCGGAGTTTTCCGCCGCCCACATCCGCACCCAGGTCGAGCAATTCGAAGCCAGGGTCAGCGACGGCTGGGCCTCCTGGTCGGTCGGCAACCACGACAGCGTGCGCGTGATGACGCGCTGGGGCGGCGCCCAGCCATCGCCGGAATTGGCAAAAGTCGTGCTGGCGATGCAATTGGCGCTGAAAGGCACGCCTTGCCTGTATCAGGGCGACGAACTGGCGTTGACCGAGGCCGACCTGCCTTTCGAAGCCTTGCAAGACCCTTACGGCATCACGTTTTGGCCGGAATTCAAGGGCCGCGACGGTTGCCGCACGCCGATTCCCTGGCAGGCGGGCAGCCCGCACGCCGGTTTCAGCAGCGCCACGCCATGGTTGCCGGTGCCGCCGGAACACGCGGCGCGCGCCGTCGACCAGCAGGACGGGCCGCAGTCTCCCTTATCATTCGCGAAAAACATCCTGGCCTGGCGCCGTGGCGTGCTCCAATTGGCGCGCGGCGGGATCGCCTTTTTCGATGCGCCCGAACCGGTGCTGGCTTTCCGCCGCGACTTGGCCGGCGCGCCGAGCGTGCTGGCTGCCTTCAACCTGGGCGCCGAGCCGGTGCAATTTTACTGGCCGCAAGCGGCCGGCGCCGTCAACCTGGAGGGTCACGGCTTGGCCGGCGCGGCGCACGACGGCAGCATCACCCTGCCCGGCTATGGCGGCTGGTTCGGTCTGGCATAGTCTGACATAGACTGACATAAATAAGAGCGGCACGGCAATATCATAGCGCGGCACAATAGCCGCGCATGCACGACAATAGCGAGGAAGACATGGCGGGACTGAAGTTATCGGGCATTAAAAAAGCCTACGGCGCGGTGCAAACCCTGCATGGCATCGACTTGCAGATCGAGGACGGCGAACTGGTCGTGTTTGTCGGCCCTTCCGGCTGCGGTAAGTCGACCTTGTTGCGCGTCATTTGCGGCCTGGAGGAAATCAGCGGCGGCGACTTGCATATCGGCGCCGTGCGGATGAACGAGGTGCCGCCCGCCAAGCGCGGCATCGCCATGGTATTCCAGAGCTACGCCCTGTATCCGCACATGAGCGTGGCTGAAAACATGGCATTCGGCTTGAAGCTGGCCGGCATGAACAAGGCGCAAATCGAGCAAGCCGTGATGCGCGCGGCACAGATCCTGCGCATCGAACCCTTGCTCGACCGCAAACCAAAAGACTTGTCGGGCGGCCAGCGCCAGCGCGTCGCGATCGGCCGCGCCATCGTGCGCAAGCCCGACGTGTTCTTGTTCGACGAACCGCTGTCGAATCTGGACGCCTCGCTGCGCGTGCAAATGCGCATCGAGCTGGCCAATTTGCACCGCGAATTGCGCGCCACCATGATTTACGTGACCCACGATCAGGTCGAGGCAATGACACTGGCCGACCGCATCGTGGTCTTGAACGCCGGCCGCATCGAGCAAGTGGGCGCGCCGCTGGACTTGTATCACCGCCCCGACAATCTGTTCGTGGCCGGCTTCCTCGGTTCGCCGCGCATGAATTTCCTCAAGGGTAAAGTCAGCAGTTCGGCGGACGGCGTGTGCCTGATCGCCACCTTGTCGGGCGGCAGCGTGAGCGCCAATGTCAGCCAGATCCTGGCCGCCGGCAGCGCCGTGACGGTGGGCGCGCGGCCCGAACATATCAGCGCCGGCACCGATGGCGACGGCATCCCGGCCACGGTGCACGCGGTCGAGCGGCTCGGCGACATCAGTTATTTGTATGTCAATGTGGCCGGCGGCGACGAGCCGCTGGTCTTGCGCGCCGACCCGGAAACGCAATGGGAGCTGGGCCAGAAGATCTTCCTGAAGGTGCAACCGTCGCGCTTGCATGTGTTCGACGAACAGGGCCGCGCCTGCCGCTAATTTTTACTTGGGTTGAACGCAAGGAGAGCCGTTCAAGCCCGTTTTTTCACCCGCCTCACCACTATAAAAACACACGGAGATGACATGCAATCAAATACAAAACGCCGCTTGATGAAGCTCAGCCTGATGGCTGCCGCCCTGAGTGGACTCGCTTGCGCCAGCTTGGCCCAGGCCGCCGAGCCGGGCACGCTGCTGATCTGGATCAATGGCGACAAGGGTTACAAGGGGCTGGCCAAGGTCGGCGAGGAATTCACCAAGAAAACCGGGGTCAAGGTCATTGTCGAGCATCCGGAAGACGCGCCGACCAAGTTCCAGCAAGCGGCGGCGGCCGGCAAGGGTCCCGATATCTGGATCTGGCCGCATGACCGCATCGGCGCCTGGATCGACGGCGGTTTGCTGCAAGCTTTGAGCCCGAGCAAGGAAGCGCGCGCCGCCATCACGCCGCTAGCCTGGAATGCCTTCACCGTCGGCGGCAAGACCTGGGGTTACCCGATTTCGATCGAGGCCGTAGCCCTGGTGTATAACAAGGACCTGGTGCCGAATCCACCCAAAACCTTCGAGGAAATCGCCGAACTGGACAAGAAACTGTCGGCCCAGGGCAAGAAAGCCATCTTGTGGGATTACACCAATACCTACTTCACCTGGCCGTTGCTGGCGGCCGGCGGCGGCTATGCCTTTGACTTGAAGAGCGATGGCCACTATGACGTCAGTAAGACCGGCGTCAACAACGCCGGCGCCGTGGCCGGCGTGGACGCCGTCATGAAACTGATCAATAGCGGCGCGATGCCGAAGGGCGCCGGCTACGCCGACATGGAAGCCGGCTTCAACCAGGGCAAGGTCGCGATGATGATCAATGGCCCATGGTCGTGGGACAATGCGCGCAAGTCGAAGATCAATTTCGGCGTCGCCACCATCCCCACCGTGGCCGGCAAGACGGCCGCGCCCTTCATCGGCGTGCTGGGCGCGATGATTTCAAAAGCCAGCCCGAACAAGGATATCGCCACCGAATTCCTGGAACACCAGATGCTGGAATTGAATGGCTTGAAAACCATTAACGCCGACGTGCCGCTGGGTACCCCGGCCAACAAGGTCTTGTTTGCCGAACTGAAATCAAACGTGAATATCCTGGCCACCATGGAAAGCGCGCAAGCGGGCCGGCCGATGCCGAATAATCCGGAAATGGGCCGCTTCTGGTCGTCGATGAAATCGGCGCTGGAAAACATCACCCAGGGCCGTCAAAGCACCAAAGAAGGCTTGGACGCCGCCGCCAAGCGCATCATCAGCGCCAATTAAGGCGTAGGGCCGGCGCCGGCCGCGCCGCCGGTCCCGGCATGTCGCCGCCCGCGCGGGCTGGCCCGCTCATTTCTACAGGTAAAACAATCGTGCGCAAGTTTATCGGCCCTTCGATACTGACCATCAGCCTGGCGCTGGGTCTGTATCTGCTCTTCATGCTCTACACCACGGGCCAGACCCTGATGGCGGCCGTCTTTCTGGGCGTGCTGACGCTGACGGCGTATATCTTCACCTCGGCCCGCGCCTATCCCTACCGCTACCTGTTTCCCGGCGTGATGGCGATGCTGGTCTTCGTCCTGTTGCCGCTGGTGTACACGGTAACGATCGGTTTCACCAATTTCAGCTCCAGGAATCTGTTGACCTTCGAGCGCGCCACCGCGTATTTGCTCGACGAAACCCAGCGCACCGACAGCGCCGCGTATGCCATGACACTGTATGCGGACGGCAAGCAATTTCGCGTCAAGCTGGAACGTCCCGACTTGAACGAAGTCTTCCTCAGCGGCCCGCTGGCGCTGCGCCGCGCCGTGCCCTTGAGCATCGAACTGACGCCGCTCGACCCGCTGCAAATGCCGGCCCTGGGCCAGCCGCTGGGACTGAAGGATATCATCGCCCAGCAAGCCAATCTGAAGATGCTGACCCTGGTCATGCCAAACAAGATCGCATTGCGCATGGTCAGCCTGCGCGAATTCGGCCCGATCGCGCGGGTCTATGTGGCCCGCCCCGACGGCAGCCTGAAAACCGTGGCCAGTGGCGAATTGATCAAGCCCAACTTCAAGACCGGTTTTTATGAAACGCCGGACGGCGCGCAACTCGAACCTGGCTTCAAGGTCAATATCGGCTTCGCCAATTTCGCCCATATCTTCACCGACCAGGCTTTCCGCGAACCGTTCCTGCGCATTTTCCTGTGGACCATCGCCTTTTCGCTGATCACGGTATGCACCACCACCGGCCTGGGCATGGCGCTGGCCGTGCTGCTGAGCTGGGACGCGCTTGCCTTTCGCGGCTTGTACCGCACCCTGCTGTTTTTGCCCTACGCGGTGCCGGGCTTCATTTCCATCCTGGTGTTCAAGGGCCTGTTCAACAATAATTTCGGTGAAATCAATCTGGTGCTGGACGCCCTGTTCGGCATCAAGCCGGCCTGGTTTTCCGACACCACGCTGGCCAAGGCCATGATCCTGGTCGTCAACACCTGGCTCGGTTATCCCTACATGATGGTGGTGTGCATGGGCTTGATCAAAGCCATTCCGGCCGACTTGTACGAGGCGTCGGCGCTGGCCGGGGCCGGGCCGCTGACGAATTTCTTCAAGATCACCCTGCCCCTGATCATCAAGCCCTTGACGCCGCTGATGGTGGCCAGCCTGGGTTTCAACTTCAATAATTTTGTGCTGATCAGTTTGTTGACGGGCGGACGTCCCGACTTCCTCGACACCAAGCTGCCGGCCGGCACCACCGACTTGCTGGTGTCTTACACTTACCGCATCGCGTTCGAGGATTCCGGCCAAAACTTCGGCCTGGCGGCAGCCATCTCGACCATGATCTTCCTGCTGGTGGCGGCCATCTCGCTGGTCAATATGCGCTTGACGCGCATGAACCGCACTTAATCGGAGAACCGTATGGCTATCGTAGTAGACCGCTCCAAGCGCTGGCGCATCCTGGCGGCCCATTTGGCCGTGATTGCCCTGATCGCGCTGGTCATGTTTCCCTTCCTGATGATCCTGTCGATCTCTTTGCGGCCCGGCAATTTCGCGGCCGGCAGCCTGATCCCGCCGGAAATCAGTTTCGAACACTGGCGCCTGGCGCTCGGCATGTCTTACCAGGGGCCGAACGGGGCCTTGATCGAACCGGACTTCCCGGTCTTGCTGTGGTTGTGGAACTCGATCAAGGTGGCCACCATGACCGCTTGCCTGAGCTTGCTGCTCTCGACGACGTGCGCGTATGCCTTCGCGCGCATGCAATTTCGCTTCAAGAAGCAAGCCTTGAGCACCTTGATGCTCTTGCAAATGTTTCCCGCCGTACTGGCCCTGGTGGCGATCTACGCCATCTTCGACTTGATCGGCACGTATATTCCCTGGCTCGGCATCGATAGCCATGGCAGCCTGGTGCTCGCTTACACGGGCGGCATCGCCATGCATATCTGGACCATCAAGGGTTATTATGAAACCATCCCGGTCGAGATCGAGGAAGCGGCCAAGGTCGACGGCGCCACCCCGTGGCAAGCCTTCATCCATGTGCTGTTGCCGATGACGGTGCCGATCCTGATGGTGGTATTCTTGCTGGCCTTCATAGGCGCCATCATCGAATATCCGATCGCCTCGGTGCTGTTGCACGAGCAAAACAATTTGACGCTGGCGGTCGGCTCCAAGCTCTTCCTGTACGAGCAGAAATACCTGTGGGGCGACTTCGCGGCGGCCGCCATCCTGTCCGGCTTGCCGATCACGGCGGTATTCCTGCTGGCGCAAAAATGGATGATATCGGGCTTGACGGCCGGCGGCGTGAAAGGCTGACGGGCGGCGGACGGCGCCGGCGCAATCGGCGCCGTTTGCGCGCGCATTGGCCGCCGCGCCGCCGCAAGACCCGCAATGTTTGTGCTCCCGCCCTTGCATGCGCACCCGGCGCGTACAAATGCCCGGCTTGCCGCGCACGATAGGAATGGACGGGCATCACAATTTTTTCTTCTGTGCAATAATCATTGCATACAATTGGCTCGTCGGACGGCCCCGGGAAATCGAACGATATCTTCCAGGCCGACTCGCGCCCTGTCGCGTGCGGGTGCCTGTGAGGGCGGCTCGCTACGGATCGGTTTGAAATCGAATACCTTCTTGCGCTAAATCGGCAGGGAATTATTATTACAAACGCGGGCCTGTCAATTCCACATCACAAAAGGCCAATATGGAATGGTTACAAGCAATCTTTAAACGCTCCCCGGAAATCGCGCTCTTCCTCTCGCTGGGTCTCGGCTATTACGTCGGAAAATTCAAGCTAGGCACCTTCCAATTGGGCGGGGTGGCCGGCTCGCTGCTGGTGGCGGTGATCGTCAGCCAGGTCGGCGTGCATGTCGATCCCGGCGTCAAATCGGTCTTGTTCGCACTCTTCATTTACGCGGTCGGCTATGAAAGCGGCCCGCAATTCTTCAATTCCCTGGGCCGCCAATCGATCAAGGAAATTGCCCTGGCCGTGGTGCTGGCCGTCAGCGGCCTGGTCACGGTGGTGGTGATGGCCAAGCTGTTCGGGCTCGACAAGGGTCTGGCGGCAGGGGTCGCCGCCGGCGGCTTGACACAATCGGCCATCATCGGCACGGCCGGTGACGCGATCGGCAAGCTGGGCCTGGCCGCCGACGAAATCAAGCGCTTGCAAGGCAATGTCGCGATCGGTTACGCCGTCACCTATGTGTTCGGCTCATTCGGCGCCATCATCGTGTGCGTGAATATTCTGCCGAAACTGTTCGGACGCGGCATCCGCGACGACGCCATCAAGGCCGAGGCGGCGCTGCAATCGGGCGTACCAGTGTTCGGGCCGGGCCAGCAAGCGGCCACCGCCGAATTGGTCGGGCGCCTGTACCGCCTCGAACAAGGCCCCATCACGGTGGCTGCGCTGGAAGACGAGCACGCGGCCGCCACCATCACGATAGAACGCGTGAAACGCGGCGCCAATCTGATCGACGTCCACCCGGAATTGCTGCTGCAGGCGCAAGACATCGTGCTGGCCGTGGGCCGGCGCGAAGCCGTGGTGGCCGCCGCCGCCCGCCTGGGACAGGAAGTGTATGCCGTCGAAGGCATGGAATTGACCATGCAGCGCCGCGATATCGTGCTGACCAAGCGCGAATTCCATAACCAGAGCGTGGAACAAATCCGCGTCGCCACCGCCGGCGGCGTGCGGCACGGCATCTTCGTGGTCCAACTCAGCCGCATGGGGCGCCCCTTGCCCATGTTGCCCGATAGCGTGGTCCAACTGGGCGACGTGGTCACCATTTATGGCGCCGAGCAAGACGTCAAGCGGGTCGCGGCGCTGGTCGGCTATATCGTCGAGAGCGGCGACAAGACAGACTTCGTGTACCTGGGCGGCGGGCTGGTGGTGGGTTTGCTGATCGGCCTGCTGACGGCCAAGATCGGTTCCATTCCACTAACGCTGGGCAGCGGCGGCGGCGCCCTGCTGTCGGGCCTGCTGTTTGGCTGGTATCGCGCCAAGCGCCTGTCTTTCGGCGCCATGCCCGGCCCGGCCGTGCAAATCCTGAAAGACCTGGGCCTGGCCGGTTTCGTCGTGGTGGTCGGCCTGTCGTCGGGCTTGCAGGCGGTGCAAACCATCCGCTCGCAAGGCTTGACGATTTTCGGCATCGGCATGGTGGTGACGATCTTGCCCCTGATTCTGACCATGCTGTTCGGCCGCTATGTGCTGCGCTACGATAACGTGGCTATATTCGCCGGCGCGCTGAGCGGTTCGCGCAGCGCCAACCCGGCCTTCGGCGAAGTCTTGAACAAGGCGGAAAACGCCATCCCGACCGTCCCCTTCGCGATCACCTATGCGCTGGCCAATGTCTTCCTGACCTTGCTCGGCCCCTTGATTGTCGCCCTCGTCTAAGCAACCCGGCGGCACGGCGCACGCCGTGCCGCAACCCCACACACAGGAATTCCCCATGGACTTTAGTAATCCCGCCAAGCTGGCCGCGCTCAGCCCCTTCGAATTAAAAGACGCCCTGATACAAACAGCCGGCAAGCATAGCGAGCGCACCATGCTCAACGCCGGTCGCGGCAACCCGAATTTCCTGGCGACGACGCCGCGCCACGGCTTTTTCCAGATGGGTCTGTTTGCCATGGCCGAATCGGAACAATCCTACCGCTACATGGAAGATATCGGCGGCTTTCCGCGCCGCGAAGGCATCGAAGCGCGCTTCGAGATTTTCACCAAGGCCAATGCCGGCGTGGCCGGCGTGCGCTTCATCGAAGCGGCCGTCTCCTATGTGCGCGACCAACTGGGCTTGTCAGCCGGCGACTTCCTGTATGAAATGTGCGAAGCCATCCTCGGTTGCAATTATCCGGTGCCGGGTCGCATGCTGCGCCTGAGCGAGCAAATCGTGGCCCAGTACATCCACAAGGAAACCATCGGCACCTATCCCTTCGTCGGCAAGTTCGACATGTACGCGGTCGAAGGCGGCACGGCGGCAATGACGTATTTATTCAACAGCTTGCGCGAAAACCACTTGATCGAGGCCGGCGACACGATCGCGTTGGGCATGCCGATCTTCACGCCCTATATCGAGATTCCCAAGCTCAACGATTACCAATTGGTCGAAATGTATATCGACGCGCCGGCCGAAAACAACTGGCAATATACCAAGGCCGAACTCGACAAACTGCTCGACCCGAAAGTAAAAGCCTTTTTCCTGGTCAACCCCAGCAATCCGCCCTCCGTCAAGATCAACCAGGAAACCCTGGAATACATCGCCGCCATCGTCAAGCAAAGACCGGATTTGATCATCTTGACCGACGATGTGTACGCCACTTTCGCCGACGATTTCGTGTCCCTGTTCGCGATGTGCCCGCACAACACCATCCTGGTGTATTCCTTCTCGAAATATTTCGGTGCGACGGGCTGGCGCATGGGCGTGGTCGCCACCCACGAAAACAATGTGCTCGATGAAAAAATCGCCAATCTGCCCGAGCATTTGCGCCAGCAATTGGATGAACGCTACAGTTCGATCACGACGGAACCGCGCGCGCTCAAGTTCATCGACCGCCTGGTGGCCGACAGCCGCACCGTGGCGCTGAACCACACGGCCGGCGTGTCGACCCCGGTGCAAGCGCAAATGACCCTGTTTTCGCTGTTTTCACTGATGGACGAGCCGCAACAATACAAGCAGGCGATGAAGCGCATCGTGCTGCGCCGCAAAGAAGCTTTGTATCGCGCGCTGGGTTTACCGATGCCTTACGACGCCAATTCGGTGCGTTATTATCATTTGCTGGACCTGGAAACGCTGTCCGCGCAAATGTACGACGCCGACTTCGCCGCCTGGCTGGTGCTGCAATTGAAGCCGAACGAGGCGCTGTTCAGGCTGGCCGACGAAACCGGCGTGATCTTGTTGCCGGGACGCGGTTTCGGCACCAGCCATGCGTCGGCGCGGGTCTCGCTGGCCAATTTGAACGAATACGACTACGCCAACATCGGCAACTCGCTGCGCAAACTGGCGGCCGAATACTATGCGCTCTACCTCGAAGGCGGCAAGCAAGGGGTTTAAAGCCCGGTGGTCGCCCTTTTCCGGACGGACGGGTAGCCGCCTGGAAGGGGACGGCTGGCGGCCTTGCCATGTCCGGTTTCGACCGGCATGGCCCAGCCCCGCTCTATGGACAGGCTCTGCGGCCTGCTCGAAAATATTTCAATTAATTAACACTGCATATCTTTTAGATTATTCTTTTTGATACTTGTTTTGCTGTATAATTCGCCACCTCAGCAAACCAACTCACCCAGAAGAATAGAATGAAGAATATTTCCAGGACTGCGCTTTACTTGAGCGCCGCTATCGCGACACTGTGCTTGACCATGGGCGCGGCCCAGGCCGCCAGCGTGGGCGCCGACATGTCGTATGATCCGATGGGCATGACCTACCTTACCACCCTCACGGGTCCGGTTTCGGCAACCCGGACCGATCCGGCATCGGTCGTTTTGTTCCCCAACGACATGACGGACGCCAACGGTCGTTACCCTTTCCAGATCGGCACCAGTGCACGCGCCGATGCCAATGGCACAATGGCGCTCGATGTTTACCATATGTCGTCCAATGGCTCGGTGAAGGCATCGACGAGCTGGATGGAAACGATCAATAATCAATCGCTCAATGGCCAACGCTACCAGTTGGGTGTAAATCTGGATAAAATGGATTTTGCGATCGAAGCATGGAAATGGGCCGCCCCTTTCAGCCCTAGCGCCCTGCACCCGGGTCAGGGCGGCGAATACCGCACCGGCTATGCCGCCGACGTGCTGGTGGACGGCGTCTCGGTTTGGCACTCGAGCCAGACTTTCAAGATAGTCGGTACCGACACCACGATCAGCAAAGAAGGCTTTAATATCGGTAACGCCACCACCACAGAAGAGTTCGACGGCACGTCGTTTTCGCTGAATCCCTACCATGGCATGGTCGATCTGGGTTCGGTCGCGGCCGGCAGTTCGGCCCACGTGACGTATTCCCTGTCGACATTCTCTTACCTTGACCGTTCGAATGGTTGCTACGGGGATTGCCAGACGATAACGACTCATGTTTCCGATCCGGCCAGCATCGGAGGATCGCGGATTTCGCTCATTTCGGCCGTTCCAGAACCGGAAAGCTATGCTATGTTGCTCGGCGGCTTGGGCCTGCTCGGCTTCATGGCACGTCGTCGCAAGGCTAAGCAGGCAGCGTAAGCGCCGCATAGCGCGCCCTGAGGGCTAGCCCTCAGGGGTGGCGCGGGGCCAGTTCACCGGCCCACAATTCATCGATCAGCGCCAGATTCCATTTGTCGCGCGCTTCGCGGCCGACGATGGTGTCGCCCGCGCCGGCATGCGCCAGATCGATCCGCTCGACTGGAATATATGTGTCGGCCTTGGTCGAGAAAAACACCTTGACCACTGGCTTGGTCAGCGAAGATGCATTTTGCTCGACCACCACCGCCAGGCGCCCACTGCGCATCTTGACCAGGGCCCCGGTCGGATAAATGCCCAGGGTCTTGATGAAGGCCGACAACACCGTCTGGTCGAAATGCCCCTTCCATGAAATCATCCTGGCCACCGATTCGGCCGGGTCCCAGCCTGCCTTGTACGGACGGTTGGAGGTGATCGCGTCATACACGTCGCATACCGCGCCCATGCGCGCCATCAAGGAAATCGCCTCGCCCTGCAAACGCTCGGGATAGCCGGCGCCATCGAATTTTTCATGGTGGTGCAGGCAGACGTCGAGCACGGCCGCGCTGGCCGCCTGGCCTTCCATCAGCAAGGCATGGCCGCGCACCGGGTGACTCTTGACGGCTTCGAATTCCTCATCCGTGAGCTTGCCGGGCTTGTTCAAGATCGCCAGCGGAATGAAAGCCTTGCCGATATCGTGCAACAAGCCGGCCACGCCGGCGTCGCGGCAAGCCACCTCATCCAGGCCCAGCGCCCGACCCAGCGCCACCATCAGCGCGCATACCGCCACCGAATGCATATACGTGTAATCGTCGCTGGTTTTCAGGCGGGCCAGGCTGATCAGGGCGCCCGGATTGCGCAACAGCGAATCGGCGATTTCCGTGACCAGCGGCAGGCACGCCTGGGCGTCAATGGCGTTGCCCAGGCGTGCCTCGTTGAACATCAACATGGTGGCGTCGCGCGCGCCCTTGCACAAGGTCGCCGCGCGCTGCAATTCATCATGGAAGGAACTGGCCACGACGGCCTCCGGCGCCTCAGGTTGCGCTTGCGCTTGCGGCGCGCTGTGTTCCGGTTCCGGAGCCAAAGCGCCGGCCAGAGCAGACGGTGCGGCCACATCGGCGCCCCGGGACAGGTCGATCCAGCATTCGGCCAAGCCGCTGTCGTGCGCCGCGCGCAGCTCGGCCGCTTCGAGCAACAGAAATTTCGACTTCCAGAATGGATGCTTCAGCCACGAGCCGTCAAAGCCCTGCAAGAACATTCCCAGGCGTAAATCGACCACCTTGATTTTCTTCAGATTACTCACGCGCCGCTCCCAGCAATTTTGCCCCGTGCGCAGTCGGGCAATCACGGGGGCGCAGATGTCGAGCCGAGCACGCCCGAAAGCGCAGGCGCGCGGTGGCTTTTGGTATAACCATAGCACAGAAAATTCTAAGTCTGCATGCAAAAAAAGAAAGCGCAACGTGGCACAATAAAGCCCGATATTTACTTGACAGGACAGCGCATGAAACTGGAAACCCTGGCCGTGCACGCCGGTTACTCGCCGGACCCGAGCACCAGGTCGGCCGCCGTGCCGATCTACCAAACCGTCGCCTATGCCTTCGATAGCGCGCAACACGGGGCCGACTTGTTCGATTTGAAAGTGCCCGGCAATATTTATACCCGTATCATGAATCCGACCCAGGACGTGCTGGAAAAGCGCGTCGCCGCGCTCGAAGGCGGGATCGGGGCGCTGGCCGTGGCGTCCGGCATGGCGGCCATCACCTACGCGATCCAGACGATTGCCGAGGCGGGCGACAATATCATTTCAGCGAGCCAGTTATATGGCGGCACCTACAATTTATTTGCCCACACCCTGCCCCAATTCGGCATCACAGTGCGCTTCGCCGACGCCCGCCAACCCGAGACCTTCGCGGCCCTGATCGACGCGCGCACCAAGGCGATTTTTTGCGAGTCGATCGGCAACCCGCTCGGCAATGTGACCGATTTCGCCAAATTGGCCGAACTGGCGCACGCGCACGGCATCCACCTCATCGTCGACAATACCGTGCCCAGCCCCTATCTGTGCCGGCCGTTCGAGCATGGCGCCGACATCGTGGTCCATTCGCTGACCAAATACCTGGGCGGCCACGGCAACAGCGTGGGCGGCGCCATCGTCGATAGCGGAAAATTTCCCTGGGCCGAGCACAAGGAGCGCTTCCCGCGCTTGAACCAACCCGACGTCTCTTATCATGGGGTGGTGTACACCGAGGCGCTGGGCGCGGCGGCGTATATCGGACGGGCCCGCGTGGTGCCCCTGCGTAATATGGGCGCGGCAATCGCCCCTTTGAACGCCTTCCTGATCTTACAGGGCATCGAAACGCTGGCGCTGCGCATGGACCGCATTTGCGCCAATACCCTGGCGCTGGCGCGCCATTTGAGGACCCATCCGAAAGTGGCCTGGGTCAATTACGCGGGGCTGGAAGACCATCCCGACCATGGGCTGGCGCGCAAATACATGGGCGGCAAGGCGTCCGGCATCCTGTCCTTCGGCTTGAAGACGGCCACCCAGGGCGATCCCCGGGCGGCCGGCGCGCGCGTGCTGGACGCCTTGCAACTGTTCACCCGCCTGGTCAATATCGGCGATGCCAAATCGTTGGCCACGCATCCGGCCTCGACCACGCACCGCCAATTGAACGCCGAAGAACTGGCCAAGGCCGGCGTGTCGGAAGACATGTTGCGCCTGTCGGTGGGCATCGAGCATATCGATGACTTGCTGGCCGACCTGGAACAAGCCCTGGCCGCCGCCTGAACGGCGCGCTGCGCCTAAAAACGCTGCTCGACCAGATCCAGGCGCCGCAACTACCTGGAAGACAATGCGGCGGCGGCCGAGGTGCGCCTGAGCGCGGCCGCAGGTATCGGGCGCGCTATAGCGAGGAAAAAATGCTCTGGGTCGAACGCTGAAAAGCTAGCCCGGCAAGGCGTTCGGACAAGGCTGCCGCGCGGCAAAGCAAGCCAGGTTATCGAGGGTGGTGGCGACAATCTCGGTCAGCGCCTCGCTGGTGAAAAATCCCTGGTGTCCCGTCACCAGCACGTTCGGCAAGGTCAGCAGACGCTGGAACACATCGTCGTCGATGATGTCGGAGGAGCGGTCGCGGAAAAACAGTGCGCTTTCTTGTTCGTACACATCGATTGCCAACGCGCCCAGGCGGCGCGCCTTGAGCGCGGCAATCACCGCCTCGGTGTCGATCAGGGCGCCGCGCGAAGTGTTGACCAGCATGGCGTCGGGCTTCATGCGCAGCAAACTGTCGCCATCGATCAAGTGCAAGGTCGACGGCAGCAGCGGGCAATGCAGGCTGACCACGTCTGAGCTGCCCAGCAAGACACCGAGTGCGACGTATTCGCCCAGTGCGGCAAAGGCCGGCGCCGGAACGGGGTCGTGGCCCAGCACGCGGCAACCGAAACCCTTCAGGATGCGCGCCGTGGCCAGGCCGATCTGGCCGGTGCCGATGATGCCGACGGTCTTGCCGTGCAGGGTGCGGCCCAGCAAGCCATCGAGGGCGAAATTGCCTTCGCGCACGCGGTTGTAGGCGCGGTGGGTGTGCCGGTTCAAGGTCATGATCAGGGCGATCGCGTGCTCGGCCACCGCCTCGGGCGAATATGCCGGCACCCGCGCCACGAACAGTCCCAGCGCGCGCGCGGCCGCCAGGTCGACATGGTTGAAGCCGGCGCAGCGCAGCAGCACGGCGCGCACCCCGCGCGCGGCCAGTTGCGCCAGCACTGCGGCGTCCAACACGTCGTTGACAAAGACGCAGATTGCGTCACTGCCTTGCGCCAGGCTGACCGTGTCTTGCGCCAGGCTGGCTTTCTGATAACTCAGTTGAAAACCATGGGCGGCGAATTGGCGCGCATTGATGGCGTCGAAAAATTCCTGGTCGTAGCGCTGGGCGCTGAACAAGGTCATATGCATGGATGGACTCTCGGGACGGGAAACAAGCGCCATCGTACACGGCGCCGGTCAACAAACGACACTCCAGCCCGCCTATTGCGCATTTCATCGCATGGCGCAAGATTTGCCGGTGCCATATGCTAGCATCGCCATAGCAGCCTGTCGGACTTGAAGAATCGAAGCGAAAATTCGGCTGACCGAGGACAGATTTCGCCGCTTTCGCAGTGCCAATAGCGAGCTATTGGTCAAGAAAGCGGTGAAATATGGACCGGCCAGGCGGATTTGCGGCCGATTTCCTTTAAGTCCGACAGGCTGCTAGCAGCCTGTCGGACTATCCCGGCGCCGATCGGCCCGATGAAACTTGAATGGCATAATAATGACAATTTTTACCAGGAAGCGCCTGGCGCTGGGCGTACTAGCGGTGGGCGTGTCAGTGGCGGGCGGCGCCGCCTATCTGCGCATGCGGGGCGACGCCAAGGTTCCCGAATCGCATTACCGCAGCGCCCTGGTCGATACCGGCACCATCACCCAGACCGTCACCGCAAACGGCACCATCAATCCAGTCGCGCTGATCAATGTCGGCTCGCAAGTGTCGGGCACGGTGGTCGAATTGAAGGCCGACTTCAACGACCGCGTCAAGAAGGGCCAGGTCTTGCTCAAGCTCGACCCGACCATTTTCAATGCGCAAATCAGGCAAAACGAAGCGGGTCTGGCGTCGGCCCGCGCATCGCTGCGGCTGGCACAAGCCAATTTCGACCGCAACGAACGCCTGGTGCTGCAAAATTATGTCTCGGCGCTGGCGCTGGACCAGTCGCGCCACGAACTCGAGGTGGCCCGCGCGAACATCAAACTGTCCGAAGCGCAACTGGCGCGCGCCCAGGCGGACCTGGACAATAGCGTGATACGGGCGCCGATCGACGGCGTCGTCATCAAGCGCACCATCGACCTGGGCCAGACCGTGGCGGCCTCGTTTACGACGCCCAATCTGTTCCAGATCGCCCAGGACTTGACCAAGATGCAGATCGATACCAGCGTCTCGGAAGCGGACGTCGGTTCGCTCAAGGATGGCCAGGCGGCCCGCTTCGTGGTCGACGCCTATCCGGACCGGGAATTCGACGCCAGCATGCGCCAATTCCGCCTGGCCGCAAATGTGGTGCAAAACGTGGTCACGTATAACGTGGTCTTGAATGTCGAAAACAAGGAAGAATTGCTGAAGCCGGGCATGACGGCCCAGGTGCGCCTGGTAGTCGGCAACCGCAAGAATGTGCTGCGCATTCCGACGGCCGCGCTGCGCTTTCGTCTCAGCGATGAAGAGCAAGAAAAGGAAAGCAAAAAGCAGGCAAAAACAAGCAAGAACGGCGCCGCGCTGCCGGCGCCGGCCGCCGACGACGACTTGTCCTTTCGCAGCGCCAATGAAACCACGCGCTCCTTCAAGATCTACAAGCTCGACGACAAGAACCAGGCTCGGCCGGTCGACATCAAGATCGGCTTGTCCAATTTCCGCTACACGGAAGTGCTGGCTGGCGACGTGAAACAGGGCGACAAGGTGGTCACCCGCGCGCTGGCCGCCGCCGGCGAGGGCGGCATCGAATGAGCGGCGCGCCGCACTTGATCGACATCCGCAATGTCAGCAAGAGTTATTTTTCGGGTGGGATCGAAACCCCGGTCTTGTTCGGCATCGACTTGAGCGTGCCGCGCGGCGATTTCCTGGCCGTAATGGGGCAATCGGGTTCGGGAAAATCGACGCTGATGAATATTTTCGGTTGTCTGGACCAAGCCAGCAGCGGCAGTTACCTGCTCGACGGCGTCGACACCCTGAGCCTGTCGCGCGCCGAACTGGCCGGCATACGCAATCGCAGCATCGGCTTCGTCTTCCAGAGCTTCAACCTGATCAAGCGCATGAGCGTGGCCGAAAACGTCGCCCTGCCGCTCATTTACGCCGGCGTCGGGCGCAAGCCGGCCCACGCCAAGGCCTTGCTGGAGCTGGAACGGGTCGGGCTGCGCGATTACGCCAACCGCACCCCGAACCAATTGTCGGGCGGCCAACAGCAGCGCGTGGCGATCGCCCGCGCGCTGGTGGGCGACCCGCCTTTGATATTGGCCGACGAGCCGACCGGCAACCTCGATACCCAGACCAGCGTCGAGATCATGGCGTCGTTCCAGCGCCTGAACCGCGAGCGCGGCATCACTATCTTGCTGGTCACCCACGAGCCCGACATCGCCGCCTACAGCCGCCGCCTGATGCGCCTCAAAGATGGCCGCGTGTTATATGACGGCCCGGCCGCCGAAGGCTTGCGCCAGCTGGCCGCCAGCCACGAGCAGGCGGACGCGCCCGTGCCGGGCAGCGAGGAATGATATGAACTTTTTACAAGTCATGGTCGAAGCATTCCGCGCCATGAATGCGAACCGCTTGCGCACCATCCTGACCATGCTCGGCATCATCATCGGCATCACCTCGGTGGTCTTGCTGCTGGCCTTGGGCGACGCGATGAAACGCTTCATCGGCCGCGAACTGGAACAACTGGGCACGAATATGCTGTTCGTGCTGCCGGGCGGCGACCGCGCGGCCGGCCAGCGCATGCGCGCCGGCGCCGCGCCGTCCTTGAGCGTGGCCGACGCCGCCGCCCTCAACGAGTTGCCCAATCTGGCCGGCGCCGCGCCAGCCTTGCAGGGCGGCTTCAAGCTCTCGGTCGGCAATGAAACCTCGACCAGCACGGTGCATGGGATCACGCCGGCCATGTTCAAAATCCGCAGCTGGAAACTGGAACAAGGCAGTTATTTCAGCGACGCCGACGTGCGCGCGGCTGCGCGCATGGTGGTGATCGGGCACAAGGTGGCGGACCAATTCTTTTACAAGAGCGATCCGCTGGGCAAGTTCATCCGCATTGAAAACGTCGCCTTCCAGGTGGTCGGCGTGTTGCATGGCGAAGGCAAGCAAGTCGATGGCGGCGACCTGGCCGACCTGGTCTTGATCCCGATCACGGCGGCGCGCGCCAACCTGATGCGCGACGCCTTCCCCGGCAATGTCCATTATGTGATTGCGCAGGGAAAATCGGGCCACAATTTGCAAGACGGCATAGAAGACATCAAGGAAACCCTGCGCGACCGCCACCACATCAAGTTCGAGGAACCGGACGATTTCCATATCGAAAACCTGGCCTCGTTTGCCGAAACGGCCAAGAAAATCAGCACCGGCATTGCCGCCATGCTGGGCTTGATCGGCGCCATTTCCCTGGTCGTCGGCGGCATCGGCATCATGAATATCATGCTGGTATCGGTGACCGAACGGACCCGCGAAATCGGCATCCGGATGGCGATCGGCGCCAAGCCGCGCGACATCTTGCTGCAATTTCTGACCGAAGCGGTGGCCATTTGCGTGGTCGGCGGCGTGGTCGGCATCTTGCTCGCCGTCGGCTGCGCGGCCGCCATCACCTCGACCGGCAAGTTCGACGTCTTCGTCAGTTCATCGGCGATCGTGGTGGCCTGCGGTTTCTCCAGCCTGGTGGGCGTGTTCTTCGGCTTCTATCCGGCCCGGCGCGCCTCGGCCTTGCTGCCGGTCGATTGCCTGCGCTACGAATAAGGCACCATCAGGGCCGCGCCCTGATGCCTGAGCTGCTTGCCGATCGCTCCACCGACGACGACGCCGCCCGCCTCACCAACACAGGCCACTGATACGTATCAAGAAAGCGCCGTACTTGCACGCGCCGCGTCGATCGGCCCTGCTATTCTTCTTGGCACGGCGAGCGCCAAGCAATCTCCAAGGCGGTCTCTTTCTTGATCCCCGTCAGCATGGCTGGGAAAACAACCATTTCAGCATTGCGCATTACCAGCAATCACATCAACACGCATACGGTTGCCGCGACAACCTACGTCCCCCGGCCTTCGTCGCGGAGCAGGCCAGTCATTACTTTTTTTAGAGAATGCACATTATGTCTACCTCTTCAGCTCGTAAGTCAATTCCCGGCAGCAAACCAGCAGCGACGGCAAAATTCCACTCACTCGGCCCCGTGTTGCCGGACGAACGTTTCGAGGTAACGGTAAGGGTACGTCGCAAGGCCCCACTGCAAGCCACGGCCGCCCAGGCGTATGACACCAATCAATTACCGAAAAACCGGCACTATCTGACGCGCGACGAATATGAGGCCGCTCACGGCGCGGCCGACGCCGACATCCAGAAAATCAAGGATTTCGCGGCCGCCAATGACCTGGTCGTGGTCGATAGCAGCTCGGAGCGGCGCAGCGTCTTTTTGTCCGGTACGGCAGCGCAGTTTTCCATGGCCTTCGGCACCACCATCGAACAGGTCGAGCATGACGGTGGCGTGTCGCGTCGCCGCACTTCCGAGCTGACCGTGCCGGCCGATCTGGCCGACATCATCGAAGGCGTGTTCGGCACCCAGAGCATGCCTGCGGCCCGTCCCCGCCTGCAAGCCCGGCCGGCCGAGCTCGATGTCATGGCACATGCGGCCGGCACCACCTTCACGCCACCCCAGTTGGCCAAGCTCTATAACTTCCCCGCCAATCTGACCGGCAAGGGGCAATGCATCGCCCTGATCGAACTGGGCGGCGGCTACCGCACGGCCGATATTCAAGCCTATTTCAAGCAACTCGGGCTGAACCCGCCGAACGTCAAGACCATCTCTGTCGATAGCGGCAAGAACCATCCCACCAATGCCAACAGCGCCGACGGTGAAGTCATGCTGGACATCGAAGTGGCCGCCGCGCTGGCGCCGCAAGCGTTGATCGCGGTGTATTTCGCGCCCAATACCACCAAGGGTTTTCTCGATGCCATCACGATGGCGATCCACGACAAGGTCAACAAGCCTAACGTGATTTCCATCAGTTGGGGTAACGCGGAAAAATTCTGGAACGCGCAAACCATGAATTCCTACGATCAAGCCTTCCAGGCCGCCGCCGCGCTCGGCGTCACCATTTGTTGCGCGGCTGGCGACGCCGGATCGGGCGATGAAAATCCCAACGCCGGCACGCCGGACGGCTTGGCGCACGTCGACTTCCCCGCTTCCAGCCCATCGGTGCTCGGTTGCGGCGGCACCCGGCTGACGGCGACCGGCGGCACCATCAGCAATGAAACCGTGTGGAACGACGATCCGAGACGCAGCGCCACCGGTGGCGGCATCAGCGATTTCTTCTCCTTGCCAGTCTACCAAAAAGCGGCCGGCGTACCACCCTCGGTCAACCCCGGCGCCCGTATCGGCCGCGGCGTGCCCGACGTGGCCGGCAATGCCGATCCCGTCACCGGCTATCAAATCCGGGTCGATGGCCACGACTATGTATTTGGCGGCACCAGCGCCGTGGCGCCGCTGTGGGCCGGCCTGGTGGCCTTGCTGAACGAAGGGCTGGGCAAGCCGGTCGGTTTCCTTAATCCTCTGCTGTACGGCAAGGTGGTCGGCACCGGCTCGCTGCGCGACATCACCACGGGCGACAATGGCGCCTACCACGCCAAGGTCGGCTGGGATGCTTGCACCGGGTGGGGTTCGCCAAATGGCCAACAACTCATGACTACCCTGAAATAAACGGCCGGACAGCGCTGAAAACCCCGGCCTCTTGGCTTGTCGTGTTGCACTCACGACAAGCCAGCTCGAGCCAGGCTTGCCTGGCTCGGGCTATCGGGCAGCGCCATTTTTCCAGCGCTTCAATCCCACTATCAGGCACGCCGTCAAGAGCGCGGCCAGCGCCAGCGCCTCATACCGCACTTCCGATAGCGAGGCGCCCAGTTCATTGAGCGCGATGAATCCTTGTATCCCCGCCGTCGACGGCAACAACCAGCGCGCATAGTACAAGCCGACCGGCAAGGCCGTGTCGGGCCAGGTCAAGCCGGCCATGAACAAGACGGGCAGCGAGGTAACAATCAGCAATTGCGGGCCCCGTTCGCGGGTCCGGAACCAGGAACCGAGCAACATCCCGAAGGCCGCCAAGGTCAAGGAAAACAGCACAATGAACAGGGCCAGGCCGGCCGGATTGCCCCCGCGCGGATAGTCTTGCCACCAAAATACGAAACCGAAAAAATACACGCAATTGATGACGGCCACCGAAGCGTAGGCCAGCAGAGCGCCGCAATAGGCGGCGCCGTCGCGCTCAAACGGGAACGCGCGCCCTTGCGCCCAGGTGCCAAACATCATGCTGATCGCCATCAGCAGGGTTTGCTGGATGATCAGGGTGGCCACCCCGGGCACCACATACGAGCCATAACCTTCCCGTACATTGAACAGCGGCACCGCGCTGACCGTGATCGGTTGGCGCTGCGCGGCGGCCTGGCGCGGCGAGGGCGTGGCCGCCGCCAGGCGCTTGATCTCGATGCCGGCCGAGACCGTGCCGACCACTTCGGCCAAACCATTCAAGGCCGTCTTGTTGAGCATCAGGTACAAGCCATTGCCGGCCACTTCCACCTCGGCCGTGCGGCCCGCCAAGACCTTGGTTTGCAAGCCGGCCGGAATGAACAGGGTGCCGGCGATATCGTTGCGCCACAACATGTCCTGGGCGGCCTGCAAGTCGGGCGTGACGGCCACCACCTTGATCGATGGATGGGCCATCGCATAGCGCGTGATCTGGCGCGACAGCGCGCTGCGGTCCTGGTCGACCACGGCCACCGGCACTTGCTGCACGCTTTCCCGGCTATACGGCAAGGGATAGAAAAAAGAATAAATGACGCCGCCGGCAAACAGCAGGGTCAGCGCCCCCTTGTCGGCCAACATCGCGCGCCAGGTCAGCGCGAAAGCGCGACCACATTGGCGCCACCAGGCGCGCGGCGCCGGATTCGTCTCTGCCATCATGTCTTGCCCCAAGCCTCGGCGCGGCCGGCCCGCATGCCCAGCAGCAGCAAGCCGGCCGCGCCACAGCCGAGCGCGAAGCCGGCCAGCACCAGCATCTCGCCGACGCCGTAAACCCAGGGTGCCCCGGCCAGCCAGTGCCGGCTTTGCAATTGCAGATAATGCGTCAGCGGCAAGGCTTCGGCCCAGGCGCGCGCCAGCGGCGGCATGGCCAGCAGCGGAAAACCCTGGCCGGCGTAGGCGAAGGCCGGCGCCGTGATGAAGGCCGCCGCCGACAAGGCATTCCTCAGCGACAAGGTGATGCCGATCAGCAGCACGCCGACGCCAAGATAGGCCAGCACCAGCAAGAGCAGGCTGGTCACCATCGCGGCCAGGCTGCCGGCCACGGCCCAGCCGCGCAGCAGGCTAAAGAACAGCAGAAATAGCAGCGCTTGCGTGCCGAAGGCGAGCAAGGGCAACAGCAGCTTGCCGGCCAGCGCCGTGGGCCAGCCGCCGCCGGCGGCGGCCAGCCATTGCGGCACCGTGGCGTCGCGCAATTCGCGCCCGATCGTCGTCACCACGGCCACCACCACGAAAATCTGCAACATCGAGGGAATCAAGGCCAGCGTCAGGAACGCTTCATAACTGGTGTTTTCATTAAATAATGTCACCAGGCGGGTGCGGATCGGTTCGAACTGCTGCGCCGCTTGCCCGGGAGAGCTGCCACGCTTGCCGCGCGCGCGCAGCTCGACCCCGGCCGACAGGGTGCTGGCCACCGTGCGCACATCGCGCGACAAGGCCCCCGCGTGCGAGGAAAACTGGGCATTGTAAAACCATTGCACGGTGGCCGCCCGGCCGCCCAGCAGCTCAGTTTCAAAGCCGCGCGGGATCAGCACGAAACCATAGGCGCGCCGCTCGCGCAACAGATGCATGGCTTCGGCGCCGTCGGCGGCCTTGGCCACCACGGCCACGCCGGGCGAGGCATCGAGCCAGCGCGCCAACTGGCGCGACATGGCCGACTGGTCCTGGTCGATCACGGCCACTGGAATATCGCGCGCGACGCCGGCCGAAAAGATCAACCAGGTCAAGAGATACAGCGCCAGCGGAATCCAGCTGAGCATGCCCAAGTCCCAGAAATCGGCCCGCAGGCGCGCCCATTCGCGCGCCACGACGACGCTCATGCCACCCATGCCAGCCGGGTTCGCGGCGGCGCTCACGGCGCGGGAAAGACGACCGACATCCCGGGCCGCAAGCCATCGACCCTGATGGCCGGCCGCAGGCGGATTTCAAAGGTGCGCAAATCGGTGCCGCCCGGGCGCGCCGCGCGCCAGGTGGCAAAGTCGGGCAAGACGGCCACCGAACTGACCTTGAAGGTCACTTGCTGCTTGAGCGCCACCACGTCGCCCGTATGGCTGCTGCCCATGCCGAAGGCCGCCATATCGTCTTCGCGCACTTGCAGCACGGCCCAACTGTCGTCCAGATTCACCAAGGTAATCACGGGAAAGCCTTGCGGCGCCAGTTCGCCCGGCTGGATCTGGATCTTGCTGACCTGGCCCGCCGTCGGCGCCGCGATGCGGGTTTCCGCCAGCGCGATTTCAGCTTCGCTGAGCACCCCTGCCACTTGCCTGGCCTGGGCGTGGGCGGCCTGCTTGTCTTCGCTGCGGGCGCCTTTTTGCGCCATCTCGTACTGGGCCCTGGCCGCTTGCGCCAATTGCTCGGCGGCGCGCCACTGCGCCTCGGCCTCGTCGCGTTTTTGGCGCGCCAGCACGCCTTGCTCGAACATTGCATCGACCCGTGTGAACGTGGTGTGGGCGATGCCGGCGCCGGTCTGCGCCCGCTGCCAGTTCGCGCGTGCCGCCGCGATTTCTTCCGGCCGCGCGCCGGCGTCGGCCTTGGCCGCCACCGCTTGCGCCGCCTCGCCGGCCGCCGTGGCCTGGGCGATCTTGGCCCGCACTTCCGGACTGCTCAACTCGAACAAGACGTCGCCGCGCTTGACGCTTTGCCCCAATTGCACGCGCACGAGCTCGACCCGGCCCGGCACCTTCGAGGAGACATTCACTTCTTGCGCATCCATCTGGGCCTGCAGCGGCAGGCGCTGCGGCTGAAAGGCCTGGTACAAGCCCCAGGCCAGGAAAACGGCCAGCGCGCCGCCGGCCAGCCAGGCCAGCGACGGGGTCAAGGATTTACGCATATTAAATTCCATCCAAAGGCAAGACAATGTCGGCCGACGCGGCCAGGCTGGCCAGGCGTTGCGGTTCGCCGCTCGCTTCCAGCAATTGCGCCAGCGCCATCACGTAGGCATAGGCGTTTTGCGCGCGCTGGGTGTCGATCCTGGCCAGGTTGAGGCGGGCGTCGATTTCATCGAGCGCCGTGGCTTGTCCCTGGCGGAAGGCGCTCGCTTGCAAGCGGATATTTTCGCGCGCCAATTCCAGCGTCGCGCCGCTGGCAATGAATTGAATGCGCGCGTTTTCCAGGGCCCGCCAATGTTTTTCTATCAGGGTCGGGATATCGCGCTCGGCTTGCCGGGCCGTCACTTCGACTCTTTCCTGATCCAGCTTGGCGGCCTGGATCAGCTTGCCGGTATCGAGGCGACCCACCAGCGGGACGCTCACGGCCAGGCCGATCATCCAGGTCGATTGCACCAGATTGTCGCCGCCGCGGTTGCGGTTGTAATTGCCGACCGCGAACACGGTCGGACTGTATTCGTGGCCATGCAGGCGCAGCGCCTGTTCGGCCTGGGCGCGCTTGCTGTCGATTTTTTTCCAGGCCGCGTTGCCGCTCATGCCGGCGTCGATGAATGATTGCAAGGAACCGGGCGAGACGCTATGGACGAATAGCGGCGTGGCCGGGCGCACCGACGTGGCCGAGGCCAGCAAGCGGTTCAGCGCCACCTGGGCGATGTCCCGGTCGCTGCGGGCTTGCGCCTCATCGCTTTGAGCGCCGGCCAGAGCGACATCGGCGCGCAAGCGTTCGGCGCGCGAAATCAAGCCGCCCGTTTCCAGTTTTTTCGCCTGCCGCAAATGCTCGGCGATGCCGGCGCTGGCCTCGGCCCGCACGCCGACGACGCGCTCGGCCAGCAGCAATTGAAAATAGCGCTGCGCCACCACGGTCGCCAACTGGTCTTCGGCGTCCTGGCGCTCGGCGTCGGCTTCCTGGGTCTGGCCCGCCGCCAGGCCCTTGATGGCGTCCAGCCGCCCGCCCGTATATAACGGCCAGATGCTGCTCAAGCCGATCGACGACAGATTCGTCACCACGTCGCGGCTAATTGAATTGGGCACTTGCGGCAAGGGCAAGCCGGGCAACGCCGCCTCGATCCCGCCGACCGCGCCGGCCAGGCCGCTGGTGTCGACATTCACGCTGGCCGCCAGGCGGCCCTCGAAACCATTCAAGTTCAGCGAGGGACCGTCGATGCGCGCCAAGGCTTGCGCCTTCAAGGTCTTGGCGCGCACGTCAAGCTGGGCGCCCTGCACCGCGCCGGAGGCAAAGGCGGCCTGGCGCAAGGCGTCGGCAAAAGCCAGCCCAGCCTGCGCCTGCGCATGCGCGCTGCAAGCGAGCAGCGCGCACATGGCCGCCATCCGCCACGCGCCGCTGGCGCGCAAGGCGCGATTCCTGTCCGATAAAACCATTTCAAGCTTCTCCCTACCTGTTTGTCAGACTGTCCATACGAGGCGCGCCCCTCAATCTTGCGCGTTGAGCCGCTTCAAGGCATCGCGCGCCGGCTCCAGCCCCAGTTGCGCGGCCTTCTTGTACCACAACAGCGCCTGCGCCCCATCCTTGCCGACGCCTTGCCCGTACTCATAGGCGATCGCCAGCTTGAGCTGGGCCGAAGCCAGGCCCTGTTCAGCCGCCTTTTGAAACCAGTCGACGGCGCGGGCCGGATCGGCCGTGGTGCCCTTGCCGGCCTGATAATAGCGTCCCAGGTTCAATTGCGCCATGGCGTCGCCCTGTTCGGCGGCGCGGCGAAACAATTGAAAGGCGTGCACCACGTCTTGCGCCACCGCTTCGCCGCGCGCATACATCACGGCCAGATTGTTTTGTGCCGGAGCATAACCTTGTTCGGCTGCCTGCATGTACAAACGCGCCGCTTCCTGCGAATTTTTTTCCGCCCCGACGCCGCTATCGGCCATCCAGGCCAAGTCAAATTGCGCGCTCGGCAAGCCTTGTTCGGCCGCGCGGCGTAACCAGGTGGCGGCCAGCGACGCGTCGGCCAGCGTGGCCAAGCCATCCCGGTTGGCCACGCCGACCAGATACTGGGCCAGGCTATTGCCGTCGTCGCCCAGCTTGCGCAAGCCTTGCAAGGCATTCTTGTCGCCATTGCGCACCAATTTGTATATGGCGTAAATGTTAATTTCCTCTGGCTTGAGCGCAGGCGCGGACATCTGCGTGCGCACCAGTGCCTTGCCGGTGGCGTTGCGATCGGCATCGTTGACGATCTTGCCGTTGGCATTGAGCAGCGGCAAGGCCTTGCGCAAGGCTTGCTGCACCAGGGCGTTCGAGTCGCTTTCCTGCTGGCGCTGAAAATAGGCGACGGTCTTTTCCGGCGCGCGCGAAAAACGGTAAGCGTTGCGATAGCAGGCGACGGCGTCGCCCTCCTTGCCCATCCTGGCCAGCAGATCGCCCAGATTGCCCCAGGCCGTGGCGCGCGCCGGCGCCAGCGCCAGGGTTTGATACAAAGCTTGTTGCGCTTCCGGGAAACGCCCGGCGCGGTAAAAGGCATACGCCAGGTTATTGCTGATTTCGGCGTCCGACGGGTCCGTGGCGCGCGCTGCGGCCAGCCGCTCGAGCGCCGCCGGGAATTGCTGCTTGCCCAGCAAATCCAGGCCTTCCGTATTAAGCTTGCGGGCTTCGCGCCGCTGGCCCCGTTCGACAAAGGGCAATTCTTCTATCATATTGCGCAAGTCAAGCACGCCATCGCTGTCATTGGCGCTTGACGCCAGCACCATTTTCGACACCAGCCTGGCCCTTTGGTCGAGAAAGCCGGCGGCCGTCGTCGTTTTCGCGGCCACCGCGTCCATCGCAGCAGCGGCGCCAGGATACGCCAGGGCCAGACTGGACAGCAATACGGTGCGATACATCAGTCGAAATGGGAACATGGGAACCTTTTACTTGGAAACGGGAGAGTGAAATTATAGCAACTCAAGTGTGCGCCTTCCAGCACCCGGCACAGGTGCCCGGACATGTCATGCCGGCAGCAGCCGCTCCGCATGGGCATACGCGACGCAAGCCTGGCCGCGCACGAAGCCGACCAGGCAGATGCCGGCCTGCTCGGCCATGCGCACCGCCAGCGTGGTCGGCGCCGAGATCGTCGCCAGCAGGCCGATGTCGGCGCGCGCCGCCTTTTGCACCAGCTCGTAACTGGCGCGGCTGCTCATGATGGCGAAGCCGGGCGCGCGCGGCGCCCGCGCCAGCGATCCGATCAGCTTGTCGAGCGCATTGTGGCGGCCCACGTCTTCGCGCACAGCGAGAATGGCGCCATCGAGGCCGACCCAGGCGGCCGCGTGCATGGCCCCCGTCAGCGCGTTCAAAGGCTGCAGCGTTTGCAGCGCGTCGAAGGCCCGCACCAGGGCCGCCTTGGTAATCACGGGACCGGCGGCGACGGGCGGCGGCGCCAATTCCAGCGCAGCCAGGCTTTCCAGCCCGCACAGGCCGCAACCGGTATTGCCGGCCAGGTTGCGGCGTTTTTCCTTCAGGCGCATGAAGCACTCGCTCGCTATCGTCAGACGCAATTCGATGCCGGCCGCGCCCTGTTCGCTGTCGATATCGTAGATCTGGCCAGGCTCGTCGACGATGCGCTCGGACAGGCTGAAGCCGAGCGCGAAATCTTCCAGGTCGAGGGGCGTGGCCATCATCACCGCATGCGAAATGCCGTTGAACACCAGCGCCACCGGGATTTCCTCGGCCACCTTATCGGTCTCGGCGCGCGCGCCGCCGCCGGGCGCGTGGCGCAGCACGCCCACTTCACGCCAGCCGGGGTTTCTATTCATGGCGTCGCGGCGCATGCCGCCCTGCCCTTTTCACTCAAACTGAGCATGGTGCGCTCGCCCATTTGCCGCACTTGCACTAGGCCGGGGCCGACCTCTGAGCCGATCACCGCCTCGCCCAGGTAAGCCAGGCAGCGCAACAGGGTGCTCATGCGCACGTTGAGGCGCTTGCAGATGCGCGCTGCCGAGACCGGCTCGGCCTGGGCCGCCAATTCGGCCAGCAAGGCTTGCGCCAACTCGGGCAGGTTCATGCCTGGTGCGCCGCCAGCACGACGGGAATCGATTTCGAGGTCGGCGTGCGCGCATAGTCGGCAAAGCTCGACAGCGGCACCAAGCCGTTGGTTTCCGGGAAATATGCGGCCAGGCAGCCGCGCGGAATATTGTAGGCCACCAACATGAAGCGACGCGCCTGGCGCCGCACCTGATCGTCGCACAGGCTTTCCAGGTCGACCCAGTCGCCCGCCTTCATGCCCAGTTCGGCGATGTCGTCCGGATGAATGAAGAGCACGCGGCGCTCGCCGAACACGCCTCGGTAGCGGTCGTTCATGCCATAAATGGTGGTATTGAACTGGTCGTGGGAGCGCATCGTCGCCAGGTTGAAGACGGGCGCCGCGCGGCCCTTACGGGCCTGGTGGATCGGCAAGTCGGTCGGCACCGGGTGGGCAAAGAAATTGGCCTTGTCGGTGGCCGTCAGCCACAGGCGCTCGGCCGCCGTATTGCGCAGATGAAAACCGCCGGCTACCTTGACGCGGGTATTGAAATCGGCGAAATCCTCGAACACGGCGGCGATCTTGTCGCGGATGCGGTCGTAATCGGCCACCAGCCCCATCCAGTCGGTCTTGCTGCGCCCCTTCAGGGTGGCCGCCGCCAGACGCGCCACGATCATCGGCTCGGACAGCAAATTGGCCGAGGACGGCGCGTTGATGCCCGACGACAGATGCACCATGCTCATCGAATCCTCGACGCTGACCGCTTGCGGCCCGCCCGCCTGCAAGTCGATCTCGCTGCGGCCCAGGCAAGGCAAAATCAAGGCTGCGTCGCCGCACACCAGGTGGCTGCGGTTCATCTTGGTTGCCACATGCACCGTCAGCGCGCATTGCCGCAACGCCTGGTGGGTCACTTCAGTGTCGGGCGTGGCAGCGGCGAAATTGCCGCCCATCGCGAAAAATACCTTGCCCGGCTCGGCCAGCATGGCGCCGATGGCCGCCACAGTATCGTAGCCGGGCGCGCGCGGCGGCGTGAAATCAAATACCGCGCCGAGCCGGTCGAGGAAGGCCGGCTTCGGCTTTTCGACAATCCCCATGGTGCGGTCGCCCTGCACATTGCTGTGACCCCGCACTGGACAGGGACCAGCGCCGGGCCGGCCTATATTGCCGCGCAAGAGCAAGAGATTGACGATCATCTGTATCGTCGCCACCGAATGGCGGTGCTGGGTGATACCCATGCCCCAGCAGGCAATCACTTTGCCGGCGCCCATGTAAATGTCGGCGGCGCGTTCGATCTGCTCACGCTCGAGTCCCGATTCGCGCACGATCACGTCCCACGCTTCGGCCCGCACGTCGGCCGCAAAGGACTCGAAGCCGGCCGTATGCTCGGCAATGAAATCGACATCGATGATGCGCGCGCGGCCGCCCGCTTGGGCCGCCGCGTCCGCTTCCAGCACGCACTTGATCATGCCCTTGACGGTGGCCAGGTCGCCGCCTATCTTCAACTGGAAATAATCCGATGAAATTGCCGTGGCGCCATCGCCCAGCATTTCGCCGACGCTTTGCGGATTCTGGAATTTTTCCAGGCCCCGCTCGCGCAGCGGGTTGAACGAGACGATCGCCGCGCCGCGCTTGGCGGCGGCGCGCAATTCGCCCAGCATGCGCGGGTGGTTGGTGCCGGGATTTTGGCCGAAGATGAGCAGCGCGTCGGCCAGCTGAAAATCGTCCAGCAAGACCGTGCCCTTGCCCACGCCGACCGCTTCGCGCATGGCGTAGCCGGACGGTTCGTGGCACATGTTCGAGCAGTCGGGAAAATTATTGGTGCCAAATTCGCGCACGAACAATTGGTACAGGAAAGCCGCCTCGTTGCTGGTGCGCCCCGAGGTGTAAAAGATCGCGTCGTTGGGCGACGGCAGAGCATTGAGGTGGCTGGCAATCAGCTCGAAGGCTTGATCCCAGCTGATCGCCTGGTAGCGGTCGCTGGCGCGGTCGTAGCGCATCGGCTCGGTCAAGCGGCCCTGCCCTTCCAGCCAATAGTCGGACTGTTCGCTGAGCCAGGCCACAGTATGTTGCGCGATCGATTCGGGCGTGGCGCGGCGCGCCGTCGATTCGGCGGCAATCGCCTTGGCACCGTTTTCGCAAAATTCAAAGGTCGACGTATGGTCCTGGTCCGGCCAGGCGCAGCCGGGGCAATCGAAGCCGTCCGGCTGGTTGGCCGACAACAGCGTCAGCGCGCCCTTGCCCGGTATGCCTTGCTGGAAGATTTGCTGCGCCACGCTTTTCAAGGCGCCCCAGCCGCCCGCCGGCCTGTCATACACTTGGACTATTTTCTTGCTCATGGAACCCTCTGTGTGCCGGCCGCGCCCCGACCCTGCGGCGGCAACCCCGAATGTGCTAATTCTATACGATAAAGCCCGCCGGCTCCGGGACGCGGTGCAGGCGGGCTTTCACAAAAAATGAAGCATTATTTAAAAAAGACTATGGTTTTTTGCAAGGTCAGCCAGACCCCGATCAACATGGGAATCCCGACCGCCGACCAGGCCAGCAAGACGGCCGCCTGGCCACCCGCGACCGCCACGCCGGCCGGGGCGGCGCGATCGTTCGACAACTTGCGCTCTGCCGCCAGTTGGGTCTCGTCCATGAAACTGGCCGGCTTGACGGGGCGCACCAGCAGATTGCAGATAAAGCCCAGCAGCAGCATCCCGGCCAGGATATACATCGTCACATCGTAGGCTTGCGCCTTCGGAATGCCTTGGCCGATCTGGTATTCGCGGATATTGGTGACCAGCAGCGGCCCGAGAATGCCAGCCACCGACCAGGCAGTCAACAAACGGCCATGGATGGCGCCCACCATGTGCGAGCCGAACATATCGGCCAGGTAAGCGGGTACGGTGGCAAAACCGCCGCCATACATCGACAGGATCAGGCAGAAAAACAGCACGAACAGCGCCAGGTTGCCCGTCTTGGCAATGCTGGGGATGGCCGCGTACAAAATGAAGCCGAGCACGAAAAATATGAAATACGTGGCCTTGCGGCCCAGGTAATCGGAACACGAAGCCCAGAAAAAACGCCCGCCGATATTAAACAGCGACAGCAAACCCGTGAAGCCGGCCGCGATGGTGGCGATTTGCGCCTTTTGCGGACCCGACAGATCGTTGAAGCCGGCCGCCACGCCAATCAGGCGGCCGCCGAACACTTCCTGCAGCAAGGGCGACGCCATGCCCAGGATGCCGATCCCGGCCGACACGTTCAGGCACAGGGCGCCCCAGATCAGCCAGAATTGCGGGGCTTTCCACGCTTCGTTCAAATGCACGTGGCGCTGGGTGATCATCGCGTTTCCCGCTTGCGCGGTGGGCGCGGTCCAGCCGGCCGGTTTCCAGCCGGAAGCAGGCACCCGGTAGCCGAACGCACCGGCCATCATGAAGACAAAATAAATCGCCGCCATGCTCAGGAAGGTTTGCCAGACCCCGACCGAGGTGGAGGTGGCGAAATAGCGCATCAGCCAGTCGGCCAGCGGCGCGCCGATCACGGCGCCGCCGCCGAAACCCATGATGGCCATGCCGGTGGCCATGCCGCGCCGGTCGGGAAACCATTTGATCAGGGTCGACACGGGCGAGATATAGCCGAGGCCGAGGCCGATGCCGCCTATCACCCCGGCGCCCAGCCACATGAGCCAGGCCTGGTGCACATACACGCCGAGCGCCGACACCACCAGCCCGCCGCACCAGCACAGGGCCGACACGACGCCGGCTTTGCGCGGGCCGACCTGTTCGAGCCACTTGCCAAACAGCGCGGCCGAACCTCCCAGGAAAATGAAGAACAGGGTATACATCAGCGCCAGCGTCGAGATTTTCCAGTCGCAATTGCTGGCGCTTAATTCGGCCAACAGGCTGATATCCTTGGGGCAAGCGAGCGGGCTCTTGATGCCGATGGCGCGCGACAAGGGTAGCCAGAACACGGAAAAACCGTAGGCCATGCCGATACACAAATGGATGGCCAGAGCGGCGGGGGGAACCAGCCAGCGGTTGAATCCCGCAGCGGCAATGGTGCGCTCCTTCGACAGCAAAGAGAATGGCAATTGCGACATAAGTTTTTCCCCTGATATTATTTTGAAAAGCACATCCCAGCGAGTCCGGCCGGCGCGATGGCCGCCAGGCAAGGCCGGAATTCTAATAATACCGGGAAACAACATTTTCCTCTAGAAAAATATTGCTCGGGGGATATTGCGGTTTCGCTGGCGCCGCCAAGGCCAGGCGCCCGGCCCGTACGCGCGCTGCCGCGTCCAGCACTTGCTTCGTTTCGGCTTCGACCTCTTGCATCGCCAAGATATTTATTGCGCGACGAAAGCCGCGCAATAATCCTTGAGCGCGTTCGCCAACACCGATTACACAAAATTATTTACATCGTCATCAAAATCGGCGGCTCTACTTTAATTCTGCTTTTTTGATCGAAAAAATGCTCTTGAGTTTATGGAAAGCTAAACAGCCACAGTAAAAATCGATGGATCATCTCATCCATGCGGCGAAGTGAATTTCACCTGGAGCATCGATGGACGGCAACATTACTGGTTACGGCAACATTCTCGTGCAAATCGACGGCGACTCCAATACCGTCGTGCTCGGCCGTCCTTGCCTGACCCTGATGCACAAATGGCAGAACCGCCCCATCAGCCAGGATCTGGAGCGGCTCTCCCCCAGCTTCCGTAGCACGCCGCTCCTGGGACGTCAGCACGAGATGGCCAGTCTGCAAGCGTTTCTCGACGAGCTGCGCCGAGTATCTGTCCGGGTACTAAGCGGCGCTGGTGGGAGTGGGAAAACCCGCTTGGCGCTGGAGTTGTGCGAGCAGGCCAACGCCGGTGGCTGGCATGCCGGCTTCCTCAGCCAGACGGAATTGCCGCGTTTCTTTGCGCAGCAGAACGTCAGCGCCTGGGGCTGGCAAAAGCCGACCCTGATCGTGCTGGACTACGCAGCGGGACAAGCGGCATTGTTGCGGCAATTTCTTGATGAGCTGGCGAACCTGACTCATGCGCCTCAGTGTTCGCTGCGTCTGCTTCTGCTGGAACGTCACGCGGACATGGACAGCGGCTGGTGGTACTCGGTATTTCAAGGCGGCTGGGGCAGTCTGGACCGGCGTGCCTTGCTCGATCCGCCTGAACCGGTGCCAATACCCCCTCTGGCGCTGGTCGAAGACCGACTGGCACTTTTGCAGGCCATGCTGGACCAGGTCGACCCCACCCACAACCTGGTGTTGCCCCGCGATGACCCGGACTTTCGCGCACGGTTGATGCAGATATCCTGGGGTGGCGATCCGCTGTTTCTGATGATGGCCGCACTCGAAATGGTGCGACTCAGGCACACCCAAGTGCTGACGCTGCGCCGCACCGATCTGGCCACAGGCCTGGCAAGACGAGAAGCCGATCGGCTCAACAATCTGGCCGAGCAGCGTGGTTTGACTCCCGAGTTGGTGCATCATCTTGCCGCTTGTATTACACTTGCGCAAGGGATGGAACGGGAAGCTTTCGAAGTCTTCGCCGAGGCGGAGAAAGTTGCCATCCGCCTTCCCAGTGGCGGTGACGCGGCGCAGCTGGCAGCCCTTCTGCAACAAGCATTTCCGCGTCCGGATGGAATCGCCCCGATCACGCCCGACCTGATCGGCGAGGCGTTCATTCTCCATGCGCTGGGCGGCAGTGCGCGCGCCAGCGCGGTGCTACGCTGCCATGCGGCGTTTGGACAAGCCGTGACCGAATCAGTCATTCGCAATGTACAAGACTACGCTGCGGTGGCGCCAGCTCCGTTGCAATGGCTGGATGCCATCGCGCAAGCCGCGTGGGACGATGCCGCAGCGCTGGCGTCTCTCGATGCAAGTCTGCCGTCGAACAGCACGCTACTCGCCGATGTGAATCTGAAAGTTGCGCAACGGCTGCAGGAACTGCGGGAAAACAATCCCGAGACTCCCACGCACCTGCGTGCGGCCGCACTGCACGATCTCGGCATCGCGCAAATACATGTAGGTCAGCGCGATCTTGCTTTGCGCAGCACGCAGGAAGCCGTCGAGCTTTACCGCGAACTGGCCGGGCAGCGGCCCGACGTATTCCTGCCCAAACTGGCCATGTCGCTGAACAACCTGGCCAACATGCTGAGCGCTCTGGGCCGGCGCGAGCCCGCCCTGCTCGCAGCCCAGGAAGCCGTCGAGCTTTACCGCGAACTGGCCGGGCAGCGGCCCGGCGTATTCCAGCCCGACCTGGCCATGTCGCTGAACAACCTGGCCAACAGGCTGAGCGCTCTGGGCCGGCGCGAGCCCGCCCTGCTCGCCGCGCAGGAAGCCGTCGAGCTTTACCGCGAACTGGCCGGGCAGCGGCCCGGCGTATTCCGGCCCAACCTGGCCGCCTCGCTGAACAACCTGGCCAACATGCTGAGCGCTCTGGACCAGCGCGAGCCCGCCCTGCTCGCCGCGCAGGAAGCCGTCGAGCTTTGCCGCGAACTGGCCGGGCAGCGGCCCGATGTATTCCAGCCCGACCTGGCCATGTCGCTGAATAACCTGGCCAACAGGCTGAGCGATCTGGGCCGGCGCGAGCCCGCCCTGCTCGCCGCGCAGGAAGCCGTCGCGCTTTGCCGCGAACTGGCCAGACAGTTGCCCGAAGTATTCCAGCCCAACCTTGCCCGCGCCCTGATCGTATTGGCCCTTCAAATTTGCGATGGTGACGCGGGCCAGGCAGCGCTCGCCGGCCATGAGGCCATCGTGATACTGAGGCCCGTGTTTTTAAAGAGTCCTGCAGCGTATGGTGGTTTAATGGCTGCGATAATTCGTGATTATCTGCAGTTTTGTGAGTCCACCGGAGACGATCCCGATCATAAGCTGCTTGCTGAACTAATCCCTTATCTTGCCACCATGGAGTGAATGATGCTTGATCCCATTGCAATATCTGCCCTTGCCACCTCGGTTGTGTCCGTGTTGTCGCCGCTGCTGCATAAAGCACTCGACAAGGGCGTGGAAGAGCTTGGCAAATCGACCGCAGGGTCGTTATTCGAAAAACTGAAACTGCGCCTGAGTCATGCAGGCGCCGGGGAGGCGCTCGACGACCTCGGCAAACAACCGGACGATGCCGATACCCAGGCAGCATTGCGTCTACAACTGAAAAAGGCGCTGGCATCAGAAGCCGAACTGGCGGCCGATTTGCAGAAATGGATTATGGAAGCCAAGGATGAGTGTCATATGGCCAGCGTCGTCCAGCAAGCCAATGTCACTGGCGACAATAGCAAAGTCGTGCAAATCCACGGTTCCGGCAACAGTGTAGGCTGAAGCCGGATCAGAATCCGAATTAGCTCCGTCAACATCCCTGCCACAGGAGCGCTTGCATAGGCGCAAACACGAGCAGTTCAACAATCTAGTCGATGGAATAGTTCATCGTGGAGTAACTTTGATGTGTGTCAGCACTTGACGCCCACATGCTACCGTACGTAGACAGGTCGAACCTGCCGCAGCCTTGGGCCAGCATGCCGCGCGAGGTGATCAGGATCGCCGGCCCGAGCAGCGTTGTTTGAATTCGATGACGCCAGCATATTGCTACACTGGCCCATCGCATCCACTCCAGAGCAAGCACGATGAACCAGGAATCATCACCCCCGGCCATACCGGCGCGCCACGTGCAACGCTTGAGCGCATTGCTGGCCGATGGCAAGCGCAAAATCCTCGGCATCGTCGGCGCCCCCGGCGCGGGCAAATCGAGCTTCGCGCAAGCGCTGCATCTGGCTTTCCCCGACATTTCCCAGATCGTTCCGATGGACGGTTTTCATTTGGCGAACACGGAATTAGCCCGGCTCGGACGGCCCCAGCGCAAGGGCGCACCGGACACCTTCGACAGCGCCGGCTATGACGCGCTGCTGCGCCGCCTGCGCCGGCAGGGCGCCGATGAAATGATCTATGCGCCCGAATTCCGGCGCGACATCGATGAAGCCATTGCCGGTGCCATCCCGGTCTTTCCGCATTCTCAATTGATCATCACCGAGGGAAATTACCTGCTATTGCAGCAAGACCATTGGCAAGATGTCGCGGCGCTGCTGGACCAGTGCTGGTATCTCGACGTCGACGACGCGCTGCGCACCGAGCGCTTGTTGCGGCGCCACGAACGCTACGGCCGCACGCCCAGGGAAGCGCTGGACTGGGTGGCCGCCACCGATGCGCCGAACGCGCAATTGATCAAAGCCACCCGGGCCCGCGCCGACCTCGTGCTCGACTGGGATGGCGGCTGAACCCCTCTTTAAAAGCTGGCGCCCACTTGCAGCAGCGCCCGTGTCGCCGATACCGTTTCGCTACGCGCGGCCGAACCGGTGCGGCTGGCGATTTGCAGCGAGGCGAACAGGCTACGGTAATTCGCCACCACGCTCACGCCGACGTCGGACAGGGAGCGCGCGCCGGCGTCGCCCACCGTGCGCTGCATCGAGGCGCGCCCGGCGTCGGCAAACACGCCCAGCCTGGCCGTCAGCGCCCCGCTGAGTGGCAAGGCATATTGCAGCTCGACATTGAAGAGCGCCGCATTTTCCGCTGCCAGTTCGCCCGACGGATAAGCCTTGACGCCACTCACGCCCGAAATCGACATGTCTTCGCTGCCATCGAGGTTCTTGCCAAACAAGGCGTGCTGCAATTTCAGCGACGTCAGCAAGGTCCAGCTGCGCTGCAATTGCATGCTACGCCCGAGCGCCAGGTTGACCTTGCCGTAGCGTCCGCGCGTGTCGGCGCCGGCCGCGTCCTGGGTCCGGGCCGTGGCATCGTCGATCGATAAATTACCCAGCGTCAGCGCGCCCGACAGGGTGTTCTGGCCCGGCAAGCCCCACCATTGATCGTCGGCACGCGCCATCAGCGCGGCCGTGGCCACTTCTGCCACCTTCGGCGTCACGCTGGCGCTGGAGCGGATTTCATCGCGCAAGGTCCGGTGCGCCAGATTCAGGCTACCGTCCAGCGCCGACGCCTGGGTGCGGCAAAACGGATAGCTCAGCGTCGCTTCCACCGTCTCGGCCTTGCCCAGCGCGTCGAGCGGGGTGTAACTGCCGCCCAAGGTGTAATCGGTACGCGAAGCGGCCAACTCGCCGCGCATACCATTGAAAGCCAGCAAGGCCGAATAGGCGAGCCGGTAATTCTGCAAATCCTGGCCTTCCGATAACAGGCCGCTGACCGTCAATTTGTCGCCCATGCCGAACGGCGAATTGACGCTCAGTCCGGCCGTCAGGCGCCGCTTGCCGGTGTAGACCGAACCGTAATTATCCAAGGCCGCATAGCCTTCGACACGCGCGGTGGCGTCCGCCGTCACGAGGAAGTCGGAACTGCCCACTTGTTCGCCCGGCATGACGTCGGCGCGGCTGACGACCGCACCTGGCGTTTCGTTAATATTGAGCATGGCCCGTTCCAGCGTGGCCAGCGAGACGATGCCCGGGGTCTTGATATCGTCGAGCAAGCCTTGCAAGGTGGCATCCTTGACCAGCGACTTGTTTTGCAACTGGAATTTTCCGTAGCGGCCCTCGACCACCCGTATCTTCAACACGCCGCTGCTAACTTCTTGCGCCGGCAAATAGGCGCGCGCCACGAAATATCCCTTGGAGCGGTAATGCTGGGTGATGAGTCCGGCCAGGTCTTCCATCTCGCCCAGGCTCAGCGACTGGCCCTGGCGCCCCCCGCTCCTATTTAATAGCGCCAGCAATTCTGCGCTGGGAATCGCGGTATTGCCGACTATCTCGAATTGCTTGACCTCCACCTTGGCACCGGGCGGCGTTTTCAGCGGCGGCTCGGTCGCCACATTGCCGATCGCCGGCAAGGGTGGCGGCGCCGCCTTTTGCGGCGCTTGCGGCGGCGGCACCTGGCGCAGCGCGTCGGAAATCGTCGGCGGCTGGGTTTGCGCGCCGGCCGCGCCGGCAAACAGGGAGGCGACCAGCAAAGTGGATTGACAACGGCGTGGCAGAGTCATTCGGTGTGCTTTCATGGTGGCTCCCGTGCTCATTTGGAAGGGGTGATAAAGAAATCCTGGGTGACGCCGTCGGGCAGGCGCACCCCGCCGTTGACGACGGCGGCGCGCGAATTGCGCCCCAGGGGAATGCGCACCGTGCCGTCGCCGTCGGGCTGGGTGAACTGGCGCATGCCCTCGCTTGACACGCGCTGCACGGGTGCGCCGTCGGGCGCCGCCATCACGGCCACGATGCGGCTGCCCTCGCCGAAACCGGCATTCAAGGCCAGCGGCATTTGCGCCGTCACCGGAAAGCCCGCCAGCGCCAGCGTATTGTCGCCGCGCGTGCCGGGCGCGAGCGTGGTCGGCAGATTGCCCGGCAGCGGCACCGACAGGCTGTTTTTATTCACGATGGTGGTGACGATGTCGGTCAAGGCCGCCACGGAGGTGATATCGGCGCTGGTGGTGGCGCTGGTGTTGGCCAGATAATTGCCGGCGTCGACGCCCGCCACGCTGATGCCGGTGACGGTGACGGTCTTGCCCACGCCGGCAAGGCTGTCGCTGAAGCTGGCGTCTTGCTGGGCCAGCGTCAACACATCGCCCGCCACCCGGTTATCGCTCAGCGTGACCGTGGCGGCGCGATTGCCGTCCTGGCGCTTACTGGCGGCGCTGGCGTCTACCGTCAGCGCGCGCGCCGTGATGTCGGCCGTGGCGCCGGCCGTGGCGTTGACGCTGTAATTGCCGGCGTCGGCGCCGCTCAATTCAATCCCGCTCACGCTGACCAGCTTGCCAACGCCGACATGCTTGTCGGCGAAGCTGGCGCCGCCCGTCGCCACGCTGAACTGGTCGCCGGCCACCCGGTTGTCGGCCAGGGTGACGGTCGCGCCCGTGCCGCCGTCATACACCCGGCCCACGCCAACGGCCGATACCGTCAAGGCGCGTGCCGTGATATCGGCCGTGGCGCCGGCCGTCGCGTTGACGCTGTAATTGCCGGCGTCGGCACCGTCCAGGTGGATGCCCGGCACGCCGATTGCCTTGCCGACGCCGACATTCTTGTCGGCGAAGCTGGCGCTACCCGTGGCCACGCTGAACTGGTCGCCGGCCACCCGGTTATCGCCCAAGGTGACGGTCGCGCCCGTGCTGCCGTCATACACCCGGCCCACGCCAACGGCCGACACCGTCAAGGCGCGGGCCGTGATGTCGGCCGTGGCGCCAGCCGTCGCGTTGACGCTGTAATTGCCGGCGTCGGCGCCGTCCAGGTGGATGCCCGGCACGCCGATCGCCTTGCCGATGCCGACATTCTTGTCGGCGAAGCTGGCGCCGCCCGTCGCCACGCTGAACTGGTCGCCAGCCACACGGTTGTCGGCCAGGGTGACCGTCGCGCCGGTGCTGCCGTCATACACCCGGCCCACGCCAACGGCCGATACCGTCAAGGCGCGCGCCGTGATGTCGGCCGTGGCGCCGGCCGTCGCGTTGACGCTGTAATTGCCGGCGTCGGCGCCGTCCAGGTGGATGCCCGGCACGCCGATTGCCTTGCCGACGCCGACATTTTTGTCGGCGAAGCTGGCGCTACCCGTCGCCACGCTGAACTGGTCGCCGGAAACCCGGTTATCGGCCAGGGTGACCGTCGCGCCGGTGCCGCCGTCATACACCCGGCCCGCGCCAACGGCCGATACCGTCAAGGCGCGCGCCGTGATGTCAGCCGTGGCACCGGCCGTCGCGTTGACGCTGTAATTGCCGGCGTCGGCACCGTCCAGGTGGATGCCCAACACGCCAATCGCCTTGCCGACGCCAACATTCTTGTCGGCGAAGCTGGCGCCGCCCGTCGCCACGCTGAACTGGTCGCCGGAAACCCGGTTATCGGCCAGGGTGACCGTCGCGCCCGTGCCACCGTCATATACCCGGCCCACGCCAACGGCCGATACCGTCAAGGCGCGCGCCGTGATGTCGGCCATCAAGCCGGTGACCGGGGCCAGGCTGTAGTTGGATGCCAGGCCGCCCGCGCCGCCATTGCCCAGCGCGATGCCATCGGCGCTGATGGCTTTGGCGGTGCCGACGTTCTTGTCGGCGAACACGCCGGACAGGCCGGACAGATTCAAGGTTTCCGCACCGACCAGGCCAACCAGCGCGCCGCCGCTCAAGGTCGCGGCCAGGGTCCCGTCGTAGCTGCGGCTGACGCCGTTCAAGCCGCTGATCGTCAAGGTCTTCGGCGTGATGACGCCGATCGCGCCGGCGGCGCTGGACGAGGCCAATTGATAACCGTACACGGCTTGCGCGCCATTGCTGGCCGATGCCACGCCGATGTCGCTGACGCCGATTTGCTTGGCGCTACCCGCGTTGGCATTGTCGAACTGACCGGCGCCGGTGCCGGCGAGGACGACGATGTCGCCATCGATGGCGCCGCTTTGCAGGAAATTGGCGCCGCTCAGGGTTGCGACCAGGCCACCGTCATAGACTTTGCTCACGCTGCCGGTCAAGGCCACGCTGATGGTGGGCGCCAATTGGTACAGGAAACCATTGCCCGCGCCCAGCACGCCAGTGACACCAAATTGCGCATTGTATTGCTTGAAGTCGGACAGCAAGCCGCCCTGGGTGTCGCCCGTCGGGGCCGCCGTCCACACTTGCCAATGGTGGCCCCCGGCCAGCGTGAACGCGCCGCTGCCGACATGGTTGACGAAGTGCGCGGCCGAGGCCAGCGCGATATCGCCGGCATCGCTGCCGATGGCGTGATCGAGGACCAGGTCAAGCGCCCCGCCCAGCGATTGCAGCGTGATATCGCCGCTGGCGTGAATCGTCCCGCCCAGCGCCAGGCTGTTCGCCCTGACCCGCAGCGAAGCCAGCGCGGCACTGTCGCCGAGCGCGTTCAAGCTCAGGTCGGCCGCCGCGCCGCCGCCGTCGGCCGTGGTGTCGATGCTCAGCGCGCCCGGACCGTTCAAGCTATTCGCGCCCAGCAGCAAGGCGCCGGCCGCGCTGGAACCGCCCACCATGTCGGTCTTGATGGTGATCTGACCAGTACCCAGGGTCAAGCTGGCCGCGCCGGACAAGTCGATCGCGCCGCCATTGCTGCCCAGGTCGCCGGCGATGGTGGCGGCGCCGCCGACATAGCTCTGGGCGCCCGTGGTGGCCACGCCGTTCAGCGCGATCGCGCCGGCCGCGCCGCCATTGTGGGTGCCGGTGGCGGCCGTGTTCACCGTCAGCGTATCGAGATAGGCACCGCCGGCATTGCCCGCCTTCACCGACACGGCGCCGCCACCCTGACTCCAGTCCGTGCTGCCGGTAAAGAAGCCCGAACCGGTGTTGCTGCCGGTATTGATGGTCAAGCTGCGCCCGCTCGCGCCGGCCGACACGCCGACCCCGCCTATGCTCACCGCGCCGGCCACGCCGCTCTGGTTGGTCGAACTGAGCCAGGTGGTGATGGCGATATTGCCGGCCAGGCGCACGTCACCATTCAGCGTGACATTGCCCTTGTCGGTGGCGAGGTCGCCATTCAGGGTGATGATGCCGCCGTTGTAGGTTTGGGTGTTGGCCGCGTTGGCGTACACGGTGGCCACCGCCGGCAAATTGATCGCGCCGGCCGCGCCGCCGGCGCCGCCGCGACTGTCGACCGCCATGCCGCTGCCGTTCAAGCCCGCGTGCAAATACGTTGCGGCCAGGTCGATATTGCCGCCATTGAAGCCGGCCGCCGTGGTCGAGGTATCGAAACGGTATTGGTAGAAGGGGTAATTGCTGAGGTTTTTGCCGGCAAAGCTGATGTTGCCGGCGCTCCCCACATTGCCCTGTTCGGTGTCGATGGTGGTGGCGTTCAACAGATACGTGTCGCCTGTCGCCGCGAACCCACCATTCAATAAATAACTGGCGCCATACAAGTAAATCTGGCCATCGTTGGTATTCGTGGAACCCTTGGAATTGACGCTCAAGGCGCCCAGATAAGCGCCGCCGGTATTGCCCGCCGAACCGTTCATCTGGATCGTGGCGCCGGCCTGGCTGCTCGATGCCGCGTTCACGCTCAACGCGTAGCCGGGCGCGCCGGCCGACAGGTTGCCGCCCAGGTAGACCGAACCGGCCGCGCCGGTGGCCGCGCTGTGGCCGAGGTCGTCGGCATTGCTGTCGATGCGCACCGAGCGCAGCAGTTTCAAGCCGCTGCCATTGCTCGACAGGAAAATCGCGCCGCCATTGGTCAGCACATCGCCGTTCAAGGCCAGGCCCGTGCCCGCGTTGACCGTGTACGAACCGCTGCCCAGCGCGGTACCATCGATTTGCACGGCGCGGCTGCCCGCTTGCAAGCTCCAGTTGCGGTTATTCGACGACAGATTGATTTGGCCCGCGCCCAAAGTGAGCAGGCTGCCGCTGTCGGAAAAATTCACGTCGTCGGGGCCGTTCAAGTCGATCGCGATGTTTTGCGCCTGGCTGACGCCGTTCAAGTTCACGCTGAGGTACTTGAAGTGGTTCGGCGTCAACTCGCGCAAGTCGACATCGCCGCCGTAGGTGTTCACGGTCAATGAATTCGTGGTCTGCACGCCACCCTTGGCGATTTCAATGGCGCTGATGGCGCCCGGCGTCGTCACATTCCACATGCTGAAACTCACATTGCCGGCCGTGATTTCGGCCAGGTTGTCCTTGGCATTGCTGGCAAGGATGGCCTTGCCGCCGCTGCGATCGACATTGCCGTTACTGATGGTGGCACCGAAGGCGCCGCCGCCCGTGTTCACGGCGTCGGTATTGAATTCGAGATAGCCGCTGTTGGCCACCAGGGTCACCGAACGGTTGCCAAGGCGCACGTCGATGCCGCTGGTGGCGCCTATGCTGTCGACCAGAAGCTTACTGCCATCGCCGCTGTAATTAATGTGGTCGCCGCCACTGAACAGCAGGGAATGGCTGCCGGCCGTTTTCACATTCGTCAGCGTGAGATTGTTATAGCTGTCGGCCGTCGATTTCAGGTAAGTCGAGCCGCCGGAATTATACGTATTCAGCGTTTCGCCCGCGCCCAGTTCGAGCGGGTGCGTGACGGTGCCGACATCGTGCGCGTTCAAGGTCAGCGTGGTGGCCGTGATATCGGCCACGTTATCGACCGCGCTGCTGGCCAGCGCGCCGCTGGCGCTGGCGGTGAAACCGGCGGCGTAAGACGTCTGGGAGCCATTGTGCACGCCCGGATAGTAAAACGAACGGCCACCCGTGTTGACCGAGCCGTTGGCGAAATTGATATTCGGCGCGCTCAGCGAAACGCTGGTGGCATAGATGCGCGGCGCGTCGCCGGCGGCCAGTGCGGCCAGGCCGCTGGTGTCGACATCCTTGTTGGCCAGGTTCAGCAGGCCGGCGCCATCCGTATTTAACAGGATATGGCCGGTTCCGGTGGCGCCATTGCCTCCTGCGTCGCCCATCAACTCGATATTGTGTGCGCTATTTGTTTGCGTGCCGACGGCCACGTTCACCGCGCCGAACAACTGAGTTCCAATCTCGGCGATATACGAGTTGCCGCCGTAATTGCTGACGCTCAGGGTGCGCGCCACATTAGAAAAAGTATTCGACGGCGCGAAACCGGTGGCCGGCGCCGACAGCGTCAGCCGATGAGCCAGGCTGCCCAGCGTCGCCGCGTTCAAGCTCACATCGGTCGAGGCGACGATGTTGGCGATGGCCGGATCGGTGCCGGTATTGTAGATGCCGGCCAAGCTATCGACGCGGATCGCGGTGGGCTGGAAATTGCGCAAGCTGCCGTCGTTGTAGAGGCTTTGCGCGTTGCCATTGGTGGCGCGCAAACTCGATTCCGTCAAATTCACGTCGCCGGCCACGGAAATGTCCAGATTGCCGCTGCCGGCGTCGATGAAACTGCCGCTCGCCATGCTCAAGCCCAAGCCCTGGCGCGCCACCGCATGCTGCGAGACGATGGCGCCGACGGTCGCGTTGCCATTGTGGGTGAGCACATGGCCGGCCGCGCCGAAGGCCACATTGCCGCTGCTATTGGCATCGGCATCGGCCGTCAGCACCACGTTCAAGCGCCCCGCGCTGGAAGTGATCGGCTGGTTGACAGCGATATTGCGCTCGGCCAGCAGGGTCAGCGTAGTATTGCCGGCGCCCGTCTTGGCCACCGCGTCGTTGACGAAAATATCGCCATTGCCGCCGCCCGTGCCCTGGCTGCTGGTCTGTATCGTCACATTGTTATTGTTCAGGCTGGCCGCCAGCACGGCGCCCGTGATATTGCCGCCGCTGGCGGCGATGGTGTAATCGTTCGGGTCCATCAGCCAATTGCCGGTGCGCCCGCGCGGCGCGTATGTGCTGACCCGGGCGGCGCCATCGATGTTCAAATGCGCGGCCGAGGTTTCGATGAAGCCGCCGTCGCCGCCGTCCGGCGCCGAAGCGTCCAGCGTGCCGGCCACGCTGGCGCTGCCGCCTTCGGCCAGGCCTCCCAGCAAATAAATCCGGCCGGCGCGGCTGTCGACGGTGCGGGCGCGGATTTCGCCGGTATTGTTGACGACATTGGCCAGCAAGGCATCGACCGCCTTGGCTGTCAAGATCACCAGGCCGCCGTCGGCGTAGATCGCCTGGCGATTTTCCACCAGCGCGCCCAGCACGCCCTTGTCGAGCGTCACGTTGAGCAAGGAATTTCCGTTGAAATTGAGGCTGAGCTTGTCGCCGGCGGCCAGCGCCACCGTGCCGAGGCGGGCCGTGATGGTGCCGCCGTTGGCGACTTGCCGCCCCAGCAAGGCCGCATAGCCGCCGTCGGCGACGTGAATATCGCCCAGGTTGAGCACGGCCGCCTGCGAGCCCTTGTTGCTAAAGCGGTAGTTGGCGGCGTTGAAATCGGCGTCGCTCAGGGCCATCGTGCTGGCCACCAGGCCGGCCGTATTGACGCTGGCGCTGCGACCAAACAGGACGCCGTTCGAGTTCAGCAAGAACACCTGGCCGTTGGCGTTCAGGGCGCCGTCGATCACCGATTTTTCCGTGCCGACGACACGGTTCAGCACCACCGAGGCGGCCGAAGGCTGGACGAAATTGACGGTGCCGCCCTTGCCGATCGAAAAGCTGTCCCAGTTGATGGTGGCCTTGTCCGTTCCCTGGCGCACCGTCAGCGTGGCACCGGCGCCGCTGACGGCAGCCTGGCCGGAACTGACCCGCGCGCCGCCGGGCAAGGCTTGGCCCATGGCCGCGCCCGCCAACATCGCCCCCAGCGCCAGCGCGGCCGCCTTGCCGCCGCCCGAGCGCTTGCCGCGCGACCTGGCCATTTCAGACACCGCGATAAAAGACTGGCTGATTTCATTCCAAAGCAAACGATAAACATGGTTCATGGCTTGGATTTCCGTTCTTGGGTGGCGGGGAGCAACTGGGAAAGCGTTTAACGGTCGGGGCCGGGTGGCGGACCGAGCAAGGTCGCAAGCCATCCTATTCCGCTAAAAAAATAAACGCAAAGCTAATCCGCCAGTGTTTCACAAACGCAACAGCGCCCTCCCGGGCGCTTGCGCGGGACGACGGCCAGCGCCGCGTCCGCCTGGACCGGGCCAGCCGATGCAGGTGCTGCGGCGCCTACCTCACTGGCCCGAGCGGGCTGAAATAATGACGGTGGTTTGCTGGCCGCCTATCATCACCAGCACGCGTATCGGTAAGCCGCCCTCCGGCACATCCGTGACAGCCAACGATTTGGACTCTGGCGAGTATTTCAGCCAGGAAGGCAATTTCCCGCCGCCTTCGGTCGTCACCGTGATCTCCGCGCCATTTGCCACTGAAGAGTTGGCAATCTGCAAGGGCAAGGCAAAACTGAAGCTGCCGCCGTTTGCCGCCATGTCTTTGGACACGGAGACGGCGATGATTCCCGTCGTTTGTCCCGACGGTTCGCGCAATATGGCGACGCTGACGCCGCCGCCCGCGTCGCCGGACGGCGCCGCCACAGTGGCGCTGCCCGACTGCGGCGAAGGCGCGGCAGTGGCCGTTGCGCCCTGCTCCGCCTTGGGCGCCTTCACCTGCCCCAATAGCGGCGGATTGGTCGCCGGGGTAGGCAATGAAGGCGGTATCACCACCGGAGGCACGGGTGATGCCGGTGGCGCCAAGGGCGCTCCCGCAATGGTCAACTGGCCATCGACAAAGCTCAGCGCATAGTTATTGGAACTCAATCCCGCCGCAGTGAGCACATAGCTGCCGGCTTTGATGGCGCTCTGCGCATTGCCGCCGTATATCAGCGCGCCGCCAAGCGCGGCACTTGTCTCGTCGTTGACGAAACCGGCAAACCGCACGCCATTGCCGCCGCTGTAAGCCTGGCCGTCAAAGTCCTTCAAGGCGGAATTGGCGGTGACGACCAGCGCCGCCTTGGCGATGCTGCCGGCGAGACTATCGGCATAAGTGATGGCGTAGTTGGCACTGACGTCCACATTGCCGGCATCCTTGATCGTCACACCGGCTGCGCGCACGGTTTTGCCCGCACCGGCGTTTTTGTCGAGGAAAGCCTGGCTGCCGGCGCCGGAAACGGTTTCACCGGCCAATACGCCAGCCAGGGCGCCAACCGTACCCGCGCCGCTCGCCAGTAGCGTGCCGTCGTAAGTCTTGCTGGCCGCGCCGGCATCCACATTCAGCACCGCCTTCGCGATGCTGCCGGTAAGGTTATCGGTATAGCTGATGGTGTAGTTGCCGCTGACGTCCAGGTTGCCGGCATCCTTGATCGTCACGCCGGAGGCGCGCACGGTTTTCCCAGTGCCCGCGTTCTTGTCGAGGAAAGCCTGGCTGCCGGCGCCGGAAACGGTTTCACCGGCCAGCGCGCCAGCCAAGGCGCCAACCGTACCGGCGCCGCTAGCCAGCAGCGTGCCGTCGTAAGTCTTGCTGGCCGCACCGGCATCCACATTCAGGGCCGCCCTGGCGATGCTGCCGGCAAAGCTATCCGTATAACTGATGGTGTAGTTGCCGCTGACGTCCACATTGCCAGCATCCTTGATCGTGACGCCGGAGGCGCGCACGGTCTTGCCCGTGCCGGCGTTCTTGTCGAGGAAGGCCTGGCTGCCCGCGCCGGAAACGGTGTCACCGGCCAGCGCACCAGCCAAGGTACCGACCGTACCCGCGCCGCTCGCCAGCAGCGTGCCATCGTAAATCTTGCTGGCTGCGCCGGCATCCACATTTAGCGCCGCCCTAGCGATGCTGCCGGCAAAGTTATCGGTATAACTGATGGTGTAATTACCACTGACGTCCGCATTGCCGGCATCCTTGATCGTCACGCCGGAAGCGCGCACGGTCTTGCCCATGCCGGCGTTCTTGTCGAGGAAAACCTGGCTACCGACGCCGGAAACGGTTTCGCCGGCCAGCGCGCCAGCCAAGGTACCGACCGTGCCGGCGCCGCTCGCCAGCAGCGTGCCGTCGTAAGTCTTGCTGGCTGCGCCAGCGTTCACATTCAGCGCCGCTTTGGCGATGCTGCCGGAAAGGTTATCGGTGTAACTGATGGTGTAATTCGCGCTGACATCGGCATTGCCGGTATCCTTGATCGTCACCCCGGAAGCGCGCACGGTCTTGCCCGTGCCAGCGTTCTTGTCGAGGAAGACCTGGCTGCCGGCATCCGAGACGGTTTCGCCGGCCAATACGCCAGCCAAAGCGCCAACCGTACCCCCGCCACTGGCGCGCAGCGTGCCGTCGTAAGTCTTGCTGGCCGCACCGGCATCCACATTCAGGGCCGCCCTGGCAATGCTGCCGGCGAGGATATCGGTGTAACTGATGGTGTAATTACCGCTGACGTCAAGGTTGCCGGCATCCTTGATCGTCACGCCGGAGGCGCGCACGGTCTTGCCCGCGCCGGCGTTCTTGTCGAGGAAAACCTGGCTACCCACGCCGGAAACGGTTTCGCCGGCCAATACGCCCGCCAGCGCGCCAACCGTGCCGGTGCCGCTCGCGAGCAGCGTGCCGTCGTAAGTCTTGCTGGCCGCACCGGCATCCACATTCAGGGCCGCCTTCGCGATGCTGCCGGTAAGGTTATCGGTGTAACTGATGGTGTAATTGCCACTAACATCGGCATTGCCGGCATCCTTGATCGTCACGCCGGAGGCGCGCACGGTCTTGCCCGCGCCGGCGTTCTTGTCGAGGAAAACCTGGCTACCCACGCCGGAAACGGTTTCGCCGGCCAATACGCCCGCCAGCGCGCCAACCGTGCCGGTGCCGCTCGCGAGCAGCGTGCCGTCGTAAGTCTTGCTGGCCACGCCGGCATCCACATTCAGCGCCGCCCTGGCGATGCTGCCGGC
>JBEONR010000036.1:0-50537 GCA_040544385.1 Oxalobacteraceae bacterium GrIS 1.11
CATCGAGCATCGCCGCGTAGGTTAACAGCTGGCCCGGGCGTTTACAAGCCCAAAATAAAAATGCCGTCCAGTCTTAACTGAACGGCATTACAGGCTAGGCCTGGCTTTTTCTTACTACAGCGGCACTGAATTACTCAGCAACGACTGCGTCTTCCACTGCGGTGACTTCCGGACGATCCAACAGCTCGATGTAAGCCATAGGAGCGTTGTCGCCGACGCGGAAACCCATTTTCAGGATACGCAGGTAACCACCGTTACGGTTGGCGTAACGCGGGCCCAGTTCGGCGAACAGTTTCACAACCATTTCGCGGTCGCGCAGGCGGTTGAACGCCAGACGCTTGTTGGCCAGGGAGTCGGTTTTGCCCAGGGTCAGAATCGGCTCGATAACGCGGCGCAATTCTTTTGCTTTTGGCAAGGTGGTTTTGATAGCTTCGTGACGCAACAGCGAAACAGTCATGTTGCGCAACATTGCAAGACGGTGTGACGAAGTACGATTCAGTTTACGGAGGCCGTGACCGTGACGCATGGTAAATCCTTTCGGTGAGTGTTGATCCAGTTCTTCGATCGGCTATGCAAGCACAGCCGCGGACCGGTTGTAAAAAAATGAACGCCCGCGACACATGCCGCGCGCGGTTTGCTGCAAAAAAATTACTTCTCCAAACCTGCAGGCGGCCAGTTCTCCAGCTTCATGCCCAAGGTTAAGCCGCGCGAGGCCAGCACTTCCTTGATTTCGTTCAGGGACTTGCGGCCCAGATTTGGTGTCTTCAACAGCTCGTTTTCCGAACGCTGGATCAGATCGCCGATGTAATAGATATTTTCGGCTTTCAAGCAGTTCGCCGAACGTACCGTCAATTCCAGGTCGTCGACCGGACGCAACAGGATAGGATCGACCAGCGGAGCACGCGATGGCGCTTCGGCGGCCGCTTCCGTGCCTTCCAGGGCGGCAAACACATTCAACTGGTCGACCAGCACGCGGGCCGATTGACGTATCGCTTCTTCCGGCGAAATCACACCGTTCGTTTCGATGTTGATGATCAGCTTGTCCAGATCGGTACGCTGTTCGACGCGGGCCGATTCAACGAAGTACGATACGCGGCGCACCGGCGAGAACGAGGCGTCCAGGATGATGCGGCCGATCGTCTTGTTGGTGTCTTCCGACAGGCGGCGCACATTGCCCGGCACATAACCACGGCCTTTTTCGACCTTGATCTGCATGTCGAGCTTGCCGCCGGCCGTCAAATGGGCAATCACGTGGTCTGGATTGATCAATTCCACGTCATGCGGCAAGTCGATGTCGGAAGCGAGGATCGCGCCTTCGCCTTCTTTTTTCAATGTCAAGGTCACCGAATCGCGGTTGTGGACTTTGAATACCACACCCTTCAAGTTCAGCAACAGATCGACGACGTCTTCTTGCACGCCATCGAGTGAAGAATATTCGTGTACCACGCCGGCGATTGTCACTTCGGTCGGCGCATAACCTACCATCGAAGACAACAGGACGCGGCGCAACGCGTTACCCAATGTGTGGCCGTAGCCGCGCTCGAACGGTTCCATCACGACCTTGGCGTGACCGGCACCGAGAGCTTCAACATCGATAATACGTGGCTTCAACAAACTGTTTTGCATGACATGTCCTTTTCAATACCCTCGGCTCATTACACCGATAAGGCTGATGGCATTAGTAAAACGCCCACTCGGCGGGAGTGGGCGGGTGTGCTGCGTGCTGCTATTAACGCGAATACAGTTCGACGATCAGCGATTCGTTGACGTCGTTAGCAATTTCGTTACGTTCTGGCAGGGACTTGAAAGTGCCTTCCATTTTCTTGGCATCGACCGACACCCAGCTAGGCATGCCAATTTGCTCGGCCAGCGACAGCGCTTCAACGATACGCACTTGCTTTTTCGATTTTTCACGCACAGCGATGATGTCGCCGGTCTTGACCGAGTAAGAAGCGATGTTGACAACGATACCGTTCACGGTGAACGCTTTGTGGCTGACCAATTGACGCGCTTCGGCGCGGGTCGAACCAAAACCCATGCGGTAGCAAACATTGTCCAGACGCGTTTCCAGCAACTTCAACAGCGTTTCGCCGGTGTTGCCTTTACGACGGTCCGCTTCAGCGAAGTAGCGGCGGAATTGACGTTCCAGGATGCCGTACATGCGTTTGACTTTTTGCTTTTCGCGCAGTTGGTTACCATAGTCCGAGGTGCGGGCGCCGGATTTGACACCATGTTGACCTGGCTTGACATCCAGTTTGCACTTGGAGTCCAGCGAGCGACGGGCGCTCTTCAGGAACAGGTCTGTACCTTCACGGCGGGAAAGTTTTGCTTTAGGTCCGATATAACGTGCCACGGTGCTTCCTTTGTTTAAATGATAACGCCCCAGCCACACTCGCGAAGGCGATGCGGTTAGGCGCTAGTCTGATCGATCTGCTATCAGACGGTGGCTGAAAACGAAAAACCCGTCGAATCACTTCGACAGGCAACAACAGCCGGGCAGTATAACCGTTTCCAGTCCCCTGCTCCAGCAATTTATGCTAACGACCAAGCGCAGTCGACGCTTGCGCGCCTTCTGCCACTCTGTCTTAGATACGACGGCGTTTTGGCGGACGGCAACCGTTGTGCGGTACCGGCGTCACGTCCTGGATTTCGGTGATCTTGATACCCAGGTTGTTGAGCGCGCGAACAGCGGATTCACGACCAGGACCAGGGCCCTTGATACGCACTTCCAAGTTCTTCACGCCGCACTCGACAGCGACCTTGCCAGCGGCTTCCGCGGCGACTTGCGCTGCGAACGGGGTCGATTTACGCGAACCCTTAAAGCCTGCACCGCCGGAGGTTGCCCACGACAGCGCATTACCTTGACGATCGGTGATGGTGATGATGGTGTTATTGAACGATGCGTGGACATGTGCAATGCCTTCAGCGACGTTCTTTTTAACCTTTTTACGCACGCGTGCTGATGCGGCGTTATTTTGCGACTTGGCCATAATTATTCCCTAACGGATTATTTTTTCAGCGATTGTGCGGCTTTACGCGGTCCCTTACGGGTACGTGCGTTGGTACGCGTACGCTGGCCACGGCAAGGCAGACCCTTGCGATGACGCATGCCTCGGTAGCAACCGAGATCCATCAAACGCTTGATATTCATCGAGATTTCACGACGCAGATCGCCTTCGACGATGAATTTACCTACTTCATCGCGCAGTTTTTCCAGTTCGCTGTCATCCAGATCTTTGACCTTTTTATTGGTCGCTACACCCGTCGAGGCGCAGATTTTTTCTGCGCGGGGACGGCCAACACCGTAGATGGCTGTCAAGCCGATCACAGTGTGCTGATGATTTGGGATATTAACCCCTGCAATACGTGCCATTTGTTATTCCTCGATTAACCTTGACGCTGCTTGTGACGCGGTTCCACGCAGATGACGCGGACTACGCCTTTGCGCTTGATGATCTTGCAGTTGCGGCAGATCCGCTTGACTGATGCGAGAACTTTCATTTTTGGGCTCTTTCTTTCGCTTCTTTGGTTTGGTTCACGTGTTACTTGGTCCGGAACACGATGCGTGCTCGGCTCAGATCGTAAGGTGTCAACTCCACTGTCACCTTGTCTCCAGGAAGAATGCGAATATAATTCATCCGCATTTTACCTGAAATATGTCCGAGCACAACGTGTCCGTTTTCCAGCTTCACTCGAAATGTTGCATTCGGGAGATTCTCAAGAATCTCGCCCTGCATCTGTATGACGTCGTCTTTTGCCATTCGGTATGTTTACCGCGCTTATCGCGTCGGAATTCCGCCCTTGAAATTTGCTTTGCGCAGCAGCGATTCATATTGCTGCGACATCACGTAGTTTTGTACCTGAGCCATGAAATCCATGGTGACAACCACAATAATCAATAAAGAAGTACCACCAAAATAAAACGGTACCTTCCACTGGGCTTGCATAAATTCCGGCAACAAACACACCAGGGTGATGTAGACGGCGCCGGCAAGTGTCAAGCGTGTCAGAATCTTGTCGATGTAGCGTGCAGTTTGCTCGCCTGGACGAATCCCGGGAACGAAAGCGCCGCTCTTCTTCAAGTTTTCCGCTGTTTCTTTGCTGTTAAATACCAGCGCTGTATAGAAGAAACAGAAAAACACGATGGCCACCGCATACAACAGCGCATGGACAGGCTCGCCTGGCCCCATCGATGCCGCCAAATCCTTCAGGAACACCACCGCGCGGTTCTTCGGATCGGCGCCCTTTGAAAACCAGTCGACGATCGTGGCCGGAAACAAGATGATCGAAGAAGCAAAGATCGGCGGGATCACGCCGGCCATGTTCAGCTTCAACGGCAGGTGGCTAGTTTGCCCACCATACATCTTGTTGCCGACTTGGCGTTTCGCGTAATTGACCAGAATCTTGCGCTGACCGCGTTCAACGAACACCACGAAGTAAGTCACCAAAGCCACCAGGAGCACGATGAAAATCGCTGCCACGCTACTGATCGAACCGTTCGACACCAGGGAGAACAAGCTACCCAGGCCGGCCGGCAGACCGGCGGCAATCCCGGCAAAAATGATAATCGAGATACCGTTGCCCAGACCACGCTCGGTAATTTGCTCACCGAGCCACATCAGGAACATGGTGCCAGTCAACAAAGTGATGACCGTCACGCCGCGGAACGCAAAGCCGGGTTCCAACACCAGACCGGCTTGTGATTCCAGAGCAACTGCAATGCCAAACGCTTGAAACGTTGCCAGCGCCACCGTGAAATACCGGGTGTACTGCGTTATCTTGCGGCGGCCTGCTTCGCCTTCCTTTTTCAGCGCTTCCATTTGCGGCGACACGATCGACAGCAATTGCATGATGATCGAGGCCGAAATGTAAGGCATGATACCCAGCGCAAACACTGTGAAACGGGACAAGGCACCGCCCGAGAACATGTTGAACATGCCCAGGACGCCGCCTTCGTGTTCCTTAAACAGTGCGGCTAATTGTGTCGGGTCAATCCCGGGAACCGGGACGTGAGCACCGATACGATAAACCACCAATGCGCCAAGCAAAAACCACAGCCGTCCCCAAGGGAAACCGGCTGCTGCACTTTTAGCAAGTTGTGGATTAGTCGCCAATTTTCGCTCCGATCAAGCTGTTAGCGGTCAACTCAGGCTACCGAGCCGCCGGCCGCTTCGATGGCCGCTTTCGCGCCAGCGGACACTTTCAAGCCCTTCAAATTCACCGCTTTGGTGATTTCGCCGGACAGAATCACGCGCACGTCACGGGCCAATACGCCCAGAACGCCAGCTTGTTTCAAGACCAGAATGTCGACTTCGCCAACGGCCAGCTTGTTCAAATCGGACAGACGCACTTCAGCTTTGAAGGTGGCGTGCATCGATTTGAAACCGCGCTTAGGCAGACGGCGTTGCAGAGGCATCTGACCGCCTTCGAAACCGACTTTATGAAAGCCGCCCGAACGCGATTTCTGACCCTTGTGACCACGACCCGCGGTCTTACCGATACCGGAGCCGATACCGCGACCCACGCGACGCTTTGCGTGTTTGGCACCGACTGCTGGCTGAATAGTATTCAATTCCATGTTTTTGCTCCGTTCGAATAAGCCCGAAGGCTTACGCGACAACTTTAACGAGATACGATACTTTATTGATCATGCCGCGCACGGATGGGGTGTCTTGCAACTCGGCAACCGAGTTAACACGACGCAGACCCAGGCCGCGCACGGTCGCGCGATGCGATTCGCGCGTACCGATCAAGCCCTTGACCAATTGCACTTTGACTGTGTTTGTCATTTTGTCCGCCTTAAGCCAGAATGTCTTCGACCGACTTGCCGCGTTTGGCGGCGATATCGGAAGGAGTGCTCATTTTTGACAAGCCGTTCAATGTAGCGCGAACCAGATTGTATGGGTTGTTCGAACCGGTGGATTTCGCCACCACGTCCGTCACGCCCAACACTTCAAAGATCGCGCGCATTGCGCCGCCGGCGATCACGCCGGTACCAGGCTTGGCCGGGTTCATCAGCACTTTCGAGGCGCCATGTTGACCAGTCACCGTGTGATGCAGGGTGCCGTTCTTAAGCGGAACCTTGATCAAATTGCGACGCGCTTCTTCCATTGCTTTTTGCACGCCAACCGGCACTTCTTTCGACTTGCCCTTGCCCATGCCGACGCGGCCATCGCCATCGCCAACCACGGTCAGCGCGGCGAAACCCATGATACGACCACCCTTGACCACTTTGGTCACGCGGTTGATCGCGATCATTTTTTCGCGCATGCCGTCATCGGGCTTGTCGCCTTGCATTTTCGCTTGCATTTTTGCCATGACGATTCTTCCTTAGAACTTCAGACCGGCTTCACGCGCGGCTTCTGCCAACGCCTTCACACGGCCGTGGTAACGGAAACCGGAGCGGTCAAACGCGACTTCGGTAATCCCTGCTTTCAACGCTTTTTCAGCGACGCGCTTGCCGACCAGTGCTGCAGCAGCGGCATTGCCGCCCTTGCCGGACTTGCCTGCCAGTTCGGCGCGGACTTCTGCTTCGGCAGTCGAAGCCGATACCAGAATTTTCGCGTCCGGGCTGATCAGGTTGGCGTAAATGTGCAGGTTGGTGCGATGCACCGACAAGCGATTTACTTTCAATTCCGCGATCTTGATGCGGGTTTGGCGTCCGCGGCGAAGCCGTGATTCTTTCTTATCCATCGTCAGCCCCTAATTACTTCTTCTTGGTTTCTTTAAGCTTGACCACTTCGTCCGCATAACGGACGCCCTTGCCCTTGTAAGGCTCAGGAGCGCGGTAAGCGCGAACTTCGGCGGCAACTTGGCCGACCTGTTGGCGATCGATACCCTTGATCAGGATTTCGGTCGGCGTCGGGGTCGCGCAAGTCACGCCGGCTGGCATCGCGTGTACTACAGGGTGCGAGAAGCCCAGGGACAGATTCAACTTGTCGCCTTGTGCTTGCGCCTTGTAACCCACACCAACCAGGTTCAGCTTTTTCTCGAAACCCTTGGTCACGCCGGTCACCATATTGTTGACCAGGGCGCGCAGCGTGCCGGACATGGCATTGGCTTCACGGCTGTCATTGGCGACATCGAAACTCAGGGTTCCTGCATTGTTTTCCACTTTGACCAGGCCATTCAAGGCTTGGGAAAGCACGCCCAGCGGGCCTTTTACGGTGATCGCGGCCGCCGAGATGGCGACTTCAGCGCCAGTTGGCACGGCGATAGGCATTTTAGCTACTCGAGACATGTGTAACTCCTTAAGCCACGTAGCAAATAACTTCGCCGCCGACACCGGTAGCGCGTGCTTTGCGGTCTGTCATGACGCCTTGCGGAGTCGACACGATCGCCACACCCAAGCCATTCATCACAGTAGGGATCTCGTCTTTGCCCTTGTAGACGCGCAGCCCTGGACGGGAAACACGCTCTAAGCGCTCGATGACGGGACGGCCAACATAATACTTCAAACCGATCTTCAGTTCCGCCTTGCCACCAGCTTCGGTAACGGCGAAATCTTCAATGTAACCCTCGTCCTTCAGGACGTTGGCAATCGCAATTTTGACTTTCGACGATGGCATGGCCACTGTCGTTTTTTGAACGCCTTGGGCGTTGCGAATGCGGGTCAGCATATCGGCGATAGGATCGCTCATACTCATTGCATATTCTCCTATTACCAGCTTGCTTTTGTCATACCCGGAATTTCACCACGCATGGCGAATTCACGGAGCTTGATACGACCCAGACCGAATTTACGGAATGTGCCGCGCGGACGACCAGTGATCGCGCAACGGTTACGTTGGCGGGTCGGGTTCGAGTTACGTGGCAACGCCTGCAATTTCAGGCGCGCTTCGTAGCGCTCTTCTTCCGATTTCGACTGGTCATCAACGATGGCCTTCAGCGCAGCGCGCTTGACGGCGAATTTCGCCACCAGGTCAGCGCGCTTTTGCTCACGGTTAATCAGTGCCAATTTTGCCATGATCTCAGTTTCTGAACGGGAATTTAAAGGCGGCGAGGAGCGCTTTCGCTTCATCGTCGGTCTTGGCAGTTGTCGTGATGCTGATATTCATACCGCGCAGCACGTCAATCTTGTCGTATTCGATTTCAGGAAAAATGATCTGTTCCTTGACACCGATGTTGTAGTTGCCACGACCATCGAATGCACGGCCGGACACACCACGGAAATCGCGCACGCGCGGCAGAGCCACGGTAATGAAGCGATCCAGGAACTCGTACATACGAGCGCCGCGCAGCGTGACCATGGTACCGATCGGATAACCTTCACGGATTTTGAAACCGGCAATTGCCTTGCGAGCCTTGGTGACGACTGGCTTTTGGCCAGCAATCTTGGTCAGGTCGCCAACTGCGTGTTCAATGATCTTTTTATCCGCGATCGCTTCGGAGAGACCCATATTCAGGGTGATCTTCGTCAGGCGCGGAACTTCCATTGCCGATTTGTAGCCAAATTTGGCGACCAGATCAGCAACGACCTTTTCTTTATAGAATTCTTGGAGACGGGCCATGATCTCTTAAACCTTCACTACTTCGCCGGAGGATCTAAAGACGCGGACTTTTTTGCCGTCGACTTCTTTGAATCCTACGCGATCTGCCTTGCCAGTCGCTGCGTTAAACAACGCAACGTTGGACACGTGAATTGGCATGGTCTTGTCGACGATACCACCAGTTACGCCAGTCATCGGGTTCGGTTTCATCGCTTTTTTGGCGATATTGATACCGTCAACCACGATATGCTCAGCATCGATACGCTGCTGAACTACACCACGTTTGCCCTTGTCTTTCCCGGTCAGAACGATGACTTCGTCGTTTTTACGAATCTTATCCATTACGACTCCTTACAGGACTTCCGGTGCCAGGGACACGATTTTCATGAACTTCTCAGTACGCAGTTCGCGTGTGACAGGTCCAAAAATACGTGTACCAATCGGTTCCAGCTTGGCGTTGAGCAAAACAGCAGCGTTGCTGTCGAACTTCACCAGGGAACCGTCTTGGCGGCGAACACCTTTAGCGGTGCGCACAACCACGGCGTTATAAATTTCACCTTTTTTGACACGGCCACGTGGCGCAGCAACCTTGACGGTTACCTTGATCACATCACCAATGCCAGCATAACGGCGCTTGGAACCGCCCAACACCTTGATGCACATAACTTCTTTTGCACCGGTGTTGTCAGCTACTTCGAGCCGGCTTTCCGTTTGAATCATAGTATTCTCTTTCCCAACTTAAGCCGAAGAATCCACACAATTGTAGAACCACGGTCAGTCTTGGTCCCGCCAGATCCGCTCATGCAGAGCGAAACTGTTTGGGTGCATGACCTTCATACATCTACTGACCGCGGCCTACTGTCTGTGGCCAGACACTTTGCGGCGTTACATGAACGAAGCCCGCTAGTATCACATACAATACGCGGGCCTGCAAGAACTAATTAAACAGTCGGTGCAGCTTGCACTACACGGGTGACTGTCCACGCCTTGGTTTTCGAGATCGGGCGACCTTCCTGGATCTCAACCGTATCACCGGCCTTGACTTCGTTGGTCTCGTCATGCGCATGATACTTGTTCGAGCGCATGATGATCTTGCCGTACAAAGGATGCTTGACGTGACGTTCGATCAGAACGGTGACGGTCTTGTCCATTTTGTCGGAAACCACTTTACCGATCAGCGTGCGCTTGAGCGGCTTTTTCACTGGATCGTTCATTTGGCTTCCTTCGTATTCATGACCGTCTTCACACGCGCGATATCGCGGCGTACCTTCTTGAGTTGCGAAGTGTTGCTCAGCTGTTGCGTAGCGATTTGCATCCGCATGCCGAACTGTGCCTTCAACAAATCATTCAGCTCTTTTTGCAGAGCCGCCTGGTCTTTGCCGCGGAGTTCAGTTGCTTTCATATTCAACTCCAATTATTGGCCGACTTGACGTACGACAAACGTCGTAGCCAGTGGCAGTTTCGATGCAGCAAGACGGAAGGCTTCCCGTGCCAGCGCTTCATCAACGCCGTCCATTTCGTACAGTACCTTGCCTGGCTGAATTTCAGCGACATAGTACTCAGGATTACCTTTACCGTTACCCATACGAACTTCAGCTGGCTTGTTCGAAATTGGCTTGTCCGGGAAAATGCGAATCCAGATACGACCACCGCGCTTGATGTGGCGGGTCATCGCGCGACGCGCCGCTTCGATCTGGCGTGCCGTGATACGACCACGGGCAACGGCTTTCAAACCGAATTCACCAAACGATACGGCCGTGCCGCGCGAGTGGGAAATACCGGTGTTACGGCCCTTCTGCTCTTTACGATACTTTCTGCGTGCTGGTTGCAGCATGATTATTCTCCTGCTTTCTCAGCTGGTGCAGCAACAGCGGCGGCCGGTTTAACGGCGGTACGCACACGTGCAGCACCTGGTGCTGTGGATGGTTTCGCGCCAACGGGTGCGCGAGGACGGCCGGTAGGCTTGCCATCGTCACGGCGTGGACCGCGGCTCTTCTTCTCGTCAGGAGGGGTATCGATGACTGGTGCGTCGCCGTTTGGCGCGCGGTCACCCTTGTATACCCACACCTTGACGCCGATGATGCCGTAGGTGGTCGACGCTTCGCTGGTACCGTAGTCGATATCGGCACGCAGGGTATGCAGAGGCACGCGGCCTTCGCGATACCATTCTTTACGCGCGATTTCGATGCCGTTCAAACGACCGGAAGACATGATCTTGATACCGAGGGCACCCAGGCGCATTGCATTTTGCATTGCGCGCTTCATGGCACGGCGGAACATGATCCGTTTTTCCAGCTGCTGAGCGATCGAATCGGCGATCAATTGCGAATCGATTTCCGGCTTGCGGATTTCTTCGATATTCACGTGCACAGGAACGCCCATGATCTTGGTCAGCGCCGACTTCAGTACTTCGATGTCTTCGCCTTTTTTACCAATGACCACGCCTGGGCGCGAGCTGTAGATCGTGAAGCGCGCGTTCTTGGCAGGACGCTCGATAACGATGCGGCCAACCGAAGCGTTCTTCAGTTTCTTTTTCAGGTAAGCGCGTGCTTTCAGATCTTCGTTGAGCATGGCAGCGAAATTACCGTTGCCAGCGTACCAACGCGATGCCCAGTTACGGGTTACCGAAAGGCGAAAGCCTGTTGGATGTATCTTCTGTCCCATCGTGACTCCTTAGTTGCCGACAGTCACGTAAATGTGACAGGATTGTTTTGAGATACGATCACCCCGGCCCTTAGCGCGTGCTGTGAAGCGCTTCAGGACTGGACCCTTTTCGACGTAGATCGTCGTGACTTTCAGCTCGTCGATGTCGGCGCCATCGTTGTGCTCGGCATTCGCGATTGCGGATTCCAGAACACGTTTGATGATCGCAGCACCTTTTTTCGGGCTAAATTGCAAGATGTTGAGAGCTGCATCAACTTTCTTGCCACGGATCAGGTCAGCCACCAGACGACCCTTTTGGTCCGACAGGCGCACACCCTTGAGGATAGCTTTAGTTTCCATTATTTCTTAGCCTTTTTGTCAGCTGCATGGCCCTTGAACGTACGGGTCAGTGCGAATTCGCCGAGCTTGTGACCAACCATGTTTTCGGAAACATATACCGGCACGTGCAGCTTGCCGTTATGCACCGCGATCGTCAGGCCGATAAAGTCAGGCATGATTGTCGAACGACGCGACCAGGTTTTGATTGGCTTTTTGTCTTTGATTGCTTGCGCAGCCTCAACTTTTTTCACCAGGTGGGCGTCACAGAACGGCCCTTTTTTCAATGAACGTGTCATGTGCTACCCCTTATTTCTTGCCGCGGCGCGAGACGATCATGGAAGTCGTACGCTTGTTACGGCGTGTTTTCTTACCCTTCGTCTGTTGGCCCCAAGGCGACACTGGATGACGACCAGCTGCTGTTTTACCTTCACCACCACCGTGCGGGTGATCGACCGGGTTCATGACCACACCGCGAACGGTAGGACGAACACCGCGCCAGCGCATCGCGCCAGCTTTACCGATCTTGCGCAGGTTGTGCTCGCCGTTACCGACTTCACCAACCGTGGCGCGGCACTCGATGTGCACGCGACGTACTTCGCCGGAGCGCAAGCGCACCTGAGCGTAGACGCCTTCGCGTGCCATCAGCACTACACCGGCGCCGGCCGTACGTGCCATCTGCGCACCCTTGCCTGGCAACATTTCGACGCAATGCATCGTGGTGCCGACTGGGATGTTACGGATAGGCAGGCAGTTGCCCGACTTGATAGGCGCTTCCGAACCATTCATCACTGCATCGCCAACGGACATGCCTTTGGTTGCAATGATGTACTGGCGCTCGCCGTCTGCATAGCACAACAGGGCGATGTTCGCGGTGCGGTTAGGATCGTATTCGATCCGTTCCACTTTTGCCGGAATACCGTCTTTGGTGCGCTTGAAGTCGATCAGGCGATAGTGTTGCTTATGACCACCACCGATGTGGCGGGTGGTGATATGACCGTTGTTGTTACGACCGGCGGTCTTGGATTTTTTCTCAACCAGGGCTGCGAACGGACGACCTTTGTACAGGTCCGGGTTCACAACTTTCACCATGCCACGACGGCCTGGTGAGGTTGGTTTCATCTTAACGAGTGCCATTATGCAGCCTCCTCGGAGAAGTTGATTTCCTGGCCAGGCTTCAGGCACACGAAAGCACGCTTGGTATGGTTACGACGACCGTTGAACTTGCCGGTGCGCTTTTGCTTACCTTCGCGGTTTGCAGTTTGCACGGACAGGACTTCAACCTTGAACAGCAGTTCGACCGCTGCCTTGATTTCAGGCTTGGTTGCATCCGGCAATACGCGGAATACAATTTGCTCGTTCTTTTCCGCGACCATGGTGGCCTTTTCGGAAATGACCGGCGCCAACAGCACCTTCATCAAGCGTTCTTCGCTATGTTTCAAAATCGCGCTCATGCCAACATCTCCTCAATCTTAGCCAATGCCAACTTGGTGATCAGGATCTTTTTGTAGAACACCAGGGACATCGGATCTGCGTGACGTGGCTCAACGACGAGCACGTGTGGCAAGTTGCGCGATGCCAGTTCCAGGTTTTCGTTCAACGTGTCAGTGATGATCAAGACGGAGTCAAAACCCATGCCGGTCAGCTTTTGCGACAACAATTTGGTTTTTGGCGCGTCGATCGTCAGATCGTCGATCACAGTCAGGCGGTCTTCACGAGCCAACTGGGACAGAATCGAGCAGATACCTGCGCGATACATCTTTTTATTCACTTTGTGGGTGAAGTTCTCGTCGGGCGAATTCGGGAAAATCCGTCCGCCGCCGCGCCACAGTGGCGAGGACGACATACCAGCACGAGCGCGGCCGGTGCCTTTTTGGCGCCAAGGCTTTTTGGTCGTGTGGTGAACTTCTTCACGGTCTTTTTGCTTGCGGTTACCGCTACGTGCATTCGCTTGATACGCGATGACGACTTGGTGGATCAGCGCTTCATTGTAATCACGGCCGAAAATAGTATCAGCAGCGACGACATTGGAGCCGGCTTGACCTTGCGCATTCAGAAGCTTGAGTTCCATCGTTTAAGCTCCCTTCTTTGCTTTGGTTTTAATGGCTGGCGAGACGACTACCTGGCCATTTTTCGCGCCTGGAACCGCACCCTTGACCAACAACAGTTGGCGTTCGGTGTCGATACGGGCGACTTCGAGGTTTTGCATCGTGCGGGTAACGTCGCCCAGATGACCGGTCATGCGCTTACCAGGGAAAACGCGACCTGGATCTTGAGCCATACCGATGGAACCTGGAACATTGTGCGAACGGGAGTTACCGTGGGTAGCGCGACCGGAAGAGAAGTGGTAACGCTTGATGACGCCGGCGTAACCCTTACCGATTGTGATACCTTGCACGTCGATCTTTTGACCGACTTCGAACAGGGAAGCGGCAACGACATCGCCAGCTTTCAGTTCGGCAGCCTTGGTGGCGTCGACGCGGAACTCTTTCAACAGAGTACCGGCTTCAACACCAGCTTTGGCGTGGTGACCAGCAGTAGCCTTGTTCACGCGGGAAGCGCGACGTTGACCGAATGCGAGCTGAACAGCGGAGTAACCGTCTGTTTCAGTTGTTTTGATTTGCGCAACACGGTTGTTCGATACGTCCAACACGGTGACAGGAATCGAATCCCCTTCATCCGTGAAAATGCGCATCATACCAACCTTGCGACCGAGAAGGCCTAGGCTCATTTTTTCTCCATTCCCACCTGCGATTGGGCGGGGCTTGTTTAACTACAAAGTAACGTAGGACTCACAAAAGGGACGAATCCATACCGAAGCCGGCAAGTATATACCACAAAAACCCTTGACGCAACAAGTTAACACGAGGTATGGCAATGTGTTGTTCGCGGCCCCGTGTGGCCCGTGCGCGGCGGTCGGGCCGGGTCCGCAGATGGTATATTTGCTATTTTTTCTATACTGCATAGCTAATATTGTTGTTAAATTGAAATCATGACTAGCCCGGGTATTCAGCGTCCGGGCTGGCCGCCACATCATCCATTCCACGGAACCCCATGCAACCACCCCCCTCCCTGCGCACCGCACTGCTGGCCGCCAGCCTGTCCTTGATCGCCTGCAACAGCGCGCTCGCGTACGGCGTCGGCACTAGCGCCAGCTTGAGCAACGTTCAAATTGGCGTGGTCGACCTCACCCCGAACGATGGCCAGGCGGCGAGCTATTCCATCTCATGGTCCGGCAATTATCAATATAGCCGGGCCGGCCAGCCGATATGGGATCCGGCCAACCTGCGCCAGGACAGCAACCTCGATACGGGCGGCACCCGGGTTGTCGCCGGCACCACGCACAGCGCGAGCGATATAAGCGGCCTGGGTAACAGTTCAAGCGCGTCGCGCCAGTTTCAAGAGTTCGGCGATGGCTACGAAACACAAAGCATTACCTCGCAGTCCCTGGAAATTTCGCTGACGCCCCATTCCTCAATCAGCGTTTCGGGCCATGGCGCCATGTCGGCCAGCCCATACGGTTCCCGGACCACCGCCTGGGGCTTCCATAGCGATGCCAGCGTATTTGCCGCGCTGCAGTTCCGATCCGGCGAGGATATACAGACGTTCTCGAGGAAACTCACGATGCAGGAAGGGAATCTGGGCGGCAATTTGCAGGAGGATTTCCTGTTGACGTATGACAATACGAGTAATGAAGCGCGCAGCATGTACCTGTTTTTTAACACGGGTAGCTATACCAATTATTTCTTTGCCAATCCGCTCCCGGCCGTGCCGGAACCGTCCAGCTACGCCATGCTGGGCGCCGGCTTGCTGCTGCTGGGCACCATCCGCCGCAAGGCATAGACGCGGCCCCGGCCAGGCAGAGACGACTGCCCCACTCACCCACCCACCCACCCACCCACTGAAGCGACATCATGCAGACACTATTCAAAATTACCAGCAGCTTCCTTTGCGCGGGCCTGACGCTCGCCTCAAGCGCGGCCAGCGCCGGCGTCCACCTCAATACTGGCGCCAGCGTGTCGGATATCCAATTCGGCGTCACCGACCTCACCCCCGGCGACGGCCAAGCCGCCGGCTTCACTCCCAGCTTTATATATGGGAATACGGAGAGCCGCATTGAGACTTCGGCTCCGGAATACGACCTGAAAAGCCACCAACGTTATGGCCAGGGCTCCTTCACTACCCGCGTCGGCGATGACTACTCGGACACCTCGGCCAGTTTGAGCCGCGCCTGGGGCGCGGGAACGGCGCAGGTCACGGTCGACGAACAAGCCGGCCAACTGAGCGCAGTCACTAGCCACTCTTCCAGCTGGTTCAACCTTGCCATACTGCCACACACGGCGCTATCGATCTCGGGCCATGCCGCAGGCTGGGCAGGCATATCCGGGGTCGATTCCAGTCGGGGGTTTTCGGCCTTCAGCTATGTCGATGTGGGTCTGGATACTTTTTCCAGCGGCAACCATGCCCGTTTTACAAAAAACGCATCGATGACATCGACCGATCGGTTTACTGACCAGCCAGACTTTAGCGAAGATTTTTTGCTCTCTTACGCGAACACCAGCGATAGCGTGCAAGACGTCAGGTTCACTATTGCCTGGAGCGCGCAGGGACAACCCAGCTCGGCCTCGACCGTGCCCGAGCCGGCCAGCTACGCCATGTTCGGTGCCGGCTTGCTGTTGCTCGGTGCCATGCGCCGCAAAGCATAGGCGCGGCCCCGACTATCTGCACACGGCTTCTCCCACCCATTCATTGAAACGACATCATGCACACATTACTCAAAGTTGCGAGCGGTATCCTTTGCGCGGGCTTGACGCTCGCCTCCAGCGCCGCCGGCGCCCGCGTCAAGGTTGGCGCCAGCATATCGGACGTCCAATTCGGCGTCATTGACCTTACCCCTGACGACGGACATGCGGCCGGCATCGTTACCAGCTTTCGCGGTACCGACCTGAAGAGCACCCTTTACGCCTCTCCCCCGGAGGCGGAAAACATAACGCACCAACATCATGCCTCGACCTTGAGTCCCTTCGCTACCCATGTCAGCCAAGCCTACGGGGACACCTCGGCCAGCCAGAGCGGCGCCTGGGGAGTGGGAACGGCGCAACTCCAGCTTGACAACCAGCTCGGCCAGCCGCGCGATGCGGAAAGCAGCCTGAACATGGTGATCGGCATTGCCATACTGCCGCACACGGCGTTATCGATTTCGGGGCGTGCCGCGGGTTGGACCAGCCAGTCCAGAGCCGATTCCAGTTCGATGTTTACTTCCGCCGTCGGCTATACGCGCGCCTACCTGGACACTGCTCCCACCTTCCCCGATGGCGAACTTGGCAGTTTTTCCAAAGGGGCGTCGATTGGAGCCTTTCAAAGCGCACCGAACTTTAGCAACGATTTTTTGCTCTCTTACTCGAACACCGGCGATAGTGTACGGAACGTGTATTTCTCGGTGTATTTGTTGGCGCAAGCGTCCTCGAGTTTGATCCCGGCCGTGCCGGAACCATCCAGCTACGCCATGCTGGGCGCCGGCTTGCTGCTGCTGGGCGCGATCCGCCGCAAAGCATAACGCCGGCTCCGGCCAGGCGGATACGATAGTCCCACCCACCCACCCACCCACCCACCCACCCACCCACCCACTGAAACGACATCATGCAGACACTACTCAAAATTACAAGCGGCATCCTTTGCGCGGGCTTGACGCTCGCATCAAACGCGGCCAGCGCCGGCGTCCACGTCAATGCCGGCGCCAGCGTATCGGACATCCAATTCAACGTCGTTGACCTCACCCCCGGCGACGGACAAGCGGCCGGTTTCGTTTCACGCTTTGACTTTGGCTTTATGGGAAGCAGCATTGAAACTCCGGCCCCGGCAAACGACCTGAAAAATCAGGAGCATTTCGACCGGGGCCCCTTCACCACCCACGTCAGTGACGACTTCTCGGACACCTCGGCCAGCGTGGACGGCGTCTGGGGCGCGGGAACGACGCAACTCCAGGTTGACGCACAGCGCGGCCAGCCGCGCGCGGTCAATAGCTTCTCTGGCTCCTTGTTCGACCTTGCCATACAGCCGCACACGGCGCTATCGATCTCGGGACATGCCGCAGGCTGGGCAAACAAGTCCGGGGGGTATACCAGTCCGGAGTTTACGGCCTTCGGCAATGTCTATGTGAGCCTGACAAATAATTTCGCCCCTCCCTACGGCTTACTTACCCTTTTTACCAAAACCGCATCGATCAATCGACTTGCTAACGAGCCGGGCTTTAGCGACGATTTTTTGCTCTTTTACTCGAACACCAGCGATAGCGTACAGAGCGTAAAGCTCAATGTTTCCTGGGGCACCGGCGCGAACGCTCTCTCGGCCGTACCCGAGCCGGCCAGCTACGCCATGCTGGGCGCCGGCTTGCTGCTGCTGGGCGCGATCCGCCGCAAAGCATAGCGGACGCGCAAAAAATTGGGGCCGGGCTGATTCGCTTGATGGCGAACCGGCCCGGCCCCAATTTGCTGGCGGGACACCCCGCCCGCTGACAGACAATTATTGCAGTTTGATTTCGACGTCAACGCCAGCCGGCAAATCCAGCTTCATCAGCGCATCAACGGTTTTATCCGTTGGGTCGACGATGTCCATCAGGCGTTGGTGGGTACGGATTTCAAACTGATCGCGCGAAGTCTTGTTGACGTGCGGCGAACGCAGAACGTCGAAACGCTGGATGCGGGTAGGCAAAGGTACTGGACCCTTGACGACTGCGCCGGTGCGCTTGGCTGTTTCAACGATTTCCAGCGCCGATTGATCGATCAGTTTGTAATCGAAAGCTTTCAGGCGGATGCGGATTTTTTGATTTGGTGCAGACATGGTATTTCCTTAAAAGAACGAACCGGGCGCAGTTGACACGCGCGGCAATGAATGAAAGCTTGGGGTCGACATGATAGCACCGAAGCCGGTGAAAAACATAGCGGCCCGCAAGTTTGATACAACAACTTTAATACAACAAGGCCGGCGCGAGCCGGCCCTGTCACATCGCTAACTTAACAATTAAGCGATGATTTTTGCAACCACGCCGGCGCCGACGGTACGGCCGCCTTCGCGGATAGCGAAGCGCAGACCTTCTTCCATCGCGATCGGGTTGATCAACTTGACGGTGATCGACACGTTATCGCCTGGCATGACCATTTCTTTGTCTGCTGGCAACTCGATCGAACCAGTCACGTCCGTTGTGCGGAAGTAGAACTGTGGACGATAGTTGTTGAAGAACGGTGTATGACGGCCGCCTTCATCTTTCGACAAGACATAGATCTCGCCGGTGAAATGGTTATGCGGTTTGATCGAACCCGGCTTGGCCAAGACTTGACCGCGCTGAACGTCTTCGCGCTTGGTACCGCGCAACAGCAAACCAACGTTGTCGCCGGCCATACCTTGATCGAGCAACTTGCGGAACATTTCCACGCCGGTGCAAGTGGTTTTGACGGTATCGGTGATGCCGATGATTTCAATTTCTTCGCCGACTTTGACGATACCGCGTTCGATACGACCGGTCACAACAGTACCGCGACCCGAGATCGAGAACACGTCTTCGACTGGCATCAGGAAGGCGCCATCGATTGCGCGCTCTGGCGTAGGGATGTAGTTGTCAAGCGCATCGGCCAGACGCATGATGGCGTCAACGCCCATTTCGCCTTCAACGCCTTCCAGCGCCATACGTGCCGAACCTTTGATGATCGGTACATCGTCGCCAGGGAAGTCGTATTTCGACAACAGCTCGCGCACTTCCATTTCAACCAGTTCCAGCAATTCTGCATCGTCGACCAGGTCGCACTTGTTCAGGAACACGATGATGTATGGAACGCCAACTTGGCGGGCCAACAAGATGTGTTCGCGCGTTTGCGGCATCGGGCCGTCGGCTGCGGAACATACCAGGATCGCGCCATCCATCTGCGCTGCGCCGGTAATCATGTTTTTGATGTAATCGGCATGGCCTGGGCAGTCAACGTGAGCGTAGTGACGCGCTGCGGTTTCGTACTCGACGTGGGCGGTGTTGATGGTGATACCGCGCGCTTTTTCTTCCGGTGCCGCATCGATCTGGTCGTATGCTTTGGCTTCGCCGCCGAATTTTTTAGCCAGAACAGTTGCGATAGCAGCCGTCAGCGTGGTTTTACCGTGATCGACGTGACCGATGGTGCCGACGTTGACGTGCGGCTTGGTCCGTTCGAATTTACCTTTTGCCATAATATTCTTCCTTAAAACAATGATTTAAATGTGCGGGCCGGCATTCTCGTGGAAGCCGGCCCGGAATTGCATATTACTTGGCTTTGGAGCTGACGATCGCTTCAGTCACATGCTTCGGCGCTTCCGAATAGTGCTTGAATTCCATCGAGTAAGTCGCCCGGCCTTGGGTTGCGGAACGCAACGAGGTCGAGTAGCCAAACATTTCCGACAATGGCACTTCGGCCTTGATGATCTTGCCGCCACCGCCAGCAATTTCATCCATACCTTGCACCATACCACGACGCGACGACAAGTCGCCCATCACGGTACCGGCATAGTCTTCCGGCGTTTCGACTTCAACCGACATCATCGGCTCCAGAATGACTGGCGACGCTTTGCGGCAACCATCCTTGAATGCCATCGAAGCGGCCATGCGGAACGCATTTTCGTTCGAATCGACATCATGGTAAGAACCGAAGAACAGCGTGACCTTGACGTCGACCACTGGATAACCAGCCATCACACCCGAAGTCAGCGTGTCGCGCACACCCTTTTCAACTGCAGGGATGTATTCGCGTGGCACGGTGCCGCCCTTGATCGCGTCAACGAATTCAAAACCCTTGCCCGGTTCTTGCGGCTCGATTTTCAAGACCACGTGACCGTATTGACCACGACCACCGGATTGCTTGACGAACTTGCCTTCGGACTCTTCGCACACTTTGCGGATCGTTTCGCGGTAAGCAACTTGTGGCTTGCCGACGGTCGCTTCGACGTTGAACTCACGTTTCATGCGGTCGACGATAATTTCCAGATGCAACTCGCCCATACCACCGATGATGGTCTGGCCCGATTCTTCATCCGTTTTCACGCGGAAGGAAGGATCTTCTTGTGCCAGACGGTTCAGCGCCAGGCCCATGCGTTCCTGGTCGGCCTTGGTCTTAGGCTCGACAGCTTGCGAAATCACCGGCTCAGGGAAGACCATGCGTTCGAGCGTGATGATCGAGCTTGGATCGCACAAGGTTTCGCCGGTGGTCGCGTCTTTCAGACCAACCGCTGCGGCGATGTCGCCAGCGTGCACTTCCTTGATTTCTTCGCGTTGGTTCGCATGCATCTGCAAAATACGGCCAAGGCGTTCTTTCTTGCCCTTGATCGGATTGTAGACGGTGTCGCCCGACTTGATCGAACCGGAATAGACGCGGAAGAAAATCAATTGGCCGACGAATGGATCGGTCATGATCTTGAATGCCAGCGCCGAAAACTTCTCGGTGTCTTCAGCTTTACGCTCGGTCGGCTGATCGTCTTCATCCAAGCCTTGCACCGGCTTGATATCGACCGGCGACGGCAGATATTCGATGACGCCATCCAACATGGCTTGCACGCCCTTGTTCTTGAAGGCGGTGCCGCACATCATCGGGACGATTTCCGACGCGATGGTGCGTTGACGCAGCGCCATCTTGATTTCGTCTTCCGTCAAATCGCCTTCGTCGAGGTATTTGTTCATCAGCTCTTCGGAAGCTTCAGCGGCGGCTTCGACCATCTTCTCGCGCCACTCGGCGGCTTGTTCAGCCAGCTCTGCAGGGATTTCGCGGTAGTCGAACTTCATCCCTTGGGACGCGTCGTCCCAATAGATAGCCTTCATCTTGACCAGATCGACCACGCCCAGGAAGTTCTCTTCCGCGCCGATAGGAATCTGCAGAGGAATCGGGTTAGCCTTCAGGCGCGCGCGCATTTGCTCGTAGACCTTGAAGAAGTTGGCGCCGGTACGGTCCATCTTGTTGACGAAGGCCAGACGCGGCACTTTGTACTTGTTAGCCTGGCGCCATACCGTTTCCGATTGTGGCTGCACACCGCCGACCGCACAGTAAACCATGCAGGCGCCATCCAACACGCGCATCGAACGTTCGACTTCAATCGTGAAGTCGACGTGGCCCGGGGTGTCGATGATGTTGATGTGATGCTCAGGGAAATTGTTAGCCATCCCTTTCCAGAAGCAAGTCGTCGCGGCGGACGTAATCGTGATACCGCGTTCCTGCTCTTGCTCCATCCAATCCATGGTGGCGGCGCCATCATGAACTTCACCAATCTTGTGATTGACGCCGGTGTAGAACAGCACGCGTTCGGTGGTGGTCGTCTTACCTGCATCGATGTGAGCGGAAATACCGATATTGCGGTAGCGCTCAATGGGGGTCTTGCGGGCCATAATTAATCCTAAATGAATGGACAAAACCGGGCAGCATTTTTTTACAAAAATGAGCCCGGCCTCGAACAACAGATACTGACAGCTCCCTTGCGGGAACTGGCTTTATATTAGAAGCGGAAATGCGAGAACGCTTTATTCGCTTCAGCCATGCGATGGACTTCATCGCGTTTTTTCATGGCGCCGCCGCGGCTTTCAGCCGCTTCCATCAACTCACCGCCTAAGCGTTGTGGCATGGATTTTTCGCTGCGCTTGTTCGCGGCTTCGCGCAACCAACGCATCGACAGAGCCATACGACGGACTGGGCGAACTTCAACCGGCACCTGGTAGTTTGCACCACCGACGCGACGGGATTTCACCTCAACCAATGGCTTGGCGTTGTTGATCGCGGTAGCGAACACTTCGAGCGGATCTTTGCCCGATTTTGCTTTGATGTGCTCGAAAGCACCGTAGATGATGTTTTCTGCGACCGATTTTTTACCGGACAGCATCAGAACGTTCACGAATTTCGCGACATCAGTGTTGCCGAATTTTGGATCTGGCAAGATTTCCCGCTTGGGTACTTCACGACGACGTGGCATATCAATTCCTTTCAATCTTCAGTTGAGCGTGCGCACTATTGGCACACTCGCGGACGACCATCATAGTCTTCCACTTACTCGACCAAATGCGGTCGACTACATTCACTTAGTTAACTACGACTCAGCGAAACTTGGGTATTACTTCTTGCCGGCCTTAGCCTTTTTGGTACCGTATTTCGAACGCGATTGCTTACGGTCTTTCACGCCTTGGGTATCGAGGGCGCCGCGAACCATATGGTAACGCACACCCGGCAAATCCTTGACGCGGCCACCGCGCAACAGCACAACACTATGCTCTTGCAGGTTATGGCCTTCACCGCCGATGTACGAAATGACTTCGAAACCGTTGGTCAAGCGAACTTTGGCGACTTTACGCAGAGCCGAGTTTGGCTTCTTTGGAGTCGTTGTGTAAACACGTGTGCAGACGCCACGTTTTTGCGGGCTGTTTTCCAGCGCCGGCGATTTGCTCTTGACGCGTACGGAAACACGCGGCTGGCGAATCAACTGATTGATGGTTGGCATCGTTATAAATCCAACAAAATTACCACGATTGATAACCCGGGCAGATACCCGGGGACTAAAACCTAGTCCCGTTTTCACCGCCACCGCCCGACGCCAGGCCCGAGCTATTGAAGAGCAAGGAAGAAGGCGTATACGATGTGCAGAATAAATTCGAGAACTCGCGAGTATAGACCCCACATTCCATATGGTCAATCAGTTTACGGCTTTTGCTGGTGAAATTTTCAGCACGCGAACCGGCTTGCGTGAGCCTTGCGCGCTATTTTGCAGATAGCGGACGCGCCGCAGCGCCAAAAGGCCGGATAATGACGCACATTTTTCTTCCGTCTGTCTTTATGCGCTTCCTGCTTCGCCCCGCCAATCTCTTCATCCTGTTGACTTACGCCCTGTTGTCGGCCGTGCCCTTCATGCCTGTCTTATTGGGTAAGCATTTCGATCGGCCGCTGCGCATGCTGGGCGTGGAAGCGCTGGCGTGGATGGCCGCCTGGGCCCTGTGCAAGCGCCCGGCCTGCTTTCACTGGCTGCTGATCCCAGCCTTCCTGGCCTTGCCGACGGAACTTTACCTGTTCACCTACTACGGCCAGGGCATCTCGACCCACCACCTGGGCATCATCGCCGAAACCAGCGCGCGCGAATCGCTCGAATTCCTCGGCCAGAAAATCTGGCTGATGCTGGGCGTGATGCTGGGCGTGATCGTCTGGTGGAGCGTCACCTGGCGCCTGGCGCGCGGCACCCGCGACCTCGACTGGAACGACGCCTCGCGCTGGGTGGCGCTGGCGGCGCTGGCCTTGATTGGCGGACTCTGGGCTTACGGCGACGAATTCGGCATCCACGCCAAGGCCCCGGCTTCCACCTTGGCGTTCGCTTCGATCTCGGCGTCCGCGTCCGCGTCCGCGTCCGCGCGCAAGGCCGCGTCCGGCGTGGCCGCCTCCGGCTTCGGCGACAGCGCCAGCGACGACGAAGACGAGGTCGACGACGACGACGCCAGCGCCGACCCGAGCGCGGCCAGCACGCCGGGCGCCCACCGCACCAGCATGAAACTGGCGCGCCTGCCGCACTGGGCCAGGCAACCGTTCGACTTCGACGCGTTCAGCAATTCGTGGCCCTTCGGCTTGATGGCGCGCGGCGTCGACTTTTACAAGGAGCGCAAATACCTGTCCGAACTCAGCTTGCGCAGCAGCAAATTCACCTTTGGCGCGCACCAGGCCAGCGCCAACACCCGGCCGGAAGTGGTGATCATGGTGATCGGCGAATCATCGCGCTACGACCGCTGGAGCTTGAACGGCTACGAGCGCGCCACCAACCCGCTGCTGCAGCAGGAAGCCAATCTGGTGACCCTGCCCGACATCATCACCTCGGTTTCCGCGACGCGCCTGTCGGTGCCGGTGATCATTTCGCGCAAGCCGGCCACGCAAAGCCTGAAAGATGGCTTTTCCGAAAAATCCTTCCTGACCGCCTACAAGGAAGCGGGCTTCAAGACTTACTGGCTGTCGAACCAGATTTCATTCGGCCAGTTCGACACCCCGGTGTCGGTGTTCGCGAAAGAAGCCGACGTGATCCAGTTCCTCAACCTGGGCGGCTTCACCAACAATTCCAATTTCGACCAGATCTTGCTCGATCCGCTGAAAAACGCGCTGGCCGATCCGGCCCCGAAAAAGCTGATCGTGCTCCATTCGCTGGGTAGCCACTGGAATTACAGCCAGCGTTACCCGAAAAGCTTCGACAAATGGCAACCCTCGCTGTTCGGCGTCGACAAGCCGGTCTACACCGACACCAAGATCAAGCCACAGCTCAACAACAGCTACGACAGCTCTATCTTGTATACCGACTGGTTCCTGGCGCAAGTGATCGACACCCTGAAAGGAAGCGGCCAATTGACGTCGATGATGTATGTGGCCGACCACGGGCAAACCCTGTACGACGGCAGCTGCAAGCTGGCCTTCCACGGCCATAACACGCAATTTGAATTCCATGTACCGTCCCTGGTCTGGTATTCGGACCAGTTCCAGCAACGCTACCCGGAAAAAGTGGCGCAACTGCTACGTCACCGCAAGGCGCGGCTGGCAACGGAAAACATGTTCCACACCCTGCTCGACATGGGCGATATCCGCTATCCCGGCGACCATCTGGACTGGAGCTTCGTGAACCAGCAATTCAAGCAGCACAAGCGCTACGTCGACAGCTACGGCTGGACCAATTACGACAATGCCATCATCAAGGGCGATTGCCGCGAAGTGATCGACAAGAACAAACCGATGGCGCAAGACAAATAGGCGCGCGCCGCCAGCCTGGCCGGCCCCGTGCTGGCGACGCCAATCGCGTTGCCATTTTGCGCGTTGAAACATCGCGCCTTTGCAAACGGGAAGCCGGCGCGGGCAAGCCGGCGCGCAACTGTTAAACTCGGGCTCACACGACTTTGATGAACGCCATGCATAACACTTCCGCCGAGCTATACGGCAACGCCGCCTTCGCGCAGCCTGGCCATCCCCCCACCACCGTCACCGAATTGCGCGGCATCCGTTATATGCACCTGGGCACGCCATGGGTGCAGGGCGCGATGCGCATCGCCAAGCCCGATGCGATCGAACTCGAATATGTTCAGATGATGATGATGTGGATGCTGTTCAATGAACAGCCGCAGCATGTCGTGCAACTCGGACTAGGCAGCGCCGCGCTGACCAAATTCTGTTACCGCCGCTTTGCCGATGCGCGCGTGACGGCGGTCGAATTGAACCCGAACGTGATCGCCATTTGCGCGGCCCAATTCGCGCTGCCGCCCAACGACGCGCGCCTCAACGTGCTGGAAATGAATGCGCTGGACTTCGTGCTCGATCCGGCCAACCGGGCCAGCGTCGACATCTTGCAAGTGGACTTATATGACGAACAGGCGCGCGGCCCGGTGCTCGACACGCCCGAGTTTTACCAGGCTTGCAGCGACTGCCTGACGGCAGGCGGCATCATGACCACCAATGTTTTCGGCGACTTTGCCAGCTACGACAAGAACCTGCAGGCGATGGAACAAGTGTTCGACGCAGTGGTGTGGGTGCCGGAAATACACGACGAAAACATCGTCGTGCTGGCCTTCAAGCAATCGCCCCAGCTCGACTTCAGCGTGTTGTTCGAACGGGCCGCCGGCATCAAGCGCCGCATGAACCTGCCCGCCAAGTCCTGGGTCACGGGATTGAAGGCGTGGATGCTGGACCAGCAATAGCCCCAATCGTCCATTGTTCGCGCAGCAGCGCCGCCAGTTGCCGCGCCAGGCCATCCATGCGCTCGGCCGGCACTTGCGCGTAGCCGAGCATGAAGCCATTCCAGGCCTCGCCACCGGCGCCGGTCGCATGCGCGCTCAGGGCCGGCACCACCAGGCCACGGCGCAGCGCCAGCGCACTCAATGCGACGTCGGACGGCGCGCCGGCGGCCAGGCGCAGCGCCAGGTGCATGCCGGCCGAGCCGCCATGCAAGCTCGCCAGCGCGCCCAGATGCAATGCCAGCGCCGCCGCCAAGGCGTCGCGGCGCTGGCGGTACAGACGGCGCATGCGCCGCAGATGCAGCGCAAACTGGCCGCTGCGCAGGAATTCGGCCAGCGCCAGTTGCTCGGCCACGCGCCCGTGCGCGCCCGACTGCGCGCGCACCCGCGCCAGCCCCGCCGCCAGGCTTTGCGGCACCACCATGAAGCCGATCCGCAGTGCCGGGAACATGGTCTTGCTGAAAGTGCCAAGGTAGAGCACCGGCGCATCCGGCGCCAGCCCCTGCATGGCCGACAGCGGCGCGCCGTCATGCCGGAACTCGCTGTCATAGTCATCCTCGATGATCAGGGCGCCGGCCGCGCGCGCGCCGTCGATCAGGGCCAGGCGCCGCGCCAGCGTCAGCACGCCGCCGGTCGGATACTGGTGCGAGGGCGTCACATAGATCAGCCGCGGCGGCCGCTCGCGCCAGTCGCGCGCGCAGGGCGCGATGCCGTCCGCATCGACCGCGATGCCGGCGACGGCCAGGCCGGCGCTGCGGCAGGCCGCCAGCGCACCGGGATAGCCGGGGTTTTCCAGCCATACTGTCTCGCCCTGGTCGGCAAAGGCATGCGCGCACAGGTCCAGGCTGCTCTGGGTGCCGTCCGTGATGAAGACCTGGGACGCCTCGCACAGCACGCCACGGGCGGCCCGCAAATGCTCGGCGATGGCTTCGCGCAGCGGCGCCTGGCCGGCCGGCTCGGCGTAATTGAGCTGGTCCGGCGTCTGCGCGCGCCAGGCCCGCTCCAGCATGCGCCGCCACAGGGTCAGCGGAAAATCGGCCAATGCCGGCACCCCGGGCGCAAAGGCCGCGCTCTGATTTTCAGCGCCCATGTCGCCGCGCAAATCGCCCACCCTGCGCGCCAGAGCGGCGTACGGCGCGCCGACGCCGGCAACGGCCGCCGGCGCCCTCACCACATCGGCCACCACGGTGCCGCGCCGGTCCGACGTGACATAACCCTCGCTGGCTAATTGCTCATAGGCGTACAGCACGGTATTGCGCGCCAGCCCCAGTTCGGCCGCCAGCGCGCGCGTGGCCACCAGGCGCGTGCCGGCGCCCAGCCGGCCGCTGCGGATCGCCGCGCGTAAGGCTTCGTGCAGCAGGCGCTGGCGCGACCAGCCATGCTGGCGGTGTTCGTGGAAAAAGGTTGAAGTCAGTAGCGCGTAATCCATTCGTGGCCCTAAAAATTAAGATAGTCCTGGATCTTTTACCAGAGCCAGAGAGCGATTATATTGCGGACTCACTTAGGGAGCACCACACGATGTCCGAGATTACCGCAGCACCCGGCGCGCGCACCCGCGTGCGCCGCAGCGCCGAATTGGCCACCTACGACGCCGCCACCGTGCAGGCGATTGTCGATGCCGCCTACCTGTGCCATGTCGCCTTCCACGACGGGCAGGATAGCCACAATATCCCCACCGTCTGCTGGCGCGTCGGCGCGTATTTATACATCCATGGCTCGAATGGCAGCCGCATGCTCAAGCGCCTGTTGCAAGTGGACGCCTGCATCGGCATCACCCACCTTGACGGCCTGGTGCTGGCCCGCTCGGCCTTCAATCACACCATGAATTACCGCTCCGTCATGATTTACGGCCGCTTTGAAAGCGTCGCCGACGACGCCGCCAAGCGTGCCGCGATGGATGCGCTGATGGACAAGCTGGCGCCCGGCCGCCAGGCCCAGGTGCGGGCTGGCAACGACAAGGAATACGCCGCCACCAGCGTGCTGCGGATCGCGCTGGCGGAAGCGGCGGCCAAGGTGCGTAGCGGCCCGCCCAAGGACGACCCAGAAGACATGGCGCAGGCGGTATGGGCCGGCGTGCTGCCACTGGCGCAAAGCCGCGGCGCGCCGCTGGCCGAAGCGCAGGCGGGGATGGCGACGCCCGACTATGTCAAGGCCTGGGCCGGCAGCTAAGCGCTCAAGGTAACTTGGCTTTGTCCGCCTTGAGCGGCGTGAAGTTCAAGTCGCCGAAGTCAAAGCTGAAATCGGTCTCGGCCGAAATCGGCGCCATCTTCATGCGCTCGATGCTGCCGTCCGGATTGAGCGCGAAGCTGACGTAGGCATCGGCGTTGAAATTGCGCTCTTTCCAGCGCACAATGAAGCTGTCGTGCTGCCAGTGTTCCAGCTCGCCGCTCAGGTCGGGCGTGCCGGCAAAGCTCAGGATGTGGCGCTTGCCTTCCTGGCGTATCGTCACCTTGCCGTACCAGGGATCCTGGTATTGGCCGTCATAGGCCGCCAGCGGCAGCGAAGGCTGCGAACGCGCCGCGCGCGCGGCGCCCGCCGCGCCCTGCTTCTGCAATTCTTCGCGGTGCTGTTCTTGCTCGGCCTTGGCGACGATGCCGATCCAGTCGCTGGGCGGCAAGTTCAGGTACTGGTCCAGCAAGCGCCATTGCAGCGCCGTCAGGGCGCCCGAGCTTTCGGCGTTGCTCAGTATGGCGATGCCCAGCTTCGCCTCCGGCACCATCACGATGCGCGAAAAAAATCCCTGCAGCGCGCCGCCGTGCAGCACCAGCTTCATGCCCTTGTAATCGCGCAAATTGAAGCCCAGTCCATAGGCATTGAAATTCGGCCTGGTAGCGGCCAGCGCCGGCTTCGGCTCGACGATCTTGATCGGCGTCTGCGCGCTCCACATTTCGCGGCCCTGGGCCTCGCTGAACAGGCGCGCATCCTTGCCGGCGTCGATGCGGCCGCCGTCGAGCAGCACCATCATCCATTTCGCCAGGTCTTGCGCATTGCTGTTGATGCCGACCGCGCCGACCGCGTTCGGCACCGGCATCGCTTTCACGGCGGCGACCTTGCCATCGATTTTGCTGTGCGCGTGGGCCAGGTTGGCATTTCCCGCGTTCTCGGCCAGGCTGGTGGTGCTGTCGTTCATACCAAGCGGCGCCAGGATGCGCTCGCGGATCGCCGCGCCCCACGGCTTGCCGGCCTTGTCGGCGACGATTTTCCCGGCCACGATATATAGCAGATTATCGTAGGCGTAATTATTGCGGAAGCTGGTCGCGGGCCGGATATAGCGCAGCTTTTCAATGATCTCATCGGTCGAGAACGTGGTGCTCGGCCACCACAGCAAGTCGCCGGCGCCCAGACCGAGGCCGCTGCGGTGGGTCAGCAAGTCGCGCACCGTCATCGTCTTGCTGACGTAGGGGTCGTACATCTGGAAGCCGGGTAAATGCTTGGTGACGGGATCGTCCCAGGCCAGCCTGCCCTCGTCGACCAACATGGCCAATGCGGCGGCCGTGAACGCCTTGGAATTGGATGCCACTTCAAACAGGGTGCGCCCGTCGACCGGGGCCGCCTGGCCCAGTTTGCGCACGCCGAAGCCGCTGGCGGTAATGAGCTTGCCATCCTTGACGATGGCAATCGCCAGGCCCGGCACGTCGAAGGTCTTCATGACGCTGGCGACATCGCGTTCGAGCTGGAACGCCGGCACGGCCTGCGCGCTGGCGGGCGCCGCCAGCAGCGGCGGGCAGGCGCCGGCCAAGGCCAGCAAGATGGATACGGCTAAGCATTTGGGCATGGGTAGTCTCCGATAAGTGATCATGTGCCAGTTCCGGCGGCGCAGGCACAATAGCACCGGTCCGGCGACAGGTCCAGAAGCGGCTGGCCCGGCCCAATTCTGGTATCATATGCACTGAACATTGGGGAGTAGTCGTCTTTCGCCCAGCGCGAAAGAACTTGCATCAACATGATTGGCCCGCAGGCCATGGTGCAAGTGGTTGAAAAACTTGACGAGACCATTGATCAAAGGGCGGCCGCATGGGCCGGAGTCGCCCTTGGATCATTGGTTAATCGTCCGGCCCGCGTACCTCTCTGACACTATCATGGAAGCATTTCTCGTCTCCTCGGGCATCGTCGCCCTCGCTGAAATCGGCGACAAAACCCAGTTGCTCGCCTTCTTGCTGGCCGCCAAATTCCGCAAACCCTTGCCCATCGTGCTGGCGATCTTTGTGGCCACGGTTGCCAACCATACTTTCGCGGCCGCGCTGGGCGCATGGGTCACGGCCCTGCTGGGGCCGGACGTGCTGCGCTGGGTGCTGGGCCTGTCTTTCCTGGCGATGGCGGCCTGGACCCTGATTCCCGACAAGATCGATGAAGACGATGCCAAACTGGCCAAGTATGGCGTCTTCCTGACCACGCTGATCGCGTTTTTCATGGCGGAAATGGGCGACAAGACGCAAATCGCCACCGTCGCGCTGGCGGCCCGCTACAGCAATATCGTCGCGGTGGTAGCCGGCACCACTTTCGGCATGATGCTGGCCAATGTGCCGGCCGTGTATCTGGGCGAGCGGATCGCCAACAAGGTTCCGCTGCGCCTGGTGCATGGCATCGCCGCCGCCGTATTTGCCCTGCTGGGCCTGGCGACGCTGCTTGGCGCGGGTGCGCATTTCGGTTTTTAGCGGCCACTTTCCTGCGTCGGCCCGCAAGTCGGGGCCGACGCAGGAAAGCTGTGGGCGGCGCTGCGCGGCCCAAGCCATCGTGCACGACGGCAACAGTGTGCACTGCAACATTTTTTTCGCCATTACGTGCGTTGGCGTACAGAACGAGCAATCTTGCTAAGTTATAATATGGTTATTAGATGTACAAAATCAATATAGCTTGAGGAAATTATGCAATTAGATGGAAAACTTGTGGTTGCGGCCATTCTGCTGGCCGCCGCTGCAGTTGGCAACGCCTGTGCGGTTCCGATTATTTTATCCGCGCCGCAAGAACACCATGCCTATGCGAACAACGCGCGTGACGGCACGGCTCTGCTGGCACAGGCCAACAATAGCGATTTTCAAGCGCGGCACTACCAATCGCTGGCCGATTTCAAGCTGCGCGCGGTTGATGCGCGCGATGCCGCCAACGCTTACGGCAAGGCCCCGGCCGAGCCAACCCCGCTGCCATCGCCCTACATCATGTTGTTGCTGGGCGCCGGCGTGATGGTGCTGGCTGGCGGCAAGCAACAAAAAGCCCCGCCCTGGTCCGCCTCGCCGGAAGCCTAAGCGAGGTTTTCCCTGGCAGCGCATGACGCTGCCAGCTTGACGGCCCGGTCCCGCCTGCGTTCGCGCTGGCGCCCGGGCCGTTTTTCCTTATAGATGCCGCTTCAGGCCGTCACCCGCAATTGCACCGCGTGTTCGCGACCGTCGTCGGTCAGCGCGAGCACATTGCCGTCTTGCACCACGCCATCGAGCGTCAAGCCGGCGTCAAACGACGCCACCCGCACGATATCGATCACGTAACTGGCGCTGCGGTAGGTGTAGCGCAAGCGGAAACCATTCCATTCGGCCGGCATGCGCGGCGTCAGGGTCAGCGTGCCCGCCGCCAGGTTTACCCCCAGCAAAGACTCGATGATCAGGCGGTACATCCAGCCCGAGGAACCTGTGTACCAGCTCCAGCCGCCCCGCCCCACGTGCGGCGCCACTGCGTACACGTCGGCCGTGACCACATACGGCTCGACCTTGTAGCGCGCGCTGCCTTCCGCCGTGGCGCCATGGCGCACCGGGTTGATCATGCGCAGCAATTCCCAGGCCCGCTCGCCGTCGCCCAGTTCGGCAAACGCCATCGCGGTCCAGATCGCGGCATGGGTGTACTGGCCGCCATTCTCGCGCACGCCTGGCACGTAGCCACGGATATAACCAGGATTCAATGCGCCCTTGTCGAACGGCGGGTCGAGCAACTGGATCAAGCCGGCGTCGCGCCGCACCAGGCGGGCGTCGACTTCGCGCATCGCGCCGCGCACCCGCACCGGGTCGGCCGCGCCCGACAGCACGCCCCAGCTTTGCGAGATCGAATCGATCTGGCATTCGTCGTTTTGCAGCGAGCCGAGCGGGGTGCCATCGTCGAAATAGGCGCGCCGGTACCACAGGCCATCCCACGCCTTGCTTTCCACATTGGCGGCCAGCTTGGCCGCTTCGGCGCGGCACGAGTCGGCGAATGCCGTGTCGCCGCGCAGTTGCGCCACGTCGGCGAAGCGGCGCAACACGTCAAACAGGAAGAAGGCCAGCCAGACGCTCTCGCCCTGGCCATGTTCGCCCACCTTGTCCATGCCGTCGTTCCAGTCGCAAGAACCCATCAAGGGCAAGCCATGCTGGCCGAAGCGCAAGCCATGCCGGATGGCGCGCACGCAATGCTCGTACAGACTGGCCGACTGGCTGGCGCGGCCCGGCAAATCGTAATACGAATCCTCGTCGGGCTTGACGGCGCGCCCTTCCAGGAATGGCGCGCTTTCATCGAGCACGGCCAGGTCGCCGCTGGCCACCACGTAGCGGCAAACGGCCAGCGGCAGCCACAGGTAATCGTCGGAACAATGGGTGCGCACCCCGCGCTCGGATGGCGGATGCCACCAATGCAGCACGTCGCCCTCGACGAACTGGTGGCCGGCGCACAGCAGCAAGTGCTCGCGCAACAAATGCGGCGCCGTGTGGATCATCGCCATCGCGTCTTGCAACTGGTCGCGGAAGCCGAAGGCGCCGCCAGACTGGTAATAGCCGCTGCGCGCCCAGAGGCGGCAGGCGATGGTCTGGTACATCAGCCAGCCGTTTGCCAGCACGTCGAGTTCCGGCTCGGGCGTCTCGATCTGCACCGCGCCCAGCGTGCGGCGCCAGTGCTGACGCACTTTTTCCAATTCTTCCTGGGCCACGGCGGCGCCGTGGTAGCGCTGCACCAGGCTGCTGGCGTCGGCGTTGCGGCGCCCGCCGACCCCGACCACGAAGACGATTTCGCGCTGCTGGCCGGGCAAGAGCTCGAACGGCACCTGGATCGCGGCGCAGGGATCGAGTCCGCTGCCGGTCTTGCCGGACAGGCGCTGGCGGCGCAGCGCCGCCGGCCTGGCCAGGCTGCCGTTGCGGCCGATGAATTCATTGCGGTCGCACGTGACGCTGCGGGCGCCGGCGTCGCTGCTGAAGAAGCCAACCCGGCCCGAGAATTCCGTATTGTAGGCATTGCGGGCGAAGAGCGCACCGCTGGCCGCGTCGACCTCGGTCACGATATGCATATTCGACTTGGCCCGCATATCGCCCAGCACCCATTCGACATAGCCGGTGGCCGACAGGCGCCGCGTGACATCCGTATCGTTGCGCACCGTCAGCACCGAATACTTGAGCGCCGCATCCAGCGCGACATAGGTGCACAGCTCGGAATACATGCCCGCTTCGCTATGCTCGAAGACGCTGTAGCCGAAGCCGTGGCGCGTCACATACTCGCCTTCGCCGCGCGCCGGCAAGGCGCTGGGCGACCAGAAGCGGCCGCTCTGCTCGTCGCGCAGATAAAACGCTTCGCCGCTGCCGTCCGAGACCGGGTCGTTATGCCACGGCGTGAGGCGGAATTCATGGGCGTTTTCATGCCAGGTATAGGCTTGTCCGCTCTCGGACACGACGCTGCCGAACTGGGCGTTGGCCAGCACGTTCGACCAGGGCGCCGGAGTCTGCTCGCCAGCGCCGAGCGTGATCACATATTCGCGCCCGTCGGGCGTGAAACCGCCCTGGCCGTTGGCCAGGATCAGCGCGCGCGGCGCCGCCTCGGGCGCGCGCGCGCGGCCATCGCTGCGGCTGTCGGGAAGCAGCGGCGGCATGCGCAAGGCCGGCGGCGCTGGACGCTTGATTTGCTCGGCCAGGGTGCCGCGGCTGTCGCTGAGGATCACCCGCGCCACCGTCTGCAGTAAGATCCGGTCTTCATGGCCGATCTGCTCGGCCAGGCGCACGAAGATGCCGCCCGGCCGGTCGATTGCCTGGGCGTCGTTGCCGGAGGCGATCAAGCCCATGATTTGCTCGTGCAGCAATTGACGGTAACCGGTCAAGTCTTCATACCAGATCACCAGGTCGACCACCAGGCCCTTCAGGCGCCAATAGGCGTGCGCCTGCACCAGTTGGCGCACCAGCTCGATATTGGCCGGGTCCTTGATTTGCAATAGCACGATCGGCAAGTCGCCCGAAATCGCATACGCCCACAGGCCGGACTGGCCGCGCTGGTTCTTGGCCAGGATGGCGGCGTCGGCGCGCAGTGCCGCGTTCGGGTAAATCACATGGTTGGCCAGGCGCCCGTACAACTGGGCGTCCGCCTCGCTGGCGTTGAGTTGGCGCAGCACCACCTGGCTGTGGGTCCAGGCCAGTTCGAAGACGCGGTCGGCCAGGTGGCGGTCCTGGTATTTGTCGATCAAGTGCAGCGCCGCCTCGCGCGTGTCGCTCATGCCCGTCACGATGTCGAGCGTGACCACCTGGTCCGGCTCCAGCGTGATGCGGTAGCGCACCGCCACCACCGGGTCCAGCACCGAACCTTCGCCGCCCTCCAGCGCACCGCCCTCTTGCAGCGCGCGCGGGTGCAGCGTGCTGTTGCCGCGACCGATGAAGCGGGCCCGGTCGGTTTCAAACGAGACTTCCTCGGCGACGCCGTCATGCAAGCTCATCAGGTGCAACATCCACGGCATGTGCTCGCCCTTGGAACGGGGCCGGCGCGTGCACAGGATGGCGTTTTCCTGGCGCAGGATTTCAGTCTGCACGAACAACTTGCTGAACGCCGGATGGGCCGCGTCGGCCGCCGCCGGCGCCATCACCACTTCGGCGTAGCTGGTGACATCGATGCTGCGCCGCCGCTCCGACTTGTTGGTGATGCGGGTGCGGCGGATTTCGATGTCGTCTTCCGGCGAGACCACGATTTCAGTGTACAGATCGAGGCCCTTGTCGGAGCGGCGGAACTCGGCCCGCCCTTCGGAAAAGATCACCTCATATTTGCGCGGTTCGACCAGCGTCGGCTGGTAAGTGGTGGACCAGACGTCGCCATCCTCGAGGTCGCGCAGGTAGCAGAAGTTGCCCCAGTTATCGCGCGTGCTGTCCTGGCGCCAGCGCGTCACAGCCAAGTCTTTCCAGCGGCTGTAACTGCCGCCGGCGCTGCTCACCATGACGTGGTAGCGCCCGTTCGACAACAACTGGGTCTCCGGCACCACGCCGCTGGTCTGGGTCAGCACCCGCATCGGCATCGCTTGTTCCGAGGCAGGGCTGCGCAGCGCCGCCAGTTCCGCCGTGTTCGAGTAAAAGGCACCCGCATGCGGAGTGCGTTCCTGCAGCACCAGCAGCGCCGATTGCAGCAAGGGGTCGGACTCGAAGCGGCGCTGCATCGGGCGGTCGTGCAAGAGATAACTCAGGGCCAGCAAGCCCATGCCCTGGTGGTGCACCATGAAGGAGCGGATCACGGCGCTGCTCTGGCCGCGCGGCAGGCGCGCCGCCGTGAAGTCGACCGCCTCGTAAAAGCCGTAGCGCCCCATCCAGCCGGCCGCCTGCATGCGCTGCAAATTCTGGCACGACGCTTCCGGTTCGACCATCAGGCCCAGCATGCAACCATAGGGCGCGATCACCAGGTCGTCGGCCAGGCCGCGCTTCAATCCCAGGCCCGGCACGCCAAAGGCGCGGTACTGGTAATTCAGGCTGGCATCGACCGTGTTATAGCCCGATTCGGAAATCCCCCACGGCACGTCGCGCTGTTTGCCGTAGTCGATCTGGGCCGCGATCACCGAGCGGTAAGTCTGGTCGAGCAAGGTGTTCGGGTAATTCGGCATCACCAGCAGCGGCATCAGGTATTCGAACATCGAGCCGCTCCAGGACAGCAGCACCGGCTGGCCCGCCACCATGCACAATTGCCGGCCCAGGGCGAACCAATGCTCTTGCGGCAACTGGCCTTGCGCGATCGCCACGAAGCTGGCCAGCCGCACTTCCGAGGCCAGCAAATCATAGTAACTGGCGTCCAGGCGGCGCTCGCTCAAGTTATAGCCGATTGCCAGCAGTTTGGTGGCGGAATTATACAAAAAGCCGTAATCGATTTGGGCGAAGGCATGCGCCTGGGCCACCAATTCGGCGATCGCCCGCATCCGTTCGAGCGCCTTGCTGCTACCTTGCTCCAGCAATTGCGACAACTGGCCCTGGCGCTCGCGCTCGGCCGGCGCCAAGTCCGACGGGGGGCTGGCCAGCGGCGTGAAATTGGCCAGTTCGCGCAGCGTCGGCACGCGCGCCAAGTTGGCGTCGAAGACGGCGCCGGCATCGAGTTCGGCCCACGGCGCCAATTCGATCAACTCGGCCAGCGCCGCGCCACATTGCCTGGCCAGCGCCTCGGCCCACATATGCTGGACCGGGTCGGCCGAGGCCAGCGCCAGCGGCAGCAGATGTTGCGCCGCCGCGCCGGCGCCTTGTAGATAGCTTTGCCATTGCGCCAGCGTGACCGGGGCCAAGGCCGAGGCCGACGTCACAAATTGCGGACGCAAGGCTTGCAACTCGATTTGCAACTGGGCGCCGGCGCATTCTTGCAGCATCTCGAAAGTGACGCCGATGCCGTGCACGATTTGGGCGCCGAGGATGGGCTGGTCGAACAGCTCGACCAGGCCGGGCTGCAGCGTCAGCAAGTGGCCGGCCAGATTGCCGCTGTCGACCGTCGAGATATAGATCGGATGCAACGGCTTCAGGCTCAGGGTGTCGTACCAATTGTAAAAGTGGCCCAGGTGGCGTTCCAGCAAGCCCATCGAGCGCAAGGTGTGGGTGCTGCGCTCGACCAACTGGCCGCCGGTGATATAGCCGAAATCGTGGGCCGTCAAATTGGCCAGCAGCGCCAGCCCGATATTGGTCGGCGAGGTGCGGTGGGCCAGCACCATCACCGGATGCTCTTGCATATTATCGGGCGGCAGCCAGTTGCCTTCGGGGCCGACGAAAGTCTCGAAAAACGCCCAGGTCTTGCGCGCCACACCATGCAGGAATCGATGCTGGGTCGCGCTCAGCTGAAGCGTGCGGCGCGCGATCGGACGGCTGATCCACCACGCGATCGCCGGCGCCAGCAGCCACAATGCCAGGATCGCGGCGGCCGCCGGGAAGGTGCTCGGACGCCACGCCAGCAGGCCGGCAGAGACCGTCACGGCCAGCGCCGGCGAAAACCACATCGCGCGCCAGCTGGCGGCCAGGCTGGCGCCGCCGTGCACCAGGCTAGAAGCGCGCCATTCCAGCAAATGGCGGTGCGAGACATGCACCCGCCACAGCGCACGCACGATGGCGTCCAGGCTGAACCAGGCTTCATAGGGCAGGAACACCAGGGTCAGAATAGCATGTGAAAACTGCAAGCCGCAGCGCCGCTCGAAGCCGGCCAGGTGCTGGCGCCACAGGGTGTCGCGCGGCTTGACGAACAAGTCGTAGACGCCGGTGCAAAGGGCCGGCAAGAAGATGCTGGCGAACACAGCCACGGTCCAGAACGGCACGTTCGGCAAACGCGTCCAGACCAGCAGCAGCGACACGGTCGTGACGGCGGCCACCAGACTACGGCGCAGATTGTCAAACAGCTTCCAGCGCGACAGCGCCGACAGGGGATTGGCTTCGCGCTTGCCGCCCGGGCCAGGCACGCGTCCGAACAACCAGCCCGCCAATTGCCAGTCGCCGCGGGTCCAGCGCTGGCGCCGGCTGACGTCGTCGCTATAGCGGGCCGGGTATTGCTCGTACAATTGGGCGTCGCTGAGCAGGCCGGCGCGCAGGTAGCAGCCTTCCAGCAAGTCGTGGCTGAGGATGCGGTTGTCCGGCAAGCGTGCGCCCAGTACTTGTTCGAAGGTGTCGATCTCGTAAATGCCCTTGCCGATGAAGGAACCTTCGTAAAACACGTCCTGGTACAAGTCCGACACGGTGCGGGTATACGGGTCGATGCCCGGTTCGCCGCCGCATAATTGTTCGTAGCGGGAGGCATTCGCGCTGGGCAGGCTGACGGCCACGCGCGGTTGCAGGATGCCGTAGCCGGCCACCACGCGGCGCCCCTTTGGATCCAGCCGGGGCCGGTTCAGGGGATGCATCATGGTGGCCACGAATTGACGCGCCGCGTCGCGCGGCAACTGGGTGTCGGTGTCGAGCGTGATCACGTATTTGATGCCGGCCAGGCCATCGAGCTCGCCCACGGCCAGCGCGAAGCGGTCGCGTGCGCCGCCCCGCAGGAAGCCATTCAAGTCGGACAGCTTGCCGCGCTTGCGCTCGCGTCCCATCCAGGTCTCCTCCTGGCCATTCCACAGGCGCGGCCGGTGCAGCAGCAGGAACGGGGCGGCGCCGTCGGCGCTGCGGTACTTGTCGTTCAGGCGCACGATATGTGCTTGCGCCTGGCGCAGCAGCGCGGCGTCGCCGGGCAGCGTCTCGGCCGGCGCGTCGGCGAAATCGGTGAGCAGGCAAAAGAGCAGGTTCGGGTCGCGGTTGGCGAGGAAGCGCACTTCGAGCGCCTCGCACAGTTCGGCCACGTTGGCGGCACTGTAAATCAGGGTCGGCACCACCACCACCGAGCGCGCCTCGGCCGGAATGCCGGCGCGGAAATCCATGCGCGGCAAGCGATGCGGCCGGGTCAACAAGGTTGCCAGCCAATTCACCAGCGCCACCCCGAGCTGGGCGCTGCCGGCCAGCGCCAGCAAGCCCAGCGCGGCCAGCGGCCAGCCATGCACGCCATGCCGCCCGGCCCGCTCCAGCAGCAGGGCGCCGAGCACCACGGTCAAGATCGCAACGGCGCCAAGGTACACCGTCAGCGGCGCGGCGCGGCCCGTCTTTTGCAGCGCCTCGCCCAACGGCAAGCGGATTCCAGCCTGTTTTTCCAGCGCCAGCACGCCGCCGCCGATCAAATAAAAGCCGACATGGGCGTGACGCGTGTCGGCATCGTCGCCGTGCTTGCGCGCCAATTGCAAGGCCAGCGCGGCAACCTCGGCTTCGGAAATCGGGCTGCGCTTGGCGATGCGCTCGATCGCGTGGCGGTACTGGTCGCGCGTGGCAAAGTCCATGCCGGCGTAGACCCCGGCCGGATCGCAGCGCAGGGTACGCTCGACCACGCTCATCGATTCGACGAATTCCTGCCAATCCATGGTACCCAGGAAACGCAGGCTGCCGATGCTATTGGAAATCGACACCTGGTCGGCCGCCTGTTGCTGGATCTCGGCCTGGACTTGCTGTTCGATGGTCTGGCCCGATTCGGCCAGGCGGTGCGTGAGCCAGGACAGCGCCAGCGTCAGCGCCGTGCTCTGGCCCTGCAGGCGGCGCGCCAGCTCGGCCACGAAGGCGCTGGTGATGGGCGGATCGGAACGCGCCATGTCGGCTACCAGCAGGATCAAGCCGCTGGGATGTTGCTCGGCCACCTCGGTCATCTGGTCGGCCCAGCTATTGGCCAGGTCGCGCTGGAGGCGGTTTTCCGCCACGCGCGCGGCCACCCGGCGCAGGTTTTCAATCAACGCCAGGCGCAGCATAATGGGAATCGCCCACAACTCGCCCAGGCTGAGGGTGGCTGCTTCCTGGTAGGCGTTGACGAAATACACCAGGCTTTCCGGGTCGACCCGGCCATCGCCGTGGGAAATGATTTCCAGTGCAATGTGGTAGACGCGGGGATTGCCGTCGGACTGGTCTTTTGCCAGGCGCGGCAATTCCTTGCTGTAATCCTTCGGCAAGTGGCGCCTGGCGGTGCGGATTTGCTCCTCGATCAGGTAAAAATTATCGAGCAGCCATTCGGAGGCCGGCGTGACCTGGCGCCCGCTCTTGACGGCGGCCGTCAAGTCATTCACGGTGGCCGTGATCAGGCTGGTGTTCGCGCTCAGGCGCGCCAGCAGGCGGTCGCGCCCGCCCGCCTTGCCAAGCCGGTGGCTGGCGGCCAGGATCTTGCCGTGGGACGCCATTTGCAGGGTGCTGAACAATTCCGAGCGCAAGGGCAAATCCTCGCCCAGCGCATCGCCGGCTTGCCGCTTGCCGTAGAGCGCAGCTTGCCAGCCGATGAATTTATCAAACCATATAGTGATGAAAGGTTTCAACTTGAACCTCGTTTTGTACGCGTGCAAGGACGCGGCTGAGTGCCGCCGCAGGGCGGCTCACCTCAGAGTGAAAGTTCTATATTGCATCCTAAAGGCACACAGCGGGAACGACTGTGCGCCAACGAACATACGGGAAGGATTTAAGGCGAGTCGCGTGCGCGCAGTGCGCGAACGCGGTGCGCGAAACGCCGGCGTGATGGGATGGGATGGGGGCGCCGCGCGGGCGCGGCGGGAGACTCAAGCGGCCAGGGCGGCCTCGTTCAGTGCCATGCCGCCGCTGACATGCCAGGCGTTCTGGTAGCCGAGCCGGCGCAGGCAGGCGGCCGCCTTGCCGCTGCGCTTGCCGCTGCGGCAAAAAAATACCAGCGGCACCGGGGCGCCGCGCAACCAGTCGGCCACGTGCCCGGCAAGCCGGCTCAACGGTACGCTGACGGTGGTCGGGGCTACCGTGCCGGCCGCGTGCTCGTAGGCTTCGCGCACATCGACCAGGACGGCGTCGCGGTGGCTGCGCAAGAACAGGCCCAGCGCGGCCGCATCCAGATGCATGCTGTCGACCTCAGCCGCCAAGCCGCCCCGTTCGGCGCGCAAGGTGGTGCATAACTGGCTGTGCTCGTCGTGCGACGGGCACAGCAGCGTATCGGCGTCGACCAGGGCCGGCGCCAGCGCGCCCGCCTCTATCGCGCCGGTAAACGCGAAGCGCGGTGCCGCCCCGTCCTCGCCGAGCAGGTAGACGCGGGCGCCGCCCAGCGCCACCGGTGTCAGCGTTTGCGCGCCCAGCGCCAGAGCCGGGCCAGCCGCCAGCGGCCAGCCGAAGGCGTCGCAGGGAGCGCCATCCAATTGCAGCACGGCCAGCAATTCCCGGCGCGCCGCGTCTTGGCCCGCGCCGGTGTGGAGCACCGCCGCAACCCGGTATTGCTGGCCGCGCACATAGGCGGCCAGCCGTTCGCTCAGCTGCACCAGCGGATCGATGATGACGCAAAGACGGCTGGCCGCGTCTGCCACCAACCAGGTGCAAGCGCCATCGGCGCCAAACTGGATCACGCCGTCGCTCGCCGCCGGCGCCAATTCCGACGCGATCAGGCAACTGGCGCGCAAGGCCATGCCGCAGCGCTCGATGCGCTCGCAGGCGGCAACGATGGTGGCCTCATCGATCAGGGCGCCAAACGACATGCGGATCGCGGCGCCGCTGCGCCATGGCGGACATTGCATCGCTTCCAGCACATAACTGGGCTTGGCCTTGGATGAGGAACAGGCGCTGCCGGAACTGACGCGCAAGCGGGCCGCGTCGAACACGTCGAGCAATTCCTTGCTGGCCAGGCCAGGGACGGAAAAATTCAGGGTGGTCGGTAGCGACATGTCGAAAGGCATATTGAATACCAGGCCCGGCAAGGCGCGCAGCAAGCTGGCAGCCAGGCGTTCGCGAAAGCCCGCCAATTGTGCGTGACTGCGGAAGGTGATGCCATCGTCGAGCGCCGTCAACACGGCGCCAAGGGCGGCGATGCCGGCCATGTTTTCCGTGCCGGAACGCTGCCCCGCTTCCTGGCCGCCGCCGACGATCAGGGGCGTGAATGGCGCGCCTTGGCGCACATACAACATGCCGACTCCTTTCGGCGCATACAATTTATGCCCGGAAAACGGCGCGTAATCGATGCGGCTCGAAGCCAGGTCCAGCTTCAGCTTGCCCAGCGCTTGCACGCAATCGACCAGCCAATAGGCCTCGCTGGCGCTCTCGGCCAGCACCGCCTCGATGCCGGCCAAGTCGGACACGACCCCGGTTTCATTATTGGCGGCCATGGTGCACAGCAAAGCCGCCTGTGGCGCCAGCGCGCGCAGCGCCGCCAAGTCGTGGCGGCCGGCGCCGTCGACCGGCAGCGCGCGCAATTCCAGATTCAAGCCCAGCAGGCGATTCCAGTGCGCCAGGCTTTCCGGCACGGCCTTGTGTTCGGTGGCGCCGTACAACAAGAGACTGGCAATACGCAAGCCACTGGACTGACGCTCGCGCAAGGCGCACAATGCAGACAGCACTGCGGTCTGTATGCCTTCGGTGGCGCCGCTATTGAACATCAGGCGGCCATCGCCCGTGCCCAGCAGGCGCGCGGCGCGCTGGCGCACCGCTTCCAGCATGGCCTTGGCCTTGAGGCCGGTCGCATGGGTGCTGCTGGGGTTGCCGAAGTCTTGCTCCATGGCTTGCGTCGCGGCCAGTAGCGCGGCGGGCAAGACGGCAGAGGTGGCGTTTCCATCGAGGTAAATTTCGGTCATCATTGTTTTTCCCAGGCCAGTAAGCTAAACCACAGTGTACCGAGACGGGTCCGCGAAGATATACCAAAATAATCTGATTTACATGTAATATATAGCATGTTCATTCTATTTTTTACACATAATTAATATGAATTCCCTCGATAAGTTCGATTGTGCGATACTCGCCACCCTCCAGGCCGACGGCACCCTGTCGATCGCCAGCCTGAGCGAAAAAATTGGCTTGTCCAGCACGCCCTGCTGGAAGCGCGTCAAGCGACTCGAGGAAGAGGGCTATATCGAGCGCCGCGTGGCCATCATCAACCGCCAGAAGGTCGGCTTGCCGGTGACGGTCTTCGTCAGCGTGCGCACCGGCCAGCACGATGAGAAATGGTTGCGCCGCTTCGCCGCAACCGTGATGGACTTGCCGGAAGTGCAGGAATTCCACCGCATGAGCGGCGACGTCGATTATTTGCTCAAAGTGGTCACCAGCGATATCGGCGGTTACGATGCCTTCTATAAAAAGCTGATCAAATCGGCCCAGTTGAGCGGGGTGTCGTCGGCTTTTTCAATGGAACAGATCAAATACAGCACCGCCTTGCCGCTGGAATTGATCGCGCACGGCTTGCCCGCCTGAGTATCAAAATGTAACAGCGGCGTCGATCGGCAGCATTGCCGCTAAGGCGCTTACTTAGTTTCTCGCTGGCGTGGCGCAGCGCCGGTGAAAAATATAGATGGCTGTGTTTGACCCCTTTTTTCCCCCAAGCCCGTTTCATTCACTGACGGCGGCGCAATGACCGCTGCGGCGATCTCAAACAGGAAACGGCTTACACATGCAAACATCAAAATTTCAGACCACCACCCTGCAGCGCATCGACATCGCCGCCCCGTGTTCGGCGTCATGGGACGCGATGCAGGGCAATGCGCGCGTGCGCCATTGCAGCACTTGCGACAAGAGCGTTTTCAACCTGTCCGCCATGCGCGAAGCCGATGCCCGGGCGCTACTGGCGGACAACACCAGCGGTAATCTGTGCGTCCGGTTTTACCAGCGCGAAGATGGCACGGTGAGGAGCAAGGACACCGCCATCGGCGTTGGCGCACGCAAACTGGCGCGCAAGTTGCACGGTTTGGCCAGCATGGCCTTGCTGGCGTTTTCAGTAGCCGGCTGCGGCGCGCGGCAAACCCCGCCCACGCCCGCCGACCTGACGCAGCCAGCATCGGACGGCGCGCACGATTCCCATCCCGATACGTCGGTCGCGCCAGCGGGCTTCATGATGGGGGCGCCGCCGCCCATGCCGGCGCCCGAAGCGCCCATGATGGGCAAGCCCGTCGCGCCCAGGCCAGCGCAGCCTTGAACCGGGTCCGGCAGCATCGTGGGATAATGTCGCTCTATTGACGAGCCGGCCTTAGCGAAGATGAAACTTTTCCTGCAGCGCTGGCTACCTCACCCGCACAACGGCAATCTCACCGAGCAGTTCCGCTCGTGCGCGGGCGCCATCTGCGGCTTGCTGGCGACCGGCTTGTGCAGCCACTTCTTGCTGGCCCGGGACGGCGCCGCCATGTATCTGGTGGCGCCCATGGGCGCTTCCGCCGTCCTGCTGTTTTGCCTGCCGGCCAGTCCGCTGGCCCAGCCGTGGTCCGTGATCGGCGGCAATGTCGTGTCCGGCCTGGTCGGCGCCGCCTGCGTGCGCTGGCTGGGCGCCGATGTGATGGTGGCGGGCCTGGCGACCTGCCTGGCGATCGCCGCCATGTTCGCCCTGCGCTGCCTGCATCCGCCTGGCGGCGCCGTGGCCTTGACCACCGTGATGGGCGGCGCCACGGTGCACGCGGCCGGCTTCGGCTTTGCACTGGTGCCGGTCTTGATCAATTCCAGCATCCTGGTCGGATGCGCCATCTTGTATAACAATCTGAGCGGGCGACGCTATCCCCACACCCAGCAAATCAGCCACCCGAATCCGCATGCTACGGCGGACCGCGTGCCCAGCGAACGCCTGGGCTTTACGCCGGCCGATATGGATGCCGTCTTGCGCCAATATAATCAGGTGCTCGACGTCAGCCGCGACGACCTTGAAAGCATTTTCTTGCAAACGGAAATGCACGCCTACCAGCGCCGCTTCGGTGTGATACGTTGCGCCGACATCATGTCGAAAGATGTTCTCAGCGTCGAATTTGGCACGGAATTGGGCGCGGCGTGGAGCATGATGCGCGCCCACAAGATCAAGGCCTTGCCAGTGTTGAACCGGACCCGGCGCGTGATCGGCATCATCAGCCAGGGCGACTTCTTCGAGCATGTCGACCTGGACGATTATCGCGGCATGCGCCGCAAATTGCACCGCTTCTTGCGGCGCAGCGGCGTCAGCCATACGGAAAAACCGGAAGTGGTCGGGCAAATCATGCGCCGCCAGCCACGCAGCGCAACCCTGGCCACGCCCATCGTCGACTTGCTGTCGCTGATGGTGGACGCCGGCTTGCACAGCATTCCCGTGCTCGACGAGCAAGCCCGCCTGGCCGGCATCGTGACCCAGTCCGACCTGATGGCGGCCCTCTATGAGAGCCGCTTTGCCGAAGACCCGCAGCCCGCGCCATAAGCGGCGCGGGCCGGGGCCTCAGGGGCGCCGCCTACGGCGCAACACCAGGCCCAGTCCGGCCAAGCCGGCCAGCAACATGGCGTAATTGGATGGTTCCGGCACCGCCGCCACATTGGCCAGGCCGATGGTGGCGCCATAATAATATTCACTGTTTGGCGTCGTGAAAGAAATATCGGTAAAAGTGCCGTTGAATTTCAAAACTCCGTTGCCTTCCCGCCCGACGATGGTGGTATTGCCCGGCAAGGCAGTCAAGCTGCCGCCAGCCCAGTGTCCGGCGCCTTGGCTCAGCACGCTAAAACTGGCACCGTTCAAGAAATTGAATGACACCGGTACGCTATCCTGGCCGACGCTGAACAGCGCGATGTAGGGATTGACGACGGCGTGGGAAAAATGAAAGGTATTGATCGTCGCATTGCCGCCCTGCATCAGAATGGTGCCCAGGTTGCCGGGCGTATTCGTCACTTCCGCGCTGGTGAACGAAGATGGCACGTCGTAAATATAGGCATTGTGGTCCAGCCCGATGGTATCGCCGCTGTAACTGACATTGATGCTTTGGGCGTTTTGCGCACTGGTGCCGGTGCTGCTGGACGACCATGAGGTCCAGTTGACGGTCGGCACGGCCATTGCATGGAGTGGCGCGATCAAGGCTGCTGCGATACCCAGCTTAATGAATTTTTTCATACTGCCCCCAAGAATTTTCAAAATGGATGCGGCCGTACCATCACTTCAGATCGCCAGCGTGCGGCCGTTTGCGCTTCTATCTGCTGATTACAGGAAATTTCCCTGGCGAATTCATCCATCATACGCCCCGCTTTTTGATGAAACAAGCAAAATAATTTTCCAAATGACATTTATTATTTCCATAAATCAACCATATATTTATAATAATTAAACCCTTGCAGAGCCTGCAAAAATTGTCCGGTCAGCCCGGCAATCGCGTATCCTTGTCGCCGCTTCTTACCCATTTAATTGTCATCCCCACAAAGGACAAGTGTATGTCGAACCGTTTTATCGCCGGCACCATTGGCACGCTGACCGCCGCCATCTTTTTTGCCTATGCGCCGCTGAACGCGGCCCAGGCCGCCGCCCCGACCAGCGCACAAGTGCCGGCCGCCAGCGCGGCCCGACTACAACAATTGGCGGACGAATATTACGATGCCCTGGCCCGTTTCGAGCCGATCGGCGCCACCGAGAATGGCGATAACCGCTATGACAGCCAGCTCGGCATGAGCATTGCGCCAGCCATGCGCGCCAGGCAATTCCAGTTATACCACGCGTATCAATTACGCTTGCGGGCCATCGAACGGGCGCAATTGAATGACGCCGAGCGCATCAATTACGACATACTCAACTATGAACTCGATAGCGCGCTTTCCTTCGAGAAATTTCCTGAACATTTGCTGCCGCTCAACCAGATGGATAGCCTGCCCGTCACCCTGGCCAATTTCGCCAGCGGCGAAGGCTCGCAACCATTGGTCAGCGTGGCCGATTACGACGCTTACCTGAGCCGGCTGGGACAATTACCGGCCTGGATAGACCAAGCCATCGCGAATATGCGCGAAGGCATGCGCAGCAGCATCGTGCAGCCGAAGGCACTGATGATCTCGGCCTTGCCGCAATTTCAAAAACTGGTCAGCGCGACCCCGGAAAGCAGTATTTACTACACCCCGGTCAATAAGATGCCGGCCGGATTTTCTGCCGCCGAGAAGAGCCGCCTGAGCGAACAGTATCGCATCGTCATTGGCGCCAAGCTGATGCCGGCGCTGACCAGGCTAGCCACCTTTGTCGCCAGCGAATATCTGCCGGCTTGCCGCGACAGCAGCGGCTGGAGCGCCCTTCCCGACGGGCGCGCATGGTATCTGGCGCGCGTGGCCAGCCAGACCACGACCAGCTTGCAACCGGACCAGATCCATGCGATCGGCTTGAAGGAAGTGGCGCGTATCCAGGCCCAATTCGCCATCCTCGGGCCGCGACTCGGTTACACAGGTGCGCCCGCCGGCTTGCCGACCTGGGTCGCCGCGCAAGATAAATTCCATCCCTTCAAGACCGAACAAGAAGTGCTCGACGTCTACCGCAAGCTCAATACCGTGCTCGACAGCAAATTGCCGGCCCTGTTTTCGCTGTTGCCAAAGGCGCCGCTCGAGTTGCGACTGGAACCCGAGCTGAGCCGCGCCACGGCGGCCGACCATTACTCGGCACCGGCGGCGGACGGCTCGCGTCCCGGCGTGTTCTGGTCGGTCGTCAATGATCCGACCCAATACGGCAGCGTCGGCATGACCACCCTGTTCCTGCATGAAGGCAAGCCGGGCCACCATTTCCACCTGGCCCTGGTGCAAGAAATGAACTTGCCGGATTTCCGCAAATTTGGCGGCAATAATGCCTTCACCGAAGGCTGGGCGCTGTATGCCGAAACGCTAGGCAAGGAAATGGGCTTGTATGAAGACCCGGCGGCCTACGTCGGCCATTTGACCGATGAATTGCTGCGCGCCACACGCCTGGTGGTCGACACCGGCATACACGCCAAGGGCTGGACGCGCGAGCGCAGCATCGCCTATATGCATGACACGCTCGGCTACGAGGCCGCCGCCAAGAGCGAAACGGAACGCTATATGGCGTGGCCGGCGCAAGCGCTGGGCTACAAGATAGGCGCGCTGAAAATCATCGAATTGCGCCAGCGCGCCACCAAGGCCCTGGGTGCCAAGTTCAGTCTGCCGGCCTTTCATGAAGTGGTGCTGAGCGATGGCACTTTGCCCTTGAGTTTGCTGGAAGCCAAGGTCGAGCGCTGGATCGCCGCGCAGAAATAAACACCGGGCGTGGCGCACTCGGCTAACTTACTTAGACCAAGAGCGCCACGCTCATCGACTGGACTTCGTCGGCCGACTCTTCAAGAATACTCTTGAGCATCTCGTTATCGATGATAAAGTCGATCACCGAATCGCCCCGGTTCGGCATCTCGCAAATACATTCGCGCATGGGCGAGGCTACCGGCGTCAATTGCTTGGCGAGTAATAAGGTGTCCAGCAGGGTGTCGGGCGGAATCGCCAGCAAGCCGTCGCGCAAGCCTTCGATCGCCAGCCGCACCGGCTCCGGGATGGAGAGGCGCGCCATGACTTCGCGCGCAATGATTTCCTCGGCCGTCGCCATCCAGTTTTCCGGGTCTTCGTCCAACAAGCCGGGAAATTCATCGGCCCGCGACAGCAGGTAAAAACTGCCCACCTCATGCACGATGCCGGCAAACAAGGCCGTGTCCGCATCGACAAAGGTCACCCGCCGTGCAAGCACATATGCCAGCGCCGCCACATGGGCCGTATGCTCCCACAATTGTTCGGCCCGCATCCGCAAGTCGGGATCGGCAATCTTGCCGCCAAACTGGCGCACCACCATGGCCGCGACCAGCGAATACAGGTTGCGATACCCCATGCGCATGACGGCCGCGCGCGCACCCGTGATGCCGGGACCGCCGGCCCGGTTGAAGATCGCCGAATTGGCCAGCGCCACAGTGCGGGCAGCAAGAAGGGGTTCGGCCAACACCAGTTTGATGGCTTGATCGATATGACAGTCCGGGTCCGCCAGTGCCAGTTGCAGGCGCAGCGCCGCATTGACGCTGGTCGGGAACGATAATTCGCCCCGCACGGCTTGCGCCGTAATCATTCCATATGCTTCCAGTCTGGTCATCATATCCCGCTCCGTCTCTTCGCTACGGCTATCCACAGAATAGACGCTGGCCGCCGGCGCGACAAGCTGTCAATAGATCCTGCTAACAATAGGTCCGGTCCGCAATTGGCGCCTTGAGCTTGAGCAGACACGGCAAGCAATGCGGCCGCCATCCTTAAGGATTCAAAGATGGGTCTTGGCGATTTCAGTGAAAAACTGGACGCCCTGGTTTTCAACATTTTTCAACGCCAATTCATCGCCGAGGACAAATATTTTCGCTTGTTCCAGGACTTGCATCAGGAATGGCTGCTGTTCGCGCAAGCGCCGTTTGAAATCACTCACCGTATACAAGTTCGGATTGATCTTGCGTCTCAAGGCGCGCTCGGCCGGGGCCAGGCTGGACAATAGATCGCCGTAATTGGTGTCTTCGCCGATCAGCAAAAGATCGATATTGCCGAGCGCGCTATCCTGGCCTTGCGCCACCATGCCGTACACGAAGGCCACGTGGATCTGTTGCGACAGCGGTGCCAAAGTCGAATTCAGGACGGCGACCAGGCCGAAGGTTTTTTGCACCAGCGCGCTGAGTTCCGGGTACACGAGGCTATCCTTGTTTGGCCAAAAACGGCGCACATTGCCGATACGTTCGGACGTGATCAAGCCGGAATCATACAGGCGCCGCAATTCGCGCTGGGCCGAGGCGCTGCCCAGGCCCGTCAAGCGCATGATTTCATTGAGGTGAAAACCCTCATTGACGCGCACAAACAGCAGTCCGAGCAGCTTTTGCTGGGCGGGAGTGAAGAGGGCTTGTGCGATCATGAACCAAATCCTAGCACAGTTAAACTAAATATTATCATGAAAGCCACAAAGCCGACACCGTTCCCGGAACGCGTTGCAGATCCGCCCCGTGCTTGACAAATACTTATCTTATGCCATGATGAAGTGCCCATACATCCCAGTCTGGCTCGCGCATGTGCCGTCTCTACCTCGCCTTTCAATCTCATCTCGCAAACAAGGAACACCATGTTTAAACGAACATTATTGAAAAATGTCTTGGCTTGGCTTATTACCTTAGGCTTGGCGTCCAGCGTGTTTGCCGCCGACCGCGGCACGCCCGAGGAAGCCAGCGCAATGGTGAAAAAGGCCGTCGAATTCTTGAAAAAGAATGGCAAGGAAAAACTGTTGGCGGAAGTGTCGAATCCCAAGGGCATGTTCGTCGACCGTGACCTCTATCTGAGCGTGTATGACTTCAATGGCATAGTGTTAGCCCATGGCATGAATCCGAAAATCATCGGGAAAAGCGTGAAAGACCTTTACGACGTGGATGGAAAGTTTTTCATGAAAGATATCATCACCCAGGCCCGTGCCGCCGGAAAGGGACGCACCGAATATAAATGGCCGAATCCCGTGACCAAGGAATTCCAGAAAAAATCAGCCTATTTCGAGGCCGTCGACGAACTCATCATTTCCTGCGGCTACTATATCTATTGAACGGAATCGAGTAGGGGACGGAGTTACCCCCGTCGCCCTCTCACACCACCGTACGTGCGGTTCCGCATACGGCGGTTCATTAAACATGCTGGAAGCGTCGCTGAGTGTCTAGCAACGAAACCAACCCTTGTACATCAAAGAAGCGTTTTGGATAGGCCGCATTCATGTGACTTGCTCCGGCGTTCCACCAAGGGCCACGTCCATTGCTTGCCGATTTCCATGCTCGCGTCGCATCCAAGCCTCTTGCTTGTAGGCGCTTTGCTGTGGTCAAGTAATTTCGGACACAAAAATAGGTTCGATTTTTGCCATTTTCCGCTCGTAGGCGGCGGGCGGCAGATTTCCCAATACTGAAT
>JBEONR010000037.1:0-50436 GCA_040544385.1 Oxalobacteraceae bacterium GrIS 1.11
AACGTTTGCGTATCCCGCAGGGACGCCCAATTCACCGAACCGTCCGCATTATTGGCAAATTCCTGGACCGACGTGGTGTTATTTGTCGTGTTCAGCGTCATCACCACGTCAGTGCCGTTGGTCTGCTCCGTGAGCGCGGTGGCCAGCGCCCCCGTCGTCGCGTTGTAGCCATCCTCGACCAGCTTGTCCAGGCCGTTGTTCAAGGCCTTGCCGTCGTTCGTCGTGAGGTCGACGAATTTCTGGCCGTCGGCGCGCACCCATACGCTCGCCTGCACGTCGCTGGCCAGGCCCTGCAACGTTTGCGTATCCCGCAGGGATGCCCAATTCACCGAACCGTCCGCATTATTGGCAAACTCCTGGACCGACGTGGTGTTATTTGTCGTGTTCAGCGTCATCACAACGTCGGTGCCGTTGGTCTGCTCCGTGAGCGCGGTGGCCAGCGCCCCCGTCGTCGCGTTGTAGCCATCCTCGACCAGCTTGTCCAGGCCGTTGTTCAAGGCCTTGCCGTCATTCGTAGTGAGATCGACGAATTTCTGGCCGTCGGCGCGCACCCATACGCTCGCCTGCACGTCGCTGGCCAGGCCCTGCAACGTTTGCGTGTCCCGCAGGGATGCCCAATTCACCGAACCGTCCGCATTATTGCCAAACTCCTGGACCGACGTGGTGTTATTTGTCGTGTTCAGCGTCATCAACACGTCGGTGCCGTCGATCTGCTTCGTGAGCGCAGTGGTCAAGGCCCCCGTCGTCGCGTTGTAGCCATTCTCGACCTGCTTATCCAGGCCGTTGTTCAAGGCCTTGCCGTCATTCGTAGTGAGATCGACGAATTTCTGGCCGTCGGCGCGGGTCCATACACTGGCCTGCACATTGAAATCGCTGCCAGTCAAGACTTGCTGATGGTCAAATCCGACCGATGCCTTGACTTCACGCACAGTCATGGTACTGCCGTCTGCCGAGGTGCTTTCAATGAGACTCGTCCCATCCGCTTCGGTGGTTGTCAGCGTGACGCCCGCGCCGCCAGCGAAGTGATTCCCCGCGCCGTTGACTATGGCCGTGCCGCCAGTCGCGATGATGACGTTTGTGTTATTTCCCGTAAAGACATCGCCTTGCCCGCTGATCTGAACGGACACCGGCCCGCTCGCCGGCGTGGTGGAGACTTGCTCCCATTGCGTCGCACCGGATGTCTTCAAACTCTGCAAGTCGTCGGTCTTGACACCAGTCGCATCGGTTTTCACGGTCTCGACGGTGTTTGGTTTCGCGTCGCCGTCGCTGTCGATGGTGGTAACGATGGACTTGCCATCGGCGCTGGTGATGACGCTCGTGTCGTCCTTCAGCGTGCCGTTGAGGTTGAGATCCTTGATGTCAGTGGTGAGCGCACCGCCGGCGCCGACAGTTACCTGTTCCTGCAGGTCGGTCTTGCCATCGCTGTTGACATCTTCGGTGATGGTGCTTGTCTTGCCGTCCGCACCGGTGGTGATCTTGCTATTGCCGCTTACGCTCACGGCGCCTGCGGCCGTTTGGATGGTATCCGTGCCGGACACTGCCAAGCACACGCCTTTGCCTTCCGTGAATTTGTTGCCGCTGCCTGTTACGGTTGCGTTTGCGCCATCGGCTAAGGTAATTATGGCATTACTGACATTGGCGATATCGCCTTGACCAGATATCAGCGAAGAAACCGTACGATTAGAGTCAACGATATCCGTTTCCTCATACGAAATAGTATTGTTACTCGCAATACCTTTCAAATCAAATTTTTCACTATTTCCACCAAGACTGATAATGCTTTCTGAATTTCCATTTTGAGAACAATTATATATTAAATTTCCTGCGGAGTCCTTGCTGCAAGACATTTTATTCCCATTAGCATCCGTGAAATTCTTCCCTTCTGGATCACCTCCTTCAGCGGAAATTTTCTGCAATGCAGCCTTACTCAAAGCTTGTATCCCAACATTTACCACATCAACAGTTGCAATTTTAATATCAAATGCAACAGCCATCAATGAAGAATATGTTTTTTCAGTTCCATTCAGGTTTGACCAAGTAAGTCCGGCTATGGTTTGCTCCAATGCAAGATCGGCTTGCAAGATTAACGATGCTTGGTTGGGTTGCCCCTCCGCTTGGAAGTAGGCCAAATCATGAGCTTTGCATGCGAGATCAACCGGGCTATCTCTTTTTATTCCATTTGCATCTAGCGTTCTCTCCACTGGCGCAGCCTGAAGCTGAGCCAAGGTCATGACAGAATTGCGTTGCCCGGCTGACCAGTTAGGACCACACCATTGACCATATGTTGGAACCCATGTGCTTGGATCCCGCATACTAAACCCCGGAAACCCGATAGTACCATTTTCACTTGCCATAATTTATCCCTATATTAATTATAATAATTACTTATTTTTAAATCTAACCGACAACAATATACTATCCCTCAAAGCAGGAATACTTACTGGAACCCATTGAGAGTTTTCAAAATTTAACCGGCCGAAAGCACTTTTTTGATCGCGAAAATTCGTACCATCGGCAGCATAAATAAATGCCATATATTGTCCATTTGGAGCAACATTAACCTGTCGCAGCGCAGTAAGATTGACAGGCTCCTGCCATAAAGAAATCTCCCCATCCAAAGACTTTTTGAAAAATGAAGATCCAAATTTCGGAAGTTTTTGGCCGGTTAAATAAATATTTCCAACTTCATCAATAGAAGGATTTCGTGCATTTTCGACTTCTATTAGAGAAGGTGTTGGCAAGTCAGCCGACTTTCTCTGGATTATATAAATCTCACTACCGTTATGCCTCTTTAAATATTCACCCATGGATTGGCCATATTTTGCGGGGCCGTACGAGCCCAATAAAATCTCACCCTCTGAAATGTATTGAGAATTTCCACCAGAAAAAAAATGGTATGGGCCAGCAAATAAGTGATCCTTTTTTTCATTTAAATCATATTCACACACATCGAAATCAGCAGAAATGCTTTTACTTCCAGCTTCACGAAAAATTCCAGATCGCCAATATGCAATTTTTGTTTCATCTTTTGACATAAATGGAGCAAGTTTACTTCCTTTTTTAAGCGGAAGCACTGTAAAATCTGTACCATCAGATCGCATCATGACAATTTCTGAGTCTTCAACAGATCGGGTAATCTGCACCTCCGATCTATCGTGCTTTGGCGCACGACTCATTAGAATATAGTTTCCTTTTGGCGAGAAATTTGCATAACCATACAAATAGCCTTCCGGCAAAGCATAACGCTGCAATTTATTACTAATAATATTATAATTAAAAACATAGCAATCACCCTCTGAATTCAACTCGGTGCTGCATTCAGTAAATAACCACTCTTCACCATTTGGATGAATGCTAAACATTTCAAAATCTCTGCCTTTTTTCTCAAGAGGGAATTTAAAATTTACAGCGCCAATTTCAGTTGATTTTGCGTTTACTTCGCTCATTCCAAATACTCCAACCAATAATGTTAAAATTAAATATTTATTAAAAAATGAATAAGCAAAATGGCTTACACTCTTCAACTTCGATTCTATTCTGATTATTTTTAGATAAATTATCATATTTTACAAAATCCCTTATCCTTGATTTTAAAAAATACCCACTGAATTCACATTGCAACTCCAACAATTCAGAATCAGCATATAATTTCATCCACTGCATTATCTACCTCAATAAAATAAATTAATATTATTGCTATTATACTATCTTTCCCGCATCGCCTCATGCCGATATTTCAACAACGGCGTCAGCAGATACTCAATAATGCGCCGCTGCTCCGTCTTGATCTCGATCGAGGCGGCCATGCCCGGCGTCAACGCCACTTCCCTGCCATCGCTGGCGATCGTCGTTTTCAACAGCTTGATACGAGCCGGATACACCAGGCCCAGCTTGTCGTCCTTGACCGCGTCTTGCGAGATCGACATCACCCGGCCCGGCAGCGTGCCGTAATGCGTATAGGGAAACGCGTCGAGCTTGATTTCCGCTTCCTGCCCCTGGCGCACGAAACCGATATCCTGATTCATCACCTGCGCCTCGATTTCCAGCCCCGCGTCGTCCGGCACCAGGACCAGCAATTCCTGCGCCGGCGTGACCACGCCGCCGGTCGTGTGCGCCGCCAATTGCTGCACCGTGCCCGCCACCGGCGCCGTCAAATGGGTCTGGCTTTGCCGCTGCGCCGACTTGGCCTCATCGCCGCGCAATTGCGCCAACTGTTGCCGGGCCTGGTTGAGGGCGTCCAGTTGCTCTCTGCGGAACTGGGCGATCGCCGTCTCGATATTGCCCTTCTGCTCTTTCAGCGCTTCTTCCAGTTCCCTGGCATAGCTTTGCTGCCCGGCCAGGTCTTGCTCTTGCTGGATGCGGGTTTGCTGCTTTTCCAGATAGGCGTGCCGCGGCACGTAATTTTGCGTCAGCAGCGACTGGTAATCCGCCTCCTGGGCGCGGGCCAGCGGCACGGTCTGCTGCAAACCGTCGATGCGGTTCCGGGTCATTTGTAATTCCTGGGCGCGCTTTTCCAGTTCCGCGCGCAGCGACATCAGCTTGCTGCGGTACTCGTGGAACGCGCCTTCCGCCAAGCGTTGCGCGTCGCCCTGCCGCTCCTGCGCCGCGTCTTGCGCCGCGCCGACCGTGGGCGCCGCGTTGCCCGCCTGCGCGTCCAGCAAGGCTTGCGCCCGGTTGGCGCCCAACATCGCGTCCACCCGCGCCGTGCGCGATTTATCCACGTCGGCCGCAGTCTGGGCCGTATCGAGTTCGATCAAGGCTTGCCCCGCCGTCACATGCTGGCCGTTTTCCACCAGGATGGCCTTGACAATGCCCGCCTCCAGCGGCTGGATCACCTTGCTCTTGCCATTGGGGACGATCTTGCCTTGCGCCACGGCCACCACATCGACCTTGCCGACCATCGACCAGGCCAGGGCGATGCTAAAGAGCAGCATCAAGGCCCACATCAGGCCGCGCCCGGCTGGCGAGACCGGCGTTTCCAGCACTTCCAGCGCGGCCGGCAGGAACTCGACCTCGTCGCGCTGGCGCACCACCGCTTGGCCTTGCTCCCTTTCGGACTCCAGCGCGACGCGGGCGATCGCGCGGTAGCGGCGCAATGTGTCAAGTAACATGCAGATGCCCCGTCTGGTGTTGCCACAGCGACGCGTAGCGGCCTCGGCTTTGCAGCAATTGCTCGTGCGTACCCTCTTCCACGATTTCCCCTTTTTCGACCGTGATGATGCGCTGCGCGTGCCGCACGGCCGACAGGCGGTGGGCAATGATGAACACGGTGCGCCCCGCGCAAATCTTGTTCATGTTTTGCTGGATGATGGATTCGGATTCGGCGTCCAGCGCCGACGTGGCTTCGTCGAAGATGAGGATTTTAGGATTGGTTGCCAGCGCCCGCGCGATCGCGATCCGCTGCCGCTGTCCGCCCGACAAGCCCATGCCGCGCTCGCCCAGTTCCGTGTCATAGCCCTGCGGCAATTCCAGCACGAATTCGTGCGCGCCGGCCAGTTCCGACGCCTCCACCACCTTGTCGAAGGGCATGCCGGGCGAGGCAAAGGCGATGTTGTCGCGCACCGTGCCCTTGAACAGCATATTTTCCTGCAGCACGGTGCCGATTTGCCGCCGCAGCGAAGACGGGTCGAGCACCGACAAGTCCATGCCGTCGATCAGCACGCGGCCCCGCTCGGGCGAATACAGGCGCTGGATCAACTTGGTCAGCGTGCTCTTGCCCGAGCCGGAAGGGCCGACGATGCCGATCACGCTGCCCGGCTGCACCGTCAGCGACATGCCGCGCAAAATCTCGGGACCGTCGGGCCGATAGCGGAAGACCACGCGGTCAAACACGATTTCTCCCTTGACGGTCGGCATCGAGGCCTGGCCCGACGAGGCCCCCGATTCGGTCTTGTTGTCGAGGATGTCGCCGAGGCGGTCCATCGACAGGCGCACTTGCTGGAAATCCTGCCACAATTGCGCCAGGCGCAGCACCGGCGCGCTGACGCGTCCTGCCAGCATATTAAAGGCGATTAATTCGCCGACCGACAGGCTGCCGTCGATGGCCAGCCTGGCGCCGAACCACAGCAAGGCGGCCGTGGTCAGCTTGCTGATCAGAGACGCGACCTGGTTGGCCGCGTTCGACAGGTTCGAGGTCTTGAAGGCGATCGATACATAGCCGGCCAACTGGTTTTCCCATTTGCGCTGCATCAGCGGTTCGACCGCCATCGACTTGATGGTTTCCACCCCCGTCACCGATTCCACCAGGAAGGATTGGTTTTCCGCGCTGCGGCGAAATTTTTCATCCAGGCGCGCCTTGAGCGCCGGCGTCACCAGCACCGACAAGGCGATATAGCATGGCAGCGACAGGAAGACCACCAGCGTCAGGATGCCGGAATAGCTCAGCATCACGCCAAAGAACACCAGCGTGAACACCAGGTCGATCGCCACCGTCAAGGCATTGCCGGTCAGGAAATTGCGGATGTTTTCCAATTCGCGCACGCGCGCCACGCTGTCGCCGACGCGGCGCGACTGAAAATATGCCAGCGGCAAGTCGAGCAAATGGCTGAACAGCCGGCTGCCCAGCTCGACATCCATGCGGTTGGTGGTATGGCTGAACACGTGCGTGCGCAAGCCGCCCAGCAAGGCTTCGAAGACGGAAATGGTAACCAGGCCGAACACCAGCACGTCCAGCGTCGACATCGACTTATGCACCAGCACCTTGTCGATCACCACTTGCATGAACAGCGGCGACACCAGACCGAACAATTGCAGGAAGAAGGATCCGGCCAGCACTTCGATGAATTGGCGGCGGTACTTGACGACCGAAGGAATGAACCACGACAGGTCGAACTTGCCGCCGCCCTGAGCCAGCATGGCGCGCGAGGTGATCAGGATCAGGCGGCCCGACCAGCGTTGTTCGAATTCGGCCAGCGTGACCTGGAAGGTGCGTTGCAGGATTTCATCATGCAGCAACACGGCGTCAGGCGAACTCTTGGCCAGCACCACGAAGCTGCCGTCCTTGAGTTCGGCAATCGCCGGCAGCGGGGTCTGGGCCAGCCGCACCGTTGCGCTGGTGATGAGCCTGGCCTTGAGCGCGATTTTACGGGCCAGGCGCACCAATGTGAGGGCATCCACCGGCCCCGTGTGGCCGGACAGGTGCTTCAATCGCTCGGCGCTGGCGGCCACGCCCGACAGCTGGGCCGCCACGACGAGCGCGGCAATGCCGCTGTCTTGCTGTTCCTGAATAGGGATGGTACTGGCCAGCGCATCGGTGGGCGTCACGTGGACGCCGCGCAAAAATACATCGCTCCCGCTACCGCCTTGCGAATCGACCGCACACCCTTGCGCCATGGCGCAAAATCGGCTTCCACCATGTTGCGTAAGGCACTTTCAGCCCGCCATTCTTGCCCTGCATGTGATAATTTCCGACGCATGATTCTCTTGCACACTTAAATTGTCGGAATAGTAATGCTAAAAACGTAAAAATCCAAATCACACTTGTAACGTAATGTATCCAGCGGAAAATCCGGCCGGAACCTCCGCCAACTTGTCGCGGATCGCCGGCGACATACGTCATGTAACATTAACAAATCCAGGCGAAGTAGCTCGCGCTGGGCCTGCGTTGTCCGAGCATCCAGCTGGTTCAACAATTTCCAACAACGTGGGCACGTGAGTGTTGGCGCCAGCAGTCATTCGTCGGATTCCAGTTTTTTCGACTTTACTTCCCAAGTGGAAATCGAACCGGTATCCGTACTGACTTGAACATGGCTCACTCATTAGCGGCTTGCCATGGGCTTTCGTCGCAAGCGCGCCACTGGGCACTTTTCTGCCTGACACAGATTTTTGTGGCACGATTATGGTATCGACCTTCGCAGCCCATTGATTTTATTGGAAAATGGATTCCGGTACCCGGGTACCAGGAATTTTGATGTTGAGTAACAAATTATCCTGTTAAAACCGATTAAACCGTGTTTCTCCCTGTGGGAACACGGTTTTTTTGCACCCGCGCAATGCGGAAGTTGGAATTAAACGGGTTTAAGGCGTTCCAACACTCCTATCGAGTGGCACATTCCGGCCCGGCTCAGCATCGGCAGCGGCACGGAAAAACGCTCTCATATCGCGTTAAAGTGGTACGTCCATCACCGAAAAATGCCACTATGTTGACGCTGATTGAAGATTGACCCAGTCCGCTGATTTAAACTGACCCATGCGCACTCTGTCAGATCCCGCACTGGGCCTTTGTTTGCAGTTTGTACGAGTGGGGCAGTGAATTTCAGCAGCATGGGTCAATTCGGCGCCAGCGGCAACAGTCTGTGCACCGTATCAATCTGCACCGAAGGTAGCCCCCCCTAAAAGGACATTTCGTCATGCCTGCTAAAGCCCTTCACGAAAAAATCGAGCACGTTGTCGTCTTGATGCTCGAGAACCGTTCATTCGACCATCTGTTCGGCGACTTTCCCAATGCGAACGGCCTGGTGGAAGGAAACGGGGACTACAAGGCCGACGCCTGGAATTCCAATGCGCCGACGAATTCCCAATCTGGTGCGAAGTTCTTCCCCGAGCCCGTAAACGTTCAGGACGTGCCGGAAATGGTTTTTAACCCGGATCATTCATTTCGGGGAATGACCATGGAAATATTCGGCCAGCAGCTAAGAAGCATCAAGGATGGCGTACCTCTGCCGTTGCGTACGGGGGATGTTATACAAACTACGTATCCGCCGGCGATGAGCGGTTTTTGCTGGTATGCCGAAGGAAACGACGATCCTGGAGATCTGAAAAATTACAACCTAAGTTTTTATCAATATCTGCCGCCTGGCGAGCGCGGCCGTTTGCGCGTACTCCATACCTTGGCGGAGAATTTTCTGCTTTGCGACAGCTGGCATTGCGACGTCCCGTCATGTACCGTACCCAATCGAATGTTCATGCACGCCGCGACGAGCTGCGGGCATAACGGCACGGACCAAAACTACTCGGAATACCCTTACTACAAGGCCAAAACGATTTACCAGCAGATCGACGAAACTGGGAAAGATTGGGCCATGTACTACTTCTCGAACGAAGGCACAGGTTTACCTAGGGACCAGACGGATGCCAGCATGAACGGATACACCGCAAGCCGTTCCCAAGGTAACAAAAACATACAGGACTTCTTGACGGACGCGGCGGAAGGAAACCTGCCTTTCTACACATTTTTGATGTGCTCATTCCTCGAGCAGTTTCCAACGGGAGGATCGTTGGGAAATAGCATGCATTCAAAGTCAGATGTCCGCTTGGGGGAGAATTACGTGGCGGCGGTGTACAACGCGTTGCGCAATAGCCGGCTTTGGGAAAAAACCCTGCTAATCGTGAATTTCGACGAGAACGGCGGCATCTATGACCATGTCAAGCCGCCCCAAGCTCCACGGCCGGATGACTATGTTAACCTCGGCGAACCCTCTTTCGATTTTTCAATGCTAGGCCCTCGGATACCGGTTATTCTCGTTTCACCGTGGCTTGATAAGGGTATTATCTTTCAGGACCAACTGCAAAATACCTCCATCCTGCGTTTCGTGCAGGACTTGCTCATGTCAGGGCTGGAACCCAACTCTCTTTCCCTGACTAAACGAGATGCGCAGGCCCCAAGTTTTGCCTCCGTTTTCTGGCGGGATGAACCGCGGACGGATTGCCTTCCTAACCTTGAAGACTATGGTCCGCTATTCAATACGATTCCATTTCCGGCGGGCGTGCTCTCAACCGAAAACGTTGAAAGGTACCTCAATGCCCCACCATCCAAGCTTTACTTGGAAGTGGCGCTCGAATATGCCAACGTACTCCCCGGCCACGCAGACAGCGGCCACCCTATTTCCCGGCAATTCCTCACGCGTCGCGCCTTATTTTCATACTCGCAAGAACGTCGCGACGCTGCATTAAAGTTCTATTGTCAAACAATGTAAAGTGGGGGGCGCCGCAGATTCGGAATTCGTGATTTTCCAATGAACAAGATTTGGCGCCAAACAGTCTTCCTTTATCCTGGGTGCGCCACCTGCGTATTCCGCGTCAAACTGGGCACCTGGTCCACGGCAAACAGAACAGCCAGTCCAGCGCAAATTGGACAGCGATTCCGCTTCAAACTGGACAGTTTGAAGCGGTCTGACGTAGTCAAAAGTAAAATTGATTAGCGCTGATCTTCAGCCAACCGAAGCCAGCGTTCGCATCGTGGCCCGGTGCCAACCGCATTGCACCGCACCGCAGGCTATCCAGAATGGCGCCCAGGTCGTAGCTTTTCTGACGTCCGGATGGGCGTAGGCCGTTGAAATCACGAGTGACTCTGAACGTTTTCGTAGATAAAAGCAAATTCGTCTGGAAATTTTAGGCCGCTCTTACTATGGCACGATAATTTTTGCCGACGAATTTACCGTCACGGGAAAAAAAGCAAATTTGTCGGTTCGCAGCATTGGAAAGAAAGTTTATCTATTCGCAGCATGACTCGTGTGTGAGCTGAGGTATATTGCTGAAATCATGGACAAATCAGCGAATTTTTGATCTGCTGTTTCCTCCGCCAGGCCGCGTGTCGTCCGCGTGATTGAGGCGTATAGTCCGAAGCTCGGCCGCCGCCTGCAATGTTTTGGCGAACATGCTTTCAACCAGTGGATTCGGCTGGAAGCGGATCCGACAGTTCAGACCTTTTGCGAGTGCCCCGCCTATTTGGATTTTGCCGCTGGCAAGCGCCTGGTGGACTTCTGGATGCTGCAGGATGATCGGGAAATGCTGATCATCGTCGATGACGAAAGCCCGGCGTCAACGATAAGGATCGGCGATTCCTAACTGAAACTTCTGACCATACTGTCGCATTACAGCGGATCGGCAGTACCTATTTCCGGTACTGCAGAAAATGCCTGTCGCGCCTGTCGTGCATGAGAGGATGCAGGCATTTCAACGCGCCACCAAAAAAAGCACCCTGGAGCCGGACCGGCGGAAACCCCAATGTGCTTCCAAGCGCTCGCGCGACGCGCGGTATTTTGTCGGGAAACAGTGGATATTGGTTGGTGGCAGAGATACCCAGCAGTGCAGAGACTTCGCTTGAAGACAATGCGTTTGCAGCGGCGAGTTTTGGCCGCCAGCGCCCACGCCGATTCGTATGCCGCGAACAGATGCAAGGCCAACTTCGGCAGGGTGACGACCTTGACGCCGCCTGCGGGGACAATGAGAAAAGGGAGGGCCATCGCGTCGGCCTCAGCGGCCCAGTCCGCGCGCATTGCGCTCAACAGCTTGTTCCGATGCGACATAGCCACAATGCTGTACGACCTTGGTCCAATGGCTCTCGGGCAATTGAAAGTCAGGTTCTAATGGAATGGACGCCCTCTTTCAAACGGCATCGAGGTGCCAACCACCTCGCCGGGCGCATACCGGCCGAGGCGTGGAAAAAGATCGATCCGTATTCTCGTCCGCCGAAGGAAGTACGGCATGTTACAGCCTGAGATGGCTTGCTGACGGGGTTCCACCTGCGGCGCTAGCCGGAACGGCAACTTTACAGCAGGCTCTCCGGCTCGGACACGAAATTCAAGGTGTCCGGGGCGGCACATGGCCATTCGGCGAAAATTACAGATTGGTCGTGTGTTTAAGTATCGAAATCGCAAGCAATTCAGGCTTGGTTGACAATTCAAGCGCCAGGTTCGTAGCGAAAATTGCGGCTCTTTCAAAAAGCTGTGATTTTATCAATCGCATTTACCCGTTGCGGACACGGACGGGACAATCCAAGCCAGACCACCGTCATCTTGGTTGCACGCGCGGACAAGAGTGCGATTGCCGAGGCGGTACGCACTTCTGACGAATTGCGCACACTCGGCCTGAACAACCAGCGCTTAGTTATCAACGGGGTGTTCCACGCCAGCGATTCCAGCGATGTGGTTGCTTGTACCATTGCGACCCTTGAGCGGCAGACGTTGGATGCGATGCCGCAATCCCTGCTGGCTTTGCCGCAAGACCAAGTGTCATGGCGGGCGTCCGACACGGTGGGTCTGCCTGCCTTGCGCGCGCTGCCCGCAGCGCATGCCGCCCCCATCGGCCCCGGCACGGCGCCGACTGAATCGGCCGAGCGCCTGCAGGGCCTGGACGCATTGGCCGAGGAATTAGCGTCGGCCGGCCACGGCTTGACCATGCTCATGGGCAAAGGCGGGGTCGGGAAGACGACCGTCGCCACCGCATTGGCCCTTGGCCTGATTCAGTGGGGGAAATCTGTTCATCTGAGCACCACTGATCCGACAGCGCACCTTCTGGGAACGTTTGATGGTCGGGTAGCAGTGGCGCATCACTGCGTCACCGCACCCTGTAAACCGGACATGCCAGTTTCGCGGCATCCGGCTTGAATCACGCTAAGTCGGGGGGTTCACGCCCAACCGGCAGTACGAATCTGAAACCTTCTGCACCCTGTGCATGGCACACAGGGTGCAGAAGGCAGAGATTGGATGCCGCATCTGACCCGCCGTCGACACGACGCACAAGATGGTGAAGATGCCATCCGGTGTCCTTGGTGATTGCCTCCGCGCAGATCGGGCAAAAGCGGCGGGGAACGGTGAGTCCAATACGCGCTGGGAATGCCGAGAAGCGTTTATACTTCTTGGTTAGAATGTAATGACCTACAAGAAAGGTTTTCACCCCATGTTCAAGCGACACCGAGAACTGCACAAACTGGACAATGTCGGATGGCTACGTGCCGCCGTCCTCGGCGCAAACGACGGAATTGTTTCAACGTCCAGTCTGATTCTCGGCGTCGCAGCGTCGCATGCGACACACCAAAGCATCTTGGTCGCCGGCGTCGCCGGCTTGGTTGCCGGAGCCATGTCAATGGCTACAGGGGAATACGTTTCTGTACAGTCCCAGGCCGATACGGAGCTGGCCGCACTTGAGAAGGAACGTACGGAGCTGCGCGAGAATCCCAAAGGCGAGCATCATGAACTGGCGAACATCTATGTTGCTCGGGGTCTTGACCCTGCGCTTGCAAAACAAGTCGCCACCAGCCTGATGGCTCATGACGCCTTGGCGGCCCACGCCAAGGATGAGCTGGGAATTACCAATGCCATGAGCGCCAAGCCACTGCAGGCCGCCTTTGCTTCGGCGCTCAGCTTTGCCATCGGCGCGGCCTTATCCTTATTGGTTGTCGTGCTTGCTCCGCACCAAAATCTCATTCCGTTCACCGTGCTAACGTCATTGCTCTTTCTCGCCGTTCTAGGCGGCTTGGCGGCCAAGGTCGGCGGTGCTGGCGTAAAGAAAGGCGTCATCCGGGTGGCATTCTGGAGCGCGCTTTCGATGGGGGCTGCGGCTGGTATCGGTGCGATGTTTGGAACTGTTGTATAGCATGCTTTAGGGCAAACCCGCAAATTCGATAGTACTTCACTTGAGGAGCCACGGTGGCTGACCATGGACTAAATTCGGTAGATACAAGCGTGGGCTGGCGGTATGGCGCGCCAGCAATACTTCTGCATTGGCTCTTGGCGGTTTTGATTGCCGGCCTGGTGGGCATGGGTTGGTACATGATGTCAATCGAGGATGACCCGGGCAGTGACTGGTATTTTAATCTTCACAAGTCGTTCGGCATCGTTGCCTTCGGACTTGTTTTACTGCGTAGCATATGGCGCGCCACGCATCGGCCAGTTCCGCTGCCGACGAGCCTGCCCAAGTGGCAAGTGAACCTGAGCCACGTTACCGAGTGGGCCCTGTACGTCTGCATGCTTCTGATGCCCATCCTTGGCTTTCTCGGAGCCTCGCATAGTAGGAAGGGAATTGCATTCTTCGGCATCCAACTTCCTTCATGGACAGTCCCGAATCACGATACCGCCGAACTGTTCTTCGGGCTTCACTCCGCATTGGCCTGGGTCTTGGTGGCTTTGGTTGCCCTTCACGCCGTGGGCGGTCTAAAGCATTTGCTCGTCGACAAGGATGGTGTTTTTCAGCATATGTGGTTTTGATAAAGCTTGCGCTGCGGCCTTGCATGGCTGCCGAGCGGGCCAAAGATTCCCCTTACTCAATGGTTTCAGAAAACCGTTTCGCGACTGCGGACGCAATGGGGCCGTCCCGCATGCACCATGCGATTGAGGACAGCCACGCCGTCGGCCGCCTTCGCGTTAGTCGGGCCGGCCGCGTGCGCATGCCAGGGCCGATGAGGGTCTTGTAAGTGCCCATCGCCGTCGCCACAAAGGAGCGCCAGCGGTAGCCCGTTTGTTCTTGCCAGCCCAGCCGTCCTTGCGCCGCCATCAAGGTGAGGTGCCGGTCCCGCGGCGACGGATGATGGTCGGCGGTGGTGCTCGGTACCGCGGTCACAGCGCCATGATGACAGGGATGTCGCCCGCGCGTGCGGCGCCTGCGTCGTGGCTTGGCGCCACATCGCAGGCGCCGTCGAACCTGACACTGTCGATTCCGGCATCGATCTGGCCGAGCAACGGAGCGACCTGCGCAGGATCTCCCCGATCTTTCCTGGAATACGGCCGCTGCCAGCAGCAAGCCACAGATGCCACCCCAAAATGCATCCTCCCGTCGAAATATTGCCCGCAATTACTCAGCATTGAAATTTTTACGCTTAAATAGTTGCTCAGTGAAAATTCCTGCTACACTTGACAGTAATAAATCCATCGCCTGTCTGGCCCCTCCCCTGCCAACCGGCGTCGTCTTTCGACGGTTATCTCTTCTGCCTCGCGCGCCCCAAATCCCGGCCGCAACACTCCCTGTTATTGCAAAGCGGCTACCCAACCGCCCGTGAAGCATTTCCACGGGGATATACCCGGGAGAATCGAAAGTGAATCGCCTATTTCGAACATGGAGGTACTGGCACCGCGCGGATGCATTTCGTCCGTTTGCTGCCGCGTCCCGCCGCCACTGCCGTGACAAGCGCAGGCGCGCCGCCTCCACCCATTGAACGTTGAACCAGAAAGCGCATGAAAATGAAGACGACGAAGCTGAAAATAGGCACCCGCCTGAGCTTGTGTTTCACCATCATCCTGGTGCTGTCACTGATGACGGCCGGTTTTTCGCTGTGGCGGCTGCAAGACGTCGCTGCAAGGACGCGCATCATGATGGCTGAACCGCTGGCAAAGGAACGCATGATCACCGATTGGTACCGCTATTTGTACACGGCGATTCGGCGCACATCGGCCATCGCCAAAAGTTCCGATCCGGCGCTGGTGCAATTTTTCGCGGAAGAAAACGCCAGTTCAAGCAGGAATTCCTCGGCCTTGCAAAAAAGCGTGGAAGCCTTGTTGACGAGCGACAAAGAAAAGGCCTTGTTTGCACTGGTGTCCGAGCAACGCAAGACCTATGTCGCCCAGCGTGACAGTATCATGGAGGCCAAAGCGGCCGGCCAAGACGCAGAAGTGAATCGCTTGATCGAGCAGATGTACATGCCCACGGCGAAAACGTATGAGAGTTCCTTACTGGCATTGTTGACCAACCAACGCGAAGAAATCGATGCCACTGCAGCGCAGGTGGAGGCCAGCTATAGCGCAAGCAAGTCGGCCCTGCTGGCACTGGCCGCGCTGATGCTCGTCTGCGGAGTCGGGTGCACCTGGGCCTTGCGGCGCAGCGTGCTCGCCCAATTGGGCGGCGAACCGGAATATGCCGCGACGATCGCGCACAGCATTGCCGCCGGCGATCTGTCGGTGCAGGTGCTCACGCTGCCGCACGACCGCTCCAGTTTGCTGTATGCCATGAAGACGATGCGCGATAGCCTGGTGGGCATCGTCTCCGAGGTGCGCGGCAGCACCGATACCATCGCCACCGCGTCGAGCCAGATCGCGGCCGGCAACCTCGACTTGTCCTCGCGTACCGAGGAGCAGGCCAGTTCACTGGAAGAAATCGCCTCGACGATGGAACAGGCCACCAGCAGCGTCAAGCAGAATGCGGAAAGTGCCCGTCAGGCTTACCAATTGGCCGTATCCGCATCCGATGTGGCGCTCAAGGGCGGCGCGGTGGTGAACCAAGTGGTCGATACGATGGGTTCGATCAATGCCGCGTCCAGGAAGATCGTCGAGATCATCAGTGTGATCGATGGCATTGCCTTTCAAACCAATATCCTGGCGCTCAATGCGGCCGTCGAGGCGGCGCGCGCCGGCGAACAAGGGCGCGGTTTTGCGGTCGTCGCAAGCGAAGTGCGCAATCTGGCGCAACGTGCGACTGTGGCGGCGAAGGAAATCAAGCTGCTCATCAGCACTTCGGTCGAGCAGGTCGATGCGGGCAGCAAACTGGTCGAGCAGGCTGGCTCATCGATGCAGGAAATTGTGCAAAGCATCGGCCGGGTGAGCGATGTCATGGGCGAGATCACGACAGCCAGCGCCGAGCAGACGTCGGGCATCGAACAGATCAACCAGGCGATCAGCCAGATGGACGAGGCAACCCAGCAGAATGCGGCCCTGGTGGAACAGGCCGCCGCCGCAGCGGCATCGCTGCAGGATCAGGCCAACACATTGACCCAGGTGGTCGGCGTGTTCAAGCTTGGCGCGGCCCTGGTGCCGCAGCGTCCGGCTGGGCGCCAGCCGCTGCCCTTGCCGGCGCCTGGCGCCCGCTGGCGCGCCATCGCCGCGCCAGGGAGACCGCGCGCAGTCCTCGAAAGTGTTTTCTAGCGCGAGAATTTTCAGAAATTCCCCGAAGTAACTGGTTGAAACCCGCACCCTGGGAGGCATTCCGGTGAATGCCGTATTCAGTCGTTCGACCACCATGAAATGGACCGTGGCTATCGGCATTCCTACGCAACAGCTCACGGCGAAATTGCGGCATCGATTCCTGTAGCTGCTGGCCGCAGTCGTTATTTGCCTCCTGACCGGGGTCTTCCTGGCGTCGCTTCTTGCCGGCTGCATTGCCCGCTCCATACGGGCGTTGACTGCGCTGGCCACGGCTCTGGGATCGGGCGCGCCGCTCACCGTTCCGAACGAGATGTGTCGAGCATTTCGCATTGACAAGCGATAACTGCTCATTTCCGCTAGCATCGGTGTGGCCATCTATCCGGCAGACGGCGACGGTGCCACTACGCTGCTCAAGGCGGCCAATGCTTTTTCTTGTGCGTCCGGCATGGGTGCGCTCCTGCCGGCGAACGCTGCGCCGTGAACTGGCCACAGTGAGCGAGGTGAAACGCAACTGAGAAAGCGCGACTGTTGGCGCCGCCTTAAAACGGCATGTTCACGATCGATTTCAGTAGCCAGCGGTCTGAGGCATTGTTCAGACCCCGGCCCATCCCGACGTTGAGATCGAAGCCGTGCACCTTGGCGTCGACCACCGCGAACCGCGTCTGACTTTGTTCGCTGAGGTGCCCCAGTTTGTCGACGACGCCCAATTCGTTATAGCTTTCCAGGCCCAGTTCCAGCCGATGTTGGGATTGACCGCCCACGTCCAGCGCTGGCCATGATAGCCAAACAGGCCTTTCAACTCGCCATTCCACGGATTTCCATCGAGCCGGTAATGGACCTTGCCCAATTCCAGGTTAGCGCCCCAAAAATACGCCGCATCGGCGGCTTTACTGGCGATAAATTTCAACCTTGTTTTTTCGCCGTCGAGCGTGGCGCTGCCATGTGGATCGCGCGATGTCAACAGGTAAGCGCCCAGTTCCCAATTGGGGCTCAGCCCATAAGAAAACTCTGGTGTCAGCCACAACACCCGGCCCGGTGCCTGTGCCCCCGGGTAGTCCGGAACACGGTTGCCGGTAATGACATAGTTGGTATGCAGATCTAGCCCGACTACACCGGGCGCATTGATCTCATCCATATAGACTTGAATCTCCGCGCTGGCAGCCTGGGCCTGGCAACAGGCCATGGCCAGACATGCCAGCGTGAGCAGGCTTAATGTATGCGTGGCGACATTTCTATTTCGCATTATCTCTCAACCTTTGCAAGGGCAGTGGCGCCAAGGGGGCACGGTGAAAGCCTACTGAGCGGTGTTTTTCACAACGGGGCAGGGAGAAAGCATTCGCTCCCGCGCTCAGACCAGTTTGAAGAGACTCACCTGCCGTCTCAGGTTTTTTGCCTCCTCATGCAAGGGCCGGGTCGCTGCGGCGGACTGTTCGACCTGCGCGGCGTTTTGCTGAGCGCCCGGTTCCATCAGCACGATGGCCTGATTGGCCTGTTGTACTGCTGAGCTACTCCATGGCAGCGGCAGTTCGCTGGATCGCACTGGCCTGGTCCTCGGTGCGGCCCGACAGATCCAGGTTGCCGGAAGCGATCTGGCCGGAGTTGGTGGCAATGGCGTCGCTGGAGAGGTGAATCGCGCTGATGATCTGGTGCAGCTTGCGGATAAACACATTGAGCGATGCCGACCAGCGTCCAAAATCGCTGCCCAGCGTTGGCAATTGGTCAGTGAGGTCGCCATCACCCTGGCCCAGATCGTCGATGGCGTGCAATATCTGCGTCAATGGGCGGCTAATGCTGCGTGTGATGAAAATGGCCGCCAACAACGACAAGCCGATTGCCGCCGCACTGAGCCACTCCACGATATGTATGATCAGGTCCGCTTGCCTGGTGGCCGATTCGATGCTGACACTCATCTGACTGAGTTCCTGCTGCACAAACGGGCGCAGACCGGCATTGAGTTCATTGCTGGCCCGGTCAAACTCGGGCATCAGCCGATTTCCCTGTTGCGGGCCGCCATCGACATAGGCTTGCGCCAGCCTTTTTTCCAGCGCATAGAACTGGTCGAGCCGGGTTCGGATAGCGGCCGGCGCAGTCGCCTGCTTTTTATCGGACGAGTCCCGATAATGGCGCTGAAATTTTTCCACTCCGGCGAGCGCGCTCTCATAGTTCTTCTGCGCTTCAGTCCAGCCATCATTGATGGCCATCCTTGCCTCGGGTGGCAGAGACAAACAGGCACCGTATTTCCTTGTCCGGAAAATCACATCGTCGGATCAACAAGGCGACCGACTTCCTGCGCGCGCGTCGCTTGGGTGCCGGCACGCGACACCTGCCTCGGATGGGAGTACCATGTTTCATTCAAGCACTTGTGCGACTGACGTCCTGCCGCAAGCGGCGGCGATGATTGCCTTATTGTCCATTCTCCAGAAAGAATAGGTCAGACATGAATTCGATTCACCTCGCGCAGAGCGACACGGCACCCCTTGCCTGTCAAAAATGCAAAGAAGGTCAGGAGCTGGGCTTTGACATTGTGTTTGCCTATCAGCCTATCGTTGATCTGCGCACCCGTTCGATCTATGCGCACGAGGCGCTGGTGCGCGGGCCGAATGGCGAATCTGCTTTTTCGGTGCTGTCACAAGTGACGGACGCCAATCGTTATTCGTTCGACCAGGCATGCCGGGTTCAAGCCATCCGGGGCGCGGCGGAACTGGGATTGCAGGAGTTGTTGTCGATTAATTTTCTGCCGAACGCGGTCTACCAGCCGGCAGCTTGCATTCGCAGCACGCTCGAAGCGGCGCAACGTTACCAATTTCCGATCGAGCGCATTATTTTCGAAGTCACCGAAGGCGAGCGCGTGCAAGACCGGCCGCACCTGGTCAATATCTTCCACGAATACCGCCGCTTCGGCTTTCGCACCGCAATCGACGACTTCGGTGCCGGCTATGCGGGCTTGAGCCTGCTGGCCGACTATCAGCCGGACATCATCAAGATCGACATGGAACTGGTACGCGACATCGATACCAGCAAGCCGAAACAGGCGATCGTCAATGGCATCGTGGCGATCTGCGCCGCGCTGAACGTGCGCGTGCTGGCTGAAGGAATTGAAACCAAGGCCGAGCGCGACTGCCTGCGCGATGCTGGCATCGGGTTGATGCAAGGGTATTTGTTCTGCAGACCGGCGTTCCGGGCGATCGGCGTCATTGATCCGTCGGCGTGGGATTGAGTACATGGAGCATAACTGATGATTCGCCTTTTTTACCTTAGCCACGCCACCAGCGCGATGTCGGACGAGCAGGTGCAGGAGATCCTTGCGGCGGCGCATCGCAACAACGCGCGCGCCGGAGTGACCGGCGTTCTGGTTCACATGGGAGGTCTGTTTGCGCAGATTCTGGAAGGGCCGGAGCAAGCCGTACTGCGCCTGTATGTGAAGATCATGGAAGACCCGCGGCACAGCGATTGCCGGATCATCCATATCTCGCCCGCCAACGAACGGATGTTCCAAAAGTGGTCGATGGGGTTCATCCGTAGCGCGCCCTTGGAATTCCAGAAGATCATGGACCTGAAGGCCCGCCGCCAAGAAGTGGTGAGCGCAAAGGTCTTCACGGACGCCATGAGTGGCTTTGTCCGCCAGCTCCATGCCGGCGAACTGGTGCCGGCGCCGACGTGAGCCTTGCCGGACATCGTCGATGCGCGGGCTTACTGCGGAACGCGGAAACGGCCGCGCAGCCAGCGTATCGGCGCGCCCACCAGCGGCAGTTTTTCCAGCAGCTCCTCGGCAGCATCCCAGTAATCGCGGTGCATCATGACCAGACTGTCGCGGTTAAAGCGCAAGTGGCTGGCGCCGGCGATCCGGTACGGCTTGCCGCGCAGGCTGAAGACAAACAGCCAGGTGACGAATGCCTGCTCGCCCTGCGCGATGCACTCGCCAATGATGAAGCGAGGCTGGTCGGTGTGGGCGAACATGTGGCGGAAGATCGCCTCGATGGCGACAATGCCACGCACGTCGTTGAACGGGTCGCGAAACTGCGCGTCGGCCGCGTAAAACTCGCCGGCACGGGCCACCGTGTCGGGCGTCAGCGTGGCATACCATGCCAGCAGGGGTTCATGGTTGCTCATCGCGGTATCAACAGGTGGGTAATCAGGGCAAAACGCAGGCGGTACGGCAGCCAGCGCAGCAGCTTGACCAGCACGGTGAAGCGCTTCGGGAAATGGATTTCGAAATCGCCGGCACTGAAGCCGCGGCGGATCGCCCGCGCCGCCGCCTGCGGCGTCTGCAGGGCTGGCATGGCGAACGTGTTCTGGGCCGTCAGCGCGGTTTGCACGAAGCCGGGATTGATCAGGTAGACGTTCAATCCGCGCGGTCGCAGGTCGCTGTAGAGCAGTTCCGCCAGGTTGATCAGGGCCGCCTTGCTGGGACCGTACACGCTGGCGTTGGGCAGGCCGACATAGCCGGCCACGCTGGCGACGATGGCGATGCCGCCGCTGCCGCGCGCGAGCATGTCGGGCAACACCGTGGCCAGCCCGGTGTAGACGCTGCAGAGGTTGACGTTCAAGGTGTGGGCGGCGCCCTCCGAGCTGACTTGCCAACTGCGTTCGGGGCGGTAATCGGCGGCGCAAAACACGATCAAGTCGATGCCGCCCGCCTGCGCGCAGATGTCGCGGTAGCGCTCGTTCCATGCCGGGCGGTCGAGGATGTCGAACGGCGCCACGATGGCCTGTGGGTAAGCGGCGGCGACCGCCTGCAGGCGGTCGGCACGGCGCGCCGACAGCACCACCCGGGCGCCAGCCTGCAGCAGATCCTCGGCCAGTGCGGCGCCAATGCCGCTGGAGGCGCCGATCAACCAGATGCGCTGGCCGCTCCACTCGACGATGCGACGGTTCAGGGGGCGCATGCGCGCCTCCTGAACATCAGCGTGACTTGTCCCAGCTCGACGCCAAATTTGCTCATGCTGGCGCGGTTGATCATGGTGCAATCGTCGAGCAGGAACATCCAGTCGTCGAACTGCATTTCGTAGGTGTGGCCGTCGACCGGCAGCAGCAGCGTATATTGCCAGCGCAGCGCGTTGCCGGCCTGCTCGCCTTGGGCGTCGCCCTTGACGTCGTCGGCGCGGCCGCGCCAGCGGCCATCGGCGCCGCGCGTCAAGCGCCATACGCGACGCTCGATGCTGCCGTCGTCGTAGCTGAATTGTTCGTCCAGCGTCAGCGTGCCGGCGCCGCTGGTACCGGTGACGACGACGTGGAAGCGCTTGACGACTTCACCGTTGCGGCGCTGGAACATGCCCCAGGCGTCCGTGGTGCCGTTGAAGTAGGCGGGCAGGTCAAGCGCCGGTTGCTGCGCCTTGTATTGCTGGACATCGGAGCCGGCGCAGCCGGCAAGCAACACCAGCAACAAGCTTTTCAGCAGGGTTTTCATGGCCAACTCCGGTAAGGTATGGCCAGCGCCGGCGCGGCGCCCTGCGGCGCTCGCGCACCACCGGCCAGGTCGGCGCTGCTCAACATGCTGTGGGCGCAGCAGGACAACATCGGCATGGCGGCCACCTCCGCTCAGGTTTTCTGCAACAGGAATTGGACAACATCGGTTCTCCCCTCCTCGAATGCGGCCTCGCAGTAGGCGAAATACATATGCCAGATGCGCATGAAATGCTCGTCAAAACCCTGCTCGTCGATCTGCTGGCGCGTGGCGCGGCACTGCGCGTCCCAGCGCCGCAACGTTTCCGCGTAGTCGCGGCCGAAGGCGTGGCGCTGCAGCGATTGCAGGCCGGCGCGGGCGGCGTGTCGCTCGAAACGCTCGACGCTGGGAAGCATGCCGCCGGGAAAAATATACTGCTGGATGAAGTCGGCACTGCTGCGATAGCGCGGGAAATATTGCTCGCCGATGGTGATCGACTGTACCAGCGCCTGGCCGCCAGGTCTCAGGCGCGCCGCCACCGTCTGAAAATACTGCGGCCAGTACTGTTCGCCCACGGCTTCGAACATTTCAATCGACACCACGGCATCATATTGACCGTCGAGGTCGCGGTAATCGCACAGCTCGAGCTGCACCCGGTCCTGCAAATTGAGCCTCTGCAGGCGCAGCCGGGCGATCTCCAACTGCGCCGGCGAGATCGTCACGCCATGCACGTGGATGCCCTGCCCCGCCGCCTGCTCGGCAAAGCCGCCCCAGCCGCAACCGATTTCCAGTACGCGCTGGCCGGGCCGCAATTGCAGCGTGTCGATGATGCGCTGGTACTTGCGCTGCTGCGCGCGCTCCAGGGGCAGGCTGTAGTCACCCTCGAAGAGGGCGCTCGAATAGGTCCAGCTTGGATCAAGCCACAGCCGGTAGAAATCGTTGCCGATGTCATAGTGGGCGTGGATGTTACGCTCGCTGCCCTTGCGGCTGTTCGGCCGCAGCCAGTGACGCAGCCGGTACCAGCAGCGCGCCAGCGCGCCGCCAAACACCAGTTGTTCCAGCGCCGCCTCGTTGCGTAGCGCCAGGCGCAGCAGCGCAGCCAGATCGGGCGTGTCGACCCAGCCGGCGGCGTAGGCCTCGGCAAAGCCGATATCGCCGGCGCGCAGGATGCGCTGGCAAGCGCGCCAATCATGCAGTTTCAACGTGGCGCCGGCCGCCGCGTGGGCGTCGCCAAATACCATGCGGGTGTCGCACGGCGTGATCAGTTCCAGGTGACCGTGGCGGATGTTGTTCAACAGCGAAAGAAACAGGCGGGCGCCGGCGGGCGCCGCCTGCAGGTGGGTCGACAAGGTGCGATTCATCGGGCGGTCTCCTGGTGCACGGTGGTGTGTTCAATCGGCGCGGGCGGCTTGCTGAAAAACGGCACGCGTTTCAGCCACAGCCTGAGCGCTTGCCAGTGGATGCGAGCGACGATGCCCACCCCCAACAACGGATAGCGCAGCAAAGCCCCGCGCACCAAGCGAGCAGTCAGCGCGACGGGTTGCCCGCTGAGCGTGGTCCTGAGCAGCAAGCCTTCGGCGTCGTGGTAATCGATGCCGGTGCAGTGGCGAACGCCGCCGAGCCGGAAGCGGAAATGATAGTGTCCCTGCACCGGGCAAAACGGTGAAACATGCATTTGCTTGGCGGCGGTTGCCGTACCACCTGGGCCGTCCACCGCAGCGATGCACAACAGATAGCGGTGGGTTTCGCCAAACGTGTTGTTGACCTCGGCCAGCACGGCGCGCAGCGTGCCTTCGGCATCATGGCAATGCCAGAAACTGATCGGGTTGAAGGCATAGCCGGCCACGCGCGGGAAGGTTTGCAGCCAGATCTCGCCATCGGCGGCGATGTCGTGCTCGCGCAGCAGCGCGCGCATCCACAGTTCAAGACTGGAACCGTCGCGCGGACCGTAGTCACGGCTGCGGATCGACAGCGGCCGCCAGCGGTCCACGCCGAACCAGCGCGAGTTGCAGGCGTCCAGCCGGGCGAGGTTGAGGCGCACATAGAATACCGGGTAGACGAAGCGGTGCGGCACCGGCCGCAAGCGCGCGTGCATCACCTGGCCGTGCACCAGTTGGGCCGGGTGGTGGTTCATGGCAGCGTCGCCCAGGCCGGCGCGGTGTCAAACGCGGCGGCGATGCGCAGCGCCGATTTCAGGCCGTCCTCGTGGAAGCCGTAGCCGGTCCAGGCACCGGCATACCAGATGCCGCTGGCGCCCTGGATCTGCGCCAGTTGCTGTTGTGCCCGAACCGCAGCCTGGTCCATGATGGGGTGGGCATAGTCGAATTTCGCCAGCATCGTGTCGGCGGCCGGCAAGACGTGCGGATTGAGTGTGACCATCACCGGCGTCTTGAACGGCAACGCTTGCAACTGGTTCATCCAGTAGCTGACGCAGACCGGGCGCTGGCCGCCGGACTGCGCCCCCGACAGATAATTCCAGGCCGCCCAGACCTTGCGCCGGCGTGGCATCAGGCTGATATCGGTATGCAGGAAGGCGGTGTTGGGCTGATAGCGCACGCCCGCCAGGATGGCGCGCTCGGTTTCGTTGGCGTCGACCAGCAGCGACAGCGTGGTCGGCGCGTGGGTGGCGAACACCACGGCGTCGAAGGCTTCGGCGCCGGCGGCGCTACTGACCATCAGCGCGCGGGGAGCGCGCCGCACCGAGTGCACCGGCGTCTGGAGCCTGCATTCGGGCAGCGTGGCGGCGATCCGGTCCACGTAATGGCGGGCGCCGCCGGCCACCGTGCGCCACTGCGGACGCTTATTGACCTGCAATAGCGCATGGTTAAGGCAAAAACGCAGAAAGGTCGCCGCCGGAAATTTCAGGATGTCGTTCGGTGAACTGGACCAGATGGCGGCGGCCATGGGCAGCAGATAGGCGTCGCGGAAGTGGGCGCCGTAGCCCTGCTGTTGCAGCAACTGGCCCAGCGTCAGCTCCGATTGGCTCGACTGCTGCAGAAAGCGCGGCGCGTGGCGGTTGAAATGCAGGATATCCCACAACATCCGCAGGAAGGACGGCGACCCCAGATGGGCGCGCTGCGCGAACACAGTATCGAGGTTGGTGCCGGCCCATTCCAGGCCACCGCCACCGAGCGAGACGGCGAACGACATATCGCTGGCAATGCTGGCCACCCCCAGTTCGTCGAACAGCGCCATCAGGTTAGGGTAGGTGCGCTCGTTGTAGACCAGGAAGCCGGTGTCGACGCCGTGGGTCAGTCCCTCCAGCGTCACGTCGACGGTGTTGGTGTGGCCACCCAGATAGCTGCCGGCCTCAAACAGCACGACATCGTGTTTTCGGTTGAGAAAATAAGCGCTGGCCAGGCCGGCGATACCGGCACCTATAATGGCAATTCGTTTGCGTGTCTGCTTCATGAGTTTGATGGTTATCCTGGCCGCATTTATACTCGCATGCTAATATTACTACTACCAAAACATAAAAGCTACTGATTAGTAGCGGAAATTTACCAATGAGTATCCTTCCAAGGCTAAGCTTTAAGAATCAAGCATTTAAGTTGCGTGAACATGCGATACTTGATGCCGTTACCATGGTTTTAAGCAACAAAGGCTATGATTTGATGACCATGGACGATGTCGCCGGTGCGGTGGGCATCTCCAAACCCAGCCTGTATAAGCACTTCAAGTCGAAGGAAGAGCTGGTTGGCGAGGCCTTGATACGCCTGCTGGACGGCGCGCTCGATTACGTGGCCGCCCTCGACCTCGCCCTCAACCCCCTGCAAAAATTGTCGGTCTTGTTGGAATGGGCGTTGCGGGTCCGGCTGGACGGCGGCCTGCCGTTCCTGCCCTCGACCAGCCCCCATGTGCGCGATATGCTGATGCGCAATCTGAAGTACATGATGCGGGTGATGAAACTGAACCGGCAGCTGGAGGCCCTGGTAAAGCAGGGACAGCAGCAGGGCTTGCTGAACCCTGAACTGCCCACCGACGTTATTCTATTTAGCTACTACGCACGCACCTGTGATCCGGCGCTCGAGTATCTGCAGAAATTCAGCAAGATGGCGCCCGAGGAAATCGTTCGCCATATGTTAAAAGTGTCCTTTGAGGGCATTCGTTGAAGTGCCGGCCAGGGGTGCTAATGTGGCCTCGTTGATCAAAAGACGAAATGTCAACCGCAAAGACGCAAACCAGCTCGTGAGCGGCGTGGAATGTGCGGGAATTCGGCGTAGTGGTTCAATCGAGGGTCACACGCGCCGATCGGATTGTTGGGATTGAGCGATACTGTTGGCCCTCTCCCAAGACCCGTGATCGCCCATGAATTCATCCTCTTGTCCGGCAGCCAGGCGGTCCGAAGTTGTCCGAAAAAGCTTGGCCATTCTGGCGTTGGCGTGAACGGGGAGTTGTTAAATTGTTCAACAACGCCCCGTAATGGCGACCATTGTCAATTGCCTCGGGCATCGGCTTTTCTTACCCGGTCAGGCAGGCAAGGTAAAGTACAACATTTCCTGTACGAGCGCAGTGGTGAGCTGTTTTTGCGAGACTGCGGCTGTCGCCGTTTCATCGACCAGGCTTGAATTCTCTCGGGTTGCCTGGTCCAGTTCCTGTAACGACTGCTCGATCTGGGTAATGCCGGCAGCCTGTTCGCCAGCGCTGATGTGTATCTCTCCAAGCAGTGCATTGATGCGCTGCGCCGACTCCACGATCTGCAAGATCGTACGACCCGCCTCCTGAACCGTCAGCACGCCCTCCTGCACCTGCCCGACGCTGGCCGCGATCAAGCGTTTGATCTCGCGTGCGGCCTCCGCCGAGCGCTGGGCCAGACTTCGCACCTCGGTGGCGACGACGGCGAAGCCGCGTCCGGCCTCGCCGGCGCGCGCGGCCTCGACGGCCGCATTGAGGGCAAGGATATTGGTTTGAAAGGCAATCCCGTCGATCACGCCGATGATGTCGCCGATCTTGGTCGAGGCACCCCGGATCGATTCCATCGTCTGTTCCATCTGCGTCATCACCAAGCCGCCGCGCCTGGCATGTTCAGTGTTCTGATCGGACAACCTGGCAGCCTGCTGGGCCGTGTCGGCGGTCACCTTCACCGTCGAGGAAATTTGCATGATCGAGGCGGCCGAGTCCTGAACGCTCAATGCGGCTTGGTCGGTGCGGGTGGCCAAGTCCTCGGCCCCGTTGGCGACCTCGTCGCTGCTTGAGGCTATCTGGTCGGCGTTGTCGCGCACCAGGCTGACGATCTTGCACAAGGAGTGGCGCATCAATTCGAGCGAGCGGGCAAGCTCAGTCATCTCGTCGCTGCCATCGACGCCCAACTCCACCGTCAGGTTGCCTTCCGCCATACGGCCGAACTGCTTGCGGATATCGTAAAGTACATTCCCTATCGACAAAGTGAAGGCACCAAAGAGGTAAGCGGCAAGCGCCAGAAACAGCAGCACAATGCCCAACGCCTGGACCAGGCTGCGATTAAATTTCTGCACGCGCGCGGCCAGCAAATCGTCGAGATGACCCACAGCAATGGCCTGGAACGACTCGAGGCGAGTCACGACGGCAGCCCCGGCAGCGTCAATCGCATTGGCCTTGGCTACACCGCCCGTATCGAGCGCATCGCCGGCAAGATCTCGCAATTTATTGAGTTCGCCCAACGAGACGTTCGCTTCGAGCGAGGCCTGGAATTCCGGATGCGCACCGACCACCTTTTTCAGATCGCTCGCGAGCGTGCCCGCGACCAGATCGATGATCCCGTCCTGGCGCGCCAGTTCCTGCATCGCCAGTTCCGCGTTCTTACCCGTTGCGGCCACGGCTGCGGCCAGCCCGCGCATCTTTGCCGATGCTTCAAGGACCGTTGGAGTCGACAGCATACCCGCATCCATCAGATAGTACGTGTCCAGGTCCGGGTCGAGCGTTAAACCGCTGCCGTCGGTCACATCGTTGAGCAATTCTGTCATCGCCGCGTTGAATTTGGCATGACTGGCGTATACCTTAAATACACCGTCGGCAGCGGACGCGCACTCTTTTTGGAACTGCTCTGCACGCAACAGCACTTTGTGTGAATGGAACTGCTCGCCGACGCGCTCGTCGCTGCGGTGGATGATGTCAAATTGGTGCTTGAGTTTCTCGCGCAAATCGGCCAGTTCAGGCGAAGTCGCACCGCTGACGGCGTCGGCCAGCGTGTAGTGACGGAACTGGCGTGCATACTGAATCGCCGGCAAGATCTCGCGCACGTAAGCGAGCCCTTGTCGCTCAAGATTGGTGCTATCGACGCGTTCCGAGCTCGACGTCACGAACAGCCAGCCCAGCAACAGCACCGGCAGCAGGAATATTAGCGAGATCAGCGTCGCCTTGAAGCGAAAACGTAGGCGTTGGAAGAGCGTTGCTCCGGGCGCGAAAAACCAATGCACGTTGCGCGCGTGGGCCGTCGTGTTGACGGGCTCCAGCGCGCGCCGTTGCGGCTCCCTGATTGCGGGCTGGACTGGCCGGATCTGCATTTCGGTCTCGTTCATTTCATTTCTCCCAGTCGCTTTCGCTTGGACAGCCCGCCATATTGGGCATGCGTCAAACTAATATTTCTGCAAAACTTTTACACCCACCGGGACAGCTGTTACATAGCCGATCGCGCCTGGCGTGGCCTTGACGATAGCGACTACCTCTGCGTCCCCTGACTTGACGGCCGGTGGATTTAAGCCATCGCGAAAGCCCTTCTTGGCCCAAATATTGCTGTACTTGGTTGCATCGACCTTGATCACTTTTTCAAGGAAGTCCTTTTGGGTGGCGGCATTGTCGATTGGAACGAGCTTGGTCGCTCCGGCCAATTGTTTCTCGCCCAGGAAAACATCGCGGATATCGCTTGGTGACAAGCTCACCCCATTATTGACAACCACATACAGATCACCGGCCAGGGCGCCCGGGGGATATATCAATATTGCAATAAATTTAGCCAACAGCATCTTGCGATGGATATTCATTGCGAAATCCTCATGGATGTTAGGAATGGCCTCTACAGATCACCAACGCAACGGTACGTTCAAGTCTTGCCAGCCGAGCTGGCGCACAATATTGCCGTCTGCGTCAAGCACGGATATTTTGAAGTCATGCATGATATGGTCTTCAAGAGACCAGAAATCGGCAAGTCCAAGCCAGTGCGACAGGCGCTTGGTATCGCCTTCCCCGCCTGTCAGAAAATGCCAGTTGGTGCGCGACAGGCCACGGGCGCGGCGGTAGCTGGCCCAACTGACTGGCGTATCATTTTTCGGATCGTAGGAAACGACGACGATGTCGATCGCCCGTCCAGCCCGATCCGCCCCGGTCTGCAGTATTTCGAGCTGCTTGAGCGTGAGTGAACAGGTACGCCGGCAGGTACTGTAGGCCATTGTCATCAATACCGGTCGCCCCCTCCATTGATCGAGTGTGACTGTCTTGCCACTATCGTCGGTCCAATGGGTCGCCTGCGCATACAAGGACAAAGATGCAGGGGCGGACGGCGAAGCGGCAGCCACGCCGGCGTCTGCCACCTGGCCGGCCAAAGCGAGCCAAGCGCCGCACGCGGCCAGCCAAGATGAGGTAGGTGCCGTCACCTGTCCGTCCTTAAAAACGCACGGCCGCTTGTAGCTGGGCCTCGTTGTACTTGGCGCCCCCATCGCGCGATTCGTCGGTCCGGTTCAACTGGAATTTAAGCGCCGTCTTCGGCCCCAAGTCGTAGCGCAGGCCGAGTACCTGCCGCGTATAGGAGCGGCCGCTGTACTGGGAGGCGAAGAAGTAGTCGCCCTGGTCTAGTGCGGCCTTTTCAAAACGCAGATAGGGTAGCCAGATGCCATCGACGTTCTTGCCTACTTGCAAGAAACCAGCCCAGCTGGAGTGCGTCCCGCCCGCCGTGCCCAGGTTGCTGTCGCGGAAGCCGTAGTATTCACCGATCACTTCCCAGTCATTGCCGTCATAATAGCCGTAGGCGCCGGCCATGGAAACGTCGCTGGTATTGTCGCGCATGCCAACACTGTAGGCGCTGACCTTTTCCGTGAAACCGTGCCCACCGAGCACCAGGCCGTCGAGGACGCCTCCGAAGCGGTAGCGCACACTGCCTCCAACTAGCAGATTGGTGTCGTTATCGCGTACAGCATTGAAATCGAGCACGCCGTCGACCGTCCGGCTGCCGTTGCCGACGTAGGCGTCGTACTCGAGCTTGCCATCGCCCATACCAACACGGCCCGTAGCCCAAAGGCCGACCGTGTGCGAGGGCATGATACCGCCCTCGTCCTCGAAGGCAATCATGCGTGGACGCGTCACCGACGTCTGGATCTGTGCGCCATGATGAAACGCCGTGTTCCAATATCCATAGGGCGTATGGAAACGACCGGCCCATACGGTCAGTGCGTCGCTCACCGTATAGCCGATCTGCAATCGCTCGAGATCGGTGTTGATAGCGCCCCCGTGTACCGCGCACTGGCCCGTCATGGTCGACCGGCGTAAGGCGATCCCTGGCGATTCGCTGCTGCAATTGCGGCAGCGGCTGGACCGTTTGCCGCGCAAGAGTCCAGAGCGGGCCACCCAGATCGCTGCGATGTCCGGCTTGTATGGCGTCTCCACGACGACCGTTTATCGCGCGCTGCAGGTATTTCAGAAACCGCATGCTGCGCCCGACCGTCAATCCTCACCTTTCCCTGTTGCGGTTGGACCAGCCTCATTTATTGCGCGAGCCGCCCGCCGTACGCTTTCAGGCCGAACACAGCAACGTCTGCTGGCAATTCGAGGTGTCGCCATCGTGCCAAATGTCAAGACCCGCTTGGTCATATACCAGTTTCACGAATAATTCAGGCTTTTCCGCGTGCCATTTTTTGAGCGCCTGAATCGGCGTTTGATTTCCTATTTGCCTGATACTGTACATTCATTCGCAAACCAGCTATGTGCCCCATCCGGCTTCGCCCCCGGCGACTCGTGCTCAAGCGCGCGGATCAGCTCGAGGGCATCCTGGTCCGTGTATATCATGGTCGTGTCGACGCTGGCGCGCCCGAGCAGGCCGGCCACTTCGCGCATGGTCTGGCCTGGTCGCCCAGCAGGGCCGTCTTCGCGAAAGTATGGCGCAGTCAGTGCGGCGAGGCAGCCGCCAGAGATGCCGCTTCCTCGATCCGCCCCTCGTCCCGCAGCCGCGTTGTCGCCTGTGCGATGCGGGCCTTGACGATCTGGTGCAAGCCCTGCCCGCCATCGCGACCGCCCTGGTGCGCGGCGACAGCGGCAGGAGCGCCACTTCATTGAAAGCCGGTTACGCGGCCAGACCGAACGCGGCGCGGTAGACGGCGCGCGCGGCGAGTAGTTCGCGCCGGGCCCGCATTGTCCAAGCATCCAGTTGATTCAACAATTTCCGACAACCTGGGCACGTGAGTGTTGGCGCCAGCGGTCGCTCGTCAGATTCGAGCTTTCTCGACTATACGTCCCAAGTGGGCATCGGTATCTGTGCTTGCTTGAACATAGCGCCCTATGAGCAGCTTGCCATGGGCTTTCATCGCAAGCTCAGCATACGTGTCCTTTTCTGCCGGACACAGATTTTTGTGGCACGATTATGCTATCGACCTTCGTAACCCATTGATTGTATTGGAAAATGGATTCCATTCCCAGGCAACAATGAAATCAAGCACTTAGAAACGGCCGCCCTCTTTGGAGGCCGCTTAGCTTTTTCCGCAAAAGCGCATTTGTTCCGCAAAACCCTGGTTGGCGGGCGCATTGCGCGCGACCATGGCGAGGTCGGCCACCGCGCGCTGACAAAATTTCTTTTTCTGGAGACGGGTTGCTGTGGAAGTTACGCTTGCTTGTTTAGTAGCGAAAAGTGGAAATTGACGGGGCGGCTGAGCTTGAGTAGTCGCAGTCAGGATTGTGGCTATTGTTTATAATAATCATGTTGGTTAGTTGCATAAATATTGATCTCAAATGGAATGAAATCACATACGTGTCACGGGAACTACGCATCGCAGCGTCGAAAGATCACTCCTCCAGCGGCTGACCGTTCAGGCCGGCGAGGGAACATTTCGACCGCTATGGACGCCAATCAATCAAAAAATCCTGCTGCAATTTCATTCGGACTGAACTATACTGTGTTTATATACAGTATTTCACTCAGAAAACCCCATCCTCTCCGTCAGTCATTGCAAATCAAATACCATGTTGTGCACCCCTCTCCCCATCGTTTCCACTCCCGGACCCGCCGCGCGGCTCGCGCTGGCCGGCGTCTGGCGCGCCAGCGAATTGGCGGTGAGCCGATCCACCACCTGCCCGACCGGCCACGCGGCGCTCGACGCGGAATTGCCGAACGGCGGCTGGCCCCGTTCCGCGCTGCTTGAACTGCTCATCCAGCAATCTGGAATCGGTGAAATGCAGTTGCTGCGCCCCGCCCTGGCCCAGCTATCGAAGCGGCAAAGAATCGCTCTCGTGCATCCGCCGTATGTGCCGCAAGCGATGGCTTGCAAGGCCTGGGGCATGGATACCGCCAGCCTCCTGTGGATCAAGACGGCCACCAGCGCGGACGCCCTGTGGACGGCCGAACAGATACTCAAGAATGGCAGTTGCGGCGCCGTGATCCTGTGGGACCACCATGTCCGCGCCGAGTCTCTGCGCCGGCTCAACCTGGCCGCGCAAAGCACCGATACCTGGGTCTGGCTGATCAGGCCGCTATCGTGCGGTGCGGACGCTTCCCCCTCGCCTTTGCGCATCGGCCTGCGCCCGGCGCTCGGCGGCATCAGCGTCGATATCCTCAAACGCCGCGGCCCCCATTGCGACGCGCCCCTATTTATCCCGCTTCCCGACATGCCCGCCGGCCAACAGCTACTGGACCAAGAACATGCGCCTATTGTTGACCATCCACCTGCCCTCGCTTCCGCTCGAAGCACTGCGCCCGCGCTGGTCTGAGCCGGGCGCCTATGCGGTCCTGGACCAGGGCCGCGTGGCGGCGGCCTCGATCGACGCGTTGCGAAGCGGCGTCAGGGCCGGCATGCGCGCCGGCGGTGTGCTGGCCATCGCGCCGGAAACCATCCTGCTCGATCGCAGCGCCAACAAGGAGCAGGCGGCGCTGGCGGCGATCGCCATGGCCCTGCTCCAGTACACCCCCGAAGTGGCCTACGCGGACGAATGGAGCGTGCTGATGGACGTCACCGCCAGCCTGCGCCTGTTCGGCGGCCCGCTCGCCCTGTGCCAGAAAATCCAGGCCAGCGTGGCGGCGCTCGGCTTTAGCGCAGCCATGGGCGCCGCGCCGACGGCGATGGGGGCCTGGCTGCTGGCCCGCGCCCCGGCAGGCAAGGGCGCACTGGCGCGGCGCCGCACGCTCAAACTCACGACCATGGCGCGCCGGCTCGACCATCTGCCCTGCCCGCTGCTGCCGGCGGCCCGTCCTTACCAGGAATGGCTCAAGGATATCGGCGCCGACAGGCTCGGCGCGCTGCGCCGGCTGCCGCGCGCCGGCTTGCAGCGCCGCACCGCCAAACACGTGCTGGAGCAACTCGACCGCGCCTATGGCCAGGCGCCGGAACTGTTCGAGTGGATACGTGTTCCGCTGACGTTTTCCGAACGCATCGAAACCTTCGACCGCATCGAGCATGCCGACGCCTTGCTGTTCGGCGCCCAGCGGCTGCTGTTGCAGATGGTCGGCTGGCTGGTATCGCTGCAGCAAGCCGTCAAGGTATTTTCCTTCTCCCTGGAGCACGAACGCGGCCGCGCGGCGATCGCTCCCACCATCCTCGACATCACCCTGGGCGAACCGGCCTGGCGCGCCGAGCATCTCGTCCGCCTGCTCAAGGAGCGGCTGGGCAAGGTGGAACTGGCCGCGCCGGTAATCGCGCTGCGGCTCGACGCCAGACAACTGGTCGCCATGCTGCCGCCGACCCAGTCCCTGTTTCCCGAACCCGGCGGCAGCCCGGCCGATTTCAACCGCCTGCTGGAACTGCTGACGGCGCGCCTGGGCCGCGACAACGTGCTGTCGCCGGCATCCCTGCACGACCACCGGCCCGAAGTGTGCAACGCCTGGCTTCCCGCCACCGGCAAGCTCAAGAAGGAGTCGGAAGAAGACGAAATGATCGAGCGGCCGTTCTGGATACTGCCAAAACCCATCCCGCTCTTGCTGCGCGAGCACCGCCCCTTCTACGGCTCGCCCTTGAAACTGATAGACGGCCCCGAGCGGGTCGAGGCCGGCTGGTGGAACGACCAGATCGCCGCGCGCGATTATTTCATCGCCCAGGCCGGCGACGCCAGTTGCTACTGGATCTATCTGGAACGCTCGGGCGACGCGCGCTGGTTCCTGCATGGCCTGTACGCCTGAGCCATGGCGAGCGTCCCCCCCATCCTGCCGGCCTACGCCGAATTGCAGTGCCATAGCCACTTTACCTTCCTCAAAGGCGCCTCCGCTCCGGAACAATTGATACGGCGCGCCGCCACGCTGGGCTACAGCGCGATCGCCATCACCGACGAATGCACGCTGGCCGGCGTCGTCAAGGCCCATGTCGAGGCCAGGCGCCTGGGCATGCACCTGGTGATCGGCAGCCAGCTCGTCGTCACGCCGGAAGATGGCAGCGTGCCCTTTACCGTGATCGTGCTGGCGATGAACCGCAACGGCTATGGCAACCTCAGCGAACTGATCACGCTCGCCCGCACCCGCGCCGAAAAAGGCGCCTACCTGGTGCGCCCGCGCGACATCGCGGCCCCGGACGGCGACTTGCTGCATCTGCGGGGCATGCCGGATTGCCAGTTGATCCTGGCGCCCAGGTACGCCGCCGGCGTGGAGGAAGTCGAGCGGCAAGCCGCCTGGCTGCTGCAATGCGCGCCGGGGCGCGCCCGCATCGCGCTGACGCTGCACCTGCGCGCGCGCGACGCCCGGCACAAGGCGATGGTGAGCGCCATTTCCCGCCAGTTCAGCTTGCCGATGGTGGCCACCGGTGACGTCTGCATGCATGTGCGCTCCTACAAGCCGGTGCAAGACACCATGACCGCCATCCGCGTCGGCTTGCCGGTTGCCGAATGCGGCTACAAGCTGGCCCCGAACGCCGAACAGCATTTGCGCTCGCGGCTGCGGCTCGGCAATCTGTACCCGCGGGATGCGCTCGACGAAGCCGTGCGGGTGGCCGGCCTGTGCACGTTCTCGCTCGACGAGTTGCGCTACGAATATCCGCACGAACTGGTGCCCGAAGGAGAGACTCCGAGCAGCTATCTGCGGCGCGAAGCCTATATCGGCGCGCACTGGCGTTTTCCTGACGGTATTCCCGCGAAGGTGCAAGACTTGATCGAGCGCGAACTGGCGCTGATCGCCGAGATGCAATACGAAAGCTATTTCCTGACCGTCTACGACATCGTGCGCTTCGCCCGCTCCCGCCACATCCTGTGCCAGGGCCGCGGCTCGGCCGCCAACAGCGCCGTCTGCTATTGCCTGGGCGTGACCGAGGTCGACCCGTCGCGCGGCACCCTGCTGTTCGAGCGCTTCATTTCCAAGGAACGCAACGAGCCGCCCGACATCGATGTCGACTTCGAGCACCAGCGGCGCGAGGAAGTCATCCAGTACATCTATCAAAAGTATGGCCGCATGCGGGCCGCGCTGACGGCCGTCGTCATCAGCTACCGCCCGCGCAGCGTGCTGCGCGACGTCGGCAAGGCCCTGGGCGTGGACTTGTCCGTGGTCGACAAGGTCGCCAAGGCCAGCCACGGCTGGGGCGGCAAGGCCGACTTGCAGGAACGCCTGCGCGCCTGCGGCTTCGATCCCGATTCGCCGATCGCCGAAAAATGGCATGACCTGGCCGAGCGCCTGATGCGCTTCCCGCGCCATATTTCCCAGCACCCCGGCGGCTTCGTCATTTCGCACGGCAAGCTGTCCCGGCTGGTGCCGATCGAAAATGCCGCCATGCCGGAGCGCTCCATCGTGCAATGGGACAAGGACGACCTCGACGCGGTCGGCCTGCTCAAGATCGACATCCTGGCGCTGGGCATGCTCAGTTGCATACGGCGCGCGCTCGACATCGTGTCCGAACAATTGGGCCAACACTTCGAATTGCGCGACATCCCGGCGGAAGACGCCGCCACCTACGAGATGATTTGCCAGGCCGACACGGTGGGCGTGTTCCAGATCGAAAGCCGGGCCCAGATGTCGATGCTGCCGCGTCTGCTGCCGCGCCGTTTCTACGACCTGGTCATCGAAGTGGCGATCATTCGCCCCGGCCCCATCCAGGGCGGCATGATCCAGCCCTATCTGCGCCGCCGCCAGGGCATCGACCCGGTTTCCTACCCCAGCCCGGAAATGGAAGCGGTCCTGTCCCGTACCCTCGGCATTCCGATCTTCCAGGAGCAAGTCATGCAGATCGCCATGGTCGCGGCCGGCTTTACGGCCGGCGAGGCCGACCAGTTGCGCCGCGCGATGGCGGCCTGGAAGCGCAAAGGCGGCCTGGAGCAATTCGAGGACAAGCTGATGGCCGGCATGGCCGAGCGCGGCTACACCGAGCAATTCGCCACCTCGATCGTCGGCCAGATCCGCGGCTTCGCAGAATACGGCTTTCCCGAATCGCACGCGGCCAGCTTTGCCTTGCTAGCCTACGCCAGCAGTTGGCTCAAGTGCCATCATCCGGCCGCCTTCCTGGCCGCGCTGCTCAATTCCCAACCCATGGGTTTTTATTCGGCCTCGTCCCTGGTGCAAGACGCCCGCCGCCACCAAGTCGAGGTGCTGCCCGTCGACGTCGGCATCAGCACCTGGGAAGCGCGGCTGGAAGCGATGCAAGCCGGCCCGCCGGCCGTGCGCCTGGGCTTGAACAATATACGGGGACTGGAGCGCGAGGCCGGCTGGCGCATCGACGAAGCCAGGGCCGTGCGGCCCTTCGCCGACACCACCGACCTGGCCGGCCGGGCCGGGCTGGACGCGGGTCACCTGACCGCGCTGGCCAGCGCCAACGCCCTGGCCTCGCTATCGGGCAATCGGCGCCAGGCGCTGTGGCAAGCCGTCGCCAGCGTGCCCGACAAGGGCTTGCTGCGCGCGGCCACCATCGACGAAGCGCCCCTGCAACTGGAAGCGCCGTCGGAAGCCGAGAGCCTGGTGGCCGATTACCGCCACCTGGGCTTGACCCTGGGCCGCCATCCCCTCGCCTTCCTGCGCCAGCGGCTCGCCAAAATACGCTTCCTGCCGGCCGAAATCCTCAATCTCTTCGACCATGGTCGCCTGGCGCGCGGCTGCGGCATCGTCACCGTGCGCCAGCGCCCGGCAACGGCCAACGGCGTCGTCTTCGTCACCCTGGAAGATGAAACCGGCACCGTCAACGTGATCGTCTGGCCCAGCCTGGCCGAGCAGCAGCGCCGGGAACTGATGACGGCAAGGCTGCTCGGCGTGTTCGGCCAATGGCAATGCCAGGACAATGTGCGCCACCTCGTCGCCAAGCGCCTGGTCGACCTGTCCCACCTGCTTGGCGAGTTAGCTACCCGCAGCCGCGACTTCCATTGAAGCGCGCCATACTCGGATAAAATACGCTCCAGTCCGACAAGGAGAATGAGCATGTGCGTCAACTACGTCACCGTATCGTTTCGTTGGCAACTTTGCTTTCCGCCGCGACGTGTAGACTGCTCTACTTTCCGCTTCGTATAAGCCATCTGTGACGCTCGGCCTGCGCCGCTATCGGGCGTGATTGAATGAGCGGGAGTCCAGCCTTGCAGGAATCACGACGCATACACCACGTTGTGGGAGACCATCCCGCTACGCTACAGAAACAGTTTTTCTCATGACGCTGCCATCGTTCGTTTCGCTCCAAAATAGACTTGACGCTGCCACCTCGCAACTACGATACTCACAGCCTATTAAAGCAAATTTAACATTATAAGTTGGCATCGCGGCGCGGTATGGTCTGCTTACCCTGCGCCCGAGCTCACTCACTCAACAGCAAGGCAGGCCATGCGGCGTTTCGAATTCAATGAGGGACCTTCCAACAAATTCTGGGAGATCGAGCAAACCGGCTTCGACCTGAACGTGCGCTTCGGGAAAATCGGCACCGCCGGGCAGAGCCAGACAAAAAACCACCCGGACGCTGCCACGGCAGGCATCGCGCTGGCCAAACTGGTCAAGGAAAAGACCAACAAGGGTTACATTGAAATCGGTGCCGCCGCAGCGCCCGGTTCAGCGCCCAGTTCGGCGCCGCGTCGGAAAGCGGCGGTAGCGGTGCCGCCCGCGCCAAAAGCGGCTAGCGCGCCGCCACCGCCGCCGCAGGTCTTGAACGGCGACGTGGCGCCCTGGCTGGCGACCGGCCCGGTGCTCGAATTGACGCCAAAAATGATGCAACTTGCCTTGCCTTCGCGCCGCTTTCCCGCTGCCGCGCCCGCGCGCGATGCCGATGCATGCTGGGAGCTGTTCCTGGCGCAAGTGCGCCGCTGCGTCGTCCTGGACCTGGAGAAAAGCGCCCCTGCATTCCACCCTGCCCTGGTCGAAGCGGCAGCGCGCATCAAGGACGGCAGCCGCGACGGCTCGCTGCAATCGGATGTCGTGCTGTTGACGGCGGAAACCCTGTATGAAGCACACGTCAAGCGCGCCGATAGCACGCCTTTCGTCGACTTCCTGGTGGCGCACAAGGGCCTGCCCTACGCGCTGAACGTCCTGCTCGAGATGGAAAAATCAAGCCGCGCCTATACCTTTGGGGATAGTGCCAATTTGCGCATGCTGGCCAAAGTAGAAGGTGCGTTTGCGATCGAGTGTTCCACCTTCTGCAGCGCCGAACTGGCTTTTCGCGCGCACCTGGCAACGGCCGACGCCGACACCTATGCCGCATGCGCGCAGACGATCAGGCATGCCGAGCCGGCCCTGCATGCCAGCCGCAAGCCCCTGCTCGCATTGCTGCTGCCGGACGAGCCGGCGCTGGCGGACCAACTGGCCCTGCGCGCCGACGTTATCGCTCACAAGAATTCGGCCGTCTGGCTGCGCCTGTGCACCAGCGCAGCGGCGAGCCTGCAGGCGCTGGCCAGTCTCAAGCCGGGCGATGGTTATGCCCAAGAGTTGTTCTACGACTTGCCGTGGGCCGTGGCGACGGCGCTGCGCGAACACGGCACCGCTGCCGCCGCCATCCTGGCCGACGGCGCCTTCATCGCTGCGACGGCGCAGGCGCTGGCATGCATCGGCACCCCCGATTCGATGACGGCGCTGGCCCTCGCCTGCGACGTCAACAAGGCGTCGCAGACGCGGTTTTCCAAAACCGTGCAACGTTGGCCGCTGGCCGCAATTGCCGCTCTGGCCGAACTGATCGCCGCCGACGGCTGCGGTCCAGGTCCCGCGCGGGCGATCCTGAGCACGTTGGTGCACGACCACGCCGACCAGTTGGACGCTTTCACGCCATGGATCTCGGCGCCGGCGGCGCATCTGCTGCGCGAACTGGCCGGGCAAATCGCCGCCCCGATCGACACCGCGGAGCCGGCCGAGCTGCCGCCTGTCCTGGCCAACCCGCCATGGACCCTGCCTCCCAAAAAAGCCTACGCGCCGCTGCAGCTCGCGACACTGGCGCTGGCGCCGGTGGAACGTTGGAGCGCCGTCGAACGCGCCGCGCTGATGGTGCCGCGCGGGCGCCAACGCTACAGCCCCGAAAGCCTGAAGGGCGATCCGGTGCTGGCGGCAGATGCGCTGGGATTAAATATCGCCCCCTTCGGCGAGCAAGCGGCGGCGGCGCTCGCCGCCGCCGATGGCGCCGCCGTCATCGCGGTCTGGAACGCCGTGCGCGCCGCCGGGAACCTCAGCTGGATCTCCCAAGAGGCGCTGATCAAGCTGCCGGAAGCGCTGGCCGAGCAGCTCTGGAACGCATTTGCCCAAGTCCCGATCTCCTATCCCGGTGGCATCATCGGCCGGCTTGGCCTGCGCGGCCTGCCCGGCGTGGTGGCGATGTGCGAGCGCCGCCCGATGCAGGAACTGCATTACGCGTTGTACTTCGGCGCGGTGGAGCTGACCGTGCCGGTGGTGCGCGCCTACACCACGCTCAAGGACAAGGACGTGCGCGCCACCGCGCGCACATGGCTGCTCGCCAATGCCGAATTCGCCGCCTGCGCGCTGATTGCGCCGGCGCTCGGCAATCCCGGGCCCGCCCGCGAAACCGCCAAGGTGGTGCTGCGCCTGCTGGCCGGCGCCGGTCACGAGGCAACACTGCTTGACGCGGCCAGCCGTTACCAGCGCGCCGACGTCAACGCGGCGCTACGCGGCATGCTCGACGAAGGCCCGCTCGACGTGTATCCCGCCCAGATCGACGCGCTGCCCGACTTCTGGCAGCCGCAGGGCTGGCCCCGCCCGCTGCTGGCCGACAACGGCAAGGCGCTGCCGGTCGCGGCGCTCGGCCATCTTGGCACCATGCTGCGCTTTCCGAGTACCGAGACGCTCTATCCCGGCCTGGCTCTGGTCAAGCAAGCCTGCACCCCCGCCTCGCTGGCCGATTTCGCTTGGAGCCTGTTCCAGGCGTGGATCAATGCCGGCGCGCAAGTGAAGGAGGCTTGGGCCTTCTCCGCGCTTGGCCTGCTGGGCAACGATGACACGGCGCGCAAGCTGACTCCATTCATCCGCGCCTGGCCCGGCGAATCGCAGCACGCGCGCGCCGTGGCCGGCCTTGACGTGCTGGCCCGGATCGGCAGCGATACCGCGCTGATGCTGCTCAACGGGATCGCCCAGAAGGTCAAGTTCAAAGGTCTGCAAGACCGCGCGCGCGAAAAAATCGGCGAAGTCGCCGAAGCGCGCCAGTTCACCCCCGAAGAGCTGGAAGACCGCCTGGCGCCCGACCTGGGGCTCGATGAACAAGGCGCCATGCTGCTCGACTTCGGGCCGCGCCAGTTCCGGGTCGGCTTCGACGAGGCACTCAAGCCCTATGTGCGCGATACCGAAGGCGCGCGCCTGGCCGACCTGCCGAAACCGAAGAAGAGCGACGACGAAGCATTGGCCGGCGCCGCCGTGGAACGCTACAAATTGCTGAAGAAAGATGCCAGGACCATCGCCTCTCAACAGGTGCTGCGCCTTGAATTGGCGATGTGCACGGGCCGGCGCTGGGTGCCGCAGGTATTTCGCACCTTCCTGGCCGAGCATCCGCTGGTGCGCCAGTTGGTCCAGCGCATCGTGTGGGGTGCCTACGAGCTTGAGCCGGGCAGCAGCTACGGCGGGCGCATGCTCGGCTGCTTCCGCGTCGCTCCCGACGGCGCCTTGACCGACGCCGCCGATGACGCCTTCACCCTGCCGCCGGGTGCGCACGTCCGGATCGGCATTCCGCATGCACTCGAGCTGCCGGCGCACGACGCGAACGCCTTCGGCCAGCTGTTTGCCGACTATGAGCTGCTGCAGCCGTTCGCCCAGATCGGACGCGACACCTATACCCTGACGGCGGACGAACTGGCGGCCGACAAGCTGCTGCGCTGGCATGGGAGCAAGGTGCCGACCGGGCGCGTGCTGGGCCTGGCCAACAAGGGCTGGCGGCGCGGCGCGGCACAGGACGGCGGCGGCATCTCGTATTTCACCAAGACTATCGGGGCAAGCCAGATGATCGAACTGCGCCTCGATCCCGGCATCATCGTCGGCATGGTCGACGAATATCCGGAGCAGACGCTGCGCGAAGTACGCACCGGCGCCCCGGACGCGTGGGGCGAAGTCGGGCATGGCGCGCCGATGGCTAGCCTCGATCCGATCGCCGCCAGTGAATTGATACGCGACCTGCAGGGCCTGTGCGGTTAGCATCAGGCAGTTCCGCCAACGACAAGGCATGCGGCGTTTTGAATTCATCGAGGCCAGGCAATAGCGCCCCGCCCATGAAGGGTCGCTGACGTTAGTAACTCTGCGCGCTGTCGGCGGCGAGCGTCTCGAGCAGGGCGTGGAGGGCGGCCAACCGTTCGGCCAACAGGTCCATGGCGCCCCCCTTCAAGGCCTCGAACATGGCGTCGAGCGCTCGAGCGCTGCGCCCCAGGCCGGCCGCGCGCAGCAGCGTCGCCTGCGCGGCCGCGCGCTCGAACGCGGCGTGGCCCTGGTGGCGCAAGCCCTGGCGCAGGCAGTTGGCCAACATCGCGACGCTGGCGTCCAGCAGTGCGTTCAGAGCGCTGGACGCCAGCGCAGCTGCGCCCTTCACGGCTAGCGGCACGGCGCCGCCGCTCAGCTGCGGCACGACCAGGCCTTCGGTGGTGAGCAAGGCCAGCGGCGCCATGCGCAGGCGCCCCGCCGCGCTGCCGATGCTGCCGGCAATGGCAAGCGGAGTGCCGTTGAAGCCGGCCAGCGCGCGGGCCAGCGCGTCGACCGCGCCCGGCGCGACCGGGTCGTGCCTGAACTGCACCAGCAAGATATCGGCCGGGTCAGGGTCTGGGTCTGGGTCTGCGTCGCCGACCCGCGCCGCGCCGATCAGCAGCTGCGCATTGAGGGTCTGGCTGGCGGCGTCCCAGGCGCTGTCGAGCACTGCGGCGACGGGCAGCACGTGCACATGTTCGATGGCCTGCAGCGGGCGCACGAAATCAGGCGCCAAGCCACGCAGGTAGGCGCGCAGCGACGCCAGGTCGGGCTGGCGCAGCGGCATGCCGAGCGTATCCCAGGCCCGCGCCGACAATGGCAGCACCGAGGTTTGCGTCGCTGCGGCGCCGATCGCCAGCATGCCGTTGGCGCGCCGCCGCGCGGCCTTGGTCACCACCTGGCTGACGGCGAGCCGATGCAACGGCATACCGATCAGGCGCCGCTCGCGCAGCGCGCTTGGCGGGACGCCGGGCGCGGCCTGCGGCCAGTGCTTTTCGAGCACCGTCACGGCCAGCGTATCCGGGTCGGCCCAGATCAGGCGCACGCCGTCGCCACGGTCGTCACGCCAGCATTGTGCGCCCAGCGGGACCAGGCGCAGGTGCTCGAGCGCGACCTCGCCCTTGATGCCGATGCCGAGGATCTGGCGCGCCGGCAGTGCCGGCGGCGTGCCGCTCGCCGCACTCGCTTCGGCGGCGCGCGCCGCCGCCAGGCGCGTCATCAGGCTTGACAGCAGGTGCAGCAGGCGCGCCGGATCGGCGCCGCTGGCGCGCGCGTGCTGGCCGGCCACGCCCTGCTGCAATTGATCCAGGCCTTCGGCGACCCAGCGCCAACCCAGGCCGGCGGCGAGTTGCTGGGCGTGCTCGAAGGCGCTGGCCAGGGCCAGCCAGTTCTGGCCGGTCCCGTCCAGCCACAAGCGCGTGGCCAGGGCGCCAATCGCGGCGTAGGCCGCCGCCGCATCCGGGTCGACGGCGGCAGGCGCGCTGCCGTCCGCATCGGGTTCGAATTCGATGCTGAGCGTCTCGAAGCCGGGCTGCTGGCGCTGGCCCTGGACGAAAGCCCACACCGCCAGCGCGATGTGGGCGCAGTTCGCGCCCTGCTGGCAGTCGCAGCGCGCCAGCGCCAGGCTGCTGCGGGAAAAGAAGCGCACGTCGCACATCGGCAGGCGTGCGGCTGGCGTGTCGCCGGCGCCAAGCCGGACCAGCGGCCGCGCCGCCGCCAGCCGCCGGGCCTGCTCGAGGGTGGCGCGCGGCAGTTGTTGCACGGCTTCGGCCAGCTGCGATGGGCACCAGGGCGCCGGCGCGGGTGGTATCTCGTGCACGCCTTGCTGCGCCTGGTAGGCCAGCACCAGGCCCACGCGGTGGCGGCACAAGCCGCTGGCCGGGCAACTGCAAGTGGCGTCGCGCAGCGCACGGCCGGGCGCCAGCGCGGTCACGGCGCCGTCGCCGTAGCGCGCCACCACGGTGCCGTCAGCCAGTTGCACCACCGGCGGCAGCTTGCCCTCGGCGGCGTCCTTCTGCGCGCGCTTGACGAAGCCGGCGTTGGACAGCGCGCTGAGCGCCTCGGGCGTCAGTTCCAGCAGGTCGGCGCGGGGCATCATCGCGCCACCTTGTCGGCCAGCCAGGCGGCCAACTGGCCCGGCGTCATGGCGCCGATATGCGCGCCGGCCTTCACCAGGCGCGCCGCCGTTTCGCGGTTGTAGGCGGGATCGGCCGCCGAGTCGAGCGCAGCCAGGCCCAGCACCGTGGCGCCGGCCGCGACCAGCGCCTGCACCCGCCGCGTCAGTTCCGTATCGTCGCCGCCTTCGTAGAAATCGCTCACCAGCACCACAATCGTGCGCAGTGCATTGTGCACCAGCGACTGCGCGTAGCCGACCGCCTGGGCGATGTCGGTGCCGCCGCCGAGCTGCACCTTCATCAGCAGCTCGACCGGATCGGCGACGTCGGCGCTGAGGTCGACGACGGCGGTGTCGAACGCCACCAGCGAGGTGCGCATGCCGGGCAACTGCCACAGGCAGGCCGCCATCACGGTCGAATGGATGACCGAATCGACCATCGATCCGCTCTGGTCGATCAGCAGGATGACGTCCCATGGTTCGGTATGGCGCTTGACCCGGCTGATGAAAGCCGGGCGCTCGAGGTATAGCCTGCGGCGCTGCGGATCCCAGTGGCGCAGGTTGGCCAGCAAGGTGCGCTTGAAGTCGACATTGGCGGCCACCGCGATACGCGAGCGGCGCCGCCGGTCGCGCGCGCCGCCGAAAGCCTGGCGCACTTCGGTCGCCAGCTTTTCCATGATCCGCCTGACGACCTCGGCAACGAGCTTGCGCGCAGCGGCCAGCACGTCCGGGTTCATCAGGTGCTTGGTGTGCAGCACCGCACGCAGCAAGGTTTCGGACGGCTCGATGCGTTCGAGTACGTCCAGGTTGGTCACCACCTCGTCGATGCCGAAGCGCTCCACGGCGTCCTGTTCAAGGCGCTCGATGACTTCCCGTGGGAACAGTTCGTGGATCGCATTGATCCAGTCCGGCGTGCTCAGGACCGAGGCGCCGTCGCCGCCACCGGCATGGCGTTCGCCGCGCTGCAGGCGCTCGGGATCGCGCCCGTACAACCATTCCAGCGCCGCATCGGCAGCCAGCGCGTGGCCCGCCAGGCCGCCCATCGCGGTGTGCGCCGCTTCGCCCAGCAGCAAGCGCCAGCGCATCAGCGGATCGGGCAGCGCCAGCCCCCCAGCCAAGGGGCCAGTCATAGCGCGATGCCCCAGCCTGCGAGACGGGCAATGGCGGCGCGCTCACGTACCTCGTTGGCGGCGACTTCTTGCGGCGCATGCTTACCCAGCTGGCCGGTCAGTGAACGGCGCGAGCGCTGGCTGGCGCCGTGCAGCTCCAGCACCGCTGCGGCCAGGTCGCCGCGTTCATGCGTGGCCAGCCAGGCGAAGGCGCCGCGCATGGCGGGCAGCGCCAATACGAAGTCGGCGTCGTCGAGTCCGCGCACCAGGGTATCGACGGCGCCGACGAAACGGGCGTCTTCGCTCAGGTGCTGGCGCGCCAGCGCCAGCAAGCCGGCCAGTGCGTCGCCGATGCGAGCCGGCGGCAGGGATGCCAACAAAGTATTCGCCAGCAGGGCCGCATCTGGTTCGCAATCAAGGCTCAACAGCAGGCCGAGCGCCGCGCCGCGGCTGAGCGGCGGCGCGGCGAGATTGCCGGCCTTGCGCCGGCACACCGCCAGCGCGCGCTGCGGTTCGAGGTCCGCTAGCGCGCCCGCCCGGCCATCGGCCAAGGCGTCGCGCACCAGCGCGGCGAGCGCGCGATAGGTGCCAATGTGGGCCTCCTGCTCATGCGCCATGACGGCGCCGGGCGCCTCGGCCAACCACAAGGCGCGGTCGAAGGCGGCGCAGAGGACGCTCTGCAGGACGGCGCTGCCTTTCATGCCGACGGCGTCGCCATGGCGGTACAGCGCATACAGGATATCCATCGGCCGGCCCATGTCATGGAAGTGCGCTTCCTGGCCAACGGCCTCGTGCAGATCGCCCAGCAGGCGCGCGCTGAGGCCCGACAGGCCGGCAAAGGCGGCCCGGCTCAAGCCGTCGGCAATGCTGCCAAGCCGGCTGCCGCCGGGCGGAAAGGCGCGCAGGATTTCCTCGATGCGGGCGCTGGCCGCGTCATGCAGGGTGGCGCCGTAGACGGCCGCCTCGATCAGCGCGGCACGCTGTTCGAGCGGTTCGCTCAGGGACCAGCTTTCCTGCTGGCCGGCGCCCAGTGCCAGGCCGGGGCCACTGGTGCGCGTAAAACCCGGAATACCGAGCAGCGCAAGCCGGTGCAGCGCGCAGCTGCGGCGGCGCTGGGCAGGCTCGAGCAGGTTCAACGCCGGCGTCGACGGCAGCGCAAGGCCGAGTGCGGCCAACTCGGCCTCCACCGCGCTCACCAGCGGCGGTTGCGGGGTGCCGGGCGCCAGCTGGCCGACGGCATCACCGGCCAGCACATCCATCACCTGCACCAGCGCGGCATCGGTGCCGGCCCGGATCGGGCCGCGGTAAGTCCATGGCAAGGGTGCGTCCAGGGCCTGCTTGACCAGGCTGCCGGCCAGCGCGTCGAGCCAGTCGCTACGCAGCGGCCACTGGTGCGAACGCAGGCGCGCCAAGCCCATGGCGTTGGCGTGGATGGCGATGAAGTCGGCCGTCGAGGCGGCCAGGTTTTTCTGGCGCAGGCGTGCCAGCACCGCCTTGAGCAGTGCGGCGCCCGCGCCGGCGCTCCCGAATTTCCACAACCACGCATACCAGGCCGGCGAAGACATGCCCGATGCGTAGCCGGTCAAGGCGTCCAGGCGCTTGAAGTGGTAGGGCACCAGATAGGAACCGAAGCGGATGGCGGCGCCGTCCAAAGGCTGGCCTTGCGCGTCGCACGGCAGCGGGACCGGCGGTTCGGCGCGGCACTCGGCGACCGGCACGGCGGCCCACAGTGCGGCCAGCGCCGGCGCATGGTAGCCGCCGCAGACTACCACAACCGGGCCGTCGTCCTGTGCCATGGCCCATGCGATGTGGCGCGCCATCATCGCTTCGCGCGCCTGGTTGCCCGGCGAGCCAGGATCGTCGGCGCGCAGGTGGGCGAAATAGGTATCGAGGCGGCTCGCCAGTTCGTCCAAGGCCAGCTCGCCCTCGAACAGGTGGTCCCATAGCGCGTCGCCGCTGTCGATCGAGAGCGCCTGGCACAGCGCCGCTTCATAGGCCACCGCGCGCGCCTCGTGTTCGGCGTCGTTGGCGTCCGCGTAGCGGTTCAGGGTGGCGGCAAAGGCCTCGTGCCAGGCCGGCAGGTCGATGAAGCGCAGCCGGGCGCCGACCGCGCGCGCCGCCAGCGTGGCTTGCCATTCGGGCGCGTGCAGCGCAAAAGGCGACCATGAAGCGCGCCGGCTGGACGCTTCGCCGGGAACGGAAAAATAGCTGTAGATGGCGAGCGGCAGCCGGTGCGGCAGAGCCAGCCCGGCCAGGCGATCGTTGAAATCGGCCGGGCCTTCGATCAGCACATGGCGCGGACGCAGCGCACCGATGCGCTGCACCACCAGGCGCGCACAGGCCGGGCTGAAATGGCGCACGCCGATGATCAAAGGGCGCCGCGGCGGCAGTGCCATCACGGCAGGCGGTGGCGGGCGTTGAAGAAGTCGCGCCAGTGCTCGCCCTCGCGCTTGGCGACGCGCTGCTCGAAGTAGCGGCGCAGTTTGGCGCGGTCGTCGCCATTGTCCTTGACCACGGTGCCGGCGATGCCGTCGACCAGGTCGGCGGCGCTGCCGGCGCGCTGCTCGAGGAACCAGGCACGCACGCCGACCGCATGCGCGACGTTGACCGCTTCGGCGGTCGACATCACGGCATGGAGTGTGTCCATGCCGTCGGCGCTGCCCTTGGCGGAGCCGCCCGCGCGCAGGTCGCGGAAGGTGGCAACCAACAGCTCAAGGATGGGGCCCGGCACCCGGTGCGGAATGCCGCTGCGTTCGAGCAGCCGCGCCGAAGCCCGTTCCACCAGCGCCAGCTCATGGCCGAAGTCGAGGATCGGGAACACGGTCTCGAAATCGAAGCGGCGCTTGAGCGCGGCACTCATTTCATTGACGCCACGGTCGCGCGTGTTGGCGGTGGCGATGATATTGAAACCCTCGCGCGCATACAGCATGGCGTGTTCGCCTTCCAGTTCGGGGACCGCCATGACCCGGTCGGAGAGCATGCCGAGCAGGCAGTCCTGCACTTCCAGCGGGGCGCGCGTGATTTCTTCGAAGCGCACCAGCTGGCCGTCGCGCATGCCATGGTACAGCGGCGCCGGCACCAGCGCGCGCGGGCTCGGCCCTTCGTTAATCAGCAGCGCATAGTTCCACGAATACTTGATCTGGTCTTCGGTGATCGAAGCGCCGCCCTGGATGGTGAGGGTCGAACGTCCGCTGACGGCAGCGGCCAGCAGTTCGGACAGCATCGACTTGGCGGTGCCCGGCTCGCCAACAAGCATCAGGCCGCGCCCGGTCGCCAAGGTCACCAGCATGCGCTCGATGGCGGCCACCGGGGCCACCACTTTCGCTTCGATGCCGAGGGCGGCGTCGCCAGCGATGAAAGAACGCGCCGCATGCAGGCTCAGAGCCCAGCCCGGCGGGCGCGGTGCCTGATCCGACTTGGCCAGCGTTGCCAGTTCGCCGGCATACTGGACTTCGGCTGGTGGACGCTGCATCGGTACGGCTGTCGATTTGCTCATGTGTTCTGCTCTGTCATGGTGTGGGCGCCGTCAAGACAGGAATATTTTTAATGTAGGCTGTGCTTGTTTCACCTGCAGCCGCTCGGCGCTGCCCCGATTTTAATATTGCCATTATCGCCGATTTCGCGCCTGCTTTGCTTGCTGTCGACAGCGGCGCCGCGGATAAAAAATGGCAATCTCATTGCAAAATCCTGCCGCGAGAATGTTGCCGTGAATAACGATCACCCTATGAAAACACGACGCGACGGCGGTGGCAACAACTTCCGCCCCGAACTTATCATGACAGACCCCCATCACGCGTTGACGCCGCACGACCGGGCCCACTTGTCCTCGCCTGAGCACAGCGCCTGGAATTTTTTTGGCAGGATCAGCAACGCCGCTGCCTCGGCCAAGGCCTTGTCCTTGCGCAGTACGTCGCGTCTGAGCGAGGCGTTATCCTCCTTCAATCCGAGCAGCTCGCGCCCGCCCGTCGCAGCGCTGCTCCCGCCCACGCAAAACGCGAGTTTCCAGCTGGCCAGATGCTTGGTGAAGATACCCCGATCGCGACACCATGCATGCAAGGTGTTGCCAGACAGGCCATGCGAGTCCTGCAGGGCCAGTAGCTGCTCCTCGGCCGTCCAGTCCTGCGGGCGTTTCACTTGCGCCGGGTGGATCGGCGCCGGCCGGCCCAAAACAAAGCCCTGAACATAATCCACACCAAGATTAAACGCGAATTCCAGTAGTTCCGAACTCTCGACATATTCTGCAATGACTCTGGCGTCATGTCTGTGCGCCCCCTCGATCAAATTGCGTAGTTCGTCTGAATTTCCATCGTGGTAACACTGCAGCAAATATTCGCCATCGATCTTGATAAGATTTGGTCGAAAATTGTTAATGAACGACATGGTTCCATATGGGTGTCCGGGATGGCAATCATCCAAGGCTACAATAAAACGATGATCATTACAGGCCTGAAAGAAACTTCGCAGCGCAGACGTATTCGTTACGGCAGCTGTCTCGGTTAGCTCAACAATCAGGCGGCGGGTGTATGGCGCCAACGCGATCAAAGCCTGGATGTATTCACTACAGGCTGCTTCGATGGTTGCAATCGAAACGTTGACGGCAATACGTAGCTTGGCTTCCTTAGTTTCAAGTTGCTCGGCGACGCGGCGCAACATGGCGAAATCGGCCTTTACGATAAACCCTGTACGCTCCCAGCGTTTCACCATATCTGCGGGACTTATTGCCGCTCCACCACGAAATCGCAGCAGCGCTTCATAGGCGAATACTTCTCCATCCCGATCAACGATGGGTTGATACAGTGGCTCTAATAATGTGTGAATCATGACAGTTCATTTCTATTGTTCAAAAAAATCTGGAGAATTAATCCGATATCGCTCTGCAATCCTGGCGCCGCCAGGAAGCCACGCATGCAGTCCGGTACCGCGCAGACGCTGTTTGTATCAGTGTCTATCTATCCATGGACACTGCAGGGTCCGACTTTTCGCGCAGCAATGAATATGCCAAAAATGAAAAACCATCGAACAAGGGAACCGGCGGCACCAAACCCAGTGTCATTTCCCTTGAGTATGATTACAAAATGGAAGATTGCGCTTGGATGGCAGCGCAAGTATCCGTCTTTGGCGTTGCAATAAAAATAGGATTAGTACGATTTTGATCACATATATCTTAAAAAACAATATTTTTTGTAGTTTTGACCAGGCAGGCCATGTTTAATTATGTTGATTGCATAGTTTTCGGCAAACAAGATGTGCGCCAGCCGCCGACAGGGTTTTGTCGCATGCGCCGAACCGGTGAGCAGATCAGGCAGGGTGTGATTGCATGGCTACCGCCCCCTGCCCAAGCCGTCACGACGAGGCGCGCTGCAAGCAAGGAACGGGGCTTGGCTCTGTCAAGCATGCGGCATGCGACTGAGCACGCTGCAACAGGCGATCGGGCCGACATTCTTATTGTGTCAGAATGCCGGGGGCTCTATGCCGTTTCGTGTGGAACTTGACTTCTAGTACCATAGCGGGCACTGCCATTTTGAAGACAAAGAACGCCTGATGAGTATTGCCGTTGA
>JBEONR010000038.1:0-48696 GCA_040544385.1 Oxalobacteraceae bacterium GrIS 1.11
ACGGCCCGATCGAAAATTCGACCGGGCCGTTAAGGCAAAACCACAGCGCTATGCCACTCGCGTTCTACGAAAACCTGCTTAACTGAACGGCATTAAGGCCTAGCCTGGCTTTTTTGCGTCCGGGAACGGTGCGCCGCGATATGCTATGCTGCGCCGGCGCTGCAAGGTTTTGGCTTGCCGCGCGACTCATGTCTGACGGCGTACACCGCGCCCCCACAAAGGTATTCATGTTGAGCTCTCTGTCATCGGCCATCCGGCCCCCGCACCGTTTCTTGAACCAGCTGGCCGGCGCCGCCCTGATTGCGCTGATCGCCTTGATCGCGCTGCTGGCATGGAGCCCACCAGCCCGCGCCGACGACGACTATCTCGAGCCGGACGCCGCTTTCAAGTTTTCCGCCAGCATGCGCGACCCGGCCACCATCGTCGTCACTTACGAGATTGCCGACGGCTACTACATGTACCGCGAGCGCTTCAAGTTCGAGGCCAGCGGGGCCAAGCTTGGCGCGCCGCAGATTCCGCCCGGCACGGTCAAGTTCGACGAAACCTTTCAAAAAAATGTGGAAACCTACCACCATGCGATCACGATCACGATTCCGGTCCAGGCCGGCGGTCCGTTCACGCTGATTGCCAGCGGCCAGGGTTGTTCGGAAAAAGGCTTGTGCTATGCGCCGCAGGAAAAGCGCGCCAGGCTGGTCGGCAGCGCGGCGCCCGCCGTGGCAGCGGACCGCACAGCGTTCACGCCCGCCGCATCGGCTGCGCCGAGGCCGGGCGCGCCCTCGGTTATTGCCGTGCCGACGCCGCGCATCGACGTGTCGACGGTGGGCGCGCCGCCCGCGCCGGCTGCGGCGCCGGTCGCCGCGCCCGCAGCCAGCGATCTGGGCGTCATCGAGGGGGCCTTAAAGGGCCGCAAACTGCTGGTCATCCTGCCCCTGTTCATGCTGCTGGGACTGGGTTTGGCCTTCACGCCCTGCGTGTTGCCGATGGTGCCTATCTTGTCCTTCATCATAGTCGGCGAAGGTGCCAAGGTGAGCCGTTCGCGCGGCTTGCTCTTGTCGGCCACCTATGCGCTGGGCATGGCGATCGTCTACACGGCCCTCGGCGTGGCCGCCGGCCTGCTCGGCGAGGGTTTGTCCGGCGCCCTGCAAAACGGCTGGGTGCTGGGCGCGTTCGCCTTGCTGATGGCAGGCTTGTCGTTGTCGATGTTCGGCTTTTACGAATTGCAAGTGCCGGCCCGCTTACAGCACGGCTTGACCACGGTATCGAACCGGCAATCGTCGGGCAAGCTGCTCGGGGTTTTCGTGATGGGCGCGATCTCGGCGCTGATCGTCGGTCCCTGCGTGGCTGCGCCGCTGGCCGGCGCCTTGCTCTACATCAGCCAAAGCCGTGACGTGCTGATCGGCGGCACCGCGCTGTTCGCGATGGCGCTCGGCATGAGCGTGCCGCTACTGCTGGTCGGCGTCTCGGCCGGCGCCTTGCTACCGCGCGCGGGCGCCTGGATGGATGCAGTCAAGCGTTTCTTCGGCGTGCTATTGCTGGCGATGGCATGGTGGTTGCTCGCGCCGGTATTGCCGGCCGCCTTGCAAATGCTGGGCTGGAGCGTGCTCGGCCTCGGTTATGGCATGTTTCTTCTGAGCCGGCGCGGCGGCTGGGCCGCGAAAGCCTTTGGCCTGGGGTTTGCCGTGCTGGGTGCGGTGCAACTGGCCGGGGTGGCCAGCGGCGGGCGCGACGCGTTGGCGCCGCTGGACCATTTGCGCGGCGGCCAAGTGCACCCGCTCGCATTCACGCGTGTGAAGACGGTGGCGCAACTGGACGCGGCCCTGGCCGCCACCGGCGGCAAGACGGCGCTGCTTGATTTTTACGCCGACTGGTGCGTCTCATGCAAGGAAATGGAAAAGTTGACCTTTGTCGACCCGCAGGTGCGGGCCAGGATGCTCAATTCAGTCTTGTTGCAAGTGGATGTGACGGCCAATGACGAGGACGACAAGGCCATGTTGAAGCGTTTCAAGCTGTTTGGTCCGCCGGGTATCATCATGTTTGACGGCCAGGGTAGGGAACTTGCGGACACGCGTGTGATCGGTTTCCAGGATGCTCCAAAATTTCTTACCTCGCTGTCCAGGCTGCCATAGGGCCGCGTCGGCGCGGCCCTCGCCAGGGAAATTAACGCATCATATGGCCGTGGTGCGGGCCGTGTGCGCCGCCCGGTACGCTGTCGTCGAAGGTCTTCTTCTGTTCAGGCGTCAAGAGCGCGTAAAAAGTCTTCAGCGCGGCCAGCCGGCTTTCCTGGGTCGCGATGTGGGTTTTCGACGCCTCTATCCATTTCTCCAGCCGTTCGGGCGCCGTCATCTTGGCGATGGCGGCACGATCGGGCCGGGCTATCGACGCCGGCGGCGCGCTGGCCGCGATGAAGGTGGTCCAGGCCGGTTCCTGTTCCGCGCTCAATTTCAATTTATCGTGCAGGCGAGCCTGGAACTTCGCCATGTGCTCGGCGGATTTGGCCGAGTCCGCTTCCTGCGTCGCCATGTGGCCGTGGCGGCCCTCGTCGGCGCGCGCGGACAGGGTCACCGATCCCATGGCGAGCGCGCTCAAGCCTATCAACAAACTGCTGCGTAAGGTAGTCATCATCAATCCTTTTTAGTCTATCGGACAGCGCTGTCGCTGCATTGGGATTCATCTTCGCCCTTCGATGTTACGGGGATGTGTCGCCGGTCCGGGTTTTTGTATCTGTTTGTTTCGTCCAGCAAGCTATATACAAGACGATACAATAGCCCTGTTCAGGGGCCGCAGAACTGGGGATAATCAAGCCCATGGAACCATCTTCTACCATTCTCATCGTTGACGACGACCGCGACATCCGCTCGCTGCTGGCCGACTATCTGGAAACGAACGGCTATCGCACGCTCACCGCCGGTGACGGCGCGGCCATGTGGAAGGCGCTCGACGAGGCCCGTCCCGACTTGATCGTGCTGGACTTGAACTTGCCGGGCGACGATGGCTTGACGCTATGCCGCAAGCTACGCGCCCATTCGACGCTGCCGGTGATCATGCTGACGGCCCGCAGCGAACCGCTGGACCGCATACTGGGCCTGGAAATGGGCGCCGACGATTACCTGCCCAAGCCGTTCGAGCCGCGCGAATTGCTGGCCCGCATACGCAGCGTGCTGCGCCGCAGCCACGCGATGCCATCCAACACGCCCTCTGACAAGGCCCAGCAAATGCATTTTTCGGGCTGGACGCTGGACTTGACGGCGCGCCATTTGCTCAATCCGGACGGCATCGTGATCATGCTGTCGGGCGCGGAATTTCGTCTGTTGCGGGTATTTCTTGAACATCCGAACCGGGTCTTGAACCGTGACCAGTTGCTGAACCTGACCCAGGGCCGCGACGCCGATCCCTTCGACCGTTCGATTGATATCCAGATCAGCCGCCTGCGCCAAAAGCTCGGCGAAGACGCGCGCTTGCCGCAAATTATCAAGACGGTGCGCAATGGCGGCTATGTGTTGGCCGGACAAGTGAGCGTGGAGCCGGCGGCGTGAGGGCATTCTTCGGTTCGATGACGGGGCGGGTGTTTTTGGTGCTGTTGCTGGGCATGCTGGCCTCGGCTGCCTTGACGCAGTGGCTGGCGGTCGGCGAGCGCCAGCGCGCCATCGAGCAATACCGCGATTTCCACGCCTTGGAGCGGGCCGAGCAGTTGATCATGACAGCCGCCGCCGTGCCCGAAAATGCCCGCGCCACTTATCTGAAGGTGGCCAGCCGCGGCAGTGTGCGCCTGGAAATGCCGCTTGCTGCGACACCGGCGCCGGCGCCTGCTTTGCCGCCGACGGATTTTTCCGCCGCGCTGGCCTTGCGTGTGGGACCGGATTTCCCACTGGTGCCGCTGGCCGAACGGCCCGCCGCTTGCAGCAAGCCACGCAAGCCGCTGACCCTGTTTGGGGCCAAGCAATGGGGTGGTGCCTGTGAAAGCATGACCGTGCGCATGCGCGACGGTCAAGTCTTGCGCCTCTCGGTATTGCCGCCAAACTCGCCGCCCGGGCATGGCAGGAATGAGCTGGCGACCTTGCTGCCTTTCTTGCTCAGCATTGCCGTGCTGGCCTACCTGGTCACGCGCATGACCATGCGCCCGCTCAAGCATCTGGCGCAAGCGGCCAAGGATTTGGGCAATGACATCAATCACCCGCCGCTGTCCTTGGGCGGCGCCAGCGAGATCCGCCAGGCCAGCGCCGCCTTCAACGCGATGCAGGCGCGCATACGCCAGCATATTTTCCAGCGCACGCAGATGCTCGCCGCCATCACCCATGACTTGCAAACGCCACTCACGCGCCTGCGCCTGCGCCTGGAAAAAGTGCTCGATCCGGAATTGCATGAGCGCCTGGTGGGCGATTTGTCGGCCATGCAAGGCATGGTCAAGGAAGGCCTGGACCTGGCGCGGTCGATGGATACCACGGAAGCCATGCAAGCGCTCGATCTCGATTCCCTGCTCGACAGCGTATGCGCCGACGCCAGCGACGCCGGCCAGCGGGTCGAGTTGAGCGGAAGGGCCGCGATGGCCCTGATGGGGCGGCCGATGGCGTTGCGGCGCTGCCTGGTGAACTTGATCGACAATGCCGTCAAATATGGTCAGTACGCCGAGGTGTCGGTCGAGCGCCTGGCCGGCGCGGCCCGCATCCGCATCCGCGACGGCGGCCCCGGCATCGCGCAAGACCAGATGGCCAAGGTATTCGAACCGTTTTATCGGATTGAAACCTCGCGCTCGCGTGAATCGGGCGGCACCGGCCTGGGCTTGACGATCGCCCGCAATATCGCCGAACAGCATGGCGCCAGCGTGTTGCTGTCCAACCATGTCGATGGCGGCCTGGAAGTGACGCTGATCTTGCCCGAATATTACGCGGGGAAATGAAAAGTTGTGGCGACCGCTTTCTTCCCCGTCTGTGCGACAATGCGACGCCTGGTGCGTAGCGGCAATATTAACTAACCTGATAGCTTCCCCGTGCGGAACGCGTGACAATGAAAAAAACAAGCCTGGGAATGTTGGTGGGTGTGGCCGTTGTTTGTGGCGGCGCCTGGTATTTCACGCATGGCGCCTCGGCGCCGTCCAAGGCGGCGTCCGGGCCACCCGTCACCGTGGTCACCGTGGCGACGCCGCTGCGCCAGGATGTGCCGGTGGTGCTGCAGGCGAACGGTAGCGTGACCCCGCTCAGCAGCGTCGACTTGCACCCGCAAACCACCAGCACCATTGCCCGTGTGCATATTCGCGAAGGGCAATTCGTCAAGGCCGGCGATTTGATGTTTACGCTGGATGCGCGCAGCGAGCGCGCCAATGTCGACAAGGCCCAGGCCCAGTTGCTGCGCGACCAGGCGGCGCTGGGCGACGTCGAGCGCCAATACAAGCGCGGCCTCGAATTATTGGAGCGCCACTTCATTGCCCAGGGCGCCGTCGATACCCTGAAAAGCCAGCTCGACGCGGCCCGCGCGCTGATCAATGCCGACGCGGCCGCCATGCGCGCGGTCCAGGTCGACGCCGCCTACACCATTATCCGCGCGCCGATGGCGGGCCGGGTCGGCGCGATTGCCGTCTATCCGGGCAGCCTGGTGCAACTGGCCACCTCCTTGACCACGATTACCCAATTGGACCCGATCACGGTCAGTTTCAATTTGCCCGAAAGCGGTTTGTCGGCGCTGCTGGCGGCGCAAAAGGCGGGCGCGGTGCCGGTCAAGGCGCTACTGGCCGATTCCGGCAAGGAAGTGTCGGGCGCGCTCAGCTTCATTGACAATACGGTCGACCCGACGTCGGGCACGATACGCGTCAAGGCCAGCTTCGGCAACGCCGATAGCGCCTTGTGGCCGGGCCAGTACGTGAATGCGCGCCTGACCGTGGAAACCCTGAAGGGCGCGCTGGTGGTGCCGCAGGCGGCCATCATCGGCAATACCCTGGGCACTTTCGTCTACACCATGGAAGCGGACCACAGCGTCCAAATGCGTCCCGTCACGCGCCTGTATGCCTTCGGCTTGAACGCGGCCGTGTCGGGCCTGGTCGGGACGGAAAAAGTAGTGGTGGACGGCAAGCAGAACCTGCGCCCCGGTGCCAAGGTGCGCCTGGCCGAGGCCGGCGCGCAGAGCAAGGATAAGCCGGAATGAATCTGTCAGAATTATGCATACGGCGCCCGGTCATGGTGGTGCTGCTGTCGATCAGCCTGATCCTGGCCGGCATCCTGGCCTACGGCAATATTCCCGTTGCCGCGCTGCCCAGCTATAACACGCCGGTCATCAATGTCAGCGCCAATCTCGATGGCGCCAGCCCGGAAACCATGGCCTCTTCGGTGGCGTTGCCGCTGGAAAAGCAGTTTTCCACGATCGCCGGCTTGAGCCTGATCACGTCCACCAGCACCCTGGGCATGACCTCGCTGACGCTGGAATTCGATGCCAGCATCGACGTCAACGCGGCGGCCGTGGATGTGCAGGCGGCCTTGCTGCGGGCGCAGCGCGCGCTGCCCCAGGAAATGACGGAATTGCCGTCTTACCGCAAGGTCAACCCGGCCGACGCGCCGGTGCTGTTCATGACCATGAGTTCGCCTTCGCTGAATTTGTCCGACCTCGATGATTTTGCCGAAAACCTGATCGCGCCCGGCCTGTCGACGCTGCCCGGGGTGGCGCAAGTCACCGTCAACGGCCAGAAGCGCTATGCCGTGCGGGTGCGCGCCAAGGTCGACCTGATGAACGCGCGCAACTTGACGCTGGACGAATTGGCGGCCGCCTTGCACGCGGCCAATGCCAATTCGCCGCTGGGGGTATTGGACGGGCCGCGCCAGACCCTGACCATCCAGGGCAATGCGCAATTGATGAAGGCGGCCGATTATGCCGAACTGATCGTGGCCAACCGCAATGGCTTGCCGGTGCGACTGAAGGAAGTCGCCACCGTCGAGGACAGTTACCAGTCGGTCAAGACGGCCGGTTCTTACAATGGCGAGCAATCCATCGTGTTGCTGGTGCAGCGCCAACCGAACGCCAACACGGTGCAAGTGGTCGATGGCGTGCGGCGCCTGTTGCCGACCTTCGAGGCGCAGTTGCCCAGTTCGATCAAGATCCGTCTGGTGAATGACCGTTCGGTGTCGATCCGCGAGGCCATCCACGACGTCAACCTGACCCTGGCGCTGACCGTGGGTTTGGTGGTGCTGGTGATTTTCCTATTCTTGCGGCGTGCCGCCGCCACCTTCATCCCGGCCGTGACGATGCCGATCTCGTTGCTGGGCGCGCTGGCCCTGCTGTACTGGCTCGGCTACAGCCTGGACAATGTCTCCCTGCTCGGCATCACGCTGGCCGTCGGCCTGGTGGTCGACGACGCCATCGTGGTGCTGGAAAATATCGTCAGGCATATCGAACTGGGCCAGAGACCGATCAAGGCAGCCCTGATCGGCGCCAAGGAAATGGGCTTTACCATCGTTTCGATTTCCATCTCACTGGTGGCGGTATTCATCCCGATCTTTTTCATGCCGGGCGTGATCGGCTTGCTGTTCCATGAATTCGCGGTGGTGGTTTCGCTCTCGATCCTGGTCTCGGCGCTGGTGTCGCTGACCCTGGTGCCGATGCTGGCCAGCCGCTTGCTGCCGGCCGATTCCCACGACGCCGAAGGCGAGGATACTTTCATCGGCCGCCATTTCGAGGCTGGCTTTACGCGCTTGCGCAACGCCTATGTGCGCATGCTGGACCAAGCCCTGGGGCACAGCAAGCTGGTCTTGCTGATCGCGCTGGCCACATTTGCGTTGACGGTAGTCTTGTACGCGACCATCCCGAAAGGCTTCTTCCCCGAAGAAGACTTGGGCCAGATCCGGGTCACCACGGAAGCCTCGGAAGACATTTCCACGGCGGCCCTGATGACGCTGCAGGAACGCGTCGTGTCCGCGCTGCAAGCCGACCCCAGCGTGCAAGACGTCACCTCCTTTGTCAGCGGTGGCAATAGCGGGCGCATGTTCATGGTCTTGAAGCCGCGCGGCGAGCGTCCCAAGATGGCGCTCGTGCTCGACAGCCTGCGACGCGCGACGCGCGCCATCCCCGGCATCGCGGTCTACCTCAGTCCGGTGCAAAATCTGCAATTGGGCGGACGCCAGAGCAAGAGCCGCTACCAGTATTCGTTGCAAAGCGTCAGTGCCGGCGCCTTGAATGACTGGGCCGGAAAATTCCTCGAGCAATTGCGCGCCGACCCGATCTTCCGCGATGTCACCAGCGATTCGCAGTTGAAAGGTTTGCAAGCGTCGCTGAAGATAGACCGCGACAAAGCCAATGTGCTGGGCGTGCAAATTGCCGATGTGCGCACCGCGCTCTACACCGCCTTTGGCGAGCGCCAGGTGTCGACCATTTATTCGCCGGTGGCCAGTTATTTCGTGATATTGGAGGCGGCCGACGCCGACCGCCAGTTCGATGACGCGCTGACCCGGATCTCGGTGCGCGGCAAGGGCGGGCAATTGGTGCAGTTGTCGAGTTTTGCCAGCGTCTCGCGCACCATCGGCCCGACCGCCGTCAACCATCAGGGGCAGTTGCAGGCGATCACGATTTCCTTCAACCTGGCACCCGACGTGCCGCTCGGCACCGCCACCGCGAAGATCGACAAAATGGGACTCGACATGCATTTGCCGGCCTCCATCATCGGCGCTTACGGCGGCGACGCGGCGGTGTTCCAGAGTTCGCAATCGAGCCAGATCATCTTGATCGTCGCCGCGCTGGCCGTGATTTACGTGCTGCTGGGGGTCTTGTATGAAAGTTATATCCACCCCTTGACGATTCTGGCCGGCTTGCCGTCGGCCGCCGTCGGCGCGCTGCTGACCTTGCGCCTGTTTAACCTCGACTTGACCATGATTGCCATCATCGGCATCTTGATGCTGATCGGTATCGTCAAGAAAAACGCCATCATGATGATCGACTTCGCCCTGCACGCGCAGCGCGAGGGCGGCCTGGCGCCGGCGGCGGCGATACGCGAAGCGTGCATCTTGCGTTTCCGCCCCATCATGATGACGTCGCTGGCAGCCCTGATGGGCGCGTTGCCGATCGCGCTGGGCCTGGGCGCCGGCGCCGAATTGCGCCAGCCGCTGGGCCTGGCCGTGGTGGGTGGCCTGATTTTCTCGCAAGTGATTACGCTCTTCATCACTCCGGTGATTTATCTCTTCCTCGACAAGTACAGCGGCAGCGGGCCGATGAGCGACAAGGCCTTGCTGGAGCATGAGGCGGCGCATTGATACATATCGTAACAACCGTCAAGTGCATCATCTTGTAATCTGCCGGCTACAGGGCGCGCGCAAAGGCAAGCGGGGCGGCGCGCAATCCTGTAATCTGGGCGTTTTTCAAGGGCACGGGATGCACATGATTTCCCGAACGGTCGATTTGGTTTCAAAGAAAGCTTGATTCATTTTGCATGATGAGACGCATTTAACCGAGGGCGATTTGCCCTACTGCGAGGCGTGCGGCCAGTTGATACGGCCTGCGCCGAGTTACGGCGCCAGCCAGCGCAATTCGAACCGGGTCGGGATTGCCATTTCCATCCTGTTGCACGTGCTCGTCGTGCTGTATTACCTCTTGCACGGCGACCCGGTGCGGCGCGCGCCGCCGCCGGCCCATGAAACGGCCATGGTGTATATCGCGCCGTTGGCCGACAAGCCCAAGCCGAAGGCGCCCAGCAAGCAGCCGCAGCTGGCCAAGGCCGCGCCGCCGCCGCGGCCGCGCCAGCCGCAAGCGATTGCCGCCATCACGCCGCCCAAGCGGGCCAAGCTGGAAACCTATGTGCCGCCGGTGGTGTCGCCGCTGGCCGTGCCGCCGCCGCCGCAAGAAGAAGACATGATGGCGCACGTGGCCGCCCAGCAAAAGAAGCGCAAAGACGCCAATCCGACGCCGCAGCAGCCGGCCGAGGAAAGCGAGAATGAGCGCGCCATGCGCGTCGCGCGTGCCAATATCGCCGGCGCGCAAGGGAAGAATTCGGGTAGCGACCGCGAGGATTCGGGTGGCGTGTTTTCCATCGTGAACCAGACCTCGCATAGCGCCGAAGTCAAGTTCCGTGGCTGGAATGGCAACTTCAAGCGGCGCTGGTTGCAGCAAGTGGCGGTCGAGCAGGGCGCCGAGATCGATATCGAAACGGCTGTCGTCAAGAAGATGATCGAGTTGATCCGCAAGGAAAAGCCGGGCGACTTCGTGTGGGAATCGCACCGGTTGGGACGCGAGGTGCCGATGAGCGCCAGGGTTGCCGATACGGCGGAATTGCAGGCCTTCCTGCTGAAGGAATTCTTCCCCGATTACCGGGCGCGGCGCTGATCAGCTGCATGCCTTGCAACGCCGGCTTGGCTTTAGGCGCGGGCCTTGAGCAGGCGCGCGATATCGAGCGCAAAGTAAGTCAGGACGGCGTCGGCGCCGGCGCGCTTGAATGACATCATCGCTTCCAGCATCACCTTGTCGTGGTCCAGCCAGCCGTTTTGGGCGGCCGCCTTCAGCATCGCGTATTCGCCGCTGACCTGGTAGGCGAAGGTCGGCACCTTGAACTCGTCCTTGACGCGGCGCACGATGTCGAGATACGGCATGCCGGGCTTGACCATCACCATATCGGCGCCTTCGGCCAGGTCGAGCGCCACTTCGCGCAAGGCTTCGTCGCTATTGGCCGGGTCCATCTGGTACGTGTTCTTGTCGCTCTTGCCGAGGTTCTTGGCCGAGCCGACGGCGTCGCGAAAGGGGCCATAGAAAGCCGAGGCATATTTGGCCGAGTAGGCCATGATGCGGGTATGTATCATGCCTTGCTGCTCCAGCGCGGCGCGGATGGCGCCGATGCGCCCATCCATCATGTCCGATGGCGCCACCACGTCGACGCCGGCCTCGGCTTGCGTGAGCGCCTGGCGCACCAGCATCGTCGTGGTGATATCGTTGAGTACATAACCGTCGGCGTCGATCAAGCCGTCCTGGCCATGGCTGGTGAACGGGTCGAGCGCGACATCGGTCAAGATGCCCAGGTCGGGGAATTGTTGTTTCAACGCCCGCACCGCGCGCGGCACCAGGCCGTCGGGGTTGGTCGCCTCGATCCCGTCCGGCGTCTTCAGGGCGCTATCGATGACGGGAAACAGGGCCAGCACCGGGATGCCGAGCGCGACGCATTCTTCGGCCACCTTCAGCAGCAAGTCGACCGAGACCCGCTCCACGCCCGGCATCGACAGCACCGGCTCGCGCCGGTTGGCGCCGTCGAGAATGAAGACCGGGTAAATCAAGTCCGACGTCGTGATCGTGTTTTCGCGCATCAACGCGCGCGAAAACGGGTCGCGCCGCATGCGCCGCATGCGGATTCCAGGAAATTGTGGCTGTGCATTGTGCATTGTCGATTATCCAAAAAAAGAACAAATGAGGTCTCCACGACGCAATGCAGGCGGATGTGATTGCCGTGCCGTTCGCGGAACAGTATTTATTGCGGCGCGGCCGGCTCGTCGTCGTCTTCCATCTCGATCAGCTCGCCGGGGACGACCGGGCCGTCTTCGGTGATGCCGGCCAATTCCATGATCTTGTCATTGGCTTGATCGAGGCCGATCCGCTTCAAGGCCGAGAACAATTGCACCGTGAATGGGAAGCCTTCGCCGTCTTCATCGACATAGCTGTCGAGGCGGGCCTTGGCCTGGCGCAGGGCATTGGTCGAATCGTTGCGATTGAGCTTGTCGGCCTTGGTCAAGATGCAGTGGATTGGCTTGCCGGTGGGGGCGAACCATTCCAGCATCTGGATGTCGAGGTCGGTGAACGGGCGGCGCGAATCCATGATCAGGATCAGGGCGGCCAACTGCTCGCGGCGCTGGACGTAGTCGCCCAGCAGGCGTTGCCAATGCAATTTCGCCGAGCCGGACACTTCCGCGTAACCATAGCCGGGCAAGTCGACCATCATGCATTCGATTTCATCGATGACGGTTTCATCCTTGCGATGTTGCGCCACGTGCGCGCCGCCGATCGAGAAATAATTGATGTGCTGGGTGCGGCCCGGGGTCTTGGAGGCGAACGCCAAACCCTTCTGGTTGCACAGGATATTGATGGCGGTGGATTTACCGGCGTTGGAGCGACCGGCAAAGGCGATTTCCGGCACCTTGGTGTCGGGCAGGTCGCGCAGTTGGTTGACGGTCGTAAAGAAGCGGGCTTGCCAGAGTTTAGACATGGGATGGGGAGAAAATGCAACAAAAGGGAGCGAATGCGCTAGAAAGCTATTGTACAATAAGAGGTTACGAATTGTTTCCATCGACGGGGCGGCGCCGCAACAAGCGTTGCGCGGGGCGACAATCCCTAGGACTCATCAACAAATAACTTGAACGTTTTTTTCCGGTCAGGCCGGGCGCCCTGCTGCGTTGTTCACCGCTTGCAGTGCTCGCACTGCGGCGCGTCGAACGCCTTGCATGGCATCCGGCCCTGACCGCCAAAACGCCAAGTTATTCATTGACGAGTCCTTACCACTAATTTTTTGACTAGTCTCAGGGTGTTTGAATGAATCGTGCGTTTTCACCGTTTGTAAAATCCTTGTTCGTGGCCTTGCTGGCCGTATCGGCGGCAGCGTCGGCGACCGAAGAGAAAAAGCCGGCCCACGCCGAAGCCCCTGTGGCCGAGGCCAAGGCAGATGCCGCCAAGGGCGCCACCCTGTTTACCGACGGTGACGCCGCACGTGGCTTGCCCGCCTGCGTATCGTGTCATGGTGCGGCCGGCAATTCGACCATTGCTGCCAATCCCAAGCTGGCCGGCCAGCACGAAGCGTATCTTTACAAGCAATTGGTGAATTTCGCCACGCCCGAGCGCAATCAGGCGGTCATGACGACCTACGCCAAGATGCTCACTGACGCTGAAAAGAAAAACATCGCCGCCTATCTGGGCGCGCAAACGGCCAAGCCGGGTGCCGCAAAAAATAAGGACACGGTTGAGCTGGGCAAGAAGATTTATCGCGGCGGTATTGCCGAGAAAAGCGTTCCCGCCTGCGCCAGCTGCCATGGCGCGTCCGGCGCCGGCATTCCCGTGCAATATCCGCGCATCGGCGGCCAGCACCAGGATTACACGGCGGCCCAGTTGACGCTGTTCCGCGCCGATTCGCGCAAGAACAGCCCGCAAATGACGACCATTGCCAAGCGCTTGTCGGACGATGAAATCAAGGCCGTGGCCGATTACGTGGCCGGCCTGAAATAAGTCATACTTTTCAGGCATTGCCTCGCGTTTCGGCGCGGGAGAGTAGGGCGGCGGCGCGAGCGGGCCGCCCTTTTTCTTGGTATGCTGCCGGCACCGCCTTTCTCCGCAGCGCCATCTTTTGGATTGTATTTACGCATGAACACCCCCAGCACCACCGGAATTGAGTTGAAAACGCGCCGCCGGGCGCTGGCCGAAGCCGTCGAGCTGGTATCGTCGATGCGCTTTGCCATCAGCCTGCTGACCCTGATCGCGATTGCCGCCATGATAGGCACCGTGATGAAGCAGAACGAGCCAATGCCCAATTACGTGAATCAATTCGGGCCGTTCTGGTTCGAGGTATTCCATAAGATCGGCTTGTACGCGGTCTATTCGGCCTGGTGGTTCTTGCTGATCATGACTTTCCTGGTCGCCTCGACTTCCCTGTGCATCACGCGCAACGCGCCGAAAATGCTCAAGGATATGCGCAGCTGGCGCGAAAACGTGCGCGAGCAATCGCTGCGCAATTTCCACCACAAGAGCGAATGGCAGTCGCCGCTGGCGCGTGCCGCCCTGGTGGCGCAAACGGTGGCGCGCCTGGCCGACGCCGGCTACAAGGCCAAGGTGGTCGAGAAAGAGCAGGCCACGCTGGTGGCGGCCAAGCAGGGCGCCGCCAACAAGTTCGGTTATATCTTCGCCCACAGCGCGATCGTCATCATTTGCATAGGCGGCTTGCTCGATTCCGACATGCCTATCCGCTTCCAGCAATGGTTCATGGGCAAGACACCGTTTGCCGGCAATGGCGTGATCGCCGACATTCCGGCCAAGCATCGCCTGGGCTTGTCGAACCCCACTTTCCGTGGCAATACCATGATACCGGAGGGTTCCAGCAGCGACACGGCCATCATCCCGCAAGCGACCGGCGTGCTGATCCAGGACTTGCCATTCACGATTTTCCTGAAAAAATTCAATATCGATTTTTACAGCACCGGCATGCCCAAGTTGTTTGCCAGCGATGTGGTGATCAAGGACCATGCCACCGGCGAGAGTTTTGCCGCCACGATCAGGGTCAATCAGCCCCTGCTGTACAAGGGCTTGGCCGTCTACCAGTCCAGCTTTGAAGATGGCGGCAGCAAGCTCAAGTTGACCGGCTTTCCCATGGCGGGCGCCGACACCAAGCGTTTCGAGATGGCCGGCGAAGTGGGCGGCAGTTCGCCAATGGTGCGCGGCGCCGACACGTATGCGGTGGAATGGTCGGGCTTTCGCCCCTTCAATGTGGAAAACCTGAGCGCCGGCCAGGATTTGCGGGCCGTCGCCAAGACCCAGAGCTTGAACGAACAATTTGCCGTCGGCCTCGACAAGCGGCTCGGCTCGGCGGGCAAGAATGCCCACAACAAGGATTTGAAGAATGTCGGCCCGAGCGTGCAATACAAATTGCGCGACAAGACGGGGCAGGCGCGCGAGTATCAAAATTATATGCAGCCGGTCACGGTTGACGGCGCTGCCGTGTTCCTGGCCGGCATGCGCGCCGACCCGGCCGGGCAATTCAGCTATTTGCGCATCCCGGCCGACGAGGCCCACAGCGTCAACGAATGGATGCGTCTGCGCGCGGCGCTGCAGCAGCCGGCCTTGCGGGCCGACGCGGCGCGGCGCTATGCGGCGCGCGCGATGCCGCAGGCGGGCGCGCAAGCCCTGCGCGAACAATTGCAGGAATCGGCCGCGAAAAGCCTGGCCATCTTTGCCGGCAATGACAAGGAAGCGGGCTTTCTCGCCATCTCGCATTTCCTGGAGAAAGTCCCCGCCGCCGAGCAGGAAAAGGCCGCCGATATCTTCATGAAAATCTTGAACGGCAGCCTGTGGGATTTGTGGCAGGCGGCGCGCGCGCAAGATGGTTTGCCCCCGGCGCAGGCCGACGAAGCCCATGGCCGTTTCTTGCAACTGGCCACCAATGCGCTGTCGGACAGTTTCTTTTACGCGGCGCCCGTGTATTTGCAACTCGACGATTTCACGGAAGTGAAAGCCTCGGTATTGCAGGTGACGCGTTCGCCGGGCAAGAAAGTGGTGTATCTCGGTTGCCTGTTCCTGGTGCTGGGCGTGTTTTCAATGTTTTATATCCGCGAGCGCCGGGTCTGGGTGTGGATCAAGGATAGCGACGAGGGCAGCAAGGCCTTGATGGCGATGAGCACGCAACGCAAGACGCTCGATTTCGAGAAAGAATTCGACAGCTTGAAAGCGAAGTTGCCGCAATCGGCGTAACCTGTGCGCAGTCTTACCGGTCCGCGCGGCGGAGCGGTTTTGGAGAATATAATGGAATTATCACAAACACAAACTTATACCCAGGCGCCCAGTTTTTTCCAGCGCTTGACGGCGCTTGACTGGTTGTATTGTGCCTTGCTGGTGGCCGGCTCGGTATTCGGCCTGAGCCGCTACGGCGCCTACATGGACGTGTATGAAAAGGCGATCATGCTGGCGGCCGCGCCGACCTTCGTCTGGCTAGGCTGGCACTGGAAGCCGGTGCGCTGGCTGATACCGCTGGTGGCGCTGCTGGCGCTGTCGGCCGTGGCCCTGTATGGCGGTAGCCTGGAGGCGGCCAATACCCGGTTTTTCTTGAAATACATGCTGTCGAGCCAGTCGGCGATCCTGTGGATGGGCTTTCTGTTCATCCTGTCGACCGTGTTTTACTGGATCGGCCTGGCGGCGCGCTCCGATTTCGGCTCCTCGATCGGCTCCACGCTGTGCTGGGCCGGGGTGGTGCTGGGCTTGACCGGCATGATGGTGCGCTGGTACGAGTCTTACCTGATCGGCAGCGACGTCGGCCATATTCCCGTGTCGAACTTGTATGAAGTGTTTATTCTGTTTTCGCTGATTACGGCACTGTTTTACCTGTATTACGAACAACATTACAAGACCCGCCAATTGGGCGCCTTCGTGCTGCTGGTGATTTCGGCTGCCGTCGGCTTCCTGCTGTGGTACACGGTGACGCGCGACGCGGCCGACATCTTGCCGCTGGTGCCGGCCCTGCAAAGCTGGTGGATGAAGATCCATGTGCCGGCCAATTTTATCGGCTACGGCACGTTCTCGCTGTCGGCCATGGTCGCTTCAGCTTATCTGCTGAAATCGCATGGCTACCTGAGCGACCGCTTACCCCCGCTGGAAGTGCTGGACGACCTGATGTACAAGGCCATTTCAGTCGGCTTCGCTTTTTTCACCGTGGCCACCATCCTGGGCGCGCTGTGGGCGGCCGAAGCGTGGGGCGGCTACTGGTCCTGGGATCCGAAGGAAACCTGGGCCTTGATCGTCTGGCTCAATTATGCTGCCTGGTTGCATATGCGCCTGATGACGGGCTTGCGCGGCCGCGTGGCGGCCTGGTGGGCGCTGGTTGGCCTGGTGGTGACCACCTTCGCCTTCCTGGGCGTGAACATGTTCCTGTCCGGCCTGCATTCTTATGGCAAACTTTAAGAGCCCATAAGCCGGCTGCGAATCTACGCCCGATAGTGTAAGGTTTGTGGGACTTGGGGAGACCAAGATCCACACCTTGTCATTTATCTTTCTGTCGCGGAGCCGCCATGCTGATCAATCGTCGTCCCAATGGTATTGAATTGCCATTTTCATCGGAAATCACCCCGCGTGCCGTGTTCGAGTCGCGCCGCAATTTCATCAAGCAGATCGCGACCGGGTCTATTGCCAGCGCAGCCTTGCTGGAAATGGCCAGCCGCGACGCGTTCGCGCAGACGGGCGCCAATCCGAAGCTGGCCGCCAGGCTCAATCCGGCTTATTCCGCGATGGACAAGCCGAGCGCCTACAAGGATGCCACCAGCTACAATAATTTCTATGAATTCGGTACCGACAAGGCCGACCCGGCGCAGAACGCCGGCACCTTGCATACGCGCCCGTGGACGGTGACGATCGAAGGAGAAGTCAAGAAACCGATGACGCTCGACCTGGACGCCCTGCTCAAGCTGGCGCCGCTGGAAGAGCGGGTCTACCGCCTGCGCTGCGTGGAAGGCTGGTCGATGGTGATTCCATGGATCGGCTATTCGCTGTCGGAATTGATCAAGAAGGTCGAGCCGACCGGCGCCGCGAAATATGTCGAGTTTGTCAGCCTGGCCGACAAGAAGCAAATGCCGGGCGTCGGCAGCCGCGTGCTGACTTGGCCCTATGTCGAAGGCTTGCGCATCGACGAGGCGAATCACCCGCTGGCGCTGCTGACCCTGGGCATGTATGGCGAAACCCTGCCGAACCAGAATGGCGCGCCGGTGCGCATCGTGTTGCCATGGAAGTATGGCTTCAAGTCGGCCAAGTCCATCGTCAAGATCCGCTTCGTCAAGGAACAGCCGCGCACCGCGTGGAATCTGGCGGCGCCGTCGGAATATGGTTTCTATTCCAACGTCAATCCGGAAGTCGACCACCCGCGTTGGTCGCAAGCGAGCGAGCGCCGCATCGGCGAAGACGGTTTCCTGTCGCGCAAGCGCAAGACCCTGATGTTCAACGGCTATAGCCAGGTCGCCTCCCTGTATTCGGGGATGGACTTGAAAAAATTCTTTTAAGCGGATTGCGCCATGCCATTCAATCCCAAGCCAAAGCAGCTCACCTGGCTGAAAGTCGCCATTTTCCTTCTTTCCCTGCTGCCGTTCGGGCGCATGGTAGGGCTGACCGTTGCCGGGCAATTGGTTGAACCGCTCGAATTCATCACGCGCGGCACCGGCGACTGGACCCTGTATTTTTTGTGCATCACGCTGGCGGTCACGCCGCTGCGCCGCCTCACGAAATGGAATTGGCTGATCAAGTTGCGCCGCATGCTGGGCCTGTTTGCCTTCTTTTACGCGGCCTTGCATTTCACCACTTTCCTGTGGTTCGACCATTTCTTCGATGTCGCTGAAATGTGGAAAGATGTGCTCAAGCGGCCCTTCATCACGGTCGGCTTCATCGCTTTTGTGCTGTTGATTCCGCTGGCCGTGAGCAGCACCAACGGCATGGTGCGCCGCCTCGGCGGCAAGCGCTGGCAATGGTTGCACCGTTTGATTTATGTGATCGCGCCGCTCGGTATCTTGCATTTCTGGTGGATGAAGGCGGGCAAGCACAACTTCACCCAACCAATCCTGTTCGGCTTGATCGTCGCGCTGTTGCTGGGAATGCGGTTGTATTGGAGCCGCTCGAAAGCGGCGGCGGCCAAGCCGGCCTGACTATGGCTGGGTAAGGGGTGGCGTGGCTGGGACGGTATCCGGCACCATGGCGGGCGGTGGCGGCACCGGCGCCGGCTTGGCCAGCGGCTTGGGCAGATACAGGGGACCGACCTGGCCGCAGGCGGACAACAGGCACGAGGCGAGAATGACGATGGAAAACGCTAAAGATGACTTCACGATTAGAATCACGGTTTGATAATAGATCTTGGAGTGTAGCATGAGCGAATCGGAATTCCTGGCCCTGGCCGAAGCAACCCTGAGCGCGATCGAGGCGGCGCTGGACCGTTTGAACGATGCAGACGCGCTCGACGTCGAGTGCAGCCGCAGCGGCAATGTGCTGGAAATCGAGTTTATCGAGAATGGCTCGAAAATCATCGTCAATAGTCAGGCACCCATGCGGGAATTGTGGGTGGCGGCAAAGTCGGGCGGTTTCCACTACAAACGGGTCGGCGCGCAGTGGATCAACACGCGCGATGGCTCCGAATTGTTCGCGGCCCTGTCCGGCATGGCCAGCTTGCAGGCTGGTGCCGCCGTCACCTTGTTTTGATCAAAACAACTCGTTCTTGACGGCGTCCTTGGCCTTTTCCTCGGCCGGGGTGCCGCGCGCCGCGCCTTCCAGGCTGTGCACGCCGGTGCCCGGTGGATTTTCCGCGTAATAATATTCGCCGTCGACTTGTATCATGCCTTCCGGTACGGTGCGCTCCTCGACCGGGATGCCTTTGAGCGCCTTTTGCATGTAGTTGATCCAGATCGGCAAGGCCAGGCCGCCGCCCGTTTCGCGGTTGCCCAGGTTCTTCGGCTGGTCGTAGCCAATCCACGCAATGCCCACCAGTTTCGACTGGTAGCCGGCAAACCAGGCGTCGATCGAATCATTGGTGGTGCCAGTCTTGCCCGAGATATCGGGACGCTTCAGCGCCAGCGCCTTCACCGCCGTACCGTAGCGCACCACATCCTTGAGCATGCTGTCCATCATGTAGGCATTGCGCTCGTCGATCACGCGCGCGCCCGGCGCGCCGGCCTGGTCCGGATTGGCCTGGGATAGCACCTTGCCGTCGGCATCGGTGACCTTGGCGATCAGATAGGGATTGATCTTATAGCCGCCATTGGCAAACACGGCATACGCGCCCGCCATTTGCAGCGGCGTGACGGCGCCGGCGCCCAGGGCCAGCGTCAGGTAGGGCGGATTCTTGTCGGCGTCGAAGCCGAAGCGCGTGGTGTATTCCTGGCCATATTTGGCGCCTATCTTTTGCAGGATTCGGATCGAAATCATGTTCTTCGACTTGGTCAAGCCGCGCCGCATCGTCATCGGGCCTTCATATTTGCTGTCGTAATTCTTCGGCTCCCAGGCCTGGCCGCCGGTCTGGCCCGCGTCGAAGGAAATCGGCGCGTCGTTGATGATGGTCGAGGGCGACAAACCCCGTTCCAGCGAGGCAGAATAAATGAAAGGCTTGAAAGCCGAGCCGGGCTGGCGCCACGCCTGCGTGACGTGGTTGAACTTGTTGCGGTTGTAATCGAAACCGCCCACCATGGCGCGGATCGCACCGTCGGTGGTGGAAGCCGAAATGAAGGCCGATTCGACTTCCGGCATTTGCGTCACGCTCCACGGATGGCCCTCTTCCTGGGTCACGCGAATCACCGCGCCGCGCCGGATGCGCCGGTTCGGCAAGGCCTTGTCCGATAACCAGGCCGCCGCGAACGTCAAGCCGGGGCCGCTGATGGTGATGTCTTCGCCGGCGGCGGTGACGGCGACGATTTTCTGCGGCGTTGCCTGGAGCACCATCGCGGCGACGATATCGTCGCTGTCCGGATGGTCGGCCAGTTCCGTCTCAATCGCATCGTCGGCCTCTTCCTTGGCCGACGGGATATCGATATACGCTTCCGGGCCGCGATAGCCGTGGCGCTTTTCATAATCCATCACGCCGCGCCGCAAGGCCAGGTAAGCGGCGTCCTGATCCGCCTTGGTGATGGTGGTGAAGACGTTCAGGCCGCGGGTATAAGTGTCTTCCTTGAATTGCTCATACACGAGCTGGCGCGCCATTTCCGCAACATATTCGGCGTGCACGCCAAATTCGCTGCTGTCGGTCTTGACCTTCAGCGTTTCTGCCTTGGCCGCGTCGAACTGGGCGTCGCTGATGTAGCGCAAATCATGCATGCGTTGCAAGATGTATTGCTGGCGGGTGCGGGCCCGCTTGGGATTGACGACCGGATTGTAGGCCGAGGGCGCCTTCGGCAAGCCAGCCAGCATGGCCGCTTCCGCCACCGTGATGTCTTTCAGGTTCTTGCCGAAGTAAATCTGCGCGGCCGAGGAAAAGCCGTAGGCGCGCTGGCCCAGATAAATCTGGTTCATATACACCTCCAGGATTTGATCCTTGCTAAGGTTTTGCTCGATTTTCCAGGCCAGCAAGATTTCATACGCCTTGCGCTTGAGGGTTTGTTCGCTCGACAGGAAGAAGTTGCGCGCGACTTGCTGCGTGATGGTCGAGGCGCCCTGTTTTGCGCCGCCCGTCAGATTGTGCAACGTGGCCCGCGTAATGCCCACATAGTCGACCCCGCCGTGCTCGTAGAAGCGGTCATCCTCGATCGCCAGCACGGCTTTCTTCATCACTTCGGGAATATCCTTGATGCGCACCAGGTTGCGGCGTTCCTCGCCGAATTCGCCGATCAGTACGCTGTCCGAGGAAAAAATCCGCAGCGGCATCTTGGGCCGGTAATCGAGCAGGGTGTCGAGCGCCGGCAAGTTCGGGTAAGCCAGCGCCAGGCCGAACACCACCAGCAGCATGCCGACCAGGGCCAGGCCCAGCGCGCACACCAGCGCCATCAGGAAAAACCGCTTTGGCTTGCCGGCGGCCGGCTTGGTGGCGGTGGACGCGTCAGGGGATTGGGGAGTGCTCATGCGCGGCTAATCTTTCGCTATAGTTATGCGGGCCAATTATAAGCGAGGTCGATTAAAGCGGGCGTGTCGCCACACTTGCGGCAAGAACTTGGCGTTAACTTGTGGTTTATTTGATAAATATCAAGCTTTGCTTTCGCCCAGAGTGTGGTGAATTCGCACACTGTTCGAATCATGCAAACCAGAAATTCCTTTACAGAAGCTTAAGCTTATTGCTACGATTTAAAGTACTGTATTACAAATGCCGTTTAAACGTACGTTTTCAAACGAGTTCCTCTTATGCCAACGGTTTTAATGCGTGGTGGGAAGCACGATTTTGGCTGCGTAAGCTATGAAGTGTCGCGGCGCCAAGGGGAAATACCATGATTGATCTTAAGTCACTATTCGGGCACTCGATGCCAGCGATGCTGGGCATCGACATCAGCACGTCAGGTGTGCGTCTGGTGGAATTGTCGATGGCCGGCAAGGACATCCGGCTCGAACGTTATGCATCGGAACCGCTGCCGCGCGGCGCTGTGTCCGATGGCAATATCGAAAATATCGAGCAAGTCTCGGAGACCTTGCGCCGGGTCTGGAAAAAAAGCGGCACGCGCGCCAAGTTGGTCGCGCTCGGCATGCCGCCGGCCTCCGTCATCACCAAGAAAATTATCTTGCAAGCCGGCATGACGGAAGACCAGCTTGAAATGCAGGTCGAATCCGAAGCCAGCCAATACATCCCGTTCGCGCTGGACGAAGTGAGCCTGGATTTCGACGTGCTGGGGCCGGCTGCCAGTTCGCCCGACGATATCGAGGTCATGTTGGCCGCCGCCCGCCGTGAAAAAGTGGAAGATCGGATTGCCATCGCCGAGGCCGCAGGTTTGAAGGCGGTCGTGATGGATATCGAATCGTATGCGGCGCGCTCCGCCATGGACCGGGTCACGATGCAAATGCCGCTGGCCGGCAAGGGACAAGTGGTGGCGCTGTTCCAGATTGGCGCCCACGTCACGCATATTTCTGTGTTGCAGGATGGCATTACCATCTATGAACGCGAGCAACCGTTCGGCGGCAATCAATTGACCCAGGACATAGTGCGTTCCTTTGGCTTGTCTTTCGACGAAGCGGAAACGCGCAAGAAGTCGGGCGATTTGGCGCCGAATTATCAGGGCGATATCCTGGCGCCCTTCCTGGAGAGCGCCGCGCTGGAAGTGACGCGTGCGATTCAATTCTTTTTTACGTCGACGCCCTATACCCGGGTCGATCAATTGTTCTTGGCCGGCGGCTGCGCGCAGATTCCGGGCTTGCTTGAATTGATTGCCAGTCGCACCAAAATTTCTGCCGCCGTGCTCTCGCCGTTCAAGGGCATGCAATTGGCGCCCACCGTGCGCGAGGCGCAATTGCGCAATGAAGCGCCGGCTTATCTTGTAGCCTGCGGGCTGGCCTTGCGGAGGTTTGGTTGATGATCAGAATTAATCTATTACCGCATCGGGAAGAAAAGCGGAAACAAAAGAAAGCCGCGTTTCTTGCCCTCTTGACCTTGTCGGCCATCATAGGTGCAGCCGTGGTGCTGGCCGTTGGCGGGTATAATGCGCGCCGCCTGTCGATTCAGGATGAGCGTAACCGGGTGATCAAGACGGCGATCGTCGAACTGGACAAGAAAATCGTCGAGATCGCGTCGCTGAAGCAAGAAATCGAAGCGCTGAAGGCACGCCAGCAAGCGGTCGAAGACTTGCAGGGCGACCGCAATCAACCGGTTTATCTGATGGATGAGCTGGTCAAACAGACGCCGGCCGGGGTCTACCTGAAAGGTTTCGTGCAGGCAGGGCAGCGTGTCAACATGAACGGTTATGCCCAGTCCCAGGAACGGGTCTCGGAATTCCTGCGCAATCTGGCCAGCAATTCGCCCTGGCTGGAGCGGCCCGAGTTGATCGAGGTGCGTTCGACCGCCTTGGGGCAGGGTAAGACAGCCAAGAAAGTGGTTGAATTTTCCATGGTGGTTGGCATCAAGCGTCCGCGCGACAAGGACAAGGACAAGGACAAGGACAAGGACAAAGTTGGCCCCGGCGGCAAGCCGGTTCCGACGGCGGCCGGACCCGCCGCGACAGCATTGAAAGCGGAGTAAGCGATATGGCGAATATAAATAACCTGAGCGGCGTGCTGGCGGACCAGTTTCGCGACTTGAACCAGCGTCATCCGGGTCAGTGGCCCATCGTGCCGCGCGTACTGTGCGGCATCGCGGTGGCGGCGGCAGTAGTCGCGGTCGGCTACTTTGCTTACTGGAGCAGCCAGTTCGATGAGCAAGATGCGGGCGCGGCCCAGGAGCTCAAGCTGCGCGACGAATACAAAGGCAAGGTTGCGCAGGCAATCAATCTGGATGCCTTGCGGGCGCAAAAAGTGCAGGTCGACCAGTATGTCGACCGCTTGCAGAAGCAATTGCCGAGCAAGGCGGAAATGGCGGCCCTGTTGTCCGACATTAACCAGGCCGGCCTGGGTCGCGGCTTGCAATTCGAGTTGTTCAGACCTGGCCAGGTGCAGGTCAAGGATTATTACGCCGAATTGCCGATCGATATCAAGGTCACCGGCAATTACCACGATGTCGGTGCTTTTGCCGGCGACATGGCGAACTTGCCGCGCATTGTCACGCTCAATAACATGACCTTGAACGCGGGCAAGGATGGCAGTCTGACCCTCGATGCCGTGGCCAAGACTTTCCGCTATCTGGATCAGGATGAAGTGATCGCGCAGCGCAAGGCGCTGGCCGACAAGAAAAAGGCGGTGCAAAAATGAAGACCGCATGGGCTTATGTGTTGCTGCTGTGTCTGCCGTTGGCAGGCTGTGGCGACAGCGATGTGCAAGAAGTCAAGCAATGGATGGGCGAGGTGCAAAAGCAAACCAAGGTCGCGGTACCGCCTCTGGTCGAACCCAAGACTTTCGTTCCGTTTGCCTACGGGGCCAAGGATGCCGTCGATCCGTTCAGCCCGAACAAGTTATTGGCTGAATTGGCGAAGGCGGCGAAATCAGGCAATGCCTTCAAGCCCGATATGGAAAGGCGCAAGGAAGCGCTGGAAAGTTTCCCACTCGATACCATTGCGATGGTGGGAACCTTGCAAAAAGGGGGAGTGACGCGTGCCTTGTTGCAAATCGATAAATTATTGTATCAAGTCAAGACCGGCGATCACATAGGAATGAATTATGGCTTGATCACCGGCGTGAGCGAAGAGGCGGTAACGATCAAGGAAATCGTCCAGGATGCGGGCGGCGATTGGGTCGAACGCATGTCGAAGTTGGAGTTGCAGGAAAGCAAGGAGACAAAGAAATGATCGCATCCAGATTTTCCGCACTGAGCGGACTGTTCGGCCTGTCGCGCATGAACACCGCATTGGTGCTCAGCCTGTGTGCCGGCGCGGCAATGGCGCAAGATAACGCCATCGAGGCAATTACGGCGAACCAGCAAGGTTCCAACGTGATTGTCAAAATCAGCATGAAAAATCCACCGGCCCAAGCGCCGATCGGATTTTCCATCACTAATCCGGCCCGCATCGCGCTCGATTTCGGCGCGACCAAGAACGATACCGGTAAAAGCGCGCTCGACATGAATATCGGCGACTTGCGCAGCGTCAATGTGGTGCAGGCCGGGCCGCGTTCGCGCCTGGTGCTGAACCTCAAGCGCGCGCTCAATTACGCCACGACCATCGACGGCAACGCCATCATCGTCACCATTGAAGGTTCGGGCGGTGTGGCCACGGCCGTCAATGCGGCCGGCCTGCCCGTGGCTGCGACTGCCCCGGCCATTCCACCGGGACGCCAATTGCTGCGCGATCTGGACTTCCGCCGCGGCGCCAATGGCGAGGGCCGCATCGTGGTCGACTTGCCGAACAGCCAGGTGGCGGTCGATGTGCGCCAACAGGGTTCATCGGTGGTGGTCGATTTCCTCAAGACCGGCTTGCCGGAAACCTTGCGGCGGCGTCTGGACGTGACTGACTTCGGCACCCCGGTGTCGCGCGTCACCACCGTGCCGCAAGGCGAGAATGTGCGTATGACGATCGAGGCCAAGGGTTTGTGGGAACAAACCGTCTACCAGAGCGACACCCAGTTGGTGATCGACGTCAAGCCGATCAAGGAAGAACCCAACAAGCTGACCCAGGGCACCCAGGGTTACCGCGGCGAGAAACTGACCTTCAATTTCCAGAACGTGGAAGTGCGGGCCGCGCTGCAGGCGATCGCCGACATCTCGGGCTTGAATATCATCACCAGCGACAGCGTCAGCGGCAACCTGACCTTGCGCCTGAAAGAAGTGCCATGGGATCAGGCACTGGACGTGGTGTTGCAAGCGAAGGGCCTGGACATGCGCAAGAACGGTTCCGTGTTGTGGATTGCGCCCAAGGAAGAATTGCTGACCAAGGAAAAATTGGAATTGGAGCAGCGCGCCCAGATCGCCGATCTGGAACCGCTGCGCTCCGAGATTTTCCAGCTTAATTACCAGAAGGCGGACGCTTTCCGCACCGTATTCGGCTTGGATGCCTCAGGCAATGGCGGTGGTGAAGGCAAGAACAGGGTCTTGTCCAAGCGCGGCAGCGCCATCATCGAGCCCCGCACCAATCAATTGTTTGTCACCGATATCGCGTCCAAACTCGACGATATCCGCAAACTGATCCAAAAGACCGATATCGCCAGCAAGCAAGTGTTGATCGAGGCGCGCATCGTCGAAGCCAGCGACACCTTCGAGCGCAGCCTTGGCGCCAAGCTGGGCTTTGCCGACATGCGCACGATACGCGGCGGCGATTCTGGCTATCAAGTCGGCAGCACGAATAACCGCGTCGCCATCGGCGGCAATATCACCGGCGTGGGCGAAGTCACGGGTCAGATCAGCCAGACAGCAAGTTCATATAATAATACCCAGTTCGTCAACCTGCCATCGCCCGGCATCAACGGTTCCGCGCCCGGCAACTTGGCGGTCAGCCTGTTTTCGGCGGCGGCCAACCGCTTCCTGAACCTGGAACTGTCGGCACTGGAAGCCGATGGCAAGGGTAAGATCATTTCCAGCCCGCGTGTGGTAACGGCCGACAAGGTGGTTGCCTTGATCGAACAAGGTGTCGAGTTGCCTTACCAGGTCGCCACCAGTAGCGGTGCAACCTCGATCACATTCAAGAAAGCCAATTTGCGTCTGGAAGTAACGCCGCAAATCACACCGGATGGCAATGTTGTGCTGGAAGTCGATGTCAACAAGGATAGCGTCGGTCAAGCAACCACGGCCGGTTTCGCCATCGATACCAAACACGTCAAGACCCAAGTCATGGTGGAAAATGGCGGTACGGTTGTGCTGGGTGGTATCTACCAGCAAGCCGAAACCAATAATATGACCAAGGTGCCGCTGCTGGGTGATCTCCCGGTACTCGGTTATCTGTTCCGCAGTAACGATCGCACCAATAACAAGACCGAGTTGCTGGTGTTTATCACGCCGAAAATTGTGGCTGACCGGCTCTCGACGCGCTAACTATGTACTAACTATGTATCTCCAAATCAGTTGTAACAATAAGGTGAAGCAATGAATACTCAGAAAAGTATGATCAACAAGTGCTATGGCTGGCTGGCAACGCTCGCTTGCGCATCCCTGCTTAGCGCCTGTGGCGGCGGCGGCGGTTCACCCGGCAAGGTAGCCGGCGTGACGGACCCGACCACCGGCACCGGCACGGTGGTGTCCAAGGTTGCCAAAGTTGAACTGACGGCCAGTTCCAGCACCATCCTTTCCACCGGCGCCGCCGGCACCGAAGTCACCGTCACCGCTGTGGCCAAGGATGCCAATAACAGCGCGCTGGTCGGTGAAACGCTGGCTTTCACAGTCAGCAGCGGCACCATCCTCGTCGCCAAGCCGGTGACGGATGCGACCGGAACCGTTACGGCGGTACTGAGCCTGGGGCAGGACTTGTCCCTGCGCGATATCACCATTACGGCCAAGGATGGCACCATCGTCTCGGCGCCTCTGGTCGTCAAGGTCGTGGCCACCACATCGTCGATTTCATCGATCCAGTTGAGCAGCAGCGCCGGTAGCTTGCAATCGGGCAGCAGCGCGGGCGTCAATGTGATTGCCTTGGTCAAGGCCGCGAATAACACGATCGTGGCCAATACCCCCGTCAACTTTTCGGCCGACTCCGGCGCGCTCAATTTGGGCACCGCCACCACCGATGCCAAGGGCATGGCGACCGTGATTTTGACCACCGGCAACGACCCTACCTTGCGCGCGATTACAGTCACGGCTAATGCGAGCGGCAATATTGCAACGACTATCGTCAATGTGGCCGGCACCAAGATTTCCCTCAGCGCCAGCAACAGCGTCAAGCTCAATGCAAGCACCGACATGACCGTCAAACTGGTTGATTCAGCCAACAACGCCCTGGCTGGCAAGACGGTCACTTTCAGCGCGGTGACCAATCCATCCCAGATCAAGGTCAAAAACGGCGGCGCGGCCGTGACCGACATCAGTGGCCAATTAGTCCTCACTTACACGGCAACGAGCGGCACCACCGATACCATTACCGTGAAAGCGGGAGGCGACAGCACTTCGGCGACCGTCAACATCAACAGTTCCAACTTTACGGTCGGTGTTGTTCTTTCCGGTGCGCCCCAAACTCTGGCGGCCATCAATACCTGCCAGATGATTGCGGTTCATGACGATACGGCTGGTATTCCGGCAACAGGCAATGTCAGCATCACCAGCAATATTGGCACTGTTTACAGCGACAATGTTTGCGCCGTCATTGCGTCCACCTTTGCTTTGAATGGCACAGGCGACGCCACCGCGTATGTCAAAGCGGCCAACCCCGGTATCGCGGTCTTGCAGGCGGCGGCAACGACGCCGGCCGCATCGGTAACGGGAACCGTGGAATTCGTTGCTCCCTTGACCGCCTCGGCCACCATCAGCGTGCAAGCCAGCCCGGCTGTCGTCGGCGTGAATCTGGCCGGCAGCTTGGCTCAGCAAAGCACCTTGAGCGCCACCGTACTGGACGGTACGCCCCAAAACAACCGCGTCAAGAATGCCTCGGTGAGTTTCTCCATCGTGAACGACGCAAGCGGCGGTTCGCTGACGTCGCCATCCGTCGTGCTGACCGGCAGTGATGGTGTCGCATCGGTGAACTATATCGCCGGCGCCACGAATACAGCCTTGGACGGTGTGGTCATTCAAGCCCAGATCCAGGGTGGGTCACTTACCACTGCGGCCAACGTCGCCAAGCTGACCGTGGGGCAGAAAGCGCTGTCCATCACGGCCGGTACCGGCAATACCATCGGCATACCGAGTTCGACCACCTATCAGCAGGACTATTCCGTGACAGTGACCGACGGCGCCGGTAATCCGGTAGTGGGCATTAACATTACCGGCTCGGTTCGTCCCCCGCATTACTATAAGGGGGTCATGCGCTTCAATGGAGCGGGTCCATGGTCTCCTGTCGTTAGCGTAAGATGTAACAATGAGGATATAGATAAAACCGGCATACTCGGCAGCCAGGATTTCAATGGAAATCACATTCTCGATCCGGGCTTGCCTGTGACCATCACGTCAAGTGGCGTCACCGATGCGAATGGCCATGTTGTCATGTCACTCGTGTATCCACGCGACCGCGCCTACTGGATTGATGTCGATTTCGTCTTCCGTGGCTCCGTCTCGGGAACCGAGGCGACTTATAAGGGCTACACGATTCTGCCTGGATTGGCGGCGGATTATAAAGATGCGACGATCAGCCCGCCGGGCGTAGTCAGCCCTTATGGCAAGTCCAGCGCTTGCGACGATATTCTCTAAATAAACTGATAGTGGAATGCAAAATCTGTATCTAGTGGGGCTGATGGGGGCGGGCAAGACCACCATCGGCCGTATTCTGGCCCGCAAACTCGGTATGCGTTTTGTCGATTCCGACCATGAGATCGAGGCCCGCACCGGCGCCTCGATCCCGTGGATCTTCGAAATCGAAGGCGAAGCAAGCTTCCGTCGGCGCGAAGCGGAAGTGATACGCGACCTCACCATGCAACAGGGCATCGTCATGGCGACCGGTGGCGGCGCAATTCTGAATGCCGACAGCCGCGCCTACCTGAAAGCGCGCGGCACCGTGATTTACCTGCGCGCCAACGTCAACAGCATCATGACGCGCACCAGCCATGATAAGAGCCGGCCCCTATTGCAAACCGCCGATCCGCGCAAACGGATCGAGGAATTGGCAATCCAGCGCGAGCCGTTTTACATGGAAGTGGCCGATGTCGTAATCGATACCGGCCGACCTAACGTACAATCGATGGTCCAAACTATTTTGATGCAATTGGCACGCCTCGAATGCGAGGCCGCGCCCAATTGCGCCACTCAAGCCCAACCCTCGATGAACGAACAATCCAAACTATTCTTAAGCGTCGATCTGGATGAGCGCAGCTATCCGATCACGATCGGTCCCGACTTGCTGGCCGACGCCGACTTGTTGCTGCGCCATGTGAGCGGCGGCAAGGTGGCCATCGTCACCAACACGACCGTGGCCCCGCTTTACCTGAATCGCTTGCAAGAAACCCTGGCCGCAGGCGGCAAGGAAGTCATCAGCATCGTCTTGCCGGACGGCGAGGAGTATAAGAACTGGACCAGCCTGATGCAGATTTTCGACACTCTGCTGGCCCATAAATGCGACCGCAAGACCACCTTGGTGGCGCTGGGCGGCGGCGTGATCGGCGACTTGACCGGTTACGCGGCGGCCAGTTATATGCGCGGCATCGATTTCATCCAGGTGCCGACCACGCTGCTGGCCCAGGTCGACTCTTCGGTCGGCGGCAAGACCGGCATCAACCACCCGCTTGGCAAGAACATGATAGGCGCGTTTTATCAGCCGCGTGTCGTGATCGCCGACACATCCACGCTGGACACCTTGCCGGCGCGCGAATTATCGGCCGGCCTGGCCGAAGTGATCAAGCACGGCGCCATCATCGACCTCGAATTTTTCAATTGGATCGAAGCCAATATCGCCAAGCTGATGGCACGCGACAAGGGCGCGCTGGCTTACGCGATTGCCCGTTCCTGCGAAATCAAGGCCGACGTAGTGCGCCAGGACGAGCGCGAGGGCGGTTTGCGCGCCATTCTCAATTTCGGCCACACTTTCGGCCACGCGATCGAGGCTGGCCTCGGTTATGGTCAATGGCTGCACGGCGAAGCCGTCGGCTGCGGCATGGTGATGGCGGCCGACTTGTCTTGCCGCCTCGGCTTGATCGACACCGCCACCGTGGCGCGGGTGCGCGCGCTGGTGGCCGCCGCCGGCTTGCCAGTCGTGGCGCCCGACCTGGGCACCGCGCGCTGGTTCGAATTGATGGAAGTGGACAAGAAGAACGAGGGCGGGGCGATCAAGTTCATCTTGCTCAAGCCGCTCGGCAGCCACAGCATCAGCAGCGCGCCGCGCGAGCAGGTTCTGGCCACGCTAGCCGCCTGCGTCGCCTAGGCATGCGCGACGACGCCCATCTGGCCCCTTACGCCGCCCATTCGGCGCAAGGGCAGGGGCGGCGCCACGTGGAAGCGCCGCCCGCCTCGCGCAGCCAATTCCAGCGCGACCGCGACCGCATCATCCATTGCTCGTCCTTTCGCCGCCTCGAATACAAGACCCAGGTTTTCCTCAACCACGAGGGCGACTTGTTCCGCACCCGCTTGACGCACAGCCTGGAAGTGGCCCAGATCGGCCGCTCGTTGGCGCGCAGCATGAACTTGAATGAAGACTTGGTGGAGGCGATCGCGCTGGCCCATGACCTGGGCCACACGCCCTTCGGCCATGTCGGCCAGGACGTGCTCAATGAATGCATGCGCGAGCATGGTGGCTTCGAGCATAATCTGCAGAGTTTGCGGGTGGTCGATACGCTCGAGCAGCACTATGGCGCCTTCGATGGCCTTAATCTGATGTTCGAGACGCGCGAGGGCATCCTCAAGCATTGCTCGCTGATAAACGCCAGGCAACTGGGACCGCTCGGACTGCGCTTCATTGCCCGTACCCAGCCGACGCTGGAAGCGCAACTGACCAATCTGGCCGATGAAATCGCCTACAACAACCACGACATCGACGACGGCTTGCGTTCCGGCTTGATCACGATGGCGCAGATGGAAGAAGTCGACCTGTTCGGGCGCCACCGGCGCGCCGTCGAACTGGACTATCCCGGCTTGCCGGGCCGGCGCGCCGTCTATGAAACCTTGCGCCGCATGATCAGCGCGCTGGCGGCCGACTTGCTCGCCACTTCGTCGGAATTGATTCTGGCGGCCGGGCCCAAGAACGTCGATGAAGTACGCGCCGGCCCGCCCCTGATCCGCTTTTCCGAAGCAATGCGGGCCGACGCGACGGAATTGAAACGTTTCCTGTTTGCCAATCTGTATCGTCATTTCCAGGTCAACCGGATGCGCGCCAAGGCCAGTCGCATCGTGCGTGAACTGTTCGAGGCCTTCATGGCCGAGCCGGCGCTGCTGCCGCCCGATTACCAGGATGCGGCGGGCGATCCGGGCCGGCAGGCGCGCAAGATCGCCGACTATATCGCCGGCATGACGGACCGTTATGCGATCCGCGAGCACAGGCGTTTGTTTTCCATCGACGAGATGTAAGTGCAAGGCTGATTCGTCCGTGCGCTGGCTCTCCGGCCGCTAAAACACCATGCGCGCCTGCGCTGCCCGCTCATCGCCAAATAATTCCTGCAAGAGTTTCTTGATCGGCGCCGGCAGCGGGGCTTGGCCGATTTGCGCGCCCTCATACCAGACATGGCCAGCCTCGCCGGCCAGGTCGAGCCGGCGCGCCAGCGTCACGCGGCAAGGCACGATGTGCAGCTTGTAATGCGTAAACACGTGCGTGATCGGCAACAGGCGCTGTTGCGATTCAATTTCGCCAAAACGGCCGACGGCCAGCGCCACCGCGTCGTGGTCGTGGACCGGCATGCCGGCGCCGTCCAGCAGCGCATGGCCATCCAGTTCCGGCAGCGACAGCAAGCCGCCCCAGATGCCCGAGCCGGGCCGCTGTTCCAGCAAGACCTGGCCCCTATCCATGATGACAAGCATGGTCGCGTATTTTTCGGGGTTGGTTTTTTTTGGTTTGCGCACCGGTAAATCCTTGACCCGGTCGGTGGCGAAGGCGACGCAGCGCGCTTGCAAGGGGCAGCGCCGGCAAGCGGGATTGGCGCGCGTGCACAGCGTGGCGCCCAAGTCCATCAAACCCTGGGTGTACGATTCGATACCTTGCTCGGGCAACAGCGCCTCGGCGCGCAACCACAATGCTTGCTCGACCTTTTTCTCGCCCGGATAGGCGTCGATGCCGAACACGCGCGCGAACACGCGCTTGACGTTGCCGTCCAGGATGGCGGCGCGGGTGCCGCTGGAAAACGCCGAAATCGCCGCCGCCGTCGAGCGGCCGATACCGGGCAAGTCGGCCAGCAGCGCCGGGTCGCTGGGGAAGATGCCGTCATATTCGGCCTGCACGCGCTGGGCGCAGCGGTGCAGATTGCGGGCCCGGGTGTAATACCCCAGGCCGCTCCACTGCGCCATCACGTCTTCGACGGGCGCCTCGGCTAAGTCGCGCAGGGTGGGGAAGCGGGTCAGGAAACGCGCGTAATACGCCAGCACGGCCGCCACCTGGGTCTGCTGCAACATGATTTCGGAGAGCCAGATCAGGTAGGCGTCGCGGGTATTTTGCCACGGCAAGACATGCCGGCCATGCTCTTTTTGCCAGCCGATCACGGTGGCGGAAAAACCCGCGTCGGCCAAGTCGTTCGCCGCGCCGCGCGGGTGCATCATCAACGTCATGGAAAGTCTTTTCTTATGCGGCCGCGTCGAGTACGGGAAAGTCGGTATTGATGGCAACATTGATGCCTTCCGCCAATTCCGCCAGGCGCGCCTTCTGTCGTTCGAGGTCGGCCAGGCTGGCTTCGAAGGCTTCGATTTTCTGCTCCAGACTGTCGGTCGCGTCATGGATGCGCTGGATCGAACCCAGGCGGTGCTTCAACTGGTCCTTGTGCTGGCGGATTTGCGATTCCAGCGGCGCCATGATGACTTTCAGCCACGCTTCGGCATCCGTATTGGCGGCCTTGAAACATTTGCGCACGCGCGAGGCGATCGAATCAAAAAACTTTTCCATTACTGCCACCCGGCTGCTGGTAAGCAGGGTCGTGGTGCCGAATTGCTTGTGGTAGACCGCTTCGATATCGTCGATTTCCTTGTGATAGCGCGCCAGCGAAAACGGCATCGGCATCGTCAGGGTCAAGCCGTGTTCGGTCGAGAACTTGCGGTACATCACGACCATCATTTCCGTGATTTCCGAGGTTTTGCGTTCGGATAAGTCCAGATTGCGCTTGATGCGCTCGAAATACAGGCGCACCGCTTCGCGCACGCCCGTGAAGAAGCGGCTGCCCGCCATCGCGTCGCGCACCTGGCCGATATCGTCGCGCACGATGTCCATGCCGAGATTGGTGTACAGCTCGGTGGACAGGCGGGTGAACACGGAACGGGTCGCTTGCAGCTTGAACAGGCTGGTGTCGAATTCTTTTTTCTCGACATCGATGCGGCGCATCATGTGGGTCACCACGCTGTGGTTTTTTCCGCGCAAACCTTTTAATTCATGCAATTGTTCGACCACGCCGCGGATGCGCGCCGTCACCAGGCCTTGTTGCGCGGTGCCGAGCGCCTTCAAGTCGGCCGATAATTGCTGACGGATGATGAGTTTCTTGGCTGGGATCAGCTCGTTGAACAGGGCCGTTTCCAGCGCGCCCAGGCGGCTTTTCGCCAGCAAGACGGGGTCGTTATTGATTTTCGCGACCAGCGCCTTTTGCGCCGACACGGGAAACACCTGGCGCGTATCGAGCGCCAGCATATGCGCGACGCTGGTTTGCTGGCGTTCGATTTCAAGGTCGATTTCCTGCTCGGTGCGCAACTCGTCCCACATGCTGTCGATTTTGTTGAGCACCACCAGGCGCCCGGCGCCGGCGCCGATATGGGTGCGCCACACTTCGATATCGCTCTTGGTCACGCCGGTGTCGGCGGCCAGGATGAAGAGCACCGCGTGGGCGTTGGGGATCAAATTCAGCGTCAGTTCTGGCTCGGTGCCGATTGCGTTCAAGCCCGGCGTGTCGAGAATCACCAGTCCCTGCTTGAGCAAGGGATGGGGAAAATTGATGATCGCGTGGCGCCACAGCGAAATCTCGATCAAGCCGTTTTCGTCCTGGGTCAAGACTGAATCAGGGTCATCTTCGTCGTACAGGCTGTAGCGCTTGGCTTCGGCCACCGTGACATGCTTGGTCAGGCTCACCTGCTTGAAGGCTTCGTGCATATCGTCGCCGGCTTCCAGATTGAGCGGCAGCACGGTCCAGGCCGATGGATCGTCACGATAGTCGCTGGTCGACAGATTGGCGGAACGGGTCTCGATCGGCAGCAGGCGGATCGACGGCGGGCTGTTCGGGTCGTACAGCAATTCGGTCGGGCACATGGTGGTGCGGCCGGCCGCCGACGGCAGAATGCGCTGGCCGTAATCGGCAAAGAAAATCGCATTGATCAATTCCGACTTGCCGCGTGAAAATTCGGCCACAAAAGCCACAGATAGCTTGTCGTCGGCCAGTCGCGTCAGCGTGCGGTCAAGGCGCAACTCGGTCGCGCCGTCCGTCAATTCGGCCGAAGTGACCCAGGCCTGATACTTTTGCAGCGCCGCGATGACGCTTTGGCGCCACGCGCCATACTGCTCAAAATCCTTGGATATCATGCTCATCTTGCCCTCACGCGGCTGTTATGACTTAAAATTTTATTTTTGGCAATTCACACAGTAAAACGTCGAACGTTGTCCCTGCTTGATCTGGCGTACCGGCGCGCCGCAGACGCGGCAAGGTGCACCAGTACGATCATAGACGAAATAGCCTTGCTGGAAATAGCCAGATTGACCGTTGACGCCAATAAAGTCACGCAAAGTGCTGCCGCCCTGAATAATCGCGGCGACCAGCGTCTCGCGGATCGCTTGCGCCAGCTTGTCATAACGGGCCAGGCCGATCCGTTTGGCCGGGGTTTTCGGGTTGATGCCGGCCCGGAACAGGCTTTCCGAACAGTAGATATTACCTACTCCTACCACGATATCGCCGGCCATCAGCACTTGCTTGATGGCGGCGCCGCGCCCGCGCGTCTGCTGGTACAACAATTGACCGGAAAACTGTGCTTCGAGCGGCTCCACGCCCAGGCCGCGCAGCAGCGCATGCCCGTCGACGGCGCCGTCGCCGGCGTCATGCCACAGCACGGCGCCAAAACGGCGCGGATCGGTCATGCGCAACACTTGCCGCCCTTGCGCGCCATCGACCACCAGGTCGAAATGGTCGTGTTTGTTGGCCTCGGTGTCGGGCGGCAGCACCCGCAAATGCCCCGACATGCCCAAGTGAATGATCAGAGTACCATGCTCGAAGCCAATCAGCAGATATTTGCCGCGCCGGCCAGTCAGGCCGATGGTGCGTCCGGCCAGCTGCTGCGCCAAGTCGGGCGGGAAGGGCCAGCGCAAGCCGCCGCGCCGCAACACCACCTCTTGCACGGCATGGCCTTCCAGGTGAGGCGCGAGGCCGCGCCGGGTAACTTCAACTTCGGGCAATTCTGGCATGGATGACTCGAATGAAAATGAAAACTGAAAACTGCGGGTTCCGGCGCCGGCAATATATTTCGCTACCAATATATTTCCTTACATTCGCTGTGCACGCAAACGATGGCTTGGGCGTAGAATCAGTGCTTGCCCTCCCGCTAGGAATGCCCTTTGAAAAATGCTTTCGCCATTGTAACTCTGTCTGCCCTGATGTCGGCATGCGCCGTGGTGCCGCAAGGCAAAGATTTGCCCGTTGCCGACGCGCCCGCACACGCGCCGCCGCCAGTGGCGGCAAGTAAGCCCGTCGAAACCGTCGAAACTGTCGCCTCGCTTACTGCGCCGGCGCCCGCGCCGAATGGCGAAGTGTTGCCGAATGTGGAGCTGAGCGGCGATTTGCTGTACAAGTTGACCAAGGCGGAGCTGGAATTCAAGCGTGGCCAGTGGCAAGGCCCTTTTGTTACCATGATGGGCGTGGCGCAACAGACCCGCGACCCGCGTCTGGCCCACCGCGCCACCGAGATGGCCTTGATGGCCAAGCAGGGCGGCGAGGCGCTGGCGGCGATCCGCCTGTGGCGCGAACTGGCGCCCAATTCAGAGGAAGCGACCCAGTATTTCCTGGGCTTTATCGTGCTGGGCGAGCAAATGGGCGAAGCCGAGCCAATTTTCAGCCAGCGCCTGAAAGACGCCACGCCCGCCGGGCGCAATATCGCGATGTTCCAGATGCAGCAATTTCTGAGCCGCGCAAAGGACAAGCCGGCCGCCTTCGCCATGCTCGAACGCTTGCTGGCGCCCTATGCGGCGATCCAGGAAAGCCATCTGGTGCTGGCCCAGAGCGCGTATGCCATAGGCGAGCGCGCGCGCGCCGGTGAGGAGGCGCGCCTGGCCTTGCGGCTCAAGCCCGAATCGGAATTGGCGGTGCTGACCCTGGCCCAGGTGCTGGCCGAGCCGGTCGCCGTGGGCAAGCTGCTGACGGCTTTCCTCGAACAGAACCCGGGCGCGCGCGAAGTGCGCTCAGCCTATGCGCGCCTGTTGGTCGAGCAAAAGCAATATGATGCCGCGCGCCGCCAATTCCTGGTCTTGCTCAAGGCACAGCCCGAGAATGTGGCGACGCTGTACGCGCTCGGCATCACCTCGATCCAGGTCAACGAGCCGGCGCAGGCCGAGTCGTATTTCAAGCAATTCCTGGCCGTGCTGGCGGCCCGCCCGGGCGACGAACGCGACCCGTCCAAGGCGCTGATGATCTTGTCCCAACTGGCCGACGAGCGCAACGATTTCAGCGCCGCCGTCGCCTGGCTCGACAAGGTCGACGAGCGCGAGCCGCGTGCCTATTTCGACGCCCGCATCCGGCGCGCGCAATTGATGGCCAGGCACGCCGACCTGGACGGCGCGCGCAAGACGTTGGCCGACATGAAGACCGATGACGCCGAAGAGCAAGCGCAGATTGTCCAGGCCGACGCCCAATTGCTGCGCGACGGCGGCTATACGCAAAGCGCGTTCACGGTGCTGGAAAACGCCCTCAAGCGTTTCCCGGACAATCCGGAACTGCTCTACGATTTCGCGCTGCTGGCGGAAAAGTTGAACCGGTCCGAGGTGATGGAAACGAACTTGCGGCGCGTGATCGCGCTGTCGCCTAACAATCACCAGGCCTATAACGCGCTTGGCTACTCCCTGGCCGAACGCAATATCCGCTTGCCGGAAGCGTATGCGCTGATCGAGAAAGCCTTGAAGATGGCGCCGGACGACCCCTTCATCATCGACAGCATGGGCTGGGTGCAATTCCGCCTCGGCCACATGCAGGAAGCGGAAGACGCGCTGCGGCGCGCCTACGGCTTGCGCAGCGACCCCGAAATCGCGGTCCACTTGGGCGAAGTGCTGTGGCAAAAAGGTAACAAGAGCGACGCGCAAGCGATGTGGCGCGCGGCCCGGGCCAAGGATCCGAAGAACGACGCGCTGAAAAGCACGCTGGCGCGCCTGAACCTGAGCTTGTAGACTGGCGCCTGTTCGACACTCACTTTTCGGCTCATCCATGTTCCTGCGTCACGCTCTCAGTCATCCTCTCATTGTCCTCGGCTGCGCGGGCGCACTGCTGAGCGCTTGCGCGACGACGGCGCCGCCCACGGCGCGCCAGGTCGGGCCCTATCGCGAGGCCATCGAACTGTCCGGCCGGCTGGCCGTCAATTATGAGCGCGACGGCAAGAACGAAGCCTTGTCGGGCAAGTTCAACTGGCGCCAAAGCGCCGAGCGCACCGATGTCAGTCTGGCGTCGCCGCTGGGCCAAACCATCGCCAAGATCAGCGTCACGCCGGGCGCCGCCACGCTGACGCAAAATGGCCAGGCGCCGCGCAGCGCGGCCGACATCGATGCCTTGAGCGCGCAGGCGCTGGGCTGGTCGCTGCCGGTGTCGGGCTTGCGCGACTGGCTGCAAGGCTACGCCGTGCGCGCCGACGGTAGCCGCTTCGTCGCCTCGCCGCGGCAAGACAGCGTCGTCACCGGCGACGGCTGGCGCTTGCGCTATGTGTCGTGGCAGGATGAGGCCAGCGCGTATCCGCAGCCCAAGCGCATTGACGCCGAACGCAGCGCCGGCCCGAAGGCCGGGGCGGTGGCGATCCGCATCGTGATCGACCCGGCGCAGCCATGAGCTTGACCCGCCTGGAAAATTGCCCGGCCCCGGCCAAGCTCAACCTGTTCCTGCACGTTAATGGCCGCCGCCCGGACGGCTACCATTTGCTGCAAACCGTGTTCCAGCTGCTCGACCATGGCGATCTGCTGCATTTCCACTTGCGGGGCGATGCCCTGATACGCCGCAGTACCGCGATTGCCGGCTTGCCGGAGCAGCAAGACTTGATCATCCGCGCCGCCACGCTGCTGCAAGCCGAGGTGCTGCGGCGCAGCGGCGCCTTGCCGGCCGGGGTCGATATCGCCATCGACAAGGTCTTGCCGATGGGCGGCGGCCTGGGCGGCGGCTCGTCCGACGCGGCCACCGCGCTGATGGCGCTGAACCGCCTGTGGAACGCCGGCTTGACGCAGGTGGAATTGATGGCGCTGGGCTTGCCGCTGGGGGCCGATATTCCCTTTTTCATTTTCGGCGAGAGCGCCTTCGCCGAAGGCGTGGGCGAGCAATTGCAAGCCGTCGCGACGCCGCCTTGCTGGTATGTGGTGGTGGAGCCGGGCGTCGCGGTGCCCACCGCCGCAATATTTTGCGCGAAAGATTTGACAAGGAATACGGAACCCGTCAGAATAGCGGACTTTTCCAGGCACCTCATGATTGAAGATAATCTGGGCGGGTTTGGCAGAAACGATTTACAGCAAGTGGCAATGCAATTATTTCCGCCGGTAGCCGAGGCGGTAGAATGGTTGGGGCGTTACGGCAAGGCCAGGATGACTGGCTCCGGTGCTTGCGTGTTTTGCGCGTTTTCCAGTGAGGAAGAAGCCGATGCGGTGCTCAGCAATGTGCCCCCCGTCTGGGTCGCCTGGAAGGCAAAAGCGCTGAGCCGCCACCCGATTCTTGCGATGTTGTAAGTAGGAATAAATAAATTTGGCTTTATGTTGATTAGGCGATACAATGCTCGCCAATGTGACATCAAGCAGTCAGTTGCGTAGGGGAATCGCCAAGTTGGTTAAGGCACCGGATTTTGATTCCGGCATCCGAAGGTTCGAGTCCTTCTTCCCCTGCCATTCGTTTTGCCTGCAATTCTGTCGATGCGACGTTGGCGTCCAGTCAGGGCAAGATCGATGTTTCCGCGTACGCGGGCATCCTACATAGCATGCAGCCGGTGTCCGGCTGATGACCTTTCAAAGTATCAACGCTTATCTCTTGGGACCCTCCAATGGCTTACGAAAACCTGATGGTTTTTACCGGCAACGCTAATCCGGCTTTGGCAGAAGGGGTCGCAAAAAATCTCGGCATCCCCCTCGGCAAAGCCAACGTTTCCAAATTCTCCGACGGCGAAGTAATGGTCGAGATTAACGAAAACGTCCGCGGCAAGGATGTCTTCGTTTTGCAATCGACTTGCGCGCCGACCAATGACAGCTTGATGGAAATCATCCTGATGGTCGATGCCTTGAAGCGTGCCTCGGCCGGTCGCATCACCGCGGCGATTCCGTATTTCGGTTATGCCCGTCAAGATCGCCGCCCCCGTTCCGCCCGCGTGGCGATTTCGGCCAAGGTAGTGGCGAACATGCTGGAAAAAGCCGGCGTCGAACGGGTCTTGATCATGGACTTGCACGCCGACCAGATCCAGGGCTTCTTCGATATTCCGGTCGACAATATCTATGCCTCGCCGATCTTGCTGGGCGACTTGCAAAAGAAAAATTACCAGGACTTGCTGGTCGTCTCGCCCGACGTCGGTGGCGTGGTGCGTGCGCGCGCGCTGGCCAAGCGCCTCGGATGCGACCTGGCCATCATCGACAAACGCCGCCCGAAGGCGAACGTGTCGGAAGTGATGAATATCATCGGCGAAGTCGAAGGCCGCAATTGCGTGATCATGGATGACATGGTTGATACCGCCGGCACCCTGACCAAGGCCGCCGAAGTGTTGAAAGAACGGGGCGCCAAGAAAGTGGTGGCTTATTGCACCCATCCAGTCTTGTCCGGCCCGGCGATCGAGCGCATTTCCGCCTCGCCGCTGGACGAACTGGTGGTGACCGATACGATTCCGCTGTCGGCTGCAGCCTTAGCTTGCGGCAAGATCCGCCAATTGACTTGCGCGCCATTGCTGGCTGAAACCTTCAAGCGCATCATCAAGGGCGATTCCGTGATTTCCCTGTTCATCGATTAAGTTTTTCGGCTTTGACAGTATCTTGGGCGGCGCGCCAGGCAGATTTGCCGGCAGCGCCGCTTTACCGTTTTCTTGGGCGCGGTTTTCGCGTTCATTTCCCGAAGTGCCCTGGTCGCGGGGAACTTCACAACGCAAGGCGCAAGCCTTGTTTCTCTTGGAGCAACACATGAAAGTTATCGCATTTAAACGTGAATTGCAAGGTACCGGAGCGAGCCGCCGCCTGCGTATTTCCGGCCAAACCCCTGGCATCGTCTACGGCGGCGTCGAAGCCCCGATCTCGATCTCGCTCGATCACAACGCGCTGTACCATGCCTTGAAAAAAGAAGTGTTCCACTCGTCGATCCTGGATCTGGAAATCGACGGCGTGACCCAACAAGTTTTGCTGCGCGACTTCCAAGTCCACGCGTTCAAACAATTGGTATTGCACGCTGACTTCCAGCGCGTCCACGCCGACCAAGCGATCCACATGAAAGTGGCGCTGCATTTCATCAACGCCGATGTGTCGCCAGCGGTCAAGCAACACGCTGCCACCATCAGCCACGTGATGACCGAAGTTGAAGTCGCTTGCCTGCCAGGCAATCTGCCGGAATTTATCACCGTTGATTTGTCGAACATCGATGTCGGCCATTCGATCCACCTGGCCGACCTGGCTTTGCCGGAAGGCGTTACCGTGATCGCTCACGGTAAGAACCAGACCGTTGCCACCGCACTGGTGCCACCAGGCCACGCATCGGCCGAAGCCGCTCCAGCTGCTGACGCTGCCGCCGCTCCTGCCGCTGGCGCGAAAAAACCTGCCGGCAAGAAGTAATCACGGCATGAAGCGACCGTCTCGCGCGGTCGCATCGAATAAAAAACCCGCCTCGCGGGTTTTTTATTGCCCATTTATCCGAGATAATCGCTGTTTCCTTTTGTCTGAACGCCATGCCCATTCGCCTGATCGTCGGCCTCGGCAACCCCGGCCCCGAATACGAACAAACCCGCCACAATGCCGGCTTTTGGCTGGTGGACAATCTTGCCAACAGCTTGCCCGGCGTACGTCTGCAGCGCGAAACGCGCTTCAATGGCTTGCTTGCCAAAACCTCGATAGGCGGCCACGACGTGTGGCTGCTGGAACCGCAGACTTTCATGAACCGCTCCGGCTTGTCGGTCGCCGCGCTGGCCCGTTTTTACAAGATCGCGCCGGACGAGGTGCTGGTGGTGCACGACGAACTCGATATCGCGCCCGGCCTGGCCAAGATGAAAAAGGGCGGTTCGGCCGGCGGCCACAATGGCTTGAAAGATATCACCGCCGCGCTCGGCACCCAGGATTACTGGCGCTTGCGGCTCGGCATAGGCCATCCGCGCACGGCCGCCTCGCAGCAAGCGGTGGCCGACTTCGTGCTGCACCGGCCGCGCAAGGAAGAGCAAATCCTGATCGAGGAAGCAATTGACAAGAGCTTGCGCATCGTGCCGCTCGTTTGCGAAGGCAAGTTCGACGCCGCCACCATGCAATTGCATACGCTCTAGCAGCCGGCGCTCACATGGCTTGGATGATGATCTGGTTTTTCAAGTCGCGCAGCATTTGATCGAGCAGCGGCCGCAAGAGCTTGAAATCGGCTGCGGTGCAAATGATGCCGGCGGGATGGAAGCGCAGACGACGCCGCACCATCACCGCATTGCCCTTGCGGAGATAGTCGGCACTATAGTCGACATGGGCGCCGTGCAGGGACAGCGCGGCAGGCAGCGCCAGGATGCGCACTTCCGGCGCGAAGTCCAGGCCGGTCTCATCTTCGCTGTCGATGGCGGGACAGATGAAATCCTGGCTGCGCTCCTTTTCCTGCGCCAGCGCGGCCACCGTCTCGGCCAGTCCGCCCCAAAAATTGAACGAGGTGGCGATCCCGGTCGGCCCCGGCAAATTCGCGAAATTCTCGCTGACGCCGGCAAACACCATTTGGTATTCGTCGCCGCTGCCGTCGAGCCGGCCCGGATCGAGTACGCCATAGCCTTTCAAGCCCAAGCCTTGCAAGATGCGCTCGACCATCCGGTCGCGCTCGGCCGGCTTGATGTCGCGCACGGCCTGACGATACGGTTCGGCGGTGGCGCCGGCGTTGGTCTTGGCGACGCGAAACAAGGTGTCGCCATGCTTGCCGACCTTGAATTCGAGCGCATTCTTGCTGCGCTCGGGCTGCGCGGAAGGGGTGTGGGCCAGCCGGCCCGATTTGATCAGCAGCACCGGCTTGCCTAAGTCCTGGTTTGGCAGGAAGCCGGCCGCGACCGTCTCGGCGGTCGAGTCCAGATACAAGTCCAGACTGGGAATATAGGTAATCATGTGGTTGAAAATGCCGAGCGTGGGCGCGCGCGGCAAGCGGTACACATTATCGCTATTGATCAAGGCGCCGCTACTGTCGATGCCGACGGCGGCCAGCAGCGCCTCGAGCAAGCCGGCGTGATCCTTGCAGTCGCCATAGCGCTGTTCCAGCACGCTGGCGGCGGCGTGCGGCACCACGCCGCCGGGGCCGATGTAGACGCCGACATAGCGGATATTCTTGCGCACCCAGTCGCTCAGCGCCAGGGCTTTGGTGCGGGTATCCGGCAAGCCCTCCGTCAATTGCCGGGCCAGCGCCGCGATCGCCGGCGTGACGCGGGCCTTGTCTTGCGCGCGGGTGTGAAAGGCGCGCGCGAAGGCGGCATAGTCGGCAAAGGTCGACACGGCCAGGCGCTTGCCATAATCGAGGTAGCTGACCGAGTCGCTTTCGATGCGAATATTCTCGCCCGGCACATATTGCCACTGGTAGCGGCGCCGCCCGGGCGGGCTGGCGACGGCGACCGGCTGGAAGCCCGCCGCGTCCGCGTGCAGCGGCATGGCGGCCGGCAGGTCGTAGCTCAGGCTGAAGGCATTGTTGAGGTAAAACTGGGAGGAAGACAAGTCTTCGAATTGGCCGGGAAAGAGGGCGCTGGCGCGCCGCAAGACATAATGCAACACCAGGCGGTCGCCCACTTCCACCTGGGGAAACACCACCACCTTGACGCGGGTATCCTGGAACATGGGCGCGTCGGCTGACACCGACTCTTGCTGGTCCTTGATGTGTTCGGGGCCGACGCCGACCCGGCGCCCGTCGGGCTTTTCCGTGTAGGCGGCGATCTGGCCGACCTCGTCGAGCGTGCGGTTATAGCTGATGTAATACTGGCTGTGGGAAGCGATCGCCTGTTCTTGCGCGATGCTGCGGATATCGTCCACCGTCAGCGTGTAGGCGCCGTCGGCGTCGACCACATAGGCTTGCGCGAATTTCTCGATCACCAGCGAGGGATCGGTGCCGGTGTCGCGCGCCTGCGCGCCTGCGCTCCAGCACAAGAGGAGGGCGGCAAGGGGCCGCGCGGCGTTGAAGGCTGGGTACATGGCACACTCCCGGCAGGTTCGGTGAGAATACGGCGGAATGGCGGCACAGGGGCCGCTCGACACCACACTAGCCATCCCGCCATAAACCTCCTTGCGGCAACGCAAGCGGGGCGGCGGCAAGGTGCAATTCGGCGCGCCGGCGCATAACTCTTTTGAAGAGAGCCTGCGGGAGAGTTACAATTGACCCCTGAACGCACCACATTCCCGAAAATGCGGCCATTTGCCGTTTTTCCCTAACAGCACCGCCATCACGCCGCTTGCCGGCGCCGGTGCTTTGATAATTAAAGGTTTTTCATGAGTCTCCAATGCGGCATCGTCGGCTTGCCCAACGTCGGCAAGTCCACCCTCTTCAACGCCCTGACCAAGGCCGGCATTCCGGCTGAAAACTATCCGTTTTGCACCATCGAACCGAATGTCGGCGTGGTCGAAGTGCCCGATACGCGCATGGCCGCGCTGGCCTTGATCGTCAAGCCCGAGCGCATGGTCAATGCCATCGTTGAATTCGTCGATATCGCCGGCCTGGTGGCCGGCGCCTCCAAGGGCGAAGGCCTGGGTAATCAATTCCTGTCGCACATACGCGAAACGGATGCCATCGTCAACGTGGTACGTTGCTTCGAGGATGATAATGTGATCCACGTGGCCGGCAAGATCAGCCCGCTGGACGACATCGAAGTGATCCAGACCGAGCTGGCCCTGGCCGACATGGGCACCGTCGAAAAGGCGATCCACCGCGAACACAAGAAAGCCCGTTCCGGCGACAAGGACGCGGCCAAGCTGGTCGCGCTGCTCGAACGCATGATGCCGCATTTGAATGAAGCCCAGCCGGTGCGCGCGATGGGTCTGGACGCCGAAGAAATGGCGCTGATCAAGCCGCTGTGCCTGATCACGGCCAAGCCCGCGATGTATGTCGGTAATGTTTCCGACACGGGTTTTGAAAACAACCCGCTGCTGGACCAATTGGCCAATTACGCGAAATCGCAAAACGCGCCCATGGTGGCCATTTGCGCATCGATCGAATCGGAAATCGCCGACCTCGACGACGCCGACAAGGAAGCTTTCCTGTCCGACATGGGCATGCAAGAGCCGGGCCTGGACCGCTTGATACGGGCCGCCTACAAGCTGCTCGGCTTGCAGACTTATTTCACGGCCGGCGTCAAGGAAGTGCGCGCCTGGACCATCCACGTTGGCGACACCGGTCCGCAGGCGGCTGGCGTGATCCACACCGACTTCGAACGGGGCTTCATCCGCGCCCAGACCATCGCTTACGACGACTTCATCACCTACAAGGGCGAAGCGGGCGCGAAAGAGGCGGGCAAGATGCGCGCCGAGGGCAAGGAATACGTGGTCAAGGATGGCGATGTGTTGAATTTCTTGTTCTCCCCGACATAACCTACTATTGACATGCACCCCGGAAAAACTTACGCTATGGACATGGCGTGAGGGGTGACGTTCGTCTGTACTTCAAATAGAAGGCGATGCACGCGCTCCTTGTCGAGCAGGCGGCTGAACGGTAGAGTGTAGATGTACTACAACATTCAACGAAGGGCTCGTGGCTTGATGTCGACGAGTCCTTTTTCTTTTACGGCCTCCAATTAGCACTCTAAACTCGCTGGTTGCATAGAAGTTTACTAATCATATTTTTCGCCATCATAACCGGACACATGGCACGTCTTGAATTCATAACGTTTACTCCACACTGCGTTGAAATAGGAGCTAGTGGCGAACTCCATGTTAAGAGAAGCGTTTCCGCTTCTCTTGTCAACTTGCCTCAATTGTTTTGGAATGACGGCACCGCATGGACCGAAGCAAATCTCTGGGCCCTTGAGCGACTTAGTGACGCACGAATTGACTTCGAGACCGTAAAGCGGACCATGAAGCACTTGCGAAAATTCGCTGAGTTCTTGGAAATCAATCTGTTTGATTGGCGGCACTTTCCAATTCGCAAGGATGAGCAGCCACTGCGGAAGTTTCGCAAGTGGCTTTTGGACGAAGTGGGTGAATCAGCAATTGCAATAAGTACAGCGAGTAACTGTATGGCTGCGGTCATTCAGTTCTACCGTTATGCAGACGCGAATGAATTGGTTGGCGCACAATTGCCGATGTGGCAGGACCGCCTTGCAGTTATTCCACTTTACGATTCAATGGGATTCAAACGGACGATCGTTCGACTGAGCTCCGAACTTAGTATCCCAAAAAGACAACGTATCGGTACTGTGCTTGAAGACGGACTTCTCCCTCTTCGGGCAGAACATATGACAGAACTGCTCCGATACACAGCGGAACACGCCGTTGAAGAACTTCACCGGATGCTGAACGTTGGATTTTTTACCGGTGCGCGAATAGGCACGATTGTCACCCTCACCATAGCCAGTCTCGAAACTGCGCGTGAAGACCCTCAAGCTCCAGGTATATATCGCTTAGCCGTGGGCCCAGGAACAAAGATATCTACGAAGTTCTCTGTTCGAGGAGAAATCATGGTTCCATCGGCCGTGCTAAAAGACTTGAAGCGGTATGCTTCCTCGACTAGGCGCCTGCATCGTGAGTCAAAAGCGAACAAAAGCGATAAAGACATTCTTTTCTTGACCAAATCCGGAAAGGCTTACACGGTGGAGACAGTCAATCGGCTCGTGTATGAGATGAGAAAGAAGGCAACATCGTTCGGTCTTAACTTTGTATCTCGGTTCAAGTTCCACCAGTCCAGGGCAACGTTCGGGACTTGGTTAATGCAGCTATTGCTTAAGGCTGGTAACAAGACAGACGCAATTCGTATAGTTCGGGATGCTTTGCTGCACAAGGACGAGAAGACTACGTGGGGATACATCAAGTTTATTGAGAACTCTAAAGCTAAAGCGCACTTTGCATCCGAATTCAATGCGGCTTTTACAGGGCTTTCCAATCGGGACTGGAACCTGCTAAATGCGTGATCAGATTCGTTTGCCCGACCTTTCCTTTCCAAACGTTGAATACTCGCCACGCGAAACTCCTTGGAATCTGAGCCTATGGTTCTATGCCGGCGCAACAAAGGAGCAGCCGAAAGTCGCTATGAGCATGATTGAGGAGGGCAAACTCGGAGCCCCCATGCTAGAGCGCAGAGAGCTACTCGTAGCGCTTCACGCGGAAATCGCCGGCGCCTTGGAAGGTGGCGGCTCTAGAAGCGCGGCGGATATGCATGTTCGAACCCTGCGGCTATTGTTTACTTTTGCCGAGAAAAAAGCCTTGCCGCTGACTTTGGACGCAATAGCTGGCACCTACGTAGTTTGGACCGACAGCCTTTACCACCGAGTTCAGCTTAAAAAAACAGGATCGCAACCCCGAAATCCAGATGATGGAAGTCCGCTATCGAAAAAATCTGCGTTTACTTACGGCTCCACAGTGGCCACCTTGCTCGACAGCGCTTTGGAGCGGCACTCGAGTGTCTTAGAGCTAACACGTCTCCGCCATGGCAACAAACGGAAAAGCCCCTTTGGTGTTGAGGCTGACAAACAGAATTTGTCCGACACGTTCGCATTCGGCCATATGTTGCAGGACATATGTGACCGCCTTTCGCTCAAACTGCTGCTGAAGCCAACGTTTCCGTTTATGCTGAAATTCCGGTCCGGTCAGGAAGTAGCGATAGCGGCCTCGAAAATAAATAGTACCGCACATTCACTAGGAAATGCTTGGTGGTTGGTAAATTTGAGAATAGAGGCAGAAATGTATATGTTTATTGGCCAGACAGGCATAAACCGCGCTCAAGCCGCAGGAATGAGGCTTCATAACTTCTTCTATGTCAGCCATCTCGATGAATATCATGTGAAAGAACATAAGGCCAGGCGCCAAGGTGAAGTTATATTCGAGATCTTCAAAGACTACAAGTCTCATTTTGAGCGGTATCTCCAGTGGAGAAAGACACTTTTTCCCGATTCCGTTTTGCTGTTCCCGTTTGTCGGCTTCCGCGATACTCGACAGTCGAAAAGGGCGAGCGGAAGGAGAATCAAGTCGCTATGTACGACGGTCCACGTGCCATATGTTTCTCCACAAAACCTTCGTAATACTCGAGTCAATTGGCTGTTGCGCAGATCTGCAGATTCGGACCTAACGGCCGAGATGTCTCAGCATACGACACAAACACTTCTATCCGTGTATGAGCGTCCGAGCTTGCAACGAGCCATGGTCGAGACATTGCGCTTCTGGTCAACGGCAGACCCAAACCTGGCTGAAAAAACAGAGTCCGTAGGACCCGGAAGTTGCACGGGTATTCCTAAGGCATTACCGGACCTTCCACGTGAGGCTTCCGAACCGGATTGCGTAAAGGCGTCGGGATGTCTTTGGTGCGAGAACCATCGAGATATTGATTCGCAAGACCATGTTTGGGCTTTGACGAGTTTCAAACATCTGAAAGTGATAGAAGTTAGCCGGTATCGGCAGGCAAAGTCGCACAGTACCAGTCCACCATCTCAGCTTGCAATTGATCGCATAAATGACAAGCTGCGTTGGTATTCGAGTTCCAGCAAGGTTCGTGAAGAATGGGTGACGGAAGCAGAATTCCGAATGGAGGAGGGCGATTATCACCAAAGCTTCGCGAATGAAATCTACGCCTTGGAGGGGTCGGAGTGAATGTGTCGATGTTGGATTTTGGATTGCAGCTTCCCGCTGGGGATGTCACCTCGGAGCACGCGTGCTATCGTCCGCCTTACTGGCCACCTTGCTGTGGTCTAATTTGCCCGGACACCTCAATAGGTGGAAAATCCACCACCTGAGGAGCATTACATGGCAAAACAACGAAAAACGTTCGATACCA
>JBEONR010000039.1:0-46293 GCA_040544385.1 Oxalobacteraceae bacterium GrIS 1.11
TCAACGGCAATACTCATCAGGCGTTCTTTGTCTTCAAAATGGCAGTGCCCGCTATGGTACTAGAAGTCAAGTTCCACACGAAACGGCATAGAGCCGCTTTTAGTTTGCCTGCCCTAAATCCACCAGAATACAAAGATTTGACACAAAATTTTAATGATTTAGCTTTTCTTCTCGATCTTGATACTAATGAGATTGAATCTTTGATGAAATTAACAATTGCGCAAGAAGGTTTTGAAATTACAAGAACAGCATTGAATTTGCGTAATGAATTGTACATTGACGAGCTTCAAAAAGTCATCAGTGAAAAGAAATTAAATGGAAAAATTTTTACAAAGCAAGAATTGATAGATATTCTTGGCGAAAAGCTCTTTCATGGAGCTATTCAAGGGGCAGATCAAATATACAAACACGTTGATGATTCCACAAAAGAAATACCGTTAGTTTTTGCAAATTTTCGTTCTACCGCAAAAAAGATATTTCCGAAAGATAAATTCATTCAAATTGAATCTATACCAGAGACGGGCTTGCCGATATGATCCGTCATTTGCAGTTAGCGTGAGCCGGCGCCCATGGAATGCAAGCCGGTGCCGTCGATTGCAAGCTCATTTGCAGATAGTGTGAGCACGGGCGCGCCGTCAGTTGCACTTAATTCGAGCCGAAAAGCGCGTGGAACGCGAGCATGCCCGTTTTCAAACGCGAGCCGTTACAGATAGGGGTTGTATGTTGGCGCCGGAACCCCAGAATTTAGTCAGTCCCGGGCTTCCTTCTGGCGACGCACTGTCAAGATGGTCACGGCATCGGGTGCAACGCGTTGTATCCAGCCCGGAGCTGAAGCTTATACGCCCTTAAGATGCCTCAGAGTTGCTGCCTTCCCCGCCCACGAAGGCGAGGCGTAGCGCATGAGCAATTAAGTCGCCCTCTGGGTAATCCGGAAAACTGCGCTTCTGCCGGGCTGTCCCGGGTGGCGTGAATTGCGGCAGATCTTGAATCCCCTCCATATCCCGCCAGTGCTCCCAATGCTCAACCTCTTCAGGTGTCTTAAGCAGCAGAAAGTCCGCGTCCATCTCCGCATCCTTGCGAGGGCGACCTCGCGCGGCCGTCCCCTCACCGAACCCTGCATCATCGAGCGCGTTTAAAAATAGCTTAGCCGCCTTGCGTGCTAGCGATGGCGAAGCAGGTTTCTCGCCCGCTTGTAGCGCTTTTGAGGCGTACGCTAGCATACGCACCGCGTTCTGCAAGTAGAACCGCTGTAGGGCCATCTGCTCCTGGTGGTTCCGGTTATTTACGAATTCGTACCAATCGCTATGTTCGTCAGATGTAAGGAAGTTTTGAACATCTGGAGGCAGATCGCCGGCCCAGAAGCCAACCGTGCCGACTCGCTCTTGTCGCGCACGTTTGGTCTCAGCATCGTAAACGTAGCGTAGGAGCGCCACCGTCGGAGGGACAGTGATCCGACCCAGTTTTTCATTATGTCGGAGTCTGACGGCAACCTGCATCGATTTTTGGTTTCAATAGTATGGAGTTAGCTCCATACTATCACGCCAATAACGACTGGACAATGACTTGAACGGCTGACATTTCTACGGAGATTAGGTAATTTATTAAAATTACCTAAAACGTCTAAATAAGGTATATAGGGGCCCCGTTTTTAACCCTTATGCCCCTGGTGCTGGCGGCCCGTCACCTGAACTGGCGGGCCACCCTGGCGTCATCAAGGACGGTCCGGCTTTGTCAGTTTAGTGACTAGCCGGTCTAGCTCGCCACTGTGGAACAGGTCAATGCATTTCATTGTATTGAACTCGGAGGGGATGGAGCCACTATAGCTCAGGGTTGCGTACTTCTCAGCCAACTTTCGCAGCTCGTCGTATGCTTCGATGCGCTGTCGGCCAAACTCCATGTAAGCGCTCGCTGTTGCGCTGGCATCGGCTTTGGTGGCGGCATCTTTGGCGTTAATAGCCAGGCACGCGCTTAACGCCCAGTTCTTGAGCAAGTTTCTTTGGGAATAGCTCTCCGTCATCGGTTTCAAATGCTGACCTCCCGCGCTAACATGGACGGGCAGGACAAGTGCCAATGTTAGAGCGACGGCGGTTGCCCTCATCGCAGAATCCATATCGAGGCGGTATCCGGCACGAACGTACCGTTGTCTGGATCGCTCATGAGATGGCAACTGTCGGAACACTGCGTCCCGTCCCACAAAGTGACATGGCCTCTCGCATTGCCCCATCCGTGGCCTTTTACTACGATGATGCCCTTCATGCCGGTAAAGTCGGACGTTTGGGGTGACTTTGCTGTCTTGTCTGGTTTTCCAAGAGTGTCTTCGAGATACCGCATCATGTCGTCCACGCGGTAGATGTACTGCATTTGGTCGGCGCCGCTGACCATTGCATAGCGCGGGCTTTTACGGACGGCGAAGCCGGTTTTGTTCAGCACATAGCTCATCCGTATCGGGCAAGCGTTCTGAAAACCGCCAATGGGCATTTCCACATTTTTTTGTACATTGCCGCCGATCTTTTTGCCGACGGCCGCAACAGAAATCCGGACGGCCATGAAAGCCCCCCATGCGCTTAGGAACGAAGGTCTTGCCATGTCTTGTTTCTCCTTCTTTGCTACGTGCGCTATGCGATTTTATTGGCGGACAAATCCCAGCCGCCAGCCGTATTGCCGCCAGCGCCGCCACCGATTTTCTGCTGAGTGTATTTCCATTTCACTTTGGAAAATTTGAGGCTAACATTCTCAGACAAGATGTCTCCAGCGTTGATGCCTGGAGAAATCATGCCAATCAGGACATTTTCGAGTTCAATCTCAAAATACTTGATGCGATCGCCCTGACCATCGGCCCGCAAGAATTCAAACTTCGCTTTTGGAATGGTTTTCCCGGCTGCGCATGTTTGCAATAGGATGGGAGTTGACATGTCAGCGAGCTTGCTGAACAGGATGTCCTGTAGTTCGGCACGTTCAGCCGTGTGACCGCCGCCCGTTGAAGCTGTTGCGCTTTTCGGCTGTGAAATGCCCCAGTGTACCGACGAGCATTCGATCCATTCTTTGTGCTTGTCATCGGAGGATTCGCCCTTGATGCCTTCAATTTGTAAATAAACGTCGATTGCCATGTTAGTTCCAAAAATAGTGGGTAATTGCTTTTTAATTGTTGCCTAGCCGTTTTGAGGCATTGAATGGGAAACAAGCTTGCGTCTGCTCGCATGCAGTGCGGGCGAATATTATCACAAAGTATTGTTTAATTATATCCATTGCTTAATGGATACTAATATTTCCTAAGTGTAAATCAATATGTTTGGCGCCGCACCGCTTGGTGTCCTCAAGCTGGCCGCACCTCGTCGCCTTAGCGCGCGGGCGTCCCCGCTTGCTTGCGCACCGACGATAACCCCGTCGGCACGCCCGGTTAACCTTGAGAACCGATGAATCAGAAGCCTGAAAACGGCCAGCGGCCCTCGCCCACTACCATACTGCAAGCCCGACCGGCCCATGAGCTGTTCGTGGGGGCGATTCGAGTCCGAGGACCGAAGCCGCAGGCGAGGGAGCGAGGATGGCCCGTTCAGGGCCACCCCCACCCGACACGGCAAGCGCCGCCGCCGACCGGCGGCGCTTGCCGACCAACGGCCGCAGCGTATCATGGGGGCTATTCTTGCCCCCATCGGGGGCGTCGATCGCGAGCGAGGCGTCAGCTCGCGCTCGCGCTTTGTAAATCATTTCTTATTATGTGGTCGGAATGCCCGACGGAGGAAAACCCACGCGCGGTATATCCACGTGCGGGTTTTGTGCAGTGGCTTATGACGTGAAATCAGGCTCGTCGGTTACATACCAAACTGTCTTTGCATACCGCCCTTGTTCATTTCGCTCACGACAGATCGTCACATATCCAGCGTTTTCCAGCTCTCTCAGTCCGCTCCTGGTCGAATTTCTGCCGTTAAGTCCAGGACGAAGTTTTGCCAAATTGTAGAGGTGCAACCTAAAATCCGGTGGTAAATGCAAGAGATAAATGAGCAATCTTAGTGCTTTCCAACTGAGTCGTGCGTCGCCGCATAGTTCGTTTGAAATGATGGTGAAGTTTACCTTGACCTTGCGCCGTACTATAAATACCTCTTTTTCTTGTCGTTCGGTCATGCTTTGCGCTCTGCTGTGCTCGTCGGACGACTGCGTATACGTTTCAGTTCTGGCATGACAGCTTGATCGGCCTCGACCCTCCCGGCCCATTGTTGGCGGGCGAGTTGTTCGACCTTGGTAGGTCGACCGCGAGGCCGGCGTGGTGGCGGCGGTTCAGCAGGGCGGGTCGAGTCGATCCATGCCAATACCTCGCTCTCATACCAGCAAAGGCGGCGGCTACCCGGCATCTTGAAAGGGCGCGGGATTAAATTCCTGTTCTTGTATTTAACGTGCGAAACGAACGTACGGATTGTCGTGCAGCTCTTGCCGATCAGCAGCGACAGCTGCTCGATGAACAGTATGCGGATAGGCGGGGAACTCTCAGCGGGAGGAACGCGGAAAAAAGGTTTGCCGGACAGTGCTTCCGGTAGGGTGGGTGTGGGCATAACTCATCCATAGACTCAAGCGAACCGCGATGCGGTTCGGTGAGCGATCAATTTAGATGAGTGCAATTCCCTACTGAGTCTGAAACTACGGGGCAAGGAAAGTCACACAATCCCATTCCAGAACTCATCGCGCAATCTTAGCGCTACTACTGTCCGCATGCGGCGCGGCCTCAAGGCTTTTTGGGCACTGTGTTTGAAGTGTCAGGTTATCGCTAAATCGCCTGAGGGACTTGCTGGTGCTTCCCTTGGTTTAAACCGGGTGGAGGGTCACTACTCCTCATCCACCGCACCAGCCACACAGATGTCAGTGCGATTAGTATAGAGCGTTGCGCAAGCATCCGCAACAGATACGTAAGTTTGGGACAAATTTGGGACACTGCAATAGCCGATTTACTCTTAATTGATGTTCACAACGAATTAGAGTGATTCATGTCAAGTGGTTGATATAAAAGAAAAATGGTGGTCGGGGTGAGAGGATTCGAACCTCCGGCCTCTGCGTCCCGAACGCAGCGCTCTACCAGGCTGAGCCACACCCCGATGACTTGATTACAACAGATCCCCCTGAACTTTTCAAGCCACCGGCGGCCCTCCGCGCCATGCTTTCTGCGCTCATCGCAGTATTCTTGATGTAGCGCTGTGCGAAGGTATTTGCAATTGCGAATTTGCAATCGATCGATTATTCGACTATCATAGAACTATGGAAACTTCAACCGCAATCATCTCCCTGGCCGCGCTGGCGCAGGAATCGCGTCTGGCCGTGTTCCGTCTGCTGGTACAAACGGGGCCGGATGGTTTGGCGGCAAACAAGATCGCCGAGGCGCTCGACATCCCGCCATCGTCGCTCTCGTTTCATTTGAAAGAGTTGGCGCACGCGAAGTTGGTGACGTCCGCGAAAGCGGGGCGTTCCATCATTTACGCGGCGAACTTTGCCAGCATGAATGGCTTGCTGGCTTTTCTGACGGAAAACTGTTGCGGCGGCGTCCCTTGCGCGCCCTCAAGCTGCGCCAGTGCGTGCCGCGACCATGCGTGACGATATCCCCGCCGCGATCGGCTTTTTCGAGCGTTACCTGAGCTTGTGGGTGGCCCTGTGCATCGTGACGGGGATAGGCGCCGGCCACCTTTTCCCGGGCTTGTTCCAGGGGATCGCCGGGCTGGAAGTGGCGCGCGTCAACTTGCCGGTGGGCTTCTTGATCTGGGTCATGATCATCCCGATGCTGGTCAAGATCGATTTCGCCGCGCTGGCGCAAGTGAAAAGCCAGTGGCGCGGGATCGGCGTGACGCTGTTCATCAATTGGCTGGTCAAGCCGTTTTCGATGGCGCTGCTGGGCGGCTTCTTCATTCGCCATGTGTTCGCGCCATGGTTGCCGGCGGGGCAGGCCGACAGTTATATCGCCGGACTGATCCTGCTGGCCGCCGCGCCCTGCACCGCGATGGTGTTTGTCTGGAGTCAGTTGTGCAAGGGTGACCCATATTTCACGCTTTCCCAGGTCGCGCTCAACGATGCCATCATGGTGGTGGCCTTCGCGCCGCTGGTAGCCTTGCTGCTGGGCCTGTCCTCGATCACGGTGCCGTGGGCCACCCTGATGATGTCGGTCGGCCTATACATTGTCGCGCCCGTGATCCTGGCGCAATGGCTCAGGCGCGCGTTGCGGGCCGGCGGCGCGGCCGCCTTCGAGCGGTCCGTGGCCAGGCTGGGACCGTATTCGATCGCGGCCTTGCTGCTGACGCTGGTGCTCTTGTTTGCCTTCCAAGGCCAAGCCATCATCGGGCAACCGTGGGTGATCGCGATGCTGGCCGTGCCCATCCTGATCCAGGTTTTTTTCAACGCGGGCCTGGCTTACTGGCTGAACCGCCAACTGGGCGTGCCGCATTGCGTGGCCGGGCCGTCGAGCCTGATCGGCGCCTCCAATTTCTTCGAGCTGGCCGTGGCGACGGCCATCAGCCTGTTCGGCTTTCAATCGGGCGCGGCCCTGGCAACGGTGGTCGGCGTGCTGATTGAAGTGCCGCTGATGCTGGTGGTGGTGGCCATCGTGAATCGCTCGCAACTCTGGTATGAAGCAAAGGAAAAATAGCATGAGCATCACGATCTATCACAATGCCGCCTGCGGCACCTCGCGCAACACGCTGGCGCTGATACGCAATACTGGCGTCGAGCCGGAGATTATTGATTATCTCCAGCATCCGCCCACGCGCGCGGCGCTGACGGACTTGATCGCGCGCGCCGGGTTGACGGTGCGCGGCGCCCTGCGCGAGAAGGGCGATCTGTACACGGAGCTGGGCCTGGCCGACCCCGCCTTGACGGAAGAAGCCTTGCTCGACGCAATGCTGGCCCACCCGGTCCTGATCAACCGGCCCTTCGTCGTCACCGAACACGGCGTGCGCCTGTGCCGGCCGTCGGAATTGGTGCTGGCCATCTTGCCGCAGCCGCAGCAAGGCGCGTTCAGCAAGGAAGATGGCGCAGCCGTGATCGACGCCGCCGGACGCCGGGTCGACCAGCATGGATAAGTTGCCCAATATCAGCGCCGCCCACCTCGATTTGCCGACCCTGGAAAAGCTCGAACCGGCCACCGTATCGACGCATCCGCCGCGCATCTTGCTGCTGTACGGCTCGCTGCGCGAGCGCTCGTTCAGCAAGCTGTTGACGCTGGAAGCCGAGCGCATCCTGCAGCATTTCGGCGCCGAGACCCGGGTCTTCGATCCGCACGGCTTGCCGATGGTCGACAGCGTGCCGGCCGACCACCCGAAGGTGCAGGAGTTGCGCGCCTTGTCGGAATGGTCCGAGGGGCAAGTCTGGTGCAGTCCGGAGCGCCATGGCGCCGTGACGGGGGTGTTCAAGTCGCAGATCGATTGGTTGCCGCTGGAACTGGGCAGCTTGCGCCCGACGCAGGGCCGGACCCTGGCGGTGATGCAAGTGTCGGGCGGCTCGCAATCGTTCAATGCCGTCAATGGCTTGCGCGTGCTGGGCCGCTGGATGCGGATGGTGACGATCCCGAATCAATCCTCGGTGGCCAAGGCTTACCAGGAATTCGACGAGGCGGGACGCATGAAGCCTTCGCCTTACTATGACAGGCTGGTCGACGTGATGGAGGAATTATATAAATTCACCCTGATCATCCGCGACCGCGCCGATTACCTGGGCAGCCGCTATAGCGAGCGCAGGGCGGAGGCGCCGGACGCTGCCGCCTAGCGTCTTTGAACCTTAATGGTTGCGGTCGACCGCGAACGAGCACAGGTCCAGCAGCGATTGCTTGTACTGGCTGTCCGGCAGGTCGGCGATCGCTTCGGCTGCGCGCCGCGCCGCCGTTTCGGCCGCGCGCCGCGTGAAGTCGAGCGCACCGCTGCTGGTGATGGCGGCCAGGACCGCGTCGAAATGCTGTTCGTCGCCTTGTTCGATGCAGGCGCGCACCAGTTCGCGCTGTTCCGGGGTGCCATTTTCCATCAAGTAAATCAGCGGCAAGGTTGCCTTGCCTTCGCGCAAGTCGTCGCCGACATTCTTGCCGATCGCGGCAGCGTCGCCGGCGTAGTCAAGCACGTCGTCAATCAATTGGAAGGCAGTGCCCAGCGAGCGGCCGTATTCGCCGGCCGCATCGATCTCGGCATCGCTCGCGCCCGAGATCAGCGCGCCCAACTGGGCCGCCGCCTCGAACAGCTTGGCTGTCTTCGAGCGTATCACTTGCAGATAACTGTCCTGGCTGACGTCCGGGTTGTGCATGTTCAGCAGTTGCAGCACTTCGCCTTCGGCAATCACATTGGTGGCGTCGGACAAAATTTGCATCACGCGCATATTGTCGAGCGTGACCATCATCTGGAAGGCGCGCGAGTACAGGAAGTCGCCCACCAGCACCGAGGCCGCGTTGCCGAACAAGGCGTTGGCAGTCTGGCGCCCGCGCCGCATCGACGATTCGTCGACCACGTCGTCGTGCAACAAGGTCGCGGTGTGGATGAATTCGACCACCGCCGCCAGCTCATGGTGCGCCGTGCCGCGGTAGGAATAGGCGTTGGCGACCAGCACGACCAGCACCGGCCGGATGCGCTTGCCACCGGCGCTGATGATATATTCGGCAATCTGGTTCACGAGGCTGACCTCGGAATGCAGTTTGCGGCGTATCACTGTATTGACGGCCTCCATGTCGGCGGCAATCGTTTGAGCGATGGTATTCTGAGTGTTTTTGTGAGCGGCAGACAAGGCGAACCTGCAATAGACATTAGGTGCCGCGATTATACGACATGGCCCGCGCTATTGGGCTTTCGCGGCCGGATCGATTGCCTTCGAGGCGCCCGCGCGCGCCGCCCACTGGTTCCTGATGCGGTGCGTCGCGTTGCCGACATACCACGACAAGGGCCTCTTTGTGAATAGTTTTTGACGCAATTTCGCAGTCCATGTATAATTCCAGGTTCTCCCGGCCAAGTACAGCTTGCTTGACCTGGCGCAGAGGGAAATTCTTTCAACATTTGATGAGGTTTCAAATCATGTACGCGGTCATAAAAACCGGTGGCAAACAATACAAAGTTGTCGCTGGCGAAAAACTTAAAGTAGAACAGATACCGGCAGACATTGGTTCCGAAATCACCATCGATCAAGTACTCGCAGTAGGTGCGGGCGACACCATCAAGTTTGGTGCCCCATTGGTCGAAGGTGCAACGGTACTGGTTACGGTTGTGGCGCATGGTCGCCATGATAAGGTCAAAATTTTCAAGATGCGTCGTCGTAAGCATTACCAAAAGCATCAAGGCCATCGCCAGAATTTTACCGAAATCCAAATCGTTTCGATCAACGGCTAAGCCGCTGTTTGAATTAATCAGCTATCAAGGAGTCTTAAATGGCACATAAAAAAGGCGGCGGCACGACGCGCAACGGCCGTGATTCAGAATCAAAACGCCTGGGCGTAAAAGTCTACGGCGGCCAAGCTATCAACGCTGGCGGCATCATCATTCGTCAACGCGGCACGCCAGTGCGCGCCGGCGAAGGCGTAGGCATGGGCAAGGACCACACTCTGTTCGCGTTGATCGCTGGCAAAGTGAAGTTCATTGTTCGCGGCGCCAAGTCGCACCAGTTCGTTACCGTTGTACCGAACGAAGCAGTACCAGCGTAATACTTCCCGTATTCGCATAATGTAAGGCGCAAGCCTTCAATCGAAAGGCTCTGCCCAAGGTAGAGCCTTTTTAGTTTTATGGCGGCAAATCATGAAGTTTATCGACGAAGCAAAAATCGAAGTCATCGCTGGTGATGGCGGCAATGGCTGCGCATCTTTCTGTCGTGAGAAATTTAGGCCATTCGGCGGCCCCGATGGCGGCGATGGCGGCAAGGGCGGCACCATTTGGGCGGTCGCGGACCGCAATATCAATACCCTGGTCGACTTCCGTTTCTCCAAAATGCACAAGGCCAGGAACGGCGAACCGGGCCGTGGCGCCGATTGCTACGGCAAGGGCGCGGACGATATCCAATTGCGCATGCCGGTCGGCACCCTGATCGTCGACCATGCCAGCGGCGAAATCATCGCCGATCTGACCGAACACGGCCAGATTGAAATGCTGGCCAAGGGCGGCGAAGGCGGCTGGGGCAATATACATTTCAAGTCATCGACCAACCGCGCCCCGCGCCAAAAAGGCGAAGGCAAGGAAGGCGAGCGCCGCGAATTGCGTCTGGAATTGAAGGTACTGGCCGATGTCGGTCTGCTGGGCATGCCGAACGCCGGCAAGTCGACCTTTATTTCGGCCGTCTCGAACGCGCGTCCGAAGATCGCCGATTATCCGTTTACGACCCTGCACCCGAATCTGGGCGTGGTCCGCGTCTCGCACGAGAAGAGCTTTGTGATCGCCGATATTCCCGGCTTGATCGAAGGCGCATCCGAAGGCGCCGGCCTGGGCCACCAATTCCTGCGCCATTTACAGCGCACCGGTCTGCTGCTCCATATCGTCGACCTGGCGCCGTTTGAAACCAATGTCGATCCGGTCAAGGAAGCCAAGGCTCTGGTCAAGGAATTGAAGAAGTACGACGAGTCGCTGGTCGACAAGCCGCGCTGGCTGGTGCTCAACAAGCTCGACATGGTGCCCGACGAAGAGCGCAAGAAGATCGTCAAGGACTTCGTCAAGCGTTTCGGCTGGAAGGGTCCGGTGTTTGAAATCTCGGCGCTGAACCATCAGGGTTGCCCGGAACTGGTGAACGCGATTTACCAGCATCTGGAAGAGAAGAAGCACAGCGAGCACCGGGCCGAAGAAACCCAGATGACGGAAGAGGCGCGCGGTATTTCCTCGATCGATCCGGACGATCCGCGTTTCAAGATCCTCGACTAAGTCGTTTTACCGCGCGCGGCGCCCGCCGCGCCGGCATTTTTTACAATGGATGGACGGCTACCGCCGGCCATCCATGCCAAGGCCGGCCCGCCACCGCAGGCCGGCCAGGCCCGATGCCCGGCGCACGGCCCGCCGTGGCGATATCACCGCAATGTCGTCCTGGCGCCGCCGTCTGCTGGTCGGGGCTGGCCCAGGTTTTTTTGTTTGGAGTTGCGCGGGGCGGCCCTGCTGCGGCGTCCCGCGTCTTGAGATAAGAGCCGCCGCATCATGAAATCCGTCATTCAAAAAGCCAGTCGCATCATCATCAAGGTCGGTTCTTCGCTAGTCACCAACGATGGCCGCGGGCTGGACCACGCCGCCATCGCGCGCTGGGCATCCCAAATCGCCGGCTTGCGCGCGCTCGGCAAGGAAGTCGTGCTGGTCAGCTCGGGCGCGATTGCCGAAGGCATGCTGCGCCTCGGTTTCGAGCGCCGCCCCACCGATATCCACGAATTGCAGGCGTGCGCCGCCGTCGGCCAGATGGGCCTGGCGCAAATCTATGAAACCAGTTTCCGCGCCCATCAATTGGGCACGGCCCAGGTCTTGCTGACCCACGCCGACCTGGCCGACCGCGAGCGCTACCTGAACGCGCGCTCGACCCTGACCACCTTGCTGCGTCTGGGCGTGGTCCCCATCATCAATGAAAACGATACGGTCGTCACCGACGAAATCAAGTTTGGCGACAACGATACCCTGGGCGCGCTGGTGGCCAATCTGATCGAGGCCGACGCCCTGATCATCCTGACCGACCAGCACGGCCTGTTTTCGGCGGACCCGCGCAAGGACCCGCAAGCCTACCTGATCACGCAGGCGCAGGCCGGCGACCCGGCGCTCGAAGCAATGGCCGGCGGCGCCGGCAGCAGCATCGGACGGGGCGGCATGCTGACCAAGATCCTGGCCGCCAAGCGCGCCGCCAAGTCGGGCGCGCACACCATCATCGCCTGGGGCCGCGACAGCGATGTCTTGACGCGCCTGGCCAACGGCGAGGCGATCGGCACCGAATTGACGGCGCAAATGGGCCATTTGACGGCGCGCAAGCAGTGGATGGCCGACCATTTGCAGACCGCCGGCATGCTGGTACTCGATGGCGGCGCGGTGCAAAAGCTGACCATGGAAGGCAAGTCGCTGTTGCCGATCGGGGTGGTCGAGGTCAAGGGCGAGTTCGGGCGCGGCGCCGTCATCACTTGCCTGGGCCAGGATGGCCTGGCGGTGGCGCGCGGCTTGTCCAATTACAGCAGCGCCGAGGCGCGCCGCATCATGCGCAAGCCTTCGGCCGAGATCGAGTCCATCCTCGGCTTCATGGAAGGCCCGGAATTGATCCATCGCGATAATATGGTCTTGCTGTGAGATAGATGAAGGTGGGTCCTATGCGACCAGGCGCGCCACCAGAAAGGCGGCGCTGGCCGCCAGCCCGCCCACGCTCAAGGTTTGCAGCACCGAGCGCAGTGCGCCGGTGCCGCTGTCATGCCCCTTCAGGTAGCCAAAGCTCCACTGCGCGCTCAAGGTCATGGCGGCCGAGGTCAGCAGGGCTGGCTGCGGCCGCTGCATCAAGAGATACGGTGACAGCGGAATGAAGCCGCCGGCGATCTACGACAGGGCGATGGTCGGTGCGCTGCGCGGCCGCGCGCTGCGGTTCTTCCAGGCCCAGTTCGAAGCGCATCATGAAGTCGCGCCAGGCGGCCGGGTTGCGTTCCAGGCCGGCCGCCAGCGCGAACGGCACCGTCAAGCCGTCGGCCATGCCGTTCACGATGTCGCGCACCATCGCACTCGACTGGAAATGCTGCTCTGAATGGGGCGCGCTCATGTCAAAGCGTGTCCGGCGCCGCGCTCTTGTCCTTGTATTCGCACAAGTCGGCGATCATGCAATTCCAGCATTGCGGCTTGCGCGCGGTGCAGGTGTAGCGCCCGTGCAGTATCAGCCAATGGTGGGCGTCGAGCAGGAATTCCCCGGGCACGAACTTGAGCAGCTTTTGTTCGACGATTTCGACGTTCTTGCCGGGCGCGATGCCGGTGCGGTTGGCCACCCGGAAGATATGCGTGTCGACCGCCATCGCGATTTCGCCGAAGGCCGTGTTGAGCACCACATTGGCGGTCTTGCGGCCAACCCCGGGCAATTCGACCAATTGCTCGCGCGTGCGCGGCACTTCGCCGCCGTATTGTTCGACCAGGATGCGGCAAGTGGCGATGATATTCTTGGCCTTGGTCGGATACAGGCCGATGGTCTGGATGTAGCTTTTCAACTCGTCGAGGCCGAGCGCCAGGATGGCGGCCGGGGTGTTGGCGACCGGGTAGAGCAGGCGGGTGGCCTTGTTGACGCCGACATCGGTGGCCTGGGCCGACAGCAGCACGGCGATCAGCAGCTCGAACGGGCTGCGGTATTCCAGTTCCGTCAGCGGCTTCGGGTTGGCGGCGCGCAAGCGGGTGAAAATTTCCCTGCGTTTGGCGGCGTTCATGCGTCGCCCTTCGGTTCGGCGGCCTTGGCGCGGGCGCGCTCCATGGCGGCGGCGATGATGGCGCGCTTGCGCTCCTTTTCTTGCGCCTCGGCCGGCGTGGTCGGCGTCAAGGCATGCACCGCCTTCATCTTTTCGACAGCCTTGGCGGCCAGCCTGGCATCGTTTTCATCGCGCTCGCGGCGCAGGCGCAGGGCGCGGAAATCGTGCCGCTCGCGCGCGCCCGCCGCTTGCCCGGCGGTCCAGGCGTCCCAGCCGGTGCGCTCCTCGCTGACGGGATACATGACGATGCAATCGACCGGGCAGGGCGCCACGCACAAGTCGCAGCCGGTACACAGGCTGGGCAGGATAGTATGCATTTGCTTGGCCGCGCCGATGATGGCGTCGACCGGGCAGGCCTGGATGCACAGGGTGCAGCCGATGCACAGCGATTCGTCGATGAAGGCGACCGGACGCGGCCGCTCGTAGCCGTTGACGGGATTGAGCGGGATCACCTTGCGGCCCAGCAGTTGGGCCAGGCGGGCCACGCCTTCGATGCCGCCGGGCGGGCACTGGTTGATCTCGGCGGCATCAAAGGCGATGGCCTCGGCATACGGGCGGCAACCCTGGTAGCCGCACTTGGTGCATTGGGTTTGCGGCAGCAAGTCTTCGATCTGGTCGGCAAGTGGTGTGGGGTCTGGATGCGGCACGGTGAACTTCGCAACGTAAAACCCCATTATCCGATATATGCGGGCGGGGCATCGGAAAATCCCCCTGCCGTCACGGCTGCTCACCGGGATTTTGTTTCCAGGGTGAATAATTCCATATCAATAAACAACTTTCAAAACTGGCCGGTTTGTGGGAGCATGTTGCTCATGCGAATGCTGCGAGTGCTGCGATTTGGGAGCGAGGCAATGGGTATTGTCCGGAAATGGGGTTTGTTTTGCTGCCTGCTCATGTCCGGTCCGGCGCGCGCCGCCGACGCGGCCCACACCATCCGCCTGGCCGCCGAAGACTGGCCGCCCTTCATTGCCCAGGCGCTGCCTGGCGACGGCGTGTCGGGCAGCTTCATCAGCGCGGTCTTGGCGCGCTCCGGCTATGTCTTGAAGGTCGACTATTTTCCCTGGAAACGCACCATGCAATTCGGCTTGACGAATCCCCATTACGCCGGTTTCCTGGCCGTGTGGCGCACACCCGAGCGCGAAAAACTGTGTCATTTCTCTGCCCCGATCGGCAATACCCACACCGTGCTGGCTTACCTGAAAGAGGCGCCCCTGCACGCGCAAAATCTGACCGAGCTGAAAGGCGTCAAAATCGGCACGGTAGCCGGTTATGCGAATGGCGAGCAATTCGACGCGATGGTCAAGAGCGGCGAATTGACGACTGAAGAGGGTGTCAACGACGAAACCAACTTGAAGAAATTATTCATCAAGCGCTTCAAGGTGATGATCATTGAAAAGCATGTGCTGCGGCACCTGCTGCTGGGGCCTGATTTCAATCAGGGCGAACGCGAGAGTATCGCCATCGCCGACACGTTTTTCAAGGAAAGGCCGGTGCACATCTGCTTCAAGCGCAACCCGGAAGGCGAGGTGCAGCAGAAAATGTTCAATCTGGGAGCCAGGGAAATCGACTTGCTGAAAATGGAAAAGGATTACTGGCGCCACCTGGGACAAGATTCAGCAGCCGCCCCGGCGGGCGGGGCGCAACGCTAAGGAGGCTAGCGTTGCCCTGAAGCGCGTCAGGAATGCTGGGCGATGAACTTGCCGATTTCCGGGCAAATCACTTCGCGCCAGCGGCGCCCCGAAAAGATGCCGTAATGGCCGCATTTCGGCGCCACGAAGTCGCGCTGCATGTTGCTCGGGATGCCGGTGCACAAATCATGCGCGGCCTGGGTCTGGCCGGCGCCGGAAATGTCGTCCAACTCGCCTTCGACGGTAAACAGCGCCACGTTGGTGATGTCTTGCGGACGCACCATCTGGCCTTGCACTTCCCAAGTGCCCATCGGCAGCTGGAATTCCTGGAATACGGTCTTGATCGTGTCCAGGTAGTATTCGGCCGGCATGTCAAGCACCGCATTGTATTCATTGTAGAACTGGCGATGGCCTTCGGCCGGTTCGTCGTCGCCCGTCACCAGGTGCATATAGAATTCGCGGTGGCTTTGGGCGTGGCGGCCCGGGTTCATCGCGATGAAGCCGGCATGCTGCAGGAAGCCCGGATACACCTTGCGCCCGAAGCCCGGATAATTGGGCGGCACCGAGTAAATCACGGTGTTTTCAAACCATGAGAATTTCTTTTCGGTGGCCAGATTGTTGACCTGGGTCGGCGAGCGGCGCGGATCGATCGGGCCGCCCATCATCGTCATGGTCTTTGGCATTTTTGTGTCTTTGGCGCTGGCCATCAGCGAAATGGCGGCCAGTACCGGCACGGTCGGCTGGCAGACGGAAATCACATGCAAGTCGGGCGCCAGCATGCGGATGAATTCCTGGACATAGAAAATATAGTCGTCCAGGTGGAAGGGACCGGCGCTCTCCGGCACCATGCGGGCGTCGGTCCAGTCGGTGATATAGACATCGTGCTCGACCAGCAAGCCGCGCACGGTGTCGCGCAGCAGGGTCGAATGGTGGCCCGACAGGGGCGCGACCAGCAGCACTTTCGGCTGTTTCAGCGCGGCGCCATCCTTCTTGAAATGCAACAAGCGGCAAAACGGCTTGGTCAGCACCACGCTTTCCGTGACGCCAACGGTTGCGCCGTCGACCAGGGTGCTGTCGATGTCGAATTGCGGCTTTTCGTAATCCTTGCCCAAGCGATACATCAACTCGTAGCCGGCCGCGATGCGCTGCGCGAAGGGCGTGTGGGCCAAGGGCGATACCGGATTGGTAAATAACTTGGAGGACATGTCGGCCCATTGCATCATGGGTGTGAGCAGTGACCGTTGCATTTCGTGCAGTTGATAAAGCATAAATGTTTCCTCTTTAAGTGCCGGGCGCAATCGTCAGCTTCAGCCATCATAATCCAATTATAGAATATTTGTTCGTAACATAAAGCAGGTGTAAGTGCCTAGAGGAAATGATGTGTTTGACTGGATAGAGCCGTATAAATAAGAGTAAACATGTTTTAAAATAAAAAAAGCAGCGTTTCCGCTGCTTTCCACTAGTGATGTCCGCTTGCCTGTCAGTCGAAGACGGGGGTTTCGACGCCCAGGATCTTGTGCAGCTTCGGCGAGGTCGTGGTGTATTGCATATGGATTTTTTTGTCCGGGAAGATATAGGCTGCAGCACCGAAAGCGGCCAGCGCCGCTTCATGGAAGCCCGACAGTATCAACTTCTTCTTGCCCGGGTAAGTGTTGATGTCGCCGACCGCGAATATGCCGGGAACATTGGTTTCGAATTTTTCCGTGTTGACCACCTTGAGCTGGCGCCGCTCGATGTCCAGGCCCCAGTCGGCGATCGGTCCCAGTTTCGGCGACAAGCCGAAAAACACCAGCAGCATGTCGAGCGGCAGGCGGCGCGTCACGCCATCGGCGCCGGTGACCTTGATCTCGCTTAATTTGCCATCCGTGGTCTCGAAACCGGTGGCTTGGCCGATGATCAATTGCATTTCATAGGCGTCGCACAAGGCTTTCATTTTCGCCACCGAAGCGGGGGCGGCGCGGAAATCGTCGCGGCGATGCAACAGCACCACCGATTCAGCCTTGCCGACGAAGTTCAAGGCCCAGTCCAGGGCCGAGTCGCCGCCGCCGCAAATGACGATATTCTTGCCGTCGAACAGGGCCGGTTGCTTGACGCGGTAAAACAGCTGGGTCTCATCAAACGCTTCGATGCCATCCACTTTCAGGGTGCGGGCCTGGAAGGAGCCGACCCCGGCCGCGATGAAGATGGTTTTGCTGAGAAAGCGCGTGCCGGCACTCGTTTCAATATTGAAGCGGCCGTCTTCGCGCGGTTCGACCACGGTCACTTCCTGGTTCAAGTGGAAGGTCGGGTGGAACGGTTCGATTTGCTTGAGCAAGTTGTCGGTCAATTCCTGGCCGGTGCACACGGGCACGGCGGGGATATCGTAAATCGGCTTGTCCGGATACAGCTCCACACATTGACCGCCCACAGCCGGCAAAGAATCGATGATGTGCGCCTTGATTTCCAGCAAGCCCAGTTCAAAGACTTGGAACAATCCGACCGGACCGGCGCCGATGATGACCGCATCGGTTTCGATGACGTTGTGCTTGGTATTCATGTGATTCCTGTATTGTCGATATGGATAGAACGGCAACGCATGCGGCAGCGTCGCGCACGATCAGCGCTGGTGAAAACGGGATCGCGGGGCGTCTTAGCGCACCAGCAAGTGCATTTTTTCCTTGACGTCCTTGAATTGCTCGGCGTCCGGCAGCGCCGCCTTGGTCTTGGTGATCGAAGGCCAGTTGCGCGCCAGTTCGATGTTGATCTTGATGAAGGCTTGCTGGTCGGACGGCACATCTTCTTCAGCGAAAATCGCGTTGACCGGGCATTCCGCCACGCAGACCGCGCAATCGATGCATTCGTCGGGGTCGATGGTGAGGAAATTCGGGCCTTCCCTGAAACAATCTACCGGGCAGACATCGACGCAGTCGGTGTAGCGACAGCTGATGCAGGATTCGGTGACAACGTGGGTCATAACAGTCCTATCAATATGGGGGTGCAGTGGTGCCAGGGGAATAAAACGGCGGCGCCAACTAAAGCAAAGCAGCGTATTTTAAGGCAATTCGGTATTTCTCACAAATCCGCCTTATATACAATACATATAAGCAAATTCATTTTGATGCGGTGGCGCGCTTTGGCCTGGATAGTCGGCCACGGTCGGGGTCGCGCGTTTGAGTTGGCATAAGCTTTGGAGCCTATTCCCGCGCTCGCCAGCCGCTCCGGCAAACGTGTCACTCTGGCGCAGTCGGGGGGCAACTGGCATGATGCGAGGTATACACAAAATTTAACCAGAGGAAAGCTCGATGGCTGACATCAATATCGTGCAGGAACATACGCTGACGCATAAAAAGGCCCGCGAGGCGGCGCAAAAAGTGGCTGAAAAAATGGCCAAGGAATATGACCTCGAATGCGTGTGGGATGGCGACGTGCTGCATTTCGAACGCAGCGGCGTGAGCGGTTCGCTGACGCTGGAAAAGACTTGCGCGCAAATGCAATTGAAGCTGGGATTCCTGTTGAGCGCCTTTTCGGCCAAGATCGAAAGCAAGATCATGGAAAACATGCGGGAAGTGTTTGGCGGCAAGGCTTGATCGCTTGCGCCTTTCTTGCCCGGCAAGCCAGGCTGATCTGCAGCATCGGCTACCGGCGCCCGTTGCCGGCTTAATAAACAAGCATCATGTTGGGTTTGACGTTATGAAATGATTATTTCATAACGTTATTGGGTTATTATGTGGAAATGGCAACGTCGAGTTGCCATTTACCCTTCCAGGACGAAACCACATGAGCTATCCATCAAGATATCAACCTTCATCGCGCCTGCTCGCCCTTGTCGGCGTCGTGGCATTGGCGACGGCCTGCAGCGGCGGCGGCGGCACCGGCGGCGCAGGCGACACCAGCGGCACTAGCGGTGCCAGCGGCACCGGCGGCACCCCAAGTCCGGTCACGGGCACCAAGTATGTGGCGGAAATCCGCCGCACTTCCTTTGGCGTGCCGCATATCAAGGCCAATGACGAGGGCGGGCTCGGCTACGGCGTCGGCTATGCCTACGCGCAAGACAATCTGTGCCTGCTGGCCGATGAAATCGTCACCGTCAATGGCGAGCGCTCGAAGTATTTCGGACCGGATGGCAGCAAGCCCATGTCGGATGTGCCGAATTTGCAAACCGATTATTTTTACCGCCTGCTCAACGATGCCGATGCCGTCAACACGGCTTGGCAGCAGCAGTCGGCGCCCATCCAGGCCCTGGTCAGCGGTTACGTGGCCGGCTACAACCGCTACCTCGACCAACTTGGGCCGGCCAATTTGCCGGACGAGTGCAAGAACGCGGCCTGGGTGCGCAAGATTACCACCGCCGACATGATGAAACTGGTGCGGCGCTATGCCGTCGAATCGGGATCGGGACAATTCATCGGCGCCATCGTCGGCGCGGCCCCGCCCGGCAAGGTGGTGGCGCGCCAGTCGCGCGTGGTGGCAGCCCAAAAAACCGCCCTGAACGCGCTGGACCCGCAATACTGGAAGCGCTTGCATGCGAGCATGAGCAGCAACGCCGTCGCGTTCGGCAAGGATGCCACTGAAAATGGCCAGGGTATGTTGCTGGGCAATCCGCATTTCCCCTGGCAAGGCGCGCTGCGCTTTTATCAAATGCACTTGACGATTCCGGGCAAGCTCGATGCGATGGGCGCTTCCCTGGCCGGCTTGCCATTGGTCAATATCGGCTTCAATCAGAATCTCGCCTGGAGCCATACGGTCAATACTTCTTACCATTTCACGGTGCACCAGTTGCAGCTCGATCCGAATGATCCGAGCAAATACCTGGTCGACGGCCAGAGCCTGAGCATGGGCCGCAAGAGCGTCAGCGTCGAGGTTCGCAACCCCAAGGGCGGTGTCACGACCCAGTCGCGCGATTTCTATAGCACCCGTTACGGCGCGCTGATGGTGGTGCCGGGCCAACTCGACTGGAATGGCGGCGTCGCCTATGCCATGCATGATGTCAACCTGGATAACCACCGCATGCTCGAGCAATGGTATGCGATGAACCGCGCCGCCAGCCTGGACGAGTTCAAGGACGCCATCGAGCGTATCGTCGGCTTGCCGTGGGTGAATACCCTGGCTGCCGACAAGGATGGCAAGGCGCTCTACATGGATGTGACGGTGGTGCCGAATATTTCCATAGCGAAGCAAAACGCTTGCGTGCCGGCCGCCTTCAAATCGATGGCCGAGCGCGGCATCGTGGTATTGAATGGCGCCAGCGCTGCCTGCGACTTGGATAATGACCCGACCGCGCCCCAGCCCGGGATTTTCGCGGGCGCGAAACTGCCGAGCTTGATGCGCGACGATTACGTGCAAAATTCCAACGATGAGGCCTGGCTCAGCAATCCGGCGGCGCCGCTGACCGGCTTCCCGGCCATTGTCAGCTTGGACGGCATCGAACAGGGCGGCCGCACCCGCATCGGTATCAGCCAGGTGCAGGCGCGCCTGGCCGGCAGCGACGGTTTGCCCGGCAAGCGCATGACGATGGCGCAACTGCAGAGCATTACCTTGAACAACCGGGTTTATCGCGCCGGGCAAATCCTCGACGACTTGCTGCGTGTATGCGCCGGCGACAAGCAGGCGCTGGCCGTGGATGGCGCGGCGGTCGACCTCAGCGTCGCCTGCGGCAAACTGGCGGCCTGGGACCGGACCGCGAATCTCGACGCCAATATGGGTTATGTGTATTTTTCCAGCTTGTGGGACCGCATCGCCCAGGCCCAGAACATGTGGGCGGTGGCCTTCGACGCGGCCGATCCGGTGAATACGCCGCGCGGCTTGAATCTGGCCGATGCCGCCGTGGTGGCGCAGCTGCGCCAGGCGCTGGCGTCGACGGTGCAAGATGTCGCGCGCCAGGGCTTTTCGCCGGAAGCCAAATGGGGCGACATCCAAGTTGCCTTGCGCGGCGCGAAAAGCATTCCCATCCATGGTGGCACGAGCGAGGCCGGGGTCTACAATGCCATTGGCTGCACGCCTACCGGCAAGGGTCTGTGCACGGTGACTGAAGGCAGCAGCTATATCCAGACCGTGATGTTCGACAAGAATGGCCCGCAGGCGCAAGCCATGTTGAGCTATTCCCAGTCGAGCCAGGCCGCGTCGCCGTATTTTGCCGACCAGACCGAACGGTTCTCGCAAAAAGCCTGGATCACCCAAGCCTATACCGAGGCGCAAATCAGCGCCGACCCGGCCTACAAGACCATGGTGATTTCCGAGTAAACACGCGAGGGAGGGCCAGCCCGGAGCGCGCGACGAGTCTGTCGTGCGCGCGCTCTTATTTGCGGGTTTTCCCGGACGGGATTTCCCCTTCAGACGCCATGGCGGGGCCCGTTCGATAGAAAACCCCATTAGCTTTTATTGGAATCGATAGCTATAATTGTCTTCTAACTCACAAGCTGCAACGCAGCTATTTGCCCCATCGCAGGGGTAAATCATCCAGTCGGGCCGTGCGCCCGCGCAATGTCGCCGGTCGGATGCCCAAGCAGGGCGTCCGCGCGTTTCAAAAGTCCCGATCCAGCCTCTTTTGACGCGCATGACCGTCCCCCCCATGGCCAGTCCAGTTTCCGCCGCAGCCGTGCGCCGCGGCCGGCTTGATTCCATTCGTCCATCGAAGGAGAACCACCAAAGTGGCTAAACAAATCATCATTGAACACGTCTTCAAGGTTTTCGGCGACACCCCGCATGCCGCGCTTGAATTGCTGCGCCAGGGTTTCGGCAAGCAAGACATCCTGGCCCACAGCGGCTGCTCGATCGGTGTTTTCGACGCCAGCCTGACTATCGAGGCCGGCGAAATATTCGTCATCATGGGCTTGTCCGGTTCCGGCAAATCGACCCTGGTGCGCATGTTGAACGGTTTGATCGAACCGACTTCGGGCCGCGTCTTGATCGATGGCAGCGACATCAATCAATTGCCGGCCGCGCAATTGCGGGCCTTGCGGCGCAAGGATATCAGCATGGTGTTCCAATCGTTCGCGCTGTTGCCGCACTTGACGGTGCTCGACAACGCCGCGCTGGGCCTGGAATTGGCCGGCGTGGCGCGCCCGGCGCGCCACGCGCAGGCGGCGCAGGCGCTCGAGCAAGTCGGCTTGACGGGCTGGGGCGCCAGTTATCCCGATGAATTATCGGGCGGCATGCAGCAGCGCGTCGGCCTGGCGCGGGCGTTGGCGTCCGACCCCTCGATCCTGCTGATGGACGAGGCGTTTTCCGCGCTCGACCCGATCATCCGCAGCGAAATGCAGGCCGAATTGCTGCGCTTGCAACAAATCAAGCGGCGCACCATCGTCTTCATTTCGCATGACCTGGACGAGGCCATGCGCATCGGCGACCGGGTCGCCATCATGCGCGATGGCCAGGTGGTGCAGGTCGGCACGCCGGAAGAAATATTGCGTCAGCCAGCCAATGATTATGTGCGCAATTTCGTGCGCGGGGTCGACGCGGCAGCCGTGTTCAAGGCCGGCGATATCGCCCGCAAAAGCCAGGTGGTGGTGTCCGAACAGGCCAGTCGAGGCGCGCGCGCCGCGCTGAAGATGCTGGAAGACCAGGACCGCGAATATGCCTACGTGGTGAGCCCGGTCCAGCAATACCTGGGCCTGGTGTCGGCCGATTCCCTGCGCGCCGCGCTGGAGGATCACGTCGGCCCGCTCGGCCTGGCCCACGCTTATTTGCCGCACGTGCAATCGATTGCCGACGACGAACCCGTCAACGGCTTGTTTGGCCAGGTGGCGCAGGCGCCCTACGCGGTGCCGGTGGTGGCCGGCGACGGCAGTTTTCGCGGCGCCATCAGCAAGACCACGTTACTCAAATTCCTCGACCGTTCGGTCGCACCGGCTCAGAAAGGCCAGGCATGAATCTCGCACCCGTCGCCGCAGTACCCCTCAATCCCTGGGCCACGCCCGAATTGCCGGTCAATGCCGGCTGGCTCGATGGCCCTGCCGCCAGTCCCGCCAGCGGTTTTCAGATCGAGCAATTATGGAATGGCAGCTTGCCGCTGGAGCATTGGATCAACCAGGGCCTGGGCTGGGCGGTGCAGCATTTGCGGCCCTTCTTCCAAGCCGTGCGGGAACCCATCGACGCCGTCTTGGGTGGGGTCGATGGCTTGTTGCACGGCATCCCGGCGCCGCTTCTGATCGCCCTGGTCGGCTTGCTGGCCTGGCAATTCGCCGGCCGCGCGCTGGCCGTGGGCGCCGTGCTGGCGCTCATGTTGGTGCTCATGCTGGGAATCTGGCCGGAAGCCATGGTGACCTTGTCGCTGGTGCTGACGGCGCTCGGCTTTTGCCTGCTGGCCGGCTTGCCGCTGGGGGTCTTGCTGGCCAGTAGCGAGCGCGCCAGGCGCGTGACGCGGCCCTTGCTCGACGCCATGCAAACCACGCCGGCCTTCGTCTATCTGGTGCCGGTGGTGATGCTGTTCGGCATAGGCAACGCGCCCGGCGTGATTGTCACCATCATCTTCGCCTTGCCGCCGCTGGTGCGCCTGACCGACCTTGGCATCCGCCAGGTGCGGCCGGACTTGATCGAGGCGGCGCGCGCGTATGGCGCATCGCCATGGCAATTGCTGACCAAGGTGCAATTGCCGCTGGCGCTGCCCTCCATCATGGCCGGCGTCAACCAGGCGCTGATGCTGTCGCTGTCGATGGTGGTGATCGCCTCGATGATCGCGGTGGGCGGCCTGGGCCAGATGGTCTTGCGCGGCATCGGTCGGCTCGACATGGGGCTGGCGACGGTGGGCGGCCTGGGCATCGTACTGCTGGCCATCACGCTGGACCGCATCACCCAAGCCATGGGGCAGCCGCGGCGCGGCGCGCGCCACTGGTGGCAAACCGGCCCGGCCGGACTGCTATGGCGCCTGGCAAGGCGCGCATCCGGTGCCGCTGCGGCGCCGCGCGGCGCGGCGTTCGCGCGGGGAGCGCTCAATTGAGGAAATCCATCATGAAACAGCTGCTTCGCCCTATCCTGGCGGGCGCCTTGCTGGCCTGGAGCCTGGGCGCCGGCGCGGCGCCCTTGCCGGGCGCCGGCGTCAAGGTGCAACCCTTGCAAAGCTCGATCGCGGAAGAAACCTTTCAAACCCTGCTGGTGGTGCGCGCGCTGGAACGGCTCGGCTACGAGGTCGCGCCGATCGAGGAAGTGGAATACCCGAGCGCCCATATCGCCATCGGCAATGGCGACGCCACCTTCATGGCCGTGCATTGGGACCCGATGCATGACGATTTTTACGCCAAGGCGGGCGGCGACGCCAAGTTGTCGCGCAGCGGCGCCTACGCGGGGCCGGCGGCGCAAGGCTATCTGATCGACAAGGCCACGGCCGACAAGTACCACATCAGCAATATCGAGCAGTTGCGCGACCCGGCCCTGGCCAAGCTGTTCGACAGCGATGGCGACGGCAAGGCCGACTTGACCGGCTGCAATCCCGGCTGGGGTTGCGAACAAGTGATCGAGCATCAATTGAGCAGCTTCAAGCTGCGCGCAAGCGTTCACCACGTACAGGGCAGTTACGCGGCGCTGATGGCCGACACCATCGGCCGTTTCCGGCGCGGCTTGCCGGTGCTGTATTACACCTGGACACCATACTGGGTCAGCAGCGTGCTGCGGCCGGGCATCGACGTGGTGTGGTTGAAGGTGCTGTTTTCTTCGCTTCCGGGCAAGCAAGCAGGCGTCGATACCCGATTGGCCGACGGCAGCAATTACGGCTTTCCGATGAATACCGCACGCATCGTCGCCAACAAGGTCTTCGTGGAACATAATCCGGCTGCGGCCAAGTTGTTCGAGGTGATGCAACTGCCGGTGGCCGACATCAACGCGGAAAACCTGCGCATGCGCGACGGCCAGGGCACGGCGAAAGATATCGCGCGCCATACGGATGGCTGGATCAAGTGGCATCAGGCGACATTCGACGGCTGGATCGCGCAGGCAATGGCGGCGGCCGGGAAATAAGGCGGCAAGCAGCGCGCCGCAGCTGGTGTGGCGGCGCGCTGTCGAATCGATATCGTTAGTCTTGCAAGTCGGCGATCAAGTCGATGTATTGTTGCTTGGCTTCGTCGTTCGAGGTGCCTGTCAGGGCGGCCCAGGCGTCGAACTTGGCGCGTCCCACCATGTCGGTGAAGCCGGGGCGGGAACCGCTCGCGTCGCCGCTGGATGCTTGCTTGAACAAGGCGTAAATCTTCAGCAAAGTCATATTGTCGGGACGTTCCGACAGATTCTTGGAGTCAAGCTGCGCTTGTTCGAATTGCTCTTGTATACTCATACATACTCCTGTTGATTAAAAATATAGTTTTGCTCATGTTGCCGGGGCGAGTACGTTGGAATCTTAGCGCATCAATGCCATGCTTGCGCACCATATTAGAATCAAATGCCCGTAAATCTATAGAGGGGATACTCGAATCCTTTCGAGGGCTCAGCGCAACTTGAAGGCGACTTGCTGCGGCGTTTCGCTGGCGTAGCCATAAGCGCCATAGATGCGGCCGATGGTTTGGTCGTGCAACATGGCCGCGACGATGCCGTTCAGCCGCGCCGCCTCGGCATCGGGCATGCGCCGGTTGCAAGCCAAATACAGATCGACCTTGGTCAATGTCAAAACCGGCTGCAGATCGGTGACGCCGAGTTCCCGCAGTAAATGCAGGGCCGGCAAATAGCCGCTGGACCAGAGGTCGATGCGCCGTCTTTCCATTTTTTGCGGATTGAGGCGATCGGAGGCGACGATGTCGAGCCGAAGATTTTTTTCCCGCAAATAGCTGACCGAGAGATCGCCGAGCATGGTGCCGATCAGGTAGGGACGGGCTTCTTCAAGGTTATGCAAGACGATCCGGTCCGCGCTACGGGCAAACAGTACCCATTCGCTGTGGCCGATCGGGCCTATCCATTGGTAACGATTTTCCCGTTCGGGCACCCGGCCCACCGGAAACAGGCATGCGCCGGCGTTCGAGGTGGTCAAGCTCAGGCCGCGCGCCCACGGCACGATCACGGGCTTGCCGGCGGCAAGGCCGGCGCGCGTCATCAACTCGGCGACGATATCGGACGATATGCCGAGCACCTTGCCGCCGGCGCGCCAGCTATAGGGCGCCCATTCCAGGGTGTACAAAGCCATCTGCTGGGCCGCGCAGGCGCCGCACAGCAGACATCCGGTAACGCCGATGATGAATGCTCGCATGTCCATGGCGCATTCGCTCATCCCTGGTCCGCCATTATTTATTGCTCGCGTCCAGTTGCTTCATATAGGCGCTTTCCAGCTTGGCAAGATCAAGTTTTTTCAAGCCGCCGTCAAACGCTTCCTGCAGGGCCTTGCCGGCCGGCGTGTGCTGGAAACAGACGTGCAAGGTTCGTTCGACCAGGGCCTTTTCATGGAACATGACGCTCTCTTTTGCCTGCGATTTGAGCGTCATGTAATGCAATACCATCTTGTCGACCACGATCGCCGGCAATTTTTTGGTGACCAGCTTGCGGATATTATTGGTATCGCTGGTGGTCGTTTCAACCGGCTGCTTGCCTTGCTTGACGGCGGCGTCGAAGGCTTCGCCATTGGTATAGCCCTCCACCACGCCGATTTTCAGCGCGGCCAGGTCAGCCTGGGTTTTCCATTGCACGGGGGCATCCTTGAGATAGCCTATGCCGGTGGTGGTCTTGCCGATGGCGGCTGAAAAATAACAGCTTTTAGCTCTTTCTTCCGTGCTCCAGACGGGGAAGTAGCCGGCAAAGGCCGGATCGGTGCCGCCTTTGGCGACCGTATCTTTCCAGGCGAAATAGTCGACCTTGACGGTGCTGCCGATCTGCTTCGCGGCCTCGGCGACGACGGCGCCGGTGAGGCCGTCGTTGGGCAGCGTGCTGCCGGAAAACGGCAGCCATTCCAGGCTGGCCAGATGGAGTGTCTTGGGAATGTCGGCGGCCAGCGCCGGCAAGATTGCGGAGCATAAAACGGTAACGCCACAGATGCGAATCAGCTTCATTCCTGTCTCCTAGCTCAAGGTGGGGGATTGCCAACTACGCGACTAGCTTACTCTCTTTGGATCGCAAAGAAGATGTGACGTGTTACGAAAAAGAAACAGGTTGCAGGCTTTGCCGGGCGCGCATGCTAGCGCGGACTCACAGCGCGCCCAGCCTGGATGCGAGGAAATCGACCAAGGCCCGCACGCTGGCGGCCTGCATGCGCGAAGCCATGGCGGCGTGGATCGGCAGGCGCGGCACGCCCCATTCGGCCAGCACTTGTACCAGGCGCCCGGCCGCCACCGCTTCGCGCACCAGCAGCGGCGGCAAGGCCGCGATGCCCATGCCGCGCTCGGCCAGCAGGCGCATCAGGCCGACATTATTGAGCATGAAGCGGCCCTGCACCGCGACATCGACCACTTCGCCGTCGCGCTGCAAGCGCCACGCGACGCGCCTTTGCGGTGCACGCAGGACGATGCACTCATGCTCGACCAGGTCGGCCGGTTGCGCAGGCTTGCCGCGCAAATCGAGGTAGGCGGGCGCGGCGAACAGGGCTTGCTCGATGCTGCCGATGCGGCGCGCCACCAGCTTTTCATCGCGCACGGCGCCAAGCCGGATGGCCAGGTCCACATGTTCGCCAAGCGGGTCGGCGTGGCGCGGCGATAGGTCGAGGTCGAAGGTAATGTCGGGGAATTGGCGCACGAATTCCGGCAGCAGGGGGCCGATGTAATGCACCCCCAGGTCGACCGGCATCGACACGCATACATGGCCGCTGGGGCGCGAGCCGACTTCGCGCAGCGATTCCTGGGCCAGCCGGGCCTCGTCGATCAAGTGGCCGCAACGCTCGAAAAAGCGGCGTCCGGCCTCGGTCAGCTCGACCCGGCGCGTGCTGCGGTTGAACAGGCGCACGCCGAACTCGCGCTCCATCGCCGCGATGCGCCGCGACAGCGTGGCGACCGGCACCGCCAGATTGCGGCCGGCCTGGCTGAAGTTGCCGGTGCGCGCCACCTCGACGAAGAGCGACATGCCGAGCAAGGTTGTGTAGTCATTCATGCCCCATTATTCCATAACTGAGAAGGTCAATCTCAATTCTGCTTATTCTCTAATATTTGAAGGCAATCGATAATGTGTCATCTCATCCAAACCTGTAGGAGTCTTGCCATGATTCGACGCGCCACCGCCCTTGCCGTACTCTCGATCTCGCTGGTCTTGCCAAGCCTTGGCCACGCGCAAGCGAAAGACAGCGCCGAAGGCGTCACGATTGTGATCCCGATCAACGAGATCGGTTCCTCGCACGAAGCGTCGGTGAAGGCGATGCAAGCGATCGCCGCCGTGGTGCGCAAGCAGCCGGGCCTGATTGCCGAGACCTTGTTGGAAAATAAGAACCCAGCCAATAAGCCCAGCCATGTGCATGTGACGCGCTGGCGCGAACAAAAGAATTGGACGGCGGTCTTTAACAGCGCCGAATTCCAGCAAGTCTTCCATGCGAACAGCGCCTACATCGCGGTGTCCGACGGCGCCGCCATCTTCGTGCCGATGAAGTAAGCATTTTCCCACTACCCAAGGAGCAGAAAATCATGAAAGCGATCCGTATTCACGCCTATGGCGGTCCTGAACAAATGCAACTCGAGGAAGCGCCGGTCCCGGTCTGCGCTGCCAACGATGTGCTGGTGCGCGTGGTGGCGGCCGGCGTCAATCCCGTCGATTGGAAGATGCGCGACGGCATGATGGCGCAGATGCTGCCGAAGTCGTTTCCGCTCACGCTAGGCTCGGATGCGGCCGGCGTGGTGGTCGCGGTGGGCAAGGCGGACGGCGACTTCAAGCCCGGCGATGAAGTTTTTTTCTACGCCGACTTCGGCCACGGCGGCACCTATGCCGAGTATGTCGCGGTGGACGCGGCGCAGGTGGCGCGCAAGCCGCGCAGCATTTCCTTCGCCCAGGCGGCGGCCTTGCCGATGCCGGGTCAGACGGCGTGGACGGCCTTGATGGAAGTGGGCGGGGCCAAGCCCGGCATGCGCGTGCTGATCCATGGCGGCGCGGGCGCCGTCGGCACCCTGGCGGTGCAATTGGCGAAGCAGCATGGCTGTTACGTGATTGCGACGGCCAGTGGCGCCGGCATCGCGTTGCTCAAGTCGCTAGGCGCCGATCAAGTGATCGATTACCGCACTGAGCGTTTTGAAGACGTGGCGCGCGACGTCGACGTGGTGCTCGACACGCTAGGCGGCGCGACCCAGGACGCTTCCTGGGCTTGCCTGAAAAAAGGCGGGATCCTGGTGGCGTTCACCGCGCCGCCATCGCAGGAACGCGCGGCGGCGGCGGGCGTGCGCACGCAATTTCTGTTCACTCCGCCACGCGGCGAGGTGCTGGCCCGCCTGGCGGACCTGGTCGACGCGGGACGCTTGCGTATCGTGCTGGGGAAGGAATTCGCGCTGGCCGACGCGGCCCAGGCGCACAAGCTGGGGCAGGGCGGACAGGCGCAGGGAAAAATGATATTGCATGTGGGCTTGCCGCAAGCTTGACGCGGCAGATGGGGTGATGTGCGCCGGCCGTCGCCGCAATCGGGCGCGGCCGGCGCTTGCTACTTTACTCCTTAGTCGCTGGCGCCGAGCACGGCGCCGCCGACCTTGACCGCGCCCTTGCCGACCGCGACGGTGGCGTCAACGGCAGTCGAAGCGACGCTGACGCCGGCGCCGACCACGGCCGACGTCACCGCGACGACGGCGCAACCGCCCAGCGCCGGCAACAAGGCTGCCAGCAACAAGACGCGCCGCCAGCCGGCCGACCTTGGCATTAGACGCTCAGCAGTTCGACGTCGAAAATCAGGGTGGCGTTTGGCGGAATCGCGCCGCCGGCGCCGCGCGCGCCGTAGCCGAGCGCCGACGGGATGATCAATTGGCGGGTGCCGCCGATTTTCATGCCTTGCACGCCTTCGTCCCAACCCTGGATCACGCGGCCGGCGCCGAGCGGGAATTCAAATGGGTCGTTGCGGTCCTTGCTGGAGTCGAATTTCGAACCCTTGCTGCCGTCGTCGTTGCGCAACCAACCCGTGTAATGCACCACGACATTTTGACCGGCTTGCGCTTGCGCGCCTTCGCCGACGACGACTTCAATGTATTGCAAACCGGATTCGGTGGTAATGATGGACATGATTTTCCTTGAATGGTGGAGGGTGGCCGGTGCGGCACGCCCCAGATTGTAGTGCAAGCAGGTTCAAAGCGCTATTGAGGATGCGCCATCCGGGCGGGGATTTAATTCAATCCTGGCGCCGTTTCCACGTAAAATACGGTTTTTGTACCTTTAAGCGAATTTTCATGCGCCGCAGTGTCTGCCGTATCGTTTTTTCCTGCGTTTGCCTGCTGTGCGCCATGCCGGCCGCGCATGCCGATGTCGTGGTGGTCCTCAATTCGCGCGATGCCACCGTGCAATTGCTGGACCAGGCCACGTATGCCGAGATTGCCGCGTTTTCAGTGGGCAAGGAACCGCATCACTTGATGGAAACGCCGGACGGCAAGTCCCTGATCGTCGCCAGTTCGGTTGGCAATGAGTTGATTTTCCTCGATCCCCACACGGGCCAGTTGCAGCGCCGCCTCAAGGATATCCTTGACCCTTACCAGATCGGCTTTTCGCCCGATCAAAAATGGTTCGTCAGCACCTCGCTGCGCCTGGATCGGGTCGACCTGTACCGCTACGACGGCGCCAATCTGACGCTGAGCAAGCGTATTGCGATGGGCAAGTTGCCCAGCCATATAGCGTTTAATGTAGCCAGCACCATGGCTTTCATCACCCGGCAAGGCAGCGACCAGGTCAGCGGCATCGACCTGGCCACGCAAACCGTCTTGTGGACCATCCCGGTGGGCAAGCTGCCGGCCGGGATCGCGATGACGCCCGACGATCAATATTTACTGGTTGGTATCATGGGCGGCGATTATGTCGAAGTGATCGACTGGAAGACCCAAAAAACCGTCAAGCGCATCAAGGCTGGCGCCGGCACCCACAATTTCCGTGCGCTGGGCGACGGCCGCCACACCTTCGTGTCGAACCGGGTCGCCAATACGATCAATATCATCGACCAGCAAAGCCTGGAAAACGTCGGCACCATCAATGTGCCGGGCGGCCCCGACTGCATGGAAGTGACGGCCGACGGCAAGACCATGTGGGTGAGTTTGCGCTGGATCAAGAAAGTGGCGGTGATCGATATCGCCACGCGCAAGGTGATCAAGCTGATTCCGGTCGGCCGTTCGCCCCATGGCGTGTATTTCGCCAAGCATTCGCCGCGCCTGTGAGGCGCGGGTCAGCCCTGGTTCTTGCCTTGATGGCCGCAACGGCGTCCGTTACTGCGGCCGCCACGGCGGCGGCGCCCGCTTGCACCGGCACGCTCTACCTGACGTTCGACACGGGCAGCCAATCCCAGGCCGACTTGATCGCCGCCACGCTCAAGCGCCGCGACGTCCAGGCCACGTTTTTCCTGGCCAATGAAAAAACCACGCGCGGCGACTATTCCCTCGACCCCTCGTGGGCGCCATACTGGAAAGCCCGGGTGGCCGAAGGGCACGCGTTCGGCTCGCATACCTTCGACCATGTCTACCTGCGCGGCGACGCGGCGGGCGGCATGATCGGCGTCAAGCCGCAATTCGGTCAGTATGCCGGCCAACAACTGACCTGGACGGCGCAGCAGTATTGCGATGAAATCAAGCGCGTCGACCGGCGTTTCCAGGAACTCACCGGCAGCAAGCTCGATCCGTTCTGGCGCGCGCCGGGCGGGCATGTGTCGGCGCGCACGCTGGCGGCCGGCAAGGCTTGCGGCTATGCCCATGTGGCGTGGGCCGGGGCCGGTTACTCGGGCGATGAATTGTCCAGCGCGGCCTATCCGAATGCGCTGCTGTTGCGGCGCGCGCTGGCCAATTTGCGCGACGGCGACATTTTCATGGCGCACATGGGAATCTGGTCGCGCCAGGAACCGTGGGCGCCGGCCAATCTGGACGCGCTGATCGTCGGTTTGCGCGACAAGGGCTTTTGCTTCGCCACCCTGCGCGCGCATCCGGCCTATGCGGCGGCGCGCCCATGACGCAGTTTTTCAGCGATTATTTCGGCGCCGTCCAGGGCTGGCTGTTTGAAAACCTGATCTTGCCGCTGCTCTACCACGGTGGCTTCGGCGCCTATGCCGAGGCAGCGTTCGAAGGCACCGAATGGCTCTTGATCGGGGTCTGCGAATTGTTGCTCCTGTTCCTGGTCTTGCGGCCGTTGGAAGCGCTGTTGCCGGTGCAAGCCATCAGCGACCCGGGGGCGCGCTGGAACGATTTCACTTACACAGTGTTGCACCGGCTGGGACTGTTTTCAGTGCTGATCTTTTTCACGCTCGATCCCTTGCTCGATGGACTGGCCGCCGCTTTGCGGCTCGATAATATCCATCCGATTAACCTGGAATGGTCCGGTATCAGCCCGCTCGCCAGCTTCATGCTTTACCTGGTGCTGCTGGACTTCTTCGATTACTGGTATCACCGGGTCTCCCATCAATTCAATTGGTGGTGGGGCTTGCACAGCTTGCACCACAGCCAGCAAAACTTGAATCTGTGGAGTGACGACCGCAACCATGTGCTGGACGACTTGATGCGTGATAGCTACATGGGCTTGATCGCACTTGGCATCGGCGTGCCGCCGGGGCAATATATCTTGCTGGTATCGGTGACGCGCATCGCGCAAAGTTTGCAGCACGCCAATGTGCGCCTGCACTTCGGCCGCCTCGGCGAGCGCTTGCTGGTCTCGCCGCGCTACCACCGCACCCACCACGCGATCGGCGTCGGTCATGAGGCGCGCGGACGGCGCGCCGTGAATGGCTGCAATTTTGGCGTTTTATTGCCGATCTGGGATATGCTGTTCGGCACCGCCCATTTCAGCGCCGAATTTGCCGCCACCGGCGTGCGCGATCAATTGCCGCATACCAGCTGCGGCGGTATCATGGTGCCCGGCCGCGACTATGGACGCGGCTTTTGGCGCCAACAATGGCTGGGCTTGAAAAGAATGATCGATTATATGAAAAGAAAACCACTCTGATGCGCGCCGTCTTGAACGCTTACGGTCGCGCCTTCCTGTCTCAATTGCATGGCAAGATGTTGATGCTGAGCTTGCTACCCTTCTTGTTCTCGGTGGCGCTGTGGGCACTGCTCTTGTGGTGTGGCTTGCAGCCGTTGGTCGACAGCCTGCAACAATTGTTTGTCGAACATGAGTTGTTCAAGGTCAGCAATGGTGTCTTGAATAGCGTTGGCCTGGGCATGTTGCGGGCCGTGATCGTGCCCTTGATTGCGATGTTCCTGCTCTTGCCCCTGATGATATTGACGGCACTGATCTTCATCGGCGTGGCGGCCATGCCGGCCATTGCGCGCCACGTCGGCGGGCGCCATTTTGCGCAGCTGGAAAAAAAGCGCGGCGGCGGTTGGATCGGCGGCTTGCTGACCGCTTGCGGCTGTTTCCTGGTATTTGTCGCGGTGTGGCTGGTGAGCTTGCCGCTGTATGCCTTTCCGCCGCTGGCGCTGCTGGCCCAGATGGTGTTGTGGGGCTGGCTGACTTACCGCGTGATGGCGTATGACGCGCTGGCCGATTATGCCAGCGCGGAAGAGCGCCACGCCATCATGTCCGGCCACCGCTGGCCCTTGCTGGCGATCGGCATGGTGTCGGGCGCGGCCGGCGCGGTGCCGGGCTTGCTGTGGATGGGCGGAGCCGCTTCGGTGGTGTTCTTCCCCTTTCTGGCGGCCTTCGCGATCTGGTTGTACGTCGTCATTTTCATCTTCACCGGCTTGTGGTTTGAATATTACTGCCTGGAAGCGCTGACCGCCTTGCGCGGCCTGGCGCGCGCCAGCATCCCCACTGTTGAATAAGGCTTCCATGCAAATCGGACTGATCATCATCGGCGACGAAATCCTGTCGGGCAAGCGCGCCGACCAGCATTTTTCCAAGGTCGTGCAATTGCTGGCGGCGCGCGGCTTGCAACTGGCCTGGGCCGAATACCTGCCCGACGATACGGCCCGCATCGCGGCCACGCTCATGCGCACCTTCGCCGGCGACGATCTCGTGTTGTGCTGCGGCGGCATCGGCGCCACCCCGGACGACCATACGCGCCAGGCGGCGGCCGAGGCGCTCGGCCGGCCGCTAGTGCTCAATGCGCAAGGCAAGGCCAATATCGAACAACGCCTGCTGGAAATGGGCATCGAAGAGGGCCGGGTGGTCGACCTCGGCTCGGAAGATAATCTGCGGCGCTTGACGATGGCCGAGTTTGCCGAAGGCGCGACCCTGATTCCGAATCCGTATAACAAGATCGCCGGCTTCGCGCTGGGCGCGCATTATTTCGTGCCCGGCTTTCCCGTGATGGCGTGGCCGATGATCGAATGGGTACTCGACACCCATTATGCGCATCTGTTCAACCGCGAACCGCGCGCCGAGCAAGCCGTGCTGGTGTTCGAGGCGGCCGAGTCGGCGCTGGTGCCCTTGATGCTGGCGCTGGAAACCGAGTTTGCGCCGGTCAAGACTTTCAGCTTGCCGCATGTGGGCGACGCCAGGACGCGCCGCCACATCGAACTGGGCGTGAAGGGCGAGCCGGCCCGCACCGCCGCCGCATTTGCCGTCCTGTGCGCCGAACTCGAACGCATGGATGTCGAGTACACGGAGATCTGAATGGAACAAAGTTATTAAGTACCCACTCAAAATAAATTTGTGGATGTCTGCGGCCCTGCTCGGCGCACTGCTGCGGGCCGGGCGCCTTGCATCGCATCCGGCCAGGACCACATCCATCTCACAATTTATTCCGACTGGGTACTTAGCTCAACAAGCGGACCCGGCGGCGTGCTCCCGAAACGGCGAGGTGCCGTTGTTTTTTTGCGAAAATCGGACCGAAGCCCGATTTTTCTGTGCTCGTCCCCGTTCAGTTCCCTTCCGATGTGGTGGAATGGTAGTTAGCGGAGACGCCACCGAAACACGAAGCGCTCACGCCGCGATGCATGGCATGCCGAACAATTTGCCAGCGCTGCGGCTGCGGTATTACTGAAATTGACGACTGACCGGTTTGGATAGGTTTGGATATTATGTATGTCAAGTAATCGCCGTTTTCGCCGGCCCCGCGTGGTTGTCCGCGCGGTGCGCAAATTGCGCGCCCGGGCGGCGGCAATGCGTTATGGTTATCCACGTTCAGTCCACACGAGCATCTCGCATTCAATGAAACAAACAGGCCTCCATCTGGCTCATGTTCCGGCCGCTGCGGCGCCACCGGACAGTCCCCCTAAAAAATCGCGGCGCCTGCGTTCGGTGCTGCTGGTCTTGCTGGCCGTGCTGCTGGTGCTCGGTTCGCTGGCGGCCTGGTGGGGCGTGCGCGAAACCCGTACCTCGACCTTGCAGGCGCAATTTTTTACCGAATTGGTGGGCAAGCTGCGCTATAGCGTGCAGGCCGGCCCCAGTCCTGCCGCCGCGATCCGCTTTCCCGAGGATAGCCCCTACGATGAGCGGCTCGGCTACGCCAATATTCCCGATTTCACCGATAAATTGAAAGCCAAGGATTACCTGGTCACGGCGCAAGCGCGCTTTTCGCCGAAGATGGTGGAACTGGCCGACATGGGCATCTTCGCCACTTACCGCGAAAAGACCAAGGTCGGGCTGGCGATTTACGATTGCCGCAGCCAGCCGCTGTTTACCGCCAGTTATCCGGAACGTTATTACGCCGGTTTCGAGCAAACCCCGGCCATCCTGGTGAAAAGCCTGCTCTTTATCGAAAACCGCGAATTGCTCGACCCGACTTATCCGAAGCGCAACCCGGCGGTCGAATGGGACCGCCTCAGCAAGGCGGTGCTGGACAAGTCGCTCAACACCTTCGGCGGCCACCGCACCGGCGGCGGCAGCACGCTGGCGACCCAGATCGAGAAATACCGCCATTCGCCGGAAGGGCGCACCAGTTCGATGAAAGACAAGTTGCGGCAAATGGTGTCGGCCACGCTGCGCGCCTACCAGCAGGGCGAAGACACCACGGCTGTGCGGCGCCAGATCGTGGTCGATTATCTCAACACGGTGCCCTTGTCGGCCAAGACCGGCTACGGCGAAGTCAATGGCATTGGCGACGGCTTGTGGGTCTGGTATGGGCGCGATTTCGCCGACGTCAGCCGCGCGCTGAACGGCAATCTGGAGCAAGCCGGCGGCGCGCTGGCCTACAAGCAAGCGCTCAGCCTGTTAATCGCGCAGCGCCGGCCCTCGTATTACCTGGGCAATGGCGGCGCCGACCTGGAAGAATTGACCAACAGCCATTTGCGCCTGCTGGCGCAAGCGGGCGTGATCACGCCGCGCTTGCGCGACGTTGCCGTCGCGCTCAAGCTGCACCCGGCCGCAGCCAGCGGCGCGCAATTGGCGCCAGCCATGTCTTTCGTGTCGCGCAAGGCCTCGAACGCGGTGCGCAACCACCTGGCCGGCTTGCTCGGCGATGCGCGTCTCTACAATCTGGACCGGCTCGACTTGAGCGTGGTCAGCACGCTCGACGCCGGGGCGCAAAAGGAAGTCACGGCCGTGCTGCGCCAGTTGCGCGACCCGGAAGCGGCCAAGGCGGCCGGCTTGACGGGCAAGGGCATGCTGGGCAATGGCGACCCGGCCAATGTGGTGTATAGCTTCACCCTGCTGGAAAAGGGCGACAACGTGAATTATCTGCGCTTGCAGACCGATAATTACGACCAGCCGCTCGACATCAACGAAGGCGCCAAGCTGGACCTGGGCTCGACCGCCAAGCTGCGCACCCTGGTCACTTACCTCGACATCGTCGACCAATTGCACACGCGCTATGGCGGTATGGATGCGGCCCAGTTGGGTAAGGTCGTGGTCGATCCGAAAGACATGATTTCGCAGTGGGCAATCGCTTACCTGAAACCGCTGCCGGTGGACAAGGGGCGCGAATTGCCGCCCATGTTGCTGGCCGCCCTGGAGCGCAAATATTCGGGCAATCCGGGCGAGGGTTTCTTCACCGGTGGCGGCTTGCACCACTTCGGCAATTTCTCGAAGGATGACAATGGCCGCATCCTGACGGTGCGCGAAGCCTTGCGCCATTCCACCAACCTGGTGTTCGTGCGCCTGATGCGCGACGTGGCCCGTTTCTACATGTTCCAGTCGCCGGGCTCGTCGGCCTCGCTGCTGGCCGACTCGGACGATCCGCGCCGGGCCAAATACCTGGCCCGTTTCGCCGACAAGGAAGGCAAGGAATTCCTGCAGCGCTTCTATCACAAGTACAAGGGCAAGAGCGTGGCGGACCAGGAAAAGGCTTTATTGGCGAGCATACATCCGACCCCCGTGCGGCTGGCCAATATTTACCGCAGCATCGCGCCGGAAGGCACGCCGCAGCAATTTTCCGCCTTCCTGGCCGAGAATCTGAGTTCGCAAAACGAGGTGCCGGTCGAGCGCGTGGCCAAGTTATATCAGGATTATGCGATGGACAAATGGTCGCTGGCCGACCGCGGCTACCTGGCCAATGTGCATCCGCTGGAATTGTGGATGGTCGGCTACTTGCGCCAGCACGAAGGCGCGACCCTGTCGCAAATGGTGGCGGCCAGCGACAAGGAACGCCAGGAAGTCTATAAATGGTTGTTCAGCACGCACCGCAAGCATGCCCAAGACAAGCGCATCTCCGAATTGCTGGAAATGGAAGGTTTCCTGGAAATCCACCACCAGTGGAAAAAGATGGGTTATCCCTTCGACTCCCTGGTGCCGTCGTATGCGACCACGCTGGGCGCCTCGGCCGACCGGCCGGCCGCACTGGCCGAGTTGATGGGCATCATCGTCAATGGCGGCGTGCGCAAGACCAGCGAGCGCATCGAATCGCTGCATTTCGCCGCCGGCACGCCCTATGAAACCATGATTCGACGCGGCAAGAGCAGCGTCAATGAGCAAGTGATCGCGCCGGAAGTGGCGCGCGCGGTGGCCGACGCGATCCGCGAAGTGGTGTCGGACGGCACCGCGCGGCGCGTCAAGAACGCCTTCGTCAAGGCCGACGGCAGCGTGATACCGGTGGGCGGCAAGACCGGCACCGGCGACCAGCGCTTCGACGTGTATGGCGCCGGCGGACGCTTGATCGAATCGCGCTTCGTGAACCGCTCGGCGACCTTCGTGTTCAATATCGGCGAGCGTTTCTTCGGCAGCATGACCGCTTATGTGCGCGGCCCCGGCGCGAAGAATTACGATTTCACCAGCGCCTTGCCGGTGCAATTGCTGGTGGTATTGGCGCCCAAGCTGATGCCGCTGATCGAGCCGCCGCCGAAGACGGCCGCCGCGCTGCAACAGTGCGGCGGCTGAACCGCGGACTGGCTTACTTGTTTAGGGCTTGCCGTTGCGGCAATGCTCGATGAAGGGCGGGCGTTGGCCCAGCCGCTGGTAATAGGCGGCGATGGCGGGATAGTCGGGCCGGTGCATCGGCGTCAGGAGCCAGCGGTTGATCGACAAGCCCAGCACGATGTCGGCCAGCGTGAAGTGGGCGCCGGTGACGTAGGGGGTGCCGCCTTGCAAATGGCGTTCCAGGATGCCCATATGCCTGGTCCAGCTGGCGATGCCGGCGTCGAGTTCGGCCGCGTTGCGGTGTTGCGGGCTGGCGCGCACCAGCGCCATGAAGGCGTATTTCCAGGAATTATTCAAGTCCCCGGCTTGCCAATCCATCCATTTTTCCACTTCCGCCCGCTGCCTGGGCGCCCCCGGCAGCAAGTCTTCGCGCTGGTGGCGCGCGCACAGGTAGCGGCAAATCGTATTCGATTCCCACAGCACCAGATCGTCGTCCTTGATCACCGGCACCATCGCATTCGGATTCATGGCCAGGAATTCAGGCTCGCTGGTGGAGCGAAATCCCGTACCCCAGTCTTCGCGCTCGAACGGCACGCCGATTTCGGCGCAGGTCCAGAGCACTTTGCGGACATTGATCGATGATGCCTTACCCAGTATTTTCAGCATGAATGTTCCTGTTTTATAAACATGGTCCCACTTTACCCGAATTTGGCGCGGCGCATCCCCTTGCATAGTTGGACAAATGTTGGCAAGGTAGCTAGCCATGAAACCTATGCGCCATACCATGTCCAAAATCCTGACGTTCACGCGCTTTTCCGTGCGCGATTTGCTCGTCACCGCCGGCCCGACCGTGTTCGCGATCGTTGCCGCCTGCCTGATCGCCTATTGGCTGGTGGACCCGGCGCCGCCGCACAAGGTCAGCCTGGCGACCGGGCAAGCAAACAGCGCGTATGAGGAATTCGGCAAGAAATACCAGGCCGCGCTGGCCAAGCATGATATCAAGGTAACGCTGCAGCCTTCGCTGGGCTCGCAGGAAAACTTGCAGTTCCTCAATCAGGGCAAGGTCGATATCGCCTTCGTGCAAAGCGGCTCGACCGAAGAGGCGGAAGCCGAGCGCAAGGGCCTGGTGTCGCTGGGCAGCCTGTTTACGGAACCGATCTGGTTGTTCATGCGCGATGACAAGCAAGTGAGCCAATTGACCCAGTTGAAAGGCTTGAAAATCAATCTGGGGCCGGAAGGCACGGGCGTGCCGCGCCTGTTCAAGCAAGTGTTGGCGATCAATGGCGTGGAAGCGGGCGAACTGAGCATCGGCGCGCTGGAAAACACGCCGGCCACGGTCGAGCTGCTGGAAGGGCGCATCGATGGCCTGGTGTTCAGTTCCGCGCCGGAAGCGCCCTTGATCCAGATGCTGTTGCAAACCCCGGGCATCAAATTATTCGACTTTGCCCAGGCCGAGGCGTACACGCGGCGCCTGCCTTTCCTGACCCATGTGACCTTGCCGCGCGGCATAGTCGACCTGGGGCGCGACTTGCCGGCCCAGGATTACCAATTGATCGCGCCGACCGCAACCCTGGTCGCGCGCGCCGACTTGCATCCGGCCTTGATCGATTTGTTTGTGCAGGCGGCCGGCCAGATCCATGGCGGCACCGGCTGGTTCCAGCAGCAGGGCCAGTTTCCCTCGGCGCGCTACACGGAAATTCCCGTGGCGCGCGAAGCGGCCAAGTTTTACAAGGATGGCGCGCCGATGTTGCAGCGCTATATGAGTTTTTGGCTGGCCAATTTCTTCGACCGCATGTGGGTGCTGGTGGTGGCGCTGGGCGCGCTGATCTTGCCGCTGTCGAAAGTGGTGCCGCCCCTGTATGTGTGGCGCATCCGCTCGCGCGTGTACCGCTGGTATGGCCAGTTGCGTACCGTCGAGCAAGCCCTCGAAGAGGCGCCGGAAGGGCGCCGCGCGGAAATTTACGCGGCCCAGTTGCAACGTTTGAACGAGATCGAGGAAATGGTCAACCAGATTTCCATTCCCCTGTCGTTTGCCGATGGCTTGTATGGCTTGCGCAGCCATATCAATTTCGTCCGCCAAAGAGTATTGAGCCTGATGCAAGAGCATCCCGCCGAGGAAAGCGCCGCACCGGCCTGATCCGGGCTCAAGCCCCAGGCCTCACGCTCCCAGCCACGGCAAGCCGGCCTTGCACCAGCCGGCCACATGCTTGCGGTGGCCGTGCTCGTCCTTGTCGCCCTCGAAGCCTTCCAGGATGTCGAAGCAATGCTGGTAGCCGTTGGCGCTGGCCAGGGTGGCTGCGTTGCGCGAGCGCACGCCTGAGCGGCACAGGAACAAGAGCACGTCTTGCTTGCCGGCCGTGGCCGCCAATTGGGTGAGAAAGTCGGGATTGGGCGCGCCGCCCGGGTAAGTGCTCCACTGCACGGCGCCGTGCTGGGCTTCGTTTATCGCGACCCGGCCCACCCAGTCGCGCTCGGCGTTGGTGCGCACATCGATCAATTTGATGCTGGGGTCCGCTTCGAGCAAGGCATGGGCTTCCTGCGGTGTGACGGCGCCCGCGTAAGCGGCGTTTTGGAGGCGGGCGCGTGCTGCGCTCAAGATGTCGGCAATGAAGCTCATGGCATTCTCCGGTAAGGGTGGTGGATGCTCGATTATAGTGTGGCGCGGGGCAGGTGGCGCGACGCACCAAAACAAGGCATTTTCATTATTTTTAATGTTGACGCACGATGATGGTGCGATACTTGTATTTGTGCACTCGTATGGTGCACCTCAAATGTGACGCAAACGCCCGCTGGAAAAGTCTGGAAACGGGAAATATCATTGTATTTTCATCTGTTTGACCCTGCCATCCAGCATTTCCTATTGCTTCCGGGCCTGGCATGGAATCTGCTATCATTTCATTGAGTTTTGGTCGTACGCAATGTTCGCTTTGCAGCAAAATTAAGTGACACTCGGTCGACTCACCCCACATTCATTTAGGAGATACGCATGGCAATGACAGCCGCAGAAGTCTTGAAAATGGTAAAAGACAATGAAGTCAAATTTGTTGACTTCCGCTTTGCCGATACCCGTGGTAAAGAACAACATGTGACTGTTCCCGTGTCGCACTTCGATATGGATAAGTTTGAATCGGGCCACGCCTTCGACGGTTCCTCGATCGCCGGCTGGAAAGGCATCGAAGCGTCCGACATGATCTTGTTGCCAGACCCGAACACTGCCAATATCGACCCGTTCATGGAAGAAACCACGCTGTTCATGCAATGCGACGTGATCGAACCGTCGGATGGCAAGGGTTACGACCGCGACCCGCGCTCGATCGCCAAGCGCGCCGAAGCCTACCTGAAATCGTCAGGCATGGGCGACACCGCCTATTTCGGCCCGGAACCTGAATTCTTCATCTTCGACAGCGTGCGCTGGAAAATCGACATGTCGGGTTGCTTCGTCAAGATCGGTTCCGACGAAGCGTCCTGGTCGACCGGCAAGGATATCGAAGGCGGCAACAGCGGCCACCGTCCGACCGTCAAGGGCGGCTATTTCCCCGTGCCACCGGTGGACAGCTTCCAGGACATGCGTTCGGAAATGTGCCTGATCCTGGAATCCTTGGGCATCCCCGTCGAAGTGCACCACCACGAAGTGGCGGGCGCGGGCCAGAATGAAATCGGCACCCGCTTCTCGACCCTGGTCGAGCGCGCTGACTGGACCCAGAACTTGAAATATGTGGTCTGGAACGTGGCCCACAGCTATGGCAAGACGGCCACCTTCATGCCCAAGCCTATCGTTGGCGACAACGGTTCCGGCATGCATGTGCATCAATCGGTCTGGAAAGATGGCAAGAACCTGTTTGCCGGCGACGGCTATGCTGGCCTGTCCGATTTCGCCCTGTATTACATCGGCGGCATCATCAAGCATGCCAAGGCATTGAACGCGATCACCAACCCGGGCACCAACTCGTACAAGCGCCTGGTCCCTGGCTACGAAGCACCGGTCAAGCTGGCGTATTCGGCCCGTAACCGTTCCGCGTCGATCCGCATTCCGCACGTGGCCAATCCGAAGGGCCGCCGCGTCGAAGCGCGTTTCCCCGATCCACTGGCCAATCCTTACCTGTGCTTCGCGGCCTTGCTGATGGCCGGCCTGGACGGCGTGCAAAACAAGATCCATCCGGGCGAAGCGGCCTCGAAAGACTTGTACCATCTGCCGCCTGAAGAAGACGCGCTGATCCCAACCGTGTGCGCCTCGCTCGAAGAAGCGCTGGAAGCGCTCGACAAGGACCGCGAATTCCTGACCCGTGGCGGCGTGTTCAGCGATGCCATGATCGACGCTTACATCGAATTGAAGATGCAGGATGTGCAACGCATGCGCATGACCACGCATCCGGCCGAATTCGATATGTACTACTCGCTGTAAGGCGGCGCGCCGGCCAGATGCCGGTGTATTAAAATATAAACGCGAGGTTAGCCACGGCTTTCCTCGCGTTTTTTATTGGGCGACACGGCCGATGTTGTATATTGAGCTAGGATGAAATTTTTCGCGGATTGAGCGCGATGTGGGCTAACGGGAATGAGCAGCGGGTTGAATATGCAAAAAATGATAAGAATACTGGCGGTGTTGTTCGGACTGGGCGCCTGCGCGCTGGCGCGTGCCGATGGACAGATTTACTTGTGCGTCGATGCCGACGGGCACAAGGAATTGACGGATGTGAGCAAGAAAGGCAATTGCAAGCAGCTCGACTTGCCGGGCGCGATCGCGGCGCCGCAAAAGCGCTCCGGCACGGCCGCGCCGCACGCCGTGTCCGCGCCCGTCTCGACGCCATCGTCGTTCCCGAAAGTCGACACTTCCGAGCAAAAGGCGCGCGACGGCGACCGGCGCCAGATCTTGCAGGAAGAATTGAAAAGCGAAGAGCAAAAACTGGTCGAATTGAAGAAGGAATTCAATGGCGGCGAGCCTGAGCGCAATGGCAACGAGCGCAACTATGCCAAGTATCAAGAGCGGGTGGCGCAAATGAAGGACGGCATTAGCCGGGTGGAAAAAAATATCGAAGCCTTGAAGCGCGAGATCGCCAATATCCGATGACGCTTGCGCATCCCCACCTGGCCGGCCTCGATTTGCTGGCCTCGTCCGTGATCATGCTCGACGGCGAAGGCCGCATCGCCTACGTCAACGCGGCCGCCGAAAACCTGCTGGAAAGTTCGCAGAAAGCCTTGGCGCGCCAAAAGCTGACCGCGCTGTTCATCAATCCCGAGGAGCTGGCCGGCATTTGCGTGCAGGCGCTGGAACACAAGTTCGCCGACCTGCGCCAGGACCTGACGCTGGAACGCTCGGGGCGCGAGCCGCTGCACGTGCACAGCATCATCAGCGCGCTCGACGACGCAGCCGGCACCATCTTGATCGAATTGCGCGAAAACGTGCAACAGCTCAAGCTGGACCGCGAGGAACGCATCCTCGACCAAAGCCAGGTCAACAAGGAGTTGATACGCAACCTGGCCCATGAAATCAAGAATCCGCTGGGCGGCATCCGTGGCGCGGCCCAGTTGCTGGAGCTGGAATTGCCGGCCCTGCACCTGGGCGCGCTGCGCGAATACACCCAGGTCATCATCAAGGAGGCGGACCGCTTGCAAACCCTGGTCGACCGCCTGCTGGCGCCGCACCGCCGGCCGCACATCGTCGGCGACGTGAATATCCATGAAGTGTGCGAACGCGTGCGCAGCCTGATCCTGGCCGAATTTCCCGGCGGCTTGAGCATCCGCCGCGATTATGACGCTTCCATTCCCGAGTTTCGCGGCGACAAGGAGCAATTGATACAGACCGTGCTCAACATCGCCCACAACGCGGCCCAAGCCTTGTCCGAGCGCATCGCGGCGGGCGACGCCGAGCTGGTTTTCAAGACCCGGGTGGCGCGTCAGGTGACGCTGGCCAAGGTTCGTTACGGCCTGGCATTAGACTTGCATATCATTGACAATGGACCGGGCATCTCGCCCCAGATACGCGACCGAATTTTCTACCCGCTGGTGTCGGGACGGGAAGGCGGCAGCGGCCTGGGGCTGACACTGGCGCAAACGTTCGTGCAGCAGCATCTGGGCGTGATCGAGTGCGAGAGCCGGCCTGGATATACCGATTTCAGAATCGTCTTGCCTTTGCCATAAGTTCTAAGCTCGGCGGGCGTTCTGGCCCGGGTTGTATCCCTATATGAATGCCATTTCGGGACACTAATGAAGCCAATCTGGATAGTCGACGACGACGAATCAATCCGCTGGGTGCTGGAAAAGGCGCTGGCGCGGGAAAACCTGGCCACCAAGAGTTTTGCCAATGCGCGCGACGCCATTGCCGCGCTGGAATTCGAGACCCCGCAAGTGCTGGTGTCGGACATCCGCATGCCGGGCGCCTCCGGGCTGGAATTGCTGCAAGTGGTGAAAACCCGCTTTCCCGGCTTGCCGGTGATTATCATCACGGCCTTTTCCGACCTCGACTCGGCCGTTTCCGCCTTCCAGGGCGGCGCCTTCGAATACCTGGCCAAGCCTTTCGACATCGACAAGGCGGTCGAGCTGATACGCCGCGCGCTCGAGGAGAGCTTGCGCGAGACCAATATCGAATACGGCCCCAGCGTGACCCCGGAAATCCTCGGCCAGGCGCCGGCCATGCAAGAGGTGTTTCGCGCCATCGGCCGCCTGTCGCAATCGAATGTGACGGTCTTGATCACGGGCGAATCGGGCACCGGCAAGGAATTGGTGGCGCGCGCGCTGCACAAGCATAGCCCGCGCGCCCAGCAACCGTTCATCGCGCTGAACACGGCGGCGATCCCGAAAGACTTGCTGGAATCGGAATTGTTCGGCCACGAGCGCGGCGCTTTCACGGGCGCCCAGACCAGCCGGCGCGGTCGCTTCGAGCAAGCCGAGAACGGCACCCTGTTCCTCGACGAGATCGGCGACATGCCCTTCGACTTGCAGACACGGCTGTTAAGGGTTTTGTCGGACGGCCACTTCTACCGGGTCGGCGGGCACCAGCCCTTGAAGGCGAACGTGCGCGTCATTACCGCCACCCACCAGAACCTGGAACAGCGCGTGCGCGACGGCTTGTTCCGCGAAGATTTGTACCACCGCTTGAACGTGATCCGCCTGCGCCTGCCCAGTTTGCGGGAAAGGCGCGAAGACATTCCCATTTTGGTGCGCCATTTCCTGGTGCAAAGCGGGCGCGAACTGGGCGTCGAAGCCAAGCGCATGAGCGAGGCGACGCTGCAATTCTTGAGCGGACTGGACTTGCCCGGCAATGTGCGGCAATTGGAAAACCTGTGCAACTGGATCACCGTGATGGCGCCCGGGCAAACGGTGGAAGTGAAGGACTTGCCGCCGGAATTGACTCAGGGGCATGATGCGATGGCCAGCTTGCCGGCGGCCGCCCCGCCCGATGGCGCGCCGGGCGGCTTCGAGGCGGCGCCGCTCGTCGGCGGCGCGCCGTCGGGCTGGATCGGCTTGCTCGAACTGGAGGCGGCCGGCATGCTGGCGGCCGGCCAGCAAGAAGTGATGGCCGTGCTGGGCCGGCAATTCGAGTCGGCCCTGATCAAGATCGCCCTCAAACATACCCACGGGCGCAAGAACGACGCAGCGGTGCGGCTCGGCATAGGCCGTAACACCATCACGCGCAAGATCGCCGAATTGGGCATAGACGGCGCCAAGGACGACTGAGGCGCCGGCGCGCCGCCACGGATTAGTTTTCTGCCATTGCTTGTTTCACTGAAGAAGCAAGTGTCGATGTTGTTTTTTGAGTCCCCGCCGGCCCGGCGCCGCCGGTCGCTTGGGCTCCTTCCCCCATCACGGCGTGCTCTTGCGTGCCACTATCCTGTACACTCTTGCCTATAGTGTAATTTGTCAGCACCATGATAAAACGCAAAATTTACTTGAAACGCGCTAGTCGAAAGGGAATTTTCAGAGTGTAGTGTTGCCTGAAAAGCATTTCATAGCACACATCTTTGGAGTTCTTATGTCAAAATCGCTCGATTTGCCAGCGCTGTTTTCCAGCTTCACCCAAGACACGCGCCTGCTGCGCCTGAGCACCGTGCTGGGCGAGAACAAGCTGCTGGCCGAATGCGTGCGCGGCGAAGAAGGCATCAGCCA
>JBEONR010000040.1:0-45840 GCA_040544385.1 Oxalobacteraceae bacterium GrIS 1.11
CTGCTCAGCTATTATTGTCATTTTAGAATCCATGTGTGTCAACTTCCTTAATTAGCGTGATGAAGTTGTCTCACAACAGTTTGACACAGGGGGAAGCTCCCTCAAAAGTTGCGTCACAAGGCTCAGGCAATTGTGCGGCGGCGGCAGTCCGAAGAGCATGCTTTTCAGCCTTGACGGTAATATCGGCACCTACCGGCCAGCTCCGGTCATTTGGTGATCCCTGTCGTCTGCCAACTGACCGTGAGTCACGTCTCAGGGGGGCAGGCGTTCTACCGGGCGGCGTGAGCTTAGCTGAGACAGGATCGAAATATCGTAGCGGGAATGATCGGAGGGGAGCATGATCTAAGCAAGGGCCGCAAACTGGCTGCGGACGGTTTAGGAGTGAATTGGCATGACAACTAGGATCACTGTAGCCGCTGACCACGCCAGGATCGGCGATATTATTTACAACGGACTTGGCACTGGCAAACACCCGACCTACGCTTGGGAAGCTATCACCCAGGTCAATTCGGAGGATGGACTGATTCAACTGATTACAGGCCATCTCGACGGCCCCCACGGTGAATTCTGGTTCGAGCCGGACGAATCAGTTGTCGTGGTTCGCCGCCCACCGATAGAGCCCAGACCAGCTACCGCAGAGCCCAATAACCAGCGAACTCACGGGCATTAGGACAGGCTTTATCCTTGGAGGCGCTTGCATGATGGCCCATTGGCGCCTCACAATACTCGGGCTGCGACCGGTTTCGGCCAGGAGCAGCCATTGCCGTACTGCGAACAGATGAGAAATTGAAATGACCAACGGAGGTTTCTTTGTACTATCGTGTGTCTGAGTCATACCTGGCCAATCGACGTGGAGGCCCGCGTCGCGCAAGCATCATGATGGTTCTGGTATTTGGGTTTATGTCGTTTCTGTTCTATTGGCAACGGGATCAAATGGGGCAAAACGATATTCTTGGCCCATTGGCATTTACCGGAGTTATGATGGCTGTGATAGCGTTCTTCACTGTACGCCGAATGAAGAAAATGACCGTTGAACTGGAAAATTTGCACTTTACCGTTTCCGATGATGGAATTGCAGCGGAATCTGGCAACGGACCGTTCACCATAAAGGCAAGTGACATACGTTCAGTCACTATGTATCGTACTATCTTCGCTCCAAAGACAACGTATTTTGTAGTCGCGGGCAAAGGAGGGGATGCTGCGCTTCCTCCTCTGGAAAATGCGGACACATTTGCACAAGAAATTCAAGCTGCACTGCCAACAATTCCATTTGTACAGAAACGGAAGCTCATCGCAAACTTTGGCAGCTAAGGGGGTGCAAGGAGTCGATCAGGTCGCCGCCGTGAACGGGGACAATCCGCCAAAAGCGAGTATTTTTTAGCAAGAAACACCAAGCGATGGAAACAAAAAAACAAAAAATACTGGTCTTGGGCGGTTTATCGCTGGGCATGATCTGGGTTGCGGTCTATTACTTGTGCACACCGGCATACGTCGCTGCACTGCCCCCTGTGCTTGCCGATTCAAGCAGACCAAAAGCGGGCCAGCAAACCCGAACCGATGGCTTGCAGTGGATGGGTGTGGTGCCGGCCTCTGCAGCAGATAGACAAGAGGATTCGCGCCCCCTCGCCGAAGTGATCGCGGCCCTGACGGCTACCCGAAATCCCGCAGAGGCATTAAAAGTGTTTCAAATTATTGAGGAATGTGAATCGCTTCGCGCTCCGTTTGAGATTGACCCGATGCCGCCTTTTCTTCTGTCTCAGAAAAAGCGGTGCGCTTCCATTACGGATGTCATGCGCCGTTCGAGGTATGACTACTTACGCACGGCAGCCTATGCCGGCTCGCCTGGCGTGGGTTCTGACTGGTATCGGCACGGGCCATCCGGAGACATGGACGCGCTTCGAACCAGAATGAACGACCCATCAGTCATCGAATGGAAGCAGCAGGCACGTGCTCTCGTCATTCGCGACGGCGACCTTGGCGACTTCAATGCCCTCCAAGATTTGATGGTTGGCTATTCGGGAACGACGCCGATGTTCGATGCCGACCCAAGCCAGGAATTGGCCTATGCGATAGCTTACAAGGACGTTGTCGACCTATTAAAATTGGGGATGCCGGTTCCCAATCAGCCAACTGATGCTGAACTCAATACACTGGCCGCAAAACTGTCGCAGGAGCAAGTCGCTTGGGCAAAAGCCAAGGCCGTGGCCATCGTCGCCGCCAGGCGTAACCGCACCACGGTGGCGAATCAGTAATTCTTGCGTGGCGAGGCCTGAAAATGAAGGTTGCTCAGCCTTGGCGGACGGAAATAAATCTGAGCTCTACCTGCGCCGCACTAGGTGGTCGTGATTCGCCTTTGCGTGCGCCAACTCGGCGGCCTGGGCTTGGATCATTTTGGCTTGTTGTTCGGCCTGCGCGATCGATTCTATGTGGCCGGCATGCTACGACGAGCAAGGCAGTCCCCGCTTCCGAAGAGCCGCCAGCAGGTGGCGTATTGCCTACCGGTTCTTAGCGGACCCGCCCGCCACTGCGACGTTTGACGCCGAAATGGTGGCCCACCACCAGGGTGGTGCTGGCCACCAGGCTATTCAATCCAAAGACCAATTGAATCAGTTTGTCGTCGGGCAAGATCCACTGCGAAGTGCCGGGCGCGGCGGTCTGGGTTGCCGCGCTGATCAAGGGCGCGACCCAGTCGGCCTCGGCCGTCACATCAAGGATGACGGCGCCGTCGGCGCTGGTTTGCATGAAAATCTCGCCGCCTTCCGTCAAGCTGAAACAAATGCCATATCCGCTTTCGCTTTGCCGTATATTTTCCTGCATGCTGCGGTTATGTTCCTCGATCCACAATTCGACGTCATATGGCGTTTCCAGGTGCTCCCATCGGCGCGCGCGAAAACGGGCCGGTTCGGCCGCTGTGTCGGCTGCGCCATCGTGTTGGTGTTCGGTCAAGCCTTGCATGGTGTGTTCCCGGTATCGAAGGCCTGTTGCGGCCAGCCAAGACACCATTATCCACCGTTCGCCGGCCGGCGCGGCCGATTTGCCGCTTGCAGCGCCGAAATATCGCCGCCAAGCCGTCGCGCCAAGCTGAGATGGATCAATAATGGCGCGCAATTGCGGCAGGCCGCCGCAGTCTAAAGAACACCGCCCCGGCCATTCGAAGGAGAAAATGATGAGGCATGACACGAGACCCGACTTGAGCCTAACCCTGAATCTGGGCCATCACCTGGGTCATTGCTTGCGCCAGATCCGGGCAAGCCTTGCACTGGCGGTCATGCTCGGCGTGGCCGCCCTGCTCGGCGCATGCGGCGGCAGTTCCCACCACACGCCCCGCACCACGTTTACCGTCAGCAAACTGGTCTCGGACGGCACCATTACGGCCAGCAACACCGACTCCCATCTGCAAAATGCCTGGGGTATCGCCTTCAATCCGAATGGTTTCGTCTGGGTCGCCAACAATGGCACGTCCACTTCCACCTTGTATGACGGCAATGGCGTGCCGCAAACCCTGATAGTCAACATCCCTCCCGGCAGCGCCGGTCCGGCCGCGCCCACCGGCATCGTCTTCAATGCCGGCACCGATTTCACCGTCACCCAGGGCGGCGTCACGGGCAAGAGCGCTTTCATCTTTGTCGGCGAAGCGGGCACCGTGTCGGGCTGGTCGCCCACGGTCAACCCGACCAATGCCGTGACGGCCGTCGACGCCAGCGCCACCGGCGCCATCTACAAGGGCGCGGCGCTGGCGACCTATGCCGGCAATCACTACCTGTACGTGGCCGACTTCCACAACCGCGCGATCAGCGTCTACGATGCCAGCTTCAACCTGGCCGCCTTGCCCGGCAATTTTACCGACCCGGGCTTGCCGGCCGATTACACGCCCTTCAATGTCGCCGCCCTCGGCGCGAACATCTATGTCAGCTATGCCCAATTCACGCCGCCCAACGACGATGAAAACCAGGGCGCCGGCCTGGGCATCGTCAGCGTCTTCGATACGGGCGGCAATTTCATCAAGCGCTTGATCACCGGCGGCAAATTGAACGCGCCTTGGGGCATGGCCTTGGCGCCGTCCGACTTTCCCGGTTTTCCCTCGGCCTTGTTGATCGGCAATTTTGGCGATGGCGCGATCAATGCTTACCAGCCCGACACGGGCGAGTGGCTGGGCGCGCTGAGCGATCTCGACGGCAAGCCGCTGGCGATCGACGGCTTGTGGGGCATAGGCTTCGGCAATGGCTTGAACCAGCAGCCGCTGACGACGCTGTTTTTCGCGGCTGGGCCCAACGACGAGGCACATGGACTGTACGGCAGGATCGATGGCAAGACGGAATAATCACGGGAGGATGCCATGTCGCATATCGACTACCGGCTCGGCCAGGCGGGATATGTATCGGAATTGACCCAGTTCATCGATCAATGCCTTGATGAACATCCGGAAGTGCTCGAAAACCAGCACGGCGGCTGGTATATCTACCGGGACCATTTGATCGACTTGAAACTGCGGGAATTGGCGGAGCGCGACAGCATCCCGCCGCCCCCGTATTCCTACGAATGAAGCGTGCATGAAAGCGCGCGGGTATAGCCCCGACTCAACCTTTCCAGGTGCGCTTCAGGCCCGTGTCGGCATGGATCCAGCCGCCCTTGGCGCCGGAACGGTAATAAAAGCCGACCCCGCCCTGGCGGAAACTCTTGACCAGGGAACCGAGCACTTCGGAGTTGAGGTTGGCGATGCGAATGTCCGCAGCCCGCCCTTCAATGTGCAGCGATTGGCGCGCGGCCGGCACGCCTGCTTCGATCAAGCGCCGGTTCGAGGTGGGCGTGCGGTAGCCCGACAGGATTTCCAGCGGGTGCTCGATGCCGTAGCGGGCCACGAACGCCTGGGTGCCCCACAGAGTTTCCAGCAATTTCGGGTCGATGGGTGCCGTTTCCTTGCCATTCACGTCACGCAGCAAATGGCACAATTCCTGGTAAGCCGAATCGATTACTTCGCCATCCTTCCAATACAGCAATTTGGCGCGCTCGCCGCTGGCCGGGCGCGTCATTTCCAGCACGCGCGGCTTGAGCCAGAATTCCAGGTCCAGCGCCTGGGCGTCGAAAATATCGGGCGGCGGGTCCAGTTCGGCGGCGTCCTGGGTTTGCGTCACCGACGTTTTGGGCGCACCGGATGGTCTGGCGGAAGTTTTATGGATATTGCGGCCCAAGGGACCGGGTGAGGCGGTGCGCGCGGCGCAACCGACGATGGGACTGGAAATGAAGCCGAGGGCCGTCAAGCCCAAGCCATGTTGAAGAAAATTTCTGCGCGATGCCATAGTCTATCCATTGAATCAATATGATTACTATAGCGTATAGTTGAGGGGAATAAAAACCCTGTTACACCAATTGCGCCGCCAGCGGCGGCCGCGACGAGTCCGGACGGATGACTTGGCTGCAACCGGGCATATCGAGCAAATAGCCTTGGGCAACAATCGGCAGTCCGGCCGCCGAGGAAACGCGCCGCAGGCGATCCCATTCCCGCGCGTTTTCAATCTGCTTGAATACCACCAGTATGCGCGCCGCATCGCAAATCGTGAGCAAATTGACTAGCCCGGCCTCATCGTCCAGGGCGCGCGCGTCGAGCTTGAAAACATCGGGACGCAAGCGCTCCACCATGCCGGCCGCCTGGGCCGCGCTGGCTGCGTTGACGGCAAAGCGGAAGCCGTTGCGACGGTAATTGTCGGCCACGTAATTGAGCAACCAGCCCTGGTTCGGCGTCACGGCGGGCAATTGCAACACAATGCGTCCGATCGGCAAACCGAGCGCATCGAGGATACGCCGGAACGCGTGGCCGTGATTGCTGCTGACCGCGCTCAGCAAGCGGTCATGCACGTTCAAGTAGAGATCGGCGTCGGCCGCGCCCGGCTGGCGGAAAAAATTAATCGCATGCAGCATCCGGCACAGGCGATCGAGTTCCACCGATTCATCGTCGCTGGCGGCATGGTCCAGCAATTTCCACAACGATAGCCCGGCATCGGCCGCCGAGACGCTACGCGCGCGCCCTTCGAAAGCGATGATTTGGCCAGAATCGACACGCCGCAGCGGCTGGAACGCGCTGGTCATGGTGCAATTGAAAAAACGCCCGACGGCTTTGCCGTCTGCCGCCAGCCACATGCTGGTGGCTTGCTGACTGGCGTCGGACAAGCGCGCCAAATAATTATTCAATACGGGAAACGACATCGCACTCCTTCGCAAAGCGGCGCCCGGCGTCTCGCCGCCCACGCCAAAACATGCAGGATAGGCCGCGCCAGCGCCAAGCGGAACGAATCCTTGCGCCGTTTCATATGCGGGCGGCGCATATGAAACGAGGTGTATATCCATATGCCAAAATATTCCTTCTACTATTTCCCAACGGACATTACCGTATGCCAGACCAGCCATCAATCAACAGGACCGGCCATGTGCCAACTCTTAGGAATGAATAGCAGCAAGCCGGCCGCGCTGGGGTTCTCGTTTGCCGGCTTTGCCGAGCGCGGCGGCCGCACCGCCGATCATAAGGATGGCTGGGGCATTGCCTTCCACCACGCCGACGGTTGCAGCTTGCTGAGCGATCACTTGGCATGCGTCGATTCGCCATTGGCGGCAACCGTCAGGCAATTTCCGCTCAAGGCGAAAAATATCGTGGCCCATATCCGCAAAGCCACCCAGGGCCGGGTCGCGCTGGAAAACAGCCACCCGTTCACGCGCGAACTGTGGGGCAAGACCTGGTCCTTTGCCCACAACGGCGATTTGAAAACCTGGGCGGCGGCACCCGACAGCCAATTCGCGGCGCGCGGCGACACCGACAGCGAACGGGCTTTTTGCCACTTGCTGGCCGGCTTGCGCCAGCGCTTCCCGCGACCGGCTTCGCGCGCGGCAATGTTCGAGGCGATCGACGTCCTCAGCCGGGAGATTGCCCGCCATGGCAGCTTCAATTTCATCATGTCGGACGGCGACACGCTATTTGCGCGCTGCTCGACGGAACTGCATTATGTGGTGCGTGAGTATCCGTTTTCGGTGGCGCAACTGATTGACTGCGAACTGAGCATCGACTTCCGCCAGCACAATCACCTGGACGACCGCATCGCCGTCATTGCCACCCGCCCTTTGACTTCAAACGAGCAGTGGATCGCCTTCGTGCCCGGCGAATTAAAAATGTTTATTGGTGGGAAAAGTGTGTCTGCGCGCGACTGCACGGACGATGCGCGCGTCCTGGCCTGGAGCCTGTGCTGAAGGGTCAAATCAAGCGCTATTGCAATTGCAAAAACGCTTGCGCTGCGGGTCGACCCCGTCGGCGGCGGCGTCGAGTTGCCTCCAGAAAAATATGGTTGCTACGCCATAGGGGGATTTGACATTGCCTGAGTGCACATATCCCCGCTCCGCAAAAAACGCCTCGGCGCTTGCCGTGCTATGCAATTGCAAGGCCTTCACGCCCCACTCGCGGGCTTGCGCTTCCATGTGGCTCAGCAAAGCCTTGCCGATGCCGCGGCGTCGCGCTTCCGGCAACAGATAGCACAGCGCCAGTTTGCCGACCCGGGTCAGCAAGGCCACGCCGACCACCACGCCCGCTTCGAGCGCGACCAGCGAAAAATTGGTCGGCGAGGCAAACCAGGCAGCCACCATTTGCGGCGTCTTGTTACCCAACCAAGCTTCAAGAATAACTGGATCGTTATGATGATCGAGCGTGCAGCATTCCGTGATAGAACGACGCAAGACATTGCACGCTTCAAACGCGTCAATCGATGTTGCAATACGAATTTCAAGACTCATGTGCGCTCACAAAATATTTCCGATGGCGATGTCAAGCAAGTGCGCCTTTCAATGCCCGTTTTCGACTATACACCAAGCGGCAAAAAACCTCGTTTCAGTCCCTGAAGACCAGGCGCGCAAAAGCGCCGAAGTAAGCGTCGGGAATGAATGTGAATTTGTGGCGAACCTGGCCGGATGCTGCGCAAGGCGCCCGTTGCGACGCAGTGCGGACACTGCTAGCGGCGGGCAATACAGCGCAGCGCCGGATAGGCAAGCCAGAAAACACAATAAATTATTGGCGCTTACTTAGCCCACGAATCATTTCAATCATGCTTATTTGTTTTTTTGGATTCTGACGCACGGGCCATCGGCCTCATCGCGCCGGTTGACGCATATGAATATGCGAATCGCTTCGTTTGCCGGCGCGGCAAAGGGCGTTAATCTGCATCTAAGTACCCACTCAAAATAAATTTGTGGATGTCTGCGGCGGGCCGAGCGCCTTGCATCGCATCCGGCCAGGACCACACCCATCTCACAACTTATTCCGACTGGGTACTTAGCCCCCGCCACATTCATAGACAGGAAACCAGATGGCCATTTCAGAAATCAATGTACGAAACCAGTTCCGCGGCAAGATCAAGGAAATCATTTTCGGGCCGGTGGTCTCCGAAGTCGACGTGGAAACCCCGCATGGCATCGTCACCTCGGTCATTACTTCGCGCTCGATCAAGGATCTCGATCTGAAAGTGGGCAGCGAAGTCATCGCCCTGGTCAAATCCACCGAAGTGTCGATCGCCAAAATCGCGTAAGCGGCTTCCTTCACTCCCCTTCCAGCCCCCTTCGCGGGGCTATTCTGGCGCCAGTCCGTGGCGCCGCATGCGCGTGCGCGGTAGACATCAAATCGGCTTTAATGTTATTGTCTATGCTTGGTAATATATTGCCCAATAGATACGTTGCATTAATGGCAGCGTAATAGCGCGCGCGGCCACTTCGCCGCCCCACATTGACTTCATTCCCAAGAGATGACATGTTCAAGAAAATAATCGCCTTGCTGCTGACCTCGCTGAGTACAGCGGCCATGGCAGTCCCGCTCGGCTCACAATCGGTGCTGGTGGTCGAAGATGGCACCGGCAAGATTTTGATCGAGAAAAATTCCACCGCCGTGGTGCCGATCGCCTCGCTGACCAAGCTGATGACAGCCATGGTCGTGCTCGACTCCAAGCCCGACATGAACGCCCCCATCAGCATCGACAAAATCGACGTCGACATGCTCAAGCATAGCGCTTCGCGCGTGCCTGTCGGCGCCACCTTGAGCCGCCACGACGCCTTGCAACTGGCCCTGATGTCGTCCGACAACCGCGCCGCCGCCTCGCTGGCCCGCACCTATCCGGGCGGCACACCGGCCTTCGCGGTGGCCGTCAACGCCAAGATCAAGGCGCTGGGCATGACCCAGACCGTGCTCGAAGAGCCGACCGGCTTGTCGCCGAACAATAAATCGACGGCCTCCGACTTGATCAAAATGGCCACGGCCGCCTCGGCCTATCCCGATATCCGCCGCATCACCACCGATTCCAAGGATATCATCAACATCAACGGACGCCAGGTCGAGTACCACAATTCAAACCGCCTGGTCGGTGCCAAGGGTTGGGAAATCGCCCTCTCCAAGACCGGTTACACGGAAGAAGCGGGACGCTGCCTGATCATGCGCATCAAGGCGGCCGGCAAGAACGCCACCCTGGTGCTGCTCAACGCCCGCGCCAACTCGGCCCGGGTGATGGACGCGCTCAATATCCGCCGCTTCATCGCCGGCAACGACGAAGTCGAGCCAAAGGCGATGAAATCGGCCAAGGTGATGAAAGTGTCGAGCCACCGCAAGCACCGCACCGAAAAAAAAGCGCGCCACCGCCGCGCCGCCACCTGATTGCGGGGAGCGCCCCTCAGTTGAAGTGGGCGCGCTCATCAGCAATTCCGGCAAGACGCCCGGCACCGTTCGCCGAATGGATCCTTGAGCCAGTCGCATTGCGGCGCCGGCAAGGTTGCTGTCGCGGCGCGCCCGATGGAAACCCTCAAGCCGAGGCCGCGCCGAGCAAGCCGCGCAAGCCGCTGGCGCGCCGGGTGCGCCGCGCAATCGCCTCGACCAGCACCGTTTGCGTGGGCGACACCAACGTGAAGAAGTCGCGCGCGCGCGTGATGCCGGTGTAGACCAGTTCGCGCGCCAGCATGCCGCCGCCCTCCTTCGGCAACACCAGCACCGTGTGGCGAAATTCCGAGCCTTGCGATTTATGCACCGTCATCGCGAACGCCGTCTCGACATGGCGCAAGCGCGTCGCCAGCACGCTGCGCACCGCCTCGCCCTCGAAGAAATACACGCGCAGCGACGCCGGCCGCGCCGGGTCGCGCAGCGTCAAGCCGATGTCGCCGTTGAAGACCCCACTACCATAATCATTGCGCGTCACCATCACCGGACGCCCGACATACCATTCGGCGCGCGCAATCAAGCCTTCACGCTCGAGGCGCTGTTCAATCGCCGCATTCAAGCCATGCACGCCCCACTCGCCATCGCGCACCGCGCACAAGATGCGAAACGATTCAAATTTGAGCAGCACCGCGCGCACCCAGGCCTCATGCTCGGGCGCCGCAGCTTGCAGCAGTTCCAGATAGGGCCGGTAGCCGCCGGGCGCGCCGGGCCGTCCGACCAGCGCCAGCTGCAGCAAGTCCGCTTGCTGGGCCGGCTCGATCCAGGCCAGCTTGCCGCCGCTGTCGCCATGCAGGCAAGCGAGCGCCTCGCCGCTCTCGCCGGCGTTGACGGCGCCAGCCAGGGCGCCGATCGGACCGCTGAAACGGTGGCTGTGGCGCAACATGACGGTTTGCTGGGCCAGCGCGCCACCCGCGCCGAGGAATTCGGGTCCGATCGCCGCGCCGCTGGCAGCCCGCGCATAGGCCAGCGTGGCGGCCGTATACCCGCCCGCCTGCGCCTCGTGGCACAAGTCGCCCAGCACCGCGCCGGCCTCGACCGACGCCAATTGATCCTTATCGCCCAGCAAGACCAGCATCGCGTGCGCCGGCAAGGCGTCCAGCAAGGCTGCCATCATTTCCAGATGCACCATCGACGCTTCGTCGACGATCAGGACGTCGACATCGAGCAGATTGCCGGCGTGGTGCTGGAAGGCGCGCGTGTCGGGCCGCGCCCCCAGCAAGCTGTGCAAGGTGCGTGCGGCGCCTATGCGCCGAGTCAATTGCGCCAGGTCCAGCTCGCTGCCAACCTTGCCGGCCAGGCTGTCAAGCGCCTTGTCGATCGATTGCTTCAGGCGCGCCGCCGCCTTGCCGGTCGGCGCCGCCAGCGCCACGCGCAGCCGCTCCGGCTGCGCCGAGACGGCAAACAAGAGCGTCAGCAAATTGGCCACCGTATACGTCTTGCCGGTGCCGGGGCCGCCCGTGATGATAGTCACCCTGCCGCGCAGCGCGATGGCGCAAGCGATTTTTTGCCAGTCGGGCCCGCCGTCCGGGCTGGGCTGGTCAAACAAGATGTCGAGCCAGCGCCGCACGCGGGCCAGCTCGGGCGCGCGGCAAGCCTGCGCGCGCGCGCCGATCGCGCGCGCCACCAGCATTTCATCGCGCCAATAGCGGCGCAAATACAGGCGGGCGCCGTCCAGCGCCAGCGGTTGCTGGAAATCGAGGTCGCCGACGCGCCACACTTGCTCCGACTGCTCCAGCAACGCGCGCCAGGCGGCCACGCTTTTCGGCAGCGCGCCGGCAGCGTCCGCCAGCGCGCGCCATTGCTCCTCGCTCCAGCCCATCAGCAGGCCAGGGTCGTCGACCAGCTCATCGAGCATCAGGCAACTGTGGCCACGCCCCTCGAGTTCGGACAGCAGCACGCACGCCAGGGTCAGCGGCGCGCCGGCGCCGCCGACGGAAGCGATGAAGCGGGCGAACGCGGCGCTCAGGCGGCGCAGCAAACCCGCTTCGGTCAAACCGTCGATATGTTCCAGCAGGGCGGCGCGGCGCGCCTCACTCGTCATGGTTGGCATCAAACTGTGTTCTCTCATCGAATAAATTTTCCAGGCCGTCGAGCAGCACCGGGGCCGGCTCTATCCAATAGCAACCGTGCGTGTGGCGGTTGGCGATGCCGCGCAAGAACAGGAAAATCGCGCCGCCCAATTGCCGCTGCGGCTGGTAGCGATCGCCCAGACGGCTGCGCAGCAAGCGGTGCAAGGCCAGCAAGTAGAGCGCGCCCTGGATATCATAGCGGTGCTGCGCCATGCCCGCCGCCAACGCCTGCTTGTGGTATGCGGCGTCGCCCGCGCCCAGCGAGTTCGACTTGTAATCGAGTACCCAGTAGCGCCCCTCATGCTCGAATACCAGGTCGGCAAAACCTTTCAGCATGCCGTGCAACTGGCGCTTCGGCACGGCCGGACGCGCCGCGCCGTCCAGCAAATGGCGGCTACACAGGCGGTCGAGCGCATCGGTGTTCAGGCGCTCGCTGGGAAACCAGAATTCCATCTCCGGCAGCAGCGACGCCAAGCCGGTCAAGGGCGCGCCCAGCATCGGCAGCGGCGTGCCCGCTACCTTGCGCAACCACGTAACCGTGTCTTCCTGGCGGTGGCCCCAGCCGGCCCGCTCGCAGCGCGCGCCCAGGCGGCTGTCGAAGTCGGCCTCGTCGACGCAGGCGAATCCTTCATTGCCCATCCATTCCAATTGCTCGTGCAAGAAGTTGCCGGGCACCGAGCCGCGCGGGAAGCGGTGCCAGGGCGCATCTTCGGTGCGCACCTGGATAGGCGCATCCTCGTCTTCGAGCAAGCTCTCTTCTTGCGCGCGCTGCGGCACATGCGCGGCCGGCCCGATTTGCCGCGTCAGCGAGGTGAAGCTGCCGACCGTCCAGTCACGCTCGAAGCGGCCGGCAAACGGGACCGCCTCGCGCAGCGCCGGCTGCAATTCGAAGCGCTCCAGCGCCGTCAGCGCGCGCGGCGACTCCAGCGTCTCGATTGCGATCGCCGTGCAAGCGCCGCGCACCTCGCGCCAGCGCTGCGCCATCTGGGCAGCCGGCAAGCGCTCACCGCCCGTCAACAGATAGCCGAGCGCCGATTCGTGCAAGGTATTGTCGCCGGCCTTGCGGCCAGCCAGCGCCGTCACGCCCAGCCACAGGAAATGGCGGGCCCGCGTCAGCGCCACATACAAGAGGCGCAAGTCTTCCTCGATGCGGGCCGCTTCCACCGCTTCCAGCGCCGCTTCCGACAAACTCAAGTCGATGCGGGGTGCGCCGTCGGCGTCGGTAAATTCAAAGAAGAAGCGGTTGCGCCGCTCCGCCTTGCGCGCCGTGACCGCGAACGGCAGATACACCAAGGGATATTCGAGACCCTTGGCCTTATGCACCGTCACCACTTTCACCAGCTCGGCGTCGCTTTCCAGGCGCAGCACGCGCTCGTCGCCGCCCTCGCCTTCGCCGCCGATCTGCTCGGCCAGCCAGCGTATCAGCGCTTGTTCGCCGTCAAGCTGGCGGCTGGCCGCCTGCAACAACTCGGCCAGATGCAGCAGATTGGTCAGGCGCCGCTCGCCGCCGGCCTCGCCCAGCAATTGCGCCGGCAATTGCAATTCGTGGATGAAACGGCGCAGCATCGCCAGCACGCCCTGGCGCTGCCACACCAGATGCAAGCCCTTGAGTTGCTCGACGCGCCGTTCCCATTCCAGTTCCTCGCTCGACAGGCGCGCCAGGTCGGCCAGGGCCAGGCCGATGGTGCGCGTGGCAAACGCGGCCCGTGCCAGAGCGCCGTCGAGCGGATTGGCCAGCGCCTGCAACCAGCGCAGCAAGTCGGCCGCCTCGCCGCTGTCGAGCACCGAATCCTTGTCCGACAAATACACGCTGACCACGCCGCGCCGCGCCAGCGCCTTGCGCACCGCCGCCGCCTCGCGCCGGTCGCGCACCAGCACCGCGATATCGGCCGGGCGCAGGCGCGCATAACCATCCTTGCCGTCGAAGCCGACCAGGGGATCGTTGAGCAAGCCGACAATATGTTCGGCGCAGTGCTGCGCGAAAAAATCGCGGTAAGCGTCGCCCTTCAAGTCGTCGGTCGCGCTGCAGGCCAGCGTCAGCGCCGCCAGCGCGCCGGCGCCATTCACCAGTTGCTCGGCGCGGCCCCTGGCGTCTACCGCCTCGAACGGCAGCGGATTGTTGCCATCCTCGCGGTAGCGGAAGGCGCCCGGCGCGTAACCGGGATGGCGCGCCGCGCCCTCGCCATACCCCTCGGCGTGCAAAAACAGGCGGTTGACGGCGTCCACCAGCGCCGCCGTCGAACGGTAATTGGTGCCCAACTGGTAATGGCGGCCGGCGGTGGCGCGGCGCGCTTCCAGATAACTGTTGATGTCGGCGCCACGGAAGCCGTAAATCGATTGCTTCGGATCGCCGATCAGGAACAAGCCTTGTTCGGCATGGTTTTCCTCGATCCGGTACAAGAGCTTGAAGATCTGGTACTGGCCCGGCGCCGTATCCTGGAATTCGTCGACCATCGCCAGCGGATATTGTTCGACGATGCGCTGACGCAGCGCGGCGCCGTTTTCGCCCTGCAGCGCGCCATGCAAGCGCTGCAGCAAGTCGGCGAAACCGAACTGGCGCGCGCGCCGCTTCAATTCATCCATGCGGCGCGCGATCGCCAGCGCCGCGTGGCGCAGCAAGGCGTGGGCCAGCGGCGCGATCAGCGCCAGGCCCGCCTCCAGTTCGGCCGTGGCGGAAAAATCGTCGGGAACCGGCGCACCATGGCCTTTTGCATAGGCGTCGGCGATGCCGTCCGGGGTCAGCCTGCGCCAGGCCGTGGCGCTGATGTCCGGCTGCAGCAATTGCGGCTCGCGGGCCCACGCGCGCAAGCCGGCAAACCAGGCCAGCAAGGTCTCCGGCCGCATCTTGTTGCCGTTGAAGCATTTCGGCGCACCTTCGCGCTGCTGCCCTATCCATTGCTCCATGCGGTCGGCGCGCTCGGCCCAGCCGGCCTTGAGCGCGGCCAGTTGCGCGCCCTGCTCGCCTTGCACGCGCGCGATCAAGCCGGCCAGCGTGGCGTCACCGGCGTCGTCGAGCAGTTCGGCGCGCTTGACCAGTTCACGCACGGATTTTTTCAGCCAGCCCACGTCGGGCCAGCAAGCGAGCAGCGGCGCCAGCTGCGGGCCGTTCAGCGGATACACTTGCTGGCGCCAATAGTCGTGCGCCGCATCCTCGAACAAGGCCTTTTCATCGCTCAGCAATTCTTCGTCGAACAGGCTGCCGCTATCGAAGGCATGTTCGCGCAACATGCGCTGGCACCAGGCGTCGATGGTGAAAATGGCCGCTTCATCCATGGTCTCGGCAGCCAGCATCAGGCGGTGCGCGGCGCGCTGCCGTTCGCCATGCTCGGGATAACTTTCCAGCAGCGCGTCGAGGAAGGAATCGGCGCGCGCATCGTCTTGCGCGCGGAAATGCGCCGCCGCCTCGATCAGGCGCTCGCGCACCCGGCTCGACAACTCGCGCGTGGCGGCGCGGGTAAAAGTCATGACCAGGATCTCGGCCGGCAGCAAGGGCCGGCCGAAGCCGTCTGCGCCGCCATGGCCCAGCACCAGCCGCACATACAGCGCGGCGATGGTCCAGGTCTTGCCGGTGCCGGCGCTGGCCTCGATCAGGCGCGAGCCGTGCAAGGGGAAGCGCAAGGGGTCCAGCAAGGTGGCGCTCATTGCCCGGCCTCGTCCGCTGCGATAGTCGCCAGCGCGATGTCATCTTTGAGCCAGGCGGCCAGCGGGCCGTATAGCTCCTGCGCGCAATCGGCCCACGCTTCCTCTCCGGCCAGGGCGGCAAAATCGGGCCACAGGCGCGCCAGGCACAATTGCTCGCGTTCGCCGGCCAGCTCGAAGCCGCCGTCGTAGACCGCGCGCGGATCGCCATCCTGGAGCAGCGCCAGTGCCGTCTTGCAAGCGCTCGGCAGCGGATGATGCATATTTTCGTGCCACAGCGCCAGCAGCGCGCCCAGCGCGGCGCGCGCCGCGCTGGGGGCTAGCGGGCGCATGGTGACGATGGCATCGCGCGCCACCAGGTAGCCGGTGACGCGATAGTCGAGCGCGGCCGCCGCCAACTGGCGCAACCACATGGCGATCAATTTGTCGCCGCGCGCGCGGCCGTTCTGGTCCAGCACTTTCGAGGAAATCTGCATCAGCCAGGCACTCTCGCCGGCGGCATTGGCGCGCAAGCGGTCCAGCCAGTCTTCCAGGCGCAGTTCGCCGTATTGCAGACTGATGGCCAGTTTGTCGGCCGCCAGCGGAAAGCGCAAGCCCAGCTTGAGCCAGGCACTGCGCACCGGCACCAGCGCGTCCACCAATTGGCGCTGCCACTGCCGGCCCATCAAGCCGATCGGCAGCACGCCTTCGCGCGCCAGGCGCTGCGCGCGTGCCTCCAGGCCGGCGCGCACCTCGGACAGCGGCTCGGGCGCGCTGGCGTCGTCGAGCAGGGTATCTTCCAGCAGATAGCGTTCCAGCGCGTTCAGGGCAAACGGTTCCTCGTCGGCGCCGGCCGGCAGTGCGTCGGAAAATGTGACACTGAGGCGGCGCCGGAAAAAATACTTGACCGGCTGGCGCACGAAGCTGGCCAGCTCGCTCAATTTCAGGCGAAAGTCGGCTTCCAGCTCGTAGCGCGGCAAGGCCGCTTCGACAAGGCTGGTCGCCCCGTGCGCGGCGCGCCACTCGCCGGCGTAAGTGGCCAGGCCGCCAGCCTCGAAATACTTGCGGCTGAACGGTTGCAAGGCGTGCCCGGTGCTCAGGGCCGCCAGGTCGAGCGTCCAGCCGGCCGCCAGGTAATCGCGCAATTGCGCCACCAGCACCGAGGGCGGCTGTGTGCTGTTGTCGCGCACATTGCGCCCGACCCAGCTGATATAGAGCTTGTCGCGCGCGGCCAGCAAGGCTTCCAGCATCAGGTAGCGGTCGTCGTCGCGGCGCGAGCGGTCGCCCGGACGCGCCATGCCGGCCAGCGCCAGCAAGTCGAAATCGGCCTTGGGCGCGCGGCGCGGGAAGTCGCCGTCATTCATGCCGAGCAGGCAGACCACGCGAAACGGCACGGCGCGCATTGGCATCAGGGTGCAAAAAGTCACGCCGCCGGAGACGAACTGATGGTTCAAGGTTGGCTCGTCGAGGGCGCCCAGCCAGGCTTCGCGCAGCACCGCCAGCGGCACCGGTTCGGCAAAGGCGGCGCTGTCGCAAATTTCCAGCCAGCCTTGCAAGGCCTGTTCCAATTGCGCCAGAGTGAGGCGCTCGCCCTCGTCGCCAGCCTTGAAAAACGCGGCCAGCAGCGCGCGCGCCTGCACGCCCCACTCGGCCGGCGTGCGCGCCTGCGCCAGCGCCGCGCGCCAGTGCAACAAGGCTTCCACCAATTGCGCCAGCGAGCCGGCCAGGGCCGCGTCCAGTCCGCCCACTTCGGCGTAAGGCTCGATGCCGGCAAAGCTGGCGCCGTGGCCGCTGGCATAGCCGAGCAGCATGCGCCGCACCCCGAAGATCCAGGCGTTTTGCTCGCCGGCCGCGCCCAGCCCCAGGCCGCTGCGGTGGGCCTGATCCAGGCCCCAGCGTACGCCGGCGCCCTCGATCCACGCACCCAGGGTCGGCAAATCGTCGTCGTTCAAGCCGAAGCGGGCCGCCAGCGCCGGCACGTCGAGCAAATCGCGCACTTCGCTCTGGCGGCAGCGCTGCTGCGGCAGGCGCAGCAGCCATTCCAGCGCCACCAGCAAGGGATTGACGCTGCGGTCCTTGACGTCGCCGATTTCAAACGGGATGAAGCGGGCGTCGCTGCGCTTGTGCTGGCCGAACACGGCGTGGATTGCGGCCGTGAAGGTATCGATATCGGGCACCATCACCACCACTTCACGCGGGCGCAAGCCGGCGCCGGCCGCGAACATGCTCAGCAACTGGTCATGCAGCACCTCGACTTCGCGCTGCACGCTGTGCGCCAGGTGGAATTCGATCGAACGGTCGTGCGGCTCGGGCGTCGCCCGTTCATGCTCATGCAAGGGACGCAATTCGCGGATCGCCGCCTGTACTTGCTGCAGCAGGGTCACGCCCGCATCCTCGCTGAACAAGTCGATGCGCAAATTGTCGGTCCGTCCGGCCGTGTCGTTATCGAATTCGTCGAGCATGCGGATGAAGTCGCGCCCTTGCCGCCCCCAACTGGCCAGCAGCGGGTGGCTGTGCGCGTGCAACTCCTCAAGCGGGATGTCGGCCAGGTCGCGGTCCTTGCGCTGGCGCTGGCGGCGCTGCGCGGCGCGCAGCAATTCGCGCCCTTCGATGATGTCGCCCCAATAGAATTGGCAGGGATTGGGCACCGCCAGCAGCACCTGGGTGTGGGCGGCCAACGCCGCCAGCGCCTGCAGGCTCTGGTAGGGCAAGGCCGAGACGCCGAACAGCACAATGCGGCGCGGCAAGCGCCCGGCCGGCGCCTCGCCGCGCGCGATGGCGCCCAGGAATTCGCCATGGATGGTGGCGCGGCCCGAGGCGCGCTGTTGCGGCGCCACGCTGGCGATCACGGCGCGCCACAATTGCGCCTGCCAGCGCTGCTCGGGCCGCAGCGCGATGGCCTCGCCGCCAGCCTTGCGCAATTGGTCGACGCCGGCGGCCCAGTCATCGAGCCAGTCGGCGCGGTACACCTGATATTGGTCGAACAAGTCGGCCAGGCGCTCGGCCAGTTGCAAACGGCGCTCGGCGTCGCCATCGGCCAGGAAGTAGCGCAGCGGTGCGAACGCCGGCTCGGCCAGCAGGGTTGGCAATAGCCGCATCAGGCGCCAGGTCAACGGTCCCTTGTCGAAGGGCGAGCGGCTCGGCACCCGCTCGCGTCCCAGCATGCCACGGTAGCTTTCCCACAGCAGGCGCGCCGGCAGCGCGATGCGGGTCGCCGCGCACACCCCCATTTCCTCGGCCAGCGCGATCTTCAGCCATTCGGCCACACCATTCGATTGCACCAGGAAGATATCCGTTTCAAGCGGCGCCAGCGGATTCTGACGCAGCCACTGGAAAACGGCGGCGCGCAAGGTTTCCAACTGATTGCCATGCAAGATAAGGAGACCGGGTGTGACGGGTGCGAGCATATTATTCCGTTAGGAGGCGCCGGCGGGCGCGCAGACGCATATTATCGCCGCTGGCGCCCTCAACCGGGGTCGCGCGCAGTCAATTCGAGCGCGATTTGTTCCGCCAGGCGTTCCAGCAGCGGCGGCAACTGGGCCAGGATCTGGCGCACCTGGCCCGGCTCGCCGCCCTCGCCCAGCGTTTCCAGCCTGTCGCACAGGGCCGCGAAACGCATCGCGCCGACCGCCTTGGCCGAGGACTTGGTGCGGTGTCCCAGTTCGGCGATCCGCCCCAGGTCGCCGCGCGTCATCGCCTGCTGCATTTCGCCTATCGCCTCGCGCGCCGCCAGCAGGAACATCAGCGCGAATTTGCGCATCTTTTCCGGCTTGTTGCCGAAGGTCTCAGCCAGCGCGGCCAGGTCGAATATCTCGGCCGGGCCAGCGCTCCCGCCCTCGGTATCGCCCGGCGTCGCCGCTGGCGCCGGTGCCAGCGGCGCGTTGAAGGCACGCAGCCGCGCCGCGCCGGTGCCGCGCCGCTCCAACCACTTGGCCAGCACGGCAAACAGCTGGTTCGGCGCGATCGGTTTGGTGACGAATTCATCCATGCCCGCTTCCAGGCAGCGCGCCTTGTCGCTGCTGCCCGCGTTGGCGGTCATCGCGATCACCAGCACATCCTTCAATTTCGCGTGCGCCCGTATCAGGCGGGTGGTTTCAAAGCCATCCATCAGCGGCATTTGCACGTCCATCAAGACGCAATCGAAACGCTCCTTGAGCAGCAAATCGATGGCTTCCTTGCCATTATTGGCCACGCACACGGTCGCGCCCGCGTCTTCCAGCAATTCGCGCCCCACTTGCTGGCTGAAGATATTGTCTTCCACCAGCAAGATGGCGGCGCCGTCGATCGCACCCGACATGGCGGGCTGCGCTGCTTGCACGCCATGGAGATCGCTGCCTTTTTCGAGCCGCGCCGCGAACCAAAAGGTACTGCCGGCGCCAGGCAGGCTATCGACGCCAACGCCGCCGCCCATCAGTTCGGCCAATTGCTTGCTGATCACCAGGCCCAGACCGGTGCCGCCATATTTGCGGGTGGTCGAGGGGTCAGCCTGGTGGAATGACTGGAATAATTGCGCCACCTGGTCGGCGCTCATGCCGATGCCGGAATCTTGCACCTCGAAGCGCACCATGGTGTCGCTGTCGCGGTCTGCCAGCGGTCGCGCGCGAATGAAGATATTACCGTTTTCCGAAAACTTGATGGCATTGCTGGTCAGGTTCAGCAAGACTTGTTCGAGCCGCAAAGGGTCACCGCGCAACTGGTGCGACAAACCGGGCCAGATCTCGAACACCAGGGTCAAGCCCTTGGCTGCCGCGCTCTGGCCCAACTGGCTGGAAATATTCGCCAGCAAGGCGTCAAGCGTGAAATCGAGCACTTCGAGTTCCAGCATGCCAGCTTCGATCTTGGAAAAGTCGAGGATGTCATTGATAATGCCCAGCAAATGCTGGCCCGAATGGTGAATTTTTTGCAGATAGTCGCGCTGGCGCGGGTCGCTGACCGATTTCAGCGCGAGATGCGCCATGCCGATGATACTATTCATGGGCGTACGGATTTCATGGCTCATATTTGACAGGAAATCACTCTTGGCCTGGTTGGCGGCGTCGGCCTGCTCTTTCAAATTGTGCAATTCGGTGACATCGGTCGACAGGCCGATCACGGCGTTGATCTGGCCATCGTGCAAGAGCGGCACCTTGACCGTCCACAAATGGCGCAGCGCACCGTCGCGGTCCACGTATTGCTCCTCGGTAGTGTGCTTGACACGGTCGTCGAAGACTTGCTTGTCAAGTTCCCATACCGCGTCGGCGCGCGCGGCCGGCATCAGTTCGCGGTCGAGCTTGCCGATCAGGCGCGCCAGCGGCAAGCCGATCATCTCGGCCATCTTGGCGTTGGCATAGATATAGCGCCGGTCCTGGTCTTTCATGTAGACATGGGCGTCGACGTTGTCGAGCACCGTGTCGAGCAGCACGCTCTGTTCGATGGCCTTGCGGCGCGAGGAATACAGGGTAAAAAAATAACCATAAATGAGCATGGTGCCGACCAGGCCGGTAAGCAAGGCGACGGCGGGGAAATAGCGGTCGAAACCGCCTACCAAATCGCTCTTGCGGACGCTGAAATGGGCTTTCCACAGACTGCCGTTGAAGTCGACCGGCAACACGGTGTTGAAATAGTTGCCTTCCTCGCCCTTGGGCACGACCGTTGCCTCGAGCGCGCCGCTATCGCTGAACAGCAGGCGGTCGGCCTTTTCAATCACCAGGTGGCGCTGCTCGACATCGGCGCTGCCGTCGGCGTACAAGGTCAGGTGTATCTGGCGCTCCGCCATCTCGTCGATCGCGCCCTGCACCAGTTTGGGAATGCTGAAGCCGATGCCGACCGAGCCCATATACGCGGCGCGCCGGGCCGCCATATCGCCTTGCGGCGCGCCGCGCCGGTACACCGGCAAACGCATGCCCAGCGCGATATGGCGCGGCGGACCGCGCACCACAATGACTTGCCCCGAGGAACCAACTTGGCCCGTGTCGCGCGACAAGTCAAGCGCGTGGCCGACGGCTGGATTGGCGGCGATATCGATGCCGAACTTGTCGGCCAGCGTCTCCATCGGCTCCAGGTAGGTCAGCACCAGATAGCGCGGACGGCGTCCGGGTGGCTTGATCGCGAAGCCCGGATAGCCACCCGGCGCCAGGCTGGTGTCGGCGCGCACGGCGGCGACAAAATCATCGCGCCGGGCCTCGTCCAGGGCCTGCGCATAGGTCAGCGCTTCGATGGCGGGAAAATTGTGCAGCAAATCAAGGCCGCTGACATAGTCGTGGAATTGGCTGCGGCTCAAGCCTTCGGAGGTGCGAAACAGCGCCACCAGGCCGCGCACCAGGTCCGAATACGACTTCACGCGCGCCGACAAGCTGTACTGGGTGCTGCGTGTCAGATAATCGAAGCGCTGCAGCGCGTCATCCTCGACCGCCCTGGCGGCCGCCGCGAACAGCGTCAAGCCGACCACCAGCGCGAGCGACATGCCGGCGGCCCACAGCGGCAATTTTGAAGATTTCCAGGAATTGTCAAAATCACCAAAATTGCGCATCGGATAGGTCGCTTTAGAATCGTGCCAGAATCGTGCCATGAGGCACCGCCAGCGGCGCCATCGCATCGAAATCAGAGATATTCCTGCAGGATACTATCAAACGCGACGCGCCACACGTCTCCCAAGCGAAGTAATTTTCGCTTGTCGCTATTCAGCGGTCTTTCGACTGTTTTTCGGACCCGGGCGCGCCCTTGGTCGCAGCGCGCCCTGGCATGGCTTTACTTGGCAAACGGCAGCACGAGGGGGAAATCAATCTCGGTTTGCGCCACTTCATTGACATAATTGGTCAGCGTGTTGAGTGCCACATGCACCACGATTTCCACGATCTGGGCATCGCTGAAGCCGGCCGCCTTGACCGCTTGCACGTCGAGGTCCGCGACATGGCCGCGCTGCAACGCCACCTGGGCGGCGAAACGCACGGCGGCGTCGGCCTTGAGGTCGGTCGAGCCGCCATGCCGGTTGGCGGCGATCTCGGCCTCATCGAGGTGCGCCAGATTCTTGCCCAGGTAGGTGTGCGCCGACAGGCAATAGCCGCAGCCATTGATTTCGGCAATTGCCAGGGCGATGCGTTCGCCCGTCTGGGCGCCCAGCGCGCCTTTGCCGAGCGCGCCGGACAGGCTCAGATAGCCTTCCAGGGCGACCGGGCTATTGCCCAGCAATTTCATCAGGTTCGGCACCACGCCGAGTTGCTTATTGACGGCGTCGAGCAAGGGTTGCGAAGCGGCGGCTGCGGTGGTGGGGATGGCGAGTCGGTTCATGGCGGTAATCCTTCAAATAGAGTCAAGGGTGGAACGGATGTCGATGTATTACAGGTCGGCGGGGTTTTTCGCGGCGATGCTCTTCCAGTTCGATTCGGCCTTGGCAATATTGGCGCCGATATCCTTGGCCCAGATGGCCCGGATCTTGGTGTCGAGGTTGAAGTAAAGCTTGTTGTCGACGATGTCATAGACGTCTGGATCGGCCACAAATTTCTTGCCAATCGACGCGCCATACGCGCAATAACCGCCAAACGCCGGCAGATATTTCTGCGGATTCGCTTGAAATGTCTTCTTGTTCTCGTCGCTGGTGAACAGATAGTCGACGCCGTCGTAGTTGGCCACATGGTGGCCGGTGCCGTGCGCCGGCTTTTCGCTGCTGAAGAAGGTAGTCAAGTCGTAACCGCGCGCGCCGACCACGCTGCTGGCAGCGGCGACGGCGACGTGCTCGCCGTTGACGGCGGCGCCGGCAAAACTGGCGCCGGGGGCGGCCAGGGTCAGCACCAGGGCGCTCGACAATAACAACAATTTCAGGCGGCCCGGCAAACTGGTGTGGGATTGACGCATGATGAAATCCTTTCAGGTGGAGTTGCTTCGCCGTGGCCCATGCCCCGCGAATGAATAGAACTTTACAGAATTCCCTGAAACTAAAGAATAGTCAAAAACGCAATTTATTATTCCATTCATTGAAATAACACCGGCATCGCCTGGCGCAATTGCGCAAGGCCACCGGCGCAAAGCCGCAAGACGGGCTAGCGGCGGAGCGCTAATCTCGACCCCAGAACCCGGGTCCGCCCCGGGCACCGAGCGCGCCGCGCCAGCGCGGCGCATGACAGACTTACCCCATCAGAATGAGACTAGACATGGATCGTCGGAGATTTATACGCAGTGCGATGTACTTTACGGTTGCCAGCGCAACCCTGACCCTGAGCGCCTGTGGCGGCGGCGATGACTCAGTGCCGCCCGACTCGTTTTCCTTTCCGATGGGCGTGGCCAGCGGCGACCCGAAGGATAGCAGCGTGGTGTTCTGGACCCGCATCGTCAGCGTCAACCCGATGAACGCGATCCCGCTGCGGCTCGACGTCTCCACCAGCGCCAGCTTCGACACGGTAGCCGCCACCGTCAGCCTGAGCGCAACCGCCCAGTACGACCATACGGTGCGCGCCAAAGTCATCAATCTGACTCCCGCCACGCAGTATTTCTACCGCTTCGTCGCCGGCCAGGATATCAGCGCCATCGGCCAGACCAAGACCGCGCCGGCACCCACCAGTACCCCGGCCCAATTGCGCTTCGCCTGGCTCACTTGCCAGGACTGGAGCGTGAACCACTGGGCCGCGATGGACTTGATCGCCGCCGAAGAGATCGACTTCATGGTCCACCTGGGCGACTATATTTATGAAACCGTGGGCGCCAAGTTCCAGAGTGGCCAGGCCGAGCCGGCGCATGGCGCCATCAGTTTGCCGGACGGCCTGGCGCAGGGCGGTGGCGGCACCGGCATCTACGCCAACAGCCTGGAAGATTACCGCAAGCTGTACCGCACCTACCGCGCCGACAGCCGGCTGCAGGAATTGCACCGCAAATTCCCCATGATCGCGATCTGGGACGACCATGAATTTTCCGACGATTGCTGGCAAGACCATCAGACTTACAGCAACGCCAACAAACAGGAAACCACGCGCCGCCGCAACGCCACCCAGGCCTGGGTCGAATACATGCCGCTCGACTTCGGCGACGTCTCCTTCGACCTCGGCAACGCGGCTTACGACAATATCCGCATTTACCGCGACTTCCAGTTCGGCACCCTGATGCACCTGGTGATGACGGACGAGCGCCTGTACCGTGACGACCATACCGTCAGCGAGGGCGCGCTGGCGACGCTGCTGGGCCACGACCCGCAAGCCGGCAACGACTTGATCGGCGCGCGCTACTTCGTGCCGCAAACCCTGCTGCAGCAATTTACCGGTCTCGATAGCGCCGTCTTGAAGCATGCCCCAAGCATGCTGGGCGCCACCCAGAGCCAATGGTGGAAAGACACCATGAAGAGCGCCAACGCGAGCTGGAAAGTGTGGGGCAATGAAGTCACGCTGAACCGCATGTGGGTCGACTTGCGCGCCGCCGCCCCAGCGCCGTACAACCAGGTCTACGTGGTCAACGCCGACGCCTGGGACGGCTACCCGGCCCACCGCGCCGAGCTGATGGGCTACCTGAAGGCACAAAATATCCAGAACGTGGTGGCCATCACGGGCGACTTGCACGCCTTCCAGTGCGGCACCATCCGCGACAACCCGGACCCCGCCATCGGCACCCCGGTCGCCGTCGATTTCGTCACGGCCGGCATCAGCAGCTCATCGTTCTACGATTACCTGAAGGCCGGCGCCGGCAGCACCCCGCTGGCGCCGCTGGTGGCAACGCCGGAAAAGTTCGATGCTGTCATCCGTGGCAACAATCCGGACTTCGCCTATGTCGACCATCACGCCCAGGGTTATGCGGTGGCGACCGTCACGGCCAGCACGTTTACGGTGCTGTTCAATAAGGTCTTGCCGCTCAACGCCGACGGCAGCGTGCCGGCCAAACCCCTGCTCAAGCGCACCCGTATTACCCTGCAACTGGGGTCCACCACGCCGCTGGTGGAAGACAACCTCACCTGACCTCACCTGAGGCCGCCCGCAACAGCTCGGCCCCGTGCCGCCATGCCCCCGTTGAAGGGGAAGCATGGCGGCGCGGGCGCCAATGGCACATACTTAAAATTGCTGCCTGCATATTTATATATTGCATTGAAACATGCCAATATGCACGAAAATTCACCAAAAAGCGCCTATAGTCCATACACGCAGGAATCGACATGACCTAAGGAGTATCGACATGAAACTCGCCAACCTGAGAATCAGTACTCGCTTCATGGTCTTGATCGGCATTTTCGTGCTCGGCTCCGTGGTCTACGGCGCCTGGTCATTCATGACCTTGAATGAATTAAAAGTGAACGGCCCGCTCTACCACCGCATCGTCCAAAGCAAGGACTTGATCGCCGACATCTTGCCGCCGCCGGAATACATCCTCGAATCTTACCTGGTCAGCATGCAACTGGCTGCCGCCAGCGACAAGCCGGCCCAGGAAAAACTGATCGCCCGCCTGGCCGCCCTGAAGGGCGAATACGATACCCGCCACGACTACTGGACCAAGGAAAAACTGGAAGACCCGCTCGGCGAGGTTTTGCTCAATCAAGCCCACGGTCCGGCCCGCACTTTCTATGCGCTGGCTGAAAAGGAATTGATACCGGCCGTGCGCAATCAGGACAAGGATGGCGCCAGCGCCGCGATGGCGCGCATGGAAACGGCTTACGAGGCGCACCGCAAGGCCATCGACCAAGTGGTGCAAATGTCGAACCAGCGCTGCGAAGCCGACGAAGCCCGCGCCAAGGCCAGCATCGCCGCCGCCACCTGGGAATTGCTGCTCACGCTGGCGCTATCGCTGGGTATCGGCGTGACGGTCGCCATCATGATTACGCGCAGCATTTCAAGGCCGCTCAAAGAAGCCGTCAGCATCGCCCAGGTGGTCGCCGCCGGCGACTTGACGACCATCATCGAAGTGCGCTCGACCGATGAAACCGGGCAATTGATGCAAGCCTTGAAAGACATGAACGATAGCCTGGTGCGCATCGTCGGCCAGGTCCGGATCGGCACCGACACCATAGCCGACGCTTCCAGCCAGGTCGCGGCCGGCAATCTGGACTTGTCCTCGCGCACCGAGCAGCAAGCCAGTTCGCTGGAAGAAACCGCTTCCGCGATGGAAGAACTGACCTCTACCGTGCGCAGCAACGCCAACAATGCCGGCGAAGCCAACCAGCTGGCCGCCACCGCCTCGAGCGTCGCGGCCCAGGGCGGCGCGGTGGTGGCGCAAGTGGTGGCGACGATGGGCTCGATCAACGCCTCGTCGCGCAAAATCGTCGACATCATCAGCGTCATCGACGCGATTGCCTTTCAAACCAATATCCTGGCCCTGAACGCCGCCGTGGAAGCGGCCCGGGCCGGCGAACAGGGCCGCGGCTTTGCCGTCGTCGCCTCGGAAGTGCGCAGCCTGGCCCAACGCAGCGCCAGCGCCGCCAAGGAAATCAAGACCTTGATCGATACCTCGGTAGAGCAGGTGGACGCCGGTTCGCGCCTGGTCGGACAAGCCGGCAGCACCATGAATGACGTCGTCGCCAGCGTGCAGCGGGTCGGCGCCATCATCGCCGACATCGCCAGCGCCAGCCGCGAACAAACCATCGGTATCGAACACATCGGGCAGGCGATTGCCCAGATGGACCAGGTCACCCAGCAAAACGCAGCCCTGGTGGAGCAGGCCGCAGCGGCCGCCGACAGCATGCAGCAGCAGGCCGCCGAGCTGTCGCATGTGGTCAGCGTCTTCAAGCTGGCGCGCGACACTGACGCGCCGGCCGCCCTGCCCGCGCCACGCCGCGCCGCCCTGTCTTTGGTGGGCAAGCGCGCTTGATGGAAGTGCCCCCACGGCATCATTGAACCATTGCCAATTTCCCCAAGTCTAAGCACCGAGTTAACGGCATTGACCAATTGCGCGCGGGCACGCTCAACCCCGACCGGTGCGCCAGCCCCATCGCCAGCACCGGCCAGGTCCCATCCCCAGCATCTTCAGCGCCTCCCCGGGCTGGTGCGCGCGCGCGATTCGTGGCACATTACGGCGCTGGCCGCCAAATCCAAGGAAGCGGCGCAAACCAAGGAAAAAACGCATGCAGTCAACGCACAAACCGGACCACGCCGATCCTTCCAATCGCTCCGATCCCTACCTTTGGCTGGAAGACGTGGGCGGCGCCGCGCCGCTGGCATGGGTGAGTCAACACAATGCCGCGACCGCGCTGGAACTCGAAGGCTTGCCACCGTTCGCGCCCCTGCGCGCGCGCTTGAAAACAGTGATCAATTCCCGGGAACGGATTGCCTATATCGGCAAGCATGGCGAGTTTTACTACAATTTCTGGCGCGACGCCCAGCATGCGCGCGGCATCTTGCGGCGCACCACGCTGGCCCAATTCCAGTTGCCGGAGCCGGATTGGGACACCGTGCTCGATCTCGACCAATTGGCCCTGGACGAGCAGGAAAACTGGGTCTGGGGCGGCGCCACTTACCTGTATCCGACGGCCGAGCGCTGCCTGATTTCGCTATCGCGCGGCGGCGGCGACGCCCACGTGCTGCGCGAATATGATATTGAGGCGCGCGCTTTCGTCGCCGACGGCTTCACCCTGCCCGAATCGAAGGGCAGCGCCAGCTGGATAGAGCGCGATACGGTATTCGTGTCCACCGATTTCGGCGCCGGCTCGCTGACCAGTTCCGGCTATCCGCGCATCGTCAAGGAATGGCGCCGCGGCAGCGCGCTGGCGCAGGCGCGCGTGGTGTTCGAAGCGGGCGTGGACGACTTGGGCGTCGGCGCCTGGCGCGACTTCACGCCGGGCCATGAGCGGGAATTCATCGAACGCCAGATCGGCTTTTACAGCAGCGAATTATTCCTGCGCTGCGGCGATACCCTGAGCAAGCTCGCCAAACCGGACGACGCCATCGCCTATGCGGTGCGCGAGCATGTGATCATCGAGCTGCGCTCGGACTGGACGGTTGCCGGCCGTACCTATCCGCAAGGCGCGTTGCTGGCCAGCGACTTCCTCGGTTTCATGCGCGGCGAACGCCAATTCGAGGTCTTGTTTGCGCCGACGGCGGGCTGCTCGCTCGACGGCGTCACGCCGACCAGATCGGCGCTGCTGATCAAGCAGCTCGACAAGGTCCGCAACCGCATCGTCGAATTGCGCCATGTGGATGGCAAGTGGCTGCGCCGCGCGGTCAACGCGCCCGCCTTCGGCACGCTGGAAGTGGACGCGCTCGACGCCACCGAGTCGGATCAATACTTCCTCAGCGTTACCGACTTCGTCAATCCGACCACGCTCTACCTGGCCACGGCGGGCGACGACGCGCGCCTGGCCTTGAAAGCCTTGCCGGCCTTCTTCGACGCCCGGCCGTTCACGGTGACACAATGCGAAGCGCGCTCGAAGGATGGCACGAAAGTGCCGTATTTCGTCGTGATGGCCAGCAACGCCACCTTCGACGGCAAGAATCCAACCATCTTGTACGGCTATGGTGGCTTTGAAATATCGATGAAACCGTTTTATAGCGGCGTGACGGGTGTCGCCTGGCTGGAAAACGGCGGCGTCTACGTGCTGGCCAATATCCGCGGCGGCGGCGAATTCGGTCCCGGCTGGCACCAGGGGGCGCTCAAGGAAAAACGCCAGAACGCTTACGACGACTTCATCGCCGTGGCGCAAGACTTGATCGAACGCAAGCTGACCAGCCCGCGCCACCTCGGCATCATGGGCGGCAGCAACGGCGGCTTGCTGGTCGGCGCCGTGATGGTGCAGCGTCCAGAATTGTTCAACGCCGTCGTGTGTCAAGTGCCGCTGCTCGACATGCGCCGCTATAGCGCCTTGCTGGCCGGGGCTTCCTGGATGGGCGAATACGGCGACCCGGACGATCCAGCCGAATGGGCGTATATTAGCCAGTATTCCCCTTACCAGAATGTGCTCAAGGAACGCCGCTATCCACGCGCCCTGTTCACCACTTCGACCCGCGACGACCGCGTCCATCCCGGCCACGCGCGCAAGATGGTGGCCAGGATGCAAGAGCAAGGCCACGCCGTGCTGTATTGGGAAAATCTGGAAGGGGGCCACGCGGGCGCGGCCAACAACGAACAAGAGATACAAATGTGGGCACTGACTTACACCTTTTTGCTCAAGCAATTGCGCTAAGCCGTCAGCCATGCTCGACGCGGCGCGAGCGCATCAAGTGCGGGCATGGCCCGCCTGCACTTGAGCATCGTCATGGCCGTCGAAATTACAGAGCGTCTAATGGCATGGTGATCGGCAACATGTCCGATGGAATCATTTCAGGAAAATTCATATGCATATCGCACACTGGAAAATCGGCACCAGACTTGGCGCCGGATACGCTCTGATACTGGCGATTCTGATCGGCGTGGCGCTGCTCGGAATAAGGGGAATGAGCAGCTCCAACGATGCCTTGCATCACATCGCCGACATTAATGTGTACAAGATGAGCTTGTTGGAAGATATGTCGAAATCAATACACATTGTTTCGCGCGTGGCCCGCACCATCGCACTGCTATCGGATGAGGCGGCGGCCCGCACCGAACACAAGAAAATTGACGATGCCCGCGAAAAATACAACACGGCGTACGCGGCGCTGGAAAAAATGCCTTTGGACGAGGCCGGCAAGGCTTTCGTCGCCCAGATCAAGCAAGAACAAAACGCCACCGAACCACTCAACGATCAATTCATCGCCATGGCCAAGGCCGGCAGGGATGAGGCAATCGCATTCATGTTGAAAGTAGCGGGGCCGGCCACCAACAAATGGCAAGACGCGATACAGGCATTCATCGATTTGCAGCGAGCGAAAAACAAGCACGACGAAGAATTCGCCGGACAAGCCTTCCGTTCCGCGCTGACATTGATGCTGGCATTGACGGGCGTGGCAGTCTTGCTCGGTGGTCTCATTGCCTGGTACGTCACCGTTTCCATCACGCGGCCCATGGCGCAAGCCGTGAAAGTGGCGCAAACGGTTGCCGCAGGCGACTTGACCAGCCATATCGAGGTCACGGCTAGCGATGAAACGGGGCAGCTTTTGCAAGCGCTCAAGGAGATGAATAATAACCTGATCAAGATCGTCGGCCAGGTGCGCGGCGGCACCGATACCATCGCCACGGCGTCCAGCCAAATCGCCAGCGGCAACCTCGATTTGTCGTCGCGCACCGAGCAGCAAGCCAATTCACTGGAAGAAACCGCGTCCTCGATGGAAGAATTGACCGGCACCGTCAAGCAAAACGCCGACAATGCGCGCCAGGCCAACGAACTGGCCATTTCCGCGTCTGCCGTCGCCGTCAAGGGCGGCGCGGTGGTCGCACAAGTGGTCGACACCATGGGTTCGATCAATGCCTCGTCCAAGAAGATCGTCGACATCATCGGCGTGATCGACGGCATCGCGTTCCAGACCAATATCCTGGCGCTCAACGCGGCGGTGGAGGCGGCCCGCGCCGGCGAGCAAGGACGCGGTTTCGCCGTCGTGGCATCCGAAGTACGCAGCCTGGCGCAACGTTCGGCCGCCGCCGCCAAGGAAATCAAGACCTTGATCGGCGATTCTGTGGAAAAAGTGGAGATCGGCGCCAGGCTGGTCGATCAGGCCGGATCGACCATGCAAGCCATCGTCGACAGTATCAAGAGCGTGACCGATATCATGGGCGACATTACGGCGGCCAGCCAGGAGCAGACTTCCGGTATCGCGCAAATCAATCGAGCCATCGCCCAGATGGATGAAGTCACCCAGCAAAATGCATCCCTGGTGGAACAGGCGGCTGCCGCAGCCACTTCCCTGCAAGACCAAGCCGGCAATCTGGCGCAAGTGGTCGGCGTGTTCAAGATTGCCGCAAACGACGTCTCAAGAGCGAGACAGGCGGTCCCCCGCTCAAGCGCCGCCGTGCCATCACCCGGCCGCCCCGCCCCACTTCTGCGTTCGCCCGCCGTCGCAGTCAATGATTGGGAAGAATTCTGATGGATGGCGCGCATGGCCGGCGCATTGGCGCCGCCATGATCGCGGCCTGGGCGCCGTGAACCCATGCTCCCGGTCCGGGTCAATACAGGATGCCCACGCCTTGCAAGAATGACTTCAGGATGGGCATCTTGCTTATTGCATCAGTGAAAGATAGAGCCCATTGTCCGACAATGATGCAGAAATCCAGGATTTTTTTATATTTAGGTTGTGTTACAGAAATTTTTCCCCTATCCTCGTTCGTGTAAGACCTCATGCGACACAGCGTTTTTTGCGCTGACCATACGCAACCCTGCCCCGTTGCTGGCGTTGCATGAGGATCGTCCCGTCAGAGCGCCGTTGCCAACAACTTTTCAACGGTCCGATTCTGCCGCTTAGCATTCATTCAAGCCATCCGCCAGGTGCCGTCCCGCACACTTGGCGCTGGCGCACACGCGCACATCGAAAGGAAAGTCCATGTCTCGCCCCGGCGGCACCCGCAGCGCTACGTCGGCGCACTGAAATACCCCAAGGGCCTTGCAGATTGCCCGGCACTGCCGAGCATCGGCATCAAGTTCAATCTTGCTGCGCCAGCCCACCACATCATGACTTCTGGAGAATCCATATGCATTTCTCAAACTTGAAAATCGGCGTCCGGCTCGGTGCCGGTTAAGCCCTGGTACTGGCGCTGCTCATCGGCGTGGCTTTGCTGGGCATAGATGGCATGCGCAGCGGCAACGATGCCTTGCATCATATTGCCGACGTGAATATTAACAAGATGAGTCTGTTGGAAGACATGTCGGAATCGATACACATCGTTTCGCGCGTGGTACGCACCATCGCCCTCCTGAAGGATGAAGCGGCGGCCAGCGCCGAACACAAGAAAGTTGACGAGGCGCGCGAAAAATACAACGCGGCTTTCACCGCGCTGGAAAAGATGCCGTTGAGCGAAGCTGGCAAGGCTTTCATCGCCCAGATCAGGCAATACCAGATCGCGGTGCGGCCGCTCAACGATCAATTCCTAGTCATGGCCAAGACCGACAAGGATGAGGCGATCGCATTCATGTTGAAGGAAGCGGGGCCGGCGACGGCAAAATGGCAAGACGCGATACAGGAATTCAGCGACTTGCAGAAAACGAAAAACAAGAACGACGAAGAATCGGCCGGGCAAGCCTACCATTCCGCACTGACACTGACGCTGGCCTTGACCGCCACGGCGGTCTTGCTCGGCAGCCTCATCGCCTGGTTCCTGACCCGTTCGATCACGCGGCCCATGGCGCAAGCCGTGAAAGTGGCGCAAACGGTTGCCGCAGGCGACTTGAGCAGCCACATCGAAGTCTCCTCTAGCGACGAGACGGGGCAGCTCTTGCAAGCGCTCAAGGACATGAACGATAGCTTGATCAAGATCGTCGGCCAGGTGCGCGGCGGTAGCGACACCATCGCCACGGCGTCCAGCCAGATCGCCAGCGGCAACCTCGATTTGTCGTCGCGTACCGAACAGCAAGCCAGTTCGCTGGAAGAAACCGCGTCCTCGATGGAAGAACTGACCAGCACCGTCAAGCAAAACGCCGACAATGCACGGCAAGCCAACCAACTGGCGATCTCCGCGTCCGAAGTCGCCATCAAAGGCGGCGCGGTGGTCGCGCAAGTGGTCGATACCATGGACTCGATCAATGCCTCGTCGAGGAAGATCGTCGACATCATCGGCGTGATCGACGGCATCGCGTTCCAGACCAATATCCTGGCGCTCAACGCGGCGGTGGAAGCGGCGCGCGCCGGCGAACAAGGGCGCGGTTTCGCCGTGGTCGCATCCGAAGTACGCAACCTGGCGCACCGTTCGGCCGACGCCGCCAAGGAAATCAAGACCCTGATCGGCGACTCGGTGGAAAAAGTGGAGGTCGGCGCCAAGCTGGTCGAGCAGGCCGGATCGACCATGCAAGCCATCGTCGACAGCATCCGCAGCGTGACCGACATCATGGGAGAGATTTCGGCGGCTAGCCAGGAACAGACTTCCGGCATCGAGCAAATCAACCAGGCCATCGCCCAGATGGATCAAGTCACCCAGCAAAACGCGGCCCTGGTGGAACAGGCCGCCGCCGCCGCCGCGTCCCTGCAAGAGCAAGCGGGCGACCTGGCGCAAGTGGTCGGCGTGTTCAAGATCGCGGCAAGCGGCGCGCCCATTGCCAGGGCAGGCGAGGCGCGGCGCACGCTTGCCGGCGCGAAGGTCGTGCCCATCGCGGCCGCGCCCCATGCCCGCCCCGCGCCACCTGTGCGGCCACGCGCGCAAGCCATCGCCGCCAATGATTGGGAAGAATTCTGAGTCGCGCCAGCGGCGCGCGCATGGCCGCTTCCCCGACGGCCCATCCCGGCCTGGCCAGCGTGACACCTGCCACGCTTTTGCCCAAGCCTGATGGCCTGGCAGCCTGTCGGAGTTACATGAAATGCTGCGCCGCCCGCGCCGCCGGCCCGGCTTCCCGGCGCCGGCGCAGCTGCGTGCCCGCCATGCCCAGCAAACCTATGCCGAACATGGCGAGCGGCAGCGGTTCCGGCACGGAACTGGTAATGGAAAATACGGTTGAAGGGCTCCAGCGGTAATCCATCGAATACACTTGCCCCTGATTGTTGATCGCAGCCAGTCCGAATCCGATTCCCGTCGCCGTATAGCCATACCAGGACGCCGATTCCTCGTCGGTCCCATGGTAGCTCGTGGTGTAATTGAGCAAGCCGCCCGGGGTGTAGGAAAAATTGCCGATTGAACATTGAAAATACAGACTGCCGCCGCAACCGATGTACTCTTGTCCATCCAGGATCAAGGACGTCAGTTCGGACTTGCCGATTGCACCATTGCCATCGCTATCATTGGCGATAAACGTCCCGTCCAGACGCACATTCGGGTCAAATTGCCCGCTACTTGCATTGACAAAGCCAACATAGCTGAAATCCCATGTGCCTGCCTGCGCATTGCCTGCCAATGCGCATGAACCGAGGACTGCCGTGCAAATTACTTGTCGTAGCATGTCTCACTCCTAGGAGAAATTTTCAATCGAGCCAAAGTTAGGGCGGCGGCAATAATCGCCGTCGATTGCCATCCTATCATCATTGCTCATATGAATAGTCTATTTTAGATAATATTTAAAAATTACCATGATTGACACGCCGACTGGTGGATGCGTAGCGTGATGCCCGCTGCGTTTTCACCATGGCCGAAGCAAACATTGATAAAATGAATAAGTAAGGTCGCGGCCACCCGCCCGAAAAGCGGCGACCGCAGGCACGCTGTCCAGCCCGTGCATCTCTCCTGCTCGAGGCGCTCGCCACCGCGCTTGCCACCAACACATTGACACTGACCAAGGAAACCCATGCGCACCCGATTTGCACTCTTACTCTTGCTCGCCTGTGGCATGGCGCGCGCCGAACCGGTGCAGCAATTTGCCCAACTGGGCGACCTCAAGCTCGAAAACCAGAGCGTCATCGAGCATTGCTCGCTCGGCTATCGCACCCTGGGCAGCTTGAACGCGGCGCGCTCGAACGCCATCGTGTTCCTGAGTTGGCACACGGGAACCAGCGGCGAAGCCTTGTCCATGCTGGGCCAGAAGGGCTTGTTCGACCCGGCGCCCTATTTCGTCGTCCTGATCGATGCGCTCGGCAACGGCGTCTCTTGCTCGCCCTCCAATAGCGCGACCCAGCGCGGCCCGGCCTTTCCCGTTTTCACCATCCGCGACATGGTCGAGTCCGAATATCGCCTGCTCACGGAAACGCTCAAGCTCGAGCATGTCCATGCCGTCATGGGCTTTTCGATGGGCGGCATGCAAACCTTCCAATGGATGGTCAGCCACCCCGATTTCATGGATGTCGCCATTCCGCTGGCCGGCACGCCGCGCCAAACGAGCTATGACAAGCTGTTTTGGCGCACCGAGGAAATGGCCATGCTATCGGACCCGGACTATGCCAACGGCCACTACCTGAAAAATCCCGGGCTGGCCACCTACCGCCTCCTGCTGAGCATGCAGATCACCACGCCGGCCTATCGCATGGCGCGCACCACGCCGGCCGCTTTCGACGCCTTCTTCCAAAAGAGCATCGCCGCCGACCCCGACGCGGCCGACGCCAACGATTCACGCTGGCAAATCCGGGCCATGCTGGCCCAGGATATCGGCGAGAGCGCCGCGCACGGCAGCGAGCGGACGCTGGAACTGGCGGCCAAGAAGGTGCGGGCCCGCGTCCACATCGTCAACGCGCTGCAAGACCATATGGTGAACCCGAACCCGGCCCTCGATTTCGCCAAGTTACTCCATGCCGATACCACGCTGCTGAAGGGCGATTGCGGCCACGTCGCCGTCAATTGCGAAATGGAGCTGATACGGCCAGCCGTCGAAGCCGCGCTCAAAGCCCTTCCTTGAACGCTGCGCGATCCTTTCTATAGGCCGACATCCTCGCGAAACTCTTCCACCGCGCCCCCGCTGGCATGCTTCGCCGCCTCTTGCTGGCGCAATTGGACGCGCCGGATCTTGCCTGAGATAGTCTTCGGCAATTCGGTGAATTCGATGCAGCGGATGCGCTTGTACGAGGCCAGCCGCGCGCGCGAAAACGCGAAGATGGCGGCGGCCAGCTCGGCGCTGGGCGCAAAGCCGGCGCGCAAGGTGATGAAGGCTTTCGGCACGTACAGCCGCAGCGCGTCGGGGCTGGGCACGATGGCTGCCTCCAGCACCGCCTCGTGTTCGATCAAGACGCTTTCCAATTCAAACGGGCTGATACGGTAATCGGAACACTTGAACACATCGTCGTTACGGCCCACGTAAAAATAATAGCCGTCGGCGTCGCGCGTGGCCGTGTCGCCCGTGTGGTAGTGGCCGGCGCGCATCACTTCGGCCGTCTTCGTCTCATCGCCCTGGTAAGCCAGCATCAGGCCGAGCGGGCGCTGCTCCAGCGCAATCGACAATTCGCCCTCTTGCGCCGGCACGTCATCCGGGTCGAGCAAGGCGATCCGGTAACCCGGTAGCGGCCGCCCCATCGAACCGGGCTTGAGCAACTGACCCGGCGTGTTGCCGATCTGCGCCGTGGTCTCGGTCTGGCCGAAACCGTCGCGGATGCGGATGCCCCAGGCGCGCTCGACTTGCTCGATCACTTCCGGATTGAGCGGCTCGCCCGCGCCGACCAGCTCGCGCAGTGGCACTTTCACGGCCGCCAAGTCTTCTTGTATCATCATGCGCCACACCGTCGGCGGCGCGCACAGCGACGTCACGCCGCAGCGGCAAATGACCTCCAGCGCGCGTTTGGCCGAAAAGCGCGCATAGTTATACACGAATACCGTGGCGCCCGCGTTGAAGGGCGCGAAGAAGCAACTCCAGGCATGCTTGGCCCAGCCGGGCGAGCTGATGTTCCAGTGCACGTCGCCCGGCTTCAAGCCGATCCAATACATGGTCGACAAATGCCCGACCGGATAACTCTGGTGGCTGTGCAACACCAGTTTCGGCGTCGAGGTGGTGCCGGAGGTGAAATAAATCAGCAGCGGATCGGTGGCCAGCGTGACGCCGTCCGGCGCGAATGCGGCGTCGGCCGCATCGCCATCCTCGAGCGCGTGCCAGCCAGTGACGCGGCCGCCCACCGAGATGCGGGTATAGTCGCCGGCCAGCGCGGCGAATTTGCCCGTTTCCGACGCTTGCACCACCACGTGGGCCGCTGCGCCGCGCGCCAGGCGGTCGGCCAGGTCGTCGCCCGACACCAGGGTCGTGGTCGGCACCATCACCGCACCGAGCTTGATGCAAGCGAGCATCACGTCCCATAATTCCACCCGGTTCGGCAACATCAGCAGCAAATGGTCGCCGCGCCGCACGCCAAGCGCGCGCAAATGGTTGGCCATGCGGTTCGAGCGCAGCGCCAGTTCGCTGTAAGAGATGGTTTGCTCGCTGCCATCTTCGTCGACCACCCACAGGGCCGGGGTCGAATTGTTCTGCGCGTGGACGTCGAAATAATCAAGCGCCCAATTGAAACGCTCCAGCAGCGGAGCCCGGTAATCGCGGTACGCAGTGGCGTAATCCTCGCGGTGGTGCAGCAAAAAATCGCGTGCTTGCATGAATGGGGAACGCATGACTCACCTTCTCTCGGAGGATGACTTGGCCACGCATGGCTGTCGTCGTGGAAATATCAACATGGGGACAGGCGTAGCGGCACGCAACGGCACCTACAGCAGCGCGCGACGGTAAAACGTTGAATCGACCTCCATGACCGGGAAGGCGGGCGGCAACTGATCGCGGCCAATCGCCTCAAAGCCATTCTTTTCATAGAAGCGCTGGGCCGCCAGAAATTGCGCCGTGGTGCCCAGATAAATCCGCGCCGCGTCGCGCGCCCGGCACCATGCGAGCAAGGTGTCGAGCAAGCGCTGGCCGACGCCATGCCCGGGGCCGCGGTGGGCCGCGTCGACGAACAGCTTGCGCAGCGCCACCTGGCCATCGCCGATGTCCTTCGCGGCCACCGTGCCAACCACGCGCTCGCCATCTTGCGCGACCCAGAAGTTACCGATGCCGTGCTGGTAGTAGGCGGCGATATTGCTCAAGTCGGACTGGCCGGCCAACGTCATCGGCAGGCCGAATTCGGCCTGCTGGATCGCCAGGATCAGGGCCGCCACGCCGTCGGCGTGGCAGGACTCGTAGGGTACGATTGCAATCAATTGTCAACTCCTTCTCATGAAAACCGGGTACTTGCGCGGCTGCGTAGCGCCGCCGCACATTATAATAGACGCAATATTTCTTAGGCAAGCATGTTGTCCCCTCCTCGCCCATCGTGGCGTGCGCCCCGCGCCGATTGATTCCCTTATTCTTTCCACACGCCTTGAAAACCAGCGAGAAGATGCTCCTTCATATTATCGGGATCGCAATTTACGCTTGACACTGTCGAGTACAGGAGTATCTTTTTATATTTTCATCCGGCTTGGCGGGCCAAGAAAACCAGGTGATGCGTAGCCGTGTTGATACCCAAAGTCCTCCTCGTCAATGACGACCCGGCCAGTCTGCTCGCGCTGGAAAGCCTGTTGACGGGCCGGCTGGAATACGCGCTCTTCACCGCCGCATCGGGCAAGGCGGCGCTGCGCCACGTGCTGCGCCACGATTTCGCCGTGATCTTGCTCGATGTCAGCATGCCCGGCATGGACGGTTTCGAGACGGCCGAAGCGATCCACTCGCACCCGCGCAGCCAGGGCGTGCCGATCATCTTCATCACCGCCCACTACGCCGATGAAGTCAAGCGCTTGCGCGCCTACCAGGCCGGGGCCGCCGATTACCTGTTTACACCGGTCATCCCGCAAGTGCTGCAGGCGAAAGTGTCGGTGTTCGTCGAAATGGCAAAGAAAAATATTCTCTTGCAAAGCAAATCGGAGCAGCTCGCCAGGCTGAACCAGGACTTGCGGGTGCAGCGCGTGCAAGACCTGGAGCGCATCAACCACGCGCTGGAACTCGAAGTGGCCGAACGCAAGCTGGCCGAGCAGCGCGCCCATGAATTGTCGATCCGCGACGCGCTGACGGGCCTGGTCAACCGCCGCTCGCTGATCCAGCAACTGGAGCATGCCGTCACGCTGGCCGAGCGCAACCAGGGCGAATTCGCGCTGCTGTTTCTCGACCTCGACAAATTCAAGCACGTCAACGACGCCTGCGGCCACGAAGTGGGCGACGAATTGCTGCGCCAGGTGGCGGCCCGGCTGATGGCCGCCGTGCGCGCCTCGGACGTGGTGGCGCGCCTGGGCGGCGACGAATTCGTGGTGCTGGTGGAAGGCCGCGCGGCCGCCACCAACGCGGCCCGGATCGCCAGGAAAATCGCCCAGGCCCATGCGCGCCCCTATGCAATCGACAAACACCGCATCAAGACCTCGACCAGTATCGGCATCGGCCTGTATCCGCAAGACGGCACTTCGGCCCAGTTGCTGATGAAAAACGCCGACCTGGCCATGTATCACGCCAAGCACGCCGGCAGCGGCGGCATCAGCTTCTTTCACGCCGCCTTCAACGCCCGCGAAACCGAACGCGAACTGTGGCGCCAGGAATTGCGCGCGGCCCTCGCTGGCGACCAGTTCGAACTGTATTACCAGCCCAAGGTCGAACTGGCCAGCGGCGCCGTGGATGGCGTCGAAGCCGTGCTGCACTGGCGCCACCCGCGTCTGGGCTTGATCGACGCGCCGGCCTGGCAAGCCCAGGTGCCCGACCTGGCCCTGCTCGACCAGATCGACGACTGGTGCCTGGGCGCCGCCTGCGCGCAAGCGGCGCTCTGGCGCGCCGCCCCGGCCGGCCCGGCGCCGGCAATCGCCGTCAACCTGATGGGCGCGCACTTGCGCACCGAATTACCGCAAACAATCCTCACCCTGCTGGAGCGCCACCATTTGCCGCCGCACAGCATTGGCCTGGAATTGCCGGAATTGCTGCTGTGCGGGCCGGCCGCCGGCCCGCTGCTGCTGCGCCTGCGCGCGGCCGGCGTGGCGCTGTGCGTCGACGATTTCGGCAGCGTCGGCGCCGCACTGGCCGCCTGCAAGGCGCTGCCGCTGGACGCGCTCAAGATCGACCGCGCCTTCGTACGCGCTATCGGCAATGACGATGGCGGCAGCGACATGGTGGCCGCCATCATCTTGCTGGCGCGCGCCATGTCGCTGCGCGCTGTCGCGCAAGGCGTGCAAAACGCGGCCCAGCTGACACTGCTAAAATCGCTCGCTTGCGGGTATTACCAGGGCGAATTGTTTTGCCCGGCGCTGCCGGCCGCCGAACTGATCCGGCAACTGAACCAGGATACCCCGGCATGCACCACCCACCACCAACACCATGATTTACGAGGACTTCATCGATGAACAAGATGACTGAATTAGGCGATGAGCTGGACCTCAAGCTGCTGCTGGCGACGCTGATGGCGCTCAAGAGAGGCGATTTCGCGGCACGCATGCCGTCGAACTGGACCGGCATGCCGGGCAAGATCGCCGACACCCTCAACGAGATCATCGAGACCAAGGAAAACATGGTGCAGGCGGTCACCGAGGTCAGCCGCGTGGTGGGCCGCGAAGGCCGCCTGACCCAGCGCGCGTCGGTGCCCCATGTGGTGGGCGGCTGGGCCACCATCATCAGTTCCGTCAACACCCTGATCGACGACCTGGTGCGCCCGACCACGGAAATGGCGCGCGTGATCGGCGCGGTGGCCAAGGGCGACCTGTCGCAAACCATGGCGCTGGAAGTCGATGGCCATCCGCTCAAGGGTCAGTATCTGCGCGCCGCCACCACCGCCAATACCATGGTCGAGCAATTGTCCTCGTTCTCGTCGGAGGTAACGCGGGTGGCGCGCGAAGTGGGCACCGAGGGCAAGCTGGGCGGCCAGGCCCAGGTCAAGGGCGTGGCCGGCACCTGGAAGGACTTGACCGATTCGGTCAATTCGATGGCCGGCAACCTGACGTCGCAAGTGCGCAATATCGCCGAAGTGACGACGGCGGTGGCCAATGGCGACTTGTCGAAGAAGATCACGGTCGACGTGCGCGGCGAGATTTTGCAATTGAAAGACACCATCAACGTGATGGTCGACCAGTTGCGCTCCTTCGCCTCGGAAGTGACGCGGGTGGCGCGCGAGGTGGGCACCGAGGGCAAGCTGGGCGGGCAAGCCTATGTGCCGGGCGTGGGCGGCACCTGGAAAGACTTGACCGACAACGTCAACTTCATGGCCTCCAACCTGACCGGCCAGGTGCGCAATATCGCGGCCGTGACGACGGCGGTGGCCAATGGCGACTTGTCGAAGAAGATCACGGTCGACGTCAAGGGTGAGATCCTGGAATTGAAGAACACCATCAACGTGATGGTCGACCAATTGTCTTCCTTTGCCTCGGAAGTGACGCGGGTGGCGCGCGAGGTGGGCACCGAGGGCAAGCTCGGCGGCCAGGCCCAGGTCAAGGGCGTGGCCGGCACCTGGAAGGATTTGACCGATTCGGTCAATTCCATGGCCGGCAATCTGACCGGCCAGGTGCGCAATATCGCCGACGTCACCACGGCGGTGGCCAATGGCGACTTGTCGAAGAAGATCACGGTCGACGTCAAGGGCGAGATCCTGGAATTGAAAAACACCATCAACGTGATGGTCGACCAATTGAATTCCTTCGCCTCGGAAGTGACGCGGGTGGCGCGCGAAGTGGGCACCGAGGGGAAATTGGGCGGCCAGGCCAATGTGCCCGGCGTGGCCGGCACCTGGAAGGATTTGACGGATGGCGTGAACTCGATGGCGGGCAACCTGACCGGCCAGGTGCGCAACATCGCCGACGTCACCACGGCCGTGGCCAATGGCGACTTGTCGAAGAAAATCACGGTCGACGTCAAGGGCGAGATCCTGGAATTGAAGAACACCATCAACGTGATGGTCGACCAATTGTCGTCCTTCGCTTCGGAAGTGACGCGGGTGGCGCGCGAAGTGGGCACCGAGGGCAAGCTGGGCGGGCAAGCCTATGTGCCGGGCGTGGGCGGCACATGGAAAGACTTGACCGACAATGTCAATTTCATGGCCTCCAACCTGACCGGCCAGGTGCGCAATATCGCGGCCGTGACGACGGCGGTGGCGCGCGGCGACTTGTCGAAGAAGATCACGGTCGACGTCAAGGGCGAGATCCTGGAATTGAAGGACACCATCAATGTGATGGTCGACCAATTGTCGTCCTTCGCCTCGGAAGTGACGCGGGTGGCGCGCGAGGTCGGCACCGAGGGCAAGCTGGGCGGCCAGGCCAATGTATCGGGCGTGGCCGGCACCTGGAAGGATTTGACAGAAAACGTCAACCAGCTGGCCGCCAACCTGACCAACCAGGTGCGCGCGATCGCCGAGGTGGCGACGGCGGTCACGCGCGGCGATTTGTCGCGCTCGATCCAGGTGGAGGCGCGCGGCGAGGTTTCTTACCTGAAAGACAATATCAATGAAATGATACGCAATCTGAAGGAAACCACGCAAAAGAACGCCCAGCAGGATTGGCTCAAGACCAATCTGGCGCGCTTCACTCGTTTGCTGCAAGGCCAGCGCGACCTGCAAGCCGTGACCCGCCTGATCCTGTCGGAGCTGGCGCCGCTGGTGTCGGCCCACCACGGCGTGTTTTACATGATGGATTCACACGAGCAGGACGCCCGCCTGCGCATGACCGCCAGCTACGGCTACCGTTCCAGCCGCAAGTTGCCGACCTCCTTCCTGCCCGGCGAAGGCCTGGTCGGCCAGTGCGCGCTGGAAAAGCTGCGCATCTGGCTGACCGACGTGCCGCGCGATTACATCGTGGTTTCTTCCGGGCTGGGCGCGGCGCCGCCCACCAATATCGTGGTGCTGCCCATCTTGTTCGAGCAGCAAGTCAAGGCCGTGATCGAGATCGCCTCGCTGGACCGCTTCACCGAAACCCATCTGTCCTTCCTCGACCAATTGATGGAATCGATCGGCGTGGTGCTCAACACCATCGAAGCCAATAGCCGCACCGAGTCGCTGCTGACGCAATCGCAATCGCTGGCCCAGGAATTGCAACAGACCAACCAGGAACTGGCTGAAAAAGCCCGCCTGCTATCCGAGCAAAACATCGAGGTCGAACGCAAGAACCGCGAAGTCGAGCAAGCCAAGATGGCGCTCGAGGAAAAGGCCACCCAGTTGGCGCTCTCGTCGAAATACAAGTCTGAATTTCTGGCCAATATGTCGCACGAGTTGCGCACCCCGCTCAACAGCCTGCTGATACTGGCCCAGCAACTGGGCGACAACCCGGATGGCAATCTGTCGGGCAAGCAAGTCGAATTCGCGAAAACCATCCACGGCTCGGGCAGCGACTTGCTGACCCTGATCAACGATATCCTCGACTTGTCCAAGATCGAGTCCGGCACCGTCACGCTGGAAGTGTCCGAATACCGCTTCCAGAATTTGCGCAACTATGTCGACCGCACCTTCCGCCACATGGCCGAGGCCAAGCACCTGGGCTTTTCGGTGGAACTGGCCGAGGCCTTGCCGGCGGCCATGATGACCGATACCACGCGCTTGCAGCAAGTGTTGAAAAACCTGCTCTCGAACGCCTTCAAGTTCACCAGCCATGGCCAGGTCGCGCTCAATATCACCCGGGTCAGCGGCGGCTGGACCAGCGAGCATCCGAACCTGACGCAAGCGGACGCGGTGCTGGCCTTCGTGGTGCGCGATACCGGCGTCGGCATCGCCGCCGACAAGCTGCAACTGATCTTCGAAGCGTTCCAGCAAGCCGACGGCAGCACCGCCCGCAAATATGGCGGCACCGGCCTGGGCCTGTCGATTTCGCGCGAACTGGCGCGCCTGCTGGGCGGCGAGATCCGGGTCGAAAGCGTGGTCGGCATCGGCAGCACCTTCACCCTTTTCCTGCCGCATAATGGTGCCGGCTTCGCCAATCTCGACCCGGCCCGCCTGGCGCCGCCGGCCTACGCCGAGCTGCAGCATGTCGAGCCGCCCGCCGAAGACGAGCCGGCCGGCCTCGACGACCGCAGCCTGATCGCGGCGGGCGAGCCGTCGGTGTTGATCGTGGTCGACGACGAACGCTTCGCCATGCTGGTGCGCGACTGCGCGCGCGGGAAAAACTTCAAGACCATCATCACCCACCGCGGCGCCTCTGCCCTGAGCCTGGCGCGCGACTACCTGCCGTCGGCCATCTTGCTCGACCTTGACTTGCCCGACCTGGACGGCTTCACGGTGCTGGACCGCCTCAAGCGCGACCCCGGCACGCGCCACATTCCCGTGCATGTGATGTCGGGCTTGCGCGAGCGCGAGCGGGCCCTGCGCCAGGGCGCGATTTCCTACCTGAACAAGCCGGTCGGACCAGAAGCGCTGCAGAAAGAATTCAAGCGCATCCAGAAATTCCTGTCAAACGGCAAACGCAGCCTGCTGGTGGTCGACGACGACCCGATGCAGCGCGAGGCGATCGTGGCCCTGATCGGCGCCGCCGACTTGCGCATCGTCGCCGTCGACAGCGGCAACGCCGCGCTCGATGCGCTGCAGGCCTCGCATTTCGATTGCATGGTGCTGGACCTGTCGCTGCCCGACATCGACGGTTTCGACTTGCTCGACCTGGTCGGCAAGCAAGCGAGCCTGCGCGACTTGCCGATCGTAATTTATACCGCGAAAGACTTGAACCGCAAGGAAGTGGCCAAGCTCAAGCGCTACGCCAAGACCATCGTCATCAAGGATGCCCGCTCGCCCGAGCGCCTGCTGGATGAAACCGCGCTCTTCCTGCACCGCCCGCAGGCGAGCCTGGCCGAACCGCAGCGCCGCATGCTCGAGGAAATCCATGCCGCCGACAGCGGCTTGGCCGGGCGCAAGGTCTTGATCGTCGACGATGACTTGCGCAATATCTTCGCCCTCAGTTCCCTGCTCGAGCGCCAGCAAATGCAGGTCTCGTTTGCCGAAAACGGTCGCGACGGCATCGAAGTACTGGAAAAGGACCCCGGCATTGAGATCGTCCTGATGGATATCATGATGCCGGAAATGGATGGCTACGACACCATGCGGGCGATCCGCCGCATCCCCAAATTCAAGTCCCTGCCCATCATCACTCTGACCGCGAAAGCCATGAAGGGCGACCGCGACAAATGCATCGCCGCCGGCGCCTCCGATTACATCACCAAGCCGGTCGACGTGGCGCAATTGCTATCCTTGATGCGGGTATGGTTGCATTGAGCGCGGCGCTTGATCTGGAGCGGCTGGAAATCGACTTGCTGCTCGAAGCGCTGTGGCGCCGCTTCGGCTTCGATTTCCGCGACTTCGAGCCGGCCCGCTTGCGCCGCAAGCTGCGCGCCCTGATGCGCAGCCAGGGTGTGGCCACCGTGTCGGCGCTGCAAGAGCGGGTCCTGCACCGCCCTGGCGTCGGCGCGGCCCTGTTGCGCGCGCTCAGCGTGGCGCCGGCCGCCATGTTCGACGACCCGCGCGAGGCGCGCCGCCTGCGCAGCGTGCTGGGCGGCCTGGGCGCGACGGCGCAGCCGAAAATCTGGCTGGCCGAATGCGCCGGCGCCGAACAGGCATGGACCCTGGCCATCTTGCTGCTGGAACAGCAACTGCACACGCGCACCGAAATCTTCGCCAGCCTGGCCAATGAACAATTACTGGGCGAAGCGCGCCGGGCCTGCATCGCGCCCGGGCGCATGGCTGCTTGCGCGGCCAATTACCGGCGCAGCGGTGGCGGCGCCGACTTCAGCGCCTATTTTGAGGCGGGCGACGGCGGTGCCGTGCCGCTGGCGCCGCTACGCAGCCGCATCACCTGGGCCCAATACAATTTACCCAGCGATGCCTCGTGCAACGAATTCCAGTTGATCATTTGCCGCCGCGCCCTGCCCGACTTCGGCCCGCCGCTGCGGCGGCGCGTGCTGCGCCTGTTCCACGACAGCCTGGCCCTGCTTGGCGTGCTGGCCATCGACCGCCCCATCGATGGCGACGACGCGCTGGCGGCCCATTACCAGAACCTGTTTGCGCAGCAAGCCTGGTACAAACGCATCGCGTAGGCCCGGCCCGTCAGCCGGTCTTTCTTTTCATGTCATTCAATTCGGCCGTGATTTGCAGCGCCCGGGCCGAAGCTTTTTGCTTCAAGTCGGCGCTCGCTTGCTGC
>JBEONR010000041.1:0-43694 GCA_040544385.1 Oxalobacteraceae bacterium GrIS 1.11
GCTCAGCTATTATTGTCATTTTAGAATCCATGTGTGTCAACTTCCTTAATTAGCGTGATGAAGTTGTCTCACAACAGTTTGACACAGGGGGAAGCCCGGGCCGAGGTCGCCACCATGCGAAGCGAACTGGCAGAGGCAACGACCGAAATAGCCCGACTGGAAAGCGTAGAGACGGCCCAGGAGGCGACCAATGACCAGCAGCGAGCCAAGCTGCGAGAGATTGAGTTGACACTGGCAGAAGCCCAGACACAAGCGCGCAGAGTGCCAGAGCTGGAACAGTCGCTAGACAAAATTCGCGCCGACCTGGACGAATCCCGCAAGGAAGCCACGAACAAGGCAGTGGAGGCTGGACGGCTGGCCGGTGAAGCTGAGGCGCTACGCGCTCAGGTGCGTGAGCTAATGATCGCCATCAAGCCGCTGCAAAGTAAGAAATAATCTTCACTGCCCACATACCGCCATGCAAGCAGACTTACGCCCGGCAGCAGAAAACCCTTAAAATATCGTTACGGTAATTACGATAATTACGGTAATTACGGTAACGATATTGATCAACATGCTATTAATGTGTGAGGAATGTGGCGACCGTGTGACATCACGATGCCAACAGCATGGGAATAATGTGCTAACGATGGTGGCGACAATGTGACAACAGACCGGCACGACCGTGGCGGCAGTGTGCCAGCAACGCGGGAACAGTGTGCCGAGCCATTGGCAATACGGCGTCCAACACATCGGAAATATTCCCCGCTAACTTGCCATTAATGTTCCCGGAAGCGATTTGAAATTCAATCGAGCTTTCTTGCAAGGTCCTCGGCGCGAGGATGGTAATAACGTTTTAGCATACGTAAATCTTTGTGTCCGGTAACGGCGGAAAGTTCGAGCACGTTCGTCAATTTTTCCGCAAGCCGCGATGCCGCCTCATGCCTAGTATCGTGGAAGCGGAAATCATCCAGGAACGCAGCCACCGGTCTTTTCCGTGCGTCCTTGCAGTCTTGGACGTACTTCGCTTTAGCGCGCTCCAGCGCCCTTACAAACCCCTTGCGCAATGCCATCGCCGTGGTCCGGAAGACCGGATCGGTCTGACGCTCTTCTTCATCTTCGCTCGGCTCATCGACACGAGGTAGAGATTTCAAAATTTCGATTGCCCGCAACGACAATGGGACAGTACGCGAATCCCCGTTTTTAGTATCTGGTAAATGTGCAGTCCGACGTACAAGATCAATATGCTTCCAATCCAATGCGAGAAGTTCGCCGCGCCGCATCGCGGTCTCCAGCGCCAATTTCACGAGCGGCGCTAGCCAAACGTTGCGCGCGCCCTTGCCAAACGTCCCATCAGCCTTCCTTTCGCCTTCATCGAGAGCAGCGAAGAGGTAGCGCTCTTCGTCCGGGGAAAAACGGCGCTCCCTCGCACGCGATTTCTCCGGTCGCTTTACGTACGGTATGGGATTTTCAACGTGAATGCCCCATTCGCGCCGCGCGTGATTCAACGCAGAGGACAGAATGTCGATTTCGCGGTTCACAGTCCCGCCTGTGACTTGGGCCAGCCGCCTGTCTCGCCAGGCGGCCACGGCGGCGCTGGTAATCGCCGACATTTTTAGTTCTGGGAGTATCGTGTCCTTCAGGATGACACCGATTTTGATCGCCTCGATATCCGCCGCCTTCTTGCTGGGCGTTACCTCGTCGCGATATTTTTCCAGGATCGCGCGCAGTGTATTCTTGTCGGCCTCTCGCCGGTCGATGAAACCGGAGGTCTCCAGCTCACGCTCCAAACCGCGCGCCCACTTTTCGGCGTCTTCGCGGTACATGAACGTGCGCGATTGTGCAGGGAAGCCTTTACGCCTCACCTTGACCTGCCACTGCAAGTCGCCTCGTCGAGAAATTGTTGCCATTCCGTATCCGTTGTCCCAAATTTGTCCCGACAAATACTATGTGCATTCTCGTAGCCCGTCAATGTGTCGTTTTTAACCTACGTTCGGGACGCAGAGGCCGGAGGTTCGAATCCTCTCACCCCGACCAGAAGTGAGGGATAAGCGCTATTGGCATCATGCGAACCGCGCGCAGTAAAACCCCTCATCGTAGCGCCGCCATCCCGCAACGTTCGCAGTTCGGCCAGCTCCCCTCAATCCTCCGGTATCCACAAAGGCACGTCTTCCTCATACTGGACGATGCTGTCGCTGCCCAATTCCTTGGCCTGGGCCAGCGCCTTTTCGGCGCGCTTGATCAGGGTATCGGCCGTGTCGCCGGGCGCGTTGCTTGTCAGGCCGGCGGAAAACGTCACGGCACTGCCCGGCGCGACGCTTTCCCAGTCGCATTCGGACAGGGTCTTTTTCAGGCGGGCCATCGCCAGCCCGCCCTGCTCAAGCCAGGTGCCCGGCAAAATGATGCCGAATTCTTCTTCCTGCAGGCGGCCGAAGCGGTCCAGGATACGCAGCAACTTGACCGAGGCGTCGGACATCATCCGCAGCACCAGGTCGGCGGCGCCGGCACCGTGCTTTTCGCTGACCGCCTTGTGGTGATCGAGGCTGATGATGGCAAAGCAAAACGGGTGGCCGCTGCGGTATGAGCGATTCAACTCGTCTTGCAGCAACTCGCTCATGCTGCGCCGGTTCAGCACCCCGGTGAGCGAATCGCGCTGCGCCAGCGCTTCCGTCTGCGCAATCAAGGCTTGAATCTGCAAGTCTTTGTCGGCCAGTTGCCGGGATAAGTCCAGGCAATTGGGGCAAGCGTCATGTTCTGTTTTCATTGAAATTCCATTGCTGTGGACCATGTTAGGGCTGCGGCCAGACAGCTTCAATGCTGCCCCGATTGCCGCTGCCCGACTTGCGCCCTGCTCCGGCGTTTTCCAATGATAAATCAAGTTCTTGCCCAACGAACATTTCTTACAAATTCCCCCGGGAAAACCGGCGCCGGCCGGAAACCGCGCCGGTTTTCCACTTTGCCGTCAAACCGAGAGCGGCAATTCGCCCATTTCGCCAGAGGCGGGCGCGCCCTTGCCGCCGTCAAGCTTGCGCATCGCGCCCATTTCGCTGGCAAGCAGCAGCGCTCCCAGACCAGCGCTCAAGCCGGCCGCGATGGCCACGCTGGCGATCAAGCCATCGAAGCCCCAGATCCTGGGCAAGACAAATAGCAGGGGGATCAGGAAGTAGCCGTGCGGCGCCAATACCAGCCAGGCCGCCTTGCGCGCGCGCTCGGCCGCCTGCAAGGCCACCACCGCCACCATGTGAAAGCCGAATAGCGCAAAGCACAGGTGAAATACCCGACAAGTGCTGACGGCGATGGCCCGCACTTGCGGGTCGTCGCTGAACCACGCGACAATCTGCGGCGCGAACACGATCACCGTTGCCGCATACAGCAGGGCGAAGCCACTCGTAATGTAGAGCATCAAACGGGTCGTTTGCAGGAAGCGCCGGCCTTGCCCGCCGCCCCAGCTAAAGCCGAGCAAGGCTTGCGCGCCCAGACAAAATCCCACCAGCGGCAAGCTGCCCCCGGTCAAGATGCGCAAGCTGATGGCCACCGCCGCCACCGCCGCGTCGCCATACACGCTGGCATTGCGATAGATCAGCGCGTAAGCGACCGCCGCCAGGCCGGTCGACAGCGCGGCCGGCACGCCGACCGACACGACTTGCCACAAGCTTGGCCAGGCCAGCCTGACATGGCACGGCGCCAGATGAATCTTGCCGACTCGCTTGTAGAAATACACGGCATAGGCAAGCAGCGCCGCCGCCGAGGAGAGCAAGGTGGCCCAGGCCGCACCGGCGACGCCCATCTCGAAATGAAAAATCAGGATAGGGTCGAGCACCACGTTCAGCGCAAACGAGCCGATCAATGTCCACATGCTGAAGCGGGTGTTGCCTTCGGAAATGGCGATGAAGTCGCACAAGATTTGCAACAGCATCAAGGGCACGCCTATGCAAAAGATGGTGGCGTAGCTGATCGATGCCGGCATGGCGTCGGCGGTGGTGCCCAGCCCTTGCAATAAGGCCGGCAGGAAGGGGATCAATGACCAGGCCAGCAAGGCCCCGGCCCCGCCCAGCAATACCATCACCGAGGTCGCGGTGCGGTTGGCTTGCTCGTCCTGGCCCCCGCCCAGCATGCGCGCCACGCACGTGGCCACGCCGACGCCGGCGCCCTCGCCCAGCGCGGCAAACACGATCAACAACGGAAAGCACACGCTGATGGCGGCGATCGCATGGGTGCCGAGCTGGCTGACAAAGAATGCATTGGCAAGCTGGTGCATTGCATTGGCCGACAAGCCTATCACCGACGGCAAGGCCAACTTGAATATCAGGCGCGTCAGATGCGGCGAATTCAAGTCGGGCAAGACCTGGCCGGCAGCGCTCATTGCAGTGCCTCGGCCAAGGCGCACTGCGGCATGGGCGCGCCGCGCGGCGCCGTCAAATTGCCCAGCAGCGCGCGCGCGATTTCCTCGGAACGCACAGCGATCACGGAGAGCAAGGTGTCGGCCAGGCCATGCGTGCTTTCCGACGCGCCCTGGACGAAGATGGGCGGCAAGAAATGGGCCGGCGTTTGCAACTGGTAATTGCGGGCGATGGTAAAGCCGGCCAATTCCTCGGTCAGACCGCCCAGCAGCGCCTGGCTGGTGTCGCGCTGGTAGCCGGTCGCCACTACCAGGCGCTGGTAGCGGCAAGTGTGACGCCGCTCCAGGTGCGGCTGGCCGATGGCCAGCGTGATGCCGTCGGCGTCGCAATCGACCTCGTCTATCGTCGACGATGCCAGCACCCGCAGCCGCTCCTTGCCGCTCACGCGCTGCGCATACAGCAAGGCGCTGATTTTCTCGATCAAGTCGCTATCGACCACCGCATAATTGGTATGGCGAAATTCGGACAACAGCGATTGCCGCACCGTTGCCGTCTGCCCAAAGAAAAAATCGGTGTAATCGGGGTCGAAGATATGGTTGATCGAGGGGCCGTCCTCGGATGGCTTCAAGGCCGAGCCGCGCAAGATCAAATCGATTTTCGCATTCGGATAGCGCCCCACCAGGTCGAGGAAGATTTCCGCCGCGCTTTGGCCGCCGCCCACCACCGCCAGCGCCACGTCGGCGCCCTCGTCGAGCCGCTGGCGCTCGATTTCGCCGAGATAGCGCGAGGAATGGAAAATCCGCTCGTCGGCCTTGCCCGCGAAACAATCAGGAATATAGGGCGTGCCGCCGGGGGCGAAGACCAGGCTGCGACTGCGCCGCAAGCGCTCCCGGCCGGCCGCGTCGCTGGAATGGACTTGCAGCGCCACCACATCCCGGTTCTTATATTCCGGCACGATGCGTGTCACGGTTTCGCCATAATGGCATTGCGCGTCGAAATGCCCGGCGGCCCAGCGCAGGTAGGCATTGAATTCGATCCGGCTCGGGAAGAAGGTTTTTTGGTTGATGAACGCTTCCAGGCGATTGCAATGGCGCAGGTAATTGATGAACGAAAAGGGACTGGTCGGATTGCGCAGGGAAACCAGATCTTTGAGGAAGGAAATCTGCATATCCGTGCCCGGCAACAGCATATTGCCGTGCCACGTGAATTGGCTCTGGCGTTCGATGAAGCAATGCGATAATTCCCGCGCGCCCGCTTGCTGGATTTCATCGAGCGCGATCGCCAGCGAAAGATTGGAAGGGCCAAAACCGACCCCGACGATGTCGTATATTCTTTGTTCTGCAAACATGAGCACGATCTCTTTTTAAAGGTGGAAATTGAGCGACAAGGGAGTCAGGAATTGAGCGAATTGGGCCGCCACAGGCGATTCGCGAAATACTTTTCGCGCAGCAGCATCACCAGCGTCGCGCGCTTGTGCGGAAACTCGACATCCTTGAGCGCCGCGAAACCCGAACGTTCCAGGTTCCTGATCTGGCGCAAGTGGCTGGCGGCCGGTTCGCCCACGATGCGCTGGCTGCGCGGTTCGTCGAGAAACATGTAATGCATCAGCGAGGGCAGCCAGGCGCTGATCCACTGGCCGCCCGAGTAAGCCGCTTCGCCGACCAGCACATGCCAGCCACGGTCGTAATCGTGGGCGTCGTAATACGGCCCCAGGCGGTTTTCTTGCGCCCAATACACTTCCATATAGCCGAAGGGGACCCGGTCAAATTCTGCGATCAGCGGCAACATGTGCGGATCGTCGAGGCGGGCATGCAGATAGCGGCGGTGATAATCGAGATCGCCCTCTTCCTGGAAAAACTGGGCGACGCGGGGATCGTTCATCCATTTATGCAAGATGTCCAAGTCTTGCTCGACGCTGGCGACGCGAAACGCAATGCTTTGTCCCAGCCAGGGAATATAACGCTCGTACACATACGAGGCTGGCTTCGGCGGACGCAGCGGATGCCAGCGTTCGCCGCTGCGCCGGTGCGCCTGCGGATACGGCTGCTGCGCCGCCTTGGCCAGCCACAGTTCGGGCAATTGCCACAGCAGCGCCAGGTCGACCGTCAGCGCCGCGCCGTCGGGCAGCGCAATCCCGCGCGCCGACAATTCGGCTGCCACCTCGCCCCATTGTTCGGCCCGCAAAGTGATCGACGTCAAGCCGGGATGCGTCGCGCTCACCGTTTCCAGCGCCGCCAGCAAGGCCTCGACTTGCCGGCCCTGGCCAGGCACCCCGGGCAAGCGGCTTAAGCAGCACTGCTGGCCCAGGTCCACGCCCAGTTGCAGCACGGTTTGTCCGCCCTGGCTGACGGTCAGCGCCGCGTCCTGGTAGTGCACGTCGAAAGGGTGGGCCGCCAGTATCGCGCTGCGGAAATATGTCGTATTGCTCATGTTCGCTCCTTGAAAATGCATGAAAGGGGGTCGCTTCACCACGCGTAGCGCAGCGACAGTAGGGCTTGGCGCCGCGCGCCGTAAATACAGGTGCCGTCGCCGGCGCAATTGGCGACATGGATTTTGTCGGCCAGATTGTTCACATTGAGCGCCACGTCCCAGGCCCCGTGGCGATAGCCGAGCATGGCGTCGAACAGATTCACACCGGGGTCGGCAAGCGTATTGGCGTCGTCGCCGAAGCGGGCGCCGACGCGCCGCAAGCCCAGGCCGGCCCGCCAGCCATGCGCGAGCTTGCGCTCGATCCAGGCCGAGAAATTGCTACGCGGCACCATCGCGGGACGCTTGCCGCCTTCGCCGCCCAGTGTCGCGTCCAAGCCCGTATAGGCGGCATTCATGCGCCAGTTCTTGTCCAGCTCGGTGTCGATTTCCAATTCCAGGCCGCGCACGCGCACTTCGCCGCGCTGGATCTGGGCGCCGCTCCCCAAATGCTCGGGATCCGCCGCCAGCACATTGCGCTTGCGCAAGTCGAACCAGGCCGCCGTGAACAGGGTTTGCCGCAGGGGCGGCGCCCATTTCACGCCCACCTCCGTTTGCCGTCCCCGCTCCGGAATGAAATTGGCGCCATCGGCCGCCTGGCCGATCACGGGACGAAAGGAATTGGCATAACTGACATAGGGCGCGATGCCGTTCGGAGCCAGCCAAGTCAAGCCGATGCGGCCCGTGTTCGCTTGATCGTCTTGTCCGCTGTGCTGGGCAGCGAGGCGATCGTCATTGCGCACGCTGCTGAGGTCGCGCCGCAGGCCGGCCGTGATCAGGTATTGCTCAGACAATTTCAGCTGGTTTTGCAGATAGAACCCCGTTTGCGACAACACGTTGCGCCTGTCCTCGCTCGGCGGCGCCGCTGGCAGCGCCTGGCCATACACCGGCGCGTACACATCGAGGACCGGCGCGACACCCAGGTATTGGCGCCCGTCGAGCGTCGAGCGGCTGACATCGAGGCCGGCCAGCAAGCTGTTTTCGGCCTGGCCGAAGCGGCGGCGCCATTCCAGGCTTTGGTCGGCGCTGAAGACCCGCGCCTCTTGATTGACCTGGAAATTGGCGCGCTCGACGCTGCGGCCATCGGCTTGCAAGGCCGTCACGTACAGGCTGTGGTAATCGACCTTGACCTTGGAATAGCGCAGGTTTTGACGCACCGTCCAGGCCGGCGCGAGGTGTTTTTCAAAAACATAGCCGAGGCTTTGCTGATCGCTCTTGAAATGGTCGACGCCCGGTTCGCCGACGAAGCGGCTGACGGGTATCCGGCCATACGGCCCCGCTTGCCGTGTGCCGACGGCCGGCAGATAGAAATTCGGCGGCACATTGTCGCTCTGCAGGTAAGCCAGCAAGGTCAGCGAGGTATCGGCGTCCGGCTGCCAGCTCAGCGCCGGCGCGAGATAGCGCCGATTGTCGCTGGTATGGTCGACCTGGCCGCCGGCTTCGCGCGCCAGCATGGTCAAACGGTAGCGCCATTGCCCCTTGGCATCGAGCGGACCGCCGAGGTCGGCGGCCACTTGTTTCCGGTTGAAATTGCCGTAAGTGATGGCCAACTCGCCCAGGCGCTCCTCCGGCGGACGCTTGCTGAGCGCGTTCACCATGCCGCCCGCCTCGGTCTGGCCGTACAGCGCGGAACTGGGGCCGCGCAACACTTCCAGCCGCTCCAGGCCGTAAGGCTCGAGCGTAAAGCCGGCGAAACCGCGGGTCGGTAAATTCAAGCCGTCGCGGAACACGCCGCCCGAGCCTGAATCGAAACCACGGATCAGGTATTGATCGAAACGCGGGTCGAGGCCGGAATTTTCCACTTGCATGCCGGCCGTGTAGCGCAGCGCCTGCGGGATGCTCTGGGCTTGCTGCGCCTCCAGGCGCGCGCGCTCCAGCACCGAGATCGATTGCGGCAGCGCCAGGATATCGGTTTCCGTCTTGCTGCCGACGGAGGCGCGCCGCGTCCCCGTCTCGGCGCTGTCTTGCACCAGGATTTCCGGCAGCGTCGTCTCGCTCGCGTGCGCCTGGCAAGCGCCGCTCATGAGCAGCGTGCCGGCGACCCGGCCCAGGCGCCGCATGTTCTTATTCAATTGCTGTCGCATTCAATGACTGCCTTATCAAGATATTCATGCCGCGCCAGGGCCTGTTCCAGGCTGTGCGCGAAACTACGGTGGAATTGCGGGTCGCCGATGATGCTCAAATGGCTGCTGCCGGGGATAGGATCGACCCGCTCCACCCGCGCCGAATACTGGCGCCAGTCGATCACGTTCATGCCGCGCAACAACGAATCCTCGGCGATCCACGCATGGATACGGCAATCGAACGGTTCCAGCGCGTAATCGCGGAACAGCAGCGCGTTATCCATCAAGGTCCAGAAAATATGCTCGCGGCTGCCGATGTCGGGTCCGTCCAGCGGCAAGCTGTCGGGACTGTTGTTGACGTAATGCAGGAACTGGGTATACACGGTGGCATCCATGCGCTCGAACAATTGCAACCACTGCCCGCTCATCGCGCTGCCGGCCAGCCAGGCGTCGATCGCGCCCTGCAGGCGGGCACGCCCGGCGGCGGCCATCGGGCGCTCGCCGCCGACGGCGAATTCGGCGTCGAGCGCGCAGACATCGAGCATGCCGACGAATTTCACGTCGACGCTGTCGGCCAGCAGGCGCGCCGCTTCAAAGGCAAGAATTCCGCCCCACGACCAGCCCAGCAAGATGCAGGGCTGGCCTGCGCTGTGGGCGCGGATATAGTCGGCGTAGCGCCGCGCCTGGGCGGCCACGCCCGGCGCGGCCCCATCCTGAGCGGCCGACAACGAATGGCAAATGAAACCGGTGGCCGGCTGCTCCGGCCCCAGGAAGTCGACCAGGGCAGCATAGTCGCGGGTGCTGACCAGCAAACCGGGGAAGCAATACAACATCGGGCGCGTGCCACCGCGCCGCAAGTGCACCACTTCGCTGGAAGCGATTTTCTGCCCGTTCAGCGCCTTGGCCAATTGGCCGATATCCGGATAATTGAACAGGTCAACGATGCCGACCGTATGCCCGGGCAGCACCCCATCGAGCATGCACAGCACTTTCAAGGCGCTCAGGGAATCGCCGCCCAGCTCGAAGAAATTGTCGTCGACGCCCACTTGCGGCAATTGCAGCACCTCGCGCCAGATGCGCGCCAATTGCCGTTCCAGCTCGGTGGCGGGCGGCGTGATCTGGCGCGGCGCGGCGGCCGGCGGCGGCAGCGCCTTGCGGTCGATTTTCCCGTTCGGCGAAATCGGCAGCGCCTCGAGCACCATGACGGCGGCCGGCACCATGTAGTCGGGCAGGCGGCGCGCCAATTGCGCGCGCAGGGCGGCGCCGTCCAGCGTCGCGCCGGCTGCCGCCACCACATAGGCCAGCAGCTTGCCGCCTTGAGCACCCTGGTGCAGCGTCGCCACCGCGTCCGCCACCTGCTCGATGCAGCCCAGCGCCGCTTCGATTTCGCCGAGTTCGACACGGAAGCCGCGCACCTTCACTTGCTGGTCCAGCCGTCCCAGGTATTCGATGATGCCGTCGGCGCGCCAGCGCACCTGGTCGCCGGTCCGGTACAGGCGCCCGCCGCGCCCGGAAAACGGGTCGGGAATGAAGCGCTCGGCCGTTGCCGCCGGCTGCATGTGGTAACCCCTGGCCAAGCAGGCGCCGCCGATATACAGCTCGCCGGCCACCCCGGGCGGCAGCGGATTCAGGTCGGCGTCGAGCACATAGGCGCGGCGCGGACCGACGGCACGCCCGATCGGCGCGAACGCGCCCTCGAAACTGGCATCGCCGGCCACCTTCCAGGCCAGCGGCGAGATCACCGTTTCAGTCGGGCCGTAGCCGTTGATCAGGCAATCGGGCGCCAGCGCGCGCTTGACTTGCTCGAACGTCGCGCGTGGCATGCCTTCGCCGCCGAAAGACAAGAGGCGCAGCGGCGGCCCGGATGGACGGCCCTCGGCCCATTGCGCCAATTGCTGCAGATAGCTGGTCGGGAAACCGGCATTGTTGATACGCTGCGCGCGCAGCGCGGCATGGGTTTCGGCCGCGCTCCACAAGGCGGCCGGACGCAAGACCACGCAGCCGCCGGCAAGCAGCGGCACGATCCAGCGTTCATGCGCGCCGTCGAAGCTGATCGAGAGGAAATGCAACTCGCGCGATTGGGCGCTCATTTCATACAAATCCGCCGTCGCCTGGCAATGCAGCGACAGCGGTCCGTGCGCCACCGCCACGCCTTTCGGGCGCCCGGTGGAACCGGAGGTATAGATGATGTAGGCGAGTTGTTCCGGCGCCACCGCCACGGCGGGCGCCTCGGCCGGCATGGCGCTCAAGTCCAGGGTATCGAGCAGGATCGTGCAGCCCGTCGCCGGCAGCTTCGCCAGCAACGCTTCCTGGGTCAGCAGGCAAGTCACCGCCGCATCGTCGAGGAGATGGCGGATCCGCTCTGCCGGATAGGCCGGATCGATCGGCACCAGCGCGCCGCCCGCCTTGAACACGGCCAGCAGGGCCACGATCAAATTGACGCCCCGTTCCAGCGCCACGCCCACGCGCGTCTCGGCCGTCACGCCGATGGCGCGCAGGTGGCGCGCCAGGCGATTGGCGGCCGCATGCATTTGCTGGTGGCTCAGCGTAGCGTCGCCGCACACCAGGGCCGGCCGCGCGCCATGGCGCGCCAACTGGCCTTCCATCAATTGGTGCACCGGGAGCGGCTGGTAGAAAGGCGCCGGCCACGGCGCGCTCAGGCGCTCGAGTTCATCCTGGTCGAGCAATTGCAATGCATCGAGGCGGGCCTGGGGCGCCGCCAGCGCTTGGCGCAGCAGCACCAGCAGGCGTTCCAGCAGCGCCGCTGCAGTGGCCGGCTGGAACAGGCTGGCAGCGTAGGCCAAGGTCAGCGTCAAGCCGCCACCGCGCTCGCTGACGCGCAGCAGCAAGTCGACCCGCAAGGACTGGTCTTCATCGATGTGCAGCTCGACTTGATGGATCGCTGCGATGTCTTCATGGCTGGCGCGCCACACATAAGCGGCCTGGAAGGGCAAGGCATGTTTTTGCATGCCATCCGCGTTCAAGCTTTCCAGCAAGCGCGCAAACGGCAGGCCGGCATGGGCCAGATTGGCCGCATCTTCGTCCCGGACTTGCCGCAACAAGGCGGCGAAAGACAGGCTGCCGGCCAGCGTCAAACTCGACACCAGCAGGTTTTCCAGCGGCCCGACCAGAGCGGCCAGGGCGCCGTCGCGGCCCGCGTCCAGCGTCGCCATCCGGATATTTTCTTGCGCCGTATGGCGGTACAGCAAGACGGCAAAGGCGGCCCGCAGCGCCTGCTCCGGCCGCACTGCATGCAGCTGGCAAAACGCTTGCAAGCCCTGATACCAGAGGCCATCGAGCTGGATCTCCACTTGCGCGTCGGCCCAGGTGCGCGCTGCCGTGCGCGGATGATCGAGGGCCAGCGCCAGCGCCGGCGAACCGTGCGCCAGCTTGGCGAGCCAGTAGCGCGTGTCGACGCCGCAGGCACCCTCGTCTAGCCGCGCCAACTGGGCCGCCGCAACCTCGTCGAAACGGGGCCCTTGCGGCGCGCTTGGCAACGCCGCCCCATCAGCGCGCAACAAGTCGGCCAGCAAGATGTCGACCGATGCGCAATCGGCCACCATGCGATGCACGGCCAGCACCAGGGTCGCGCCATCGAGCCAGGCCTTGATGCCGGGCTGATGTTCCAGATCGAAATTTTGCTGCACCGCCCATTGCGGATAGTCGCCCCGCGTTTCCAGCACCCAGGGCGCGGCGCTGTCGCGGCGCTGCTCGATAGCGCCCCACGGCAGGCGGTGAAAGGTGGTGCGCAAAATCGCGTGCCGTTCCTGCAAGCGGCTCAGGCATTGCGCCAGCGCGGTCGGACTGGGCGCTTGCTGCCAGCGCAGTTCGACCCGGATATGCAGGCGCTGCGCGCCTGGCGCCAGTTGCGTCAGGAACCACAGGCTGCGCTGCGCCGGCGAGGCCAGTTCGACGGCGCGCCCACCCGGCAAGACCTCATCCATGGAAGCCTCCCCCATTGCGCGCCACTGGCAAGCTGTATGCGCGCATATCGGTCCACACCACGGCGATATGCTCCAGGCACGCTTGGCGGCCATCTTCAAAGCCCGTCGCTTGCCAACCGCCAGGCAATTTCTTGTGCGCCGGCCATACTGAATATTGGCCTTGCCCGTTGATGACGACCCGATGCGACAGTTTCACGTCCGCTTGCTGCATATGCGCTCCTTTTCCCGTGTTCATGGACCAGCCTGGATTGACAAGCAAGCCAGGCTGACGCCTTCATAATTCTGTAAATACAAATGATAATCACTATCATTTGTATTTACAAGAATTAATTGATAAATACTGTTGGCTTTTCTGGCGGCTCAGGCAGGTGAGGCGGAATGGATTGAAGCGTGCGGGTCCACGCTAAACCGGGTCTGCGGACTCGGCACGGCGCTGCGGTTCGTACCACAAGGCTGCTTGAGGCAACGATGGCGCGATTGGCCAAGGTCGCCGCCACCATGGGAACGGAGCGTAGTGTGCTACTGGATGGCGATCCGCGCTCAGTCAGACCGGTCTGGTGCCGGCCATGCCGGCGCGCTGCAGCAACCGGCTACGGGTGATCGGCTGCTAAGCGCGCAAGCTGGAAGCCAAGTATACCGGGATTGCCAGCGCTTCTCTGAGCGTGGAATATAGATCGCGCCACTCGAACCAGTCGGCGTGGGCCGAATACAGCGCCATGACGCCATTGGCGCGCAGCGCCAGCTTGCAGCGCGTGATGTGGAAATATTGAGTCACCACCAGCGCGCTGGAAAAACCGTGCGATTTCATCAGCGCGGCGCTATTGCGCGCCGTCGCCGCCGTGTCGACGCCGGCGCTATCGACGAGGATGGCGGCGACCGGGATCGCATGGGCGACCAGGTAGGCGCGCATGATCGTCGCCTCGTCGTAACCTTCCTTGCCCAAGCCGCCGCTGACGATCACGGCGCGGAACATGCCGGCCCGGTACAACTCGACGGCCTTGTCCAGCCGGGCCGCCAGGCGCGCCGAAGGCCGGCCATCCAGTTCGACCTTGGAACCGAGGACGATGGCGACATCGCAGCGCCCGACCTTGTCCCACAAGCCGTCGGCCAGCAGGGCCACGATGCCCGCCGCGAGGAGCAGCGTGACGGCCAGCAGCATGCGTGTGCAGCGCGTCACGGCTGGCCGCTCGAAGCCGAAGCATCGCCGCAGCCCGTTGCAGCCCTTGAAAAGCCGCGAATCGCGCTCGACATTTGCGCGGCAATCCGGCTCAGGGCGCGGCGCTGGCCGGCCACTAGCGCGTCGTAGCCGGGCACCACTTTTTCATCGACCACGCTGCGGCAAGTGAGTACCTTGCCGGTGGCCAGTTGGCGCACGCTCCAGACCGCGTCAATCAGCGCGTAGCGCCCCGGCGCCGACTCGAAGCGCTGCACATTGGTGCTGATCCGGTAGACCGGCAAGGTTTCCGGATAGGGCGTGCGGTACACGTCGATCGCGCCCAGTTCGCCGGTGATGCCCAACGATAGCGCTTGCCCGACTTCGGCCGCCAGCGGACCGGCCCAGCGCTCTTGTTCGAGCACTTCGACGCGCCCGTCGGCGCCGTTGACGACCAATTGGTTGCGGCTCACTTGCGGCGGCATGCTCACGGCCAGCACTTCGACATAGTAATTGACAGCGGCGCTGGCACCGGCCTTGGCGCCGCCGTTGAGGGTATAAAAATGCTCGGCCTGGGGCGCGGCGCAGCCGGCCAGCGCGGCGCAAGCCGTCCATAGCGCAAGGCGCGAGTTGCTCATTTCTGATCTCCATTTTTACCACGGATAAGCGCTTCCGGATGGCGTTCCAGATAGTCGGACAAGGCATTGAGCGATTGTAAGGTTTGCGTCAATTGTTGCAAGGCCTGGCGCATGTCCGATTGCAGCGGCGAATCCTTTTGCAACACTTGCTCGGCCGCGCCGAAAGTGTGTTTGGCGGCCGACAGCGTATCCTTCATTTCCGGCAGCACTTGGCCGTCAAGTTGCTTGAACAAGCCATTTGCGTTTTTCAGGGTTCCATTCAAGTTGGCGGCGATATCGGCATACGGCACCTGGTCGAGTTTCTTGACGATGCTGGCGATCTGGGTTTGCAACTCGTCCAGGCTGTTCGGCACGGTTGGCACTTCCATCGGATATTGCTTGAAATCGAGCTTGACGGGCGCCGAATTCGGGAAAAAGTCGAGCGCGATATACAGTTGGCTGGTCAGCAGATTACCGGTGCGCAGTTGCGCGCGCAAGCCGCGACTGACCAGCCGTTGCAGCACGTCGTGGCCGGCGTTGCGAAACTGGTCTTCCAGCGATTGCTGGAAACGTTTGCCGAGGCGGCCCGGATACAGGTCAACCGTCACCGGCATGCGGAAACTCTTCTTGACCGGGTCGAACTCGACCCCGATCGAGCGCACTTCGCCCAGCACGATGCCACGGAAATCGACGCTGGCGCCCGGCGCCAGGCCGCGCAGCGACTGGTCGAAATAAAACACGGTCGAAATCGGCGTGCCGTCCGGTTCCAGCATCGCGCTGGCCTGGTCGGCGGCCAGCGCGAAGGTGGCGCCGTCGGCCGCCATCTGATCGGGCCTCTGGCCGTTCTGCGATTCGAAGGCCAGGCCGCCCACCACCATCGCCGCCAGCGACTGCGTGCTCAGCTTGAAGCCATTCGAATCGAGCCGCACGTCGATGCCGCTGGCATGCCACCAGCGCGAATTCTGGCCGACAAATTGATCGTAGGGGGCGTTGATGAAGACCATCATGCTGACGCCGCTGCCAGTCTTGTCGAGCGCGAAGCTGATGACCTGGCCCACTTGCGCGCGCCGATAAAACACGGGCGAGCCGATATCGATCGAACCGAGGCTGGCGCCGCGCAAATTGAACATCCGTCCCTTCTGGTCGACCGCCACCGGCGGCGCGTTTTCCAGCCCGACGAAGCTATCCTTGCTCTCTTCCGACTTGCCCGCGTCGACCCCGATATAGGCGCCCGACAGCAAGGTTGTCAAGCCCGACACGCCGCTCGCGCCGACGCGCGGGCGCACCACCCAGAAGCGCGTGTCGCCGCTGGCGAAGCGCCTGGCGTCCTTGCGCATGTCGATCGTCACCAGCACCTTCGACAAATCCGTGTCGAGCGTGATGGCGCGCACCAGGCCGATCTCGACATCCTTGTACTTGACCTTGGTCTTGCCCGGCTCCAGGCCTTCGGCGCTGCGGAAACTGACGGTCACCGTCGGCCCCTGGTCGAAGTGCGACTTGGCCACCAGGCTGACCCCGATCAGGGCCGCCAGCAGCGGAATCAGCCAGACCAGCGAGGGCAGCCAGCGGTTGACGGGATCGAGATCGGGTTCGGGCAGGGATGGCGCGGGCGGATGGACGATGACGTCCTCTTTTTCAGACATGTTTTTCTCCATGGGGGGCCAGATGGTCCCAGATCAGGCGCGGGTCGAATTGCATCGACGCCAGCATGGTCAGCACCACCACCGAACCGAACGCGAGCGCGCCCGGGCCGGCCGTGATCACCGCCAGCGACTGGAAACGCACCAGCGCGACGGTCAGTGTGACGACAAAAATATCGAGCATCGACCAGCGTCCGATGAACTCGACCAGACGATACAGCTTGGTGCGCTGCTGCGGGCGCCAGCGCGAGCGGCGCTGCGCGGTCCAGGTCAACAGCGTCAGCACCCCCAGCTTGAGCATCGGCACCACGATGCTGGCGGTGAAAATGATCGCCGCCAGGCCTTTCGAGCCGCTATTCCAGAAAAAAAGCACCCCGCTCATGATGGTGTCGTCTTCGGTGCCGAACAGGGAATGGGTATACATCACCGGCAGCAGATTGGCCGGGATATACAAAATCATCGCCGCGATCAGCAAGGCCCAGGTCCGGTTCAAGCTGTCGGGATGGCGCCGGTGCAGCGCGCCGCCGCAGCGCGCGCAATGCTGGCGGCCGGGCGCGCGCAGCGCCACCAGGCCGCAGGCGTGGCAAGGCAGCGGCTCGCCCGCCAGCAGCGCCGCGTATAAGACGGGCGGGCGCGGGCGCGGCGCCAACTGGTCACCGATCTGCCACAGCGTCTTCGGGTCGAACGACAAGACCAGCGCCAGCATCACGGTCAGGGCGGCAAAGGCGAACAGGCCAGCTTGCGGCGCCACGCGCGCCAGGCTGGTCATCTTGATGACGGTGATCAGGATGCCCAGCATCAGCACTTCCGTCATGCCCCAGCGGCGCGCCGCCCGCACCGCGCGCAAGACCGGGTTGAAGCCGGGCGCCTTGACGCCGGCCCGCAAGCCCAGCGCCACATACAGCAGCGCGCCCAATTCTATCGCGGGGAACATGATGGTAGAGCAAAACACCATGGACGCCACCAAGCGCATTTGCTGCGACCACAAGACATGGATGGCGCCGATCAGGGTCGCGCTGGAACGCCGACCATTGATTTCCAGCTCGACGATGGGGAAGAATTGGGCGATCAGGAAGACCAGCGCGGCGCCCAGGGTCAGCGCCACCACCCGGTTCAAGTCGGCCGAACTGCCACGGTATAGCACCGCGCGGCAGCGCGTGCAGCGCGCCTTTTGCCGCGCCTGCAGCGCGCGCCTGCGATGCAATACGCCACAGTCATGGCAGCTAATCAAGTCATGTTGATGCACGGGTGTCGGTATGGGCTGGATAATGCCGGCTATGATACGGCAATCGGAGCCAGCCTTGGGCCAAGCTTACTTGATGCTTGAGTTCAATTCCTGAAAGTCATCGGTGCGCGACACCGAATGCCAGGCCGCCAACAAGGCTGGCGGCGGCACGGTCAATTTCCGGGCCGTCAAATCGAGCCAGCCGCCGACGCTGCTGACGCGCGCCGCCAGCTTGCCGTCCGAACGGATAATATCGCTGCGCAAGATCCAGCGGCTGCCGTCCACCGACATGCCGGCCACTTCCAGCGTGACGCGCAATGGGTCGAGCAGCATCACTTCCTTGAAATACGCGATCTCATCCTTCATTGCCACCGGGCCGATTTGCAGGCGCTGGAATTCGCTGACCGGAAAACCCTTTTCCGCCAGGAAAATCATGCGGATATCGCTGGCCTTGTCGAGAAAGGCCGTGTTGCGCATATGGCTATTGAAATCCATATCGCTCCAGCACGCCATCATATTCTGTTCGTACATCACTATTCCTCTCGGGGGATCACGCTGGGCTGAGGCTTGCCTCACCCCAGCGGTGGCGGTCCCGACCATCGGGGCCGCCCTGATGCGCCACATTATGCCGGAATTGCAGCGCGCCAGTATCGGCCCGGACATGTACACTGGAATACGGACCTGCCGAACGATACTGGTTTGAGCGGCTTCGGATGTCCCCTTCCTGAAGGCTCAGGCCGCGAGAAAATCGAGCAGGGTCAGCGCGACCACCTTGGTAGCCTTGCGCAAGTCTTCCAGCGCCAGCCTTTCATCGGCCTTTTTCGCGTTCGACTCGGGCACCGTGCGCGGGCCGGCGCCGTATAGCACGGCCGGAATCCCCTGCTCGCCATACAGGCGCGCGTCCGCGTACAAGGGCGTGCCTTGCGCGGGAATGTCCTCGCCCAAGATGGCGCGGGCATTTTTTTGCAGGCTGGCGACCAGTTGCCCGGAACCGGGCAGCGGACGCAGCGCGTGCGACAGCAGCAAACGCTTGATCTCGACGCGGATGCCCGGCTCGCCCCGCACGGCTTCTTCTATCATGGCGCGCACCTGGGCTTCGACTTGCGCCGTGTCTTCTTCCGGTATCATGCGCCGGTCCATTTTCATGACCACCTTGCCCGGCACCACATTGGTATTGCTGCCGCCATCGATGCGCCCCACCAGCATGGTCGGCGAATCGATGCCGGCCACCTTCGACTTGATCTTTTTAAGTTCCGGCAACTGGGCGTAAATCGCGTTCAAGATCTTGTTCGCCGCTTGCAGCGCGTCATGCCCCGTTTCCGGCATGGACCCGTGGCCGGCCTTGCCGTGTACCGTGATTTCCAGTTGCAAACAAGCATTGTGGGCGGTGACGATGTTGTAGCTGAAACCGGCCGCGATGACGAAATCGGGCCGGGTCAGCTTTTGTTCGAGCAACCAGCCCGGTCCCAGCAAGCCGCCGAATTCCTCGTCATAGGTGAAGTGCAATTCCAGATTGCCCTTTAATGGTACGCCCAGCGCTTCGAGCGCGCGGGTGGCGAAAATATAGGTCGCGAAATCGCATTTCGAGACGGCGGCGGCGCGCCCGTAAATGAAACCGTCCTGTATCACGCCGCCATAGGGCGGGAAAGTCCAATCCTCGCCCGGCGGCACCACGTCGCCATGCGCGTTCAGCGCCAGCGTCGGGCCGCCAGCCTGGTAGGGCCGGCGCACGATCAAATTGGTGATGCTTTCCATGCCGTAGTCGCGCACCGCCTGTTGCGGCACCGCGTGCTTTTCGGCTTGCCAGCCAAACGCTTGCACCAGCTCGGCGACGAGGTCCGCGTGCGGCGCGTTGTTGCCGGGCGGCGTGTCGGTCGGCACCCGTATCACTTGCTGCAAGAATGCCACTTCCTCGTCGAAATGGGCATCGATCCACTGGCTCAGTTGAATACTCAGTTGTTCGCGTGTATTGCTCATGTTTTCCTCTCGGCGCCGGGGCGGCGCCCGTCTATTCGGTTAAAGCTTACTTGGCGCCAGCCTCGAACCAGGCGCCCAGCAAGGCGCGCTCGGCGTCCGTCATATTGGTCAGGTTGGCAATCGGCATCGCTTTCAGTTGCACGGCTTGCTTATACAATTGCGCCGCGTGCTGGTGGATCGCGTCGCCGCTGTCGAGCATGATACCGGCCGGCGCCGCCGCGAAGCCGGGCTGGGTCGGATGCGCCGAATGACAAGCCACGCAGCGTTGCTGGACCACCATTTGCACCTTGGCAAATTGCGTCGCCGGATCGCCGCCCGCTTGCGCCACCGGCGGCGCCGGCGCGATCGCCACGGCCACGGCCAGCAAAAGCGCGATGCCGGCCAGGGGATAGCCCCACACCACGCGGCCCTTGTGGCGCAGATTGAAGAAGTGGCGTATCAGGACGCCGGCCGCCATGATACAGGCCAGTACCAGCCAGGCGTGCTCGTGGCGGTAAGTCATCGCGTAATGGTTGCTGATCATGATGAACAGCACCGGCAAGGTGAAGTAATTATTGTGCACGCTGCGCTGCTTGGCACGCATGCCGTGCATGGGGTCGGGCAGCTTGCCGGCCGCCATGGCCTCGACCATCTTGCGCTGGCCGGGTATGATCAGCATCAAGACATTGCCGACCATGATGCTGCCTATCATCGCGCCGATGTGGATATATGCGGCGCGCCCGCTCAGCAAATGGGTCAGCGCATAGGCGGCGCCCACCAGCAGCGCGAACACCACCACGCCAAACAATAATTCATGCTTGGCCAGCGGCGAGCGACACAAGCCATCATAGACGGCCCAGCCCAGCACCAGCGCTCCGATGCCGATGCCGATCGCTTGCCAACTGCCAAGGTCGGCCACCGATTTATCGATCATCATCGCCTGGGCGTTGAAATAATAGGCGATGGTCAAGAGCGCGATGCCGGACAGCCAGGTGGAATATGCTTCCCACTTGAACCAATGTAAGTCCTTCGGCAATTCGGCCGGCGCCACCAGGTATTTCTGCGGATTGTAAAAACCGCCGCCATGCACCGCCCACAATTCGCCCGACACGCCCTTCCTGGCCAGTTCGGAACCGGGTGCCGGCGGGCGGATCGAATTGTCGAGCCAGACGAAATAAAACGAGGCGCCGATCCAGGCGATGCCGGTGATCATGTGCAACCAGCGCACGATCAAATTGAGCCACTCAAGGGCATAGGGGATCAAATAAGCAAATACTTCCATAACATTCCTTCAATCGACGCGGGGCTGGAACTGGGGCAAGGTACAGAAGATAAACTGAATTGCTCCACGGGATATGAAATATATCGTATATTTGACATACTCCAGTCCATATACAACGGGTCTCCCACGCAATGTCCAGCCTGCCGCAACACCTCGATTTGCACCTCATCCGGATTCTTTACCTGCTCTTGGTCGAGAAAAACGTTTCGCGGGTCGCCCTCAAGCTGAACCAGCCGCAGCCGTCGATTTCCGCGTCGCTGCGCAAATTGCGCGAACTCACGGGCGACCCGCTGCTGGTGCGCGGCGCGCGCGGCATGGTGCCGACCCAGCATGGCGAAAGCTTGCTGATTCCCGCCAAGCGCATCCTCGACCAGACTGAAAGCCTGTTCGTCAAGAAAGCCCCGTTCGTGGCGCAAGAAGAGGCGCGCACCTTCCACATTGCGGCGCCCGATTACCTCGACAGCCAGTTCTTGCCGAACGTGGTGGCACTGCTGCGGCACGGCTCGCCGAAGAGCCGGGTCGTGATCCACAGCCTGGGACCGGGCATCGACCATATCCGCCAATTGTCGGACGGCGACCTCGACCTGGTGATCGCCAATTGGGACGAACCGCCCGCCCATTTACACATTTCCAAGCTGTTCGAGGACCCCATCATTTGCACCATGCGCGCCGAAGCGCCTTACGCGCGGCGCACCGCGAGCGACGCGATGACGGTCGAGGATTACCTGAGCCTGCCGCACATCGCACCCTCGCAAATGGTGCCCGGCTACCATGGCGTGATCGACGCCTTCCTGGCGCGCCAAAACATGCAGCGCAATGTGGTGGTCGAATCGCCCTACTTCGGCCTGATCCCGTATATGCTGACGCAAACCGACCTGGTCTTGACCACCGGCCGCCAATTCATGCGCTTCTATGAAAAATCGTTGCCTTTGAAAAGCTTCACGGCGCCACTGAAGTTCCCGCCCATGCGTTTTTACCAGTTGTGGCACCAGCGCGTGCACCAGGCGCCCGAGCACAAATGGCTGCGCGACCAGATCAGCGCCGCCGCCAAGGCATTGCAGCAGTCTTAAACTATATGGTTCATCAGCATCCGCGTATATCTGGGCCATCCGCACGCTATATGATCGGCGCTTGCATGATCGGATAAAAACCATGACGACACTCTCAGACTTGAACGGTAGCGACCGGGCCGGCTTCATCGACCACTTGCGCGGCATTTACGAACACTCGCCATGGATACCCGAGCGGGCTTTCGCCGCGCGCCCCTTTGCCGGCGCCACCGCCGTGAAGCTGGCGCTGCAGGCGGTCGTCAATATCGCCAGCGCGGACGAGCAACTGGCCTTGATACGGGCCCACCCGGAATTGGCCGGCAAGGCCGCCATCGCCGGCCAGCTGACCGCCGAATCGACCCAGGAACAAGCCCGCTCCGGCCTGCACCTGTGCAGCCCGGACGAATTTTCCGCCCTGCAGCGCCTGAACGCCGAGTACAAGGCCAAATTCGGCTTTCCCTTCATCCTGGCCGTCAAGGGTCCGGACGGGCGCGGCTACACGCGCCAGCACATCATCGCCACCTTCGCGCGCCGCCTGGCAAACCAGCGCCCCGATGAAATCGCGGAATGCCTGCGCCAGATCAAGCGCATCGCCGAATTGCGCCTCAATGACTTGCTCGGCGTGACGCTCGAATTCGGCCCCGCCATCATGCAATGGTCGGAAACCCTGGCCCAGTGGAGCGACAGCGAGCAGCACCTGACGTGCGCCTACCTGAGCGAGGCGCACCGCAACACGGCCGCGCAATTGGCCCAATGGATGCGCGCGGCCGGCATGAGCACGCACATCGACGCGGTCGGCAATGTGGTGGGACGCTACCTGTCCGACTCAGCCGGCGCCAAGACTTTGATGTGCGGCTCGCATTACGACACCGTGCGCAACGGCGGCAAATACGACGGCCGCCTCGGCATCTTGCTGCCGATCGCCATCGCCCGGCATTTGCACGAGCGCGGCGAAAAACTGCCCTTTCACTTCGAAGTCATCGGCTTCGCCGAAGAAGAAGGGGTGCGCTTCAAGAGCACCTTCCTGGGCAGTAACGCCGTAACCGGCAAGTTCGACCTTTCCTTGCTGGAGCAGACCGATGCCGACGGCGTGACCATGGGCGCGGCGATCGCCGCGGCCGGCCACGACGCGGCCGCCATCCCCGCCATCGGGCGCGACCCGTCCCAATTGCTGGGCTTTGTCGAAGTCCACATCGAACAGGGACCGGTATTGCTGGAGCGCGACCTGGCGCTCGGCGTGGTCACGGCAATCAATGGCAGTTCGCGCTACCTGATCGACTTGGCCGGCCTGGCCAGCCACGCCGGCACCACCCCGATGAGCATGCGCAGGGATGCGGCGGCCGCCGCCGCCGACATCGTGCTGCTGGTCGAACGCCGCTGCGCACAAGGCCATGCGCTGGTCGGCACGGTGGGCCAATTGCAGGTGCCGGACGGCTCCGTCAACGTGATCCCGGGCGCCTGCAAGCTCTCGCTCGACATCCGCGCCGCCGACGATAGCGTGCGCCTGGCGGCCGTGGCCGACGTGCTCGACGGCATCGCGGCGATTTGCGCGCGGCGCCGGATCGACGCCGATGTGCGGCAAATCGTCTCGGCCAAGGCCGCCCCCTGCGCCCCGTGGCTGATGCGCCAACTGGGCGAGGCGGTCGAGCGCCATGGCTTGCCGCGCTTCGAGCTGGCCTCCGGCGCCGGCCACGACGCGATGTCCATGGCGGCCATTACCGATGTCGCGATGCTGTTTACGCGCTGCGGCAACGGCGGCATCAGCCACAATCCCCTGGAAACCATGACGGCCGACGACGCCGACATCGCGGCGCACGTCTTGCTGGAGTTCTTGCGCAATTTCCAAACCGCTTAAATCAGGCGCAATAGTGCGCTTGAATGTACTCGACGGCCCGGCCGCGCGCGCGCATAGTATGATGCCGCCGGTCCCGTCGGCGCGCGGGACAGCGCAATACCGAACCCGGTAGTGGCGACCCGACCACCAAGTGACTATGAAGCAACAAACGCTCCTTCCCGACGCCACCCAGGCGCTGCTGGCCTATTGGCGCGCCGCGCTGGCCGACAGCGGCTTATCGCACCCGTCCGTGCCAAGCGATTGCCCGGCAATCCAGATCGGCCCCAAGGAAAATGGCGAATGGCAAGTCACGGCGGCGCCCGAAGGCTGGCTCGCGGCGACCTATTCAAGCAGCAAGACGCAAGCCGAAGGCGGCACGACTGGCCAACCCGCCAGCAAACCCATCCCCTTGCTGCTGATCCCCGCCTTGCTGGTCCCCGCCAGCAGCCACGGGGTGCGGCGCAGAGGCGCGACAGCCGACGATTATCTGGTGCCCCTGTGCCTTCCCTGCCTGCTGACGCAAGACGGCGCCCTGCTGGCTGATCCGGAACGCTTGCCCTGGATTCCGCGCCGCCTGCTCGAACCCGGCATCGGCGAGGCGACAATTGCCAGCCTGGCCGCGCTCGATGATTTCCTCACCATGCAGACCATCAAGCCGGCCAATTTGAGCGACACCATGCGACTGGCGCAGCAATTGCTGGCGACAGTGTGCGGCTGCCGGCTGGACCGCCTAAGTCTGGCCCCGGACTCCGATGCAGCACTGGCGCTGCTGGCGCTGGACGACTACCGCCTGCTCGACGGCTGGTTCGGCATCGCCTACGAGCCGCCGGTGATGGCCAGGCACATCATCCGCCTCTACGACTTGCTGGCCGAAGAACGCGGTCCGACGCCGCTGCTGGCGACGCTGGCCCATTTGCCGGACCGCGCGGCGCGCCCGCCCCCGCCCCCGGCCAAAGCGGCCAGCCGCTATCAAGACATGGTTGGCCACATTAACCGGCAACACCCGCTGTCGCCGTCGCAGCACGAAGCCATGGCTGGCCTGCTCGGCTTGCAGGATGGCGATATCCTGGCCGTCAACGGCCCGCCCGGCACCGGCAAGACCACCTTGCTGCAAAGCGTGGTCGCGCAAGAATGGGTGATGGCCGCCATCGAGGGCCGGCCCTGCCCGATCGTGGTGGCCGCATCGACCAATGTCAAGGCGGTCGAGAATGTGCTCGACAGCTTTGCCCGTCTGGGCCAGGACCATGAACGCTGGTTGCCCGACATCGGCGGCTTCGGCCTGTTTCTCGCTTCCGCCTCGCGCCAGTCGGAACACCCGGTCTACAACAACCCCAAGGAACATCATTTCCTGCGCTTTGAAACGCCGGACTGGGTCGGCGCGGCCAGGAACCATTATCTGCAACGGGCTGGCGCGCTGCCCGCGCTGAAGGGCGCCGGCGACACTCTCGAGCAGGTGATCGCAGGGCTGCGCAAGCTCTTGCGTGGCCACCACGAACTGTTGCGCACACTGGTGGCGCAGCGCTATCGCATCCTGGCCGCGACGGCCGGCGACGAGAACGTCGGCGCCGTCACCGGCATGCAGGCGCTGATGGATGCATGCGGGCACCAGATCGCGCTGGCGCAAGACGAACTGGCGCAAGCCGGGCGCATCATCCAGGATTGTCAGGCCCGTCACACGCGCGAACTGGCGCTGCACCAGTGCCAGGCGCAGGAAATCAAGGATGCCGAAGCGGCCTGGAACGCCTACCTGGCCACGTCGCCGCTGTGGCTCGATTTGTTCGCCTTTCTGGGCGCCGTCAAACGCCGCCGCAATGCGCGCGACCGGGCCTTCTTGCTGGCCCAGCCGCTAGCCGGCGACTTGCTGCACCGCGACGACGGCGTGGAAGACCATTTCGCGCGCCTGCTCAGGCATGAAAAGCTGCGCAGTCGGGCCGCGCTGGCGCAAGTGGCGCACAGCGCCGAGGAAGCCGGCGAGGCGAGCCGGCGCGCGCGGGCGCGCGAGGCTGAGATGACGGCCCAACTGGGCGCCGCCGCCGCGCTGCAAAGCGACTGGCTGGCGCTGCTGCCGCCGCTCTGCGCGCCATGGGCCGACGTCTCCCTGCGCGACTTGAACGACAAGCTCGATCTGGCGCTCAGGGCGCCGATGTTCCAGTTTGCCGACTGGTATTGGTCGGGCTGCTGGCTGGCCGAAATGGAAACCCGCTTGCGCGAGCGCAGCGCCGATTCGAAGGCGCCATACAAGCTCGAAGCCATGCTGCGCCGCTTCGCCAAGCTGACGCCCTGCATGGTGTCCAATTTCCATATGGCGCCGGCGCATTTCACGGGCTGGATGGGGCGCCCGCTGCCGCTGTGGAATGTAATCGATCTCTTGATCGTCGATGAAGCGGGACAAGTGGCGCCGGAAATCGGCGCGCCAACCTTTGCGCTGGCCAGGCGCGCCGTGATCGTCGGCGACATTTTCCAGATCGAGCCGATCTGGAATATCACGGAAGGGGTGGACCGCGCCAACGCGGCGAAATTCGGCTTGATCGGGCAATGGAACGACCCCGCCTACCTGAAAATGGCCGAGGATGGCTACACGGCGGCCAAGGGTAATCTGATGCAAATCGGCGCGCGCGGCTGCCGCCTGCAAAAGTACCCGGACTTGCGCGGCTTGATGCTGACCGAGCACCGCCGCTGCGTGCCGCAATTGATCGACTATTGCAATAAACTGGTGTATGGCGGGCGGCTGTTTGCGACACGCCCCCCGCTGGCGCCGGAGCGCAAACTGTTACCGGAATTTGGCTATGTTTCCATTCTCGGCAAGGCTAAAAAAGTCGGCACCAGCCGCAGCAACGACACCGAGGCGCGCGCGATTGTCGATTGGCTCGTGCAAAACCGCAGCCGCCTCGAGCGCCATTATGGCGATATGGGGACCATCGGCAAGATCGTCGCGATCGTGACGCCGTTCTCGGCGCAGGCCAGCCTGATCGCCCGCCTGCTTAAAACGGCGCTGCCGGACACGGCCAAGAAAGGCTACGCCGTCACGGTCGGCACCGTGCACCGTCTGCAGGGCGCGGAGCGCGAGATCATCCTGTTCTCGCCCGTCTATGGCGCCGACCACAAGGGTGGCATGTTCTTCGACGACGGCCCGAACATGCTCAATGTCGCGGTGTCGCGCGCCAAGGACAGCTTCCTGGTGTTCGGCAATGTCGCGCTATTCAATCCGCAAAAAAGCGCCACGCCATCGGGTCTGCTGGCCCAATATTTGTTCCAGCATGGCGCCAACAACCTGGCCGGCGCGCGATAAAGCTAGCGCGCCCCGGCCCCCTTGCAGGCATCAAAAACTGGTCGACAGTCCCATATACAGGCTGCGGCGCGGACCGAACTGGGGCGCGCCGACGCCGACGCCGGAACCGTCGCGCAGCAGGTAAGACTTGTCGAACAGGTTGAGCAGCGCGATCCTGCCCTCGACCTTGCCGGCCGCCGTCTCTTTCCAGGTGTGCGTGATGGCCGTGTTGACCGTCGCGTACTGCGGCAGACTGGCCGAGTTGGGCGCGCCGCCGTCAGGCGTCTTGCGCAAGCCGCTGCCGTACAGGAAATCGGCGCTGAGCTGCGAATCGCCGAAATGGTAGTGGACGCCGCCGGACAGAGTGTAAGTCTGGTCGTGATCCAGATAGACGTCGTGGTTCGCAATGTAAGCCAGTTCGTCGACGCCAAATAGCGCCTGTCCGGAATTGATATTGCGCGCTTGCGCCTTTTGCAGCGTCACATTCAAATAGCCACCCCAATTCTTCTCGGTATAGATACCCGACAGTTCCAGGCCCTTGGCAAAGCCTTGCGCGTAATTGAAGGGCGTGAGTATCAGCGCCTGGCCGAACTGGCCCTCGTCGAGCAGGTTCTTGATTTTTTTATAATAGGCGTCCGCCGTCACCGTCAGGCGCGCATTGACCTGGTGGCTGATGCCGATGTCGTAATAGTGGGTGCGCTCGGCCTTGACATTATCGGAAGCGGCGATCGCCGGCGCGTTGGTGGTATTGGCATACAAGTCGATGCTGGACTGGGCCGCCAGTTCCTGCGGCGGCGGCGTGAAGTAGCGCGAATAACCAGCGTGCAGCGAGGTGCCGGCGGCGATCTTGTAAGCCAGGTTCAGGCGCGGACTCCACTGCCGCTCGCTGGTGAAGGCCGACACCTGGTCGTAGCGCACGCCGTAGTTGAAGGTCAGTGGCGCCGAGATATGCCACTCGTCTTGCAGATAGATACTGGCCAGGCGGCCGGTCTTGCCGCTCTGGTCGAGCAGCGTGAGGGGCACGCTGGAACTTTGCGCGCCGCCGCCGTCGACCGGGAACACGGCGACGCGGTTGTCGCTGACGGTGACCTGGCGCGTGTAGGCCAGACCGGCGCGCGCGGTGTGGTCCTGGCCCAGTTTGTAACTCATGTCGAACTGTATGCCGTTGGCGCTGTTCGAGCGCAGCGCGTCCGACGCGACGCCGTTGTAAATCAAGTCGCCCAGCGCATCGGGCGTGTAATGCAACTCCGAATACTGGTGGAAGCCCGACACCTGGAAATTCAAGTCGCCCAGGCTCTTTTGCAGCGACAACACGACGAAGCGGTTCACCTCGCGCTGGTTTTCGTCGAGGCTGGACGAGGGCAGCACGCTGCTGCCGGCGCCCGCGTCGCTGGCGCCAGCCAGCGAAAATGCCGGCGCCTGGTTCGGATTGTCGGGAATCTGGAAGCGCCCGTTGTAACTGCCGAACATCATGCCCAGGCGCGTATCTTGATCCAGGAAATACGACAGGCTGCCGAAGGATTTCGACTGGCGCGTCTGGTCGTGCAGCGCGGCGCGGCCGGGCTGGGGATTTTCGACCCCCAGCGAATTTTTCAGGTAGCTGCCGGACAGGTAATAATTGAAGGCGCCCTGGCTGCCGAACACCTCGGCGCTGGGTTCGACATAATCGTGACTGCCGACCAGCACGCCGACCCGGCCGCCCGGCTTGCCGCCCTCCTTGGTCTGGATATCGATGATGCCGGCCGTGCGCAAGCCGAATTGGGCCGGCAGCGCGCCGGTCATGAAATCGATCTGGTCGACCAGGCGCGTATCGATCGACTGGCCGAAGCCGCTGATACTCTCGGGCAGTTGCACGCCATTGATGCGGTACTGGATATTGCCATGGTCATCGCGCACGTGCAGCGCGCCCGAACCCTTGGAATCTTGCGCCACGCCGGGCAGGCGCAGCAACACTTCATTGAATGGCGTGTTATCGCCCTGCCCCAGCATGTCGACCATGTGCGTGTCGATGCTATAGACGGTGGCGCCGACCTTGGGCGAGAGTTCGATGCGGGCGCTGCGCAAGTGCGCGGCGCTCACTTCGACGCGTTGCATCGGTTCCGCTGGTGCCGGATCGGGATCGGCGTAAGCCGTCGAGACGGCGAAAAGGCTGGTAAGGGCGAGCGAAAGCTTGCTCAGTTGTGGCGTGCGTTGCATATGGAACCTCTGAATAGTAAACGGAAGGCGCAGCCGCGCACGGCGGCTATCACCTCAAAATGACCGTGGGAGACTAAACGAGGGCGCGCGGCGGGCCGCAACTGGGCGGCAGCAGGTCCGGGGCGACATGGGCAAACGCCGGCGCCGTCGCGACCTGTATGAAATACAGCAAGACCGCCGCTTGGCGGACCGGCAGCGGCGGCGGCGCTTGCACGTCGCCAACCTGATCCAGCACGGCGCTGCACAAGGCGCAATCTTGCGCCTCGAAAGCCTTGTGATGGTGGGTCGAGGCGGTGGCCAGCAAGAGCAGGAAACTCAGGGCCGTGAACAGCGCCATGCAGCGGCGCCACGCGGGCGACATGGCGCCCCGCGCTGCGGATACGGCTAGGCTGACTGGCTGACGGAAGGACATTTCTGGGCTTGGCTCCTGTTGCGCGATCATAGCATGGCGCCCTGGCGACAACCAAGCCGGGAAGGCTTTACGCGAAGGCTTTCAGGTAGGGATAAAAGGTCAGGATACCGATCAAGGCCGCGCCGACGGCGCAAATCAGGACCGCCGGTCGGGCCCGACCCGCGCCCGACCCGACTAAGCCACGCCGGCCCGCTCCAGCATTGCATGCAACAGCACATTGCAACCGGCTTCCAGATGCCCGGGCTTGGCGTCTTCGATTTCATTGTGGCTGATGCCATCCTTGCACGGCACGAAGATCATGCCGGACGGCGCCAGGCGCGCCGCGTAGATCGCGTCATGGCCGGCGCCGGACACCACGTCCATGGTCGAGTACCCAAGCTTGGCGGTGGCCTTGCGCACGGCGTCAACGCACTCCGGGTGGAACGGGCATGGCGGGTAGTAAGAGACGCGCTCTATGGTGATGCCCAGGCCAGATTCGGCCCGGCTGCGCTCTATGAAAGCCAGCATTTCTTCGTGCATGGTGTTGAGCAGTTCCTCGCTCACATTGCGCAAGTCTATGCTGAACTTGACTTCGCCCGGTATCACATTACGGCTGTTCGGGAACACTTGCACCATGCCGACCGTGCCCCGTCCATAGGGCGGGTAACGGTTGGCGATCGCCACCACTTCCTGCATGATGCGGGTCGACACTTGCAGCGCATCCTTGCGCAAGCCCATCGGGGTCGGCCCCGCGTGCGCCTCCATGCCCGTCACCACGCAGTCATACCAGGCCAGGCCCATCACGGCCGGCACCACGCCGATCACCTTGTCGGCGTCTTCCAGCACCGGACCCTGCTCGATGTGGGTCTCGAAATAGGCGCCGATCGGATGCTGGCCCGGCACTTGCTCGCCCAGGTAGCCGATGCGCGCCAATTCCTCGCCCACCGTCTTGCCCTCGGTATCCCTGGCCGCGTAAGCCGTCCCCAGGCTGAAGGCGCCGCAAAACACGCCCGAGCCCATCATCACCGGCACGAAGCGCGACCCTTCTTCATTGGTCCAGAACGCGACTTCGATCGGCGCCACGGTGTCGATCTTCAAATCGTTCAAGGTGCGCACCACTTCCAGCCCGGCCAGCACGCCGTAATTGCCGTCGAATTTGCCGCCCGTCGGCTGGGTGTCGATATGGCTGCCGGTGACTACCGGCGCCAGCGCGTTATTACTGCCGGCGCGGCGCATGAAGACATTGCCGATCTGGTCGACGGTGATGCTCAAGCCGGCTTCCCGGCCCCAGCCGACCACCAGGTCGCGCCCCTGCTTGTCCAGGTCCGTCAGCGCCAGGCGCTTGACGCCGCCCTTGGCGGTGGCGCCGATCTTGGCCAATTCCATCAGCGCCGCCCACAGACGTTCGCCATTGATACGCATCTCACTCATGTCTTGCTCCTGTGTCAGTTAGCCAAGGCGGCGGTAGCGGGGGCGACGGAGGTAAAAGCGGGCCGCTCGATGTAGCGCCCCGCCCCTTGCACGGCCCTCAGCTCGCCGCGTTCAAACACCACGTTGCCGGCCGCCAGCGTGAGGCTGGGAATGCCGCGCACGGTGCGTCCCTCGAAAACATTGAAGCCGCCCTTGGCGAACTGGGTCTTGGCTGAAATGGTGCGCCTGCCTTGCGGGTCCCAGACCACGATGTCGGCGTCGGAGCCGACCGCGATCAAGCCCTTGCGCGGATACATATTGAAGATTTGCGCCGCGTTGGCCGAAGTCACGCGGACGAATTCGGACGGCGTCAGCTTGCCTGAATTGACGCCGGCATCCCACACCAGCGCCATGCGCTCCTCGACGCCGCCGCAACCGTTGGGGATCTTGGTGAAGTCGTCGCGCCCGGCCGCCTTTTGCTCGGCGCAAAAAGTGCAATGGTCGGTCGCCGTGGTGTGCAGATTACCGCTTTGCAAGCCGTGCCATAGCGCAGCCTGGTGATGCTTGCCGCGAAACGGCGGACTCATCACATGGCCGGCCGCGAACGCCGGGTCGCTGCTCTGGTACACACTGTCGTCAATCACCAGGTGGCCGGCCAGCGCCTCGCCGTACACGCGCTGACCGTTGGCGCGCGCGCGCGTGATCGCCTCCAGCGCTTCGGCGCAAGACACGTGCACGATATACACCGGGGTATTCAACACATTGGCGATGGCGATGGCGCGGTTGGCCGCCTCCGCTTCCACCGCCGGCGGGCGCGACAGGGGATGGGCGGCCGGACCGGTCATGCCCTTTTTCAGCAAGTCTTGCTGCAACTGGAACACCAGTTCGCCGTTCTCGGCGTGCACGGTCGGCAGCGCGCCCAGTTCCAGGGCGCGGGTAAAGCTTTTTATCAGGGTCTCGTCATTGGCCATGATGGCGTTCTTGTACGCCATGAAGTGCTTGAAGCTGTTTACCCCATGCTCGCGCACCAGGGTGCCCATCTCGGCATGCACGCTGTCGTCCCACCAGGTGACGGCGACGTGGAAGGTGTAATCGCCGGCCGACTTGGCGGCCCAGCCGCGCCAGGTGTGGTAAGCCTCGAGCAGCGACTGTTGCGGCGCCGGGATCACGAAATCCATGATGGTGGTGGTGCCGCCGGCCAGCCCGGCCGCCGTGCCGGTAAAGAAATCGTCAGCCGTGACGGTGCCCATGAACGGCAGATTCATGTGGGTGTGGGTATCTATCCCGCCCGGTATCACATACTGGCCGCCGGCGTCGATCACCGTGGCCGAAGGGGGTGCCTCCAGGTTGTCGCCGATGGCGACGATCTTGTCGCCGTAGCACATGACATCGGCGCGAAAGGCGCGGTCTGCGTTGACGACGGTACCGCCGCGAATAATCACTGTCATTTAATTCTCCTCAATTCGGGCTGGGCGCCGCACGCAAGGCCGGCACGGTTTTGCCCTTCATCATCAGGCCATACACCAGCGCCGAAATAGCGATTCCGACAAACCAGGCATAGGTGTAAATGAGCTTGAAGCCGTCGCCGACGCCGCCGAACGATTGCGGGAAGGCGGCGTTCAGGAAGCCCGGGATATTGGGCAGCACGCCCAGCACGAAGGCCAGCAGGGCCGCCAGGTTCCAGCCGTTGCCATACGAATACAGGCCGTCGGCCCGGTACAGTTGCGCGACCTCGAGTTCGGTCTTGCGGATGAAATAGTAATCCATGATCAGGATGCCAGCGATCGGCCCCAGCAAGGCCGAATAACCGATCAGCCAGGTGAAGATATACCCCTGGGTCGATTCCAGTATCTTCCACGGCATCATCAGGATCGCGATCGAAGCCGTGATATAACCGCCCGTCTTATAGGAAATCCGCTTCGGCGCCAGCGATGAAAAATCGTAGGCCGGGCCGACCAGGTTGGCCGCCAGGTTGACGCTGACGGTGTCGACCAGCAGCACGATCAAGGCTACCAGCACGGCCACCCCGGTCATGCGGCTGGCCAGGTCGACCGGGTCCCAGATCGCCTTGCCGTACAAGACCACCGAGGCCGAGGTGACGATCACGGCCAGCATCGCCAGCAAGCCCATCGGCACCGGCAAGCCTACCGACTGGCCCAGCACCTGGTCGCGCTGCGACTTGGCGAAACGGGTGAAGTCGGGAATGTTCAAGGCCAGGGTGGCCCAGAAACCCACCATCGCCGTCAGCGAAGGCCAGAACACGGTCCAGAACTGGCCCGCCTTCTTGCCGCCCTCGACGAATTGCGAAGGCTGCTCGAACAGCGGGCCGAAGCCGCCGGCCTTGCTGTGGACCCAGCCCAGCAGCACGAAGCAGATGGCGATCTTGAGCGGCGCGGTATAGGTTTCAAGCTTGCGGATGGCCTCCATGCCATGCACGATATACCAGAACTGGATCGCCCAAAAGGCCAGGAAACATAGCAACTGGTAGCCGTTGATGCCGAGACCGGCGAGCTTGTCGCCGCCCAGCGGATGGCCCAGCAGCACCCCCAGCAGCGTGTAAATCATTTGCCCGCCGAACCAGGTCTGGATACCGTACCAGCCGCAGGCGACGATGGCGCGCATCAGCGCCGGCAGGCGCGCGCCGGACGTGCCGAAGGAAGCGCGCGCCAGCACCGCGTAGGGAATGCCGTACTTGGTGCCGGCGTGGCCGATCAAGAGCATCGGCAACAGCACGATGGCGTTGGCCAGAAATACCGTCAGCACGGCCTGGTAGCCGGACATGCCGCTGTCGATCAGGCTGGCCGACAAGGTATAGGCCGGAATGCACATCACCATCCCCACCCACAGCGCGGCAAAGTGATACCAGCGCCAGGTGCGCTGCGCCGCCGTGGTCGGCGCAAGGTCTTCGTTCCACAAGTGCGGATTGGCTGACAAGTCTTGTTTCACAGGTGTCTCTCCATTCGGGCTTTGGGCGGGGGCGGCTCTATGCGGCCGGCTTGAGTTTATCAGCTCCCTCAGCGGACCTCGGCGCGCGGATTGCGCGGGTCCTGGGTCCAGTTCATGTAGGGCTTGCCGCCAGGCTGCGGCAGCATCGTGATGCAGCCCTGCACCGGACAGGTGATTTCGCACAGATTGCAACCCACGCATTCTTCCGTGATGACCTCGTAGCTGCGCGCGCCGGCCGCGTCGATCAATTGCGCGATCGACTGGTGCGAGGTGTCTTCGCACGCCACATAGCATTTGCCGCACTTGATGCAATCATCCTGATTGATCTGCGCCACCACCCGGTAATTCATGTCCAGGTATTTCCAGTCGGTGGTGTTGGGCAGCGCCTTGCCGCAGAAGTCGGCGATCGATTGATAGCCCTTCTCGTCCATCCAGCGCGACAAGCCATCCTTCATTTCCTCGACGATGCGAAAGCCGTGCAACATGGCGGCGGTGCACACTTGCACCGAGCCGGCGCCGAGCGCGATGAATTCGGCCGCGTCGCGCCAGTTGCCGATGCCGCCGATGCCGGACACGGGCAAGCCGCGCGTTTCCGGGTCGCGCCCGATCTCGGCCACCATATTGAGCGCGATCGGCTTGACGGCCGCGCCGCAATAGCCGCCGTGGGTGCTGCTATTGCCCACCGTCGGCAGCGCCACCATGCGGTCCAGGTCGAGCGAGGTGATCGAATTGATGGTATTGATCAGGGAAACCGCGTCGGCGCCGCCGGCCTTGGCCGCGCGCGCCGGCAGGCGCACGTCGGTAATGTTCGGGGTCAACTTGACGATCACCGGCAGTCTGGAATGCTTTTTGCACCAGCTGGTCACCATTTGCACATATTCCGGCACCTGGCCGACTGCGGCGCCCATGCCGCGCTCCGGCATGCCGTGCGGGCAGCCGAAATTGAGTTCGATGCCGTCGGCGCCGGTCGCTTCGACCAGCGGCAAGATAGCGGCCCACAGCGGTTCCTCGCAGGGCAGCATCAGCGAAACGATCATGGCGCGGTCCGGCCAATCCTTTTTCACTTGCGTGATTTCGCGCAAATTGATTTCCAGGCTGCGGTCGGTGATCAACTCGATGTTATTGAAGCCGATCACCTCGCGGTTCTTGCCGTACAGGGCCGAGTAGCGCGACGACACATTCACGGCGGCCGGGTCTTCGCCGAGCGTCTTCCACACCACGCCGCCCCAGCCGGCCTCGAAGGCGCGCACCACATTGTAAGCCTTGTCGGTGGGCGGCGCGGACGCCAGCCAGAACGGATTGGGCGCCTTGATGCCGCAAAAATCGATGCTCAGATCGGCCATTGGGTAGCCTCCAGTGTTGATTGAATGTCGTGATGAATCGCTTGCGCGGCCAGCTTGCCGTGCTGGACCGCCTGCACCGTCAAATCCTGTCCCGGGGCGACGCAATCGCCGCCGGCGTAAATGCCCGGCAAGATAGTGCGGAAGCGCTCGTCGACGGCGATCTTGTCGTCTTCGCGCCGTAGCTGGGCGGCCAGCGTATCGTGCAAGCTGGCGTCGTCGAGGCGCTGGCCGATGGCCTTGAAGATCGCGTCGGCGGCGATCTCGAAGGTGGCGCCGGTGCCAACCAGGCGCCCGCCCTCAAGCGCGGTTTTCTCGAAGCGCATGCCGGCCACCCGGCCGGCCCCGTCCAGCAGCACTTGCTGCGGCCTGGCCCAGGTGCGCATGCGGACCTGGTTGGCTTTCGCGATATCCTGTTCGTGGACGGTGGCCGTCATCGCCTCGAAGCCGCGCCGGTATACCAGCGTCACCTCTTCCGCGCCCAGGCGCCCGATTTGCACCGCCATATCGATCGCGGTATTGCCCGCGCCGATCACCAGGGCCCGCCGCGGCACCGGCAGCGTGCTCAAATCGTCGGCCTGGCGCAGCGCCGCGATATAGTCGACGGCCGCCAGCAAGCCGGGCGCGTCCTCGCCGGTCAAGCCCAGGTCGCGGCTGGCGCCCAGGCCCAGGCCCAGGAACACGGCATGGTAGCGCGCATGCAGATCCTTCAATTGCAGATTGCCGCCGAGGGTCTGGCCGTGGCGGATCTCGATGCCGCCTATCCCGAGCAGAAAATCGACTTCCCGCTGCGCGAAATCGTCGGTCAGCTTGTACTTGGCGATGCCGTATTCATTCAAGCCGCCCGCTTTTTCCCTGGCCTCGAAGATGACCACGTCGTTGCCCATCATCGCCAGGCGGTGCGCGCACGACAGGCCGGCCGGGCCGGCGCCGACCACGGCGATGGTTTTCCCGGTGGCCGGCGCGCGCTTGAATGGATGCTCGGCAAAATGCATGTGATCGAGCGCGTAACGCTGCAGCAGACCGATCTTCACCGGCTGGGCTTCGGCGTCATGGTTGCGCACGCAGGCATCCTCGCACAGGATCTCGGTCGGACAGACCCGGGCGCAACTGCCGCCCAGGATATTCTGCTGCAAGATGCCGGCCGCCGCACCATTGATATTTTTGTCATGGATATTGCGGATGAAACTGGCAACATCGATTTCGGACGGGCAGATGCGGGTGCAGGGCGCGTCGTAGCAATACAGGCAGCGCGCGCTTTCGATGGCGGCCTGGCGCGCCGTCAGCGCCGGCGCCAGGTCGGTGAAGCGCTCGGCCAGGGCGCCGTTCGACGCCTCCGGCTGCGGCAAGTGTTTCAGGGATTCGATTATCATGTCCATTCCTGCGGTGGGTGGGCGCTCAAGCACTGCGTGCTTATTTCATCTGGGGGAAGGCAAATTCCACGCCGGCGCTGGCGGTATTCGGCCAGCGCTGCATCACGGCCTTGTGGCGCGTGTAAAAGCGCACCCCTTCCGGGCCGTAGGCGTGGTGGTCGCCGAACATGCTGCGCTTCCAGCCGCCGAAGCTGTTGAAGGCCATCGGCACCGGCAGCGGCACATTTACGCCGACCATGCCGACCTGGATCTGGCGCACGAATTCGCGCGCCACGCCGCCGTCGCGGGTATAGATCGCCACGCCGTTGCCATATTCGTTATTGTTGATCAGCGCCACCGCGCTGGCCACGTCCGGCGAGCGCAGCACGCACAGCACCGGCCCGAAGATTTCTTCCTTGTAGATCGTCATGTCCGGCGTCACATGGTCGAACAGGGTGCCACCCACGAAAAAGCCGTTTTCGCGTCCCACTACCTTATGGTTGCGCCCATCAACCAGCAGGCTGGCGCCCTGCTCGACGCCTTCGCCGATCAGTTTTTCGATGCGCAGCTTGGCCGCGCTCGACACCACCGGCCCCATTTCGGAAGCGGCCGCCATGCCGTCGCCGATGGTCAAGGCGGCCGTGCGCTTGGCCAGTGCGCCGACCAGCTTGTCGCCGGCGTCGCCCACCGCCACCACCACCGAAATGGCCATGCAGCGCTCGCCGGCCGAACCGTAGGCCGCGCCGATCAGGGCGTCCACCGTCATCTCCATGTCGGCGTCCGGCATCACCACCATATGGTTCTTGGCGCCGCCCAGCGCCTGCACCCGCTTGCCCGTTGCGCTACCGCGTGCGTAAATGTATTCGGCGATCGGGGTCGAGCCGACGAAGCTGATCGCCTGCACCACCGGATGGTCGAGCAGCGCGTCGACCGTCACCTTGTCGCCCTGGATCACATTGAAGACGCCATCCGGCAAGCCCGCCTGCTGCAACAGTTTCGCGTGCAGCAGCGAGGCCGAGGGGTCGCGCTCGGACGGCTTCAAGATAAAGGTATTGCCGCAGGCAATCGCCACCGGGAACATCCACATCGGCACCATCACGGGGAAATTGAAGGGCGTGATGCCAGCCACCACGCCCAGCGCCTGGCGCATCGACCAGGCGTCGATGCCGCGCGAAATCTGGTCGGTGAATTCGCCCTTCAGCAATTGCGGGATGCCGACCGCGAATTCAACCATCTCGATGCCGCGCGCCACCTCGCCCTGGGCGTCGGCAAACGTCTTGCCGTGTTCGCGCGTCAGCATGGCGGCGAATTCGTCGGTGTGCTGCTGGCACAATTGCAGGTATTTGAACAAGACCCTGGCCCGCGTCAGGGGCGGCGTGGCGGACCACGAGGGGAAGGCGGCGGCGGCCGCCTCAACCGCCGCGTTGACGTCTTGCGCCGTGCCCAGCGCGACGCGCGCGACCGGCTCGCCCAGCGCCGGATTGAAAACGTCGGCGTGGCGCCCGCCTTCGCTATCGACCAGGGCGCCGTTGATAAAATGGGAAATGGTGTCGAGATTACTCATGATATTCGCTTTATTTTGGTGAGTGCTTCAATTGAGCGCCACGTCGGCCGGCATGTACAGATAGCCGAGATCCCTGGCCACCGCTTCATAGGTGACGTGGCCCTGGCAGACGTTCAAGCCATTCTTCAAGTGCGCGTTGTCTTTCATCGCGTGGCGCCAGCCCTTGTCGGCCAGCGCCACCGCGTGTGCGATGGTGGCATTATTGAGGGCGAAGGTGGAAGTGCGCGCCACCGCGCCCGGCATGTTGGCGACGCAGTAATGCACCACCTCGCCGACCAGGTATGTCGGGTTGGCGTGGGTGGTGGCGTGCGAGGTTTCAAAGCAGCCACCCTGGTCGATGGCAACGTCGACCACCACCGCGCCGGCCTTCATGCGCGCGATCATGGCGGCCGTGACCAGCTTGGGCGCGGCGGCGCCCGGCACCAATACGCCGCCCACCACCAGGTCGGCATCCAGCACCGCCTCTTCGATGGTCTGGGCGTTCGAATACTGGGTCACGATGCGGTTGCCGAACACCAGGTCGAGCTGGCGCAAGCGGTCCACGTTCTTGTCGAGCACCGTCACGCGGGCGCCCACGCCGACCGCCATTTGCAGCGCATTGGTGCCGACCACGCCGGCGCCGATGATGGCCACATGGCCGGGCGCCACGCCCGGCACGCCGCCCAGCAGCAAGCCCATGCCGCCCTTGGATTTTTCCAGGTGGGCGGCGCCGGCCTGGATCGCCATGCGCCCCGCCACTTCGCTCATGGGCGCCAGCAGCGGCAAGCCGCCGCCGGGGCCGGTGATGGTTTCATAGGCAATGCAGATGGCGCCCGAATTGACCAGCGCGGCGGTCTGTTCCGGGTCTGGCGCCAGGTGCAGATAAGTGTAGAGGATCTGGCCCGGGCGCAGCATGGCGCATTCCTGCGGCTGCGGTTCCTTGACCTTGACGATCATGTCGGCGCGGTAAAAAATCTCTTCGGCCGAATCGATGATGGTGGCGCCGGCCGCCTCGTACAAGGCGTCGCCCAGGCCGATGGCGAGGCCGGCGTGGCGCTGCACCAGCACCTGGTGGCCGTGCAAAATCAATTCGCGCACGCTGGCCGGGGTCAGGCCGACGCGCGATTCCTGGTTCTTGATCTCTTTTGGGACGCCTACTAACATGCTAGTCTCCTGTTATGGTTTTTATGACTGCGACATCGTCTCAACTCATTACCCATCTCAATCCAGATTCTGCAACACCTTCGTCAATTTCCCGAACAATTCGTCGATGTGTTTTTTCTCCAGCACCAACGGCGGCGACAGCGCGATGATGTCGCCGGTGGTGCGTATCAGCAGCCCGTCGGCAAAGGCCTGCTTGAAGGCCTTGAAGGCGCGCGCGCCCGGCTGGCCGGAAATCGGCGCCAGTTCTATGCCGGCGATCAAGCCGATGCTGCGGATATCGATCACATGCGGCAAACCCTTCAGCGCATGCACCGCGTCTTCCCAGTACGCTTGCACACTCTGGGCGTGCCCCAGGATATTTTGCTCTTCAAACACTTCCAGCGTCGCCAACGAAGCGGCGCAAGCGAGCGGATGGCCGGAATAGGTATACCCGTGGAACAATTCAATGCCGGCCGGGCCATCCATGAAGGCGTCGTAGATATGCTGTTTGGTGAATACGGCGCCCATCGGCACCACGCCATTGGTCAAGCCCTTGGCGGTGGTCATCAGGTCCGGTTCGACGTCGAAATAATCGGCCGCGAACGGCGTTGTCATGCGCCCGAAGCCGGTGATGACTTCGTCGAAGATCAGCAAGATGCCATGCTTGGTGCACAGTTCGCGCAAGCGTTTCAGGTAACCCTTGGGCGGAACCAGCACCCCGGTCGAACCGGCCACCGGCTCGACGATCACGGCGGCAATGGTGGAAGCGTCGTGCAGCGCGACGATGCGTTCCAGTTCGTCGGCCAGGTGGCTGCCGTATTCGGGTTCGCCACGGGTATAGGCGTTGCGTTCCAGGTTATGCGTGTGCGGCAGGTGGTCGACCCCGCTCAGCAGCGGACCGAAGTGCTTGCGGTTGCCGGCGATGCCGCCCACTGAAATGCCGCCGAAACTGACCCCGTGGTAGCCGCGCTCGCGCCCAATCAGGCGGGTGCGCCCCGCTTCGCCGCGCGCCTTGTGGTATGCCAGCGCCATTTTCAAGGCCGTGTCGACCGCTTCCGAGCCGGAGTTGGTGTAAAACACTTGGCCGTAGCGGTGATTGGTATAAGCCATCAACTTCTCGGCCAGGTCGAAGGCGGCCGGATGACCCATCTGGAAAGTCGGCGCGAAATCGAGCTGGCCGACCATTTCGCGCACGGCGGCGACGATTTTCGGCTGCGCATGGCCGCAAGGCACGCACCACAACCCGGCGGTGCCGTCAAGGATGGTATTGCCGTCGACATCCTTGTAATACATGCCTGCAGCCGAGACCAGCAGGCGCGGATGGGCCTTGAAGTCGCGGTTATTGGTGAAGGGCATCCAGAACGATGACATGGATGCGGGCCGGGCTTGGTTCATGCATTTCTCCTCTAAAAGCGACGCATTCATTTTTACGATGCGTAAAATAATTTACCAGTTGGCAAAATGATGGTGCAATAATAGACAGGCCGGTAACGATGGCACAGATACACAAATATCAAAATCACCCAACCGTACAGGTCGCGAACACAATACAGTTTTGCGCGGGACGGTTCAAGGAGTCAATTGATGGTTGACATGGGCGCTGCGCGCGATCAAGCAGAGGGCGGCAAGGCCGGGTGGCCGGTGCTGGCCATCGAGCGCAGCCGTGGCCTGGTCGAGCAAATCGTAGCGGCCATCACGCTGATGGTGAACCAGCGGGAGTTACGCATCGGCACCAAAATGCCATCGGTGCGGCAATTTGCCAAGTGTAACGGCGTCTCCACCTTTACCGTGGTGGAAGCCTATGACCGCCTGCTGACTCTCGGTTTGCTGCTCTCTCGGCGCGGTTCTGGCTATTTCGTCGCCCGCAGCGAGCCGGCCGCCTCGACCCTGGTCGCGGTCCAGCCCAGTCCCACCGCGATCGACGCCCTCACGCCCGAATTGTATTCCGGCGTATCGGACGCGCTGCCGGTCGGCGCCGGCTGGCTGCCGACCGAAATGTATGGCGAAGACACCATCCTGGACGCGGTGCGCCAGGCCATGCGCATTCCGGCCGCCCGCCTGCGCGGCTATGGCCACCCGCTCGGCTTCGCCTCGCTGCGCCAGCATCTGGCGGGCACGCTGTCGGACGAGCTGTACGCGGTCGGGCCGGACCAGATCTTGCTCACGCATGGCGCCACCCACGCCTTCGACCTGATTTTGCGCACCCTGAGCAAGCCCGGCGACACGGTTTTCGTGGAAGATCCCGGCTACAGCAATTTGCATTCGCTGATACGCCACCACGGCTGCATACCGGTCGGCATTGCGCGCGGCGAGGCGGGCCTGGACCTCGATTTCCTGGCCGAGCGGGCCGGCGCCACCCAGCCCAAGCTGATGTTCGTCAACACGGTATTGCAAAACCCGCTAGGCACCTCGCTCAGCCACGCCCAGGCGCACCGCTTGCTGGCCCTGGCCGAGCAATTCGATTTCTGGCTGGTGGAAGACGATATCTACCGCGAATTGACGGCCCGCGGCGAAGCGTCGCTGGCGGCCATGGATGGCTTGCGGCGCGTGATACGGGTTGGCAGTTTTTCCAAGACCCTGTCGCCGGTGCTGCGGGTCGGCTCGATCTCGGCCTCCAATTCGCTGTTGCCGGAACTGGTGAGGGTGAAGATGCTGGCCGGCCTGACCACCTCCGAAATCAACGAACGCGCGGTCTACCACGCGCTCTCGGCGCGGCCCTACAGGCGCATGCTCGAGCGCCTGGTCAGCGGGCTCGACGCCAGCCGCGAGCGCAGCATCGACTGCCTGCGTGAAGCCGGCATGACGCCGCTGGCGCGCCCGCGCGGCGGCATGTTCGTCAGCGCCGGCTGGCCCGAGCCGCCGACCCCGGAATGGAATGGCAAGGTGATTGCCGACCTGGCGCTGAAGTCGGGCATCTTGCTGTCGCCGAACGAATTTTTCATGCTACGCGCGCCGACAACGATCTGGTTCCGCTTCAATGTCGCCTATAGCGACCAGCCGCAATTGCTGAATTTTTTGCAAGCCGTCCGTCCCGCCTGAACGGCCAACTTGAAAGAGTCACCATGTCGCCAGCACCGAACAAGCCGAACCGGCCTCGCTCGCCACCGCCCAAGCGGCGCGTCATCAACCGCGACAAGCTCGAAGCCGACATCGTCGCGCAAGCGGTGCGCGTATTCGCCGAATGCGGCTACGAAGGCGCCTCGATCGCCACCGTGGCCGAGAACACCGGCCTGTCCAAGCAAAACCTGATGTATTACTTCCCCACCAAGCAGGCGCTGTACCAGCGCGTGCTTGACGACGTGCTCGACGAATGGCTGGAACGGATGGCAAACCTGGCCGACGACGACCAGGAGCCGCTGGCCATGCTGCGCGCCTACATCCAGGCCAAGCTGCGCTTTTCGCGCGAGCAGCCCTGGGCTTCGCGCGTCTACGCGATGGAAGTGATAGGCGGCGCCCAATTATATGGCGTGCAAATCCAGAACCGCGTGGTGCCGCTGCTGCGCAAGGATATCGCCGTGTTCGAGAAATGGATCAGCGCCGGCAAGATCGCGCCCGTCAACGCCACCCACTTGCTGTTCGCGATCTGGGCCATGACCCAATCGTATGCGGATTTCTCGACCCAGATGGCGCTGGTGCTGAACCGCAAGCAATTGACCCGCAGGGATTTCGACGACGCCGAAAAAATGATCACGCAAATGGTGCTGGCGGCGGTGTCGATCGTGCCGGGCGGCGCCACGCCGGGCGCCGCGGCGGGCCTGGTCCATCCGGTCGCGATGGACAGAGCGGCGCCCGGTGCGTAGACTCTTGCTTGAAGCGTGAGATGGCGTTTCTCGACGCGCGCCCCCGACGACAGGATACCAATCAATATGGCTTTTCACCTCTGGCTGACCTTTGCCGCCGCCTATCTGCTGACCTCGATATCGCCGGGGCCGAACGTGCTGCTGACGATACGCAACAGCCTGAAATACGGTCCGTCGGCGGCGCTGACGACCATCCTCGGCAACCTGACCGGGCAACTGATCGTGGTACTGCTGGTGGCCATGGGCGTGGGTGCCACCCTGGCCGCCTTGCCGCAATTCTTCCTGCTGCTGAAGGTGGCCGGCGCGGCCTACCTGATCGTCATGGGACTGCGGCAAATCCACGCCAGCCGCAAGCCAGCACCATCGAGTGCGCCAGCGACCGCGCCGACCCCAAGGTCGAACGGCGGCGTGTTCCGCGAAGCGCTGCTGGTGTCGCTCAGCAATCCGAAGACGCTGATCTTCCTGTCGGCCTTCATGCCCCAGTTTATCGACCAGCGCGCCGCGCTGGCGCCGCAATTCGCCCTCATGTATCTGACCATCGCCTTTACCGTGCTGTGTGTGCACTGCTTCTATTCGCTCTCGGTCAAGCAGTTGAAACACCGTATCAAGGATGCGCGCTTCGTCAAGGCCGCGAAATGCCTGGGCGGCTCCATTTTCGTGCTGCGGAAAGTGTCAAACTATTTGAGACCATTTTTGCAGATAGTTTAGGGAGCAATTTTGACTTTTTCGTCCTCCTTTGAAGCCGGTTTTGGCATAT
>JBEONR010000042.1:0-42058 GCA_040544385.1 Oxalobacteraceae bacterium GrIS 1.11
CCGCAGAATCCCTTGCGTTCCGCCGTATCACGCACGGACGGCGTTACCCAATATCGCAGTGGGCGTCAAGTTCCATACAAAACGGCATAGAGCCAGAAAAATTCGACTAAACTTTCGTTTTTCCTGTGGCTGGAGGATCATTGTACCGAACTGGAGGGTAAATACGGCGAATGGGAAATGCGCCCGGCCGGTGTCGCATACTTGAATGGCGAGGAGCGCAAGCAAGTGCTGATCTCGATCGACAATGAGGGCAGAAGCTGGCGTACATCCAAGAATGGTGTATTACCTTTCGATACAAACGGATGGCAATCGACGGGTTTTCCTGATTACGGCGCCTTCGTGATGGCGACCGACGGCACCATGTATTCACACGAGCACGTGGAGAATGAATTTCATCATTCCAGTTTTTTGGCTGGCGATGCAGTGCTTGCCGCCGGGATGATTCGCGCGAAGGACGGTTGGATCACGGTGCTTGACCCGAAGAGCGGGCACTACAAACCGCGTTTGCAAGATTTCTTTAAATTGGTGTCTGTGCTTCACAGAAAGGGTGCTCTGAGGGAGGCGAAGATACATTGGGCGGAATATGCTGCCGACAAAAAAATCGAGCAAGTATTCACTCCGGACGAATTTCATGACTATGTCACAAAGAGCGCGGCAATGATGATGCTGGCCCGGCACCGCAACAAGCAAAAGAGTGCGGCGAGCAAGGATGTCCTTGCGTAGAAAGCTTCCCAGGGGGCGCCACAAGAGCGCTCTCTGAAATACCTCGGTTCGGGCGCCAGGTGGAACGCTGATGCGCCGTATGGATCAGTAAATATGCATAATGTTTGTGTTAAATCAAAGTCTGCCTGTTTAATGTTGCTGATATCCAAAAACATGGCCTTTGAGGCAGTGTTGCTCTTCATAATAAGTATTGCTCAAATGCAGTGGACACCAATTTAAAGGAATGTAATGGCCAGCCAAGTATCGATGGGAGCAATGATGACATGTACCTTCGGCGCGGCGCCGTCCACCCTGGTGGTGTTGCCGATGAATAAGGTGCTGGCCGAGGGGCCGCCCGCCGCCAATATCATGGACCACGTTCCAATGGTAAACATCTTGCCCTTCGGCATGTGCAATTCCATGGCCAATCCGATGGTGATGGCCGCCACCGCCGCCGCCCTCGGCGCGCTCACGCCCATGCCGTGCATCCCGATGACGAGCGCGCCCTGGGTGCCGGGCGCACCGACCGTATTGATCGGCAATATGCCGGCGCTCGACAATGTTTCCAAATGCCTGTGCAACTGGGGCGGCGCGATCGCTTTCACCACCGCCGGCACCATCAAGACCATGATTCCCTAGCCGCCGTCGACCAGCGTATCCCGTAACCTCAGCAAAGATATTTATGTCCGCAACGCAAGCCAATCGAGAAGTATCCGTGACAACCGAGCTGGGAACGGATGTCCTGCTGTTTCGCGCCATGCACGGCAGCGAGCAACTTGGCCGGCTGTCCGAGTACCGCGTGCAGTTGCTCAGCACGCGCCACGATGTGAAAATCGCCGATGTGCTGGGCAAGACCATGGGTATCCGTCTGGCCTTGCCCGATGAAAAAGTGCGCGATTTCAACGGCATCGTCACGCGCTTTTGCTGTACCGGCTGGAGCGGGGAATTTTCAATGTATGAAGCGACGCTCCACCCCTGGCTGTGGTTGTTGACGCGCTCGTCGAATTGCCGCATCTTCCAGGACAAGACCGTCCTCGAGATTATCAAGGAAGTGTGCGATGACGCCATTTACGGCGGCATGATCGATCTGTCCTGCGATGCGCTGGGCGACTATGCCGCCTTGCCTTACTGCGTGCAATACCGCGAAACCGATTTCAATTTCGTTTGCCGCTTGCTCGAAAACGCCGGCATCTATTTCTTTTTCAGGCATGACGGCAACAAGCACACGATGGTACTGGCCGACTCCTATGCCGCGCACGAGAAAATACCCGGCTACGAAAAACTCGCGTTTTACGGCGAGGGCGGCCGCAAGGTGATGGACCAGGAAGGCGTGTTTTCCTGGTCGGCGGCCGGCCAGATCCAGTCCAGCACCTTTGTCTTGAATGATTTCGATTTTGAAAACGCGGCGGCCAGCGCCAGCGGCGGGCTGCTGGTGAAGGGCCGCATCGCGGCGGCGTTTTCCCAGCCGGCCTATGAATTCTACGATTACCCCGGCCTGTATTCGACGGCGGCGGCCGGCACCGCGCTGGCGCGCGTGCGCATGGAAGGCGTGCATGGCCAGTGCGAGCAAGTCGAGGCCGACAGCGATGCGCGCGGCGTGTTCCCGGGCGGCTTGTTTGCCTTGACCGGCCACCCGCGCGACGACCAGAACCGCGACTATCTGGTGACGGGGGCCACCTATGACATCGTGGGCGACGATTACGCGGCCGACGCGGCGTCCCGGGCCATGCAATTTCGCTGCGTTTTTTCAGCCATCGGCAAGGAACATGCTTACCGGCCGCCGTCCAGCGTCGCCAAGCCCCATGTGCAAGGGCCACAGACGGCGATGGTGGTCGGCAAGGCTGGCGAGGAAATCTGGACCGACAAATATGGCCGCGTCAAGGTGCAATTCCACTGGGACCGTCTGGGCAAGGACGACGAGAAAAGTTCCTGCTGGGTGCGGGTCGCGCAAGGCTGGGCGGGCAAGGGCTGGGGCGCGATGTTCGTGCCGCGCATCGGCATGGAAGTGGTGGTCAGCTTCCTCGAAGGCGACCCGGACCGGCCCCTGGTGACTGGCTGCGTGTATAACGCCGACGCGATGCCGCCGTACGCCTTGCCGGCCGAGCAAACCAAGTCCACCATCAGGAGCAATACCTCGAAGGGCGGGAACGGCTACAACGAGTTGCGCTTCGAGGACAAGAAAGACGCCGAAGAGATTTTCATCCAGGCCGAGAAGGACTTTACGCGGGTGGTCAAGAATAACGACACGCTCAAGGTCGGCTTCGAGAAAAAAGACAAGGGCGATCAAAGCATCGCCATCCAGCATGACCGCAGTGTCGACGTCGGCCATGACCAGAGCGAGCATGTCGGCCACGACCATAGCGTGACGGTCGACCATGACCAAAAGATCACGGTGACGAATGACCAGAACGTGCAGGTGGATAACAATCAGACCGTCAAGGTCAAGGCCGACCACAAACTTGACGTGGGCGGCGACCAGGCCGTGACGATCTCCGGCGGCCAAAAGGTGAAGGCGGGCCAGTCCATCGTCATCGAGGCAGGTAGTTCGATCGAGTTGAAGGTCGGCGCCAGCAGCATCAAGATCGAAGCGGGCAAGATCACGCTCAAGGCGCCGGAAATCCTGGCCCAGGCCGACGCCAGCATGACGGTGAAGTCGGGCGCCATGATGTCGCTCAAATCGGGCGCGATGCTGACCGTCGAGGGCGCGCTGGTCAAAATCAACTAGGGCAATGCGGCGATGGGCGGGCGCTTGGCGGCAGGGCCGTCCGGCATATTTTGTAGGCTTATTTGTACGATTCTTCGATTGCTGCGATGTCTTTAACTCTCAGAATTCACTCTTATCGCAAGCAAGCCCCGGCGCTGCCGACCGAGCGCCGTTTCGACCAACTGGGCGGCACCCTGGGGCGCGCGGCCGGCAATGGCCTGGAATTGCCCGATCCCGGTTATTACATTTCGCGCTTGCATGGAAAGATCGAGTTTCTTGACGGCCGCTACAGCTTGACCGACGTGGGCCGCAATCCCAGCTGGATCAATGGCCGCCCGCTGGCCGACGGCGAACGGGCCGAGTTGAAGAATGGCGACCAGTTGCAGATCGGCGACTATGTGCTGACGGTGCACGTCGAAGCGGCCGCCCCGGACGGCGCGCGCGACGCCCTGGCTTTGGATAATATACTCGATGTGATAGGCGGCTTCGATCCGCACGCGGCCGACGCCGCCAATGATCCGCTGGGATTGAATTTGCTGGAGCGCGATGTGGGCAGCGGCTCGGCATCCGATCATGTCGCGCCCCAATTCATGCCGATGCAAGCCTTGCGGCTGCCGTCGCCGCCTTCCGTTTCCACCCCGGCGCCGGCGATGTTGATCCCGGACGATTACGACCCCTTGGCCGATTTCCTGCCGCCGCGCCTGGCACCGTCCACCGCCGCCGCCGACCACGCCACCTTGTCGGCCCTGATGCGCGGCATGGGCTTGGCCGACACGCGGCCGGCGCGCCCGGACGCGGAAATCGCCGCCATGGCTGGCGCCATGCTGCGCGAAGCGTGTGCCGGCGCCATGGCCTTGCTGGCGGCGCGCGCCGTGACCAAGCGCGACGCCCGCCTGGCGGTGACGCAATTGGGAGAGCAAGCCAATAATCCCCTGAAATTTTTCGCCGACGCGGAAGCGGCCCTGGCGCACATGCTGGTCGAGGAGCAAGCCGGTTATCTGGCGCCGATCGACGCTATCAGCGCCGCCTTCGAAGACATGAAATGCCATGAAATGGCGCTGCGGGCCGGCGTGCGCGCCGCCTTGTCCGGCGTGCTGCGGCGTTTCGATCCGAGCTTGATCGAAGCGGCGATGGGGCCGCCGGGCGCGCTCGACAAATTGTTTGGCGAGCGCCGCAAGGCCGCGATGTGGGACCGCATGGTGGCCTTGCACGCCGATATCGAGGCCGAGGCCGAATACGATTTCCGGCAATTGTTCGGCGACCGCTTCGGCGCCGCCTACGAAGCGCAAATCGGCGCGGACCGTCAGTGAGGGCGCTGGCGGCCCTGGCTCTATTCATCTACAGAAATATCGTCACCGAAGTGAGAAAACATGTCGTGGAATCGTAAAGTAATCTGGTCCGAGGGAATGCTGTTGCAACCGCAGCATTTGCAGCAGCATGACCGTTATCTGCAAACCCAGTTGGAAGCGCGCGTGCAAGGCTTGCGCCCGTATTCCTGGGGCTTTTCAGCCCTCAAGATCGATCCGCAGCAACTCGCGTTCGGCCGTGTCGCGCTGCTGGCCTGCGACGCGGTGTTGCCGGACGGCACGCCGTTCAGCCTGCCGAGCGGCGACGACTTGCCGCTGCCGCTCGAGATTCCCGAAGATGCCCGCAATGTGCTGGTGGTGCTGGCGCTGCCGCTGCGCCGGCCCGGCGTGGCCGAAGTGGGCGACAGCCTCGATGCCGACAATTTCGCCCGCCACAGCACGCTCGACCATGAAAGCTGGGATAGCAATGGCCTCGACAATAGCGCGTTGATGCAGGTCGGCAAGCTGCGCCTGCGCCTGGCGCTGGAAGCCGATGCGGCGCACGCCTATTCTTGCCTGGGCGTGGCGCGCGTGATCGAGCGTCGCCCCGACCGGAGCCTGGTGCTGGACCCGGAATACCAGCCGCCATGCCTCGACTTGCGCGTCGCCGCGCGCCTGGGCGGGTTCGCCGACGAGTTGCTGGCCCTGCTGCGCCAGCGCGGCGACGCTCTTGCGGCGCGCCTGGCGCAACCGGGCGCCGCCGGCGCCGCCGAAATCACCGATTTCCTGCTGCTGCAAACGATTAACCGGGCCGAGCCCCTGTTCGCCCATCTGGCGAGCATGACGGGTTTGCATCCGGAAGAGTTTTTCCGCGCGGCCGTGCAACTGGCCGGCGAATTGCGCAGTTTTACTCCAGGCAAGCGGCGCGCCGCCCATTATCCTGTTTATCGCCACGGACACTTGCGTGAAACCTTCCATGCCGTCATAGAAGACTTGCGCCAGGCGCTGTCGGTGGTGATGGATAGCCAGGCCGTCGCGATCGCGCTGGAACAACGCCAGTTCGGCATCCGCGTGGCCGTGATGCGCGATACCGAGCTGCTCAAGTCGGCCAGCTTTGTGCTGGCGGTGAATGCCGAGATGCCGGCCGAAACGCTGCGCGCCGCGCTGCCGCGCCAGCTCAAGATCGGTTCGGTCGAAAAGATCCGCGACCTCGTGAATCTGCAATTGCCCGGCATCGCCTTGCGGCCCTTGCCGGTGGCGCCCCGTCAATTGCCGTTCCACGCCGGGTTCACGTATTTCGAGCTGGACCGCGACAGTGAATATTGGCAGCAATTGAGCGCGTCGGCCGGTTTTGCGATGCATGTGGCGGGCGACTTCCCCGGCTTGCAAATGCAATTCTGGGCGATCCGGAAGTAGGGCGGGCCGTGATGCAGGAACTGGAACAGCGCGCCCCGGGCGCCGACACGATATTGTTCACGCAGCTCGATGGCGGCTGGGGGGAGGAACCCAGCGCGCCGCCAACCTTGCCTGCACCGCCAAGGCGCGTGCCGCGCGCCGCCCTGAACCCCCTGCTGGACGCGGCCAATACCTTGCTTGGCCTGGCCACGCCCTTGCGCGCCATGGCCACCCATGCCGACATCGAGGGCTTGCGCCAGCAATTGCTGCATGCCATGGAACAATTTTGCGGCGACGCCAAGGCCGCTCGTATCGATCCCGAGGCGGTTGCCGTGGCGCGCTATTGCCTGTGCACCTTTCTCGATGAAACCATTTCCGGCACGCCTTGGGGCGGCAGCGGCGTGTGGTCCAGTCGCAGCCTGCTGGTGGCGTTCCACAACGACGGTTTCGGCGGCGAGAAATTCTTCCTCATCCTGCAAAAGCTATGCCAGGCGCCGCGCGCCAATCTGGATTTGCTGGAATTGCTGTATGCCTGTCTGGCCCTGGGCCTGGAAGGGCGTTACCGCGTCATCGACGGCGGCCGCGGCCAGTTAGACACCTTGCGCGAGCGCTTGCAGCAATTGATACGGCGCGAGCGCGGAGCGGGCGAGTCCGAATTATCGCCGCGCTGGAAAGGCGTGACTGAACCGCGCCAGGGCTTGCTGCGCAAGATCCCGCTGGCGCTGGTGCTGGCGGCGGCCCTTGCCGTCTTGCTGGTGCTGCAACTGGCGCTCAATTTTGCGCTGAACCGCCGCTCCGACCCCGTGTATGCCGCCTTGCACCGCATCGAGTTGAACGCGCCGGCGCGGCCGCTGGCGTCGGCGCGGCCGGAACCGGCGCTGCGGGTGGCCAAATTTCTCGCTGCCGATATCGAGCGCGGCCTGGTCAGCGTGACTGAAACGGCGGAACGCTCGACCATCGTCTTGCATGGCGATGGGGTATTTGCCTCCGGTAGCGCGGAATTGGCGGATGCGTTTCAACCCTTGCTGGAACGGATCGGCAAGGCTTTGCAGCCGGTGCCGGGCAAGGTGATCGTGATCGGCCACACGGATGACGTGCAAGTCGCTTCGTTGCGCTTTGCCTCGAATTGGGCGCTGTCGAAGGCGCGCGCCGCCTCGGTGGTGGCGATTCTGGCGGCGCGCGCCGGTCCGCCCGCGCGCTACAGCGTCGAAGGGCGCGGCGAGACCGAACCGCTGGCGCCCAACGACGGCGCGGCCAACCGCGCGCGCAACCGCCGCGTGGTGATCATCGCGCTCACGCCGGGAAATACACCATGAAACGCTTGCTACGCCCGCCCGCATTGTCCCTGCTCGGCATCGTCCTGCTGTCCCTGCTGTTCTGGTTCAAGGCGCCGCTGTTCGCCTATGACGGCGCGGCGCCGTTTGCGCCGCGCGCTGCGCGCTGGAAGGCGATCGCGATCCTGTTGCTGGCCTGGGTCGCCTATTTCACCTGGAAATGCTTGCGGGCCAGGTTGGCCGGGCGCAAGGCGGCCAATGGCTTGGGCGCCGACCTTGCGCCGCCCAAGCCGCATCCTGCTGCGGCGGAATTGCTGGTACTGGGGCGGCGCATGCGCGCGGCGCAGAAGGCCCTGCGCAAGGCCAGGGCGGGCCGCTTGCCGTGGTATCTGGTGCTGGGCGCGCCCGGTAGCGGCAAGACCACGGCACTGCTCAACGCCGGCTTGAAATTTCCTCTGGCGCCGCCCGGGGATGGCCCCAGCGCCACCCGCGATTGCGACTGGCGCCTCGGCGAGGAAGCGGTCTTGCTCGACACGGCTGGACGCTATACCACGCAAGACAGTTCCGGCGACGTCGACCGGGGCGCCTGGCATGGTTTGCTGCGCCTGTTGCGCAAGCAGCGCCGGCGGCGTCCGGTCAATGGCGTGATCGTCGCGCTCAGCGTGGCCGACTTGCTGCGCCACGGCGACAGCGCACGGCGCGCCCAGGCGCTGGAAATCCGCGCCCGCATCAAGGAATTGCATGAGCAATGGGGCATCGTCTTCCCCGTCTATGTATTGGTCACCAAATGCGATTTGCTGGCCGGCTTCGTCGAGTATTTCGACCACCTGAGCCGCGACGAGCGGGCCCAGGTATGGGGCGCGACTTTCCCGCTGGCGCAGGCCCAGGCACAGGCGCGGGACGCCGGCCTGAAGCTGTTTCCCGGGGAATTCGCGGCCCTGGAGGCGCAATTGCAGGCACGCCTGTTCGAGCGCATGCAGCAAGAGCGCGATCCGGCGCGGCGCGCCTTGATCTATCATTTCCCGCAGCAATTCGGCGCCATCGGCGAAGGCTTGCAAAGCTTCCTCGACGATGCCTTCGAGGGCAGCGCCTACGAGGAGGCGGCCTTGCTGCGCGGCGTGTATTTCATCAGCGGCAAGCAAGAGGGTAGCCCGATCGAGCGCGTCATGTCGAATCTCGCCACCGGTTTCGGCTTGCAGCGCAGGAACATGCCGGCCCAGGCCGACGGCGCGCGCGCCTATTTCCTGGCGCGCCTGCTGCGCGACGTGATCTTGCGCGAAGCCTCGCTGGCGGGCGCCAAGCTCACGCTGGAACGCAGGCGGGAATGGCTGCGTTGGGGCGGGTTCGGCCTGGCCGGCATCGCGCTGGCATCGGCGACGGCTGGACTGGCCACCAGTTATGCGCGTAACCAGGCCTACGTGGCTGATGTCGCGCGCCACGCGGCCGGCGTCGAGCGCCTGGCGCGTGCGCTGGCGCCGGAGGCGGCCTCGCCGCTGGTCCCCTTGGCGCTGTTGAACGCGGCGCGCGACATCCCCGGCGCCTACCGCGACCGCGAGCTGACCCCGGCCTTCCTGATGGGCCTGGGCCTATACCAGGGCAATAAGCTGGGCGAGGGCGGCACGCTGGCTTACCGGCGCCTGTTGCGGGCCGCCTTGCTGCCGCGTTTGCTGGCGCGGATGGAAACCCAGTTACGGCGCGGCGGCGCCAATAGTGTCGAATACCAGTATGAATTATTGCGCGTGTATTTGATGCTGGGCCAGCCCGAGCATCTCGATCCCGAGGCCGTGCAAGCCTGGGTCGACTTTGACCTCGGCGCCGGCATGCCCGAGACGGGCGAGGGCGAACGGCGCGACATGGCTGGTCACATCGCCGCGCTGCTGGATCCGGCCAACCAGTCGGAAGCGCCGCCGCAACTCGATGTCGGCTTGATTGCCCAGATCCGTTTGAACCTGGCCAATTCGGCGATGGGGGAACGGGTCTACAAACGCCTCGAGCGGAGCTTGCAACTGGCCAAGCTCAACGATTTCGACGTCGCCTCGGTCAGCGGACGCGACGTGGCCCAGGTATTGACGCGCCAAAGCGGCCAGCCGCTCACGCGTGGCATCGCCGGCATGTACACGGTGGCCGGTTACCAGAAATTCATGGAATTGATCGAGCCGGCAATTGCCGCCGAGGTCAAGGATGGCTGGGTTCTGGACCGGCGCGAAGCAGTCGACACCCTGGCCGGCGCCGCGCAAATGAAGGCGGCCGTGCAACAGCGCTATTTCGACGAGTACATCCGCCAGTGGGATGCCTTGCTGGCCGACGTGGTGGTGCTGCCTTTCGACAGCCTCGACCAGGCGGCGCGGGTGCTCAATAGCCTGTCCGGCAGCGAATCGCCGATGCGCAAATTCTGGCAGGCGGCGGCGCGCCAGACTACGCTGGAAAAGCTGGACACGGTGAAATCGGGCATCGATGTCGCCAGCGAAGCGGTCAAGCAATTGGGCGACGCGGCCAAGAAGCGGCTCGCGGCGGCGCTCTTGAACGGGACTGGCGAACCGGTGCGCATTGCGGCCAGGCCGAAGCACCCGGTCGACGCCCATTTCGAAGCCTTGCACCTGATGCTGGCAGCTGGCGCGGCCAATGGCGGCGAACTGGACCGGATGCTCTTGAAATTGAAGGATGTGGCGCTGTATTTCGACGCCGCCAACGTCGCCAAGGCCGCCGGCCAGCCGATGCCGGCGGCCGACGCGCTGGGCAAATTGAAGCGCGACGCCGATGGCTTGCCGGCGCCGCTGGCGGCCTTGATGAACACCATCCATAGTGCCGGCGCCGGTTTGAGCCTCGATAGCGAGCGCGCTCGCTTGAACGCGCTGTGGCAAGCCGGCCCGGCGCTCTTGTGCCGGCGCAGCATCGCCGGGCGCTATCCTATGGTGCGCACGGCGCTGCAGGAAGTGCCCTTGGACGACTTCAACGATTACTTTGGCCCGGGCGGCAAGGTCGACGATTTTTTCCAGAAAAACCTGTCCAATTATGTCGATGCCAGCGGCGCGCAGTGGCGCTGGCGGCCCGTGAATGGCGTGGCGCTGGGCATCAGCCAGGACGTGCTCAGGGAATTCCAGCGCGCCGCCTCGATCCGCGAAAATTTCTTTTCCGGCGGCAAGCAAGTGGCGATGCGCTTTCAATTGCTCCCGCTCGAATTCGATCCGGCGTTCTCGAAAGTGGTCCTGGAAATCGAGGGCCAGACGGTCAGTTATGCGCCCAAGACGGCGCTTGAGCCGGCCGACTTCCAGCTACCGGGCGGCAAGCATAGCGATGTGGTGCGCTTCGATCTGGCGCCGGCCCCGCTCGAGGCATTGCGCACGCAAGGAAAGTGGGCCTGGTTCCGCATGCTGGACCGGGGCACGCTGCAAGCCTCGCGCGAAGGCGAACGCTTCACGCTCAGCTTCGATAGCGAGGGCCGCAAGCTCAGTTATGAGTTGAGGGCCACTAGTGTGAATAATCCATTCCGGCGCGAGACGCTGGAAGCGAGCCATTGCCTCGATCATTTGTAATGTCAACGGGGGCTATGGGAGCGTCTCGAAGCGCAGCTCGAACGTGGTGATCTGGCCCGGCACGCTGCGCACGGCCACGCTGCCGCCGTGCAGGCGCATGATGGCGCGCACGATCGCCAGGCCCAGTCCGGCCGCATGCGGCGTCGTCGAGCGGGCCGGGTCGGCCCGGTAATAGCGCTCGAAGATGTGCGGCAAATGGTCGGCAGCGATGCCGGGGCCGGAATTGCTGACGGCCAGCGTGACGCCGTGCGCGTCGCGCCGTGCCGACAAGCGCACCGCGCCGCCGGCCGGCGTGTGGTCGATGGCATTCGATACCAGGTTGCCGACCGCGCGTTGCAGCAAGATAGGGTCGGCCTGCAAGCCGATGTCATGCTCCGCCTGCGCCGTCAGCGCCACGCCGGCTTCCTCGGCCAGGCCCTCGAAGTAGTCGCGGATGCGCAGCAATTCGGCGCCCGCGTCCAGCCTTGCGCGCCGCAGGCTAAGCTCGGCGTTGTCGGCGCGCGCCAGGAACAGGGTATTTTCCACCATGCGGGCCAGGCGCTCGTATTCTTCCAGGTTCGACACCAGCAGGCATTGATATTCCTCGACGCCGCGCGGACGCGCCAGCGCCACCTGGGTTTCCATCATCAAGGCGTTGAGCGGGGTGCGCAAGTCATGCGCCAGGTCGGCCGCGAAGCTAGAGAGGCGCCGCACACCGTCTTCCAGTCGCTCCAGCATGGCGTTGAAGGCCAGGCCCAGTTCGCGCAATTCGGCCGGCGCGTCTTGCACCGCGAGCCGGTCTTCGAGGCGGTTGGCGCTGATCGCGTTGGCCTTGCCGATCACCGAACGCAGCGGCCGCATGGCGTGGCGCGCGATCAGCCAGCCGAGCGTGGACGCGAGCGCCGCGCCGCCGCACAGGGCAAGGAGCAGGTCGACGGCGTAGCGCTTGAGTATGTTTAGCCGGTCGGAGCGTTCGCGCGCCAGGGTGATGCGCACGGCCGCGCCGTGGCCGCCTATGCGGGCCATGGCCCGCAGCAGGCGGCCATGGCCAGAGGCGGGCTGCCAGTCGCGCACGTCGGCGAGGCCCGGCTCGCGCTCGCTGGGCACGCTGGCGGTCGGCGGTAGCGGGCGCGAGGCGAGCGCGTTTTGCAGCAGCGCCTTGCCGTCCGGCCCGTCCACGCGCAACATGAATTGCTGGCCCCCGAACACGCTGTCGAGCAGGCGCTGGGGCGTACGCGCGACTTGTTCCAGGGAGTCCGATTCGGCCAGGATATGGCGTATCAGGGCCACCTTGGCCAGCAATTCCACGTCGTCGCGGTCGGCCATTTGCTGCGCCAGCGTGTGATACAGATAGGCGCCGACAACGGCCAGCGTGCAGGCCGCCACGGCCGAAAACAGCAGTGCCAGGCGCAGCGCGAGCGACAACGGCTTGCGTTTCACGGGCGCGCTTCCATCAGATACCCCATGCCGCGCGCCGTGTGCACCAGTTTGACGGCAAACGGTTCGTCGATCTTGGCGCGCAGGCGGCGGATGGCGACGTCGACCACGTTGGTGTCGGAATCGAAGTTCATGTCCCACACCTGGGACGCGATCTGGGCCCGCGACAGCACTTCGCCCGGGCGCCCGGCCAGCAGGTGCAGCAGCGCGAATTCCTTGGCCGTCAACTCGATGCGGGTGGCGCCGCGCGTGACGCGCCGTTTCAGGACATCGATTTCCAGGTCGGCCATGCGTATCATTTCCACCTCGCGCAGCGGGCCGCGCCGCATCAGCGTCTTGATGCGCGCCAGCAGCTCGACGAAGGCGAAAGGCTTGACCAGGTAATCGTCGGCGCCCAGCTCCAAGCCTTTCACGCGGTCCGGCACGGCGTCGCGCGCGCTCAGGAGCAGCACCGGGGTATCCTTGTGTTCGCGCAGTCTTTGCAGCACCGTCCAGCCATCCATTTGCGGCAGCATCACGTCCAGCACGATCATCTGGTAGTCGCGTTCCAGCGCCAGGTTCAAGCCTTCAAGGCCGTTGCGGGCCAGGTCGGCGCCATAGCCCGATTCCTGCAAGCCCTTGCGCAGGTAATCGCCGGCCTTGGCTTCGTCTTCTATGATCAATATGCGCATGCTGTTCTTTCGTTTCGCCCCATTGTCCCGTGTTTGGCGGGGTTTGTGAATGGCGCGGCTGCAATCGGCGCCTTTGTCATCGAATTGTAATGAAGCCGTCATGTTACCGACGGGGCGGGTTTTTTATACTGACAACGTCAACTTCAAGGAGAGCAACAGCATGTCACAGCACCCACAGCACCATATCTTGCGCATGGCGCGCCGGGCCGCATGGATTTTTTGCCTGGGCGCGGCGGCCGCCGGCGCCCAGGAAGCGCAGCACCACCATGGCGCTGCGGCGGGCGAGACGGCGGCGCCGCTCTTCATTGCCAGCAACGCCAAGCCGTTTGCCGCGCTGATGGACGACGCCATGGCGGCCATGGACCACGGCATGCGGCAAGCTCCCATGAACGGGCAAAGCGAGCATGACTTTATCACCATGATGATCCCGCACCACCAGGGCGCGGTCGACATGGCCAAGGCGGTGCTGCTCAATACCACCGATCCGGCGATCCGCAACCTGGCGCTGGGCATCGTCGCCGAGCAGCAAAACGACATCCGCATCATGCAAGCCTGGCTCAAGCGCCATCCCTCACCCGCTGAATAAGCCACAGGAAGTCCATCACATGAAAAAAATCGCTACCTTGCTGGTCGCCTCGACCCTGGCCGTGAGCGCGCATGGCGCGCCGCCGTCCGCGCAAGACCGGGTCTATACGGCTGACCAGAACAGCAATACGATCTCGGTGTTTAACCCGGCCAGCAATACCTTGCTGGGCCAGATCAAGCTCGGTAACGCGCGTCCTGACGTGCTCTCGCCGCTGTACCGGGGCGAGATCAATGTCCACGGCCTGGGCTTCTCGCCCGATCACAAGACCCTGATCGCCATTTCCAACGCTTCCAATTCGGTGAGCTTCATCGACACGGCCAGCAACAAGGTCAAGGGCAAGACCTATGTCGGGCGCTCGCCGCATGAAGGCTTTTTCAGCGCCGACGGCAAGGAAGTGTGGGTGGTGGTGCGCGGCGAGGATTATATTTCCGTCATCGATCCGCTGACCTTCAAGGAAACGCGCCGCATCCAGACCGACCTTGGTCCCGGCATGGTGCAGTTTTTGCCGGACGGCACCCTGGCTTTCGTGGTGTCGAGCTTTACCCCGACGGTCGACGTGATCGACGTCAAGACGCATCGCGTGCTCAAGCGCATCGACGTGCTCAGTCCCTTTTCGCCCTTCCTCCAATTCACGCCCGACTTCCACGAAATGTGGATGACGCACAAGGATGTGGGCAAGGTCACGCGCATCGATACGCGCAGCTTGCAAGTGGTGGGCGTGATCGATACCGGCTTCATTTCCAATCACCTGGCGTTCGCCACGGTGGGCGGCAAGGTCCTGGCCTATGTGACGGTGGGCGGCGAAGACGTGGTCAAGGTGTATTCCACCGAACGCGAAGCGAAACTGCTGGCGACCATCCCGACCGGCGCGCTGCCGCACGGCATATGGAGCTCGGACGACGGCAGCCGCGTCTACGTGGGCCTGGAAAACGGCGACGGCGTCGATGTGATCGACACGGCCGCCAATCGCGTGCTCGCGCATATGGCGGGCGGCCAGGCGCCGCAGGCGCTGGTATATCTGTCGCACGTGGCGCCGGACGACGCCGGCGCGGCCAACCTGCTGCCGCGGGTGAATAATGATTCGCTCACCTTGCGCCTGAAGGCGCTGCAAGGGCCGGGCCGGGGATTCGTGGTGGCGCGCAAGCTGGGCGTGCTCGAAGCGCTGGAAGTCGCGCTCTTCAAGCTCAAGCCGGAAACCGTTTATAGTATTTACATGAGCGGGCAGGCGGCGCCGCTGGCGCGACTCAAGACCGATGCCAAGGGCGCGGCTGGCGCGACCATGATGGGGCCGGACCGCGTGCCGGCCAAGACCGAAGCCGAAGCCGGGGCCAAGGCTGAGGGCGAGGCGGCGCGGCGCCGGATCGTGATGGAAGGCAATCAGCCGGCCGACGCCGGCCAGGCCGCGCTGATCGACGCGCCGTAATGGCGGGCAGGGCGGGCAGGGCGTGCGGGGTGGTCGCTTGCCGCACGCCCGTCAGCTGAGCAGTTTCAATCCCGGCGGCAGCGCTTCGCCCAGCATGCGCCGCTCATCGGCTTGATCCAGTTGTACCACTTCGCGCACCATCGCGCTCCAGGCCGGCGGGGCGCCGTTCAGGCGGCCGATGATGGTGGCGCGCAAGTCACCAAGGATGTCGCGCGAGCGGTCGCCCGTCATGCGCGCCAGATGGGCCGCCGCAAAGCCGGCCGGTTCGACGCGTTTCCAGTCGAGCGCCAGGAGCGCCGTCAACCATTGCGCCACGGTGTCGGCCGGCACCACGTCGTGCGCGCTGCCGTGGAAAGGCTGGCGCGCGCCGATCCGCGCCAGGGCCCATAAAACGCGGCTGTCGACGCCATCGGCTGCCTGATCGATCCGGCCCAGCAGCCAGGCGCCGATCTCGCTCTTGTAGCTGGCTGGAATCCGTTCCAGCGACGCGCCCAGCAGCAGCATATCGTCGTCGCTGCCCTTGACCAGGCTAGGCGGCCGCTGGCGCTGCTGTTCGGCGTCGGCTTGCAAGTTGAAGGCGAAGTCGTCCAGCAAGCGCAATTGTTGCGTCGCATCGAGGCCGCCCGCCACGCGGCGCCACAAGGTCCACCATTCCGCGCACACCTGGCTATCCTTGTGATGCTGTACGCCGGCTTCAAACAAGGGCCACAGTTGCTCGATGCGCCATGCGTCGAGCGGGTGGCCGAAGCCCGGCCGCAGGCAATAGCCGGCCAGGTTGAGCCACGCGCGCTCGTGCTCGGCCGAGCGGCGCCGCCCGCGCGCGCGCGCGAACAGGGCATCGAATAATTGCCGCAGCAATGGCGTGGGCCACAGTTCCCGGCTACCCAGCAAGTGTTCCAATTGCTGGCGCAGGGGCTTGACTTCTTTCGGCGTCAATTGCTGGCCCTTGCTGCCGAAGACGCGTTCGATTTTCCCTAAAGCCTCGGCCAGGCGGGGCGGCAGCGCTTCAGTGTCCGGCTCGGCGGCGTCGCCTTGCTCGCGCAACTGGAATTCCAGCAGGTAGCGCTGACCGGACGCGGCATCGTCGTCGACCGCCACGCAATGCACTTCCAGGGTGCCCACTTCGGTCAGTGCGGTGGCCAAATGCACGGCCATTTCGCGTTTTGCCGATCCCGCTTGCAGCACGGTGGCGATGGGCGGCAAGCGCAGGTAGTCGCCCTCGTTCAAGTCCACCAGTTGGCCCAGTTTGGGTGGCTCGCCCGCTTCGGCAATCGAGGAGGCAAGGTGGAATTTCACTGGTCTTCCAAGGCGTAGCGCGAAGATACGTTCCCTTAGTTGTATTTCCTGGCCGGGCGCGCTACCGCGCGGGAAGATGCAGATGGCGCGCGGCGCTTGATTCTTTTCCTCGTCGAGCACCAGGAAGTAGCTGCGCGGCGAGCCGCCGCCGATCACGGGCGCCTGGCCCAGCCGGCCCAGCGCATAAGCGACGCCGCCGCGCGCGACGGCCAGGTCCGGATTGTCATTATGTAATAGCCGCAGGGGCGCGCCGCGCCAGCCGGCCAGCGTCGCTTGCAGGCGCTTGACCAGGGCGTCGGCGCGGAACACGCCGCCATTCAATAGCAGGGTGTCGGGAATCCCCGGGCCGGTGGCCGGAGCGCTGGCCGGGTCCAGGCCGAGCGCCTGGCGCGCAGCCGTCGCGTGTTGTTGCAAGAAGCTGGCGAGCTGGCGCGTGATGGCGGCGTCGCTGGCATAAGGCAAGCCGAATTCGACGATGGCGGCGCGGCCCGCTCTGGCCGTCTCATCGACACCGACCAGCGGCAAGAAGCCATCGACGATCAGGCGCTCGACTTCTTCACGGCTCAGCTCGACCGAGCGGCTGCCGCCGATCAGGCGCGCGCCGGCCCCGAGCAGTGTCACGGTGACGGTGTCGGGGGCGTCGGCGGCCAGCAAGATTTCCTTGGCGGCACGACAACGCTCGATCAATTGCGATAATCTGCCGGCCGACAAGCGCTCCGTCGGCTGACCGGCGGCCATGCGCGTTTCGACCAGGTGGGCCAGCGCCAAGTCCATATTGTCGCCGCCCAATATCAAATGCTTGCCGACGCCGATGCGCGCCAGCTGCGGCCCGTCGGCGCCCATGTCGACCTTGATCAGGCTGAAATCGGTGGTGCCGCCGCCGACGTCGCACACCAGAATCAAGCGCGTTTGCGCCAATTCCTGGCTTAGCGCGGCCCGATGGCGGTATAGCCAATCGTAAAAAGCCGCCTGCGGTTCTTCCAGCAGGCGCACGTCGGGCAAGCCGGCCTGGCGCGCGGCCGCCATCGTCAGCGCGCGCGCGCCATCGTCAAACGAGGCGGGTATGGTCAAGACCAGTTGCTGTTGTTCCAGCGGGTGTTCGGGGAAGCGCCAATTCCATGCGGCGCGCACATACGCCAGGTAGCTGGCGCTGGCCGCCACTGGCGAGACCTTGGCGACGTCGTCGGGCGCGCCCCACGGCAAGATCGGCGCCAGGCGGTCGACCTGGGGGTGCGACAACCAGCTCTTGGCGCTGGCCACCAGCCGGCCCGGCACTTGCGCGCCGAGCTTGCGCGCCAGGGCGCCGGTGACGACTTGTTCGGCCGCCTCTGGCTGCGGCCAGGGCAGTTGCAATTGCCCGGGCGCCAATTCGCCGGGCGCCGGGTGGTAGCGCAGGGACGGTAGCAGCGGGCGCGCGCCTACCTCGCCCGGCGCCAGCAATTGCTCGATGTCGAATAACTCGATCGCTGCGGCGCCCCCTTTGGTGTAGGCAACAACGGTATTGGTGGTGCCGAGGTCGATGCTGACGATGTAGCTCATTGCCCGCCGGTGGGGTTTGCGCCGCGCACGTCAAATTCCACTTTCCACCGTTCGGCCTCGTTGCGCGCCACGGCCATCAATTCCAGGGTGCCCGCCTCGGTGACTTTGGCGCGCAGCGTGACTTGCACCACGTCGCCGGCCTGGCGTCCTTCGGAAGACAGGGTGGCGCGGATTTCATTGAGTTCCTGCAATTCGTCGGGCTGCCAAAAGTCGAGCAGGGTGCCAATCTGGTCCTGGCGCCGCACCGAGGAGCCGAAAAAGCGGAAATGCACGGGTTCGCCCACCACCAGGCCGAATTCCTGGCTGGACAATTCTTCCTCGCTGCCTTCTTCCATGCCGAACGGGGCCACGCACAGCGCTTGCACCGGCGGTTCCATGCCGGGAATGGCCGGCATCGCCGATTCCACGGCGACATAGTAGGAACGGGCCGTGCCGCCACGGATGCGCACGCCGTTGCCGCGCCGCACATAGCTGTAATAGGCGGCGCCGCGCGCCACCGCCAGGTCCAGATCGGCGCCGGCCAGCATGCGCGCCGCACTCGCCCCTTCTAGATAAAGCCAGTCGTTAACCGTGCTTAGTATGCGTTCGATCAAGATGTCGGATTTAAACACGCCCCCATTGAAGAGTACGGCGGTCGGGTGCAAGAAACTGGCGTCGGCGTTTTGCGCGCCGGCAAAACCCTCCAATTCGCTGGTCGCGCCCAGTTGGCGTCCCAGGAAGGCGGCCAGGTGGCGTGTGATGGCGGCGTCTTGCGCATACGGCAAGCCAAGCTGGGTCAAGCCGGCGCGGGCGCGCGCGGCGGGCCGCGCCGAGGCGTCCACCTGCGGGAAAAAGCCGTCCAGGATGAGGCTGCTGACTTCGGCGCGCGTCAATTCGGTGCGGATCGAACCGCCTATCAATTTCGAGCCGCGGCTCGGCACCACGATGGGCAGGGCGGCCAGACTGGAGTCGGCCAGCAGGCTTTCCTTGGCGCTACGGCAGCCGTAAGTGAGGGCGCGCATTTGCCATGGGTCGAGCGCGGTGCCGGCCGCGTTCAGTTTGCGCGCCACCAGGTGGGCCAGCGCCAGGTCCATATTGTCGCCGCCCAGCAGGATGTGTTCGCCGACGGCGACGCGGTGCGGTTCGAGTTTGCCGTCGCGCTCGAGCACGGCGATCAGGGAAAAGTCGCTGGTGCCGCCGCCGACGTCGACCACCAGGATGATGTCGCCCGGCTTGACTTCCTTGCGCCAGCGGCCTGCGCTGCTTTGTATCCAGCTATACAAGGCCGCCTGCGGCTCTTCGAGCAGGGTCAGCGCGCCGTAACCGGCCGCGCTGGCCGCTTCGGCCGTCAATTCGCGCGCGGCCGGATCGAACGAGGCGGGAATCGTGACGGTGATTTCCTGCTCGGTGAAGGGCGCTTCCGGATGGGCCGCGTCCCAGGCCTGGCGCAAATGCTCGAGGTAGCGGGTCGACGCTTCGATCGGCGACACGCGCGCCACTTCCGGTGGCGCGTCGTTGGGCAAAATTGCGGCGCGGCGGTCGACGCCGGGGTGGCAGAGCCAGCTTTTCGCGCTCGACACCAGGCGGATCGGCGTGGTGGCGCCGCGGCTGCGGGCCAGCGCGCCGACCACATGTTCGGCCTTGCCTTGCTGCGCGCGCCAGGGCAGGTCCAGTTCGCCAGCCGCCATTTCCTCGGCATGGGGCAGGTACAAGAACGAGGGCAGCAGCGCCAGGTCTTCGACCGTGCCGGGGGCCGTCAATTGCGGCACGGCCAGCACGCCGTGGACCGACTGTTCGCCGTCGCTGGCGCCCAGGTCGACAAAGGATAGCGCGCTGTGGGTGGTGCCCAGGTCGATGCCGATCGCAAAACGCGCTTCGCTCATAATTCCACCTCGGCCGGTGCCAGGATGGTGGCGTCGTGGGATGCGCTGAGCTTGGGCAGGCGCACACCGCTGGCGCGCCAGCCGCGATGGCTGAGGCTGCCACGGAAGGGCGCGCCGCCCACCACATTGCCGGTCAGGCGCACGGCGGCCGCGTCGAAGCCTTCCTCGAGGACGATGCGGCTGCCTTCCGCTTCGGCGCGTACCGCCTCGATGGTGAAATGTTCGCGCAAGACCTTGCCGCAACCTTCATGCACCACGCGTGCAGCGGCGCCGATGTCGGCGTCGGCATAGGCGCTCAAATTTTCCTGGGTGAAATCGATCAACCTGGCTTCCCGTTGCAGCAAGCTCAGCAATTGCAGCGCAGCTTCCTGGTTGGCTGGCGCGCGCGGCGCGGCCGCTGCGGGCGCAGGCGCCTGGTCCAGGCGCGCGACGCGGAGCGCATAGTCGGCGTCCGACAAGATATTGAAGAGGGCGCCGAAAGCCAGCGGGATTCTGCGCCAGAACGATGGTGGAAGATTGGAATTGGTCATTGATTGCTCACGAATGGGGACGAAAGGGTCGATTAATGGCCGGTTCAAGTTGCTGACGCGCCAACTTGAGCCGAGGTGTGCAAGCTACGGCATGCGGGCCGACTTTTGCTGCAATGCGGCGAAAGCGCCTGGATCGCTGGCTTTGCCCGCATGATACCAGTTGCCGGCCCGCTACCAAATAGGCGGGCCGGCATGGTTTGCCCCGCAGGCCCTGAAAATGACGAAAACGCACTATGCTGCAGCGCAGCATAGTGTTCTCCACTTCACTGCACTTTTGTTGAGAAAGAGTGGGTTGTTTGTTTCATATCTAGAAATGCATGGATATTGGGTCCGTCATGGCGCATATGCCGGGGCAATCGACAGCCGGGCCAGCGGCTGGGTGGAATTTCAAGCCGACTTGTATCAAGGCGACGGTGCCACCAGCTTGGACACGGCATTCGATGAAATCAAGGCCAGCAAGGCGTCGACGTCGACCGGTTTGACAAAATAATGGCCAAAACCGGACGTGATGGCGCGCGCCCGGTCTTGCGGCTGGCCATAGCCGGACAGGGCAATGGCAAAGGGAATATGGATATCGGTGGAAGCGCGCAATTGCTTGATCAGTTCAAAACCATCCATACCGGGCAAACCGATGTCGCAGATGAGCACGTCATACATGCGGCAGCGCGCCATCGCCAGGCCATTGGTGCCGTCATAGGCGGTGCTGACGGAGTGGCCTTCCAGTTCCAGGAAGTCTTTCAGGGTATTGCTGGCGTCGACATTGTCTTCGACCAGCAAGATGCGGTAGCCGGTGGTCGGCGTGCGTAAGCGCGACCTGGGCGGCAAGACGGAGCGCAGATTCTTCGATACCGGCAGCGTGACGCGGAAAATACTGCCTTCGCCCAGTCCTGGGCTGCTGGCGGTGACGCTGCCATTATGCAAATGCACGACGTTTTGCACCACATTCAATCCCACGCCGAGGCCGCCCTCGGAGCGCGCCAGCGAGCGCGGTCCCTGCGTGAACAGGGCGAAAATATCGGGCAGCACGTCGGGTGCGATGCCAGCCCCGTTGTCTTCTATCGTGATGTCGACCAATTCCCCGCGCGGCGCCACGGCCAGCGTGATGAGGCCCCCATCCTGGCTGTACTTGGAAGCGTTGGCCAGCAGGTTCGAGAAGACCTGGGCCAGGCGAATCACGTCGCCATCAACCAGGATCGCTTCCGGCGGCAGCACCAGGCTAAGCTGCTGCTGGTGCTCGTCAAGGCGCGGCTGGATCTCTTCCACGGTGCGCTCGATCACGTCCGACAGCAAGACCGGTTGCAACATCAGGGTGATCTTGCCGCTGCTGATGCGGGCCACGTCGAGCAAGTCGTCGAGCAGGCGCGACAGATGCGTGACCTGGCGGCTGATGGTGGCTTGCAGATTCTGCACTTGCGGCGTGGCGTCGCCCATTTTTTCCAGCAAGGTGGCGGCCATGCTGATCGGCGCCAAGGGATTGCGCAACTCGTGCGCCAGCATCGACAGGAATTCGTTTTGCCGCTGGTTGGCCGTTTCCGCTTCGTCGCGCAGGGTCTGTGCGTTGACGGCCGCCAGCACCAGGTTCTGGTTGGCTTCGCGCAATTGCGCGATCAACTCTTCGCGCGCGGCATGGTCTTGCGTGAGCACGCGTAGCGCCGCGACTTCCGCGCGCAATTTCTGCAACTCGTCTTGCGCGTCCCCGCTGGCGTTGTCGCGAATCGGCATCGTTGCTCAGTCCGCCGGCTTGAGCGCGTAAGGGTGACCCGACAGCAAGCCTTGAAATTCCATCGGCCGACTATCGATTTCAATGCCCTGGTCGGTGATGACGTAAGGCCGCAAATCCGTGCTGTGGCCGCTGCTGCGCACTTTGACCACGGAAATCACCTTGCTCAGGCGGCCTTCGATTTCCACGTAGCGCATCGCGATGATGGCGTCGACCAGGAAGGATGTGTCGGCCTGGCTGAAGCGCATGTCCGTGAAACGGTCTTCCATGCCGATGGTGACGATCACGGTGACGCCCAGGCTGGCCAGGCTGGCCAGGATGCGGAACACGGATCCGCGGAAATCCTGGCGAAATTCCGGCGCCAGATACAGTCCTAGTTCCGACAGCGAATCGATGACGACCCGCTTGGCGCCGCTGCGGATGACTTCGCGCACCAGGTCGTCCAGTATTTCTTCCACCGACAAGTCAAGCGCGCGGCTCTCGACGACGCTGACGTCGCCGACCCGTATCATCTGTGCCAGCTGCGCGTTGCGCAAGATGGAGGTGCCTTTTTCAAAGCTGGCCACCACGCCTTTTTCGCCCAGGCGCACGCCTTCGGCCAGAAACGCCGTGCCGAGGATGGTCTTGCCCGAGCCGGATGGCCCCACCACCAGCGCCGCGTGGCCCTGCGGCAAGCCGCCATGCAGCAAGGCGTCGAGTTCGGCAATGCCCATCGATATGCGAGGCAGGTCTTGCCCGGCCGGCGTCGCGTAACGGTCGGCGGCCAGCGGCGGCAACACGCGCGGATAGATGCGCAAGCCGTCGCCCGTGATGCGGAAAGTGTGCGAGCCGACCAAATGGTCATGGCCGCGCATCTTGACGATGCGGATCTTGCGTACCACGGAATTTTGCTCGACGTTTTGCGACAGTGCAAACAGGCCGTCGGCCACCGTCATGACGGGGTTTGCTTCCACTTCGGCCGGCGCGTATTCGCCGATCAGGAAAGTGGTCGCTTGCCAGCTCGTCATGCGGGTGCCCAGCTCTTGCACGAAATGCTGCAGATCGGATATGCCTTCATTGCCGCTCCTGGCGGTCTGGATCACCGAGCGGAAGGAGTCGACAAATACCAGGCCGGGCGCGAAGGTTTCGACTTCTTTCGTGATGCGTTCGAGCACGCCGCTGAAGTCGCCGGTGCGCAAGTTCTCGGCCAGATTCACATAGCGGATGCAACTGTCGACCTTGTCGATGTCGAAAAACGCGTATTGCTGCTGGTAGCGCAGCATTTTCAGGGGCGGTTCCCCCAGCACGGTGAAAAACAGGGCTTTCTTGTTTGGGGTGGCGAGCGAAAACATGATCTGGTGCGCCAGCGTGGTCTTGCCGGTGCCGGGCGCGCCCGCAATCACATTGAACGAGAATTCGCTGAGACCACCGCCCAGAAGGGTATCGAGTCCCGGCACGCCCGTCGACTGGTTCCCCAGGCTAACTTTGTCAGTCATGTATTCTTTCCATCAGGCTCATCGGCCCATGCTGTGGTGAGAAGCCGAGTCGTTAACGCCTCCCCAATCAAGCCTGACAACAGCTTGGTGAAGGTGTCGAGCAAGCGCTGGTTGGCCTTGGCTGCACTGAGCGGGTCGATGGACGAGAAGTTTTCCTTTAATGTGGAAAACAGGGTATCAATTGGCTGTGACGCCAGACTAGCCGTCAACCATGGGTGTTGGGGGATGATCAGGTGCAAGGATCGCCCGTATAGCGCGCAAAAACCGGCTTCGCCGATCAGCGCACTCAGGTGGGAAGCCAGCCGCGTCCACGTCCGCAGCGCGTGGTCGACAATTGCGGCGCCACCCATATCCTGCGTGGCGAGCACTTGATGTATCAATTGCTGCCGCTTGTCGTCGTTTTTATTCATGCATGGCAAATGAAATATATTTTTCGTGCAAAGGTCGTGCCCTTTTGCATGGCAATGGGGTTAGTTAACCCGGCTTGGTTGATATTGTAAGCGCTGGCGATTCGAATGGCGATTTTTATATTTTCAGGCTATGCGGCTTGCCGCACAGACCGGGGCCGGTTCCGGGCAGGCCTCACTTCGGGCGCGGCAAGCGCACCGTGAAAGCGGTGCCATCGGCGGCGCTGGAGCTGACACTGAGCGTGCCCTGATGGGCGACGGCGATTTCGCGCGCGACGTACAGGCCCAATCCCAGGCTGGTCTTGGATTGCCGTTCCGGGTCGCCGTCGCTCACCAGTTGTATCAGGGGCTGAAAAATGCTGTGCAGTGACTCTTCCGGAATCACGCAACCGACGTTGTTGACCACGACAGTGAACGCGTCGGCCTCGCCGCGCGCATCGACGACGGCCGGCACTCCCGGGGTGCCGAACTGGGCCGCGTTGATGAAGAGATTGGTAAATAATTGGTGCAGGCGGATGGGATCGAAGCTGCCGCTCAGGTCGCCCGACGTCTGCAACTCGAATTGGCTGGCCGGATGCAGGGCCTTGGCGTCGTCGATTGCTGCGCGGCAAATGGCGCCCAGTTCGGCTGCTTGCAGCGTCATCGGCATGTCGCCGCCCAGCTGGCTCCTGGTATAGCCGAGCAGATCGTCGACCATGCCGCTCATCAGGCGCGCGCTGCGCTTGACCCGGGCCGCCAGCGGCGCCAGTTTGTCGGCCGGCAAGCCCGGACGCATCAGCAAATCGCCGACCATCGAGACGGTCGACAGCGGCGCCCGCAAGTCATGCCCGAGGATGGCCAGGAACAAGTCGCGGGTTTGTTCGGCGCGGCCCGTATACGTGGTGATCGATTCGGCCAGCGCCTGGTCGATAGCCTGGTTGAAGCGCACCATTTCATCGATCGCGGCGGCCGACATCTGGTCCACCTGCGGCAGCCACAGCCGCAGCACCGTGGCCCGCAGCGCGCGGTATTCGGCGCTCAGTTGCAGCAGCGAGAAATTGCTGGCCTGGCGTTGTGCACCATGGACTGCAGCGGCGCTCGGCTGCAGTTGCGGGTCCGGCGTCACACCCATGTATGGCAGCGCAGCCCGGCCGCTTTCAAGTTCGCACGCGACGGCGCGCAAGATACCGCCGGCATGGTCGCGCAGCGCCAGTTCTGACACCGAAGAGGTGAATTGGCTGCGCGCGAACGCATCCCATTCGATCAGAATTTGCTCGGTGTGTTCATGTATAAAAGTAAATAGCTTCATGGTGTTGCCGGTTATCCTTTCAAGCTGCGTTGACCGGCCGCGCCGATATCGGCCGATTGTACGCCGTTCGCACCAGGCGCCGCGCACGGGCGCTACACCAGTTGCAGCCAGCCCAGCGCCGCGCCCGCCGCCAGCAACCACAGTAAATGAAGCTTGGTGCGCCAGATCAGCAGGCCGCATGCGAGGGACAGGGTCCACAAGGGCCAGTCGAGGCGCCAGTCGTAGTTGCCGGCGCCCAAAATAATGCCGGTGGAAATAAGCAGCGCGATGACGATGGGCGCCATGCCTTGCTTGAAGGCGCGCACGGCGCGTAACTCGCGGTTGCGGTGGCCCCACTGGGCGGCCAGATAGATGAGCGTGGTGCTGGGCAGCATGATGCCGACCATGGTCGCCAGCACGCCCAGGAAGGCGGCGCCATAGCTGCCGGCGTTGAGTCCGACGTTCCAGCCCATCAGCGCCACGAACAAGACGTTCGGCCCCGGCGCGGCTTGGGCAATTGCAATCGATTCGTTGAACTGGGCCTGGGTCAGCCAGTGATGCTGGTCGACCAGGAAACGGTGCATTTCGGCGGTGGTCGAAATGGCGCCGCCGATCGACATCAGCGACAGCAGTAAATACTGGGTGAACAGATTGAGCCAGTCGGCCCAGCCCAGCACCAGGTGCAGCGGCGCGCTCATGGCTTGATGCGGCGGTAAGTCAGTACGCAGCCGAGGCCGCCAAAGGCCAGCAAGACATAGGGCAGCGGCCAGTGCAAATACACCACCGCAACCAGTCCCAGCAGGCAGATGGCGATGCTGATCGGCAGTGGTAGCGGATGTTTTTTCAGGCTGGAAGCAAGTTTCAAGCCGCTTGCCGCGATCAGTCCGGCGGACACGGCGGCCATGCCGCGCAAGGCGCCGGCGACGCCGGGATGGCCTTCAAATTGCGCGTACAGCAAGGCGATCAAGAGTACGATCACGAGCGGAATGGTAAGCATGCCGGCCAGCGCTGCCAAGGCGCCCGGCAAGCCGAAATAGCGGCCGCCTATCATGAGTGATAAATTAATCACATTCGGTCCCGGCATGATCTGGGCCACGGCCCACTCTTCGATGAATTCTTCCTGTGTCATCCAGCGCTTGCGCTCGACCAGTTCGCGCTGCACCACTGCCAGCACGCCGCCAAACCCTTGTAGCGCCAGCAGGGTGAATGAAATGAATAAATCGCTCAGGGAAGTCGGTTGGGGATGTGCGCTGTCGGGAGTCATGCCGATATTATCGCCGTCGCCGTGTCGCCTTGTCCATGGGCATCCGGTGCGGTCGTCATCTGTTTCATGGGTATATTATGATAATCCGATAGAAAGCTGACATTGACTTTGTCATTTATTGTTCGATACTCCTTGCTGTGAACTCCCGGTTCACGTCCGATCAATTGCAGATTGCATCAATCGCATGAAGGATAGTGATGAACGCACCGAGACTATTACAAGCCCTTCGTTCCCCGATGCTAAAGGAACTGTATCAACAACGTGTCAATCAAGAGGGGCAGCAGATTGTCAATCAAGGCATTACGGTGCAAAGCAAGTTCAATACCATGTGCGCGATCGAATATTTGAAGTCACATAACATCGACCCGTCGGTGATAGAGCGCGTGTTGCTCCATCCGGCCTTGCGCCGCAAGACGCAACATTGAATCCGCGACCATGAGTCCGCGTGGCCCGGCCTTCCATCACCTCAAGTTATGCACAAAATTCGCCTCGCGGAAAGAATGGAAAATATTTTCCGCACCTAAACGGTGATTTTGCAAGTGATTGATTATATTGGATTTTATTTTTGCTGTTTCAATGAGCAGTTTATTGAAACCCGCATAAACACTGGCTCTCGGGGGTGTCAAGAGGTGCTTATCCACAAAGATATCCACAGCCTGTGTGGATATCTTGAAAAGAGCTTATCAATCCGCCACTTAGCGATGCAAAAGCTTGACGGGGCGGCTTGACAGGGCTGTCTGAAGCTGCGCGATAGGGCATTGTACCACTGTATATGTGTACAGTTAATATATTGGCCGCCTTGCCTTGCTACGCTGACGCTGGCGGCAGTAGCACGGCCAGGTAGTGGCAATCCGGCTTTTTGCCAATGGGTAAGATCAGTGCCCGCAAGGGGTGCGCGCCGCCATCGCGGGCGCGCGCGACGATGTCGCCAGCCCAGGATTTGTCCTGCGCCATGGCCGCACTGATCTGCTCGCGGGCCACGCCATCTATGCCAAGCAGCAATTCCAGGCTTTGCCCCGCCAGGGCGCTGCGCGGATAATCGAGCAAGTTGCAGAGCGCATCGTTGGCGCCGCTGATGTTGCCGTTCGGCTCCAGCGTCAGCGTCATTGCATGCCGCTCGAGCGCCGTTTCAAATTGCCGCGCCTTGTCCAGGGTCGCGCACAAGGCGGCGACGCGCTGTTCTGCCTTCTGCAGGCTGGAATAGGTGCGTAGCGAGGAAATCACCGTGGTAAACAGTTTGCGGGTGGTTAAATCGGTCTTGCACCAAAAGTCATTGATGTCGTAGTCGAGGATGATGCTATGTTCCAGCGCCTGCCCCGGTTGCCCGGTGCGCAAGACAATGCGCACCATTTTATTGCCCAATTCTTCACGGATGCGCCGCGCAACCTGCAGGCCGGCGTCATTGCTTTCCATGATGACGTCGAGTAACACGACGGCGATGTCAGGCGTGTTACGTAGCAGCGCCAACGCCTCGGCGCCGCTGTAGGCGTGCAGAAAACTGAGGCGGCGCCCAAGGAAGGAAGTATTGCTAAGGGAGAACTTGGTCACCACATGCACGTCGACATCGTCATCGACAATCAGCACGCGCCAAGGCGCCGGCGCGTTGGCCGTATCGCCTTGCGCCTCTGGTTGGTCATCCTCGAGCAGCCAGTCTGACTCGGATGCCTCGCTAGCTAGGTTTGCGTCCATGCGTTTCCCGCCGAATTGACTGCATGAAGTACCGATGCGGCCTTTGATCCCGCATGAAGACACTATGCCACTGCGGGACTTTTGTCAAAGGATTCCCGCTGCGCGCGCTGGGGGACTTATGCACAAAAATTATTTTTTCGAAATATTTTTCTGCTTGCGCGCGATGCCCCGTCGAGCTTTGCAAGTCATTGATTTTATTCACTTTAAATATTGCCTGTGGAATGTGCAATGTGTTGAGACCCGCATTCATGCTGGCCCTGCGGCTTGTCAAGGGGGCTTTATCAACAACCTTATCCACAGTTGCTGTGGATATCTTTGCTATCTCCATGAAAAGCCCGGTTTGGGCCACTCATGCACGCAGCGCCGCCAGGCGCGCGTAGGTTTTCAGGAAGTTATCCTTGGCTTCGCCGGGGCTGAGCGGGACGATGGCGTCGGGCAGGGCGCTGATATCATCGAGATAAGCCCAGCGCTCCACCGAGTGCGGCATCAGGTCGCGTTTCTCGGTCGCCAGCGCGATCAAGTCGGCGTGCTTGATCGGGGCGTAATCAGAAAAATCGATTGCAAAGGTGGCCGCGATGATCTCGCTGACGCGCTCTTCGAGTGCGGCGAATGCGGGCAGCAAGACCTTGAGCGGCTTGACCATATCGCCCAGATAGGCTTCGGCCGCATCGTGCAGCAGGGCGGCCAAGGCCAAATGGGGCGGCACCAGTCTGGCCACGATCAGGCTGTGCTGCGCCACCGAATAAAATTCACGGGTCTGGCCATTGAAACGGCATTGGTAAGCCAGGCCGTGGGCGATATCTTCGATCGCGACCCGGTCGATGCGCGGCTGCGCGGGATAAAAACGGTTGCCGCAAAAGGTGGAAACGTATTCGGTGGTAATCATTGCTGACACTTTCTCGTTGCGCCGCCGCCGGCAGGCAGGCGCGCTATCCTACACCTGAGCGCGTCTTGCCGGGCATTCGTTTGCCGGGCATGGCCGGTATGGGGCGCGATTGTTGTGACGGTGTGGGCAGTCATGTTGATCGGTATATAACAATTGCAGGTTTTTCCAGTGGCGCCGTATCGCCGTGAGCCGATAGGTGGCGTCGTCGGCGCCAAGTTAGTCCTCCGGGGGCACGGCGACGATGCGAAAGCGCATTTCCAGCCGGTCTTGCACCGCAATGGCGCCGCCCAGCACGGCAAACGGGACCAGGCCGAAATCGCTTTGATTGAAACTCAGGGTGCCGCTCACGACCAGGTGCCTGGCGGCGTCGCGCGCGATCGTGGCCGGCGCCGGCAGCGTGCGCGTGACCCCATGCAGCGTGATGGACAGACTCAGCGGCGCGCCCGGCGCGGCGCGCGTGACATGCATCAGCACATGGGGAAAGCGCGCCGCCTCCAGAACCCGGTTCAACATATTGCTGCGGGTGCCTTCGATGGCCTCGCTCGATGGTTGGTGGTCCAGCCCGGCCGCGTCGCGCAAGCCCGCTTCGTCGACGCTGAGCTGGTCCAGCCGGAAGTGCACATCGGCCCGGCCCTCGCCGGGCGCGACCCAGCCTTCCACGTTGCGGCTGGCGATCAAATGGTCGTGACCGAGGCGCGCCAGCGTGCCGCTGCGGCGTACCGTGATGGCGATCAGCGACGCTTGCGGATCGATGCGCAAGACTTCTTGCCCGTGCGCTGCGAGCGCCCGGTAATGGGCGTCCTGGAAGTCAACGGCGGGTTGGGCTTGCCCTTGGGTCTGGGGCGCGCGTGGCGCACTTGGCGCGCACCCTAGCAGGGCGCTCAGCAAGGCGATGCCTATGCCGGCGCGGGGTTTTCCGCAAAATAATGTCATGCAAGCTCCTGGTGGGGGTGCGTTGGCGCGCTTCTTTGCTCGCCTATCGGGCCGGCGTCACGCGCCCGTCACATGGTGCGGATATGATCGCTGTGCTGGTTTCAGCGCGCTCCAACTTGGTCTCTACGCCCCAAGCCGACGTAGGATTTCACGGAGCGCGTCTCAGCAGGTTAGCCGGTGGCCTCGCACACCGGCACCAATTTTTCTAATGCGGGGTGCGCGCCAGCCAGGCATCGATCGCCGGCAAGCGCTCCTTGCGCACCTTGATGCGGTACTTGATGGCGGCCGCCGCCGCGTCGGCGTCACCGCGCGCGCCTTCCGGCAGATTGGCACTGGCGTAGGCAGCCAGCTTGCCCGGCATGGCCGGATCGGATGAGCCGGTGGCCAGGCGCGGGAAGAAGCGGCTCAGGGAACTGGCGTCGACCCGCGCGTTCACTTGCGCCAGGTGGGCCACGGCAAAGTCGAAGGCCAGATCGGGATGGGTGTTGGCCACGCGCGACAGCATGGCGGCGCTATTGGTGGCGCCCGGCTCGTCGCTCATGGCCAGCTCCAGCGCGCGCTTGGCCAGCGCCGGGTCGTCGCCGTGGGCCAGCAAATCGTATAACTCATTCTTGATCAAGGGCGTTTTTTCCGCTTGCGCGGCGGCGTGCAGGGCATTCCAGACATTCACGTCGGCGTGCTGGGCCACCACGCTCATGATGCTCTTGCGCAATGCACCGGGCAACGCGGCCGGATCGCTGACGCGCGTGGCATAGCGCCTGCGCGCTTCGGCAATCACGATCGGGTCGTCCAGGTCGCTCAGCATGCCGATCAATTCTTCGCGCAGATTGGCTACCGTGTCCGGTTCGCCGGCATGGGCGATCCAGCCCGTTTGCGCCATCACGGGCGCCAGCAAGCCAATCGCGAAGCCGGCGAATTGATGCTGGCGCGCGGGGTCGCCCTTGTAATGGTCGTGGATACGGTTCAAGGTGCTGGCAATCTTGCCCCACACCTGGGTATCGGCGCTGAGCGGGGTGGCGTTGGCCAGGTCGAGGAAGTCGGATGCCGCTTGCTGGCCGGTCATGCCGAGCGCATACGCGTCCGACAGTAAGCCGAGTTGGTCGATCGGCGCCAGTTTCGCGAAATCGGCGGCCACGGCGGCGAAGTTTTTCGGCGCGTACAGCGTGCGGTAATAACCGCTCTGGCCCACGTTGACCAGCACCGCGCCGCAGCCGGGCAGCATCAAGCTGGCGCCGCCATCGACCACCAGGGTGCGCCCCGGCGCGTTGCCGGCGATCTGGGCAATCACTGGCACGCGCCAGGAGCGCGGCTTCTTGTCGGGGTCATCCTTGCTAAATTCGCCCTGGCTCAGGGTAACGCGGGTCTTGCCGGCGCTGCAGACGACATCCGTCACCTTGATCATCGGCACCCCCGGCTGCAAGGTGAAGTCGTGGGCGATGGCGCTGATCGGCTTGCCGGCTGCCGCGTCGATCTTGCTCCATAAATCGTCCGATACGGTGTTGCTGTAAGCGTGGGCGCGGACATAGTTGCGCACCCCCTTGCGCCAGGCGTCGGCGCCGACATAGGCTTCCAGCATGCGTATCACCGATTCACCTTTCTGGTAAGTGATGGTGTCGAAGGCCTGGCTGGCTTGTTCCACCGTCGCGATCGACTGCACCACCGGGTGGGAAGTGCGCAGCGCATCGGCCCCGATCGCCTGCTCGCGCACCTCGACCGCGCTCAGCGCCGTTTGCCATTCCGGATGCAGGCGCGCGGCGGTGCGGCTTTCCATCCAGGACGCGAAGCCTTCGTTGAGCCACAAGTCATCCCACCAGCGCATCGTGACCAGGTCGCCAAACCATTGATGCGCCATTTCATGGGCCAGGGTCAGGTAGATGTTTTGTTTGTCGGATTGGGTCGAAAACGCCGGATCGAGCAGCAAACCATGTTCGAAGGTGAAGACGGCGCCCCAGTTTTCCATGGCGCCAAAGAATTGGCTGCGCCCTGGCGCGGCCACGTTGTCGAGCTTGGGCAGCGGATAGCGCAGGCCGAAATAATCATTGTATTCATGCAGCACGGCCTTCGATTCGTCGAGCGCGAACTTGGCTTGCGCCAGCGCGCCTTTCTGGACCACGACGCCAACCTCGGTGCCATCGATCTTGGCGCTGGCGCGCTCGAAGTCGCCGCTGCCGAAAAACAGCAGATAGGTCGACATCTTCGGCGTGGTGGCGAAGCGCACCAGTTTGCGGCCATCGGCCAGCGCGCTGCTCTTGGCTGGCGGCATATTGCCCACCACCATGTCGGTGGCCGGCACCGTCACGTCGAGCGCGAAGGTGGCCTTGTAGCCCGGTTCGTCCCAGGATGGAATCATGCGGCGCGCGTCGGAATTCTCGAACTGGGTGTACAGGGCGCGTTTTTTGCCCTTCGGGGTGTCGTAGTCGAGCGCGAACAGGCCGGCGGCCTGGCTGCCGATCTTGCCGCTATATTCGAGTGTGAGCACATACTTGCCGCGCGCCAGGGGCTGGGCGTAGCGGAAGGTCGCCGTCTGGCGTTCTTCGTCGAGTTCGACGCGACTTGGTGTTTGCGCGGCCAGGCCGGCGCCGCTCAAGACTGCGCTGCTAAATTTCAGTCCGGCCGCATTCAAGGTGATGGCTGCCGTCGGCTGTTCCACATCCAGGGAGATCGCGACCTTGGCGCTGAAGGTGGACGCCATGGCGTCGGGCACCAGCGAGAGCGCGTAATGACTGGGCGTCACGCCGCGCGGCAACTGGGTCGTGGTGGCGGTGGTTGGCGCGGCCAGCGCGGCGGGAACGCCGTTCAGGCCGATCAGTGTGGCGACGGCGGCTGAAATCAAGCTGCGATGCATGGAATACCCTTCGTGAATGTGTGCAAGTGAATGGAAAGCCCTGGACGCCCGTGCTTCCCGCCAAGCAATCTAAAGCGAAAGGGCGCGCCTGTCAACGCGCGCGCGTCGGCGTGTGTATCGGCGCCGCGAGCAAGGACGGCAAATTGGCGTTATGATCGACGCCCGGGCGCGGCCAGGCGGCGCAATCAATGGAGGAGTCATACATGATCGATCTGTACACGGCGGCGACGCCGAACGGCCACAAAATTTCGATTGCGCTGGAAGAGCTGGCGTTGCCATACACCTTGCATGCCCTGGAATTGTCGAAGCATGAGCAAAAAGAAGACTGGTTCCTGGCGCTCAACCCGAACGGCCGGATTCCCGCCATTGTCGACCGCGCGGCCGACAATTTCGCCGTGTTCGAATCGGGGGCGATTCTCATTTACCTGGCCGAAAAGAGCGGCCGCCTGATGCCGTCCGATCCCAAGGGCCGCTCGCTGGTGCTGCAATGGCTGATGTTCCAGATGGGCGGCGTGGGTCCGATGATGGGACAGGCGAATGTCTTCTTCCGCTATTTTCCGGAAAAGATCGAGGCCGCGATCGAGCGTTACCAGGGCGAGACGCGGCGCCTGTTGCGGGTACTCGACGGCCACCTGGAACAACATGAATACCTGGCCGGCGACTATTCGATTGCCGACATCGCCAACTGGGCCTGGGTGCGTACCCATAGCTGGTCGGGCGTGACGCTGGACGAGATGCTCCACTTGCAGCGCTGGGTGGCGGCGATTTACGCGCGTCCGGCGGCGCAGCGCGGCATCTTGCTGCCGCCGTCGGCGCTCGACAACTTGGACGACGAGGAAAAAACCCATCAGTTCGCCGCCAATGCGCGCAAAATACTGGAAACCGGACAGTCACGCGGGCCCGCCAATTCACTCCCACCAACAGAGCCGACATGAAACTCTATATTAGTACGCGCGCCCCGAATCCCCGCCGTGTCACCATGTTCATGGCTGAAAAAGCCATTGCCGGCATCGAGCAAGTCACGCTCGACCTGGCCGCCAACGAGCACAAGCAAGACGCCTTTCGTGCCATGAATCCCTTCAGCCGGGTACCCGTGCTGGAATTGGACGATGGCCGTGCGCTCTCCGAGACGCGCGCCATTTGCACTTACCTGGAAGGCTTGCAGCCGCAGCCGAACCTGATGGGCGAGGGCTTCGAGGAGCGCGCCTTCATTGAAATGGCCGACCGCCGCATCGAGTTGCACTTGTTTTACGGCATCGCCAACTGGGTGCGCCACAGCCATCCGGGCCTGGCCTTTCTGGAGCAACCGCAGTTTCCCGATTTCGGCGAGTCGCAAGGCGGCAAGATGCGCGAGACGGCGCGCTGGTTGGACCAGAGCCTTGCGCGGCAACCGTATGTGGCTGGCGCGCGCTTCACGATTGCCGACATCACGGCTTTTTGCGGGCTTGAATTCGCGCGCGGCCTGATGAAATTTCGGCCCGGCGCCGAAGGCATGCCGCATTTGCAAGCCTGGCGCGACCGTATCGCGGAACGCCCGAGCGCGGCCGCGTAAGCGCCGCTGATGGCGCCGCGACGCGCATTGGCCGTTTGTCGACCTGTCTGGAGCAGCATGAAAAAATACTTGCAATGGCTGATATTGGCGGGCGTGTGGGCTGGCCCCGCCGGGGCCGCCGAGCGGGGCGGCGAGGAACAGGCCCGGCAAATGGTGGCCAGGGCGGTGGCGGCGATCCAGGCCGACGGCGCCGAGCGCGCCATCGCGGCCATCAATGCCGCCGCTCCCGCTTTCCGGCAAGACGATTTATTCGTATTCGTCTATGATTACGAGGGTCGCTTGCTGGCGCTGGCGGCCGCGCACAAACCGACCGCGACGATCGCGATGAGCGATATTGACGGCTTGCCGCTGGCGCGCGGCCTGGTCAGGCTGGTCAAGGCCGAGCAGAAAGGTTGGTATGGCCCGTATAAATTCGCCGACACCCGCAGCGCCACCTATGAATACAGGAAAGCCTATTGCGAACGGGCCGGCATCGGCATGCTCGCCTGCGTCGGCGTGTATCTGGGCCAGCAGAGAAACTGAGGCGGGCCACGCCTCACGCCACAGTGACGAGTTCGTCGCTGGCCAGGCAAGCCCGCCCGCGTCCCATCGCCTTGGCCCGATACAGGGCGGCGTCGGCGCGCAGCACGAGCGAGGCGCCGTTGCCGTCGCGCTCAGGTCGCAGCACCGCGACGCCGGCGCTGATGGTCGCCACCGTATCGACATCCGAATCGAGATGCTCAATGCGTAGCGCCCGTATGGCCAGCTCCAGTTTCTGCGCCATGGCCAGCGCCCCGGCCGCGTCGGTTTCCGGCAGCAGGCAGGCGAATTCCTCGCCGCCGTAACGCGCCACCAGGTCGTAGGGCCGGCTTGCGCCGGCCTTCAAGGCAGCCACGATGCGCTTCAGGCAATCATCGCCAGCCTGGTGCCCATAGCGGTCGTTATAGCGTTTGAAAAAGTCGACATCGATCATCAGGAGGGCCAGCGGCTTGCCGCTGCGATTGCAGCGCCGCCACTCGCTGTCGAGCGATTCGTCGAAATAGCGCCGGTTGGCGATGCCGCTCAAGCCATCGATGAAGGCCAACGCGCGCAGCGCGTCAGCCTGGAACTTCAATTGCAGATGGGCGTGGACCCGGTTGCGCAAGGTGAGCGGGTTGATGGGTTTGTTGACGAAATCGACGCCGCCCGCCTCCCAGCAGGCATTCTCGTCCTCGACCTGGAAGCCCCCCGTGACGAAGACCACGGGAATGGCCTTGGTATCGGGATCGTTTTTCAGGCGGCGGCACACCTCCAGGCCATCCATGCCGTCCATCACCACGTCGAGCAAGACCAGGTCGGGTGGCGACTCTTGGCAAAAAGCAAGAGCCTGCTCGCCGCTGGTGGCGGCAAATACGGTATGTTCCTTGGATAAGATCTGGTGGATCAGGTGGATATTTATCGGCTGGTCGTCGACCACCAGGACGCGGCCGCGGCGCGTCTGAAACTGAAAGGCTGTCATCATCGTCTACCTCGCTTTCATGAGAAATCGGGCGCCAGGCGCCGCAACATGGTGCCGCAATGCCCGGCTGCCACCGCGAAATTGAATTGTTCGATGGCGCTCTCCAGTTCATTCAGTTCCGGATTCATGCGGGCGCCGTAATCGCGCTGAAGTTGTGTAAACAAGGATAGCGCATCGAGGTCGGATGCGGCCAATAATTGACGCAGCCTGACCAGGGCGGGCGCCAGCGCCGCCGGCGCCAGCGCCGATTCCAGCGGCGCTGGCGCCGGCGGCGCCGGGGCCAGCGCGCCGGCCAGTTCGGCGCTCGCTTGCGCCGCCCGCCGGCCGGCCACCATCAAACGACGGTGCGCCTCTTCCCACGGCGCCGGCCCGGCGTGCAAGGCCAGTTCCATTTTTTCGGCGATGTGCGCCAGCGCCTGCGCGCCGACGGTGCCGGCCAGCCCCTTCAAGCTGTGCAGCGCGCGGCTGGCGCCGCCTTGCGTTTGCGCCGACAGCGTCGCCGGTATGGCGGCCAACAGCGCCGCGCTCGCGCCTGGGAAGCCAAGCAGCGCGCGCCGGTACGCCTCGATATTGCCGCCGAAGCGCGCCAGCGCCAGCGCGCCATGGAAGCCGGGGCGCTGCAAAGCGTCGCCCGCAGGGCGCTCCGGCTCGGCCTCGGGCAGCGCGTCGCGCCCCGCATGGCGCCGAATTGCCGCCACCAGTTGCGCCAGATCGAAGGGCTTGCCGATATGGTCGTTCATGCCCGCCTCGATGGCCGCCGCGCGGTCGCTGGCCATGGCGTTGGCCGTCATCGCGATGATGGGCAGGTCGGCCAGGCCCGGCTCGGCGCGGATGGCGCGCGTGGCGGCATAGCCGTCCATGTCGGGCATCTGGATATCCATCAGCACGCAATCGTAGCGCGTGGCGCCGTCGCGCACCGCCTCGATCGCCGCGCGCCCGTTCCCGGCCACCGTCACCATGGCGCCGTCGAAGGCAAGCAGCTCGCGCGCCACCTGCTGATTGGCGGGATTGTCTTCCACCACCAGCAAGCGCAAGCCGGCCAGGCGCGAGCGCGGAATCGCGGCCCACTTGGTCGCCCGCACCGGCTCGGCCTGGTCCGCATCGTTGGCCGCGTCTTTGCTGCTTATCGCATCGAGCACCACGTCGAACAGCATGGAGGCGGTCACGGGCTTGACCAGATAGCCGTCGAGCATGGCCTGTACCCCGTGTTCGCGCCGGACCAGCATCTCGCGGCCATGCGCCGTCACCATGACGATCAAGGGCGGACTGCCTTGCGGCAGCAATTGGCGGATGCGCTCACTGGTTTGCCAGCCATCCATGTCGGGCATGCGCCAGTCGACAAAGATCACGTCGTAGGGAGCCTCGTCGCCACGGCGCGTGATCGCCGCCAGCGCCTCGGCGCCGCTGCCGGCGGTGTCGACGCGCCAGCCGAATGTTCCCAACATGCCAGCCAGGCCCGCGCAGGCGCAGGCATTGTCGTCCACTACCAGACAGCGCAAATCGAGCATGCGCGCCGTCTGCGGGTGGGCGACGCCAGCGGGCGCCAGCGCGCGCCGGCATGCGACGCGGAAGCTGAAGGTGCTGCCCTTGCCCGTTGCGCTCTCGACCGTCAGCGAGCCGCCCATCAGGCGCACCAGGCGCTGGCTGATCGCCAGGCCCAGGCCCGATCCGCCGTAGCGGCGGGCGGTCGAGGCCTCGGCTTGCGAAAAGCCGTCGAAAATGCGCCGGCACTGCTCGGGCGAGATGCCGATGCCGGTGTCGCGGATGGCAAAGCCGAGCCATAAAGTGTCGCCGTCGCAGCCGTCGCCCTCGGCCCCGCCGTCGGACAGCAAGCGCGCCGACACCACCACTTCGCCATCGGCGGTGAATTTGATGGCGTTGCCGGCCAGGTTGATCAACACTTGCTGCAGCCGCATTGCGTCGGCCACCACCCAGTCCGGCAGCGCCGGGTCGATGTCGTAGAGGATCTCGATATCCTTCTCGCCGACATTGGCCGACAGGATCACGGCGACATCGCGCAGCAGCGCGTCGATGCTGAACGGTTGCGGGTCGAGCGTCAGCATGCCGGCTTCGACGCGGGAAAAATCGAGAATGTCGTTGAGGATGCCGAGCAGGGCGCGTCCGGCCGCCTCGGCCTTGCTGGCGTAGTCGAGCTGGTGCTGGTCAAGTGCGGTCTGCTTCAGCAGCAGCAGCATGCCCAGCACCGCGTTCATCGGCGAACGGATTTCATGGCTCATATTGGCCAGGAACTCGGATTTGGCGCGATTGGCGCCATCGGCCGCCAGCGTCGCCGCGCGCAGCGCCGCTTCGGCCGTGCGCTGTGCGCTGATGTCGCGGTTGATGCCCAGCACCCGCACCGCCATGCCCGAGGCGTCGCGCTCGACCGAGGCGGCGGCCTGGATGTGGCGGACTTGCCCGTCGCCCTGCATGATGCGGAACACCGGGTCGTAGACGCCGCTGCCGTCGACTGCCGCCGTCAGCTTGGCGACGGCGGCGTCGACATCCTCGGGGTGGACCCGCGCACGCCAATCTTCATAGGACAGGCCGGCGCCTCCCTGCTGTGCCGGCAAGTCATAGAATTGGTACATGCGCTCGTTCCATTCGAGCGTATTGTCGGCCAGGGTCCAGCTCCAGATGCCCAGTTCGGCCACGTCCGAGGCGGTCAGCAACTGGTCGCGGGCGGCGATCAGGCCACGCTTGTCGCGCTCGCTTTCCGAAATATCGGAGGCGATGATGAGAAAGCCCCCTATCGCCCCCGGTCCCTCGCCGAGCGCGCTGACTGACAGCCGCACCGGAAAGCGTGAGCCATCCTTGCGGACATAGGTCCAGGCGCGAGCGTCGTCGCCGCGCCTGGCGTTCGCCGCCAGCGCCGCGAAACCGGGGGCGATGGCCCGCCCCAGCTCGTGCGACAACGCCGCCGCGCGCGCCGCCAGTTCGGCGTTGTCGTGCAGCATGGTGGGGCTGCGCAAACCCAGCATCTCGTCGGCAGCATAGCCCAGCATGCGCTCGGCGGCGGGGTTGAACAGGCGGATCAGGCCCTCGCTGTCGGTGGCAATGAGCGCATAGGGCGCGTTGCTCAGGATGGCGTGTTGTAATGTCGAATAGGCTTCGATGCGGGCGGTGCGTTCGCGCACCTGGTCTTCCAGCGTGGCGTTCAATTCGCGGATGCGGGCCTCGACCGCCACTTGCTTGCTGATATCGCGCACCGTCTTGGCCGCGCCGACCACGCGCCCGTCGCCGGCCTTGATCGGCGAGGACGTGACCGACACCGTCAACAGGCTGCCGTCGCGCCGGCGCCGCACTGTGCTCAGGTCGGACACCACCTCGCCGCGCCCGATGCGTTGCAAGATGGTCGCTTCTTCCGTCTCGGCGTCGGCTGGAACGATCAACTGGCACAATGTTTTGCCAATGGCTTCTTGCGCGCTATAGCCGAACATCTGTTGTGCGCCGCGATTCCAGCTGGTGACCACGCCGGCCAGGGTCTTGCCGATGATCGCGTCATGGGAATTGTCAACGATGGCCGCCATGCGTGCCTGATGTTCGCTCGCCTGACGCCCTTGCCTGAAATACAGGCAGGCGGCACTGGCCAACACCAGCGCGCTAGCCAGCATTGCCGCCAATGCATCGAGTTGCGCGGCGCGGACGGTTGCATCGAGCGCCCGTTCGGGGTAGGACAGGGTAAATGTCAGATAGCGTTCGGGGTGGCGCGCGTCCAGGGCGATTTTTTCCGTATGCGCGTATACCGCGCCGCCAAGCGAGGCGTAGCGTTGCAGCCTGGCCGGTGCAGCGGCGTCCGTGGCTTGCGCGTGGAACTCGTCTTGCCAGCGCCAGCGCCGCCCAAGGTCGAAGCCAAAGGTGCGCGCCGGGTCCGGGTGGAGCAGGAAGTCGCCCTCGACATTGGTAAGGTGGGCCTTGAAATCGTTTGGCAAGTCGCTGCGCAGCAGTGCCAGGACGGCTGCCATGTCGCAATTGATGACGAGCATGCCGAACAACTTGCCGTTTTCGCCAAACAGGGGAGTGGCCGCGCGCACGGTTGCCATGGGCGGCTGCTGGACCTGGCCATGTTCGCGATTGAGGCTGAGGTCCGATACATATACCTGTCCCGGCGCCAGTTGCGCGCCCATCCGCATATACTCGGTGTCGCCCTTCGCTTGCAATTGCCCGAACGGGACCAGTACAATCCGGCCCGCACTGCGCTCCACTCTCTGGAGTTCGCGGCCTTGATCGGCCATGCCGATCAAGCGCACCTGGGAAACGTCCGGATTGGTCAAGGCGTAGGCCTGGAAGATGGTGTCGAGCCGCCGCCGCCACAGGGCAAGCGGGGTATTTTCCGTCGCATCAAACGCGCCGTTGGCGGTGGCGCGCATGATGCCCTCGATCGGCGGCATGCGCGCCAGAAAAAGTACGTCACGCCGCAAATTTTCGATCTCCCGCGCCAGGATGCCGGCGTTGGATGCGCCCCTGTAGGACAGGCGCGATTCGATCTGGGCCAGGGCGAGCCGGCGCTCGTGCTGGCCGACCCCATACACGGTCGCCGCCGTCACCAGCAAGATCAGCGCGCAGCCGTAAACGGTGTATCGCGCTGCGCGCCTGGACGGCATCGTGGACGATAATAGCGACACGCTGGGACTCCTGACGCGAATGGCAAGGCCGAAAAACTTGAAATATGGCTTAGCTTATCAAAAAGGATGGCGCTGCAACGCTGATTATATTCCGCAAATTTTTTGAACCACAGCTATTTTTGGCGTTGACAATGGCAACACCCAGTGCTGTCATCGTTGCCATGCCCTGGCCACCCTTGCGCGAGCTTGCATCAAGATAGTCGCCAATTACGGGTTTTTCCCGCCGAATAGCAGCAAGCCCGCTCCCGCCGCCACCGCGATGATGCTGGCCCACAAAGGGATATTCACGGTTTGCCGTTCCGACAGCGACAGTTCGATCGGCCCCAGCCTGGCTTGATGGGTTTCCTTGGTGAAGCTGAAGCCGCCATACACCAGTCCCAGCACGCCGCCGGCGATCAATAGCGCGCCGATGATTTTTGTTGCATTCATGTCATATTCCTCCGGATGTGCCGTTCGGTTTCGAGCATGCACCATCTCCCATCTTTCGTCTGTACGGTGGGAAACATAGCGCGTCACGTGGCCGCTTGATCTAATTGCAAAAAAACAACAATCATAAAAAAAACACAATTTAATACGAAAAGTGTGGCAAACTTGCATCGCACCTTGTTTTATGAATAAGGTTCCCCATGCAGCTCGTTTGCGCGGCGCCTCATGGAGGGACCAGTCTTCCAACACTCACTCGGAAAGAAATTGCATGAGAAAACACGTCCATTTGCCTTTGGCTTTAGCGCTGGCCTTATTGAGCATGTCGCAGACGGCCAGTTCCGTCACGGTGAGCAATTCTTATATCAATAACAGCGCCACTGAAATACGCGGTCAACTGGGCCAGTACGCCCGCCCGACCATTTATGTCAACCAGAATGCCTGCGGCGAACCTTCGCCCAATGCGATGGCGTGCGGCCCCACCGTGATCAGCGTCGGCACCCGGTTCCTGCAAGACCAGGAAACCCGCTACGGCAACTATGTTGCCAAGATGGTACTGGCGCATGAATGGGGCCACACCATTCAATTTAGCTATAACATCGACAATGGTGCGCCGTATAACGAATTGCAAGCAGATTGCACCGGCGGCTCTTTCGTGCGCTATGCACAAAACAATTTGCGCTATCCATCGTTCCTGTCTGGCGCGGCCAGCAGCGCCCGCGCCGCCGCCGATTATGCGGAACATGGCACGCCAGCCCAACGCGACTATTACACGCGCTGGGGCTATGCGAATGGCGTATTGAACTGTTTCAATCGCTTGCCACGGGTGTAAATAAAAACCGCTCCGGCCCAAGGGCCGGGGCATAGCACTGGAGTCGGCATGAAAAAATCCCAACGCGCAATGGTCGTGGTCGCGCTCGCATGCGGCGCGCTCGCCACCTATGCTTGGCAAGAACCCACGGTTTTACACAATCTGTACGCGAGCGCGACTGGCGCCGCGCGGGGCGGCACGCCTGCTGGCGGCGCGCATGCCGACGGCAGGCGTAGCGGTGCTGCAGGTAGCGGCGTCGGCGCCCCCGTGCTGCCAGGCGCGCCAGGCGCGGCCGCGCCGCAAGGACTGGAGCAAGAGCTGGCCATGCGCATGAATGCCATCGAAGCCAAGGGCGCACCCGCCCTGGCGCCGCCGGAGAAGGAAGTCGTGTCGGAGCAAGAGGCGGCGCGCCGCAAGCAAATGGAAAAGCTCGGTTATATGGTGCCACCCGACTATTACACCAAGGATGT
>JBEONR010000043.1:0-41444 GCA_040544385.1 Oxalobacteraceae bacterium GrIS 1.11
AAAAACTGCGAGCGATCGCTCAACACCAGCTTACAGTTCATCCACCTGGCCTTCCTGGCGATGCTGCTCAGGAGATCGTGAACACGTTCTTACAGGGAAACAGTTGCGGCTCCCGCTAAAGGAAACCTAACGCAGGCACTTTAGCGGTGAGCAAGAGGTCAGCGACCGTTGGGGCGACGCCGACCATGCGTCGACTAGACGCACCGGTTATACACAAGTGTTAAGTGCGCCAATGCCGCGTAGCGCGCGACTCGTTTCCAACGCCACGTGAACATCCTTCAATCCAAGCCAGATCGTCTTGACGCCAGGCTCGCCATCGCTCTTGCGGGCGAGGAAGCCGCCCAAGGGAGCAGTTGTTCCAACATGGCGGCCAATAGAGACAAAAAGGTCGCTATTGGCCGCCGCCCTGTCCGCGAAAAAAGCCTCGCAAACAGGGCGGCGGCCTCGCGAAGCGTGTGTTTTGTCAAGCTCATTGGCATACTTAAGTCCGGTGGATTGCCCGCCGGCCCGGCCGCCGGTTGACATTGCCGCAGCTTTCGGAGGACACTGCTCTGTCTTCCAGAGAAAGGTTGCGCCGCATGATACCCCATCAGAAAACTGTCTTGCCCGAGGTGCAAGGGTGATCGTTGTCTCCGACGCCGCCTTCTGGCTGGACGCGCTGGCCAAGCCGCTGATCGAGCGCCTGGGCGCCGCCCCCGATGCGCTGATCGCCTACGTCGCCCTGGTCAACGCGGCGATGGGATATGCGAGCGTGCCGCACAGCGTCGAGGCGCCGCCAGACTTCCAGGACGACGTGCGCACCGCAATCGCGGAAATGCCGCAAGTGGTCAAGGACTTGCTCGACGGCCCCTTGCTGGGCGTGTACTTCGGAACCGACCTCGGTTCGTCCGCCGTGACCGATATCGTGGTCAAGGATACGGGGGAAATACTGGGCATCGTGACCGGACTCGACCTCGGCTCCTTCCTCAACCGCAGCGCCAACGAATGGGCGACGTGGAAAGAAAACACCCCATTCACGCCGGCGCCGCCGTATTCGCTCGACGTGCGGATCGAGGAAGAGGGCAACGACAACCGCAAGAACGCGATCCAATATCTGCTGCTGCATGAATTCGGCCATGTGCTGACGGCCGGGCGCTCGTTCTTGCCGAGCTGGTGGCTCGATACCAAGGAAATGAAAACCGGGCCGGAATACAGCTTCCTGCCGTTGTCGTGGCAAGTCACGGACGACAAGCGCATCGTCCCGCTGGAGCACAATGAATTCGCGCTGCGCAGCCGGGTGGTGTATTACACGGGCGCCCAACTGGCCGCCGACGAGATGGTGGCCGTGTATGAAGCGCTGCGGCGCACCAGTTTCGCGACGCTGTACGGCGCCACCAACGCGTACGACGACTTCGCCGAAGCGTTCACCTCGTATGTGCATACGGTGCTGATGAAGAAGCCTTTGGCAATTCGGATTTGCCGGGATGGGGAAGTGCTCATGCCGCCGGAGTCGTTTTGGAATGAGCCGCGCGGGGCGGAGAAATTGGATTTGTTTAGGCGGTTTTTGGGCGGTGCTGAATGAGCGATTTTATGGCTGCCGCAGTTGAAGATTTTTAACGGAAACAGGCATTAGTAATTTCATGTTTTAGTTGCATGTAATGTTATTTTAAGCTTTTTCTGTTTCGAGCGCGACTGTGCATGAGGTCGAAAGTTGATCAATAAAGTTCTCTCGGAATTTTTAACGTTAAGTTTAGCCTTATAGACCCCAATCAATAGTTGTTGGGTGGAATATGGAAAAATTTAGTCCAATTACATTGAGAAAAAAATGGCTCGAACGAATCTCTTTGTTGATACAAATGTGTTTTTAAATTTTTATTCTTATGCGAAGGATGATCTTGGCCAGTTAAGAAAATTAATTGAAAATATAGATGGAAATGGAATAGTTCTTCACTTGCCTGAACATGTTCTCAATGAGCTTGAGCGTAATCGTGAAGCAAAATTGAAAGCATCTGCTGATCAATTCAAGAAGGAAAGTTTCCCCACCGCAATTCCAAGGCATATGCAAGACTATTCTCATGCTCAAGTTTATCTGGAGGCGGTGAACACAGCGCTCAAAGCCCGAGTTTCAATGATTAATCAGGCTGCAACCGAAGCGTCAAGTAAAGCACTTGCTGCCGATAAGGCATTGGAGGAACTTGTAGGAAAGGCTCACCGCTACGAAGATGAAGACGCAATTTTTGCTAGTGCGATGCAACGCATGCAAAAAGGTAATCCTCCAGGTAAGTCCGGTAGTGTGGGCGACCAATATCATTGGGAATTTCTGCTTAATAAGTTACCTAGCGAAGATCTCCACATAGTATCAAAAGACGGAGATTACTTCTCGGAACTAAATACGGGACGTCCTCACCCATTTTTGGAAAAAGAGTGGAAACAAAAAAAGAATGCTAATTTGCACGTCTATAGTGAACTGAGACCATTCATTGATAGGTATTTGGCAAGTTTGGAAGGGGAGATTCCCTCTTTAACTGCTGCGGAAATATTTGGAGTTCCCGAAGTTGTAATTGCGCAAGAGGCAACACGTGAACCAGCGTCTGTGGATATGGCACAATCCACAGGCACCTCGGCTCCAGCACGGCCTGTTGCAGCACCGAGTCCAGAGAAAGCGACAGCCATAGATGCTCTGGTTCGCAGCGGTAGTTTTTCTGAAACCCATGCGGCAATTAGTAAGCTCGATGATTTGCGAGCTACGCTAACCACGCAGGATGCAGAAACCCTTCTTACGGCTGCAGTCAAAAACAATCAGATTTCGTGGATTGCTTCTGACAGCGACGTGTATGCGTTTTTCTCGGAGTTGTTAAGTGAGCATCTGGACGTCAATCAGGAGCTGTCTGACGCAGCAGCTGAAGTATTTGGTCTGTTATCTGATGAGGAAGACTTAGATCCCAGCTAAATTGCACTAATCGGCCTTCATGCGAGATTTTTCGTTGTGTAGACCTGAAACTGGTTGAAATAATTTTCACAGTATTACTTGCATTTAATGAAAATGATTTTTCTTTGGCTGATTAAGCGGATCATCATTGTAATGCACTGATTCGAAAGCATGCTTTGTCGGATCATCTGGCTTAAGTCATCCCTGATGGTGCCATCCCAACTCACAACCCCGCCAACGCCCGCTTGATCTCCACCAGCGCCTCCCGCGCATCCGCGACCGCGCTGGATTGCCCGCCATGCGCGCAGGCGGCCGCGATCATGCGCGCGCTCACGCAGATGCGCAGCGCGCTGACCGGCACGCCGTCGCGGTCGCCGCACAGCACCGGCTGGCCCAGTTGGTATTTGCGCGCCGCGCTGCCGGGCGGCGGATTGAGCAAGTCGAGATAAATCTTGCGGGTCTCGTCGCGCGACAGCGGCCGGCGTGCGCCCCGGCCATCGGCCGCGAACAGTAAAAACGGGAAGATGGTTTGCTGCTGGTCCCATTGCGGCGCGCCGCCCAGCGCCTGGCGCGCGAACGCGGGCACCGGCACGGCTTCGAAGCTGGCGTCGCCGGCCAGGGTGGCGCGCACTTGCGCGGCGAAGTCGCCCAGGAAGGCGCGCACGGCGGCGTCGGGGCAGGCGTCGAAGCGCCGCAATTCGGTCAGCGCCGCCTGCCAGCGCAGCAGCAAGCCGAAGTTGCTCGCTTGCGGCAGTGCGCGCGCGGCCGACCAGCCGGGCGGCCAGTCGGCTGCGCAGCTATACGCGCCCAGGCCCGGCAGCAGGGCCGGATAACGCGCGTTGGCGCCGGTGGCGACGATCAACGCGCCGCAAAACGTGGGGCCGGAAATAAATTTCGATCCGGTCAGGGCCAGCATGAAGCCTTGCGCCAGGTAGGCGCGCACGGTGGCCGGCGCGAGGCGGAATTGGCAGGCGTCGACCAGCACTTCGACTTGTTCCGGCCAGCGCTGTTTGAGCGCGATGACGGTGGCGATGCTGGGCACGATCAAGCCGGTCTTGCTGGCGTCGGTCAGCACCAGCAGCACCGATTCGCCGGCGGCGGCGGCCCGCCCCACGTGGAGCGCGCATTCGGCGTCGACCAGGGCCGGGTCGCGCAGGCTGCCGTCGTCTGCGCGCGGCGACAGGGTGTGCAGTTCGCCCTGCCATTCGTTGAGCGCGGTGCCGGCCGCCACTTTGCCGCCGTATGCGGCGCAGCCGTTGAAGTGGCGCCCTTGCAGCGCGGCGGCCACGCCGCTGCCCGTTTCGGTCGGCGCGATCATGACGATGCGGCTGGGCCGCAGCCAGTGCGTCACCAGCACGCTGACGTCGGTGCCGGAGGCGGCCATTACGGCGCCTACGCCATCGCGCGCCGACAAGCCGCACAAGTCCAGCAATTCTCCCCGCAGGCGCTCGATTTCGCGCGCGTAGACGGCGTTGCCCGATGCATATTGCATCTCTTCCAGGCAGCGCAGGCGCAGCGCGTCGGCCGCCGCATAGCCTTGCTCGGATATCACCGAGGCCGTCGACGAGCCGAGCGCCACCAGGTCGGGGTCGGGATAGGCGCGGCAGCCGTAGGGCGAAACGCCGCTTTGCGGGTCGAGCGAGATCCGTTCGTCGCCGCCGGAAACGAGCAGCGTTGCGGTGGCGGCCAGCGCGCCCGGCAGCGGCAAGTCGAGGTTCATGCCGGTCCGTTCGTGCCGCCCTGGCGGGCATGTTCGAGCAGTTGGCGGAAGGCGTCGAAGACTTTTTGCATGGCCGGTTTTTTGTAGGGGAACATCTCGATGGAGTCCATTGCATGCACGATCATGGCATTGTCGGCTTCGAAGATGAGCAGTGCGCCAGCCGCCGTTTCGGCGCAATCGATGCCCAGGTAGGGCAGGCCCATGCGCGCGTCGATGGCGCGCAGGGCGGCGCCGTGGCGCACGGCGAAGCTGGCGTCGAAGCTGGCCATGCAGGCCGCTTCCTCGTCGCGCTTGGCGGCGCTGTGGGTCATGCCGGCGTTCAGGTAGTGGATCATCCAGTGCTGCGAAATGGCGAAGTGGCAGACATAGGGTGTGCCTTCGATCACGGCGATGCGGTATTTGCGGAACATGCCGTCGGCGCTGCGGTAATCGACGAAGCGCGAGACGTAGAATTGTTCACCTTGGACGCCATCGAGGTAGGCGGCGATGGCGGCCGGGCTATCGAGTTTGTCGAGGTCGGTGCCGGCGTGCGAGCCGAGCGGACGGGCGATGATGGGAAAGCCGCCGTCCGGCAAGAGCGCGCTGATCGCCAGTTCGCCCGTTCCCAGCGCCTGCAATTGGGCCCGTTCGATGCGCGCCGTGACGGGCATGTCGACCCCGGCCACGCCGGCCAGGGCGGCGCAGACGCCGTCGCGCGAGAGTACGGCAATGCGTTCGGGGCGGTTGATGACGGGGCGCGGCCAGCCTTCCACATAGGCTGCCAGGCGTTGCAGCAAGGCTTGGTTGGCGTCGCATTCGGCCACCGCCACCAGCATCACATCATGCTCCGGCATTTCCTGCGGCCAATCCGCGTCTTGCGTCAGGTAGAGTAATTCCAGCGTCACGTCGGAATCTTCGACCAGGAATTCGACCGGGGTGTTGGCCATCAGGTCGCCCGGTCCCATGATGACGAGCAGGCGCAAGCCCGGCTCGGCATGCCGCGCCGGCAGCGTGTAGCGCGGCTGTACGGCGATGGTGTCGGCTTGCAGGGTCAGGGCGTCGGCGCGGTTGCCGGTCAATTGCAGCACGGTGGACAAGTCCAGACAGGCGTGCGCGTCGCCCGGGTCGGCTTGCGCGCGCGCCAGCAATTGCTGGCCCAACGGCACCAGGTCTTCGCCGAGGAAGGCGCGCCGCATCAATGGCGCCACGCCGATCAACGGCGGCAGGGCGGCGGTGTCGGGGGCGTCATGTGTGCTCATGGTTTAGGCTCGGTGAAGGTTATGTGGCGTGCGTTGGATGCCGGACTGGCGCGCGCGCCGCACGGCGCCCAGCGCCAGGGTGGCCGATAGCAGGGCGTCGATGTCTTGCGCGCCGCTGCGGTGGTTGACGATGGCGACCCGGATCGCCAACTGGCCGTTGACGGTGGTGGCCGATGGCGCCGCCAGGCCCGATTCCTGCAAGTCGGCCACCAGTTCGGCGTTGAAGGCGTCCGCGTCCCCGTCCCCGTCCCCGTCGGCGGCGCGATAGCGGAAGCAGACGATGTTGAGCGACACGGGCGCCAGCAATTCCAGTTCCGGACGGGCCGCGATGCGCGTTTCCAGGTAGCGCGCCAGGCGGCAGGTTTCGGCGATCACCTGGCCCAGCCGCTCGGCGCCGAAGACCTTGATGGTGAACCAGGTTTTCAGCGCGTGAAAGCCGCGCGACAAGTCCGGTCCCAGATCGCAGGCCCACGGCGAATTGGCCGCCATGCCGCGCTCGTCGCGCCGCAGGTAGGCGGCCGGCGAGGCGAAGGTGTTGTAATGGCGTTCGCCGTCGCGCATCAGGATGAAGCCGGCGTCATACGGCACCTGGCCCCATTTGTGGAAGTCGAAGGCGATCGAGTCGGCCAGTTCGATGCCGGCCAGGCGCGGCCGCAATTCCGGCGCCAGCATGCCCAGCGCGCCGTACGCGCCGTCGACGTGGAACCACAGCTCTTCGCGGCGGGCGATGGCGGCCAGCGCGGCCAGGTCGTCGACGGCGCCGACGTCGACCGAACCGGCGGTGCCGGCGATGAAGAACGGCTGCAGGCCGGCGCGGCGGTCGGCGGCAATGGCCGCTTCCAGCAATGCCAGGTCGAGCTGAAATTGGGCGTTCATGGGGATCATGCGCAAGGCCTGGATGCCGAGGCCTGCCAGGTCCATTGCCTGCCCCACGCAGCCGTGCGCGCCGGCCGAGGTGTAGGCGACCAGGCGGGCGCCGGCCGCGCCCAGGCCGTCGTCGCGCACGCCGACGCCGAGCGCCAGCACGCGCGCCGCCAGCACGCTCATGAAATTGGCCATCGAGGTGCCGGTGACGAACAGGCCGCTGGCGCTGGCGGGGAAGTCGAACAGTTCACGCATCCATTGCACGATCTGGCGCTCGACCAGGATGGGCGACTGGTCGCGGCCGCCGCAATTGGCATTCATGCCGGCCGCCAGCATCTCGGCCAGCATGCCGACCATGGTGCCGCCGCCCTGGACCCAGCCGAAAAAGCCGGGGTGGGCGTTGCCGATGTTATATGGCAGGATATCTTGCAGGAAGGCTTGGTGGACGTCGGCCAGCGAGCTGGCCTGCTGCGGCAAGCCGTCCGTGAACGCGGCCCGCGTGGCGGCCGGCATTTTTTGCCACACCGGTTGCTGGCGCAGGTTTTCCAGATGGTCGAACATGTCGTCGAGCATGCGGTGGCCTTGCGCGCGCAAGTCCTTGCTATCGGTCGGGTCCAGGCTGTAAGGGGATATTTCGTGCATAAATGTGTGAATTGGCGGAGTTGAGGGCTATAGTAACAATGCCCAATGGCAAAGTATATCGAGATTAGCCTTGAATTTGTAGTCTTGCTTGGATGATGCTGCAGGGCGGAAGGGTGGGGCCGGACAGGTTCGAGAACCGCCCGGCCCCGTTTGCGGGCGCAAACGGGGTCCGCTCAAGGTCCGCTCAAGGCCCGCTCAGGCCGTCTCAATGCGACATCAGGACGGGAATCGTCATGCTTTGCAGCACCGTCTTGGTGACGCCGCCCAGCAGCATTTCGCGGAAGCGGGTATGGCCGTAGGCGCCCATCACCAGCAAGTCGGCGCGGATATCGGCCGCCAGCGACAGCAGGGCGTTGCCGATATCGATGTCCGTATGCTGCGGCATGATGTCGATCTTGATGCCGTGGCGGGCCAGGTAAAGGCCGATGTCGGCGCCCATTTCCTCGCCATGCACGCCGTATTGGCTGGCCGGGTTGAATAAGGCGACGGTGACTTGCCCGGCCCGGCGCAGCAAGGGCAGGGCGTTGCTGATGGCGCGCGTCGCTTCCATGCTGCCATCCCAGGCGATCAGGGCGTGCGCGCCGATTTGCGGAAATTGGCCCGCGTAGGGCAGTATCAGCACCGGACGGCAGCAATTAAGCGTCACATACTCGGGCAGATCGGGGATAATCCGGGACACCGGCTCTTCCAGGTCGGTCTGGCTCAGCACCACCAGGTCGGCGTAGCGCGCCTGCAGCGTGATGCCGCCCTGGGGATCGTCGTTGAGCAAGCGTTTTTCATAGGACGCGACGCCGGCTTCGCTGGCGACCGCGTCGAAGCGCTCGAGCGACAAGTTGGCGTCTGCCAGCAGCTTGTCGACCTGGCTGGCGATGATGCTGCGGCTCAGGTCGACCGTGTTGCTTTGATAAATGATGCGCGAGATGCCGGTCAGCGCCGTGCCGATCAGGTGGGCGTTTTCGGCGATGGCAATGTCGGCGGCAAGCTTGATGCGGGCTGCCGCGTGCCGCGATTGATCGGCGTGAACCAGTATCGTCTTGTAAGACATGCTTATCCTTGGTTGATGTTGCGTGGGAACTAATACTGCATTGCGAGCGTATGCGCTGGCCCCGCCAAAGTCCACCGCCACATGCTGGTGGCAAGATATGATTCAATGAAAATTGATCCACATCAAAATTTTTCGGCCGCGCGCCGGGCCTGGGTGGCTGGCGGCGCCATGTTGGCGCGGCGCGCGGCTTTTTGACAGGCAGGAAAATCAAGGACTTGGATAAGAACTTTGATTTGAATCAAACATTTTTTGGCGGGCAATGATTACACTGCCCGCGCAGCAGGCACCGGCCTCGTAAGGGCTGGCGGGCGCCAAGGCGGGTGCCAGCCTGCACACTTCACACAAGGAAACGCATGAATATCGCTAACACGGGCGCGGCCAGTCTGCCCGCCATCGCATCGCTGGGCGCCTTGTTCGCCTGGCGCGTCAGCCAGACGCCGGACGGCGAAGCTTACCGCCAGTTCGACGCCGGGCGCGCCGCCTGGATCAGTTATACCTGGGCCGAAACGGCCGCCCGCGTGGCCGCCTGCAGCGCCGCGCTGGCCGGCCTGCAACTGGAGCCTGGCGCGCGGGTTGCGATCTTGTTGCCCAATAGCGTAGACGCGGTCTGCGTCGACCAGGCCAGCCTGGCGCTGGGCATGGTGCCGGTGCCGATGCATGCGATCGACAACCCCGACAGCATCGCCTATATCATCAACGATTGCGACGCATCCGTGCTGGCGGTGGCCCATTATGCCCAATGGCAGGCGATTGCCGCGCTGGCTTTGCCGATGCCGGCGCTGCGCTTCGTGGTGGTCGCCGACGGCGCTATTCCTGCGCCCGCGCCAGCCTTCGGCGCCGTGCAACTGGTGGCGCTGTCGGACTGGCTGGCGGCCGCCGCCGGCCCCGCGCCGCGTCCCGAGGTGGCCGGCACCGACCTGGCAGCCATCGTCTACACCTCCGGCACCACGGGCAAGCCGAAGGGCGTGATGCTGAGCCATCACAATATCGTCAGCAATGTGCGCTCCCTGATGGGCTGCGTGTCGGTCGCGCAAGACGATGTGTTCCTGTCGTTCTTGCCGTTGTCGCACACTTTCGAGCGCACGGTTGGCTATTACTTGCCGATCGCCACCGGCGCCTGCGTCGCCTATGCCCGCTCGGTGGCCTTGATCGCGGAAGACTTGACGGTGGTGCGGCCGACAGTGCTGGTGTCGGTGCCGCGTATTTACGAGCGCTTCCACGCCAAGCTGGAAGAAACCATGGCCGGCGCCGGTCCCCTCACGCGCTTCATGTACGGCTGGGCACAAGCGGTGGGCTGGCGCCAGTTTTGCCGCCGCCAGCGCTTGCCGGTGGAGCCGGGCGCGGCTCTCTGGCTCGATGGCCTGGTGGCGCCGCGCTTGCAGGAGTTGGTCGGGCGCAAGGTCTTGCAACGTTTCGGCGGCCGCTTACGCTTTGCCGTGTGCGGCGGCGCGCCCATGCCGCAGGCGGTGGCGCGCTGCTTCCTCGGCCTCGGTTTGCCGCTCTTGCAGGGTTATGGCATGACGGAAACCTCGCCCGTGGTGTGTTGCAACCGGGTGGAGGACAATTGGCCCAGCACGGTCGGGCGCGTGGTCGAGGGCGCCGAAGTGCGCATCGGCGAGAACAAGGAATTGCAAGTGCGCGGCGACATCGTCATGCAAGGCTACTGGAAGCGCCCGGACGATACGGCCAAGGCCATGACGGCGGACGGCTGGCTGCACACGGGCGACCAAGCCACCATCGAGGATGGCCACGTGCGCATTGTCGGGCGCATCAAGGAAATCATCGTCACCTCGACCGGCGAGAAGATCGCGCCGGCCGACCTGGAACTGGCGATCATCGCCGACCCCCTGTTCGAGCAAGCTTTTGTGATGGGCGAAAACCGGCCCTTCGTGGCCGCCTTCGTGGTCCTGAAGGAAAAAGCCTGGCAAGCGCTGGCGGAAAAGGCCGGACTCAAGGCCAATGACCCGGCCAGCCTGGACACGAAAGAGGCGCGCGCCCTGGTACTGGCCCGTATCGAGCTGGCCTGCAAGGGTTTCCCCTCGTATGCGGTGCCGCGCTCGGTGCGCATGGAATTGACGCCGTGGTCGATTGAAAACACCTTGATGACGCCGACCTTGAAATTGAAGCGCAATAATCTGCTGGCGCATTTCGAGGCGGCGATCGGGGAAATCTACGCCAAGGCGCCGCCTACAAGCCGTAAATGATGTCGCTGACGCGCTCGTAGAGCGGATACACGGCGGCGGCCGGATTGAGCCAGCCGATCACGTCGAAGTGGTCGTAGCCACGATAGATGCCCAAGTGGTTCCAGGCGCCGCGCACGGACGTGCCGTCGTAATCGCGCTGCGCCTGGCCGGCGGGCGCCTTCATGCTGACGGTATTGACCACGCCGTCGTTGGCAAACCAGGCGCTGTCGATCACCACCCGGCCCGGATCGCTTTGTGTATAAGAACCCATGCCGCGTTGCAGCACGGACGGCACCACCCATTCCCCTGCGGTTGGTTTACTGAAGAAAATCATGTCGTTGCGGGCGTAGCGGTAAGCCGCATTCTGAAACGGCGCGACCACGCGGTCGGTGTTATTGCAGCAGGCGCTGCCCGGCTCGGTGGCGTCGCCCCCTATCGAATAGTAATACACATGGGGCGAAGCCGTGACCCAGTTATTCAATTCGCGGGCGCCGTCCGGACCCAGGTCCCACTGCGCCGAATCATGGTTGGCCAGCGACCAGAATCTGGCGCCCTTGATGCGTTCGAAGAAATCGCGGAACGATTCGGCCGGCCCCTGCGCCAGGCCGAACTGTTCCAGTCGGAATTGGTAGCCGGGATTATTGCTGCCGCCCAGGCCCGCCACTTCGATGATTTTTCCCGTCAATTCCGACACTTGCGGCACGTAATCGACGATCACGTCGCGCAAGGTGGTGCCGTTGTGCGGCGTGGAAATGCTGGTCGCGCTCGTCACCCAGCCGGTTTTCCCGCCCGCAAACAGCGCGCCATCGCCTTCCTTGCCGCCCGGGGCGCCGTTTTCCAGCAGCGCGATCATGGTGCGGATGGTTTGTCCGCCCTGGCTGTGGGCCAGCAAATGGATCGGGTGACTGGCGTCCCAGGCCGGGTAGAGCGCGACCGGATAATGGTGCGGATTATTGGCCGGGTCAAGCGCCCAGCACTTGCCGGCCGGCTTTTGCAGCGCGCCGAAGGCGGCATTGGCGGCGCTGTGGGCGGCGCCATAATCGGCGCAACCGCCCTTGATCTGGTAATACAATTCGACGGCCCGGTCCCAGTTCGAGCTGACCGGGCCGACGGCGGCGGCAAACACCGGGTGGCCGCGCTCGCGCAGGTGGCCCACCACGTCATTGGTCCCGCCCCAGTAGCGAAAGCCGCTGCCGGCCAGGTCGTCGGGGCCGAAGCCGAGGAAGCCGTGCACCATGATCAAGGGATCGTTATTGGCGGCCGAGGCTGGCGGCGCCGCCAGCAAGCTGGCCAGCGCGGCGCCGGCCAGCAAGGTGCTCAGCGCGGCGCCGCCGCGTTTGAATCGGGATGTCAGCATGTTTTCTCCAGTGTGCGTGGTCATGAAAGGCACCGGCGCGTCCGCTTGGCGGCGCATGGCGGCGAGTGATGACGATTTCAACACATCGGCAAAGCCTTATAAAATTTACATGCTTGTCCGGCAAGCCAATCGCCAGTCGGCGCGAGCCAGCCGCCCTCAAGGTTCGCCGGGAATCTCCAGGGCTTGTTTGCGGATCGCTTCCAGGAACAGGCGCGCGGCCTTGCCCAGCCGGGGCGAGCCGTACACGGCGTGGATGCTCGGGTCCAGGCCCTTGGACGAGGCCAGCCGGTAAGCATCGCACACCCGCACCAGCCGGCCCGTGGCCACCTCCGGCTCGGCCAGCCAGTTGGCGAGGCGGGCGATGCCGGCCCCTTCCAGCGCGGCCTGGAAGCTGGCAATGCCGGACGTAAAGCGGTGGCGCGGCTTGATGGTGCAACTGAGGGTGCGTGCCTCGGACACGAAATGCCAGTCGCGCAAGATGCGCGGCGCCGTGTGCATGATGACGTCGTGGCCGCCCAGTTCTTCCGGTTCAAACGGCGTGCCCATGCGCTCAAGGTAGGCTGGCGCCGCGTACAAATGGCGCCGGTAATGCCACAGGGGATAGCCGATCAGTTCGCTGGAGGCGGGGAAGGCGCCGCGTATCGCGAAATCGACTCTTTCCTGTATCGGGTCGATGCTCTTGTCGGTGAAGCGTATATCGATTTGCACATTCGGGTAAGCGGCGGAAAAGCGTGCCACGGTTTTCGGCAAGAAACCCAGGGCCAGGATTTCCGGCGCCGAGATCCGCACCCAGCCTTGCGGCGAGTTGCCCAGTTCGGCCAATTGGTCGAGCGCGTCGGCTTGCGTGGACAGCAATTGCTTGGCAAAGGCGTAATAGCATTCGCCGGCCGAGGTCAGGGTCAGGCGTTTCTGGGTGCGCAAGATCAGTTCGGCGCCGATGGCCGCTTCCAGATGCTGGATCGCGCGCGTGACCGCGCTCGGCGAGCGGCCCAGCGTGCGCGCCGCGTGGATGAAGCTGTGTTTGTCGACGACAGAGCAAAAGACCCTGATTTCCCACATTAATTCCAAGGACATGCGCGGCTGGCTCCGATGGTAAGACAATTAGGCGGGCGGCAAACCGCCCCAGCCTCGATTGTAGCGCCGCCACGTTGCGTTTTCCGCAATCCGGGCTTGCATCGGCAAAAAGAAGCGCGCCCTATACTCGTTTTGTTCCAATACAACAAGGAAGTGCGATGCTCACCCTGACGCTGTTATGCCTGTTCGCCTTCTTCGCCGGCTTGATCGACGCAGCCGTTGGCGGCGGCGGCTTGATACAAATGCCGGCCTTATTCAATCTGATGCCGCACATGGCGGCCGCGCCCTTGCTCGGTACCAATAAAATGGCTGCCGCTTGCGGCACCATGTTTGCCGCCAAGTCGTATGTGGGCCGGGTCAAGCTGCCATGGATGCTGGTCTTGCCGGCCGCTGCCAGCGCCTTTGCGATGTCTTTCCTGGGCGCGGCGGCGGTCTCGTCGGTGCCGCAACAAGTGGTGCGCCCGCTGGTGCTGGTATTGATCATCATCATGGCGATCTATACCTTCATCAAGAAAGACTTCGGCGCCGTGCAAGCGGTGCGCGCGTTCGGCATGCGCGAAAGAATCCTCACCGTCCTCATCGGCGGCGTGATCGGCTTTTACGACGGCTTGTTCGGTCCGGGCACGGGCAGTTTCCTGATCTTCCTGTTCATCCGCTTCTTCGCCTTCGATTTCCTGCTGGCCTCGGCCTGCGCGAAAGTGGTGAATATCGCCACCAATATCGCGGCGCTGGCGTTTTTCGTGCCGGCCGGGAATGTCGTGTATGCCATCGCGGCGCCCATGGCGGTGTGCAATGTGCTGGGCGCGCTGGCCGGGGCCTGGATCGCCCTGCGGCGCGGCGCCGGCTTTGTCCGCATCTTGTTCCTGGTCTTGCTGGTCTTGCTGATCTTCAAGCTCAGCTACGATATCTTGCCGCACGATTTTTTACGTTCAAGGCAGACATGAAAAAAATCAAGGGTGTGCTATGGGATAACGACGGAGTGCTGGTCGACACCGAGCGCCTGTTTTACGAGGCGAATGTGGAATTGCTGTCCGAGCATGAGGTCCGCCTGACGCAAAAGCAATTCTTCGACTGGTTCCTGGACGCCGATTATGGTGCCTGGCATCTGTTGCGTGAAAAAGGCTATGCGGAAGGACGCATCGCCGCGCTGCGGGCCGAGCGCGATGCGCGCTATAGCGAGAAACTGCTCGCTACGCAGAATCTGGCCACGCGCGGCGTGCAAAATGTCCTGGCACAATTGTGGCAGCGCGCCCCCATGGGCGTGGTGACGGGCTCGTTCGAACGGCATTTCCGGCAAAGCCATGCCGCCAGCGAACTGGTCGGCTATTTCGACTTCGCCGTCACCAGGGAAATGTATGCCAACAGCAAGCCCGCGCCCGACTCCTATCTGATGGGCCTGGCCCGCCTCGGTTTGGCCAGCAGCGAGTGCGTGGCGATCGAGGATTCGCCGCGCGGTTTGCGCGCCGCCAACGCGGCCGGCCTGGAATGCATCGTGGTGCGCAATGAGATGACGCAAGATGTTGCTTTCGATGAGGCCTTTTGCGTGGTCGAGACGATGGAAGAGTTGCTGGGCGTATTGAATTGTTTCCTTGAGGCTTAAGATGGCGTGTTTAAAATGGCAAGTGTGGTAAAACCCGCAGATGGCTGCGGAATTGGCTGCCGGAAATAGACTTGGCGCCGCTTTTTGCGTATCCTTGCTGAGATATCAAGTTTGGAAAGTCGCTTTCAATGCTGTCGTGCGCGTTCGGTCCGAAAGATAGCGCAAGGCGCCTCCTTGCTGCCTAATCACCCATCCTGGATTCCCGGCGGGACTAAACTAGCCGGGAAGCATGTTTTTTGTGCTGATATACGAAATACATGCACCATTGCACTTCTAGCATGCAGCGCGATGCGCTTGATTCGCGTAAAATATTATCTATATTCTAAGCAGGGACAGCCTGACAGGTCTAAAGGCTGCAAGCCTGGCCCCGTCTTCTCCCCCGAAACAACTCGTACCCAATATTACGGCATCGCCATCCCGACTCCATGAGCATAGAATTAAGCAAACAAATTGCCTCCGCGCTGGCCGCGTTTTCCAGCGAGACCCGGCTGTATGCCTTGACCCTCAAGGGCGACGATGACCTCGGTTCCGGCGGCTTGCTGGTGGAAGCCTTCGCCGCCGACGAGCAAGTGCAAGGCGTGGGCGTGCGCGACATCATCGCGCTGTCGACCAATGCCCACCTCGACCTGGCGGCGCTGCTGGGCCAGTCGGCCAGCCTGCAAGTGAGCCTGGCCGACGCCAGCCGGACGGCGTTCAGCGGCTACATCAATGAAGTGGCGATGCTGGGCAGCGAAGGCGGCCTGGCGCGCTTTCGCATCCGGCTGGTGCCGTGGTTGTGGCGCCTGAGCCGGGTGCGCAACAGCCGCGTCTGGCAAGACAAGAGCGTGATCGAGATTGTCGATGCCATCTTTGCCGATTACAAGCCGCTGGCGCAATGGCGCTGGAGCGGCGAAGTCGGCGCCTTCATGGCCGACGCGGTGCGGCGCAGTTATTGCTGCCAATACCGCGAAGCCGATCTCGATTTCGTCACCCGTTTGCTCACCGAAGAAGGTTTGAGCTGGCGTTTCGAGGAAGATGGCGCGCATGACGACGCGCAAATGCTGGTGATCTTTTCCGACAGCACGCGCGTGGGCGCCTTGCCGGTGGACGCCAGCGCCGGCGCCGGCATCCGCTACCACGCGGCGCGCGCGGGCGAGGCGCAAGACGGCGTGCAAGCCTTGCAGACGCACCGCTCGATGACGTCGGCGCTGCGCTCGGTGGCCAGTTACGATTACAAGTCCAAGCGCATCGTCGCCGTCAGCGTGCCGGGCCGGCTGGCACCGGGCGGCAAGCACGCCCAGGCGCTGGAAAGCTACGATACGCCCGGTCAATACGCCTACACCAATGCGGCCCAGGCCAAGCGCTACGCGCAGCTGCACATGCAGGCGCTGGAAGCGCGCGCCAACGCGTGGCAGATGCGCTCGACCGTGCGCACCTTGCGCTCGGGCACGCAATTCGAACTGACGGACGCGCCCCTGAAGCAAGCCAACACCAATTTTGCCGTGTTGCGCGTCTTCAGCGTCGGCGTCAACAACTTGCCGGCGCCGGCCAAGGCGGGCCTGGCCGAATTATTCGGCGCGATCCCGGAATTGCTGGAAGAAACCGTGCGCGAGCTGGACTTGCCGCCGGAACATGTCGCGCGCGCCATCGCCCAGGCCGTGCTTTCCGGTTACGCCAATTGCCTCGACGCCATCACGCTCGAACGGCCATGGCGGCCCTTGCACGAAGGCAGCAATCCGAAGCCGACGGCCGGCGGCAGCCAGAGCGCCATCGTGGTCGGTCCGGACGGGGCGGCTACCCCGAATGGCGCCGATGAAATCTTTTGCGACCGGCTGGGACGCATCCGCATCCGTTTCCACTGGCAAGAAAACCAGAACGCGACTTGCTGGGTGCGGGTGGCGCAGCGCTCTGCCGGCGGCGGCATGGGCAGCCAATTTTTGCCGCGCATCGGCCAGGAAGTGCTGGTCCAGTTCCTGGAAAACGATATCGACCGACCTATCGTCGTCGGCGCGCTCTACAACGGGCAGGGCGAGGGCGGGGTGGTGCCGACGCCGGGCGGCCAGAACGACAGGGAAGCGAACATGGCCGTGTTCGACCCGTCGCACGACCACGCGCCGTCCGGGCAAGGCAACCTGGCGGCCGGCAACAGCCCCGTCTGGCATGGCGCGGCAGCCGGCGCCCAGCGCAACAGCGCGGCCCAATGGGGCATGCGCAGCAAGGAATTCGGCGGCACCGGCTACAACCAATTGCTGTTCGACGATAGCGATAACCAGGGCCGGATCCAGCTCAAGAGCAGCCACGGCGCCAGCGAATTGAACCTGGGTCACTTGATACACGGCGCCGACAATCACCGGGGCAGCTTGCGCGGGGCCGGCCTGGAATTGCGCACCGACCATTACGGCGCCATTCGCGCCGGCGCCGGCTTGCTCGTATCCAGCTATAAAATCAACCATAACGGCGTGCAACGCGACCCGGCCGGCGACAACGCGGCCGGCATCGCCCTGCTCAAGCAGGCCGCCAAGCTCGGCGAGAGCTTCAGCGCCATTGCCGCCACCCACCAGACGGTGGCCTTTGCCAGCCACCAGGGCGCGGCCAAGGCCCATGCCAGCGTGCTCGACGCCGACGCGGCGCCGCTCAAAGCCATGCTGACGGCCGCGTCCGGCATGGTGGGCGCCGCCAGCCTGGACGCCGCGCGCGCCGACGCGGGCGCCAAGGCGACCACGCCCGGCGACGACAAATTGCCGCACACGAGTGCGGCCATCATCGCCGTGTCCGCCAAGGCGGGCCTGGGCCTGGTGGCCGGGCAAAACCTGCAATTTGCCGCCGGCGAAACAGTGACCATGATGAGCGGGCAAGACAGCCAGTTCAGCACCGGCGGGCAATTGCGTATTCACAGCGGGCAAGCGATCGGCGTGCTGGCCGGCGCCGTCAAGGCGGGCGAGAACAATGTCGGCCTGCAAGTGATCGCGGCCAAGCAAACGGTGGAATACCAGGCGCAAAGCGATGTCATCAACATCCAGGCGCGCGATGAAATCAACGTCATCAGCGCCAACGCCCACATCGACTGGGCGGCGGCAAAAAGCATCAGCATCAGCACGGCTGGCGGCGCCAACATCACCATATCTGGCGGCAATATCACGGTGCAATGCCCGGGCAAGATCATGGTGCATGCGGGGAAGAAGGATTTTATTGGGCCGGAGAAGCTGGAATATCCCTTGCCGCAATTGCCCGCCAGCGTGTGCAAAGCCTGTTTGCTGGCCGCGTTGCGCAGCGGCAGCCCATTTGTCGCTCCAAGCGCTGCCTGAGGTCAACCTATGTACTTTGCCATCAATTCCCCCGACGCCGCATTGCCCGAACTGATCATGCAAGACCTTGAGGTTTTGCAAAGCGAGCCTGCAAATACGCCGTTGCACCTGTTTGCGCTGGTCGACGGCGCGTTTGACGAACAATTGTTAAGCTCGCGCGAATGGAGACGCGTGCCCCGGAAATCGCTGTACGACAACACGGTGCTGGCGGAATTCGGCGCCGCCGCGCCGCAGTTGCTGACGGCGCCAGCCGGCGCCACCGAGCAACGCGCATGGCTGGAGCAACTGTTTGCTGCCTGTAAAGGCAAGCCCATGCTCAGCATCATCGCCAGCACGCTCGGCAGCGATGCGCTCCAGCGGCATCTTCGTCCTTATTTGATGGCCATCACGTCCGACAGCCTGGAATGGCCATTGCGCTGGGGCGATGCCCGGGTTTTGCCGGCGCTGCTTGGAACCTTGGCCGAAAGCCAGCGCGACCATTTACTGAGTCCGCTGTATCGTTGGTGGTCGACGCAGCGCGACGGCACGCTGGTCAGCTGGCGCGGCACGGCATTGCATGAGCCGGTGCCGCCGGGTTTCGACAAATTGCCGATGAGCGAAGGCGAATTTGTCGGGCTGGTCGACGCGGCCGAAGCCGACGCGGTGCTGTCGAATATTGAGGACAACCAGCCGGATTTGCTGCGCGCACATAGCCCGGCACAATGCCATGCCCGCGTGGCGCGGCATCTGGAATTGGCGAGCGCCAACGGTATCGACGCGGCGGGGGCGCGCGAGCATTTCAGCGTCTTGGCGCTGATGCTGGCCGACGATTTCGCAGGGCATCCGGCCATGGCGAGCCTGTTGCAACGGACCCGGCAAGGGGCCGACTATCACGCGGAAATTGCTGGCCTTCCCGGTGATTTCTGGGAAGCGGCCACTGTTTCATGAGAAATGACAATATCCGGCAATGGTCCCGATCACAATATCGGATGAGGTGGGCATGAAACGATTCATTTATTTGATGTGCGCATTGTTCATTACGGCTTGCGCCGCGCGGGAAGCAAAAGAAAGCCCTACTGCCGCAGCCCAGGTGGGCATTGTCAACCATACGGGTAATTTTATTTACTCCGCTACGGTTGATGGATCAGGAGGAGGGAATATGGATCGATGGGGAGCAGGAGGAGCGGAAATCTGTTGTGCCTCGATCCCCCGGGTCTGGCATTCAGGAATGAAGGTGCTGGTGCGTTGGGATATGCCGAAGGGACACACGCACATAATCAAGGAAAAAATGGTGGAAATTGAAAAATACGATGAGCCTGGCGATATTTACATGCATTTTTTTCCAAATGATGAAGTAAGGGTGGTTGTTTCAAACGCGGCAGGCTACAGCTCGGCTCATCCAATTCGTCGTTCCAGTGACCCCGACGAAACCTCTTCACCGACCCATTGATCCGACATGATTATTGCACCGCACACCGAGCCCCCATTTTCCCTTGATATTTTTCTGAAACGTTCTATTAAATAACAATCCCTGATAAAAATCCCAGAAGGAATAATCATGAAACAATTAATTTATTTAATGTGCACCTTGTTCATCACAAGCTGCGCCGCGCAGGAAGCAAAAGAAAGCTCCACTGCCGCTGCCCAAGTGGGCATTGTCAACCATACGGGAAAGTACATTTATTCTGCGACGGTTGATGGCTCGGGGGGAGGGAATATGGATAGGTGGGGAGCAGGTGTTGCTAACATCTGTTGCACCTCGATTCCCCGAGTCTGGCATCCAGGTATGAAGGTGCTGGTCCGCTGGAATATGCCGGAAGGACACACAGATATTATCAAAGAAAAAACTGTGGAAGTTGAAAAATACGATGAACCTGGCGATATCTACATGCATTTTTTTCCGGATGATGGGGTAAGGGTGGTTGTTTCAAACGCGGGTGGCAGTAGCAAATCTCACCCTATTCTCCATACCGAAGTGCCAGAAAAATCTTCATCTTCCAATTGACTCAACATGATTATTGCTTCGTCCGCTGAGGACTCATTTCCTCTTGATGTTTTTCTGAGAAATTTCACCATTCAACAGTTTCCGATAAACTATCAGGAAATACGATTATGAAACGATTAATTTATTTTATGTGCGCATTATTCATTGCGGGTTGCGCCACGCAGGAAAGGAAAGAAAATCCAACTGCTAATGCCCAGGTGGGCATTGTCAACCATACGGGAAAGTACATTTATTCCGCTACGGTTGATGGCTCTGGCGGGGGAAATATGTCTAAATGGGGAGCGGGCGGCGCCGATGTTTGCTGCGCCTCCATCCCACGAGTTTGGCATCCAGGCATGAAGGTGCTAGTTCGATGGGATATGCCGGAGGGGCACACGCATATAATCAAGGAAAAAATTGTAGAAGTTGAAAAATATGATGAGCCTGGAGACATTTTTATGCATTTTTTTCCAACCGATGAAGTAAGGGTAGTGGTTAGTGTTGTTGGCCCACAAAATCCCTCTCACCCAATTCCTTATTATGGAAAACAAGAAAATAAACCATCTCCGGATTGATTAATATGATTATTGCACCGCCCGCCGAGGCCCCATTTCCCATTGATACTTTTCTAAAGCCATCGACTGAAGAACAATCGAAGATTGCGACAGCGGCCAGTACCACGGCCACTCCCCTGCCATGCTGCATACCTGTTAAGGTTGGTATTTTTTTTGATGGCACCAACAATAATTTGGAACGCGATCATGATGGTAAACGTACCGGCCTGCCTGACCCGAAAACCAAAGTGCCAGGTCCGGTGGCAAGCCGGGCGCTCAAGCCGGAAGAGTACAGCCACAGCAACGTGGCACGTCTGTTCATGGCATTTCCAAATAAAAAACAAACTAGCGGTTATTTTTCATATTACATCCCTGGCCCCGGTACTCCCTTCAAGGAAATCGGCGAACTGACCGAAAGCGACGATGGCAAAGCCTTTTGTCTAGGCGGTCAACCGCGCATCATTTTTGGGCTGTTCCAGGTATTGAATGCGATTTATATGACGGTCTATGATCAGCACCTTCTTTATACAGCCGAGCAAGCCGGCAAGTTCGCCCTGGCCTATGACAAAGAAATGGGGCGCGAGGAACTCGACGTCTATGGGCAACCCGTGAAAATGACGCATCGCGACTGGTTTGCGCCGCATATTGCCAAACTCACAGCCGCGCTGGCGGCCCATCCCAAGCCGTCCGTTCCCTCCCTCACGCTGTCAGTATTTGGTTTCTCGCGTGGCGCAGCCGAGGCGGTGGCGTTCTGTCATTTCTTTTCGCAATTGCTCGATAATGGCAAGCTTGCCGGCGTAGCCGCGAGTATCCAATTCCTTGGGGTGTTTGATACCGTGGCCACTGTGGGAGGCTCGGCTTCGATAGCGAAGACAATAGCGTTGGCACCGGACAGGTGGTTTGACGGCCACTGGGGCTGGGCTAACGAGATTCTCAAACCATTGCCGGATTGCGTGAAGGCGGGGCAGCATCACATCGCCGCCCACGAGCAGCGCATGAATTTCCCTGTCACGCGACAGGGCGGCGTCGATAAATTCAAGGAATTCTATTTCCCCGGCATGCACTCCGATGTGGGCGGCGGCTACGCTCCCGGCGATTACGGCAAGGGACGTGGTGCCCAGTCGGCCATGCTTTCGCAGATTTCGCTGGCGCATATGTTCAAGGCGGCGCGCACGGCTGGCGTGCCGCTGAAGCCGTTCAGCGAATTGGAGGTCCGTGTTCAAGATGATTTTCAAGTCGACGCCAAGCTCGCATCGGCGTGGAACGCCTATACCGCAGAACTGGGCAAGGACGGTCACTTGATCAAAATGCACATGGAGCTGTATTGCCGGTGGCGTGCCGCGCGCCTTAAATCGTTGGAGAATACCGACAGTTTCAAAGCGTCCGACCCGCAGGCGCAGCAAGACTTGCGGGATTCCAACCGCATGTTGGCGGGCGACTTGGAGGCGCTGGCATACAGGCGCAAACCGCCGCCGAGGGACGAGAAGAACAGATTTGGCCCGTATAAGGAATCGGATCGCCTACGCATCAACCAGTGGCAATTCACGCGCGCGCAAGAATCACTGGCGCTGGACGATTGGGAACAATGGGCGCTTGCGCTTTTCGATGCCCACGAACCGTTGCCGGCGGAGGTGATGCGTTTCTTTGACGATTATGTCCATGATTCCCTGGCTGGCTTTTATCTGGCCGGCGCCGTGACCGAATACGATAAGCGCCTCAAGGTGGCCAGCGTGATGAAAACGGAACGGCCCGAAAAACTGAAGGGTTTTGACAAGAGGGTGTATGAAGTCGGCAGCAAGACCAAGGCCGCGCAAGACAAGAAAAAAGCGGGCGAGACATTGACTCCGGATGAAGCAAAACTGGTCAGCGAAGCAGAATATGGCACGCCGTTCCCGATCCGCACCGATGCGGATACCGCCGACATGCGCAGCGCGGCGATTACGACGCAAACCGACACCCGACGGGAGGGGGGCGGTTATATCATACGGCGCGGCTATTATCCGCAAAGCGGCTTCTTCCGTCGCAAAAGTGTCAATGAAGGCGAGTTGAATACTGCGCCCACACCGGCGGAACTGCGCAAGGCTAAAGTGCCGGAAAAAGTTGCCTTTGAGCTAATCTGGAGCGATAACTTGCGCGTGGATATCGCGGAGGCAAACCGGACCGATGGTATGGACATGGAGAAGGTCGCTGCCATGGCGTGATGAATTTTGAAATTGCACTCAGCCGACTTTCAAGGGCGACGACGACCTCGGTTCCGGCGGCTTGTTGGTGGAAGCCTTCGCCGCCGACGAGCAAGTGCAAGCATGCCTTCAGTCGGTTCGACCGGTGGCGACTCTAGAGTGCTTCCTCTGGTTTCAAGGCGGCGCGGCCCATTACAATTGGGGCAACCTTGCAATCCACCGGATACCGCAGCCCGCAGCCGTCACGGCCCGGGCGCCTACGACAAACGATGACGAAGCCCCAAATGCACTTTGCGCACGCCAATAGTTATCCAGCCGGCACGTATCGCCGGTTTTTCTCGCTGCTCAGCGAGGACTTCGAGATCCAGGCGCTCGACATGCACGCGCATAACCCGCGCTATCCGGTGCAGACCGGCTGGGGCGCGCTGGTCGAGGAGTATATCGCCGAACTGTCCGCGCGTTATACGGCGCCGGTGATCTTGTTGGGCCATTCGCTGGGCGGCATGCTCAGTTTGATGGTGGCCAAGGCGCGCCCCGATCTGGTGCGCTGCGTCGTGTTGCTGGACGCGCCCGTGGTAGCCGGCTGGCGCGCGCTGGTCTTGCGCCTGCTGCGCAATAGCGCGCTCGGCGAGAAATATTTTTCGCCAGCCCGGTTTTCCGCGCGCCGGCGCAAGCTCTGGCCCGACGCGCAAGCCGCTTACCAGCATTTCGCCGACAAGGACATGTTCGCGATCTGGGCGCCCGAGGTGCTGGCCGACTATATCGCGAGCGGCATGGCGCCCCATCCGGACGGCGTGCAATTGCGTTTCACGCGCGAAATCGAAACCGAGGTGTATCGCAGCTTGCCGCACCATATCGGCGCCCTGGTGAGGGGCAAGTATCCGGTGCCGATCGGTTTCATCGGCGGCACTGAATCGGTCGAATGCCGCCAGGCTGGCCTCGGCCCGACCCGCAAACTGGTCGGGCGCCATTTCCGGCAAATTCCCGGCGGCCATTTGTTTCCGATGGAAACGCCGGAGCTGGCCGCCAAGGTCACGCGCGAGATGATCGCCGAATTGCTGACCGCCTCCGGGCGCTAGGCGGGTTGGCGTGAAAAATCGGGAGCGGGCGGTGTCGCGCGCAAAAAATGATTCCGGGCGGCCATTTGGCGGCCTTTTCGCGTAAAATCCTGCTTTTGGGGCCGTGCTCCAGCCGCCCCCGCCTTCTTCCTGAAATTCTAAAGAAAATGCCCGTGAAATGACGATTAAATGCGATAAATGGATACGCCGGATGGCCGAGGAAACCGGCATGATCGACCCCTTCGAGCCGGGCCAGGTGCGCGAGGTCGACGGCAAAAAAGTCATTTCCTACGGTACTTCCTCGTATGGTTACGATATCCGCTGCGCCGACGAATTCAAGATTTTCACGAATATCAATAGCACCATCGTCGACCCGAAAAACTTCGATTCGAATTCCTTTGTCGACGTCAAGAGCGATGTCTGCATCATTCCGCCGAATTCCTTCGCGCTGGCCCGCACCATCGAATATTTCCGCATTCCCCGCAATGTGCTGACGATTTGCCTGGGCAAGTCGACTTACGCGCGTTGCGGCATCATCGTCAATGTGACGCCGTTCGAGCCGGAATGGGAAGGTTATGTCACCCTGGAATTTTCCAACACGACACCCTTGCCAGCCAAGATCTATGCCGGCGAAGGTTGTGCCCAGGTATTGTTCTTCGAGAGCGATGAAGTGTGCGAGACCTCGTACAAGGATAGGAACGGCAAGTATCAGGGCCAGAGCGGCGTGACCTTGCCGAAGGCTTAAGAAAGCCGGGTCTGCTTGCTGCGGGCGCCCGCCAGCGGCAACACCATCTCGATACACAAGCCGCCGCCGTCGCGGTTGCGCGCGGCAATGCCACCCCGGTGGGCCAGGATCACGTGGCGGGCAATGGCCAGTCCCAGGCCGTGGCCGTCGGCCGGGGCGCCGGCGGCGCGGAAAAACGGCTCGAAGATGGCCTTGATTTCCGCCTCCGCCACGCCCGGTCCCCGGTCCAGCACCTCGATCCGCAATTGCTGCCCTGTCGCGCTGAGGGCGACTTCGACCGTGCCGTCCGGCGGGCTATGCTTGATGGCATTGCGCACCACGTTTTCCAGCGCCCGCCCCAGCAAATCGGCCCGACCATGCACCAGCCAGTCGGCGTCGCCGCTGACGTCGATGCGCAGGCCGCGCGCGGCCGCCTCGAAGCGGGCGTCGCCGACGATGTCCTCGATGATGTCGGCGATGCTGATATCTTCGCCACCCGCCTGCAGCGCGCCCGCTTCCAGGCGCGACAGGGTCAGCAATTCGCCGACCAGCTTGTCCATGCGCACGCTTTCCCTTTCGATGCGTTCCAGCGACGCTTGCAATTTGTCCGGCTGTTGGTGCGCCAGGCCGATTGCCGCCTGCAAGCGCGCCAGCGGCGAGCGCAATTCGTGTGACACGTCGTGTAGCAGCCGGGTCTGGCTATCGATCAGCGCGCGCAAGCGGCCCGTCATGCGGTCGAAGTCGCGTCCCAGCTGGCTCAGGCCGCGCTTGCCGGCCGCGCCGTCGAAGCGCGGCGCCAGGTCGCCGCCGGCGGCCGCCTCGAAGGCTAGCCGCAAGTCGCGGATCGGACGCGAAAAATACCAGGCCAGTAAGCCGGCGAACAGCAGGCTGGCCAGCGTCGCGGCCGCCAGCGGGATGATGGCCCGGTAGCGCCACTCGAGTGGACGCTCGCGTCCCATCGCGCCGCGTTCGACCGGCCGCGGCCCCGCTTCGAAGAGCGCCAGCGGACCCCGTTCAAAGCCTGGCTCGAGGCCGCGCAAATGTTCGGCCGAGGGCAGGAATAATAGGTAGTGGTGGCCGTCGGCGCCATCCATGGCGCGCGCCACGCGGCGCTGACCGGCCAGCAAGCGTACTTCGGCCAGCATGGCCGGCTTGACGGCGCGCCCGAGCAGCTCGCGGCCGCTCTCGTCGACGGCAAACACGCGGTGCCGTTCCATGCCGGCGAGCAATTTGCGCAGCGCGTCGGCGCCGCCGAATTCCAGCGTGGCGGCGGCCGCCTCGATCGCCAGGTGGGCCGGCGGGCTGGTGTCGATGTCGAGCGCGCTCTGGGCCTGGCGCCTGGCCCGGTCGTTGAGCCAGAACGTGCCGCCGATGCCGACCGTGGCGGTCAATTGGGCCAGCAGTATCGACAGGAAGAATTTCCAGAACAGGCGGCCCATGGGCTAGTCCTTGATTAATTGGTAGCCCAGGCGGTACACGGTTTGCAGGCAAGAGCGGCCGTCGCTCAAGCTGCCCAGCTTGTGGCGCAGGCTGCTCAGGTGGACGTCGATATTGCGGTCGAAGCGCGCCATCGGCCGGCCCAGACCCTGTTCCGATAGCAAGCTCTTGCTGACTGGGCGGCCGGCGTTGCGCACCAATACTTCGAGCAGATTGAATTCGGTGCTGGTCAGTTCCAGCATCGCGCCGGCCCAGGTGGCGCGCCGCTGTTGCGGCCACATCAGCAATTGGCCGACGGTGTAGAGCGTCAGGCCGGAGGTGTCTTGCGGCGCGCCGTTGCTGCGGCGCAAGATCGCCCGTATGCGGGCCGTCAATTCGCGCGGCGTGCATGGCTTGGTCACATAGTCGTCGGCCCCCAGTTCCAGGCCGACGATGCGGTCGGTGTCGTCGCCGCGCCCGGTCAGCATCAGGATCGGCAGGCGGCTGCTGGCGCGGATGCGGCGCAGGGTGTCCAAGCCATTCATGCGCGGCATCATCACGTCCAGGATGGCGATCGCGTACAAGCCCGTCAAGGCCTCGGCCGCGCCTGCTTCGCCGTCATGCACGGTGGTGGCCTGGAATCCTTCGCGCTCCAGGTATTCCTGGAACATGCCGATCAATTCGATATCGTCGTCTATCAATAATACTTTGCTCATTGCGCCAGGCTTCCAGTTCGATCCGGCCATCATAGCAAACCAGGATGGCTCTTCCGGACCATTTACCCGCTTTTACATTGCCCGCGTGCGTGCGCCGACGTTCTCTTTACATGCTTTTACCTGGCGCTAACGCCGTTTTACATAGGGCGGTGCCACAATGGCTACTTCGAAACGAATTAAAGGATCAGCACAATGACTACCATGCGACACCTCTTCCTGGCCGCCATATTGACCTTGCCGGCGCTGGCGCAAGCGGACGCGCCCGCAGATGCGCCAGGCTTGCCGGCCATGCATGACATGCCGCATCCGCACGCCGCGCCACCGCCATTCGAGCGTGGTGAACGCGGCGCACCGCCGCCATTCTTGCGCGGCATCACATTGAGCGAAGCGCAGCAAGACAAGGTGTTTGCCGTCATGCATGCGCAAGAACCGCTGCTGCGCGATCAGCGCAAGATCGTCTCGCAGGCGCATGAAGAGTTGCATGCGCTGGCCGCCTCCGGAAAATTTGACGATGCCAAGGCGGGCGCGCTGGCGCAAACGATAGGCCAGGCCATGGCCAGGATCACGCTGCAACAGGCCCGTAGCGAGCAGGAATTAATGGCCATGCTGACAGCGGAGCAGCGCAAGCAAGCCGAGCAACACGAACAGGACGGCCGGCGCCGTCCATAGTAATCCGACCCCTCACGCAAGGAGCATCAGATGAGCATCACGGCCCTCAGTTCAAGCAGCGCGTCCACCAGCCTGGTGAACGCATTTGACCGCCTCAGCGGCAGTTCCGGTAGCGCCAATGCCGGCGGGGTCAGCCCCACCTCGCCGGATCGGCCTGCCAATGGCGGCGGCTTCATCGATGCCATCGCCGGCGCGCTGGCGGCGATCGGTGTGCCGGCGGACGCGGGCGCGGGCGCCAGCTCGTCGGGCAGCGCCGATCCGGCGCAAGCGCTGGGGGCCTTCCTGCAAAATCTGATGAGCAGTTTGCACGCGCAAAACGGCGCTGCGCCGGCCGCTTCGTCCGATGGCGCCGTTGCGCCGGCTGGCGGCGAAGGCAAGCATGGCCATGGCCACGGCAAGCTCGATTCCGACTTGCAAAGCTTGATACAAAGCCTGGCCACGAGCAGTGCGTCGGGCGCGGCGCCCACTGCCGACGCCGCCACCACCACCACCACCGGCGACGGCAGCGCGGCGCTGGAGAGTTCGTTCAAGAATTTGCTCACGGCCCTAGGCGGGACGGGCGCCGATTCAAACAGTACCTTGAGCGGCTTTTTGCAAGCCTTGTCGAGCAAGTTGGGCGGCGCCAATTCCAGCGGCAACCTCGTCAACACCACGGCTTGAACGGGGCGCCGCGCCTCACATGGTTAACCCATGAAACCGAGGTTGCGCAGGCTGAAGTTGCCGATGTGCGGAAACACGTCGCCGAGCTGGCTGTTCGACAGGCCGAACCAGCTGGCCAGCGTGGCGCCATATTGGTCGACCGAGGTGGTCGGCAAGAGCGAGCCTGAGCCGACGTCGAGTGCATGCCCGAGGCCGGTGTCTGGCACGCTGCCGTAGATCGCGTTGCCCTTGACGGCGCCGCCCAGCACGAAATGGTGGGAACCCCAACCATGGTCGGTGCCGTCGCCATTGCTGGTGAAGGAACGGCCGAAGTCGGATGCCGTAAACAAGGTCACCTGGCGCCGCACGTCTGCGCCCTGCAGGCTGGCCAGGGCGCCATCGAAGTAGGCGAGGGCGTGGGCCAGGCGCGCCATCAAGTCGGCATGCACGGATTTCTGGAAATCATGGGTATCGAAGCCGCCCAGGGTGACGTAAAACACTTGGCGCTTCATGCCCAGGGTGCCGCGCCCGGCGATGATGCGGGCCACCGTTTGCAATTGCACGGCCAGGCTATTGGTCGAGCTTTGTCCGTTGACGGGATTGACGAAGGGCGTGGGATCGGGCACGCCGGCCGCGCCGGCCGCCACCATCGCGCTGTTCAAGATGCTTTGCGCGGCGATCGCGCGGCTGACCACGGCCGCGTGTTCTTTCTCGAACGGGTCGCTGGAGGTGCCGCTGACAATTGCTTGCAAGGGATTGGCGGCGGCCGGCGCGCCAAACAGGGCGCCGCTGAGGTTGCGGATCGGCACTGCGCCGGCCGAGTTGATCTGGTATTGGCGGACATCACGTCCGGTCAGGAAGACCGCGTTGCCGGAGGCGGAAATGCTGGTGAAGGAAGCGTTCGTGTTGGCGGCGGCCATCATGTCGCCCATCCGTCCGCCCCAGCCGAAGGTGGCGCCTTCCGGCTGCGACGATTGCCACATCGATTGCTGGTCGTTGTGCGAGAACAGCTTGGGCGGCAATTGCACGCTGCGCGCCTTGTACTGGGCCAGGGTGGTCGGCTCGAACAGGGTGCCGACATTGGCGATGATGGCGGCGCGGCCGCCGTCGAATAAGTCTTTCAGCGGGCCTAACTGGGGGTGCAGCGCGAAGCTGCGCCCGGCTGCCGCATTGGTCGGGGTGATTGGCAACACGCCGCCGGTGCTGCCGATCGGCGCCAGGTTAATGGTGCCGCTGTCGCTGGTGGTGCGGATGCGCTGGTACTCGCTCCACGAGGCGGGATCGGTGCTCAATACCATGTTGAAATGGTCATTGCCGCCATTCATGAAGAGGCAAACGATGGCCTTGTAATCGGTGGCGTTCTCGGCTGCGGCCGACCCCATCGCCGCCAGATTCAGGGCAAACGGGGCGGCGCTGCCGCCAGCCATGGTCAGCATCGAGCCGAGGAAGTTGCGGCGCGAAAAATTGTGCTGGTTCATTGTGTGGGTTCCTTATTTTTGGACGATATATTCGGGGCCGGCCATGGCCAGGAAAATCGCCAGGCATACCCGCTGGCGCTTGGCATTGGCGACCGCCGTGGCATTGAGCTTGGTCGGCACCGGTTGCACCACGGCGTTGACGGCGGCCAGGATCTGGCCTTGCAGGGTGCTCGACATGGCGCCGTTGAGCAGCAATAAATTGACGCGCGCCACCAGTTGTTCCGGTTGGTCGACCAGCGCCAGTTCGGCCGCGTAATCGGATTTCACGTCGAGGTTCAGGCCCAGGCCGTGGCCTATCGTGTCTTGCATGAAATTGAGATAGCCGATGACGGACGGTTCGGCCGTGATTTGCATCTCAGGCGCGACCAGGCCGGCGGCGGCGATCGCGGTATTGGGCGGAACATAGGCCGGACGGTAGAAATTGAAGACCGACGGCGAGCGCAGCACGGTCTGGCCGAGCGCCATCAAAGGGTCATCGAGGTTGGCGATCAGGTAACGTCCCGAGCTTGAGGTGGCGTTGAAGGCGCGCATCCAGTTGGCCAGGCGTATCACCGGTTCGCGCAATTTCTGCTGCGGGCCGGGGCCGCGCGCTTCCGGATCGAGCAAGATGGCGCTGATCAGCGCTTTCATGTCGCCGCGTACGCCGGCGCCATTATCGGCAAAGGCGGCCGCGACCCGACCCACATAGGCCGGGCTGGGATTGCTGGTGACCAGGCGCTGTATCAATTGGCGGCCGATGAAAGGGCCGACATTCGGATGCTGGAACAGGGTGTCGAGCGCCGTCTTCAAGTCCGCTTCACCCGTGGTCGAGGCAGGAATGCTGGCGCCGAGAAAGTCTTTTTTCGATACCGAATGATAGTTCGGGTAATTTTGCATCGGCTTCCAGTCGCGGTCCGCGTCTGCGGTGACGCCGACAAAGCGGCCCGGGCTTTTGTCCGGTCCGGCCCAGCTCCAGCCCGTGAAGACCTTGGCCAGACCGCTGACATCGTCGTGCTGATAGGTTTCCACCGGCTGGCCGGCGTTGAGCTTGAGGCTGCCGTCGGGATTGAGCTGGTATAAGCCAATGGTGAACAATTGCATCACTTCGCGGGCGAAATTCTCGTCGGGCACGCGGGTGCCGCTTTCCTTTTGATTGTGCAAGTGCGACAGGTATTGGCCCATCATCGGATGCAACGCGACGCCTTCCAGCAATTGACGGAAATTGCCGAAGGCATTGCTGCCCAGCATGTCGTAATACGATGCGCTGCCGCGCGGCGAGCCGCCCACCGTATTGTCTTGCATCGAGATGACAAAAATTTGCGATAGCGCGAAGGTCATGCGCTGGCGCAACTGGTCGTCGCCCAAGGCCGCTTGTTGCCAGAACGATTCGTAGACCTGGTTTTGGCTCAGTCCGCCACCGACCGGCAGCGTGGCGGCGATGCGATTCATGTAATCGCGATGCAAGGTTTGCGGCTTGGCGAACTCGGCCGTTATCCAGGCCCGCGCGCCGCTGTCGGCCACTTGCGCAATGGTGGCCGAAGTCGGGCCGAAGCTCGCTTGTGTCAGGAAGCGGGCCGCTTGCGGGGCCGTCATCGTGACGGGCGCATCGCTCGCGATGGTGGCGCTGTTGGCGCTGCTTGAACCGCCGCCGCCGCCACTGCCGCAAGCGGCTAGCAAACTGATCGATGTGACGGCAAGGACGGCGCGGAGGTGGACGAAATTCATACTTTCTTTCTGGGCTAAAAGGCGAACGTATTGTACGCCAACGAACGGACAGACTTGAAATTAGGCAATTCAATTCTGGAGTGCAAGATTGCAATGTCGGGTTTGAGCAGCACTGGCATTACTTTTTCACAAGATGCCAGAAGTTACCATAAAAGAATCTTTCTTTCCAGAAGAAATTTTCTCAATCCCTCAAATATATTTGTAGCAAGACATAAGTGTTGCGCCAAGGCTCAATGATTTGCCCTTCGCCGCGCAGATCATGCCGCGTGTGGCTTCGCGCCGGTCGAAAACGGCGCTGCGCAATTTCTTCAAATGAGTGTTGCCGGGAGCGGCATCGGGATGTCCAGCGATGGCCTGAAGCGCCGGTTCAAGCCCTTCAGCGAGGGCGCGGGAGCGGGCTTGGCGCTGGTCAAGGCCCTGGTGGAATGACATGGTGGCACGGTGGCTGTCGGAAGCGCCGGCGGCGCCGCTGCCCGCTTCCTGGTCTGGCTGGCGTGGCGGGAGGGGGATGGCGCGCCCGTGTAATTGCCCGACCTGGTGTCGAACAGGGCTTTGCGGCGGCTGCTGCCAGGGCGCGGTCGCGCGCTGGCAGCAGCGCCTTGGCGCTTAAGACTGGCGCACGCAGTCGACGAAATAGCCGCGCTTGCCATCGACTTCGCGCTTGACCAGGCCGTGCACATCGGTCTCGAAGCCGGGGAAGCGTTCGTTGAAGTCGCGTGCGAAGCGCAGGTAGTCGACGATGGTCTTGTTGAAGCGCTCGCCGGGAATCAAGAGCGGAATGCCGGGCGGATAAGGCGTCAGCAAGATGGACGTGATGCGTCCTTCCAATTCGTCGATCGGCACGCGGTCGATTTCGCGGTGCGCCATCTTGGCAAACGCATCCGACGGCTTCATGGCCGGAATCATGTCCGACAAATACATTTCCGTGGTCAGGCGGGCGACATCGTACGCCTTGTAGAAATCGTGGATTTGCTGGCACAGATCGCGCAAGCCCATTTTTTCATAACGCGGATTGGCCGCCGCGAATTCCGGCAAGATGCGCCACATCGGCTGGTTCTTGTCGTAATCGTCCTTGAACTGTTGCAATGCGGTCAAGAGGGTATTCCAGCGGCCCTTGGTGATGCCGATCGTAAACATGATGAAGAAGGAATACAGACCACATTTCTCGATGATCACGCCATGCTCGGCCAGGTACTTGGTGACGATCGAGGCCGGGATGCCGGTCTCGCCGAATTTGCCGTCCAGCGACAAGCCCGGATTGACGATGGTGGCCTTGATCGGGTCGAGCATATTGAAGCCGGGCGCCAGGTCGCCGAAACCGTGCCAGTCGTCCTCGGCCCGTATCATCCAGTCGTCGCGCTCGCCGATGCCTTCTTCGGCAAAGCTGTCCGGTCCCCACACCTGGAACCACCAGTCCTGGCCCCATTCGGAATCGATTTTCTTCATCGCGCGGCGGAAGTCGAGCGCTTCGATGATCGATTCCTCGACCAGGGCGGTGCCGCCCGGCGCTTCCATCATGGCGGCGGCCACGTCGCACGAGGCGATGATCGAATATTGCGGCGAGGTCGAGGTGTGCATCAGGTAAGCCTCGTTGAAGGCATCCTGGTCGAGTTTCACCGATTCCGATTCGCGCACCAGGATTTGCGACGCCTGCGACAAGCCGGCCAGCAATTTGTGGGTCGACTGGGTCGAGAAAATCATCGATTCCTTGGCGCGCGGACGGTCCTTGCCAATCGCGTGCATATCCTTGTAGAAATCGTGGAAAGTTGCATGCGGCAACCATGCCTCGTCGAAATGCAGGGTGTCGATCTTGCCGTCCAACATTTCACGCAGGGTTTCCACGTTATAGATCACGCCATCGTAAGTCGATTGGGTGATGGTCAGGATGCGCGGTTTTTTGTTGACGGCTTCGCGCGCAAACGGATTCGCCTCGATCTTGCGGGCGATACTTTCCGGCGTGAATTCAGCCAGCGGGATCGGGCCGATGATGCCCAGATGGTTGCGGGTCGGCATCAGGAAGACGGGAATTGCACCGCACATGATGATCGAATGCAAGATCGATTTATGGCAATTGCGGTCGACCACGACGATGTCGCCCGGCGCTACCGTCGAATGCCACACCATCTTGTTCGAGGTCGAGGTGCCGTTGGTGACGAAGTAGCAATGGTCGGCGTTGAAGATGCGCGCCGCGTTGCGCTCCGAGGCGGCCACCGGGCCGGTATGGTCGAGCAATTGGCCCAATTCCTCGACGGCGTTGCATACGTCGGCGCGCAACATGTTTTCACCGAAGAATTGGTGGAACATCTGGCCGATCGGCGACTTCAGGAAGGCCACGCCGCCCGAATGGCCGGGGCAATGCCAGGAGTAGGAGCCGTCGTTGGCGTAATGCACCAGTGCGCGGAAAAATGGCGGCGACAGGCCGTCGAGGTAGGATCGCGCCTCGCGGATGATGTGGCGGGCGACGAATTCCGGGGTGTCTTCAAACATATGGATGAAACCATGCAATTCACGCAAGATATCGTTCGGGATATGGCGCGAAGTGCGGGTTTCGCCGTACAGGTAAATCGGGATATCGGCGTTCTTGTAGCGGATTTCCTCGACGAAGGCGCGCAGCGATTTCAAGGCGTGGTCGGTTTCCTCGACCGAGCCGGTGCCGAATTCCTCGTCGTCGATCGACAGCACGAAGGCCGAGGCGCGCGATTGTTGCTGGGCAAATTGCGACAAATCGCCGTAACTGGTCACGCCCAGCACTTCCATGCCTTCCTTTTCCATCGCGTCGGCCAACGCGCGTATGCCCAGACCGGACGTGTTTTCAGAACGGAAATCCTCGTCGATGATGACGATGGGAAAGCGAAATTTCATGGAAGTCTCCAAAGGGAAGAGCCAATCCGTCGGCTTGTGGCCTGGACTGGGAGCTCGCCGCAACAGCGCCGAAAAAATAAGAACCGGATTCTCGCAGAAATGGCGGCAATCCGGTGAAAAAATTCGCGGGCGCCCGCGCGCCCGCCAGTTTATTTAATGTCCGGCCGCGCCGAAGCCCAGCTTGAGCATCAGCGCGCCGATCGGGTCGATGTGCAACCAGGCTAGCGCACCCAGGGCGATGCCGGCGCCGGCCACGCCATAGGCCGTGAATTGCAGCCATTTTTTATGCGTCAGCAAGGTGATGGCGGCCAGGGAAATGGCGATCTGCTCGGCCGTGGTGGCCAGGGCCCACTGGTGATGCTGGTGCATCGCCTCGTCGGACTTGTGGTTCCACTCGGTCGAGGAGGCTTCCCATTTCTCGGCGTCTTTCTTGATGCCATCTTTTTCGCGGCCATAACGGGCCACGTCGGCCTTGTATTTTTCCGGCTCGACGCCCGGCAAACTCATTGCCAGTTCGGCCAGGTTCTGCTTGCTCGATTTGGCCTGGTAGTAATTCCAGCGGTTGGCCGCCTCGGTCTTGTCGATCGCCGCATTATTCTTGAACAGGGCCGCGTCGTTTTGCGTGGCCCCGCCCTGATAGCCGAACATCGCGCCCACGGTGGCCATGATGGCCGTCATGACGGCGATCCTGCCCGAAAATTTATCGCTGCCGTGGGCCGCGTGTTCCACCGCATGGTCATGCGGTCCGTGGACGTGAAAGCCGTGTTCAGACATGGGTGTTTCCTTGGTGAAGGGCGCCTATCCGGCGCATGGTGACAAAAGCGTAATCGAGTCCGGCTTTTTCCGAGTGATGCGGCAGGCGTGCGATTTCTTGCCACACTTGTGGGTCGGGCCGGGGAAAAAATGCGTCGCAAGCATAGTCGCGCGCGATTTCGGTGATGATCAATTGGTCGGCAATGGCCATGGCCTGGGCATAAATCTGGGAGCCGCCGATGATGAAGGCGGGCGCCGTCCCCGCCAGCGCGACGGCCGCGTCGAGCGAGGCGACGGCTTCGGCGCCTTCATGGTGCCAGTCCGGATTGCCCGTGATGACGATATTGCGCCGGTTCGGCAAGGGCTTGCCGATCGAATCGAAGGTCTTGCGGCCCATGATGACGGGATGGCCCGACGTCAGACTCTTGAAATGCGCCATATCTTCCGGCAAACGCCAGGGCATGGAATTGTTGATGCCGATGCCGCCGCGTGGGTCGGTGGCGACAATAATGGTGAGCTGTGTCATAAACTTGGTAAAAACGCCATGTAAACGTAATAAAATATAAAGTATGCCGGAAAATAAATCTATACTGCGCTGTCGCAGGAGCATGCACGATTGCGAGCGATATTATCGGTCATTTTTGGTGCAGGGCGACGTTAATCATGCTGGACCGGTAACAGGTGGCGGGGAAGGCGAATTGATGTCAATCCAATCATGATATCGAGGGCCGAATGTTGACTTGGCATTTTACGCGGCGCAGCTAAGGGCGCGCGGGAATGCATCATGACAAGGTGGGTAAAAATGAATTTCATTATAGTGTTGGGTGCGTTGCTATTCTTGATGCTGGTCGCCTACCGGGGTTACAGCGTGATCCTGTTTGCGCCGGTGGCGGCGCTGGGCGCGGTCTTGCTGACCGATCCTGGGCTGGTGGCGCCCATGTTTTCCAGCGTCTTCATGGAAAAGATGGTCGGCTTCGTCAAGTTGTACTTCCCCGTCTTCCTGCTGGGCGCCGTATTTGGCAAGGTGATCGAATTGTCGGGCTTTTCCAAGTCCATCGTTTCGAGCGTGATCCAATTGGTGGGGCGCCAGCGCGCCATGCTGGCCATCGTGCTGGTGTGCGCGCTGCTCACCTACGGCGGCGTGTCGCTGTTCGTGGTGGTGTTCGCCGTCTATCCTTTCGCAGCCGAAATGTTCAAGCAAAGCGACATCCCGAAGCGCCTGATTCCCGGCACCATCGCCCTGGGCGCCTTCACCTTCACCATGGATTCGTTGCCGGGCACGCCGCAAATCCAGAATATCATCCCCACCACGTTTTTCAAGACCACCACCTGGGCCGCGCCCTGGCTGGGGACGATAGGCGCGGTGTTTATCCTGGTACTCGGCCTGCTGTACCTGGACCATTGCCGCAAGCGGGCCGCCGCCGCCGGCGAAGGTTACGGCAGCAACTTGCTGAACGAGCCCGAAGTGGTGGCGCAAGACAAGTTGGCCCACCCTTTGATTGCCATCGCGCCCTTGATCGTGGTGGGCGTGGCCAACAAAGTGTTCACCACCTTGATACCGCAACTATATGGCAAGACTTATCCGATCAGCCTGGCCGGCAGCAGCAAGATCATCACCACCGATGTCTCCAGCCTGGTCGCGATCTGGGCCGTTGAGGCGGCGTTGTTGATCGGCATCCTGACCGTGCTCGCCTGCGCCTTTCGCGCCGTTTCCGGCAAATTTGCCGAGGGTAGCCGGGCCGCCGTCGGCGGCGCCTTGCTGGCCTCGATGAATACCGCGTCCGAATATGGCTTCGGCGCCGTGATTGCCGGCTTGCCCGGCTTTGTCGCCATCAGCCATGCGCTCAAGGCGATTCCGAACCCGCTCGTCAACGAAGCGGTCACCGTCAGCGTCCTGGCCGGCGTCACCGGGTCAGCCTCGGGCGGCATGAGCATCGCGCTGGCGGCGATGGCCGACACCTTCATCCAGAGCGCGCACGCGGCCGGCATCCCGCTGGAAGTGTTTCACCGGGTGGCGGCAATGGCCAGCGGCGGCATGGATACCTTGCCGCACAATGGCGCTGTGATCACCTTGCTGGCGGTGACCGGCCTGACCCACCGCCAATCCTACAAGAATATTTTTGTCATCACGCTCATCAAGACCTTGGCCGTGTTTGTGGTGATTGCCGTCTACTATATGACGGGGGTAGTATGACACTCTCGACGCTCAACCTCATTCTGGAATAGCATGGAAATTTTATCAAAGGGCCAGCGCTTGCCCCTGGCCAGCCTGGTACCGGGCGGCGCCTTGCAAATTGGCTTGGAGGGGCGCGGCCTGGCGCTCGATTTTGCCTGCTTCGGTTTGAACGCCGACGGCAAGCTGGCCGACGAGCGCTACATGACTTTCTTCAATCAGCCCAAGAGTCCTTGTGGCGGTATCGAGTTGCGCGGCGTGCCGGGCGACGCGGCTGGCTTTGCCTTTGATTTGATGCGCTTGCCGGCCAGCATAGCGCGCATCGTCGTCGTTGCCAGCGTCGACGGCGCCGGCACCATGTCGCACATCGAGGCCGGCCATTTGCGGCTGATGGATGGCGGGCGCGAACTGGCCCGTTTCCCGTTTCAAGGGAGCGACTTTGCCCAGGAAACCGCCGTGATGTTGGGCGAGTTGTACCGGAAAGACGGCCAGTGGCGCTTCATGGCCGTCGGCCAGGGCTTCAATGGAGGGCTGGACGCGCTGGTGCGCCATTTCGGCGGCGAGGTCGCCTCGCCCGGCGAACCGGGCGCCGGATCGCCGGCCGCGCTGCTGGCGGACGCCAGGGTGTCGCTGGCAAAAAGGGTGGAGCGGGAAGCGCCGCAACTGGTGAACCTGGTCAAGCAAGCCGGGGTCTCGCTGCAAAAGGCGGGCTTGGGCCAGCACCGGGCCAGAGTTTGCCTGTGTCTGGATATCTCGGGTTCGATGGACAAGTTGTACCGCGACGGCCTGGTGCAAAAGTTTTCCGAGCGCATACTCGCGCTTGCCTGTCAATTCGACGACGATGGCGAGATTGACGTCTTCTTGTTTGGCAAGGAGGTGCACCAGCCCGCGCCGCTGGGCCTGGCAAATTGCCACACCTATGTGAAACAAATGCTGGCCCACCATCCGCTCGAGGGCGACACGCGCTATGGTCGCGCGATCCAGGCGATACGCACGCATTACTTCCCGGACGTGCGCGGGGGCGAGCGCAGCCGGCCCGTGGCGGCCGAATTGCCGGTGTATGTGATGTTTGTCACCGATGGCGGCACCAGCGACAAGCCCTTGACGGAAAAGCAATTGCGTTGGGCCAGCTACGAACCCATCTTCTGGCAATTCATGGGCATCGGCAAGGGCCGCAAATCGCACAGCAAACTCATGGCCGCGTTTGCCGATTCCGACTTTCCCTTCCTGGAAAAGCTCGACGAGTTGGACGGGCGCTATGTCGACAACGCCAATTTCTTTTCCGTCAGCGCGCCCGACGAGCACTCCGACGCCCAGTTATACGACTTGCTGATGACCGAATATCCGGGCTGGCTGACGCTGGCGCGCAGCAAGGGCTTGCTGACATAAAAATTCAGACGGCCATGGGCGCGCTGATGGGCGCGTGGTGTTCATAGCCTTCCAGCAGGAAGTCGGACGGTTCGATCTTTTCCAGCCACTCCGGCGCGTATTTGCCGGTCTTGGCAAAATCGGGCACGCGCTCCGAGATCAGCAGGCGCGGCGCCGGAAAGGGCGTGCGGCTCAATTGCTGTTGCACCATGTCGACGTGGTTTTCATAGATATGGGCGTCGCCGATAAAATACGTGAACCAGCGCGGCGTGTAACCGGTCAGGCGGCCCACCAGGTGCAGCAGGGTGGCCGCCTCGGCCAGATTGAAGGGCGTGCCCAGGCCGATGTCATTGCTGCGCACGTACAGGCAGAGCGAGATTTCGCGCGTGCTGGCGTTCGGAATGAATTGGTAGAGCAAGTGGCAGGCGGGCAGGGCGACCGCGTCCAGGTCGGCCGGGTTCCAGCCATGAAACAGGATGCGGCGGCTGCCCGGATCGTTGACGATGCTGTCCAGGCATGCGCGCAACTGGTCCACCGCCTTGTACAGCAAGACCTTGCTCACGCCCTCATCGTGGATCGGGGCGACCACGCGGAAGCCATGCTGTTCGGCGTCGGCAATTTGCAGTCCTTTGGCCGCATCGATCAATTTATAGGCTGGCCAGCCGCGCCATTGCACCCCATACACGGGACCGAGGTCGTCTTCCCCTTCGCGATAGGGATTGGCCAGCCATTGCGCGTTTTCATTGGCGTTCTGGTCCCACACCTTGCAACCGAGCGCGCGGAACTCGGCCGCGTTGCGCGAGCCGCGCAAGAAAGCCACCAATTCGCCGACCACGGACTTGAACGCCAGTTTCTTGGTGGTGACGGCGGGGAAACCTTGTTGCAAGTCGAAACGCATCATTGCGCCGGCCACGCTGAGGGTGCGGATGCCGGTGCGGTTGTCTTGCCAGCTTCCCGTGTCGAGCACGGTTTTGATCAATTCTTGGTATTGCTGCATTCATTTCTCCAACGGAAAGGTCGCGCGGCGCGCGGACCGGACAGACTGGAATTGTAACGCAGGGCGCGTGCGGTGCGCCTGTCGGTAGCCAAACGGCGCGCCGGAACGTGGCGGCTGCTTGCCCGTCCAATGCAACAGTTATCCATGGCAAGCCACGTCATTCATCCATTTTCTTGATAAATTTCTTCGATGGCCACTTTGAAATGGCACTCTGTGTTATTTTACGCGTCGCCTTAATAGGCAATATGTATGCGAGAGGGAAATGAAGGAATCATTTAAATAACAATGCATTATTTAAAGATGGCCTATGGATGGTGCCAGGCCTCGCATCTGTGCTAGAGCAAGCCGGCGCCGTCGCCATGGAAAAATGCGGGCCGGCGGCAGACTGTGGAAGCGCCGCAACAGCAATATGGCGTATGCTGCAATGCAATAAGATGCGCAATTATCTTATTGAATAGCGCCTTTAGGTCCGAGCGCAGGCTGGCATATTCAAGCCTCTATCAACATGGAATAAGCCGATAAATAAACCGAGCGCTCGCTCGTTTGCCTGGAATGTTGTATGCTTCACGCAATCCTGGGTTGCCACGAATTCCTTGAATTGGGGCGCGGCCTTGGCCATTGAAATGACCTGGTGCAATTATGCCAATTAAAAAGAGAGACTCATTTTGAAATACAAGTATTTACCCCTGATTATCGCCGGCGCGCTGGCCGCCATGTCCAGCGCCGCCCAGGCGTCCGGTTACCGTTTCGGTTCGCAAAGCGTGTCCAGCCAGGGCACGGCCGACGCCAATGGCGCCGAAGCGACCGACGCATCGACCGTGTTTTACAATCCGGCCGGTTTGTCGCGCCTGGAAGGCACGCAAATCATCGGCGGCGCGACCGTGGTCGTGCCGCACTCGACCTATACCGATACCGGTTCGACCGGCTTCACCGGCACCAGCACCAACGGCACGCCCGCCAAGGACTATGCGCCCGATTCGGTGACGGCGCCATCGCTGTACGGCAGCATGAAAATCAATGATCAATGGAGCGTCGGCGCCGGCCTGTTCGTGCCTTACGGCGCCAAGCTTGACTACGGCAATAGCTGGTCCGGCCGTTACGCCATCACCAACATCAAACTCGAAGCGGTGACGATCAACCCGTCGGTGTCGTTCAAGCTTGACCAGCACCACGCCTTCGGTTTCGGCGTCAGCGCCGAACACATGAAAGCAGAATTGGGCCAGGCAGTTGACGTGCCCGGTTCGGTGGCTTTCCTGAGCAAGTTTGCGCCAGGCGCGGCGGCCGCGTTTATCGGCGGTGTCGCCAAGGCGGCCGGTCCGGCCGCCGCCGGCGCGGCTGCGCAGGCGCTCGGCACCGCGTCCGACGGCCACGCCTCGATGGATGGCCAGGATTGGGGCTATGGCTTCAATCTCGGCTATCTGTTTACGCTCGACGAGTCGACCCGCTTCGGCCTGGCTTACCGTTCTTCCGTTTCGCATAAGCTGAAGGGCGATACGATCTGGGATTTTTCGCAGTCCAGCAACAACCCGGCCGTCAACCAATTCCTGTCCGCCGCTTCGGGCAAGGTCAATTCGAAGGCGCTGGTTGAATTGCGCACGCCGGAAACCGTGTCGGCCAATATCTTCCATCAATTCGATGCGAAATGGGCGGCCATGGCCGACTTGACGTGGACCCGTAACTCGCGTCTGCAAAACCTCGACATCCAATTCCCGCCTACGGCGGAAGGCAATGAAGAGATCCGCCAGCAGTGGAAAAACACTTTCCGCCTGTCGCTCGGCGGCAATTATCGCTACAACGACAATGTGCTGTTGCGCGCCGGTTTCGCCTATGACCAGGCGCCCGTGCGCAACGCCGAGCTGACCCACGCGGCCTTGCCGGACAGCGACCGCTATCAATTCTCGCTGGGCGCGAACTACAAGTTCAACGCCAATTCTTCGATCGACCTGGCTTACAGCTATATGGACTTCAAGAATGCCAGCATCAATTACACCAATGCTTGCTCGCCGGTGATGGCTGGCTGCACAGGCAATGGCGAAACCACGCGCGGCCTGTACAAGACCCGCTTGCAATTGCTGGGCATCGCTTACAACTACAAGTTTTAAGTCTTGCCCTGGGCGCCGCTCGTGGTTGGATGCGGCGCCAGGCTTGGGCATGAGCGAAAAAAAGCACTTCCTCGGAAATAATGCCGTTCAGTTAAGCAGGTTTTCGTAGAACGCGAGTGGCATAGCGCTGTGGTTTTGCCTTAACGGCCCGGTCGAATTTTCGATCGGGCCGT
>JBEONR010000044.1:0-41335 GCA_040544385.1 Oxalobacteraceae bacterium GrIS 1.11
TCGAAGCCATTACTGACTTCAAATCCGACCAAGGCCGGATTCGCTCGCTCAAAATACTGACTCGTCCACCTCTTGCGAAGTGTCCGTGTTTCTTTATTCGCGAGCATTTGATAATTTAAGTATGCGGCGAACCGAAGTCCGCCGGCACCTGCATCAAATGCCCACATTTATCGACTGTTAATTGTTAAAGAACTTGTTCTGTATTGCCTTCTGCGTCTTCGACAAAGCGTTTTGTTTGTCATCTGCAGATGAAGGAAGAGTATGAAGCGTTTCGCTTGTTTCGTCAACCCCCCCAAATTTCCTGCACCGCCGTTTCCAGCCGTCCCCGTTGCACCGCAACTACTTGATTTCGCTACTGTTTCACCGGGGAGGCGAACTATAACAAAGCGCCCCCGGACTGGCAAGGATTTTCTTGCAACGGGGATATTTCGCCTTCGTTCCATTCCCGTACACGTCCATCCAACCCCTGTTTTATGCAGACTGTCGCAATGCGGTGGCGCACCGCCCCCGCCCCGCTTACAGTGGCGACTACCAAACATGTTTTGCATCGTTGCGACATCAGCAACAGCGAAAACGGATAAATCGGATGGCGGCTCAGTTACACTCGCCCATTGCATAGACCGCACTTGAAAGCCTCAATATGTCTCCACAGTCGACACTTCCACCAATTCTGAAAATCGTCGCTGCTTGCCTGCATCGCGCTTTCGATGCAACGGCGACTTGGGTCACCCAGCTTTCATGGTGGAAATTTTTCCTGTTTGCGGCCCTGGCCTTGATCGCCGGCTCCATTTTGCAAGAACAATTGTTTTCATCCGGCCCCGATGAAGAAGTGGTGGTCAAGTCGAACAAGCACCCCAGCAAGAAAAATAGCAGCGACACGAATATACTGATAGACGACACCGGCATCCATTTCAATCCCCGCAACAACAAGAACCGACGCGGCGCCAGCAGTCCGGCCAGCGCCGGTGGCGACAATGCCGATTCAAACGCATCTGCCGTGGCGCCACCGGAACCTCCCGCCCCGCCGGCAATCCCGGCGCATCCTGCGGCGCCCGCCAAACCAGCCTCCCCCGTCAGCACCGACGCCTCGGGCGACGAGGTGCACATCAACTTGCCGCCCCGGGTCGGCGAAGAATTATCAAACGCAATCGAAGAGGCAGTCGACGATGCCGCAGAACAAAAGGTGACCCGCTACCATAGACAAGCCTCGACCTGGTTCAAAAGCTTCGTCTCCCTGCTGGTATTGGCCCTGTTTGCCACCAAGGCTCTGGTCGGAGGCAAGAAGCGCGCCGAAGCCGAAACCATGACCGCCAACGCCGCCGCCGAACGCGAATCGATGCAGCGTCAGTTGAGCGAAGCCAAAATGCAAATGATGCAAGCCCAGGTCGAGCCGCATTTCCTGTTCAACACACTGGCCTCGGTCGAGCATTTGATTGAAACCAATCCGCCACGCGCCTCGGCGATGCAGCGCAGCCTGATCCAATACCTGCGCGCCGTCTTGCCGCAAATGCGGGAAAACGCCGTGATCACCAACCTAGGGCGCGAAGTCGATATGGTCCAGGCTTATCTGAATCTATTAAAAATGCGCATGGAAGAACGCCTGAGCGTGGTTTTCCAGATTCCCGACGGCTTGCGCAGCGCCGCTTTTCCGCCGATGATGCTGCAATCGATGGTGGAAAATGCCATCAAGCATGGCCTCGAATGTAAACCCGAAGGTGGCACCCTGACGGTACGAGCCGAAGTGGCCCACAACAGATTGCGCGTATCCGTCACCGATGACGGGCTCGGCTTTGGGGCCGTGCCCAGCGATAGTACCGGGCTGGGCTTGCCAACCATTCGTGAACGGCTCAAATTGCTGCACGGCGATCAGGCCAGTTTGCTGATCGCGCCCAATCAGCCGAGCGGCGTATGCGCGACAATCGAAGTGCCGTATCAGTTATCCAAATAGGGCGGCGCCCATTCAATTGACCGCCAACACAATGAATGTATTGATTAATCCATCAATACATTGAATAATTGGCATCCACCAGTTAATACTGACACCATGCCTACAGCGATTATTGCCGACGACGAGAGATTGATGCGCGAGCAATTGCGCCTGCGCCTGAGCCAGGCCTGGCCCGAACTCGTTATCCTGGGGGAGGCCAAAAACGGCGAAGAGGCGATCGAATTGGTCGAACAGCTCAAGCCCGATTTTACTTTCCTTGATATCCGCATGCCCGGCAAAACCGGCATGGAAGCGGCCCAGGCGATCGGCAATAAAAGCCGCATCGTGTTCGTCACCGCCTACGACGCCTACGCGATCGAAGCCTTTGAACGGGGCGCCGTCGATTACCTGCTCAAGCCGCCCGAACTGGAACGCCTGCAAGTGACGGTCGAGCGCCTGAAAAACCATTTACAGCAGCCGGCCCTGGACGTGAATAGCAGCGTCACCGCAATGCTCTCCCAGTTGGCCGAGAAAATCGTCGCCAAACCCAGTTACTTACAATGGATACAGGCCAGCATTGGCCAAGACTTGCGCATGATCCCGGTCGAAGAAATTCTGTTCTTCCGCTCCGACGAAAAATACACTTGCGTGCAAACGGCAAAATACGAGGCGCTGATACGCAAACCAGTGCGCGACCTGGCCGAAGAACTGGACCCCTCACTTTTCTGGCAAATCCACCGCGCCACCCTGGTCAATGTGAATGCGATCGAAGGCGTCACACGCGACATCCGCGGCCGCCATCTGGTGCTCATCAAGGGCAAGCCGGACAAGCTGGAAGTAAGCCGCAGTTTCTTGCACCTGTTCAAGCAAATGTAAGCCAGTCCCTTTTGCGGCAGATCAAGCCGCGCGCCCCTGGCTCGATTAATGTGGAACAAATTCCCTCGCTGGAGTTACGCCATGCCCCGTCCCGGCAAGTCCGGTTTGCGCCGCGCCGCCGGACCGCTGCTTGCGGCCGTGCTGCTGGCCTTGCCCATGATCGTACAAAAGGCCGGGCGCCGCAGTCGCACCTCCATCGCCAGCGCCAGCGACGCCATCATCGTCACCAACGATAGCCAGACCATTTTGCAAGCCAACCCCGCTGCTGCCGCGCTGTTCGGCACCAGCGTGCATGCGATGCGCGGCGCCGCGCTCGACCAATTCATCCCGCGCGATTTGCGCACCCTGGGCGAGCAGCAAACGCGCGGCCGCTTTGGCGACGCCGGCATCAATCTACGCATGATGGGCCGGCGCGCCACCGATTATGCCGTGACCGGTCTGAGAAACAATGGCGAGCGCTTCCCGCTGGAAGGCTCGATCTCCAGCCTGAGCGACGGCGAGCAAGCCATCTACACCGTGATCTTGCGCGACATCACCGAACGCAAGCAAGTGCATCAGCAATTGGAACGCTCCTTTTCCCAGTTGCGGCAACTCTCGGCCACGCTGCAAACCATCCGCGAGGAAGAACGCAAACATATCGCGCGCGAATTGCACGATGACTTGGGCCAATTGCTGGCCACCTTGCGTCTGGACTTGACCTTGCTGCAGCAACAAGTCAGGGATCGCCCTGGCAGCGCGCCCATTCTGGGAAGCATGGATGAATTGATCGTCACCGCCATCACGTCCTTGCGCCGCATCGCCAGCAATCTGCGCCCGCGCGCACTTGACGAGGGCGGCTTGTATTTCGCGTTGCAAAGCTTGCGCCAGGAATTCATCACGCGCCACCCCATCAGCCTGGAGTTGCTGGCCGATGAAGCCGACCTGACCCTGGACGACGCCTACAGCACCGCCATCTACCGCATCGTGCAAGAGTCGCTGACCAATATCGCGCGCCACGCGCAGGCGCGCCATGTGACGGTGGCGCTAAACCGGGTCGACTCCGAATTGGCGATCGCAATCCAGGACAATGGCCGTGGCATCGAAGACAGCGATATGGACAAGGCAGAATCGTTTGGCTTGCTGGGCATGCGCGAACGGGTCTGGGGCTTGCATGGCCACATCAACATCGGCGCCAATGAAGACAACTGCGGCACCCGCATCGACATCGTATTGCCGCTGCCGGCGGCGGATGCCTAGGAAGCTGAAATAAGCTTATTTCAGGCGGCAAGTGAGCAGCCAATAGTATTCCTGGCGCAAGATGCGAATTTCCCGCACCGACGAGGCCATCTTCTTGCGCAAGGTGCTATCGGACGGGAAATTCTTGATCACTTCATAACGCTGGCCATCGCCGGCCACATGGAATTGATAGGTATTGCCGTGCGCATCGGTGCGCGCGACAACATCGCTGACGCCATCGACATAGGTCTCGTCTATCAGCACCAGCAGGGTATCCTTGCCCAGCTTGGCGCGCAATTGCGCCAGGAAACGCTCCTGATCTTCGCGCTTCACATGCGACCACCAGAAACCGGCAAAGCAAGCCGTATAACTGCCTATATCGGCCGGCAAGTCGAAGGCGTCGGCCAGCGAAAATTGCACGATGTCGGTATCGAGGCCGCGGCTCAGCGCCAAATCAAGCATTTCCTGATTGATATCGGTGGCCCGCACCGACTCGGCCGTCTCCACGATGGACTGGGTCCAGTAACCGGTGCCGCAAGCGATTTCCAGCACCTTGTGGCCGCTCAGCACTTCTTCCACCTTGTCATGCAATTCGTCCAGATCATCCTCGAATTGGGCGTGGTCATAGACGCGGTCGTATTCCTGGGCGCCCACGGCGTAAAATTTTGCAAGCTGCTCGGTAATCATGTATTTCTTCTCTATTCGTGGTTAATCAGTCTGTGCCGGGGCACATCCCCGGTCTATAGTTCGTAATGTTCTTTCTCGCCGCTCATCGCCTGTTCGATCAATTTCCGGTTCAGCGTCGGCGTCAGCAATTCGATGAAGGTGTAAATATAGCTGCGCAAATACGCGCCCTGCTTGACCGCCACGCGCGACACATTCATGCCGAACAAGTGGCCGACGGAAATCGCGCGCAAGTTCTTGTCGCGCTCGGCGTCAAAGGCCATACCCGCTATGATACCAACACCCATCCCCAACTCAACATAAGTCTTGATTACATCGGCGTCTATGGCTTCGAGCAAGACGTCCGGTTTCAGCCCGCGCAACACGAAAGCATGGTCGATCTTGCTGCGCCCGGCAAACGCGCTGTCATAGGTAATGAGCGGAAAGGCGGCGATTTCCTCCAGCGTCAGCGATTTCGACTTCAGCAGCGGATGCTCGGGCGGCACCACCACCACATGCTCCCACTGGTAGCACGGCAAGGTGATCAGGCCGTCGATGGCGGCGATCGATTCGGTCGCGATGGCCAAGTCGGCCTGGTCGCGCTGCACCATTTCGGCGATCTGACGGGGATTTCCTTGCAATAAAGACAGTCTTACCTTGGGAAACTTCAACATGAACGCTTGCACCACCTTCGGCAAGGTGTAGCGGGCCTGGGTATGCGTGGTGGCGATGGTGAAACTGCCGCTGTCTTGGGCGGCAAATTCCTTGCCGATGCGCTTTAAACTGTCAATTTCCTGCATAATCAATTCGACCGACTGCAACACCAGACGGCCCGGCTCGGTCAAACCGCGTATGCGCTTGCCGTGCCGGGTGAAAATATCGACGCCAAGCTCCTCTTCCAGCTCGATGATGGCTTTCGACACGCCCGGCTGCGACGTGAACAAGGCCTTGGCCGCGTCCGTCAAGTTGTAATTTTGACGGACGGCTTCACGCACGAAGCGCAATTGATGGAGATTCATTGCAGTATTTGTCCCGGAGTGCCACAGTTCTAAGGTTTTGTTGCTCAATAACAACTGCCTTCCCATTTTTGCGATCATCCTTATGCGCAATCCGCATATAAGCAAATGAGGAGTAAGTCGTTTGGATTGAAGACGAAGTTTATTACTATTGCCAGTACTTTGGGGGCGCATACATGACTTTCTCTTATATAGTCTCAGGATTTGCAGTTGGCTTACTGGTCGGCATGACGGGCGTCGGCGGCGGTTCCCTGATGACGCCATTGCTGACAATACTGTTCGGCGTCGCGCCTTCGGTTGCCGTGGGCACCGACCTGGCCTTCGCCTCCATCACCAAGAGCGCCGGCACCCTGACCCACCGCCTGCGCGGAACCGTGCGCTGGGATATCGTCAAACGCCTGTGCATGGGCGCGCTACCGGCCGCCGTGCTGGCCACGCTGGCGTTGAAATCGTTCGGCACCCTGAACCAGGAAATCGGCCAGGTGATACGTTATTCGATTGCCGGCTCGGTCTTGCTGACGGTGGTGGCGCTGATGTTCAAGGGCCGCATGCTGGCCTGGATCAACGCCCACCCGGAAAAGCAATTGCAAGGACGGCCCTTGATGTGGGCCACCATCGTTTCCGGCGCACTGCTCGGCACCCTCGTCACCGTCTCCTCGATCGGCGCCGGCGCCATCGGCGCGACTTTGCTGGTGATGTTGTACCCGCGCATGAGTTCGGCCGAAGTGGCCGGCACCGACATCGCCTATGCCGTGCCGCTGACGGCCATCGCCGCCTTCGGCCACTGGTGGCTCGGTTCGATCAACTGGGAATTGCTGGTGTCACTGCTGATCGGCTCGCTCCCCGGCATCACCCTCGGCTCATGGGTGGCGCGCTCGGTGCCGGAGCGCTTCCTGCGGGTCTTGCTGGCCATGACCCTGACCGGCGTCGCCGTCAAGCTGATCTACTAATTATTCGTTCAGGTTTTTTTTAGGATTTTTTACCATGTACCGTTACGATCAATATGACCACCTTATCGTCAGGGAACGCATTGCCCAATACCGCAACCAGGTGGAGCGGCGGCTTGCCAATGAATTGACGGAAGAGGAATTCATTCCCCTGCGCCTGCAAAACGGCTTGTACATGCAGCGCCACGCCTATATGCTGCGCATCGCCGTGCCTTATGGCTTGCTGTCGGCCAGCCAGATGCGCATGTTCGGCCATATCGCCCGCAAGTACGACCGCGGCTATGGCCATTTCACGACGCGCCAGAATATCCAGTTCAACTGGATCGAGCTCGAGCAGACCCCCGATATCCTGAGCGAGCTGGCATCGGTGGAAATGCACGCCATCCAGACGTCCGGCAATTGCATCCGCAATACCACCTCCGACCCCTTCGCCGGGGTTGCCTTCGATGAAATCATCGACCCGCGCCCCTACGCCGAAGTCTTGCGCCAGTGGAGCACTTTCCACCCCGAATTCATCGCCTTGCCGCGCAAATTCAAGGTGGCCATCAATGGCGCCAAAGAAGACCGGGCCGCGATCGCCGTGCACGACATCGGCTTGACCGCCGTCTATAACGCAGCGGGCGAGGTCGGCTTCAAGGTGATGGTGGGCGGCGGCATGGGCCGCACGCCGATCCTGGGCAGCGTGATCCGCGACTTCTTGCCGTGGCAACATTTACTGACCTATATACAAGCCGTGATGCGCGTCTATAACCAGTACGGCAGGCGCGACAATAAATACAAGGCGCGCATCAAGATCTTGCTCAAAGCCATAGGCGTGGAAGAATTCACGCGCCAGGTCGAAGCCGAGTGGACCGACTTGAAAGACGGCCCGGAAACCTTGACGACCGAAGAAATGGCGCGCGTGGCGACGTATTTCCAGGCGCCGCCCTACGCCAGCCTGGCCGCCATCGATCCGCTGCTTGAACATGCCGACAACAAGGCGTTCGCCAACTGGCTCAAGCGCAATGTCAAGCAACACAAGGTGGCCGGTTATGCCGTGGTCTTGCTGTCGCTGAAAAAGACTGGCGTGCCGCCCGGCGACGCGACGGCCGAGCAAATCGATTTCGTGGCCGACCTGGCCGAACGCTACAGCTTCGGCGAATTGCGCGTCACGCATGAACAAAACCTGGTGCTGGCCGACGTCGAGCAAACCCAGTTGTACAAATTATGGCTGGAAGTGAAGGCGCACGGCCTGGCCACGCCGAATATTGGTTTGCTGACTGACATGATCTGCTGCCCGGGCGGCGATTTCTGCTCGCTGGCCAATGCCAAGTCGCTGCCGATCGCCGCCGCCATCGCCGAGCGTTTCGACAATATCGACTTCCAGCACGATATCGGCGAGATCGAATTGAATATTTCAGGTTGCATCAATGCCTGCGGCCACCACCACGTCGGCTCGATCGGCGTGCTGGGCGTCGACAAGGATGGCAGCGAATGGTATCAAGTGTCGATCGGCGGCGCGCAAGGCAACCATGCCGCGATCGGCAAGATCATCGGGCCCTCGTTTTCCGCGCAGCAAATGCCGGAAGTGGTCGAGCGTTTATTGCACGTGTATGTGCGCGAACGCCACGAAGACGAGCGCTTCGCCGACACCGCACAGCGCCTGGGCGTGGCGCCCTTCAAGGACTATGTGTATGCAACGCCGATCAAGGTCGGCAATCTGGTTGGGGAAGACGATTATGTTTGAAGTACGCGAAGAAATCATTCAAGACCGCGCCGTGGTGGCCAATGACTGGGGCTTGCTGCGCCTCGACGACAGCGATGTCGCCGACAGCGTGCTGGTGCCGGCCGGCAAAGTGATCGTGCCGCTGGTGGTCTGGCTGGCGCAGCGCGAAGCCTTGCAAGCACGCTTGCCCGAGATCGGCGTCTGGCTGGCCAGCGACGCCCGCCCGGAAGCGCTGGGCCAGGATGTCCACCTGTTTGCCGTCATCGCCGTCGACTTCCCGAAATTCACCGACGGGCGCGGCTATTCGATCGCCTACAATCTGCGCGCCCGCCTCGGCTTCAAGGGCCAATTGCGGGCTATCGGCGATGTCTTGCGCGACCAGTTATTTGCCATGCACAGGGTCGGCTTCGACGCCTATGCGACGCGGCCCGACCGCAGCATCCACGAAGCCTTGAAAGGCCTGGCGGTGTTTTCCGAAACCTACCAGGCTTCCTGGGATGACAAGGCGCCGCTGTTCCGGCGCCACCATCGCGAAGTCCAGAAAGCCGACAGCGATGTCGGCTATGGCATTTGAATGGAGGCGACGATGAACGATATGAACACGCTGATCGATGCCACCGGCGCCACCCTGGCCCGCATCGCGCGCGATTTCACGCCGGCCGTGTTTGCCTCCAGCCTGGCCGCCGAAGACATGGTATTGACCGATTTGATCTTGAAGTCCAGGCTGCCGATCGGCATTTTTTCGCTGGAAACGGGACGCTTGCACGCGGAAACCCTGGCCGTCCTCGACAAGATCAAGGCAAGGTATGATACTTCCATCACGTTATACCGCCCGCAGCCGGAAGCGGTCGAAGCATATGTCGCGCAACATGGCTTGAACGCGTTTTACGACAGTGTCGAGATGCGCCGCGAATGCTGCCGCATCCGTAAGGTCGAACCGCTGGGCCGTGCGCTGGCCGGCAACAAGGCCTGGGTCACCGGCCAACGGCGCGCGCAATCGAGCACCCGCGCCGACTTGCCGGTCCAGGAAGACGATGCCGCCCACGGCATGGTCAAGTTCAATCCGCTGGCCGACTGGTCCGAGCAAGATGTCTGGCAATATATCCGCGACAACCAGGTGCCGTATAACGCCTTGCATGACCAGGGTTATCCCTCAATCGGTTGCCAGCCCTGCACCCGCGCCATCGAAGCGGGCGAAGATGTGCGCGCCGGCCGCTGGTGGTGGGAAAATCCGGATTCGAAAGAATGCGGCTTGCACCTGGTCGACGGCAAACTGATACGTATCAAATCGATCCCCGCTTAAAACACAAAAATATTAAAACCGGAAATCTCAGGCCTATGAATACCATATTGAACGAGCGTCACCTCGATAGCCTCGAGTCGGAAGCGATCCACATTATGCGCGAAGTGGCGGCCGAGTCGGCCAATCCAGCCCTGCTGTTTTCGGGCGGCAAGGATTCCGTCGTCTTGCTGCGCCTGGCCGAAAAGGCTTTCCGACCAGGCAAGTTTCCCTTTCCCCTGGTGCATATCGACACCGGCCACAATTTCGCCGAAGTCATCACCTTCCGCGACAAGAAAGTGGCCGAACTTGGCGAACGCCTGATCATCGGCTCGGTCGAAGAATCGATACGGCGCGGCACCGTGCGCCTGCGCAACCCGGCCACCGATTCGCGCAACGCCGCCCAGGCCGTGACCTTGCTCGAAACCATCGCCGAACACAAGTTCGACGCCTGCATAGGCGGCGCCCGCCGCGACGAGGAAAAGGCCCGCGCCAAGGAGCGCATCTTTTCCTTCCGTGACGAATTCGGCCAGTGGGACCCGAAAGCCCAGCGCCCGGAATTGTGGGATCTGTACAATACCCGCGTCCATCCGGGCGAAAACATGCGCGTCTTCCCGATCTCGAATTGGACCGAACTCGATGTGTGGCAATATATTGCCCGTGAAAAGCTGGAATTGCCGCCGATTTATTTCGCGCACGAGCGCCAGGTGATCCCGCGCAAGGGCTTGCTGGTGCCGCTGACCGACTTGACTCCCGCCTTGCCGGGCGAAACAGTGGAAACCCAAGTGGTGCGCTTCCGTACCGTGGGCGACATTTCCTGCACCTGCCCGGTGGCGTCAAGCGCGGCCACGGTCGAGCAAATCATCGCCGAAACGGCCGTCACCCAGATCACCGAACGGGGCGCCACCAGGATGGATGACCAGACCTCGGAAGCGTCAATGGAAAAACGTAAGAAAGCAGGGTATTTCTGATGAACGCATTGAACGACAATCTCTCCGAGCGCGGCATGCTGCGCTTTATCACGGCCGGTTCGGTCGACGACGGCAAGAGCACCCTGATCGGCCGCCTCTTATTTGACAGCAAGGGCATCTTCGCCGACCAGCTCGACGCCATGTCGCGCTCCAAGCACAAGCGCACCGTCGGCGACGCGGTCGACTTGTCGCTGCTGACCGATGGCCTGGAAGCGGAGCGCGAGCAAGGCATCACGATCGATGTCGCCTACCGCTACTTCGCCACGCCCAAGCGCAAATTCATCATCGCCGACACCCCCGGCCATGAACAATATACCCGCAATATGGTGACGGGCGCCTCGACGGCCGACGCCGTCATCATCTTGATCGACGTCTCCAAGGTCAAGCTGGGCGAAGATGGCAGCGTCGACTTGCTGATACAAACCAAGCGCCATTCGACCATCGCCCATTTGCTGCAAATCGAGCATGTGGTCGTCGCCGTCAACAAGATGGACTTGATCGGCTACGACGAAACCGTGTATGAGCGCATCGTCGCCGCTTACCGCGAATTCGCGCTGAGCCTGGGCTTGAAAGACATCACGCCGATCCCGCTGTCGGCGCTGACCGGCGACAACGTCGTCGAACGGGGCGACAAGCTGCCCTGGTACACGGGTCCGACCCTGATTGAATTGCTCGAATCGCTGTCGGTGTACGACGATTCGCACGAGGCGCCGTTTCGCTTCCCCGTGCAATTGGTGGCGCGCCACAATGGCCACGAAGCCAATGACTTCCGCGGCTACATGGGCCGCATCGAGGCCGGCAAGGTCAGCGTCGGCGACCAGTTGGTAGTGCAACCGTCCGGCCAGAGCGCGACCGTGAAGGATATCGTCACCCTGGACGGCTCCCTGCGCAGCGCCGTGGTCGGCCAATCGGTGACCTTGCTGCTCAACGAACACCTGGACATTTCGCGCGGCGACATGCTGGCCGGCGCCGACCGTCCCGCCACGCTGCTCAAGCATGTCGTGGCCGACGTGTGCTGGTTATCGGAAGAGCCGCTCGACTTGCGCCGCAAGTATTGGATCAAGCACGGCACCAAGCAGACGGCAGCCAAGGTGACGGCGATCGACACCCTGCTCGACATCAACACCCAGCAACGCCACCCGGCCGCAGGCTTGAAATTGAACGATATCGCGCGCATCGCGCTGACCGTGCAGCAGCCGCTGGCGGCCGACGCCTATGACGATATCCGCGCCACCGGCGCCTTTATCCTGATCGACGAAGTGACGCATCAAACCGTCGCCGCCGGCATGATACGGTTAAGCTGAGCGGGGCGGGCATGGTCGATTCATCGGGATATGGAAAAGTCTACCTGATCGGCGCCGGCCCCGGCGCCCAGGACTTGATGACGCTGCGCGGCGCGCGCCTGCTGGCGCAAGCCGACGTGGTGCTGCACGACGCGCTGGTGACCGACGAGATGCTGGCATTGTGCCCGCAAGCTTTGAAGATCGCGGTCGGCAAGCGCTGCGGCCAGCTCTCGACGGCGCAAGCTTTCATCAACAAGCAATTGCTCGACAACGCAAAAAAGTTCGCGCTGGTGGTGCGCCTGAAGGGCGGCGATCCGATGCTGTTCGGGCGCGCCGACGAGGAATTGCGGGCACTGGAAGAAGCCGGCGTGGCCGTCGAAGTGGTGCCCGGCATTACCACCGCGCTGGCCGCGGCGGCCGCCAGCAAGCAACCCTTGACCAGGCGCGGGGTGGCGCGCAGCGTGGCCTTTTTCACCTCCAGTACGGCGCCCGGCCATCCCGACCATATCGCCATTCCGGACTGCGACACGCTGGTGCAATACATGGGCGGACGCGAAGCCAGTAGCACGGCCCGGCGCCTGCTCGAACAGGGCCGGCGCGCCGACACGCCGGTGCTGGTGATTGAAAATTGCAGTCGTCCCGAGCAGCGCGTGCTGCGCCTGGAATTGGGCAGCCTGGCGCAAGGCCTGGACCCGGCCCACGGCCCGGTGCTGGTGATGCTGGGCGAGGCGATGCGCATGCGCCCGCAGCAGGAAATTGAAGCGAATGCGGCGCGGCAAAGCGCGGCCTGATCCGCCCTTACGCCGCCTCTAACCAGCCATCGTCGGCGCGCTCGAACGAAGACGGTTGCGGCAACAATGCATGCAAGGTACGGGCTACGCATAGCAGGCGCGGATCATCGGCGGCGGCGTCGTCGCAGGTGTCGTTGATGCAGAAAAATGGCAATTGACCGAAGCGCGCCGTCAACTCTTCCAGTTGCCGCTGCGCGCCCTGGTCGCCGCTACAGATGTGCAAGGGGTCGAGGATGGTCTGGCGCGCATAACCGAGATGCACCATCCAGCGCGGCACCAGGTCGGGCACAATGGGCGGCACGCGCCAGGAACGAAACGCGGTCGAGCGCACTTGCGCGAACAATTCGGCGGCGATTTTCTCAAGCTCGTGCATCGCACTCTTCAACATCGGCCGCGGCGCGTGCGAATACAGGCGCGGTTCGTGCCGGTATTGCGGGTAGCGCCGGGCCAGCCAATCCTTGGACAGGGCGGCAGCGTTGACCAGCGCCGTTGCGCCCGGCCGCAAGGCGTCGTCGTCTAGCACCATGCTGGTTTCGGAAAAAACTGTCAGGCCGTGGCCGTGGCCGAACCACAGCGCGACATCGACCGGTTCGCCGAAAAATACATCGTCATTCAAATACAGGAAGCGTTCCGCCAGACCCGGAATATGGTGCAGATACGATTCGATGTGGCCCGAATCGAAGACCGGCCCGGTCCCGGCCGGCATCAATTCGCGGTGCTCCACCAGGGTCAGGCGCTCGGATGGCTGCAACCACGCCGGCGCCTGCCGGTCGCACACGATGTAGACATGCCCATGCTCGGGAAAGAATTTTTCCAGCGCCCGCAAATTGAAGCGCAACTCGCCATTGTCGCGGTAACGCCCCGCGACATTGCCATGCACGGCCAGATGCTCCGGATGTGCCGCCAGCCAACCGGAAAAGGCTGAGCGGCGCCGCTCGCGCCACAGCGGGTCGGCACCATCGACCCACAGGTAGACGATATCGACGGCTGTTTCATGCGGGTCCGACTGTCCCGGCGGCGGATCAGCGCGCGCCATACGAGCCGACACAATACTCGGCGAGCGCGGCCAGCACGCCGGCATTCTCGCCGGCCGCCTCGACCACCTTGATGCGCATATGCGGATGGGCGGCGCGCAACTGGCCCACCATCAGCGGCAAATCGCGCAAGACGTGGCCGCCCTGCCCCAGAAATACGGGCACCACGGTCACCTGGTCCACGCCGGCCGCTTCCATTTGCAGCACCAGCTCGGGCAGGCTCGGGCTCATCAATTCGAGGAAAGCCAGAGCGACGATCACGTCGGGCATGCGGGCCTGGGTCAGCTCGCGCAAGCGCTCGAACGGCGCGGCCCAGGATGGGGCGCGGGCGCCGTGGGCGAACAGGATCAGCGCGCCCATCAGTGTCGCTCCACCCACCACAAGGCGCCCAGCGCCAGCAGCAGAAACAGGGCGCTCGGCGCGACGGCCGTCAGCAGGGCCGGCCAGGTGCTCAATAATCCGAGGTGCGAGAAAAGGGTATTGATCAGGATGAAACTGACCCCGATCATGATGCCGATGAAGATTTTCAGGCTGATACCGCCGCTGCGGGTATGCAGGTAGGCGAACGGCAGCGCCAGCGCCATCAGCACGAAAATGGCCAGCGGATCGATCAATTTCTTCCAGAAGGCGATCTTGAAGCGCTCGGTTTCCTGCTTGTTTTCCGTCAGATGGCGCGTGTAGACGGCCAGCTCGTTGGCCGACATGCGGTCCGGGTCGGACGAGGAAACCGACAGGATCTTCGGCGTGATCTCCGACACCAGATCCTTGCTGGCGCTTTTCAGGGTCACGATCGCACTGCTCTCCTGGGCGAAATTATTCTTCAGGTTGGCCTCGGCGCCGGGCGCCAGCAGGGCCGCATTCGAGAAATGGGTTTCCGTCACATCTTGCAGGCGCCAGATATTCTGGCCCTGGTAGATGGCGCTGGTGGCCGCGATCACCGAGCGCAGCCGGTAATTGCCGTCGAATTCATACAGCTTGACGCCCATCAGCTGGCCGTCAGTGCGTACTTCGCGCACATTGAAGAAACGCGAACCTTTCACGGTGCCGGTCAAACCATCGCTCTTGACGATATCCTTGGTCCACAGGCCGGAACGGAATTCGCTCGACACCGTGGTGCCGCGCGCGATCAGCTTGATCTTTTCGGCCAGCGGCGTGGTGCGCGGGGTGATCAGCTCGCCGAAAATGAAGGTAATGATGACGAATACCACGCCGATCCGGAACAGGAACCAGGCAGCCATCGAAGTCGACATGCTGGACGCGCGCATGATGGTGAATTCCGAAGTCGAGGCGAATTGCGCCATCGTGTAAATGGTGCCGATCAGGGATGCGATCGGCATCACTTCATACACATGGCCGGGAATCAGGATCAGCACATACAGGAAGGCGCGGCCGATGCCGTAGCCGTTCTTGCCGACCGAAGCGAGTTCGCCGGTCAAGTCCATGAACGCCAGCAGCGCCAGGAAAGCCACCAGCACGAAGGCCACCGCCTGCGCGATCGAGATCGCGAAATAACGCTGTAAGATCTTCATGCCGGTGCCGCCTTGCGCGCGCCGCGCTTGAACCCGGCCAGCAAGACCAGTGGATGGTAACGGTGGTTCACGTTCAGGCGCCAGGCGAACAGCAGGACGGCAGCCAGCGCCGCCAGCACATGCAGAGGCCACCATGACATGCCGAACGAGATGCGGCCCTGCTTGACGCTCGCCTCGACCAGCTTGATCAGGTTACTGTAGGTGAAAAAGATCAACAACGCGATGATCAGATTGGCCGAGCTGCCGGCGCGCGGATTGACAAAGCCGAGCGGTATAGCCAGCAATATCAGCGCCAGGCAAGTGAGCGGCGCGCTGATGCGCCACAGCAGTTCGGCCATGGTGAAGGCATTCCGGTTTTGCAGCAGCGCGACGGTCGACATCGCCTCCACGCCCATCTCGGCGCCCGCCTCTTGCGGCTTGGACGCCACCCGCATGCTGTAGCGCTCGAATTCCATGGTCTGGAAATCGGATTGCCCGGGCGTGCCCTGGTAGCGCCGGCCATTTTTCAAGACCAGGAAGCGCTCGCCGCGTGCGTCGGTGCTGATCGTGCCTTCCTTTGCCACCACCGTGGTGGTGCCCTTTTCGTCGACCGTGTTGACGAACACGTTTTGCACATTCGAGGACTCGCCCGAGGCGCCCTCGACGAAGAAAATGCGGTTGCTCGAGGCCGATTCCTTGAACTGGCCGGGCGACACCTTTTGCAAGTCTTCGCGCTTTTCAAAGCGCGCCACCGCTTCCGTGCTTTTCAACTTGGCCCACGGCGTCGCATACAGGCTGAGGATGGCGGTCAGCAACACCAGCGGCAAGCCAAAGGTCAGCACCGGCCTTATCCAGCGCACCAGGCTCAGGCCGGAGGCGAACCAGACCACCATTTCGGAATCGCGGTAACTGCGCGTGACCACCATCATCACGGAAATAAAGCTGGTAAGTATCAAGATAGTTGGCAGATAATTCAGGGCTGCGAAAATGATAAGAGAAACCACATCGGCCGAGCCGATCTTGCCCCCGGCGGCTTCGCCGAGGATCTTGATCAGCGTCCAGGTAACGATAATGGTGAACAAGACCGTGAAAGTGGCTCCGGCCGCACTGGCCAGTTCACGTTGAAGGGCGCGTTGAAAGATCATTCGAAGTTTATAATTCGGGTCGGTGAGTTAAGTAACACGTTACTGGTAAATGAAAACGGAGATCCAAATGGACTTTAGCATAAAAGCATTCGACACAAAAAACACCATCGCATCGGTCAAAACGGGCTGTGTCGCGGTTGCGGTATTCGACAATAAAAAACTCTCGCAAGCGGCCAAGGCTCTCGATAGCGCTGGTGACATCACGGCTGCACTCAAGTCCGGCGACATCAGCGGTAAGCCAGGCACGACCCTGTTATTGCGCGCCGTGGGCGGCGTCGGCGCCGAGCGCGTGCTGCTGGTCGGCATGGGCAGCGACGAGGCTGTCAGCGAGAAGAATTTCGTCACTGGCGTGCAAGCCACGCTCAAGGCGTTCGCGACGCTGGGCGCCACGGACGCCATTATGGCACTACCGATGACCGAAGTGAAAGAGCGCGATGTCAATTGGGCGATCCGCTGCGTGGTGCAGGCGGCGCATGAAACCGAATACCGCCCCGACAGCCTGAAAAGCAAGAAAGATCCTGCCCCGGCCGGCGTGCGCAAGCTCGTCCTGGCGCTGCCGGCCAATGCCGCCACCAAGACCGCGCTGGCGCAAGGCATCGCGATCGCCAACGGCATCGACCTGGCCAAGAACCTGGGCGACTTGCCGGCCAATTTCTGCACCCCGACCCATCTGGCCAACACCGCCAAGAAGCTGGCCAAGGATTATGCCTTCGAACTCGAAGTGCTGGACCGCAAGCAACTCGAAGCACTGAAGATGGGCAGCTTCCTGGCCGTCACGGCCGGCAGCGAGCAGGCGCCGAAATTCATCGTCCTCAAGCACATGGGCGGCAAGGCCAAGGACGCGCCCGTGGTCCTGGTCGGCAAAGGCATCACCTTCGACAGCGGTGGCATTTCCCTGAAGGCCGGCCCCGGCATGGATGAAATGAAATACGATATGTGCGGCGCCGCCTCGGTGCTGGGCACCTTCCGCGCGCTCGGCGAGATGAACTTGAAGCTGAACGTGATCGGCATCGTCGCCACGTGCGAAAACATGCCGTCCGGGCGCGCCACCAAACCGGGCGACGTGGTGACATCGATGAATGGCTTGACCATTGAAGTGCTCAACACCGACGCCGAAGGGCGCATGGTGCTGTGCGATGCGCTAACTTACGCCGAACGTTTCAATCCGGCCGCCGTGGTCGACATCGCAACCCTGACGGGCGCTTGCGTGGTCGCCCTCGGCCACCATAACAGTGGCCTGTTCACGCGCGCCGACGCGGCCCACGACGAGCTGGCCGCACAATTGCTGGCGGCCGGCAAGAGCGCCAGCGACACCGCATGGCGCATGCCGGTCCAGGAAGCCTACAACGAACAACTCAAGTCGAACTTCGCCGACCTGGCCAACATCGGCACCCCTGGCGGCGGCGCGGTGACGGCGGCGGCCTTCCTGGAAAACTTCACCCGCAAATATACTTGGGCCCACCTCGATGTCGCCGGCACGGCATGGAAATCATCCGGTCCGAAAGGCGCAACGGGCCGCCCTGTGCCTTTGCTGAGCAACTTCCTGATCAACCGCGTATAAAAGGGGTTCAGTAAACGATGGAAGCGGGCGGCGCCGCGACGGGCGCCGCAGCGCCGCTCTTTTTCATCACGATCGTCAGGGTGGCGGGATAGTCGAAGCCGGCCCCGGTATTGCGGTCGACCAGATAACCGACGCCCAGGGTCAGCACCAGATTGCCCCACAGACTGGCATCGACCCTGGAGGCGATTTCTTCGTCGGCCCAGGCGCCACCATCTTGCTTGCAGTCGACCCTTAACTGGCCCGTACTCTTGCGCACGGTGACGCGCGCCGGTGTCGTCACAAACCATTTCCCGGCATCGTTCGACAAAATGCAGCCGACCCCAGGCACCTCGTGATTGTCCATGATGGTTTGCACCGTCAGCACTTGCTGATACGATTCGGTGAGAGTGGCGCAAGCGCCGAGCAGGGCCAGGCTTGCAATGGCAGCGGCGCGTAGCATGGCTGCCGGAAAAGCTAGCGCACCGGAACCGGCTGGTTGGCCGGCACGGGAACGGCGGTCACGCTGTTTTTCGGACTGCCATCAACCAGGCGATCGGAATACACCAGGTACACCAAGGCATTGCGCTTGACGTCCACCATGCGCACCACGCGCACATGCTTGAAAAAGATCGAGGCCCGCTCGGAAAACACTTCTTCCTGCTGCGCCAGTTTGCCGTTAAATTGCAGGGCGCCTACCTGACGGCAGGCAACCGAGGATTCGGCCTTGTCTTCGGCCAAGCCCATGGCGCCCTTGATGCCGCCAGTTTTCGCGCGCGACAGGTAGCAGCTCACGCCGCCAACCTTGGGGTCGTCGAACACTTCGACCACCACCTTGTGGTCGGGGCCGATCAACTTGAAGGCGGTGTCGACCGAACCGATAGTTTCGGCCGCAGCGCCGCCGGCGCCAGCGAGCAACAACACCAAACATAGCGCTCTACGCATAGATTTCCCTTAATTGATGGGCGAGAAGCGCTGCACCATCACGCCCTCGACTTCGATCAGTTGAAAAAATACGTCCTTGGGACGGGTCCAGATGGAGCCGTCGGCGGCGCGATACACGATCATCGGAGTCAAGTCGCTCTCCAACGTCGCCTCGCAGACGAGTTCGTAGAGCCCACCCTTGTAATGTCGATATCGCATCGTCGGCAGTCACTCGATCTTGTCTTCGGCCAGCGCCTTTTGTTTCTTCTTCAGGCTCTGAATCACCTTCAAGATGCCTTCCATCCCGGCCGCGCCATCGAGATCGCTGAAGGCATCCAGCACTTCATTGAGCACCTTGTTGCGCACCGCCGCCTCGTCCGACGATATGTCAGGCAAGCGCTGCACGCTGTTACGCGATGATTGCGGCGTTGTTTTATCGCCGCTGGCACCCTTGGCAGTTTTGCCAGCCGCTTTACCATGTGTCAACGCTGCCTGCCAGATCACCCAGCGACGCTGCGTTTCAAAAATCAGGTATTCGTCCGGCTTGTCTTCCCGTCGTCGCACAATGTGGCCATCACGTTGCGCCCACGCTTCAAATGCAGTTCGCATTTTATTCCTTTACAAATGCTACGCGCATATCTTAACTAAACTAGTAAAACCGCAATATTTCAAAATAGTACCATTCATTGACATCATCTAACAATTTCAATCGTGCGGCGGTAGTCCAATATAGAAAGCGATACGCCGCTCGCCATGATTAGTATTCAGTATATTTCGCTTTTGATGCGATGGAAATGAAATTTATATGTTTCATTTACAACTAACGTATCTATACACCATTCTATTACTTAACGGTTACATTGGTCGTCATTTTAGGTGCTTTCCGCTCACTCTTGCGAGAAACTTTGGCGGGAATTGACGAGAATCAATGGTTTGGACCTGAAATGCGGCACCGGTTTACGCCACATCAAGTGACACTATTGTCAATCACACACATTAAACGGCGCCTTTAGCGCTCTCCCGGCGAACGCGTCGGCAGGGGCCGGCAAAGCCTTGCCGCTTGCGGTAAGATTCGCGCAAGCGCCCCATCGCGGCCCGGCCCGACACGGCCTGACGCGGCCCGAGGCCAACCGACAACTTACAAGGATGTTCAAGCAATGAAACTAGCCACCTGGAACGTCAACTCGCTGAAAGTGCGCCTGCCACAGGTATTGCAATGGCTGCGTGACAACCCCGTCGACGTATTATGCCTGCAAGAGACCAAGCTCACGGATGACAAATTTCCCGTCGCCGAGATCGAGGCGGCCGGTTACCAGGTCGTCTTCAGCGGCCAGAAAACCTATAACGGCGTGGCGATCCTGTCGAAGCTGCCGCTGACCGAGGTGGTCAAGAACAACCCGCGCTATGACGACCCGCAGCAACGCATCCTGGCCGCCACCATCGCCGGCGTGCGGGTGGTCTGCGCCTATGTACCGAACGGCCAGAGCGTCGATTCCGACAAATACGCCTACAAGCTGGGCTGGCTGGCCGCGCTGCACGACTGGCTGGAGCAAGAGGCTCTGCAATATCCGAACCTGGCGGTAGTGGGCGACTACAATATCGCGCCGCAAGACCGCGACGTGCACGATCCGGTCGCCTGGGTCGGCCAGGTGCTGGTGTCGGACAAGGAACGCGCCGCCCTCGAAGGCTTGCTGGGAATCGGCTTGCAAGACGCTTTCCGCCTGTTCGAACAAGCGGAAAAATCCTTCAGCTGGTGGGATTACCGCCAACTCGGCTTCCGCCTGAACAAGGGCATGCGCATTGACCATATCCTGTTGTCGCCAGCGCTGGCGCGCCGTTGCAGCGCCTGCGTGATCGACCGCGTCCCGCGCAAATGGGAGCAACCGTCCGACCACGCGCCGGTGATCGCCACCATCGATTGATTACATGCCCCGTTCCAGCAGGCGCTCGGCGCTCGCCTGCGGCACCGGCTGGGAAAACAGATAGCCTTGCGCGTACTGGCAGCCGTTCTGTTGCAGCAGCGCGAACTGGCCCTCGGTTTCCACGCCCTCGGCCACGGCCGACAGTTGCAGGCTGTCCGACAGCGCGATGATGGCGGCCACGATGGCGCGGTCTTCGGCACTCTCTTCCAGGTCCTTGATGAAGGCGCGGTCGATCTTGATTTTCTTGACCGGGAAACGCTTCAGGTAAGCCAGGCTGGAATAACCGGTGCCGAAATCGTCGATCGACAGGCGGATTCCCATGTGGTTGATTTGCCTGAGGATTTCCAGCGTATGCTCGCCGTGCTGCATCAGTGCGGTCTCGGTGATCTCGAATTCCAGCAGGGCCGGGTCGATCCCCGTCTCATCGAGGATGCGCCGGATCGAATCGATCAAGCCGCGGTGCATGAACTGGCGCGGCGACAGATTCACCGCCAGCGGCACCGGCTGCAAACCCATGCGCAGCCAAGCCATGCTTTGCTCGCAGGCGCGCCGTATCACCCACTCGCCGACCGGCACGATCAAGCCATTTTCCTCGATAATGGGAATGAAGCTGTTCGGCATGACCAGGCCCTGCTCCGGGTGGCGCCAGCGCAGCAGCACTTCCATCGTATGCAGGCGGCGCGTGGCAATGTCGATGATGGGCTGGTAGTACAGTTCGAACTGCTCCAGCGCCAGCGCATTGCGCAAGCTGCTTTCGAGCGCGAAATGCTGGGCCGCAGCCTGGTTCATTTTCTGGGTGAAGTATTGGTAATTGTTGCGCCCGCTGGCCTTGGCGTGATACATCGCCGCATCGGCGTGGCGCATCAGCGTGTCGACATCGTGGCCATCGTCGGGATAGACGCAAATGCCGATCGACGGCGTGACGTGCAGCGTATGCTCTTCCAGCTGGAACGGCGCGGCCAGGGCATCGATGATTTTCTCGGCCACGTGGCTGGCTTCGTCGATGGTGCGAATGCCCGGCACCAGCACCACGAATTCATCGCCGCCCAGGCGCGCCACGGTGTCGCTGGCGCGCACCGCGTGGCACAAGCGGTTCGCCACTTCCTTGAGCAGATCGTCGCCCGTCATATGGCCGAGCGAATCGTTGATGGTCTTGAAGCGGTCCAGGTCGAGGAACATCACGGCCAGCCGGCGCCCGAGGCGCTGCGCCGCCAGCATGGCCCGGTCCAGCCGCTCGGCCAGCAAGGCGCGGTTCGGCAAGCCGGTCAGGTTGTCGTGATACGCCATGTGGTGCACGCGCGCCTCGGCCTGGCGCCGCTCCACGATCTCGCCCTGCAGCAGGGCGTTGGCGCCGGCCAGTTCGGCGGTGCGTTCCAGCACCCGCAGTTCGAGTTCGTCGCGCGCGCGCAGTACCGCGTCGGCCGCCTCGCGGCGCGCCGTCACGTCGTCCACCAGCCACACCGAACGGCCATTGACGTTGGCCAGGTCGAAGGGGCGGCCGGACAGGCGGGCCCAGAACAGGCTGCCATCCTTGCGCGCCAACTGGTATTCCGACATGCTGACGCGGCCAGCGTGGAAATCGCGCGCCGTCTCGAGCCGGGCTGCTTCCCACGCGCTCTGGTCCGGATACAGGGCGCGCACCGAAAGGCCGACGATTTCGCCCGCACCATAGCCGAACAACTCTTCCATCTTGCTATTGCAGCGCAAATTGTAGCCGCCTTCGACCACCGCGATGCCCAGCACGGCGCTGTCGAGGATGGCCTGATTTTCCAGCAGCGCGTTGCGCAGCGATTGCTCGGCGCGTTTTTGTTCGGTGCGGTCTTCGATGATCCAGATCGTGCCCTGGCTGGTATCGTCCGGATTGACCACATAACCGATCAATTGGGTCCACAGCCGGCTGCCGTCGCGGCGCTGCATTTCCACTTCGGTCTGGAACGGCTTGCCCACCGATAGCAAGGGATAGGCGGCCGCGCCCAGGCGCTCATAGGCTTGCTGCGAGGTGTAGAGCGCGCGCCCCGGCAAGCCCAGGCCCTCGTCGCCCTCATAGCGGAACATCTCGGCGAAGCCGCGGTTATAGCGCGTGACGACGCGGTTCTTGGTAAACAGGATACTCATCGAGGCGTTCGTCATGATGGCCTCCACTTCCATCCGGTTCTGGCGGCTTTCGTTGATGTCTTCCAGTATCCAGATGGTGCTTTGCTGTTCCTGGTCGACCGCCTTGGCCCGCACCCGGCACCAGAACAGGCTGCCGTCCTTGCGCTTGAACAGGTACTCGCTCTTCTCGAACGGTTGACCGCCACCCAGCAAAGGCCCCGCTTCCGCGCCGAACTGCGCGTACATGTCGAGCGAGGGGAAGACCACGGCGGCCGGGCGGCCCGTCAATTCTTCGCGGGTATAGCCGAACATCTCGGCAAAGCGCGGATTGCAGTTATAGATCATGCGCGCCCGGCTGAACAGGATGCCGACCGAGGCATTGTCGAGGATCGCCTTTTGCTGCAGCAGCAATTGCTTGCTCGCTTCCTCGGCCGCCTTTTGCGCGCTGCGGTCGTCGAAAATCCAGATTGTGTCGCGGTGGGTGCGGTCCGGATTGATCACGTAGCAAAAGGCGTGCGACCAGAAGGGGCTACCGTCGCGGCGCCGCATTTCCATCTCGGTCTGGAAGGACTTGCCGCGCGCCAGCAGCGGCCTGGCTTTCTTCACCACCGCCTGGTAAGCCGCCGGCGACGGATAGAGCGACTGGGCATCCTCGCCCACGCCGCTATCGCCGGTAAAACCGAAGCATTCGGCGAAGCGCCGGTTGTAGCGCAAGATGCGCTTGTCGCGCTGGAAGCCGATGGCCAGCGGCGCGCTTTCCATAATCGCCTGCATTTCCAGCATGGCGCGGCGCAACTGCCCCTCGTCGCGCTTATGGTCGCTGATATCTTCGATGATCCAGACCGTGCCTTCGGCCGTATTGAGCGGATCGATGGCACGGCCATACAGGCGGGCCCAGAACAGCGAGCCATTCTTGCGCTTCAATTCCAATTCGGTGCGGAAAGACTCTCCGGCCGATAGCGGCGGGCTGGCGCTGCGGCCCAGCGCAATGTAATCGGCTTCGGTCGGATACAGCATGGCGCCGGCCCGCCCCTCCAATTCCTCGCGCACGTAACCGAGCATTTCGGCAGCGCGGCTATTACACTGCTGAACCATGCCGGAGGCGGAAAACAAGATGCCGACCGCCGCATTTTCCAGGATCGCCTGTTGTTCCAGCACGGTCTTGCGCAGCGCCGTCTGGTCGCCCCTGTCGCCGCTGACGTCGTTGAACAAGACTGTCGCCCCATCCAGTCCAGCCTTGGACGGCAGCGGCTTGGCCCACACCTGCACCGCGATCGCGCCCTCGTCGCAGCCCAGCAGACTGCTTTCCCAGCGCCGCTCGACGCCGCCGGCTGCGCTCACGGCGCGCAATTGGCGCACGCTGGCGGCGCGCAAGGCGGGCGCGAAAAAATCGGCCAGCATGCGCCCGCCCAGGTCGATTCCCAACAATTGCGTCAAAGCGGCATTGCTGGCGACGACCATGCCGCCACTGTCGCAAGCGCAAGCGGGCAAGCCGATCAACTGCAAGGCATCGGCAATAAAGTCAGGATTGGTCGGGATTCGGTTCATGGACACCATTGAAGCTATTAAGAAAGTACTACCCGGCGGGCCGGCGCCGCAGCAATTTCCGATCATAAACCACATTGATTGGTTTTTGCCACAATCCGAAGTTGGCGGTGCACAAAGAGCCTCCGGCCCGCGCAAGGCGCCGCCAAGGTGTTGCATCGGCGTTTCACCGTGAAACAGCGAAACGCATTAAAATCGCCCCATGCGCCGCCCCCCATCCCCGCCCTTCGACCCCAACGACAAACCCGTGATCTGGACCGTCTCGGTGTCGCGCCTGTTCGACCTGTTCCGCGACATCACGCTGGAATACGACGACCTGGCCACGATCGAGCCGATCAATCTCGGCTTCGACGACGCCGCCCGCCATATCCGCGAGCGCATGGCAAACGAGCGCTGTGATGCGGTGATCGCGGCCGGCTCGAACGGAGCGTACCTGAAAGGCCGCCTGGCGGTGCCGGTGGTGATCGCCAAGGCCAGCGGTTACGACCTGATGCAGGCGCTGGCGCGCGCCCGCCGCGTCTCCGAGCGCATCGGCGTGATCACTTACCAGGAGACGATGCCGGAACTGGCCGAATTCGCCAGCACCTTTGGCTTTCGCATTGCCCAGCGCACTTACGTGACGGAAGAAGACGCGCGCGCCCAGATCAATGACTTGAAGGCGGCCGGCATCGAAGCCATCGTCGGCGCCGGTCTGATCACCGACCTGGCCGAGGAAGCCGGTCTGACCGGCGTATTCGTCTATTCGGCCGCGTCGATCCGCCTAGCCTTCGACGATGCGTTGGAAATGGCGCGCCTGAGCCAACTGGAAACGCACCGCAGCCGGCGCGCCGTGGTGGCCGATACCTTGCGCGCGAAACACGGCTTGAATGATTTGCGCGGCGCCTCGCAAGCCATGGAAACGCTGCGCAAAGCAGTGCTGCTGTACGCGAAATCGCCGGCCACAGTGCTGATCGAGGGCGAAACCGGTTGCGGCAAGGAATTGGTGGCGCAAGCGATCCACCGCGAAAGCCCGCGCAGCCTGGGGCCGAACCGGCCCTTCGTGGCCGTCAACTGCGGCGCCATCGCCGAGTCGCTGCTGGAGTCGGAATTGTTCGGCCACGAAGAAGGCGCCTTCACCGGCGCGCGCCGCGGTGGCCACGCCGGCCTGTTCGAGGCGGCCAACTGCGGCACCCTGTTCCTTGATGAGATCGGCGAAATGCCTTTGAGCCTGCAAACCCGGCTCTTGCGCGTGCTCGAGGAAAGGGAAGTGGTGCGGGTCGGCGGCACACGCCCCATCGCAATCCACGTGCGCATCATCAGCGCCACCCATTGCGACCTCGAACAGCGCGTGCGCGAAGGCCGCTTCCGGGCCGACCTGTTTTACCGGCTGGCCGTGCTGCGCCTGAACTTGCCGCCCTTGCGCGAGCGTCCGGAAGACATCATGAGCCTGGCCGAATGGTCGCTGAAAACCGCGCTGGCGGCGCTGGGCGCGCGTCCGCATCCGAATTTGCACGCCGAAGTAGTGGCTTGCGCGCCCTTGTTGGGACATTATGACTGGCCCGGGAATGTGCGCCAATTGCGCAATCTGACCGAGCGCCTGGCCCTGTTCCTGGCGGCCGAACCCTTGCAGGCACTGACGCCCAGCTTCGTGCTGAGCGTGGCACCGGAACTGGCGCCCAAGCCTGCGGCGACGGCTGCCGCAGCATGGGCTGGCGCAGCGACGGCTGGCGCAGAATCTACCGCGCAAACTGTGGCGCGCTTCGGTGGCCGGCGCGACGCCGCCGCCGCCCACCTCGGCATCAGCCGCACCACCCTGTGGCGCAAATTGCGCGCCGAAGACAAGCAAGCTTGAATCCCCACCAGCGCGGGCAACAAGTTTGATATATCAGCCAGCTTACCAAGAAAGAAATGGCGGAAAACAGACACTTTCCCCATCCCAAAAAAGACGCATATCCATTCCCCGGCAAAGCTTGTATATTTATATACAGCAATATCCTGATGTCTACACAGACTTTTCTTATACGGGAATACCATGGACAAACATTGCGCCGGCCTGCTTAACATCACCACTCTTTCCTTTGCCTTGACGCTGACCGCCTGCGGTGGCGGTGGCGGTGGCACGACGACGGCCCCGCCGGACACGCCCGTGACGGCGGCGCGCACTGTTTCCGGCACCGCCGCCAAGGGTATCCTCAAAGGTGCGACTATCAAGGTATTTGCCGTCGGCGTCGACGGGACGGCCGGCGCGACGGCGATCGCAACGACCACCACCAAGGCCGACGGCACGTTTGCCATCCAGGTGCCGGTCGATGTCCTGACCTTCATCATTGAAGTGAGCGGCGGCCCCGGCGCCACCAGCGCCGACGAGGCCAGCGGCCTCGATGTGCCGATTGCGGCCACCTTCAAGTTACGCGACGTCGTCAAACTGGCAGCCGATGCCTTGACCACAATCGAAGGCTCGGTCAGTCCCTTGACGGAAATGATTGTCCAGGCGGCCGAAAAAGCCAGCGGCGGCCTGTCGGCCGACAATATTTCAAGCGCCAAGACGGGCTTTGCCAAGGTCTTCGGCTTCGATCCGGAGCAGGTCAGGCCGATCAATGCCAACCTCGCCCCGCCGGCCGACGCGACCGACGCGCAAAAAGTACAAAGCCTGCTGTTGGCCGGTTTTTCCCAAATGGCAAAAGACGGCAAATTCGGTTGCGCCGGCACCGACGGCGACAAGCTGGTGTGCATCGTCGGAAAAATTAGCGGCATGGGCACGATTAGCAACGGCAACCTGACGTTACAGGACGATGTCCGCACCGAAATACGCGATGCCTTCACCGCCGTCACCGCCAATACCACGATCAACAAGACCGGCAAGACCAGCGTGGACGGCATCGCTTCCTTCACGGAATCGAAGGTGCCGCTCACGCCGGGGGCGCCGACCGGCATTCAAGCGGCGAAAAAACTGTTTGCCAGCTTGCGCACCAATCTCACCGCATTGAGCAACCCAGGCAATACGGGCGCCCTCGACATCCGCGCCGACGCCATGCGCGCCGACTTCGACAAGGCCATCGCGCCGCTCGATCCCGATTTGCTTAAATGGGTACAACTGACCGGAAAAGGGATCGATTACCTGCGCGACTATCAGGCCGGCAACACCAGTACGGCCATGCTGCAAATATATCTGGGCGCGACCAAAATCGGCGGCTGCACCATTTATAGCGATACCGCCGGCAGCATCCCCGCCACGGCGCCCGGCAATGCCGCCTCGGTCGGTTGCAGCGTGATCCGTAAAATGGTGCCGGGCTCCTTTTCCGGCAATGGCTTGCACAATACCTTCCAACAAGTCACGGCCGCCTTCACCATTGTCCCGGTGGCGTCCAGCGCCACTTCTTACACGTATATTGGGCGGGCCCGGCTGGAAACCTGGGTCGATAATGTGCGCAACGAGGCGGCCGACGTGACCGTCGGCACCTACGGCACCACGCCCAACCGCGCCAGCGGCACAATCGACTACGTGAAATCGGGCGACGCCCTGTCCTCCATCACGGTGGCCGGCACGATGCCGGCCCGCACCGACGATTACGGTGTCGCCATCACCGACCGAGAAACCTGGGCCCTGTCGGCCACCCGCACGGCCGAAAGCGGCAATCTGTTCAAGTATGCGCTGTCCGGCGCGATCACCTCGATCAAGGCCGGCCTGGAGGTGGGGAAAATCAGCATCAATCCCGATTCCTTCGTGCGCACCGAAGAGCCCTCCACTGGCGGCAATGTAAAGGAAATCTCACTGTCGCTGGCCGCCGAATCGGGCGGCAGCAAGGTGTCCGGCAGCTTGAGCATGTCGCAAGCGATGAGCGACAAGAGCGGTCGGGATTATGAACCGACCAAGCTCAGCTTTACCGGCAGCCTGAGCACGAACAGTGCGCAATTTTTCAGCGGCACCCTGACCTTCCAGCAAACCGACTTCGACAAGTTCGATAGCAGCTTGCCCAATTCGGCCAGCAATTTCCTCAAGAAAAACGCCTCGCTGGTGGGAACCTTGAGCATTCCCGACCGTCCGCCACTCAAGCTCAGTATCAGCGCCGCCAACCTGGGGTTCATGCAAACGAGCTTGAGCGGACAATATGATGATGGCAGCAATGTCATTAACGTCAGCATGAGCGATACCGGGATCGCCCCGAAAACGACGCTACTCTCCAGCGCCGAAGGGGTGTCGCTGACGCTGAATGGCACGGCCGATAGCGTCAATGTATTGAAGGACAATGCCAAGGTTGGCGTGTTGAATACGAAAAGCGGCCGCATCGACTACGCCGACGGCTCCTTTGAATCGCTGAAATAAGTTTTTCCTTGTCGCTCACAGCCTGGCGGCTACCCCGTCAGGCTTTTTTTTAAAAGAGATATCATGCGTCATGTCTATTTGGCTGGATTAGTGGCGTGCTGGTGCGCGCCGGGCTGGGCGGCGGAGCCGGCGCGATGGGCGCCGTATGTCGAGGCCAGCGCATGGGAAGCCTATGACGGCATCCCCATCCGTCAATTCGAGAAAGATTGGTCGGTGGGCTACGCGCCCAAGGCTGGACGTAATGTCATGTTCCAGCGCAACCGGATCGAGGCGGGCCTCGAATATGGCGCCTGGCGCCTGGCCTGGGAATACCGCCAGGAAGCCGTCTTGAGTACCGACGACGCGACCATGGAATTGATCCGCCTATACAAGCAACGCGTCAAGCTGAGCGCGCCGGCCAGCTTCGACGTAGAAGCCCGGCTGCAAGCGTGGTCGGCCCAAGGCTTGCGGCTCAGCCGCTGGTTCGAGGCGCCCGCCGCCGGCGCAGCGCGCGTCAATCTGGCCCTGGCCCTGTACGGCACGCCGCGCGTGCGCGACAATACGGTGACGGGCAAGGCCGAGGGCGGCCCGGACCAGCCCTATAGCTTTCAGGTGGCGCAAACCGACGCCAACAGCCGCTACAGCTATCCATTTATGCACAACAGCTTTGGCGGCTCCGGCGCCAGCGTCTCGCTGGCCCTGGACTGGCCCCTGAGCGCGACCAGCGTCTTCAAGCTCAAGCTCGACGATCTGTGGAGCCGCATGCGCTGGCGCAATTTGCCGCAAACCGTGCAAACGGCCAACTCCGCCGTGGCCCAGTATGACGCACAGGGGTATATCAATTACCGCCCCCTGCTCAGCGGCCAGAACAGCCAGATCGACCAGAATGCGACGATACGGCGCTCCGGCGCGGCCACGCTGGCCACGCGCTGGGACGCCTGGGGCGCCGCGCTGGAAGTGCAACGTTATGCCGGCGTCACCATCCCGACCTTCACCGGCAGCCGCCAGTTTGACTGGGGCGGCTTGAGCGCCAGCGTCGAAACCCGCTTCAAGACTGTCGGTTTGGCGTATCAACGGGGCGATTTCCATATCGGCTTACAAACCGACAAGCTGAACCTGAACCTGGCCAAGGCGGTCGGACTGAATCTGGGCTACCGCCACCCCTTCTGAGCCATCGGCCGCGCAGCGGCCCGCTCAAAGCCAGATCAACCGTCCTTTCGACGGTTGATCTGGCCCTCCCCTCAAAAACCAACACATATCTAAATTATCATTAATTACATTTCCATATGGAATGAAATATTGTATATTCACACACTCACATATATTGCAACTTTTTACAGAACATGAAAAAAAATCATTTTAACCGCTTCAGCATCAGCGTACTGTCGCTAAGCTTGGGGACATTGGCCGGATGCGGCGGCGGCGGCGGCAATGACGCCGCCACCATCCCGAGCGCTCAAGTGTCAGCCCAACGCACGGTGCAAGGCACGGCGGCCAAGGGCATCATCAAGGGCGCGCAGGTGCAAGTATTTTCTCTCGATGCCGCCGGCAAGAAAAGCGCGCAAGCCATCGCCACAACCGTGACGGCGACCGATGGCGGATATTCCGTGACACTGCCGGCGGAGGTGCTGGTCTTTAGCATTGAAGTCCAAGGCGGCGCTGGCGCTGTGACAGCCGACGAGGCCAGCGGTAAGGACATCACCTTGCCCGCTTCGTTCAAGCTGCGCGACGTGGTGAAACTGGCGCCATCGGCGCAAACGACGATCAACAGTTCGGTCAGTCCGCTGACGGAAATGATCGCCCAAGCTGCGGAAAAAGCCGGCGGCCTCAGCGCCGGCAATATCGACCAAGCCAAAAGCGGCTTCGCGGCGGCCTTCGGTTTCGATCCGGAAAAGGTCAAGCCGGTCAATGCAAACAGCCCGGCAGCGACCGATGCCTCGGACGAGGAAAAATTGCAAAGCCTGTTACTGGCGGCGATCTCCAAAATGGCGCAGGACGCCAAGCTGGGCTGCACCGCCGCAGCCCTTGCCGACCGCCTTGCCTGCGTTACGCTCGAAGTCGGGAAAATCGGCACCCTCAAGGACGGCGTGCTGGGACTGGACGCCACCATCCAGAACGCAATCAGCCAATCCTTGAGCGATGTGGCGGCAGATCCCCTCGTCAACCACACCGGCAACGCCTCGGCCAACGGTGTGCCATCGTTCCCGCCGCTGGCGCCCAAGGCGTCGAACACGCCTGTGGTTCCGGTGGTTCCGGTGGTTCCGGTGGTTCCGGTGGTTCCGGTGGTTCCGGTGGTTCCGGTGACGCCAGTGACGCCGGTAACGCCGGCCGGCCCCAGCGATATTCAACTGGCGAGAAAACTGTTCGCCAGCCTGCGAACGAATATCACATTACTCGACAGCCAAAGCGACGCCTCGGCCCTGGAAGCGCGCGCGATCGCCATGAAAGACGATTTTGACCACGCCATCGCACCATTGGATAAAAATGTGCTTAACTGGGTACAAATCGGCAGCAAGGGTGTGGAACTGTTCCGGGCGTTCAAAACGGGAGAAAGCGTTTCTCCGGTTTTTTACTTCTATAACGGTGCTACCTGGGAGGGCCAATGTATGGTTTATGCCAATCCAGAGGCAACCATATTCGCGCGAACACCGCAGGAGGCCGATAACGAGGTCTGCAACTTGCCGATGAACTCGGTGACTACCATGGACAATAGCGGCGTCACTACTCGGGAAATCATCAATGTAATCACGATACGCGCGCGGCCCGGGTCCGACACTTCTTTCATTTACAGTGCCAAGCTGCGCTTGCATACCATGCACTTTGGAGTAACGTTTACGGATGTGGACATGCCTATTGGCCAATACACCGATCCGGGCCAACTCGCCACTGGCACGATCGACTACGTCAAATCCGGCGCGCTCATCAGCGAGCTATCCATCGTGGGCGAGATGCCGGCGCGCCACGACGAACACGGCGTCGCCATCACGGACCACGAGCGCTGGAATCTCACGGCCACGCGCAGTGTCGCAGGCGGCAATCTGTTCAATTACGCCTTCTCGGGCGAGTTAGCGTCGGTCAAGGACGGCATCGAACTTGCGAAGGTTAGCGTCAAACCAGGCTCCTATGCCCGCTTGGAAGAGCAAACGGAAGGCCAGACTGCGCGCCGCAATGTAAAGGAAATCCTGATTTCCCTGTCCGCCGAGGCGGGCGCAAGCACAGTCGCCGGCAGCCTCGGCCTGTCCAAGCCGATGGCCGATAAGAACGCCAGGGATTTCCGGCCGACCAGCCTGGAGTTCAGCGGCAATTTGCGTTCGAACAGCGCCGAATTATTCAGTGGCACCCTTGGCCAGTATCAGGCCGGTTACGATCAATATGACGTGCAGCAGCCGCAATCAACGGCCAACTTCATCCGCAAAAACACCACACTGGCAGGCACGCTAAGCTTCCAGAACCGTCCACCGCTGGCGCTCCGCGTCAACGTCAACCAAAATTCCTTCAAGCACAGCACGTCAAGCGGGCAATACGCCGACGGTAGCGTGACCGTCAACGTCGGCGTCAGCGACGGTCCGAACCGAGTGACCCGGATAGCCAGCAGCGACGGCGTGTCGTTCGCCTTCGGCCTCGGAATGGAAACAGTGGACGTAATGAAAAGCGATGCCAAGGTTGCCATCCTCAACTTGAAAACCGGCATGATCAACTATGTTGACGGATCCTTCGAGTCGCTGAAATAATGTCCTTGTAAGTAAAAAAACCCGCGCCACGTTGGTGGGCGGGTTTGTCGGGCCGGCAAACCGGCTTATGGTATAGCTTCCTATTCCACTTCGACGGTTTCCTGCGGACTCGTCGGCGGGGCCGCGTCCGATTCCGGAAATTCCAGCCTGACTTGATCCTTGTCGTCGAGTTCGACGGTGACCTTGCCGCCGCTGACCAGACGGCCAAACAGCAACTCGTCGGCCAGCGCCTTGCGTATCATGTCCTGGATCAGGCGCGCCATCGGGCGCGCGCCCATCAGTGGGTCGAACCCTTTCTTGGCAAGGAATTTGCGCAATTTCTCGGTGAAGATGGCGTCGACTTTTTTCTCATGCAACTGCTCTTCAAGTTGCATCAGGAACTTGTCGACCACGCGCAAGATGATTTCCTCGTCGAGCGCGCGGAAGCTGATGGTCGCGTCGATCCGGTTGCGGAATTCCGGCGTGAACATGCGCTTGATGTCGGCCATCTCGTCGCCCGCCTCTTTCGAGTTGGTAAACCCGATGGAATGCTTTTGCAAGCTTTCCGCGCCCGCATTGGTGGTCATGATGATGATCACGTTGCGGAAGTCGGCCTTGCGACCATTATTGTCGGTCAGCGTGCCATGGTCCATCACTTGCAGCAAGATATTGAAGATGTCCGGATGGGCTTTCTCTATCTCGTCGAGCAAGAGCACCGCGTGCGGTTTCTTGGTGATCGCCTCGGTCAGCAAGCCGCCTTGGTCGAAGCCGACATAACCGGGCGGCGCGCCGATCAAACGGCTGACCGCGTGGCGCTCCATGTATTCCGACATGTCGAAGCGGATCAGCTCGATGCCGAGAATGAAAGCCAATTGCTTCGCCACTTCGGTCTTGCCGACCCCGGTCGGACCGGAAAACAGGAAGGAGCCGATCGGCTTGTCGGTCTTGCCCAGGCCGGCGCGCGCCATCTTGATCGCCGACGACAGCGCTTCGATGGCCGGTTCCTGGCCGAACACCACATTGCGCAAGTCGCGGTCGATGGTTTGCAGCTTGCTGCGGTCGTCCTGGTTGACCGTTTGCGGCGGGATGCGGGCGATCTTGGCAATGATGTCCTCGATCTCGGCCTTGCCGATGGTTTTCTTTTGCTTGGACTTGGGCAAGATACGCTGCGCCGCGCCCGCTTCATCGATCACGTCGATGGCCTTGTCGGGCAAATGACGGTCATTGATGAAGCGCGCCGCCAATTCGGCCGCCGTGGTCAGCGCGGAGGCCGAATACTTGACGCCGTGGTGCTCTTCGAAGCGCGACTTCAGGCCGCGCAGGATTTGCACGGTCTGCTCGACGGTCGGTTCATTGACGTCGACTTTCTGGAAACGGCGCGACAGCGCGTGGTCTTTCTCGAACACGCCGCGAAATTCCGTGTACGTGGTCGCACCTATGCATTTCAGCTGGCCGTTCGCCAGCGCCGGCTTGAGCAGGTTGGACGCGTCCAGCGTGCCGCCCGAGGCCGAGCCGGCGCCGATGATGGTGTGGATCTCGTCGATGAACAGGATGCCGTTCGGATTGTCCTTCAATTGCTTGAGGACGGCCTTGAGGCGTTGCTCGAAATCGCCACGGTATTTGGTGCCGGCCAGCAAGGCGCCCATGTCGAGCGAATACACGACCGCGTTGGCCAGGATTTCCGGCACCTCGCCCTGCGTCACGCGCCAGGCCAGGCCCTCGGCAATGGCGGTCTTGCCGACGCCGGCCTCGCCCACCAGCAGCGGATTGTTCTTGCGGCGACGGCACAGGATCTGGATCACGCGGTCGACTTCATCCTCGCGCCCGATCAGCGGATCGATCTTGCCTTCGGCGGCCGCCTTGTTCAGGTTTTGCGTAAACTGGTCGAGCGGGCTTTCCTTTTGCTGGCCGTCGGCCGGCGCCTCTTCCACGCCTTCCGAGGCTTTTTGCAAGTCGACCTGCTGGTCCTTGCGCACGCCGTGGGAAATGAAATTGACGACATCGAGGCGCGTCACGCCCTGCTGGTGCAGGTAGTAGACCGCATGCGAATCCTTCTCGCCGAAGATGGCCACCAGCACGTTGGCGCCGGTCACTTCCTTCTTGCCGTTCGAGGCCGACTGCACGTGCATGATGGCGCGCTGGATGACGCGCTGGAAACCAAGCGTCGGCTGGGTGTCGACCTCGCCCGTGCCGGGCACGGTCGGGGTATTGTCGCCGATGAAATTGGTCAAGGTTTTGCGCAAGTCTTCGATATTGACCGCACAGGCGCGCAACACTTCGGCGGCCGATGGGTTATCGAGCAGCGCGAGCAGCAAGTGCTCAACCGTGATGAACTCGTGCCGTGCCTGTCGTGCCTCGACAAACGCCATGTGCAAACTTACTTCTAATTCCTGCGCAATCATACTTCCTCCATCACACATTGCAGGGGATGCCCCGCCTTGCGCGCATGCGTTAAAACAAACTCCACTTTGGTACACGCTATATCTTTTGAGAACACACCGCACACTCCTTTGCCGTGGCGATGCACGCTCAGCATGATTTGGGTCGCTGTCTCTCTATCCTTGTTGAAGTATTCCTGGATGACGGCGACCACGAATTCCATAGGCGTGTAGTCATCATTGAGCAGGGCCACCTGGTACAGGGGCGGCGGCTTCAACGTCTGCCGCTCCAGCAGGGTTTCAGTGTCTTGCTTGGTTGCCATACGCTTATTCTAATGCTTTCAGGGTGGATGCAATGCGCAAATATCAGCGCCATTCCAATTGTTTTCAATCTTACGCGCTTTCTGAACACTGCGCAGATGGCGACAGCATCTGTAAAATCAAGAGTTGCTTTTTAACATGTTGCAAGAAATATAGCGGAATTAGTGGAAAAGCGCTTGACTTCAAAATTTATTCCGCCAACAATGCTGTATCGACTTGTGCAGATTTGTACATGTTGGTAAGAAGTGAGGCGTGAGGAGGGGGCAAGAAGCTTCTTGCTTTTATGGCTAGTGTGATTCGTTTTTATTTGAAAGTTCTTTTTATGGCAACAGGTACAGTTAAGTGGTTCAATGATTCCAAAGGTTTTGGCTTCATCACTCCAGATGATGGCGGCGAAGATTTGTTTGCGCACTTCTCCGCAATCAACATGAACGGTTTCAAGACCCTCAAAGAAGGTCAAAAAGTTCAGTTCGAAGTCACGCAAGGCCCTAAAGGCAAGCAAGCTTCCAACATCCAAGCCGCTTGAGTTTGAGTCGGCCCAGGACGTAAAAAACCCCGCATGCGGGGTTTTTTTTCGTCCGGCCCCGGCGCCTGCGCCGGGGTGAAACAATCTTACATGTGCTCGATCATGACGTCGCCGAAACCGGAGCACGACACTTGGGTCGCGCCTTCCATCAGACGGGCGAAATCGTAAGTCACGCGCTTGGACGCGATCGATTTTTGCATCGAGGAAATGATCAAGTCAGCCGCTTCCAGCCAGCCCATGTGGCGCAACATCATTTCAGCGGACAAGATCAAGGAACCCGGGTTCACATAGTCCTTGCCGGCGTACTTGGGCGCGGTGCCATGGGTCGCTTCGAACATGGCCACGGAATCGGACAAGTTCGCGCCCGGCGCGATGCCGATGCCGCCCACTTGCGCCGCCAGGGCGTCGGAAATGTAATCGCCGTTCAAATTGAGGGTGGCGATTACGCTATATTCGTTCGGACGCAACAAAATCTGTTGCAGGAATGCGTCAGCGATCACATCCTTGACGATGATGTCGCGGCCGCTCTTCGGATTCTTGAACTTGGACCATGGACCGCCGTCGATCAGCTCGGCGCCGAATTCTTTTTGCGCCAGGGCATAGGCCCAGTCGCGGAAGCCGCCTTCGGTGTACTTCATGATGTTACCTTTGTGAACGATCGTCACGGAAGGCTTGTCATTGTCGATGGCATACTGGATCGCCTTGCGCACCAGGCGCTCGGTGCCTTCGCGCGAGACCGGCTTGATGCCAATACCGGAGGTTTCCGGGAAGCGGATCTTGGTGACGCCCATTTCCTTGATCAGGAATTCGATCAGTTTCTTGGCGCCGTCGGAACCCTCTTGCCATTCGATGCCGGCGTAAATGTCTTCCGAGTTTTCGCGGAAAATCACCATGTCGGTTTTTTCCGGCTCCCGCACCGGCGAAGGCACGCCCGTGAAGTAGCGCACCGGGCGCAGGCAGACATACAAGTCGAGTTGCTGGCGCAGCGCCACGTTGAGCGAACGGATGCCGCCGCCGACCGGGGTCGTCAACGGACCCTTGATCGAGACCACATAGTCTTTCAGTACTTCCAGGGTTTCTTCCGGCAGCCACACGTCGGGACCGTAGACATTGGTCGATTTCTCGCCGGCATAGATTTCCATCCAGCTGATCTTGCGCTCGCCGCCGTAAGCCTTGGCCACCGCCGCGTCGATCACCTTGATCATGACGGGACTGATGTCGACGCCCGTGCCATCGCCTTCGATGTAGGGAATGATGGGGTTATGCGGTACATTCAGCGAAAAATCGGTGTTGACGGTGATTTTTTTGCCGTCAGCAGGTACAGTGATATGTTGATACATCGTGATCTCCGAAGTGGGCGCGCCGCCAGCGGCTTGAAACGACGCTTGTTGGCGCATCTGCAATCTGATTTATTTACAAAAAAATTCTAGTCTTCTATAAGACATAAGACAGGCATTTCACATTATGCACTAGTATTTTACAAGGCGCTACGGTTTTACGACACAGGCATGCGCTTCCAGAGCGCACCTTCACCATTTTGCACCCGATACCAGCATGCCACTCATATTATTTAATAAACCATACCAGGTATTGTGCCAGTTTTCACCCCAGCCGGAGCGCGCAACGCTGGCCGATTACTTGCACATCCCAAACATTTACCCGGCCGGCCGACTCGACGCCGACAGCGAAGGCTTGCTGCTGCTGACCGACGACGGCCGCCTGCAACACGACATCAGCCACCCCGACCACAAGCAGCCCAAGACGTATCTGGTGCAAGTGGACGGCATTCCCGACGCGGCCACGCTGGAACGCTTGCGCGGGCCGCTGAACCTGGGCGACTTCACCAGCAAGCCATGCCAGGCGGTCCAGATCGCCCCCCCGGAATGGATCTGGCCACGCCTGCCAGCGATCCGCAACCGCACCGGGCAAGCGACATCCTGGCTGGCGCTGACCCTGCGCGAAGGCAAGAACCGACAAGTGCGGCGCATGACGGCAGCCGTCGGCTTGCCGACCCTGCGCCTGGTGCGCAGCGCGATCGGCCCCTTCTCGCTGGCCAGCCATCCCTTGCTGCCGGGCGAATCGCGGCTGGTGTCGGAACAGGAATGGCGCCAGGGTGGCCAGGACACGCCAAACAATTTTTAAAAAAAAGTGAATTTTTTTATGAAACATGTCAACCAACAAGTATTTGCTCGCGTTAAGGACATAGATTCATCGGAATCACTGTTTCTTAAAACATGTTAAAGGAATTCAAAATGTCCAAAATCATCGCTGCTCTGGTTGCTTCCCTGTTCGCCGCTTCGGCTTTCGCTGCTGCTCCTTCCGCTTCGGCTGTCGCTTCGGCACCAGTAGCTGCTTCGGCATCGGCAATGGCTGACGCTTCGGCTCCAGCTTCGGCTCCAGCGCCAAAAGCAAAAAAAGCACACAAAAAAGCTAAAAAAGCTGCTGCTTCGGCTGCCGCTTCGGCTGCTCCAGCTGCATCCGCTGCTCAGTAATAGTTTTGGCTTCATGAAAAAAGGCAGGCTGGTCCTGCCTTTTTTCACGCCCGTTTTTTTGTGACGTCACTCTTGACGTCGACGCCCGTCCCATGGCTTAATCGCCCTTCTGATCGCCCGAACCCATACCATGAAAATATTTTTGGCAACCCTGAGCGCGACCGCCCTGTTGAGCTGCGCTGGCGCGGCCCTGGCGCAAAACCAGCAATTCGGCACCGCCCAATTATCGGCCGGCATGCACTTGATCAAGGCTGAAGTGGCCACCTCGGAAGCGCAGCGCGAACAGGGACTGATGTTCCGTGAAACCATGCCCGCCAATTCCGGCATGGTCTTCGTGTTTGATGCACCGGCCACGCAATGCATGTGGATGAAAAATACCCTGCTACCCTTATCGGTGGCTTTCATCGACGCGGACGGCAAGATCGTCAACATCGAAGACATGCAGGCGCAAACCCTGGATAGCCATTGCTCGAAAAAAGCGGTCCCGGTGCGCTATGCGCTGGAAATGAACCTGGGCTGGTTCAAGCAAAAAAACATCAAACCGGGCACCGTGATCGGCAACTTGCCGCCGCTGCGTTAAACAGGACAGGCGACAAGACAGGCACAGGACGGCAGAGTCGCGCCGCGCCGTCATTTCAACAAACATAAAAAGCCCGCGTAACTTGCGTCACGCGGGCTCTTTCACTCTTCATTTGCGGCTGCAAAACTGCCGGCCGGAACCGGTCAAGCGCACAACGCGCGCCGACGCGGATGCCGTAGCATCCGGTTAGCGCTTGCGAATCCGCCTGGGCGGCCGCAAACTACGCAAATGATTAAGCGGACAGCGCCTTCAAGGCGGCTGCCAGACGGCTCTTATGGCGAGCTGCCTTGTTTTTGTGGATGATCTTCTTGTCGGCGATACGGTCGATGGTCGACACGGAAGCTTGGAAGATTGCAGCGGCTGCTGCTTGATCGCCGCCCTGGATCGCTTTACGAACAGCTTTGATAGCTGTGCGCAAGGTCGAACGCTGGGACGAATTGTGTGCGTTTTGCTTAACTGCTTGACGAGCGCGTTTGCGCGCTTGTGCGGTATTTGCCATGGAATTTCCTAAAACAGGGTCAAAGTGCGTTTGCAAACATTAGTGTTTGCCAACCGGTGCGTTCTGTGCGTCTGCCGAACCATGTGTGCCAAACCAGTGCCTGTCAAACATTAGTGTCTGCGTGACAGAATTCTGTACAGCCTTCGATTATAGCGATATTTTCAACTGGGAGCAATTCTAAAATTAGATAATTGGCCTTGCCAAGCTCAAAACAGGCCCCTGCCTGCCCCAATACCGGCCCCGGCGACGGCAATTAGCCCGGAAACGCCAACAATTCGGGCGCGCCAGCCCTGCCGGTCCCGGCTATAATCTCGCCCCATGAACTTGCTTAAAACCCTAGCCGCCATTTCCAGCATGACCATGCTGTCCCGCATCACAGGATTGTTGCGCGAAAGCTTGTTTGCCCGGGCTTTCGGCGCCGGCGCCTATACCGATGCCTTCATCGTCGCCTTCCGGATTCCCAATCTGTTGCGGCGCCTGTTTGCCGAAGGCGCGTTTTCGCAAGCCTTCGTGCCCATTTTGTCCGAATACAAGACCCAGCATGGTCAGCAAGCGAGCAAGGACTTGGCCGACCATGTCGCCACCGCTCTGGTCTGGGCCACGCTACTGGTAAGCGCGCTTGGCATCCTGGGTGCGCCGACCTTCGTGTATTTCATCGCCACCGGCTTGAATGACAAGCCGGGCGCCTTCGACGCGGCCGTCTGGATGACGCGCCTGATGTTCCCTTATATTACTTGCATGTCGTTCGTGGCGCTGTCGGGCGGCATCTTGAATACCTGGCGCCAGTTCAAGATCCCCGCCTTCACGCCAGTGTTGCTGAACCTGTCCTTCATCGGCGCCTCGCTGTTTCTGGCGCGCTTCCTGAGCCATCCGATTTACGCTATGGCGATTGCCGTCTTCGTCGGCGGCCTGCTGCAAGTGGCGATCCAAATCCCGGCCCTGATCAAGATCGGCATGTTGCCGCGCATTTCGCTCAATCCCGCGCTCGGCTTGCGCGACCCCGGCGTGCGCCGCGTACTGAAAAAAATGGGACCGGCCGTGTTTGCCGTATCGGCCGCGCAAATCAGCCTGATGATCAATACCAGCATTGCTTCGCGCCTGGCCGAAGGCAGCATTTCCTGGCTCTCGTATGCGGACCGCCTGATGGAATTTCCCACCGCCATGCTGGGCGTGGCGCTGGGCACGATCTTGCTGCCGAGCCTGTCGAAGGCCAATAGCGATGGCGACAAGGAAGAATATTCCGCGTTGCTCGATTGGGGCTTGCGCCTGACCTTCTTGCTGGCCATGCCGGCCGCAGTCGGCATGGCCACCCTGGCGGTGCCGCTGATCGCCACCCTTTTCCATTACGGCAAATTCACGGGCCAGGCCGTACTCATGTCGGCCCAGCCGCTGATCGCATACAGCGCCGGACTAATCGGCATCATCCTGGTCAAGACGCTGGCGCCGGCGTTCTACGCGCGGCAAGATATCCGCACCCCCGTCAAGATCGCCATGGGCGTGCTGGTGGCAACCCAGTTGATGAATATGCTGTTTGTGCCCCATATCGCGGTGGCCGGCCTGGCGCTCTCCATCGGCCTGGGGGCTTGCCTGAACGCGGGCTTTTTATACCGGGGCTTGCGCCTGCGCGGCATTTACCAGCCGCAGCCGGGCTGGGGCAAGTTTTTCCTGCGCCTGGCGCTGGCCCTGTGCGCGATGGCGCTGGTGGCCGTGTACGGCGCAGCCCAGGTCGACTGGATCGGCATGCGGTCCCAGCCGCTGCTGCGCGGCGGCGCCCTGCTTCTGCTCGTCACCATATGCGGCGTCAGCTATTTTGCGGCGCTGCTGGCAACGGGTTTTCGTTTCCGCGACTTCAAGCGCGTGACAAAATAAGCGCGGCGCAGTCTCTCTCAGTAAGCGCCAATAATTTATTGTGTTTTCTGGCTTCCCTATCCGGCGCCGCGCTGTGTTGCCCGCTGCTAGCAGTGCCCGCACTGCGGCGCAGCGGGCGCCTTGCGCAGCATCCGGCTAGGTTCGCCATAAATTCACAACAAATTCCCGACGCTTACTTAGGTGAAAAAAAAGCCTCACTTCGGAGTAATGCCGTTCAGTTAAGCAGGTTTTCGTAGAACGCGAGTGGCATAGCGCTGTGGTTTTGCCTTAACGGCCCGGTCGAATTTTCGATCGGG
>JBEONR010000045.1:0-40723 GCA_040544385.1 Oxalobacteraceae bacterium GrIS 1.11
AACTACATCATGCCAGTAATGGGCGCCCACGCCTCCCCAATTTGCCGGTTCCGGCGATTAAATCCCCAAGCGCGACGAGTTTTGCAAGAGGCTCATGTTCTTGTTATTTTTTTTAACATGGGAAAAGTACTTTTGGTACAAGTCGAAATGGTGCATCATACTCATGCGCGCAGGTTCGATCTCTTGCGCCTCGCAATATTTCAGTAATAAATGAAAAATATGGTCTTTTTTATATTCTTTGTGATGATTCTGAATATCCGTACTCTTGATTTGATCGACGATGAAGTCAATGCCGTTGATATTTCTGTCCATATCCGCATTCCTTCTATCGCAAAACTGCATCTTTTAAATGGGATTCAAAATAAACTTCCTTGTTCACCAAATAATCCATGACCAGGCGATCCTGGATGTTTATTTTGAAAGAAGGGCAGGCAATGTCCTTGTTGTACCATTGCTTTGGACAACCGCCGCCGCAGACCGGAAATAGATTGCAGGTCTTGCAAGGGGAGATATCGGTTTTAATATCTTCGAACCAATTTTTAGTGGTCGCGTTCAGATTCCTGCTTACTTCGATGGTATCGATATGTCCGATTTTATATTCCTCGGTTTCATATTTTGGCGTGTAAGGAAATTCATAGCAAGGATATATATTTCCCAGCGCGTCATACACTTCGGCGTCTTCTTTTACCACCATGCAGGGAGCGCTTGTCTTGCCTGGAATCACCTGGTCGAAGCGGAATCCCTTCTTCATCGCATACAGCATCCAGTCGATTTCCGCCTTGGCGAAATCCTGGGCGCTCAGGCTGTCTTTATCCGCCTCGTTGCCGCCCCAGTCCACCACCGGGGCGAAATCCATCGTTACCCTTTTGCGGCCCAGGTCATATTGGGCCAAGCGGTCGATCAGTTTGTAAATAGTTTTTACGCTGTCTTTATTGACATTGACCCGAACCGCAATGCCGCATTTGCTTTCCATATATTCCGGCAAATTGGTAACATCAACTATATTTTTGAAAATAATATCGAAGGTTTTATGTCCCTCCTTCGTTATTCTCATCAAGTCGTGAGTTTCACCCAATCCATCCAGAGTGATCTGATAGTGGTGGACCTTTTTTTCCAGCAACTTCAAGAAGATATTCGGTTTGAAACTCAGTCCATTGGTGATCATGCTGGCGGAGTATGCCACGTCATGCTTTTCACAATAATCGAGAAGGCGTTCGCTCATTCTGATGATTTCATTGTGGGCCATCAGCGGCTCCGACCCGAACCAACCCACTGCGAGGCGCTGGTAGCCCTTTTTTTGCAAGTTACTGAATATCCTGTCGGTAATCTTGAAGCTGGTGGCTTGGTCAAGATCTTTCTTCGAGTGTACCTGACCGCAGTAGCCGCAACCTAACTGGCAGTTCGCGGTCGGTTGTATCGTCACATCCAGACTTTGGGTATCTTCCAGTGACGCTACGTTTTGCCGCAGTATCTCGTCAAACTCGTCTGATTGCGCCGGAACGATCACTTCCAGGCGCATCAAATTGACTAGATTTTTGTTTTCAATTGATGAAAAATCGCCATTTTCCAGAGCTTGGTAAACCCGATCCTTGATCAAAATTGATTTTCCTGTCCTGGTCGCGAACAATATCCTAGATGGGTCTGTCGATACTTCTGCATCAATTAAATCAGTGACCACAATATAAGATGATAATTTATATGAATTATTCATGGATGCGTTTCTGTAAGTTATGCTTCGGGGCGTGCTTTTACAACTACGGGATTTGCCATGGTGAACGCCTGCGGTCGACCTTACTCCCGCGCGTCGATCGCATCGAGCGGGTTCAGCAGCTCCGCGAATTTGACCACCGCCAACGGTGGATAGATGCTCAGTTTCTTCGCCGCCGACATATTGACCAGATAGGTGAAGCGATTGAGCGTTTCGACGGGAAGCTGTGCTGCGGAAGATTTTCCAGACAAGATTTGCTCGGCCTTGTGGGCCGCAAGTTCGCCGACGTTGAAATAAGTGCTAACCAGACCCAACAGCGCGCCGTCATTGCGTATGGGCGTCTCTGTTGCCGCGTACACCGGAATGTGCGCCGCTTGTGCCGCCTGAATGACCATGCGCGCATTCTTGATCATGAAAGAATCGGACGGGATGTAAATGAACTGGGGTTTCTTTGCCAGCAAAGTCTGCAAGGCGGCCACAATGCCATCCGTGGTCGGTTGGTGTTTCGCATTCAGGCCGACGGGCGCCAGTTGCAGCGATAAACCGAATTTGGCCGCGCTGTTTTCCAGCTCTTGCACTGCCAGCGCGGAATTTTTTTCTTGCGGGTTGTAGATCACGCCCAGCGTTTGCGTCTTGCGCATGGTTTGCAAGGCATTCATCTGCGCGCTTAGCGGCACCAGATGCGAGGCGCCGGTCAGGTTGCGGCCGGAAGATCTCAAATTCCTGACCAGCTTGGCGCCGACCGGATCGGCCACGATATCAAACACAACCGGAATATCCGTGATGTGCTTGGCCGGGTCGACTTGGCCGTCCAAGCCCACCACTTCGGCGGTGACAGTGGTGCCGAAGGTATAGATCAGATCCGGTTTCAACTCCCGCGCCTCACGCACGAAATCGGCAATTTTGTTCTGGTCGGCTTGGGCGTCGCGCACGATGTATTCAACGGCAATGTTGCGCCGTTTGAAGTAATCCATGAAACCTTTTTCGGCATCGGTCGAGCCCCGGTATAGCATCATCATAATGCGGTAGGGCTTGGCTGCCGATTCGGCGCGGCACCATGTCGGCGCCACGGCCGACAGGCAAAGGAATGTGACCAGACTGCGTAAGAACATCGTTTGCTTTCCTTTTTTCCGAATCAGGCGACGGCGGCGACGGCGCGCGACGGATGACGGTCGAACCATAAAAAAACGGCGGTGAATATAGTGGTGCAGACCAGGGACACGATGCCGATGCCCAAAAAAGCGCCATTGAAGCCGAATTGGGCGATCAATATGCCGGCGATGATCGGGCCCAGCACATTGCCGAGTCGCTCGATCAGGCGAAAAATTCCCGTCACCGTGCCGCTGCCGACTTCTTGCACCACTTCCTTGCACAGATCGTTAATCAAGGCCAGTTGGGGCGAGACGCCGATGGCGTGCGCGATGCCCAGCAGGGTAATACTGGCAAGTAAGCCGATGGTGCTGTCGAAGCAATAAATAACAAACATCGCCGCCGCCGCCGCATAGCCGCCGATGGCCACGAACCAGCGCAGTCTGCCGATTTTGTCGGCCATTTTCGCCACAAAGGGGGATAGGAATATGATCGCCAGGCCATATGCCATCATCACCCGTCCAGTGGTTGACTGGTTATTGCCAAGAAGTTTCAAATAAAGCGGTACCGAGTAATACAGAAAACCGGTCAAGGCAATTTTTGCGGGAATGGCGGCTAAAAACGTAATGGCGGAAAACTTCTTATTTCGGAGTAATAATTTAAAATCGTTGAAACTGAGCTTTCTTCGCGGCGTGGCATCGCTGTCGGGATTGGTGCGTAAAAATCCCAGAATGAACATGGCCGAGGCGGCACTCAGGAGCGCCGACAGTAATATCGTCGAATTGTACCCAAGGCGGTCGGACAAGATCCCGCCTATGGCCGACCCGGATAAAGAACCGGCAAAGAAGGTGGACAGGAAGATTGCCATGCTTCTGGTGCGATGGGTGGGCGCCGTATTATTGGAGACATAGCTCTGGGTGGTAATGAAGACCAGGCCATAGCCAAGCGCTGTCAGCGAACGCCACAGCAGTAAATCGTAGAGCGACTGAGCGCAGGCGGTAAGAACCAGTCCGACAGTGGTAATGGTGGCGCCCAGAATAAATGATTTTCGATGTCCGGCCCGGTCGCTCCACATTCCGGCCCACGGCATGGAAAGCGCCCAGGTAAACATGAATATGGAAATTGGTAATCCGATGACGATGTTTTTCGATATGCCCATTTCCAGGGAATAGAATTGCCCGACAAAGATGGGGAAAAATGATAGCGACAGCGAATCGGCAAAGATCAGCAAGAAAAAGGGCCAGCGTATATGGTCGAGGACGGCGGAAAACAAAATTGGATGCCGACCTGGCGCGTGAAAGCGGTATCCCGACAGGCGCTGTTTCATCATATGTTTGAAGTGCTCCGCGCCGCCCTGTTCCTGCAATGCCTGATAGCGCCGGTTGATATGGGCGACGACGCGGTTCAGGCGCGCGCTGAGCTGGCCGATGCCGCTCAAATGATCGAAAGGTAGATAGTGGGAAAAATCGCCCTTGCGCACGCGGGCCAGGAAATCGCGCGTCACGGCCACCGGCGTTGCTATGACAAAGGTCAGCACAAATCGCAGCAGTTCGAGGGCAATCAAGCTGGCGACCACCAGTACCGTGACGACATCGTAGGAAATTTCCTGCACCTGTTGCTTGACCAGCGCCGCGCGCTGCCCAAGGTGCAAGGTGCCGACCCGGTTGCTCTGGAAAACCAGGGGTACGCTCGTGCTGAAGTAGGCGCCGGTTTTCCCTGTGCTGATGTCGGTGGTGGTTTGCTCGCCGAGACGTTCCAGGCTGGGCCGATCCCCCAGGGCATCGTAGCCACTCTCGTATAAGGGCTGGCCGCTGGCGTCAATGAGTAAGATATAGGCGATGCCCGGGTTGTCTTCGCGCACCGTGTTCAAGTACTCTTGCGCGCCGACCATTTCATCGAGCGGTACGCCGTGCTCGTGCGCCTTTTCCAGTACTTCCGACACCGAGTCGCCGACGGCCGCAACGGTGCGTGCCATTTCAGGCGGCAAGGCTTGTTCAAAATGGCGTAAGGCCAGCCAGGACAGCAGCAATGCCGATAACACCAGCATGGTAGTGGTCAGCAATACCAGGCGCGTTTGAAGTTGTCTCATGTCCGGCCGCCGCTCTCATGCTCCGGCAAGCCCAGGGCTCGCTCAAGCTCGACCAGGTCGCGCACCACGGCGTGGCTCAGGGCGGCAAAGTCATTGATGTCTTGGGCCACGTCGCCGTTCAGCACATGTACTTCCAATTTTGCGGGGGCGGCGGCGTCCAGGGCGCCGTCGATGGTATTGCCGATGCTGGCAAGTTGACGGGAAAATTTGTGCGTCAAAGCATACACGCCACCGAGGGTGAGCGCGACCAACAGGGATGTGGTCAGCAGTACGTCCTGCCCCAGCTTGCGCGCCATGTCGCCGGTGGCGCGTTCGATTGCGCTCTTGTCATAGACAATCAACACGGCCCCCGCCTTGACATTAAAATTGTTTACGTAAGGAAAACCGATCTGGAAAGTCTGGCTATCGCCGGTATACCAATACGCGTCGGCATTGGTTTTGTTCTGCCATGCCCTCCAGCCAGCCAAGGTATAGGCGGGAATATCGCCTTCGCCGACGAGCGCGCCCGATTCCTGCGCCACCCCGATATAGCGGATGTCCGTGTGTCGATGGAGCATTTCTTTTATCGCCGGTAATAAGCGGACATTTTCCTCTGGATTCAATCCGATGTTCAAGCCGGTTTCCAAATTTTGACGCAAATTTTTCGATAAGACGAGATGGCGAGTTAGGTTCAATTCTTGATAGTTTTTTCGATAATTGGAGTAATTGAGAAAAGATATGAGAATCAAAGCGAGAGCAATTATGAATGTGAGGAGCGCTCCGATTCGTCGCCATAGAACGCCTTCGCGTCGCTGGGTGCGGGATTGAATATTAATATCGTTAGCTAAAACATTCATGAGTTTTTGGCAGGACGTAATAATGCAATTCACAAAGTGTCGGAGTGTCGACATGCATCGGAAATGCATGAAGTGCCTTGCACAGTTTATTGATGTCCTATGGAAAATCAATAAAATAGATAGTAATTAAACTCACAATATTCGTCAACATAAAAATATCACTATTTCAAGCTTGACTTTTATTTATTATTGTTCGTGGACTTTATGCGAGATAATTACTTCGATGTGGAGAAGGAAGCATTTATTATCGAGGGCGAGGCTGAGTAAATTTTTACTGGAAAAATAATAGCCTCATCGCCCAGCTCAAATGATTTATTTGGCAAGGATGTCTATTATTTAATGCAATATAACTTGTTTGATTGCGTAGAAATACGTATTTTGTAACAAATGGCTGGTATTGCGTGTTTTTTTGAATGAAGGCGGTTGATGCGATCGCTTGTTCGCGCAGGGAGAGCCGCCTTCAGGCGCCGACGCGGCGCGGCTGGATCAGGTGTTTGATTGCCATTTCGCGATCTGGCCGCACAGATAAGTCCAGACGAAGGTCGAGGCCGCGTTCGAACTCAGTTGCGCGTGGTCGTAGGGCGGCGCCACTTCGACGCAATCCATGCCGCACCAATTCAAGTCGGCCAATTCCTCGATGATCGACAGCACCTGGTTGGTGCTCAGACCGCCCGGTTCGGGCGTGCCGGTGCCGGGCGCGAAGGCCGGGTCGAGGCAGTCGATGTCGAGCGTCAGGTAAAGCGGCGGATGACCGGCGGCGGCCATGCGCGCGCGGATTTCGGCCAGCACCGGCGCCAGTTGCAGCGGGCTTTCCAGGCCGCGCAATTGGCGCGCCGTAAATACCCGTCCGCCGACCTGGTTTACGTATTCGCGCGCGGCGCGCTCGCCCGACGAGCGTATTCCCACTTGCACCGAGGCTTGCGGCAGCAGCAAGCCTTCGCGCATCGCCTCGTAGACCCAGGTGCCGTGGCCGGACGGCTCGCCGAAGTGACTGCTCCAGGTGTCGCAATGGGCGTCGAAATGCAGCATCGCGACCGGCCCGCCATGCACCTCGTTGAGCGCGCGCAGCAGTGGCAGCGTGACGGAATGGTCGCCGCCCAGCCACACCATGTGCTGGCGCCGCAACAGTTCCAGCGCTTGCGGCATCAGCGCGGCCCGCATCGCCTCGATGCCGGTGTTGGGCAGCGGCAAATCGCCGACGTCGGACAACTGGCCGATCGGCGTGGTGTCGAAATGCGGATGGATGGCGTCGCACAGCATCTGCGAGGCCAGCCGGATCGCCTGCGGGCCGAAGCGCGCGCCGGGGCGGTTGCTGACGGCGCCGTCATAGGTCAGGCCGGCCAGGCCGAACGGCAGGGCGTCGTCGCGGCCCACGTTCAGATAACTGCCGCCGGAGCGGTAGGCAAATTCGTGCTGGGCCATGACCTATATTCCGCCCATGCAAATATATTTGACCACCAGGTAATCCTCGATGCCGTATTTCGAGCCTTCGCGGCCCAGGCCCGATTGCTTGACGCCGCCGAAGGGCGCGATCTCGTTTGAGATCAAGCCGGTATTGACGCCCACCATGCCGCTTTCCAGGCCTTCGGCGACGCGCCAGATGCGGCCGATGTCGCGCGAATAGAAATACGCGGCCAGGCCGAATTCGGTGTCGTTGGCCATCGCCAGCACTTCCTCGTCGGTATGGAAGCGGAACAGCGGCGCCAGCGGGCCGAAGGTTTCCTCGCGCGCCACCAGCATGCTGGACGTGACGTCGGCGATCACGGTCGGCTCGAAGAAGCTGTGGCCGAGCGCGTGGCGCTTGCCGCCGGCCAGCAGGCGGCCGCCTAGCGCGAGCGCGTCGGCGATGTGCTGCTCAACTTTTTCGACGGCCTTCTCTTCGATCAGCGGTCCCTGCGTGACGCCCGGCTCCAGGCCGTTGCCGACCTTGAGCTTGGCGACGGCCGCAACCAGCTTCGCGGCAAACGCTTCATACACGCCGTCTTGCACGTACAGGCGGTTGGCGCACACGCAGGTCTGGCCCGCGTTGCGGTATTTCGAGGCCAGAGCGCCTTCGACGGCGGCATCGAGGTCAGCGTCGTCGAACACGATGAAGGGCGCGTTGCCGCCCAATTCCAGCGACAGTTTCTTGATCGTGGGTGCGCATTGCTCCATCAGGATGCGGCCGACCTGGGTCGAGCCGGTAAAGCTCAGCTTGCGCACGGTCGGGTTGCCCGTCATCTCGGCGCCGATCGCGCGCGAGGAGCCGGTGACGACGCTGAACACGCCGGCCGGGATGCCGGCCCGCTCGGCCAGCACGGCCAGCGCCAGCGCCGAAAACGGTGTCAGCTCGGCCGGCTTGACTACCATCGGGCAACCGGCGGCCAGTGCCGGGCCGACCTTGCGGGTGATCATCGCGGCCGGGAAGTTCCACGGCGTGATGGCGGCGCACACGCCGATCGGCTCCTTGGTGACGACGATGCGGCGGTCCGGCCAAGGCGAGGGCATGGTGTCGCCGTAAATCCGCTTGCCCTCTTCGGCGAACCATTCGATGAAGGACGCGGCGTAGACGATTTCGCCCTTTGCCTCGGCCAGCGGCTTGCCCTGCTCGGTGGTCATGATCAACGCCAGGTCGTCGGCGTTTTCCAGCATCAGATCGTTCCATTTGCGCAGCACGACGGCGCGCTCCTTGGCCGATTTCTTGCGCCACGCGGGCCAGGCCGCGTTGGCCGCCGCGATCGCGCGCCGGGTTTCCTCGGCGCCCATGGTCGGGATGGTGCCGATGGTCTCGCCGGTGGCCGGGTTATGCACCTCGGTGCGTTCGCCGCTGTCGGCGTTCAGCCACAGGCCGTCGATATAGCATTGCTGGCGCAGCAGGGAAGGATCTTTTAAATTGAGCATGCTTGGCTTTCAAATGGAGGCGCTGGGGCGCGGGAATGGGGGCGGATAAACCATAGTAGACCTTTCGCGGCGCGCTCGCATTGGGATGGCGAACTGGCGGCCAGGTCGGGTCGCAGTCTTGCCTTGCTGGAGGTCGGCTTGAACATGGCTTCTAGGTTGGCTATCGCTTAGGCAATCTTATCGCTGGATGGGTGCCATGCCTAGGTCCACAATGGGTATATTGATGGAGCCAATTTTTTTTATGCGTCGCCATGAAAATAGGCGCGCTGTATCAACCCCCGCTGTATCAACCCTTTTTTCCGTCCGCCCACGTTTAACCATCCAGATGCCGGCGACGCCAACCTTGGCGCGCGGTCCGATGGAAAAGCGAAAAAGGAGTATCCGCGATGTCCAGATTCATTCTTGCCAGCATAGCGCTGGCGCTGTCTTGCACCTGTCAGGCCGGCACCCCGGCCACGGCGCCGAAAAAGACCTTGACCGCGTTTGCCAGCGAAGCCCAATTGCGGGATTTTTTCAAGACTTACGGCGAGCAGCAGCGCGCCCGCCAGGCGCGCTCCGCCGGGCTGTCCGGGCTGGTGCAGCCTTCCGCCATGGCGCTGTCGCCGCCGTCCGCGCCCGCGCCGGCGATGGCCAAATCGGCCGCCGCCGGCGAATCGGTGACCAATACCCAGACCGCCGGCGTCGACGAAGGCGGCATCGTCAAGGCGCATGGCAAACATTTGGTGATGCTGCGGCGCGGCCGCCTGTTTACCGTCGATATCGGGCAGGGCGGGTTGCGGCCGGTGGCCAGCATTGACGCTTACGCTCCTGGCGGCGATCCGTCGGGCAGCTGGTACGATGAAATGCTCATCAGCGGCGATACCGTAGTGGTGATCGGCTATAACTACAGCCGGGGCGGCACCGAGATCGGCTTGTTCGACATTGACAATGGCGGTCAATTGCATTACCGCGCCACGTATCACATGCGCTCGAACGACTATTACTCGTCGCGAAATTACGCCAGCCGGCTGATCGGCAGCAAACTGGTGTTGTATACGCCGCTGCAAATCAATGCCTGGCAGGTCGACCCGTTTGCCTCGTTTCCGGCCCTGCGCAAGTGGCGCCCGGACGCCACGCCGGCCGACTTCAGGCGCATCGCGCCGGCCACCCGCATTTATCGCACCGACCAGCCGCTGGACCCGAACGCCGGCATCGCGCTGCACACGGTGACGGTGTGCGACCTGGCCAAGGCCGAGATGAGTTGCGAGGCGAGCGCGGTGCTGGGACCGCAGGGCCGGGTGTTTTATGTGTCGGGCGAATCGGTGTACGTGTGGATCACGGGGCGCGCTAGCAGCGGCCGGGCCAGCCAGTCCGGTGTGTTCCGCATGCCGCTGGACGGCGGCGCGCCGAGCGCGCTCAAGGTGGCCGGCGTGCCGGTTGACCAATTCTCGTTCCTGGAAAGCGGCGACGGTCACTTGAACGTGCTGCTGCGCTCCGAAGGGCAGGGAGACGGCATGTGGGGCGCCGAGCGCGGACATGGCGCGATGGCGCTGCTGCGCGTGCCGTTGCGCCTGTTTTCCGACGGCCGGGATAGCGCGCCGGCGGCCAGTTACAAGGCCTTGCCGCCCGCCGGCAACCAGGTTTTGCAAAACCGTTATATCGGCTCGTATCTGCTGTATGGCGGCCCGACGGGACGCGACTATCCGGCCCGCCAGAGTCTGTACGCGGTGCGCTGGGGCGAGGCCGGCGCCGCGCAAGCGCTATCCTTGCCGCACGGCGTTGAGCGCATCGAGGCGATGGGAGAGAATGCGCTGGTGATCGGTGCCGGCGGCCAGGACTTGCACTTCAGTAGCGTCAGCCTGGGCCGCGTGGCGGCGCTGGCGCACCGCTATGTGCGGGCCGACGCGGCGCAGGGCGAAACCCGCAGCCACGGTTTCTTTTACCATGCCGGGCGCGCCGAGGACGGCATCATCGGCTTGCCCGTGCTGGAAGCGGGGCCGGATGGGGCCGGCGCCTCGGTGCTGTACTTGCGCAATAGCGCGCTCCAGTTGACCGAACTCGGTGCGCTGCAGGCGCGGCCCGGCGCGCCCGCCGACGATGGCTGCCACGCGTCTTGCGTTGACTGGTATGGCAATGCCCGGCCCCTGTTCTTGCAAGACCGCATATTTGCGCTGCTGGGCTACGAATTGGTGGAAGGCCGCCTCCAGGATATGCGCCTGGTGGAAACCCGCCGCATCAATTACGCGCCGCGCTGATGGCCGTTGCATGCGAGGCGGTGCGGGCGGCCGGCGGGATTGTCGGCCGCCCGCATCTCGGCTACACTGCGCGGCATGCCTGACCACTTATCGGACGAAACTTTGATGCTGAGCTATCGCGCCGGCGACCTGCTTGCTTTCAAGGAGCTGTATCGGCGCCACAGCCAGGGCTTGTACCGCTTCGTGGCGTGGCGTTCGCCGCGCAAGGCCTGGGTCGACGAGATCGTCCAAGATGCCTGGGCCAGCCTGCACACGGCGCGTGCCGCTTACCAGCCGCAGGCGGCGTTTCGCACGTATCTGTATCAAATCGCCCGCAATCGCCTGATCGATATCTTGCGCCAGCGCGAAGCCTTGCTGGCCGCCGATCTGGCGCCGGAAGATGGCCAGGGCGGCTTCGAAGCGCTGGCCGACGCGGCCCATCAAGGCTTGTCGCCGGAAGCCTCGCTCGAACAAAAACAGCAACACGCGCTGCTGCACGCGGCCATCAGCGGCTTACCTGGCGAGCAGAAGGAAGCGCTGGTCTTGCAGCAGTTCAGCGGCATGAGCATCGATGAAATCGCCGCCGTCACCGCGACGCCGGCGGAAACGGTCAAGAGCCGCTTGCGCTATGCGATGCAAAAGCTGCGCGCGCAATTGCGCAATTTGACCGGCGAAGGGAGCACCGCATGACATCCAAGGAAATCGATGACGGCAGCGACGCCGAGCTGGAAGCGTGGTTGCAGGGCCGGGGCGAATTGGCCGACCTGTTGCGTGCCTTGCCGCAGGCCGGTCCATCGGCCGAGCTTGACGCGGCGATCCTGGCGGCCGCCGAGACCGCGCTGGCACCGGCGCCGGCCGCGAATGACGCCGTGATGCCGGATGCGCAGCGGCGCGCGGCCTCGTCTTTCATGTCGCGCTGGAAGCTGCCGCTGGCCCTGGCGGCCAGCCTGCTGCTGACCGTTAACATGATAGGCTTGCGCTGGTTCATGTCGGCGCCGACCACCTTTCCTGCGGCGCCGCCGTCTGTCGAGATGGCACCTGCACCGGTAACGGCAGCGGCAGCGGCACCAGCGCCGGCACCGGCACCGGCACCCGCCGCCGAGACGGCCGCGCTGCCCGCTCCCGAGCCTGGCGTCAAGCGGCAAGCCGCTTCCGGGGCGCTCGCGCGATCCGAGCCGAATCCTAAACCGGGCACGGCGATGGACGCGCCAGTCGTGGCGGCTCCCGCTCCGGCGCGAAGCGCGAACGGGGTGGAGGGGCGTATGGACGCGGCTCCCATGTCGGCGCCCGTCATGGCCGCGCCGGCTCCCCGGATGCGCGAGCAAGAGGAAGCCGCGCCGCAAATTTCGGCCAGGAGCGCCGATAGCGCGCGCCTGAAAGCAGCGCGGCCGGCGTATGCGGCGCCGGCCGCGCCCGCCCCAGATGCGACGCCCGAACCGCAAGCGTGGCTGCTGAAAATCGAGGGGATGATGAAGGCTGGCATGAACCGGGATGCCTTGGATGAATGGGCGGGCTTCCGCCGCGCGTATCCGGACTATCCGGTGCAAAAAGAGTTCACCGAGCGGCTCGAAGCCTTGAGAAAATAGGCTTAGCCCGGATAATCGGCGGGGAAATACTTGAAGCGTCCCGCTTCCCCCACCAACTGGCCTGGCTTGGCGAAGGACGACAGCAACAGCACGAAGTCGTCGCCCGGCGATTCGTCTGTCTTGACGATCAGATCGGGCTTGCCGTCGCCATCGAGGTCGCCGACCCATACCACATGATCGCCCGCATGTTGCGCATATTCGCCGTTGAAGCCGAGTGGCGGCAAGAGTTGGCGCAACGCGCCGATGCGCAGTTCAAGCGCTTGCGGCGCCCCGCCCCGGTCCTTGGGCGACATCGGGTGCAAGCGCATCGAAACGCCGTCGGGCAGCGCGACGCTCCAGTCGGCGGCGGCCTTGCTGGCGCGCGCGCCGGGGTAATACGTCTTGACGGGACCGGCGACGAGCCGTATGGCGTTGGCCGGCGCCCTGAACGGCTTGAACATCAGTAGCGTGCCGGCGGCGGGCGCCGGCAGCCATCGCAGCGCCTGGCCGAGCGCATGCGGCGTCACCGTCAGGCTGGCCGCGCCGATGCGGCATGCGGCGCCGGCGCAAGCGAGGGACCACCAGCCGTCGCCTGACTTGAACTCGCGTCCCGGCAACTGCAAGACCGGGTCGGACAATCCGTTCAACAGCGGCGGCGACAGCGCCACCGGCCCCGAGCTGATGCGCTCATCTTGGGCCGCCGGCGCCAGGCCGCAGGCCAGCAAGGTACAGGCGAGTAAAGCCGATTGCAGTGATGTTGTTTTCATGGTCGATGCGATGCAGTCAGGAAGGTTCTCATGTTAGTTTACATGCCCTTGCGCCATTCCCACAGCGCGCTGGCGACGAAGATCGCGGCGCCGCCCCACATTACGGCGGGCAGGGCGTTGATGCCGGCGACCCGCATCAGGACGCCGGTCAGCAGCGGGCCGGCGCCGCTGGCAAGGCCCCAGGTGGCGTTGACAATGGCGCTGGCCGAAGTGAGCGAGTGGCCGCTGAAGCGCTCGCCGCAGGCGACCAGCGCCAGCATGTAGATGGCGCCGGCAAACGCGCCCAGCGCCACCAGCAGGGTCCACCACAACCACGGTATGCCGACCGCCAGCGGCATCAAGGGCAGCAGCAGGCAAACCATCACGCCGCAGGCGGCATGCACGCGGGCGCGGCCGAAATGGTCGGCCAGCCAGCCGAAGGCAAATTGCAGCGCGGTGTCGCCGACCAGGATGGCGCTGGCCGACAGCAGCGCCAGGTCGGTGCCCACGCCATGGCGCATCGCGTACAGTGGTAGCAGGCTCAGCGCCAGCGTGTCGAACAGGGCGAAGAAGGCGGCGCCGACCACGATCATCGGCATGCGCGGCAAGATCGCGCGCCATGGCACGCGCCGCGCCTCGGCTTCCGGCGCGGGACCGTGGTTGTCGATCAAGGCCAGGCCGGGCAGGGCCAGCAGGAACAGGGCGCCGCAGGCGGCGAAGCTCCACCCGATCCTGGCGTTGAACAGTGCCACCAGGGCCGGCCCGACCAGTTGCAAGAGCGTGAAACTGGTAGTGTACATGGCCACCACGCGCCCGCGCGAATGGTCGGGCGCGAGCCGGTTGACCCAGGCTTCGCCGACCGTGAACAGCACGCCCAGCGCGGCCCCGAACAGGAAGCGCAGCAGCGCCCATATGGCCAGACTGTCGCTCAATTGCATCGCCGCCGTCGTCAGTGCCGCGACCCAGACCGAGCCGACCATGGCGCCGCGCGGCCCGAAGCGCGCCACCCAGCCCGACACGAAGGGCGAAGCGGCCAGGATGCCGAGTGCGCTGATGGCGGTGATCAAGCCGATCACGTCGGTGCCGACGCCGCGCTGGTCGAGCGTGAGCGCGGTCAAGGGCATGGTTGCGCCCAGGCCCAGGCCGACCACGCCGATGCTGATCACCAGCGCGCTGAAGTCGCGCCAGGGCAGGTTTTTCATCGGCGCACCCCGGACTGGATCACGGTCGCCAGCAGCTTGCCGCAGCTGGCGATTTTTTCCGCCGTGACGTAGGCGTAGCCGACCAGCAGGCCGCGCCGCAGCGGCGGCGCCAGGTAATAGGTCGACAGCGCCTTGACCTGGATGTGCGATTGCGCCGCCAGCCTGGCCAGCGCCACGTCGTCGGCCCAGTCGGGCAATTCGACCACCAGGTGCAGGCCCGATTCCTCGCTCGAGATGCCGACGCCGCAGCCCAGTTGCGCTCCCATGTGGGCCAGCAGGGTGCGGCGCAGCAGTGCGCGGCGCGCGCCGTAGATCTGGCGGATCTTGCGAATGTGGGTGCTGAAGTGGCCGAGCGTGATGAAGTCGGCCAGCGCCGCCTGTACCATCAATTGGCCGGGCCGCTGCAGGTCATACAGGGCGCTCTTGAACGGCGCGATCAGGGCCGGCGGCACCACGATGTAGCCGATCTTGATGCCCGGGTAAAGCACCTTCGAGAACGTGCCCATGTAGACCACCCGGTCGTCGCTGTCGAGGCCTTGCAGCGCGGCCAGCGGCCGGCCCGTGTAGCGAAATTCGCTGTCGTAATCGTCTTCCAGTATCCAGGCGTTCTTTTGCACGGCCACGCCTAGCAGTTCGCGCCGGCGCGCCAGGCTCATGACGGCGCCGGTCGGATATTGGTGCGAGGGCGTCACGTAGATCAGGCGCGGCTCGGTGGCCAGGTCCGAGGCGTCGAGCGCCATGCCGTTGGCGTCGACCGTGATCGGGTGCAGCATCAGGTCGCGCGCCTGGAACACGCGCCGCGCGCCCCAGTAGCACGGGTCTTCGACCCAGGCCGTGTCGCCGACGTCGGCCAGCAGTTGCGCGCACAGGTCAAGCGACTGCTGGGTGCCGGCGGTGATCATCACCTGTTCCACCGACACTTTCACCGAGCGCGAAATGCGTAGGTATTCGGTGATGGCCTGGCGCAGCGGCAGGTAACCGCCGCACTGGCCATAGTCCAGCAAGTCGGCGCGGGCTTCGCGCCAGACCCGGTTTTGCAGGCGTTGCCACAGCTTGAACGGGAACGAGGAAAAGTCGGCGTCGCCCGGCGCGAAGGGCTGGATTTCATAGCGTTCGCCGGCCGCGAAGGTAGTGATTTCCCGGCCCCGTTGCGACAGCGGCGCGCCAACGCTGTTGAGTGGCCCTGCGCCACGCTGCATGCCGGGCGCCGGCTCCTGCAAGTTTGCGACATAGGTGCCGCTGCCGAGCGCGCTGGTGACGTAGCCTTCCGCCGCCAATTGTTCGAAGGCGGCCACCACGGTGTTGCGCGCGACGCCCAGGTCGCGCGCCAGGTCGCGGCTGGAAGGCAGTTTGTTGCCGGCCCCGAGCTGGCGTTGGTGAATTGCCGTCTTGGCCGCCTCATACAGGCGCCGCTGCTGCGGCAAGCGCGGATGGAAGTCAAGTTGGGCCAGGGTGGCAGCGAGCAGGTCGGAGGCGAGCGACATAGGAAAGTGGTTCCATTGATTTTAAACAAGTGGCACTCGCTATAATACCAAATCGCGCATATGATTAATTTACTTTCATGTTTTCAGCATAATTCAGGAAGACGTTGTACAGTTTAAGGTAGTGGCTCTAAGTAAGAGCCAATAGTTTATTGTGTTTTCTGGCTTCCCTATCCGGCGCTGCGCTGTGTTGCCCGCTGCTAGCAGTGCCCGCACTGCGTCGCAACGGGCGCCTTGCGCAACATCCGGATAGGTTCGCCATAAATTCATCATAAATTCCTGACTCTTACTTAGCTGGATGATCATTTGATGGGGATTATTTCCCCATTGCATCAACAACCAACCATACGGACAAGCTCATGCGCCGCCCCATCGTTATCGTTCCCGCCTGCGTCAATCAGATCGGACCCCACGCGTATCACACGGCGCAAGACAAATACCTGCAAGCGGTGGTGGTCGGTGCGCGCTGCATGCCGCTGGTGCTGCCGGCGCTGGGCGAGGCGGCCGACCTGGAGGCGGTGCTGGCCACGGCCGACGGCATCATGCTGACCGGATCGCCGTCGAATCTGCATCCCAGCCACTACGGCGAGCAAGTGCGCGACGCCGGCTTGCCGCAAGACGTGGCGCGCGACGCCACCACGCTGCCATTGATACGGGCCGCGCTGAAGCTGGGGATTCCCCTGATCGCGGTGTGTCGCGGCTTCCAGGAAGTCAATGTGGCGCTGGGCGGCAGTTTGCACCAGGCGGTGCAGGAAGTAGATGGCATGCTGGACCACCGCGAAGCCAAGGATCTGACGCTCGAACAGCAATACGGCCCGGCCCACCGCGTGCTGCTGGAGCCGCAGGGCAGCATGGCGCGGATACTCGACGGCGCCACTGAAATGATGGTCAATTCCCTGCATGGACAAGGCATCGCCAGGCTGGCGCCGGGGCTGGCGGTGGAGGCGCGCGCCGACGACGGCCTGGTCGAAGCCTATACCGTGGCCGCCGCGCCCGGCTTCACGCTGGCCATGCAGTGGCATCCCGAGTGGCGCATCGCCGAGCATCCCGATTCAATAAAGTTGTTTCTCGCATTCGGCCAAGCCTGCCGCAATTATCACAGTCAAAAACAGGGAGGCGCATGACAAGCTACGAGCGGTGCTTGCGGCGGGTTCCCTGGTGACCCCGAAATCGCATGCACTTTGAGATACCCCCGCAGACAAGAGAGAGATATACATGGCAATTCGCGAAAATTTTACCTATACGGACATGGATTTGTGGCTGAACGAAAAACGCGTCACGGAAATTGAATGCCTGGTGCCCGATTTGACGGGCGTGGCGCGCGGCAAGATCCTGCCGCGCGGCAAATTCACCCAGGAGCGCGGCATGCGCATCCCCGAAGCCGTGCTGGGCATGACCGTGACCGGCAATTATCCGGTCGACGACGCCGCCTACGACCGCGCCATTTCGGCTACCGACCGCGACATGATACTGAAGGCCGATCCGACCACCATCACCATGGTGCCGTGGGCCACCGACCCAACCGCGCAAGTGATACACGACTGTTATTTCGCCGACGGCATGCTGGTCGATTTCGCGCCCCGCTCGGTGCTGCGGCGGGTCTTGAAACTGTACGCCGACAAGGGCTGGCGGCCGGTGGTGGCGCCCGAACTGGAGTTTTACCTGACGGCGAAAAATATTGATCCCGACCTGCCTTTGAAACCGCCGATCGGCCGCAGCGGGCGCGCCGAAACCAGCCGCCAGGTCTACAGCATCGACGCCGTCAATGAATTCGATCCCCTGTTCGAGGATATCTACGACTATTGCGAGTTGATGAACCTCGACGTCGACACCCTGATTCATGAAATCGGCGCCGGCCAGATGGAAATCAACTTCCTGCATGGCGATCCGCTGGGCCTGGCCGACAAGGTGTTTTTCTTCAAGCGCACCCTGCGCGAGGCGGCGCTCAAGCACGATATGTACGCCACCTTCATGGCCAAGCCGATGGCCGGCGAACCCGGTTCGGCGATGCATGTGCACCAGAGCGTGGTCGACGCGAAAACCGGATTGAACATTTTCAGCAATGAGGACGGCTCGGCCGCCTCCATCTTCAAGCATTACATCGGCGGCCTGCAGCGCTATATGCCGTCGGCCATGGCGATCGTGGCGCCATATGTGAATTCCTACCGCCGCATCGTGCGCCACACGGCCGCGCCGATCAATATCCAGTGGGGCCTGGACAACCGCACGGTCGGCTTCCGGGTGCCGGAATCGGGCGTGCAGGACCGCCGCGTGGAAAACCGCATCATCGGCGCCGATGCCAATCCCTACCTGGCGCTGGCCGTGACGCTGGCCTGTGGCTACCTGGGTATGGTCGAGCAGATCGAGCCGACCCCGATGACGGTGGGCAGCGCCTATGACTTGAAGTTCGAACTGCCGCAAGGCTTGCCGGAAGCGCTGCACGCGCTGCGCGCCGAAGACAAGTTGCGGGCCGTGCTGGGCGACCGTTTCATCGACGTGTACGCGGCCATCAAGGACTTGGAGCACCAGGAATTCATGACCGTCATCAGCCCGTGGGAACGCGAGCATTTGCTGTTGCACGTCTGATCGCCCCGACCAATTTTTGAAAGGATTCACATGTCATCGAACCCATTGGCGCCCGGCGCCGCATTGGTCGCGTCCGTCAAAAAGGCGGCCGCCCAGCCGCAGTTATACGACACGGCAGCTCTACAGCAACTGGACTCGGCCCATTATCTGCATCCCTTCACCGATTTCCAGGATTTGAAGGCCAGGGGCGCGCGCGTGATGGTGCGCGGCGACGGCATCTATCTGTGGGATTCCCAGGGCAAGAAGGTGCTCGACGGGATGTCCGGCCTGTGGTGCGTGAATGTCGGCTATGGCCGCACCAGCATTTCGGAAGCCGTGTACCGGCAGATGGAGACGCTGCCGTTTTATAACAGCTTCTTCAACACCACCAATGTGCCGGCGCTGCAATTGGCGGCCAAGCTGGTGGCGCTGGCGCCGCCCCATTTCCATCATGTCTTCTTCACCGGCTCCGGCTCGGAAGCCAACGATACCAATTTGCGCATGGTGCGGCGCTACTGGGACTTGCAGGGCCAACCGCTACGCCACACCATCATCAGCCGCCACAACGCCTACCACGGCAGCACCGTGGCCGGCGCCTCGCTGGGTGGGATGGCGGGCATGCATGCCCAGGGCGGTTTGCCGATTCCCGGCATCGTGCACATCGGCCAGCCGAATTATTTCGAGTCGGGCAAGGGCATGAGCGAGGATGAATTCGGCGTGCTGGCGGCATCCTGGCTGGAAGAAAAAATCCTCGAAGTGGGACCCGGCAAGGTGGCTGCCTTCATCGGCGAACCGGTGCAGGGCGCCGGCGGGGTGGTGATTCCGCCGGCCACCTACTGGCCGGAAATCGGCCGCATCTGCGACAAATACGGCATCTTGCTGATCGCCGATGAAGTCATCTGCGGTTTCGGCCGCCTCGGCAAGTGGTTCGCCAGCGAGCTGTTCGGCATGAAGCCCGACCTGATCACCTTCGCCAAGGGCGTCACCTCCGGTTATATCCCGCTGGGCGGGGTGCTGGTGGGCGACCGCGTGGCCGACGTGCTGATCGCCAAGGGCGGCGACTTTAATCACGGCTTCACCTATTCGGGGCATCCGGTGGCTTGCGCGGCCGCGCTGGAAAACATCCGCATCCTCGAAGACGAACAATTGGTGCGCAAGGTGCTTGAAGACACCGGGCCGTATCTGAAGCAGCGCTTCGCCACACTGGCCGACCATCCTCTGGTCGGCTACGCCGACAGTTGCGGCTTCGTGGCCGGCTTGAATCTGGTGCGCAAGAAGGCGGTCGACATCCACGCTTGCGAATTGTTCGATCCGGCCCTGGGCGTGGGCATGATTTGCCGCGGCTATATGTTCGATAACGGCATGATCATGCGCGCCGTCGGCGAGCGCATGATCATTGCGCCGCCGCTGGTCATGAGCCGGGCCCAGATCGACGAGATGGTCGCGCTGATCCGCGCTTGCCTGGACTTGACCTATGCCGACCTGAAGGCGCGCGGCTGGCTCGGGTAAGCGTCTGAATGTTGATTGTACGAAAGAAAGCAGCAAGGCTTGCTTGACGAGAGGACGTTGTAGTCGTATATAAGAGTTGTAAATATTGGGAAGTAGTCAATTCATACTGATAACGATAGGGGATAAAAAATGCTGACACATCCGGCTCCACAGTTGAAGAAACGCATCGCGCGCGCCATCCAGACCATCCTGGCCGCAGCAGCGCTGGCGGCGGCCGCGTCCCCCGTGTTCGCGCAAGAAGAAAAAGTCCTCAATATTTACAACTGGTCCGATTACATCGCCGACGACACCGTCAAGAACTTTGAAAAGGAAACCGGGATCAAGGTCCGCTACGATAATTTCGACAGTAATGAAGTGTTACACGCGAAATTGGTGGCCGGCAAGACCGGCTATGACATCGTGGTGCCGTCCGCCAACTGGGCGCGCATGCAAATCGATGGCGGCTTGCTGCGCGAACTGGACAAGAGCAAATTGCCGAACCTGGCCAATATGGACCCGGGCCTGCAAGCCCAGATCGGCAAGCTCGACCCGGGCAATAAGCACCTGGTGGTGTGGTTGTGGGGCTTCACCACGGTCGGCATCAATGTCGACAAGGTCAAGGCAGCGCTCGGCACCATGCCGATGCCGGAGAATGCCTGGGACTTGATGTTCGACCCGAAATACGCGTCCAAGCTGAAATCGTGCGGCATCTCGATGCTCGATTCGCCCTCCGAGATCCTGCCCGCCGCGCTGCAATACATCGGCAAGGCGCCGTATTCAAAAGTGAGCTCCGATTACCAGGAAGCGGGCCGTCTGCTGCAAACCATCCGTCCCTACGTGACCCTGTTTTCCTCTTCCGGCTACATCAACGACATGGCCAACGGTTCGATCTGCCTGGCGCTGGGCTGGTCGGGCGACATCAATATCGCGCGCCAGCGCGCCCTCGACGCCAAGAACGGCAACCACATCACGGCGCTGATCCCGAAAACGGCGACCCTGTTCTTTGACACGATGGCGATCCCGGCCGACGCGCCCCATCCGGGCAACGCCCACTTGTGGATGAATTACATCATGCGCCCGGAAGTGCACGCCAGCCTGACCAACAAGGTCTTTTACGCCAACCCGAACGCGGCCGCGCTGAAATTCGTCAAGCCCGAGCTGGCCGAAAACAAGACGATTTACCTGAGCGACGAAGACAAGAAGAGAATGATTGTCCCCGAGCCGACCAACGCCGACATCCGCCGCACGATGACGCGCGTCTATACCAAGTTCAAAACCGGATTGTAAGCCTTGCCTTGCACTCCCTGCCGCGCGCGGCCGGGAGTGGCCGCCGCATGTCCGTTTGATTTATCTTTTGACCATTTTGAACTGTCCCCATCATGACGATCGCACCACCCGCCGCACCGGTCATGGCCGCCGGCCAGCCCTTTTTATTGATCAATAATCTGATCAAGGAATTCGACGGCGTGCGCGCCGTCGACGATATCTCCGTTTCCATCAACAAGGGTGAAATTTTTGCCCTGCTGGGCAGCTCCGGATGCGGCAAATCGACCTTGCTGCGCATGCTGGCCGGCTTCGAGACGCCGACCGCCGGCCGCATCACGCTGGCCGGGGAAAACATCGTCGACGTGCCGCCCTACCAGCGCTCGATCAATATGATGTTCCAATCCTATGCCCTGTTTCCCCACCTGTCGGTGTGGGACAACGTCGCCTTCGGCTTGCGCCGCGACGGCTTGCCGAAGGAGCAGGTGGCGGCGCGGGTGGAAAAGATGCTGGCGCTGGTGCAATTGAGCAATTACGGCAAGCGCAAGCCGCACCAATTGTCGGGCGGCCAGCAGCAGCGCGTGGCGCTGGCGCGCAGCCTGTCGAAGCGGCCGCAATTGCTGCTGCTCGACGAGCCGCTCGGCGCGCTCGACAAGAAGCTGCGCGAGCGCACCCAGATCGAACTGGTCAACATCATCGAACAAGTCGGCGTCACCTGCGTGATGGTCACCCATGACCAGGACGAGGCGATGAGCATGGCGACCCGGATCGCCGTGATGAGCGAAGGCCGCATCTTGCAAGTGGGCGCGCCGGGCGAGATTTACGAAACCCCGAATTGCCGCTTTGTGGCCGACTTCATCGGCAGCGTGAATCTGTTCGACGGCCGCATCGTGGTCGACGAGCCGGACCATGTGGTGATCGAATCGGCGGAGGGCCGGCATTACGTCAACCACGGTATCACCGGCACCATGGGGATGGCGGTGTCGGTGGCGGTGCGGCCCGAGAAAATCTGCCTGCAAGGGGAGCCGCCGACGCTTGAACAGCGCGCCTCGGGTGCCGAGCAGGGCCACAATTGCGCCCAGGGCGTGATTTCAGCGATCGCCTACTTCGGCAATGAAACCCGCTACCACGTCCGGCTCGACAGTGGCCTGGAATTGAAGGTTTCACGCACCAACGCGGCGCGCCACGACAGCGCGCGCCTGACCCGCGAGCAGCGCGTCTTCGCCTGGTGGGATGGCGCCGACATCGTGGTATTGACCCGTTGAGGCGAGCATGACTTCCAAAAAAACCCTGCAAGCGCTGCGCCACCTGCTGACCCTGCGCTGGCTCAGCGGCCGCAATGTCGTCATCGGCGTGCCATTCGCGTGGCTGGCCATGGCCTTCCTGGTGCCTTTCCTGATCGTGCTGCGTATCAGCTTCACGGAAATGGAAAACGCCGGCAATCCCTTCGGCAGCTTGCTCTCGTATGTCGACGGGGTGCTGCTGCTGAAGGTGAAGATATCGAACTATCTGTTCATCACCCAGGACGACTTGTATGTGCTGACCTATCTGAGTTCGCTCAAGTTCGCCGCCATCACGACCGGCCTGTGCCTGTTCATCGGCTACCCCTTCGCCTATTTCATGGCGCGCGCCAAGAGCACCGTGCGGCCGGTCTTGATGATGCTGGTGATGCTGCCGTTCTGGACCTCTTTCCTGCTGCGCATCTACGCCTGGAAAGGCATCCTGGCCAACCACGGTATCTTGAACGACTTGCTGCTCGGGCTGGGCCTGATCACGCAGCCGCTGCACATGATGAACACCCAGTTCTCGCTCATCATCGGTATGGTCTACGCCTACCTGCCGTTCATGATCTTGCCGCTGTACGCCAACTTGGTGAAGATGGACGTGCGCTTCCTGGAAGCGGCGGCCGACCTGGGCGCGACGCCGCTGCAAGCGTTCTGGCGCATCACGGTGCCGCTGTCGAAGTCGGGCATCATCGCCGGCTCGATGCTGGTGTTCATTCCGGCCGTCGGCGAATACGTGATACCGGAGCTGCTGGGCGGCCCGGAAACGCTGATGATCGGCCACGTGCTGTGGGACGAATTCTTCACCAATAACGACTGGCCGATGGCTTCCTCGGTGACGGTGGTGGTGATCCTGCTGATCCTGGTGCCGATGGCGATCTTCAATAAATACAAAACTGAACAACAGGGGCGCGCATGAACGGTTCGACATTTTTCCAGCGCTGGTTCGGGCGCGGCTGGCTCGGCCTGGGCTATCTTTTCCTTTACCTGCCGATCCTGGTGCTGATCGTATTTTCCTTCAACAGCTCGCGCCAGGACATGGTGTGGAGCGGCTTTTCGACGCGTTGGTATGTCGAGCTGCTGAGCGACACCGAAATCATTTCCGGCTTCGTGCTGTCGCTGAAGATCGCCGTGCTGTCGGCCTGTTCCTCGGTGCTGCTGGGCACCTTCGCCGCGTTCACGCTGAACCGCTACCAGCGCTTCCGCGGCCGCACCCTGTTTTCCGGCATGGTCAGCGCGCCCCTGGTGATGCCGGAAGTGATCATCGGCCTGTCGCTGCTGCTGATGCTGGTGTCGGTGCAAAAGATGTTCGGCTTCCCCGAGCGCGGCATGTTGACGATCTGGATCGGCCACACCCTGCTCGGCATGGCGTATGCGGCGGTGGTGGTCCAGTCGCGCCTGCAGGAAATGAGCAAGTCGCTGGAAGAGGCGGCGATGGACCTCGGTTGCAAGCCGCACCAGGTTTTTTTCCTGGTCACGCTGCCGAACATCACGCAGGCGCTGGCCTCGGCCTGGCTGCTGACTTTTACCCTGTCGCTGGACGACGTGGTGCTGTCGGCCTTCCTGTCCGGTCCCGGCTCGTCGACCATGCCGATCGTGATTTTCTCGCGCGCCCGGCTGGGGCTGGACCCGCGCGTGAACGCCGTCGCCGCGCTGACCATCCTGGTGGTGACGATAGCCGTGATCGTGTCGAGCGTGATGCTGGCGCGCTCCGAGCGGCTGCGCCAGAAACAGATTTCCGCCGCATTCAAAGCCGATACCGAGTAATCGTCCACCACAGGGAGTCAACATGTTGAAGAAAATCGTGTTTGCCATCGCCATCGCCTATCCAACCCTGGCTTCGGCGCAAAGCAACAAGGAATTGAAGGCGGAACTGGAAGCGTTGAAGGCGCACGTCAAGCAACTTGAAGCGATGATCAACAAGGTCGGCGCGCAGGCGCAACAAGCCAATAGCGCGGCGCAGCAAGCGTCGACCCAGGCCGCGCAAGCCACTGCCCCGGTCGCCAACGAAAACACGGTCGACGCGGCCGAATTCAACCGCATCCGCATCAAGACCGAGGGCCTGGAAGAGTCGATCGAAGCGAATGGTTTCAAGAGCCTGAAGGTATCGGGCTATGTCGATCCGACCTATATGGCCAACCGCAACCGCAAGACCTCGAGCTTCGTATTTTTCAACAATAACAGCAATGTCAATGGCTCCGGCGAGAGCTTCGGCTATGACAATACCTTCTTCGGCAGCGGCATGTTCACGCTGGAAAAGGAATTGGAGGGCGGCACCAAGTTCAAGGCCACGCTGATGCCGAGCAAGAGTGCCGCTTCCGGCTACAATTTCGGCAATCTGGTGCACGAAGCCTCGCTCTCGATTCCGCTGGGCGACTTGAGTACCCGACTGATTGCCGGCCAAATTCCCGACTGGACCGGCTACGAGGCGATCCCGTCGAACCAGAACAAGCTGATCACCCACAATCTCTTGTTCGACTTTTCGGCGGCGAATTTTTACACGGGCGCCGGCGTCGAAATGGTGCGCGGCCAGTGGGATACCAAGATCCTGGTCGGCAACCTGAACCGCTCCCGCATCGACACCGCCAGGCAGGAAACCCCGGGCTTGTTTTACCGCGTCGATTACGCCAAGGGCGAATTCAGCGGCTTCGGCTTTTCCGGCATCCACGCCGGCTTCGACGACAAGGTGCAATTCGGCCGCGTCGACATGGTCGAGGCGGACGGCTATTTCACGCGTGGCGTGTGGAATTTCCAGGGCCAGCTGGCTTACGGCCGCCAGGGCGCGACCCCGACCAACGCGTATAGCACCGACAAGCAAAGCTGGGTTGGCTTGTCGATGCTGGCCTCGCTCAAGCTGACGCCACGGCTGGAAAGCATCGCCCGCTTCGATTACATTAACAATAAACGCAACGGCGGCGGAGTGTTCGGCTCTGCCTTCGGCAACGACCCGAAAAATCCTTGTCTCGATACGGGCGGGGCGCCGGCTAATTGCCCGGACGGGCGCAACGGCTTCGGCTCCGGCATGGTGTTTGACGGCGCTAACTGGGTGGTGCTGGACCCGACCAGCGGCAGCAACCGCTACGCCCTGTCGCTGGGCCTGAATTACGCGCTGATGCCGGGCGTGAACGTGAAGGGAGAATACCGCTACGACCGCTCGTCGGCCAATGTATTCCAGACTTCCGATGGACAGTACCGCCGCGACAACCATGTCGTGGGCGTATCCACCATACTCAGTTTTTAATCTTTTCAGGAGAGCGACATGACGACATGGCATGAACGGGCGGCGGCCTTGCAAATCGATGGGCGCGCCTTCATAGACGGCCAGCGCGTATGGGCCAAATCGGAACAGCAATTTGACGATTTGTCGCCCATCGATGGCCGCAATCTGGGGCCGGTGGCGCGCTGCGATGGCGCCGACGTCGACCTGGCCGTGGCGTCGGCCCGCGCCGCTTTCGAGGATGGCCGCTGGGCCGGCAAGTCGCCGGCCCAGCGCAAGCGGGTGCTGATCAAGTTCGCCGACCTGGTGCAGAAATACGGTGCCGAGCTGGCGCTGCTGGAAACCCTGGACATGGGCAAGCCGATCAAGTACAGCGCCAGCGTCGACGTCGGCGCCACCGCCAATTGCCTGCGCTGGTATGGCGAGGCGGTCGACAAGATTTACGACGAGATCGCGCCGACGGCAGCCAATAGCCTGGCTTTGATCACGCGCGAGCCGGTCGGTGTGGTGGCCGCCATCGTGCCGTGGAATTATCCCTTGATCATGGCGGCGTGGAAGATCGCGCCGGCCCTCGCGGCCGGCAATAGCGTGATCTTGAAGCCGTCCGAAAAATCGCCCCTGAGCGCGCTGCGCCTGGCCGAGATCGGCCTGGAGGCGGGCTTGCCGCCCGGCGTATTGAATGTGCTGCCCGGCTACGGCCACGAAGCCGGCGCCGCGCTGGCGCTGCACATGGATGTCGATTGCATCGGCTTCACCGGCTCGACCCGGACCGGCAGGCAAATCCTGCAAATGGCCGGCCAGTCGAACTTGAAGCGGGCCTGGACCGAGTTGGGCGGCAAGTCGGCCAATATCGTGTGCGCCGATTGCCCCGACCTGGACACGGCCGTGAAGGCCGCCATCGGCTCGATTTACTTCAACCAGGGCGAGAGTTGCAACGCGCCGTCGCGCCTGTTTGTCGAGGAATCCATCAAGGAGCGCTTCCTGGAAAAGGCACTCGCCATGATGCCCGATTTCCAGCCCGGCGATCCCTTGGATGACGCCACCGTGATGGGCGCCATTGTCGACGCCACGCAAATGCGCACCGTGCTGGGCTACATCGAGGCCGGCAAGGCGGCCGGGGCGCATTTGCTATCGGGCGGCCGGCAAGTGCGCCTTGAGAGCGGCGGCTATTACGTGCAGCCGACCCTGTTCGACCGGGTCGACAGCGCCATGTCGATCGCGCGCGAAGAGATTTTCGGGCCGGTGCTGTCGGTGCTCGGCTTTAGCGATATCCAGGACGCGGTGCGGCAAGCCAACGCCAGCCCGTTTGGCTTGCAGGCGGCCGTCTGGACCTCCGATATCAGCAAGGCGATCCAGACCGCGCGCGCGCTGCGCGCCGGCACCGTGCATGTCAATCAGTACGACGGTGACGATATCACGGTGCCCTTCGGCGGCTACAAGCAATCGGGCAACGGGCGCGACAAGTCCTTGCACGCTTTCGACAAATACACGGAATTGAAGACGACCTGGATTCAAATCGACTAGGGAGAAAAAATGAGCAAAGAACTCACGGCGGCCATGGTCGTCTGGCATCAGGGCGAGCTGGCGCAGCGCGGCGTCAAATTCGTGTTTGCCCAATTCACGGATATCCATGGCGTGGCCAAGGGCAAGCTGATTCCGCTGGCCCACCTGGGCGACATCGCGTATCCGGGCGCAGGCTTTTCGGGGCCGTCGATCTGGGGCACCGGCTTGCCGCGCACTGGCCCCCGTTCCGAGTATTACGGTCGGGCCGACCTGACGACCTTGCTGCCCATGCCCTGGCTGCCCGGCTATGCGCGGGTGGTGCTGGACGGGCAGGTGGCCGGCGTCCCGTTCGCGCTGTGTCCGCGCCAGATCCTGCGCAAGCAGGTGGCGCGCCTGGCCGAGCGGGGCTGGACCCTGAACGCCGGCCTGGAGCCGGAATTCTTCCTGTTGCAAAAGGGCGCCAACGGGATCGAGGCGGAACCCGGCGACACGCTGGAAAAGCCCTCGTACGACAGCAAGAGCCTGCTGCGCCGGCGCGCCTTCCTGGAGCAATTGACGGCCGCGCTGGACGCCTGCGGCCTGGGCGTGTTCCAGATCGACCACGAAGACGCCTGCGGCCAGTTCGAAGTCAACTACCGCTACGCCGACGCCTTGAAGGCGGCCGACAATTTCATGCTCTTCAAGATGGCGGCCCACCACATCGCCGAACAGGAAGGCTTGATCTTTTCGATGATGCCGAAACCGTTTGCCGACCGTCCCGGCAGCGGTATGCACTTTCACTTGTCGCTGGCCGACCGGGAAGGCCAGGCCGTCTTCGCCGCCGATGGCGACGCGCGCGGCCTGGGTTTGTCGAGTACCGCCTACCACTTCATGGCGGGCTTGCTGGCGCACGCGCCGGCGCTGACGGCGCTGTGCGCGCCCACCGTGAATTCCTACAAGCGCCTGATGTGCGGCGAATCGCTGTCCGGCACCAGTTGGGCGCCGGCCTTCATCGGCTACGGCGACAATAACCGCACCACGCTGGCGCGGGTGGTCTACCAGCGCGTCGAATGGCGCCTGCCCGACAGCGCCGCCAATCCCTACCTGGCGCTGGCCGGCGTGATCGCGGCGGGCCTGGACGGCATCGAGCGCGCGCTCGACCCGGGCGCGCCGCTGAACCGCGACGTCTACGACATGACGCCCTTTGAACGCGCCGAACTGGGCATGCTGCCGCAAAACCTCGGTGCGGCGGCCGCCGCTCTGGCGCAGGATGGCGCGCTGGCGCAAGCGCTGGGCCAGGAATTCATCGACCAGTATGTGGCCTTGAAAAGCGCCGAATGGCTGGAGTACAACCAGCAAGTGAGCGCCTGGGAAAGCGCGCGCTACCTGGATCGCTTCTGACCATGGTGAGCCAACGCGAAGCGCAATTGACGCGCGATTCCTACTACGAGGCCAGCGTGACGCGGCCCGCGACCAGGACGGCGCTGGCGGGGCGCGTCGCGGCCGACGTGTGCGTGGTCGGGGCCGGTTTCGCCGGCCTGTCGGCGGCGCTGGAATTGCGCGCGCGCGGCTACACGGTGGCGCTGCTGGAAGCGCGGACGGTGGGCTGGGGCGCGTCCGGCAGGAATGGCGGCCAGGCGATCGTCGGCTATGCCAGCGACGCCGCCATCGAGGCCCAGCTGGCGCCCGATGATGCGCGCCGGGCCTGGCTGATGACGGTGGAGGCGCTGGCGCTGCTGCGCCGGCGCATCGCCGAACACGCGATAGACTGCGACTTCGTGTCCGGTTATCTGAGTCTGGCGGTCGGCGCCAGGAAGGCACGCGAACTGGAACGGGCCACGGCCGCGCTCGAGCGCCGCTACGGCTACGCGATGTGCGCCGTGAGCGCCGCCGAAACGGGCGACTGGATCGCCAGCCCGCGCTTTCATTCGGGTGCCTTCGATCCGCAGTCGGGCCATTTGCATCCGCTCAAATACTGCCTAGGCCTGGCGGCGGCGGCCCTGGCGGCCGGGGTGGAAATATATGAAAACTCGCCGGTGCTGACGCTCACGCGCGGCGCCAGGCCGCTGGTGAAGACGGCGCAGGGCGAAGTCGCGTGCGACTTCGTGGTCCTGGCCGGGAATGTCTACCTGGAGCAGTTCAGCAAGGCGGTGGCGCCCGAAATCGGGCCGCGCATCATGCCGGTCGGCACTTACATCATCGCCACCGAGGCCATGGGCCAGTCCCGCGCCGACGCGCTGATACGGGGCCGCGCGGCCGTCTGCGATACCAATTTTGCGCTCGATTATTTCCGGCCGACGGCCGACCACCGCATGCTGTTCGGCGGGCGCGTCAGCTATAGCGGGGCGACCCCGTTCAAGCTGGCAGCCAGCATGCGCGCGCGGATGCTGGCCGTGTTCCCCCAACTGGCCGACCTGGCCGTGCCGCATGCCTGGGGCGGCTTCGTCGACATCAGCATGAACCGCGCGCCCGACTTCGGCCGACTCGGCCCCAACATCTATTATTTGCAGGGTTTTTCCGGCCATGGACTGGCGCTGACGGGCATGGCCGGCAAGCTTGCGGCCGAGGCGATCGCCGGCCAGGCTGAGCGCTTCGACTTGCTGGCCGGCCTCAAGCACCACGCCTTTCCCGGCGGCGCCGCGCTGCGCACGCCGGCGCTGGTGCTGGGCATGCTGTATCACCGCCTCAAGGATTTGTTATAGCACTTTCAGCGCGCGCCGTCCTGGACTCAGAAGCAGTGTTCCTGGGCCGGGAAGCTACCATCCTTGACGGCGCCGACATAGGCTGTGACGGCGGCGTCGATGCTGCTCTGGCCTTCCATGAAATTTTTCACGAAGCGCGCCTTGCGGCCCGGGAACACGCCCAGCAAGTCATGCATCACCAGCACCTGGCCGGAACAGTCCGGACCGGCGCCGATGCCGATGGTTGGAATCGCCAGCAAGTCGGTAACTTCCTTGCCCAACTGGGCAGGAATCGCTTCCAGCACCAGCAGCGCAGCGCCGGCCGCTTGCAGCTTCAAGGCGTCGGCTTTCAACTGGTCGGCGCTTTCGGTGGTCTTGCCCTGGACCCGGTAGCCGCCCAATTGGTGCACCGATTGCGGCGTCAAGCCGAGGTGGGCGCAGACCGGCACCGAGCGTTCGGTCAGAAAACGCACGGTGTCGGCCAGCCAGGCACCGCCTTCCAGCTTGACCATGTGGGCGCCGGCCTGTATCAATTGCACCGCATTGTTGAAGGCCGCCTCCGGCGTGGCATAGGCGCCGAACGGCAAGTCGGCCAGGATCAGCGCCGACTTGCTGCCGCGCGCCACAGACGCGGTGTGGTAAGCCACTTCGGCCACCGTCACCGGCAGGGTCGACTGGTGGCCATTGCAGACCATGCCGAGCGAATCGCCAATCAGCAACACTTCGACGCCGCAGCGGTCCATCAGCGAGGCGAAGCTGGCGTCGTAACAAGTGAGCATGCTGATTTTCTGGCCCGCAGCGCGCAAGGCGTTCAAAGCTGGAATCGTGACGGCCTTGGTGACGACGGACTTGGGTGCAACCGGCGTAGGTGCCGCCGGCGCAGGTGTCGCCGGATTGTTGGCGGCCAGTTCGGTTCCTTGCAAATATCCAGACATAGCAATCCTCTAATATAAAAATGTTGACGGCGCCATTGGCGCGGGGAGTTCACCGGCCGCAGTTTAGCTGATTTTGACGATGGCTTGTCCGGCCACGGCGGCCAGGTATTGGCGCGCCGGGCCGCGCGCCGGGATGGCGATGTCGGGCGCCAGTTCCAGCAGCGGGAGCAGCACGAAGGCGCGTTCGGCGATCCGTGGGTGCGGCACTTGCAGCATGGCCGTGGCTATGCATTGCTCGCCATACAGCAGCAGATCAAGGTCCAGGGTGCGCGGCGCGTTGCGGTAGGGCCGCTCGCGTCCGTGCGCCAGTTCGATCTCTTGCAGCGCCTGCAGCAGCGCGGCCGCCGTCAATGGGGTATGGATGCTGGCCACGGCATTGATGTAATCGTCGCCGCCAGCGTCGACCGGCGCGCTACGGTACAGGCTGGAGACGGATTCCAGCGCGCCGCCCGGCAATTGCGCCAGGCGGGCAATCGCGTCCAGTACATTGGCGCGCGCGTCGCCCAGGTTGGCGCCGATGCCGATGTAGGCCAGCGTCATTCGCCCTCGGTGCTGCCGCTGACGGCCTTGGCGCGCGCGCCGCGCCGCGGCGCCCGTTTTTTCTTCGGTCCGCCCGGCACCGCGACTGCGCTGCTCAGCAAATCTTCGCGGTTTTCGGCGTCACTCTCGTAGAATTCGGTCCACCATTCGCCCAGTTCGGCGTCGATTTCGCCGGAAGCGCAGCGCAGCAGCAGGAAATCGTAGCCGGCGCGGAAGCGCGGATGCTCGAGCAATTTATGCGGGGTCTTACCGGTGCGCCGCTCGAAGCGCGGCTGCATGGCCCAGATGTCGCGCATATCGGTGCCGATCTTGCGCTGCAGCGCCAGCTGTTCCGTTTGCGAATCGAGCACGTCGTCGGCCGCCAGGTGCAGGGCCGGGATCGGGAATTCGCCGGCGGCGCGGTAGGCGGTCCATTTTTCCAGCACCTGGTGCCACAGCAGGGAGGCGAACAGGAAGCCGGGCGAGACGGTCTTGCCGGCCGCGATGCGGGCATCCGTCGAGTCCAGCGCCAGCGTGACGAACTTGACGCCGAGCGGCTGCTCAAGCACCACGTCGAGCAGCGGCAGCAAACCGTGGTGCAAGCCTTCCTTGCGCAATTGGCGCAGGCAGGCCAGGGCGTGGCCGCTCATCAGCAGTTTCAGCATTTCGTCGAATACGCGCGCCGCCGGCACATTATTGATCAAGGGCGCCATCACGGGAATCGGCGCCGCCGTATGCGGCTCGATGGTGAATTTCAGACGCGCCGCGAAGCGCACCACGCGCAGCATGCGCACCGGATCTTCGCGGTAGCGCGCTTCCGGCACGCCGATGATGCGCAGGGTCTGGGCCCGGATGTCGGCGATGCCGCCGTGGTAATCGAGCACTTCCTGGGTGGCCGGGTTGTAGTACATGGCATTGATGGTGAAATCGCGCCGCAGCGCGTCTTCATGCTGCGGGCCGAAAGTATTGTCGCGCAAGACCCGGCCATGCTCGTCCTTCGGCGCCGAATCGGCGCCGATACCGCGGAAGGTGGTCACTTCCAGCAAGTCCTGGCCGAACATCACGTGCACGATCTGGAAGCGCTTGCCGATGATGAAGGCGCGCCGGAACAGGCGCTTGACTTGTTCCGGGGTGGCGTTGGTGGCGATGTCGAAGTCTTTCGGCTTCACCCCCAGCAGCAGGTCGCGCACTGCGCCGCCCACCACGAAGGCCTGGAAGCCGGCTTCCTGCAGGCTGCTGGTGACGCGGATCGCGTTCGAGGACACCAGCTTCGGGTCGATGCCGTGCTGTTGCGCTCCCAGTATGACGGGGACGCTGGTGTCGCGCGCCGGGCTGCCCTTGACGCCGAGGATCTTGCGGATGAATTTTTTAATCATTGAATAATTGAAGTTGTGGCCAGCCGTGGGCTGATGCGTGCGCTGTCAGCGCGGCGTTGGGATTGGTCGCGACGGGGTGGGTGACGACTGACAGCAAGGGAATGTCGTTGTGCGAATCGCTGTAAAAATGGCTGCGCTCGAAGCCGTCCAGGGTCAAACCCATGCGTTCGAGCCAGGCGTGGGTGTGGCTGACCTTGCCCGCGCCCTGGGTCGGCGTGCCCAGCAGCCTGCCGGTCAGCTGGCCGTCGGCATCTTGCTCGGGCATGGCGGCGATCAAGTGCTCGACCCCCAGCGCGGCGGCGATCGGCGCGGTGACGAAGGCGTTGGTGGCCGTGACGATGGCCACCAGGTCGCCGGCCGCACGGTGCTGGGCTAGCAGCGCGCGGGCGGCCGGCAAGATCGCCGGCTGTATCACTTCGGCCATGAATTGGGCGTGCATGGCGTCGAGCCGGGCGCGCGGGAAGCGGGCCAGGGTGCCGAGCGCGAACTCCAGGTATTCGACGGGGTCCAGGGTGCCGGCCTGGTATTGCGCGAAAAAGGCGTCGTTGCTGCGCGCGAAGGCATCGGCGTCGACGGCGCCGATGCGGACCAGGAATTGGCCCCACTCGTAGTCGGAGTCGATCGGCAGCAGCGTGTGGTCAAGGTCAAACAGGGCCAGATTCATCATTCTTTCGCTTCCGCCTGCAACAACTCGCGCAAGAGCGGCAAGGTGATCGGGCGTTGGGTTTCCAGGGAGTATTGATCGAGGGAGTCCAGCATGGTCGACAGCGAGCGCATATCGCGCCGAAAATGGGACAGCAGGTAGGGTAACACGCCGGGCGACAAGGTCAAGCCGCGGGTGGCGGCCGCGTGCGTCAGGGCGGCCACCTTTTCATCGTCGGTCAAACCGTGGATCTGGTAAATCAAGCCCCAGCCCATGCGCGTGCGCAAGTCTTCGCGCACCGGCAGTACGGCCGGCGGCACGGCGCCGCTGCACACCATGAAGGCGCCGTTGGCGCGAATCTCGTTGAACAGCGCGAAGGCGTCGATCTGCGCCACCGGCGACAGCTTTTCGCAATCGTCGAGCATATACAGGTCGACCTCGGGCGAATAGACGAATTCCGATTCGATGGAAAACGGTGAAATGTAGCGGGCCGCAGCGGTGCTGCCCAGTGCTTGCAGCAGATGGGTCTTGCCGGCGGCCGTTTCGCCCCACAGGTAGGCGAAATGCTCGCGCGAAGTGCGGGCCGCGAAGTGGCGCATCAATTGCGCCACTTCGGCGTTTTGTCCCACCTCGAAAGAATCGAGGCTGTGCGCCTGGTCTGCGCCTAAATCGAGCACCAGTTGTTTCATGGCGTGCGCCTTGTCCAAGTTTGATGCAATATTTTATTTACGCATTATAGAAGCTGCTGCTCAGGTAGTGGCGCCGAAGGTGCTTAAAAGCCACCATTAACACGGCCGAAGTGGGTAAAGCCAGCAAAACTCCGACAAATCCGAACAATTGACCGAAGGCGAGCAGGGCGAAGATGACGGCCAGGGGATTGAGGCCGATCCGTTCGCCGACCAGGCGCGGGGTCAGGAAGAAGCCTTCCAGCACCTGGCCGCTGCCGTAAATGATGGCCACCGCGATCACGCCGCTCCAGTCGGAAAATTGCAGCACGGCGGCGATCAGGGCCAATATCAAGCCCAGGCCGAAGCCGAGGTAGGGGATGAAGACCAGCAAGCCGGTGAGGATGCCGACCGGCAGCGCGACGTCGAAGCCGGCGATCACCAGCGCGACCGAGTAGTAGGCGGCCAGCACCAGCATCACCAGCAATTGGCCGCGCAGATATTGGGCTAGCAGGGTGTCGACTTCGCGCGCCATGCCGAGAGTATGGCCGAGCCAGCGGCGCGGCACGGCGCCGGCAATGCGGGCCAGCATGGGGTGCCAGTCCAGTAGCAGGTAAAACAGCACCACGGGGATCAAGACCAGGGTCGCCAGCCAGCCCAGCACGGCCGTGCCGCCGACGCGCGCCGAAGCCAGCACGGCGCTCCAGATTTCATCGCCGCTGGCCGCGATTTGCTTGGACAAGAGTTCCTTGATGCCGGAGCCGTCGAGCTGGACCTTGATGCCCATGTCGTGCAATTTCGGCGCCAGCAATTCATTGGCCTTGTTCAGGAAGAGGGGGATTTGCGCCTGCAACAGAGGAATTTCCTTTTGCAGCACGGGAACCACGATCAGCACCAGGGCCGTGAGGGCCAGGAAAAACAGCAGCACCACCACCAGCACGGCCAGCGGGCGCGGCACGTCGAAGCGGCGCAGGTGGAAATGGTCGATCCGGTCGACGCCGGGGTTGAGGGCGTAGGCCAGAATGGCGGCGGCCAGGAAAGGCGTCAATACCGGCCCCAGCGCCACCAGCAAGAGCAGGAAAGCGAACCACACCGCCACCCAGAACGCCGTTTGTTTTTGTTCTACCGTGAAGGGGAAGGGCATGGATTTTGTTGTATGTGTGAAAAAAAGGCAGGGTTGACGGGGCAGTTTGATAAAATAGCGACTAGGCCGATTTTCCACGCGCGCGTGCAGAATCGGTGTCCGCCCTCTATTTTACCGCCTCTGCTGCCACACACCATGACCCAGACAACGAATGTTTCCCTTTCCTACCGCGACGCCGGCGTCGATATCGATGCGGGCGACGCCTTGGTCGAAGCCATCAAGCCGTTTGCCAAGCGCACCATGCGCGAAGGCGTGATGGGCGGAATCGGCGGCTTTGGCGCGCTGTTCGAGATCAGCAAGAAATACAAGGAACCGGTGCTGGTATCGGGCACCGACGGCGTGGGCACCAAGCTCAAGCTGGCGTTCGCATTGAACCGCCATGACACGGTCGGTATCGACCTGGTCGCCATGAGCGTCAACGATATTCTGGTGCAGGGCGCTGAACCGCTCTTCTTCCTCGACTATTTCGCTTGCGGCAAGCTCGACGTGCCGACCGCGACCGACGTCATCAAGGGCGTGGCCAAGGGTTGCGAACTGGCCGGCTGCGCGCTGATCGGCGGCGAAACGGCGGAAATGCCGAGCATGTATCCGGCCGGCGAATACGATCTGGCTGGCTTTGCCGTGGGCGCTGTGGAAAAATCGAAAATCATCGACGGCAAGAAGATCGCGCCGGGCGACGTGGTGCTGGGCCTGGCCTCGTCGGGGGCGCATTCGAACGGTTATTCGCTGGTGCGCAAGATCATCGAAGTGGCCAAGCCGGACTTGAATGGCGACTTCCATGGCCGCAAGCTGGCCGACGTGCTGATGGAACCGACCCGCATCTATGTCAAGCCCTTGCTGGCGCTGATGGAAGCGATGGAAGTCAAGGGCATGGTCCACATCACCGGCGGCGGCCTGGTGGAAAACGTGCCGCGCGTGCTGCAAGACCATCTGGTGGCCGAACTCGATTCGAAAGCATGGACCATGCCGCCGCTGTTCCAATGGCTGCAACAGCATGGCGGCGTGGCCGACGCCGAAATGCACCGCGTGTTCAATTGTGGCATCGGCATGATCGTGATCGTCTCGGCCGACAACGCCGACGCCGCCTTCGCCCAATTGACGGCGGCCGGCGAGAGCGTCTCGCGCATCGGTGCGATCCGCGCCCGCGTGGGTGACGAGCATCAGACTATCGTGATGTAAGTACCGCTCGAATTGGTAAAAAAGGCGCGCGACCCTTCGGGGCGCGCGTTTTTTTTCGAGTGGCGATTGTGATATGTCAAAAAATTATTGGAAGGTAATATGTTTGAATATATGACTATGGATTTTTGTAACTATTCAGTCCCTATGAGCGCTTGTTAAAAACACTGAAATTTCGCTTGGAAAATAGGCAAACTGTTGAGAAATTGCTCAATTTTTCAGCAAAAACACCAGATTTTTATGGGGCGCTCATAGGGACTGAACAGTTACGGATTTTTTACATCTGTGTAATCGAATCCAACCGGTTCATTACATGTTTTTTGGGATAGTGAGTATTTTGTTATTTGCATGCTTTTTCGGGTATTTATGGCGACGGGAAAAAATTAATAGCATGCGCTTGCAAGGGGTATTGTCAAAAAAGGGGAGGAGGCGGATGCTGATGTCTTGCGTCTCCTTGAAGTTGGAGAGAAGACTCTTGCAATTTGGTGTTATCGGTTAATTCACCATGTAAGTTTGAAGGAGGCAAAGGAAAATGTGAGCCTCCTGGAAGGAAGTATTAAATGACATTCAATATTTTTCGATTATGAATATTGATTCAATCTTTGAAATTGGCCCATTTTTGATGTTATTCGGAGTTATTGCCTTCCTTAAGGGGTACTCGCTGTACACTGATAAGGAAGTGAATGAATATATCGAATATTTTTTACTGAAATCATCTTCGGGCGGTGTCAATAAAGATGATTTAAGTCGCCTGCGTTACATTAAGTTTGTACGATTGATAAAAAAACTCGCGCAATATTCCATTGTTATTGGGTTTCTACTAACTTTTGTATTATTGGTTGGGAAGGAAATTTTTTTGGCAATTAGCGCTGTTTTTCATCCACCAATTTGAGCCAAGGCTCAGTTCGTTTGTAGCTTGCGGCGGCGGCTTGCCATGATCCTCCCTACTGTGCTACCCGCAGCGCTGTGCCACATCAGCTTGGACCATTGGCGGACTGCTCAGTTTGGTGAAATGAAAATCAGCGCTAATCAGGATTTTTTTGGTAGATAAAACTATCTACATATTCTCGGCTTCGACACCTAACGCTTCAGCAATTTCGCGACCGGCGCCGGCCGCAGCCGTGATGCATCCGGCATGCCGGACCCCAGCAGCGGGCGCAGGTACAGGCGGAAGGCGTCGGTCACATCGGTGCCACTGGCGCTGATGAATTCGTCTTCCATCACGCGGGTCTTGCCGGCCACCGCTTCCAAGGGCAATAATTCATAATCGACCGAATAGAAACCGGTGCGCTTGATTGCCACCGAACCGCTGCGATCGCCCCACATGGCGAACTGGACCGCCTTTTCGCCCACTTCGCGCGCCTCGCGCTGGTCCACGTCCGACACGCAACCGATGAAGGAGCGCTGCAGATAGCCGAAGGTGTCGCCGCGCACGCGCTTGATGCCGAGCTTGGCCTTGATCTCGTCGCACAGCAGATCGGCCAGCGCGCCATTGCCCGACAGTTGCACATTGCCGTGGGCGTCGCGCTCGACTTCCTTGGCCAGCAGGCTGGCGATGGCCGTGCCGGAAGCGTCGTGTATGCCTTCCGACACGGCCACCACGCAGCGCCCGTAGCGCTGGTGGACAGCCTTGACGTCGGCCAGGAATTGCTCCAGCACGAAGACGCGCTCCGGCAGGTAGATCAGGTGCGGGCCATCGTCCGGGAATTTCTTGCCGAGCGCGGAGGCGGCCGTCAGGAAACCTGCATGGCGCCCCATGACGACGCCGACATACACGCCCGGCAAGGCCGCGTTGTCGAGGTTGGCGCCGGCAAAGGCCTGGGCCACGAAGCGGGCCGCCGACGGGAAGCCCGGCGTGTGGTCATTGCCGACCAGGTCGTTGTCGATGGTTTTCGGGATGTGAATGCAACGCAGCGGATAGCCGGCCTGTTGCGCCTGCTCGCTGACGATACGCACGGTGTCGGACGAATCGTTGCCGCCGATGTAAAAGAAGTGCTCGATTGCATGCGCCCGCAAGACTTTCAGCATTTCCTGGCAATACTGCAAGTCCGGCTTGTCGCGCGTCGACCCCAGCGCCGAGGATGGCGTGGCGGCCACCAGTTCCAGGTTGTGGCTGGTTTCCTGGGTCAAGTCGACGAAATTTTCGTCGACGATGCCGCGCACGCCATGCAGCGCGCCATAGACCCGGCTGACGTCGCGGAAGCGGCGCGCTTCCAGCGCGACCCCGACCAGCGACTGGTTGATGACGGCGGTCGGACCGCCGCCTTGGGCGACCAGAATTTTTCCAGACGACATGGCGTTTCCCCTGAATTGAACTAGTGCCAGAGTACTCCGAAATGACGGTGTCGTTATGGTTTGCCGATGGTGCGCGCCAAAAATTTCTCGACCCGGGTCCAGAAATCGATGCGGTTCTTCGGCAGCGCCCAGCCGTGGCCTTCTTCGGGATACTCGACCCATTCGACGTCGTGGTTGGTGGTGCTCACCGCGTCGCGGAATTTTTTGCCGTGGTAAATCGGCACGCGCATGTCGGCGCCGCCATACGCCAGCAGCAAAGGTTGCTTGATGCGGGCCGCTTGTTCCAGTGGCGAGGTGGCTTTCAATTGATCGGCGTCCTTGACCAGGTCGCCGATCAAGTCCGGCATGCCATAGCGCTTCCAGCCCTCCGATATGTCGGAGAGGGCGCTCCAATTGCCGGTGTATATCAGCTTGATGTCGCTCACGCCGACCCAGTCGATGCCGCACTGGTAAAGATCGGGGTCGTTGATCAGGCCCATCAGGGTGGCGTAGCCGCCGTAACTGGCGCCGGCAATGCAGATGCGCTTGGGATCGACGATGCCTTGCGCGATCGCCCATTTGGCGCCGTCGGCAATATCGTTTTGCATTGCCAATCCCCATTGTTTCCAGCCGGCCCGGTAATGCTTGTAGCCGAAACCGGTGCTGCCACGGTATTCCGGCTCCAGCACGGCATAGCCGCGCGAGGCGAGAAATTGCGCCTCCGGGTCCCAGCGCCAGTGGCCACCGCGCACATACGGGCCGCCGTGGACCAGCACCACCAGCGGCAAGTCCTTGCGCGTGCTGCCGTGTGGCACGGTCAGCCAGGCGGGAATGTCGAGTCCATCGCGCGCCTTGTAATGCACCAGTTCCTTGTGGCTCATGCGCGCCGGATCGATGTCGCGGTGGGTGTCGCCAAGCTTTTCCAGAGTCTTGCTATCGGTATTGAACAACAGGTAGACGGGCGGCTGCACGTCGGAATAGGATTCGACCAGCATGAACGGCGCTTCCGGCCGTGCGGCGGTCGAGATCAGGTTGACCGTCGACGGCAGCAAGGCATCGACCTTTTCTTGAATCGCCTTCATATCCGGATCGAACCAGGTGCTGGCCGCCGCATCCGTTTCATAACGTATGCCCAACATTTTTTTAGCGTTGGTGAGCAGATGACCGCTGAAATCATAGCCGGCCAGTTCGATCACGGCCTCCCGCTTGACCTTGTTGGTGGCGAAATCGAAGGTATGCACCGTCGCTTTATCCGTTCCCATGCGGGTCGTGACATAAAACGTCCCGTCGGGACTGATTGCCAGTGGGGAAAATACGCCTTTGGAACCGATGTAGGCATCGAATTCGACCAGCTTGCGCCAGGCGTCGCCGGCCGGATCTCGGTAATACACGCTTTCCATATTCTGTTCCAGCGTCGTGACGATGCGCGGTTCACCCTGGTTGTCGAGTATCCATGTTTGTGTTTTGCCAGGTCGCGATAGCGTCTGCGCGCGACCGGTCAGGGTATTTAGCCGCAGCAAGTCGACGTGCGCCACTTCCCCCATGCCGCTCAATTTTGGGCTGGTGACATAGATAAACTCGGAGTCTTGCCCGCCGACATGCGACATGAGGAAAGTGTTCCACGGTAACAACTGGTGGGCGGAGAAGCCGGGAGACTCGCGCAGGAAGTCGGCGCTGCGGTCGGCCAGTTGAATGAACCGAGTGCCGTCGCGGTTAACCGCATACAGCCCGGAACCATAGCGCACATCGCCCTGTCCGACATGTTTGTCGGTCAAATCGAATACCAGGCGCTCGTTATTGACCCAATGAAATTGACCGATATCTGCGTCGGAAAAATTGGCGAGAATCTTGGCGCTTCTGGTGGATAGCTCAATCACGGCGAGACGGTCGCGGATGCCTTCGCCGCCTATGCGCATGGCGATGCATTTGGCGTCGGGCGATAGAACCGCATCGCCGAAAGTGGAATTTTCAAAGAAAGTGGTGATCTCGGACGCGGTGCTTGCGAGCGGGGCCGCCTGGGTGCCGGATACACTCGCCAGCAGGGCCGCGCACAGCAAATTTCTGAAACTGGAAAGCATGGAATTTCCTGATTAATAAAATCACATGATTGAGCCTCTTGCAAAACTCGTCGCGCTTGGGGATTTAATCGCCGGAACCGGCAAATTGGGGAGGCGTGGGCGCCCATTACTGGCATGATGTAGTT
>JBEONR010000046.1:0-39644 GCA_040544385.1 Oxalobacteraceae bacterium GrIS 1.11
TCTGCCGCCACTTCTTTGGCAGAATGTCCGCGCGCGTGACGGCGCCATCGGTATCGACCTCGATCTCGATGGCGCGGGCGGCCGACACGGTAGCGGTGCCTGACGCGATCTGGCACAGGTAAGAGGGCGATATTCCCAAGCGTTGGGCCATGCGCGCCTGGTAGCCGCGCGGCTTTGAATCTAAAAAACATCTCAAGTGCATGACAGCCCGATGGAAAAAATTGCGCAGTTTATGAAAAACTAAACCAATCGTCAAGCATTTGCTTGTTTTCAATTCTTTTTATACAGTTGACATGTTTAGTGTTTACTGCGCAAATCGTTGCATCTAATAAAACTACTTAGTAAAGAGACAAATATGACTACTGCCAAATTAAAACTAAAACGCACCCGGCAGAAGCGCTTGGAGATATGGTTTAGCGGGCGCTCGTACCCGCAGGAGGAAAAAAGCTATATATCGCAGTTGATCCGCGGCAAGGCCACGTCGTTTGGCGAAGGGGCGGCAAGACGGCTTGAACTGACCTACGGCATGCCGGAGGGGTATTTGGACGTCCCGCTAACCGTGGCCGAGGGCGGCGAGGACGATGGCAGCGACGGCATTGACGGCCTGGATGCCATGGCTCAGGGAACCGCTCCCCCTCCCAAGCAGGCCAAGCAAGGCCCCATACTGACTTATCTTGACATGGACGAATTGGAAATTATTAACGACTACCGCCATTGCACGGACATGGGAAAAAAATTGGTCAAAGTGACGGCAAAGAACGCCAGCAAACGCGTGTAATAAAGAGGGCGTGGGATATTCCTGAGCAAACGCTTCCGTCACATCCGCAATTTCAGTTCTTGCCTCTGGCGACATAGCCAACAAAGCCTTCATAACACGTAAAAAATTCAACATTTACTTTTCCATAGCGCCATCTTTACAGGCCACGGCTATTCCCGTGGCCTTTAAAGATGGCGAAAAAACACGTCCCAAACGTAGGATAACGACTACAAATATTCAGAGGCGCAATTGTAATAGCCTTGCAGAAACAAAATCTATCCAAAAGTAACAAATCTTCAAATACTCTCCAAAAGTAACAGTTATTTAGCTTTTTTCATTGTTGTTTTATATATTTAAGTTTCCATGTAAAAATGTTGAATAATAGAAACTTAACCAAGGTTTATTTTTTGCTTGACTGTAAGTTTATTACTTACTAAACTTTGCGTTAAGTAAGGCACTTTCGCCTTGCTTCAACATGCATGGAGTAAACAGTTGAGCTACGCAAACCCCAAACTGGCTTTTGAAGATTGCCCGTCCACCACGATTAAAAAACTCGCCGACGGCTCGCTGGGCGCGGAAACAGTGCTGAACCGCCTGTTCAAGGAGACCCATCGGATCGACCCCACGAATGCGCTCGGTTCCCGAAGCGCTTTCTATTCGCTCGACGGTCTCGGCATTTACGGGGACCGCATCGTCAGGCTGTACGAAGAGACTTGCGAGAATTCGCTGGTCGGGCTGGTCGCTTCGCTGCGCGCCGTCCAACTGGGCATTCTGCGGCCGACGCAGTTAAGCAACGCCATCGAGGCCGGTTCGTTCAAGCACGACAGCATCGGCGGAATCATTCAACAGGTGATGGAGCAGATTCCGGCATTTAATCGCACCCCGGGCCGGACTGATGGCTTGAATGGCGTCATAGCAAGCCTTTTTACCGAGTTGCTCAACCGTTCGGCAAATAAAGCCGCTGCGTCGACCACGCCCGCCAGCGGTGCCGGCCAAGAGAGCACGCCATCGGAAGAGGAAGTGAACGACCTCATCACGGCCGCTCTCAGCGGCGCGCTGCGCAAAGTGCTTCCCGAGGGCGTCGTCTCGCACGTCACCGTCATCAAGGTCGGCGATCCGGACCGCGATGCCCCGGCGGCATCCCGCGACATCGGCGACAAACCCTAAATCACCCAGCGCCTGCCCCGGCCCGCGCAGGCGCCGGAATCACCGCCGGCCGCCGCAGGCGCTGCAATATGTTGGAACCCATCCTTGAAATACGACTTCCACGACGATCCCCAGATCGATGCCGATGACTATTCGGCCCGCGCCATCTTTACGCCGGCCTGCCTGGCCATGATCGCTATCGCCGCGGCGCTGGTGCGCCTGGCCAACCTGGTCGCCGCCCAATCCTGACTTCCTCTACCCGATAGGACAAACACCCAATGTGGTTCAAAAATCTTAAAATTTCCCGTTTATCCGCCCTTTTGAAGCGCCGTCAGCGAACAATTTCCCTTGGCGCCGCCGGTTCGCCCGCCCGTCCGGAGAACCCGCCGCCCAATGTCATCGACGCGGCGGTATTGATCACCCGATGGGCCCAACAGAATAACCTCCATAAATGGCGGATCGCCGGTTGCTGTAGCGAGGATTACACGCACATGGCGGGCGGCGCGCCCAATGTCTACCATGTAGCCGTGGTGCAAAGACCGCCAACCGGCTGGCGCGAATTCCTAGAGGAAGCATCGACTTGCGCCGGCCGCATGGTAAGCGGCAATTTATTGTCGATCAAAGCCAACCGTCTTCTGGCCGCGCCCCCTGATCGCCCTGACTTTGAGCGAAGGAGCGCCATGACGAGCGCCGACAACGACGCCTTGTGTTCGCTCAACCAAATCTGGGATTGGAAAGACGACTGGATGGTTTGCCGGGCCTGCAATCGTCCCTTGATCGCCAGCTTGGATGGCCAGGCCTTGATCCACAAGGAATTTTGTAAAAATACCATGCACGGACATCCGTGGGCGGCGCTGCGCGCCATCATTGCGGCGCCTGCCGGCACACGATTAACCTAACCCCTCAACCAAAATCGGACATTGATATGAACGCCACCATATCAGTGGTCCTGCGGGCTACAAAGTTACGCCGACGCCCCATAGTTGGGTAAAATTCATTAAAGTTCAAGCAGGATCATTTTGTTTCAATTGAAAATTTATTTCATTTTGAGTTGCAAAGTTCCACTTAGAAATATATGATGTTAAAATTGTTGATTTGCTATAGGAAATAGACCAAATGCGCGCATTCAAAGGCGTCAAAAGTAGGATGGCCATTGAGTTCTCTGGTTGGACAGGAAATTCTAAAGCATTTCTCTGGGCCTATCGAGGCTCAGAGCTCGTTCCCTACCAGCAACGTCTGTATACTCCGCTCGAAATTCGGAACATTCGATTGGATATCCTCGGTGTGCCGCGTACTTTTGTACGGCCAAAAAAGCTCCCTCCCATCATATGTTCGCGGATGGCTAAAGGTGGAACTGGAAAAACTACTCTATCTGCGAACATTGCCGCATGTATGGCTATGATGGGGTACAAAGTCCTCATGATCGACGGCGACCCACAATCCAGTCTGTCGGGCATGTACGGGATCGACTGGGCCAAGCAGAAAGTAACCCATGTGGGTGAACTCATGTACCGCGCAAATGCAAAACTGCCAACACGTATCCAAGAAGCTGTCATCCCCATGTACGCGGACGGCATGCTCGATCTCATCCCATCAAGCATTGATATGACAGGGGCTGATGGCTGGATGCAACAAATGAGTATGGGCCGCGAGCAGGCATTCAGCAAATTGCTGGAAGCGGAAATGGACTTTTTTTCCCAATATGATGTGATCGTAATCGACAGCGCTCCAGCGTCATCGCTTCTAACCACGACGTTCATGGTAGCAAGCCCGATGATCCTAGCAGTCGTAATGCCGGAAGGACAATCACTTGGTGCGCTTGACGTTCTTGAATCAAACGTACAAGAGCTCAATGAACACTTCAAAACGACAAAATACAACATTCATATCGTAGTCAACAGATACAGCCAGAGCATGAAGCCCCACCAAGCGACGCTGGGAGAAATGTTAGCGTCCCATGGCAAGTTCATCAATGACACTATCGTTCGCGACTTTGTGGGATTTTTGCGCGAAACCAGTGGCACAAATAAGAACGATCCTGGGCCATTACTGGAAAAAGAACCGAACAGCGTCGGCGCCCGCGACATCCTTGACCTCACCAAGAGCCTAATCAAGCTCTATGGAATCAAGTTGACTGATGGAATTGCGAGTACGGTATGAGTAGCCGCACCCCCCTCAGAGTATCCGGACTCTTGCAAACCGGCAAAGTTACAGTAGCGCCGAATATTGATCATAGGGACGACTTTGGGACAATGAAAGGGAGCGCTCACGACGACGCTCCCACTCTCATTACGGGGACTCAAAAGATTTTGCTCTCATTGATTGATGACAGTCCATTTCAACCACGGTCATTGTACGACCCAGTTGAAATAGATAACTTGGCGCATACGCTGGCGGCTGCTGGCCAAGAAGAGCCAATCAAACTTCGACCGAAAGCGGACAGCCGCTACGAAATTGTTGGCAGCGGCCATAGACGTGTTAGGGCTGCCCGCAGTCTTGGGTGGATAGATATTGAAGCCATTATCGTTACTCGCACAGATCGCGAAGCAAAACTTGCCACAATGGTATCGAATGAATCCCGTGTCGATCTTACGGACTTTGAACGAGGAAAGCTATATCAGGAAGCAATAGCATGTGAGTTTGCCAAAACACAAGCTGATGTTGCCAACTTATTTGGCACCTCACAGGCACTTGTCTCCAAGCGTTTGGCTATGTTGAAGTTGCCAAATAATTACATTGCCATGCTTGAAAAGAGGCCTGATTTATTTTCTGTCACATGCGCGGAATCGATTACACAGTTACTAAAAGAGTATCCAGACGAGACCCCATTGATCGAAGCAGCGGTCCTTCGGATTTCCGAAGAAGGTGCAGACCAGAATTCGGTTAAGCAATGGGTTCAACAAATGGTGAGGCAAAAACACAATATTTCCCATCCGCAAAACAATGCGGTCGTCACCGACCAAGCTGGCCGAGCGATGTTCATAGCGAAGTGTTCTGGCCGAGAAGTGACCATACGCATTAAAGCATCAGAGATCGATGCTAAAGAAGTCGAAGAAATTGTGTTGGCAGCACTGCGCCAGCGCGCCGAAAAAACCAGTGCGTAAATTATTCAACTTGAATAATCAGTCAAATTATTCAAGTTGAATAATCAGGGGAAACCTATGAAGAAATAACAAAATATAGTCAAGAATGAAAAATGCCCAACCTCCAAGTTGGGCATTTTCTATTTCTGGACTACGCCGAAGCATGTAAGGGATAGGAACTGGAACTCAGAAGCCTTCATCCTACCCCTGGCATGTACCCAAGTCAATACTTTTCCCTACTTTCAGGGAGGATGGAATACGCATGTCCCTACCTACAGTTGAAGATGTTATAAGGCCATACCTACACCTACCAAAGGTGGTGCAAACCGCCCTGCTGCGGGTGGAAACACACCCCACTTTTCGCTCACTCACCAAGAGTACTCTCAAGGTACTCAAAGCCCTTGTCACCCGTGCCAGCGCGACGAACGGCGCCACCGCAATCCGCGCGCGCCTCGATACCGTGGCCATGCAGGCGGACGTGAGCGCCAAGACAACTCAGCGCGCCCTCCGTACATTTAGGACGCTCGGCTGGGTCAAAGCGTCGACGGAAGGCCGATCGGAATACGGCGTGTTCTGTTCCAAGCGCTACGTATTCTCAGCGAAGTTTTGCGAGTTGGTCCACCTCCCGACGAAAGACAAGCCGCTACGGGAATATGCCCGGGAGACAGAAATGTCCGACGGTGCTGTAAACGTGGATCTTAGTTTTAAGAAAGATCAACAGGAGATTTCTCTTCAAAAACGTCTCCAGAACCCGCACCCCACCCCGATCCAGCTACCGGAAGCGTTGCGTAAAATGGCAAGCGAAACCGGGATGCTCGATACCGGCATCGCCAAGCTGCGCGGCATTGCACACGCTCAAGGCTACCGGCTGGAAGACGTGTACACGGTGGCCAGGCAGCGCCTGACGGACATCGGCGCCAGCGCCGGCCGCTGCTACCGCTACCTGCTCGCCACCATCCTCAATCCTAAAAAAACTGATTTCGCCGGCAAGGCCGCTCAGGTTGAACGCCTGCAAGCCCAGACCAACGCCAAGGCGGAGAATGGCGCCGACTGGCTCCAGTACCGGTTTAAAACGTATCAGGCTGGGCCGGGGCGCACGGTGACGCTGCTGGCCGACCATGCCGTCGTCCACGAAAACGCCCGCCCCATCAAAATCATTCCCCTGCGCAATATCGGCCTGGTCGTGAACGACATCGAAGACGGGGTACTGACGGAAATTGAACGGGCCACGCCACCGATGGGCAACCCATTGGCGGGGGCGGCCATCTCGAACGACCAGGTGGCGCGCGCCGCGCGGGCGCTGCGCGAGAGCGCGCTGGCCGACCAGGACGCAGCGATCCGGTCGCAACTATCCACCTTGCCGATGGGGCCGGCCAATAACCTGGACATGATCCGCTCGATGCTGCGCCCGGGCGCTCAGCGGCGCGGCGCCAGGCCCGACATGGTGCCTGCGGCGCCGCCGCGCAAGACGCTTACGCAGGCAATGGCGAGCGCACTGGCGACGATCCGCAGCGTGTTGCCGCCAGTGCAGGGCGTTGTCATAGCGGCCGGATTTTGAGCGCGGCGACGGTTTCGGCGTGACGCTGGGCATCCTCCTTGTGGATGTAGCGCGAGGTCGTGTTCAGCGAAGCATGCCGCGCGTTGCGCTGCACGGTTTTGAGGGGCACGCCGGCGTCGATCTGGTGCGTGACGGACGAATGCCTGAGCCAGTGCGTGGACGCCAGGGCGATGCGGTCGGCGGCGTGCGGGAGGCCAAGCTCGCTGGCCAACGCCGCCGCCGACCGCATCAACGCCTTCATCGCCTTGGCGACCGCGTAATGCGTGGCGCGCCGGGAGTCGCCAACAGTTGTCAACACGAGCGGCGTGGCGTCGCGCGGCGCCGGCAATGCCGCCAGGGCGAACGCCAGGCGGTAGCGCTGGAACTCCGCGAGCAAGTCCGCGGCGACGGGAATTTTCCCGGACTTGTTGCCTTTGCCGAGCACATGCAGCCACCAGGCGCCGGCGTCGTCCTGGCGCATGCTGCCCATGTCGGCGCCGGCCAGCTCGCTCAGGCGCGCGCCCGTCAGATAAAACGCCTGCACCAAGAAGCGGGCGCGGGCGCGACGGAGCGCGCCGCCGCGGGTGGCGGTGGCTATCCGGTCGGCCGCTTCCATCAGGATCGAGATCGCTATCGGCGGCAGGAAACGCGACACGGTTTCCGCCGCCGGCGTGCCGAGGCGTCCCAGAAGCGCGGCCGGATCGGCGGCCAGATATCCGGCCGCATAGGCCCAGCTGAACAGCCCCTTGATGATGACGAGCGCTTGCCGGTGCGAGCCGTCGGACAGGGGGCCGCAGAAGGGGCGCCAGCGGGGATCGTCGCGGCGCCACCTGGTTGCCGCGATCCAGTCGGCCGCCGGCGCCGGCATCATCAGGAAGGCCGAATAGTGAAACAGATCCTCGACGGCGATCCGGCGTAACGGCACCTCCCGGGCGCGGCACCACAACAGAAAACGGCCCGCTTCCTTGCGGTTGCCGCGGACGGTGCGCGGCGACAGGTTGGGGCGGGCCAGCCAGGCGGCGACGATCTCGTCGTCGGTGCGCGCGCGGGTGAGGGGGAGTAAAAGGGGGGCATCGCCGATTGTTGGCGACGCGGCTTCCGGGATGGCGCGCACGCGCATGCGCTTAGCCCCCATGGTGGGGTGGATGCTGGGCGAACGATGGGGCAGGGTGCATGGTCCTATTTTCCGTGACGTGACGCGGCCGGCGCGCTGCCGGCGGGCAGCGCCTTGTGCGACAAGGTAAAGGGGACTGGATAGGGGGTGCCGGCCGGCGCGTCCCAGTTGCCGGGGATGGGGTATTTTAGCGCGGAAAGTGAAGATGGCGGCAGGCGTGATTATGCCCCTAATCACGCCTCCCGCAGCCGCCCAGCCGGACCCGAGCGCCGCCAGGGCGCCGCCCCAAGCGGCCTGCCTGTTTGGCGGGCACGCCGACGGCACCGCATGGATGCGCGCTCTCCGGGCGTTTCATGCCAGGTTATGCACAAATTCTGGGGATAATTGTGGTGGCCATCCCATCCCCGCTGATACCTGTGGAGCAGGGCGGATGGCCAAGGCCGTGCTGGTAACGGAGCCTGGGGAGTGAGGGGGCAGGTGCAACGGAATCGCGATGCTTAGCTAAACATCACCGTTCTTATGGACAGTAGATTATTTTGAAACTCCACACCACAGATTGTTATCCGTCAAGGCGCCGACGGGGAAAAATCAATTTTAATAATATTTTACAAATATAGTGTATCTATCATTATTGACAAGTTAAAATGACTATTTACGGCCAGATGCAGATACTGCCCACAATTTTTTGGAGAAAAGATGAATACTGATCAGTGGTTAAAAGTAATACCAATCGTCACCACGATTGGCTTTGGAGGCAGCACTTTATGGCTGGCGATAAGACAACATTTAGACGGGAACAAAAACGCGCGTCGTGAAGAGTACAAATTCGCGAAACTTTTCTTTGATGAACTTAGAGCGAAACCAGAGATGCATTCATTCGCGCGTAAGAAAGGATTTCAGGCAATTGGCAGAAATCAAGATTTACCCCCGTCCGTAATAGAACACCTTATGACGCTTCGTGATCCGGTAACGGCGTTAAGCGACTATGAATCGTCTAGAGGTTATTTAAAGAATTCTGAGGTACTTGGACGGCGCCAATTGGATTTCGCAAGCGCTGTGCTATTCTCGACGGAGAAGCGACGCAATATTATAAGCGTCACCTACTTTATATGCGCAATCATGTTCTATCTACTCGCGTTTACTCCTTGGCTCCTCTTCTCAATAGGAAATATTTCTGTATCGTTCGCCATTAAAGCATCGATCGTATTTTCCCCTGTAGGTCTGACGATTGCTGTGTTTACCTTTCGGGAGTTCTTGCAATTACGCCGCGCGATACGCCTAGTTAAGACCCAAAATAACCAAGCTGATGAATATGAAGTTGCTCCGGGCGATCAGGATTAAGAGCGCCTACAAAAAATATATATTGCCCCTTAACTGAACATAACGGTTCCACTGCACCTCAAACCCCAACGGCAAGCGTGTTGCTTCTAGGGCTTCCGGCGGCGTGCTGCGAAACCGATCAGGCCCAAACCGCTCAGCAACATGCCGTAGGTTTCTGGTTCGGGAACGGCGCTTACCGATAACAAAAAACCTTTGGTTATACCGGTTTTTGAATTGTAAGCGCTTCCGACAATTGATCCATTGTCGTTGATGCCATTCGCATTCTGTAACACCCACCCTGCCGCTTTCGCCTTGGCATCAAATAGATTGTTGAGATCGGTGGCGGTCGTGCCATTCCAGAGTACGGCATGTTTAGCTAAATTGCCGAGGGTATAGGAATATCCGACGATCTGGCCGGAATTGTTGATGTCGGTGGCATCGCTACTATTTCCTCCTAGCGTGCCCAGGGCGGTGATGGTTGTGCCATTCCAGAGTGTGGCATGGCAATCGATATTTGCGCTATTTTTGTCGGAACACCCGACGATCTGGCTGGAATCATTGATGGCGGAGGCAAAGGAGTTTCCTCCTTCGAGCGTGCCGAGGTCGGTCGCGGTTGTGCCATTCCAGAGTGTGGCATGTCCTTCACCATTGGCAGTATTGGCACTCCCGACGATTTGCCCAGAATTGTTGATCCCGGTGGCTTGACTAAACCATCCTCCGAGCGTGCCGAGGTCGGTGGCGGTTGTGCCGTTCCAGAGCGTAGCATGAAAGACGGCATTTCCGGCGGGATTGGCAATCCCCACGATCTGGCCGGAATTGTTGATGCCGGTGGCTACGCTATACGCTCCACCGAGCGTGCCGAGGTCGGTGGCGGTCGTGCCATTCCAGCGTACGGCATGTTGGATATAATTGGCGGCGTAGTACCACCCGACGACCTGGCCGGCATTATTAATGCCGGTGGCCAAGGTGCTAATTCCTCCTATTTTATCGAGGCCGGTGGCGGTTGCGCCATTCCAGAGCGTAGCAGAGTAGGTGCTGGACCACCCGACGATCTGGCCAGAGTTGTTGATGCCGGTGGCTTCGTTATACGATCCTCCGGGTGTATCGAGAAATGCAAAGGTGTAGTCTTGCGCGCTGGCCAATGGCGCCACGCCAAAAAATAGGGCGCACAGAGCGGCGCCAGTACACAAGGTAGATGGTTTCAAAGTAGCTTTCGTTAAGTGATTTTGTGATCCTGCAAATGACCATCTGGAATGGATATCAAACGGCCCGTCAGTAAGAAAAAATTCTTTTATGTTGAACATAGTTTATATCATGTAATGGTTTTACTGACTTTAATTATTCGACATGAAAAAATTTTCTCATCCATTACACCACGCTCAACGCTCCAATGCGCGGCAAGCCTCGCAACAATTCTTCCCCGCTGCGCTTGGATACAATGACCAATTGCGTAAAGCTATTAATGTTGACGTACAACGCAAAAAAATGTTCCATGACCTGCGCAAAGCCGTGGATGCCCGTGCCGGCAAAATCATCGTCGTCAATGATGATCCGCACCTCGATGCCGCGCGCCAAGTAGGGCGGCACCTCGCCCGGCATCCAGGCATTGACCATCTTATGCTCAATGGCCGCAATGCCGTCGATCTGGTGCTGGGAAGTGGCCGATCCGGGCAAGTTATACAAGGTCAGTATTTCTTTAAATACCTCCAGTCCGCCTCTTTCCCGCATCACATGATTCAGTGACAAGTGGGAAATCAGGCGCCAATGCGCGCCTTGCCCGCGCTTGAAGCGGTACGGCGCGCTTGGCTTGCGCAAGAAGCGGATCGGATATTTGACGCCGCCGCCTTTCATCGATAAATCGCCACCAGGCACGCCATACGATAACCTGGATGGCAAGTCACGATTAGTGCAGGTCAGTGCGATATTGAGCGTGCCGGACTCGATCAAGGAACGATTGCCATCAATATCCACGATGGTAATCTCGGTTTCGTGGCCCGGTCTTTTTAACGTGACGGTATCGTCACGCCGCTTGGTCCAGTAATGCCCGGCCTGGCCAATCACCGCACTGTGGCGTAATGAATAGAGCGGATGAATCTCGGTAATCGATGGGCTTCCCTGCGGGGAATTGCCCGCCAATTGGAGCGAATCGATGGCCAGCACCCCGTATCCAAAGGCGCTGCGCGAATTGGCCACCACCGGGTAATGCTCGATAGCATGCGTCAACGTAATGGGCTTCCCCTGTTGTTGAAATGCATTGATTACCGGGGTGCAGCCGAGCAGCATGTTGTTGGCCGAGAGCGTGTCGAGCAGTTGCGCCACGGTCGGATGGGAGCGCAGTCCGCCGGTAGAGCGCAGGCCGCCGAGCGTCAGGTGCAGGGTAAATCCCTGGCAAGCTTCCGGCATCACACGGTTGATGGCTTGCAAGTCGATATCAAAGAAATTGAATTTTTCGGGAAATGAAAAATATTCCGTCAGCAGGCGATAGGCCGCGTGCGCGCGCGCCGGAAAGGGTATCAGCGCGTCGTCTTCCGCAAAGCCGACCGCGCCGATCGGCGACTTGTCCAATCTGATTCATTCCCCGTTGCCTGAAAATTCAACATAGGCGCGGACGGTGCGGATAAGCAGCGTGTCTTTCAGGCCGGCGCAAAAGGCCGGTTCGCCATCGATGAAGACGCGCAGCGAGGCCAGGCCAAGCTGGGCCAGTCCAACTTGATCCGCGGTCGACGTGATCGACAGGCTGATTTTCGACGTTGCCGCCGGCGGCAACATCAGCGCAGCCGGCGCCGTCAGGATCACGTCGAAACTGGCGTGAGAGAGCGCCACGGGCGCCACCGTCACGTCGTATGCGGTCTTGAACTGGCACTTGACACCTTTCACGGGGAGCGTCTTCAACTCGGTGCCGCGTTTGATGGTGCTCGCAACAGCCAGCTTGGAAACGGTCTCGCCGTAGTCAAAGCGCACAATCGAGCAGGAGGGAAAGGGGCGCAGATAATGCGGATACTGCACCTCCAACAGCGCCTCGGTGAACTCGGGATAGTCGTCGTCGAGGCGCTTTGCAGTCCGCGCATTGAGAAAGGCGCAGGATTGAATCAGGCGCTCGATGCGCGGGTCTTCGCAGACCTCGCCCGCCATCAGCAAGTTGCCGGCAATTTTTGGGTGGCGCTCGGAGAACTCACGTAAATAGCGTCTCAGGAGACCCAGTTCACGTTCGTAATACGGCAGTAGTTCATCCAATCTTATACACTCCCGCGCGTGCCGTATGGTCAGGCAAATTAATAATCAGAAATTAAGGTGAGTTTTGAACCGCATTGATCGCCGGTATAAAACAGATGGGAAATACTTTCATGGCAGACAATAAATGCACTTAATGTTCCGCCCAATTTAAAAAGCAAGCGTTGGTTTAGCGGTATTTTATCAAGAAGTTCTTTATCTAGGCTATGCGTATAGATTCCATAAAGTTTAAAACCTCCCATTTCTACAGGGTCATCTTCATAGGTGGAGTTGGTTCGATCCCAGCAGTCAAAGCGTTCAGTAAAAGTTAAGTACCAATAATCTTCATGCCAATTGTCACGATCATCAATATAAATAGCAGGGTGCATGTCTAGATGAGGAATATCATAGTCTAATAATGCCTCACGAACCTTGCTGCGAACCATAAAATTTGATCCGTCAAATAGAAAATCCGCTGCGATGTCTTGGATATTCTTTTTTTTATTGTTTTCCTTTAATCCATTATGAAAAACCAATGGAGCTGAACTTAATGGCTGCGCCTCAAACCGAAATCTACGATCCTCAGTATTTAAGTCTGGTGATAACGATGGAAGGTGGTCGCTATTCTTTGGAATTGTAATAAAGTAATATTGTTTATCGTAATCATTCATATAATAATCGGCCAAGTTCACGTTTGCGGTGCGACAGTAGCTCATCCAATATCACAATCCCGTGCGCGCCGTGTGCCAACGGGAATTAATAATCAGAAACTAAAAGTAATTTCATACCGCTTTTTTCATCGTTAGGAAATAGATTGGCAATGCTTTTGTCACAAACAATGAATGCATCCAAGCTTCCTCCCATTTTAAATAGCAGTCTATTTTTCATTGAGGTTTTGTCAAAAATTTCTTGATTAAGGCTATATTTATATATATTGTAAAGTGTAAAACCACCAATTTCCATTGGCTCATCTTCATAAACGGAGTTGGCTCTATCCCAACAGTCAAATTCTTCTGTAAATGTCATATACCAGTAATCTTCATACCATTTACCATCATCATGAATATAAACGGCAGGATGCATATCTAAATTAGGAATATCTATATTCAATAAAGCTTCGCGTATTCGGCTGGGAATTAGTATATTGCCTCCATCGAATAAAATTTCAGGAGGAATTTCAATGCCAGGAATATTCATTTTCTGTTGATAATCCTTAGCTCCATTAAAAAAAATCAACGGTGGAGAGCTAAGAGGTTGTGCCTCAAAACGAAAAGTGCGGTCTTCTGTATTTTTATCTGGCGTTAAAATTGGATGACTATCATTGTCAGCCGATCGAAGAAAATAATATTGTTGATCGTAAATTGTCATATATTTATTTTCCAATTTGTAATTTGAATTTTCCGTCATTTATGTAGGTAATATTCTCAGATTTCTGTCCAGGCGATTGCTTATTTTTATGGAATCTTTCGACTGAACATGGTGTCAATCCATTGTGAATAGTAACAGAATCTACACCACCACAACCTATGTGGCTGTTTATTGTAAAATGTTTAGCAATATTCGTTAATGGAGCAGAGCCGGGGCTATTTTGTATGCGATTCAAAATCTCTTTGCTTAACTTGTTGAGTTTTTCACGAATTACTTCTTCTTTGTGTGCATCAGAACCTGGGCACTCATTTCTTATCGGTAGATCAAGTCTTTTAAGTAGATCAACTACCATTTTATGGTAATTCATGGGTTCTCGATCGTCATCATAATCATCTTGGTCAACATGTGCTGTATGATTTCCCCGATGTGGTTGCACGCCGAGATAACAGGCGCCTTGCAAGGTGCATGGAATAAAAGCAAGATTTGGAAGCAGGTTAATGTCATAACCAAATTCTGCTATTTTATGTCCTAGTCCGGAAAGTTTCATTCCCTCTCCGGAAATAAGATGATGCGCCTGCATCAGCACCCCATGATGCCTCGGATGTCCCTTTTCGTCCTCAATTGCCTTTTTGATGCGGTCGAGATATTGACTGTCTTTCGAGCAGTTCCCAAATGGTATGGATTTCTCTAATTGTTTTGGTATCTCTAATTGTTTGGGTATCTTCATCGCTTCGTTTTATCTGAATAATGTGGCGGTTCAATGATGTAACTGCTCGACTGGCTTACTTGTACACCACCGTGCCGATGCGCGAACGCGGCGTGCTGTGCTGCGTGCTGCCGCACCTACGGCATTTCTTGTCGCGCTTGATGCTTTCCCTCTTGGCCTGCAACGTGGTCTTGGTGTGGCCTCTCACATGCAGCTTCTTGCTGCGCGCCCTTACCAGTTTGGCGCCGAGATTATGCAGATCGCCAACAGCATCGGAGAAATCTTCAATGGCGCGGATAAACGCATCCACGGCAGCCTTGGCGCGCTGGAGTTTTTTACCGATGTTAACCAGTTTGGCGCTGTTGGCCGCAAACCGGGCGACGAGCATGGCGATGCGTGCCGCCACGGCACTGCCCGCGCTCAACAAGGCGGTTACGATCAGCATCACGACTTCGATCATTACGTAGGCGCCGCCCTTGCCGGCCACATAGGCGTAGAAATTGGGCGGGATCGCCTCTATCATCAGCCCCACATACGAGAGGTAGGTCAAGGCGCTGTCATTGTCGGCGATGACTTCCAGAACCAGATAAAAATTTGGATCGTGCCTGATCGCTTTTGCCAGTTCCGGGTCAATATCCATGAGCACGCCCTCGACAAACGCCTGTATTGGTATTGGCTTGCCATCGGCAATGAGATTGGGCAAGTTGAGGATCGCCTCGCGGTGCTGGTAGATTTTTTGCGACATGTGGAACGTGTTCAGTACGCTATTGGCGGTATCGACAATATCGTGTTTGGCGGATTCCAGATATTTGACCTGCTGGGTGTAGAGGCTATCGGCCTCGTCTTTCAGTGCAGTCTGCCACCATGCCCAGTTGTAGATGGTGTCGGCAGGCTTGGCAACGTGCTTGTTGACCTCTTTTTGGATTTCGACATAGCGCCCCTTGCTGTAGGTGGCCAGCCTGTCGTAACTGGTGCCGGCCGCTTCCTTGATTTTGTCGCCCAGACTCACCCAGGTTTTTTTCTCGAACAGTTCGGCCTGGTCGCTCAACCATGCGGCGCCGCCCTGATTCCAGCCGTCCCTGGCGCTGTGGATGAATGCCGCTGTCGGGTTGTCATCCCATTCCCGCTGAAACTCCGCCATTTCGTCGGTAAGGTTGAGGTAGGCGGCATGCAGTCGCTGAACGATGGTTTCGCGCTCTTCGACAATTTCCTTTTCCGTTACGTCCGATTCGACGGTAACAAGAACGGCGCCGTCTTTCGGCACTTGCAGATGTGTTATTTGCGGCGCGTTGCCTGGTTGGGTGTTCGACATATTATTTTCCGCTTGGTTTGGCTGGGTTGATGGGCACCGCTTTGTGGATGGTTTCGCCGCCGACGTCGAATTTCGTTTGCGCCAACGGCCACGGGGTATCCCATGCGTCGTCATGTTGGGCGTGCATTTTCACCCAGGTATTCTGGGCGCTCGGCAGGACCGGCATCACGTAGTCGGCCTTGTCCGGCCCCACCAGTGCGTGCGTGGCCGCGTGCTGCACCCACGCCCCCGACGTGCCGCCGGTGATGCCGGCCGCGTTAATCTTGATGTAGCTGCCGCCCGCGCCCAGCAATATTTCCTCCTTCGCAAAGATATTGATGCGGCCCGTGGTCGAGAGCAGCCGCAACACTTTTTCCGCGATGATGTCCAGATCGTCGCTCTGCGCCTGAATCTCGATTTTGCCTTTGGCCGCGAACATTTTGATGCCGGCCTTGTTGGCAAAGAAGCTGATTTTTTCCATCACGCTGGCGACGAGGCTTTTGCCGACCGCCAGATTGGTATCCTGGCCGGACGAGAGCGTGACATCCTCGCCCGTATGGATATGAGCGCCCTTGGGCGTGGTCAGCCCGATCCCGGCCGGGGAGGCGGCCAGCAACACAGGCTCCTTGAAGCGGTTGGCCTGCTCCTGGCTCCTGCCGTCATATTTGTCCTGCGTGGCATCGGCGAACTTGCCGAGTGCGTCTTGCCCGGCCAGCGCTTCGGCATTGGCCTTGCCGGCATTGTCCGACAGGGTTTTTGTCAGACTTAATCCCGCTTCCAGTTGCTGATGGGCTTCCCTGACATCGAGTTGCGTGCCTTTGGCGCCTGGCCGGCCAAAGGTGCTGATATACAATCCCTTGTTCGTCACGATGGCGCCATAGGCGTCGGTGCTCAAGGTAAAACCGGAACCGTAGAACCCTTGGCGCTGATTGCCTTGCTGCCTCACCAGATAGCCCAGGTTCAACTGGGCATGGGTGTTCGTGCTGTAGAGGTGAACCCGGTTCTGGCCCGTGTTGTCGTCAAACACGATCTGGTTAAATCCGCTCCCGCCGACCTCCTTGGTTTTAGTGCCAGAGAGCGTGCCGTTACTATGCCAATGGGGCGACTGGTGATTGTTGTGCAGGCGGCCAGTCACAACGGGTCTATCAATATTTCCGCAAAGAAATATCACGATAACTTCTTGATTGACCCGTGGCACATGCATCGTGCCCCAATCATCGCCGGCGTTCGGGAAACTGACGCGCACCCAGGTGGATGCCATTTGATCGCCCGGATTGATGCGGTCCCAGTGAAACTTGATTTTGACGCGGTTCAGTTTGTCGGTGTAAATTTCATGATTGGCGGGACCGACGACCGTTGCCGTCTGCGCATGCATGACTGGCTTCTTGTGTTCTAGCGCGCTGCGAAACGGCACCTTGCGGCGCTGCACTTCAAAGCGGTTGAAGCAATGGCCGGTGCGTTCCGTACCGGTTTGTGCGGGTACGCCCATCTGCTCCTTGAAGGCGTCCAGTTCGCCTTTGAGACTGCCGGGGAAGTCCTTGCCAATGTTCGATAGCGGCAGATTGTTTTCGATGAACCATTCCACCTCGATGACGATGAATTCCCGGTCTTCGGCGGGGTCGCCCCGGTGGGCCGGGTGATCTTCCAGACTGAAAAAATGCCCGACCGGCATGCTGCGGTTGCCGGCGACGCCATGAAAACGCTTGATGAGCGATTCCCATCCCTCCACCCGGATATCGGCTTGCCGTTCGCCTTGCGGGTCGTCCGAATGCGTATAGGGGCCGGTGTATTCGTAGACTTCCAGCGCGGCCGTCGTGTCCGCCCCATGCTCGGGGTAAATCCGTTTGTTCTTGTCTTGAGGGTAGGCCGGCTCTTTGTAATCAAAGGTCTGGGTGCTCAAGAGGTTGGACGATAGCGTGCGAGTGCCGCCCCACTGGACGATCTTGTCGACCTCATCGCCGGTCCCTCCGGTGTGGAAATAAATCTCCTGCGACACCAGGGCCGGGAGCGCTTGCGCGTTGTCGGTGATGATGAGCGTGTGGGCCGTGCCGTCTTCCTTTTGCTCATGGTAGCCAAACCAGCCTTCCTCTTCCATCAGGCGATGGACGAAATTCCAGTCGGTCTCATATTGGACGCAATAGGAGCGCTGCGCCGTTGGCTGGCCGCCGTTGTTAAGCCTGAAACGGAAATTGCCGCGCGCTTGAGGATGGGCGTTGAACACGTCGGTGAGGATGTCGTCGGCGCTCTTGTCTTGCCAGATGCGCGCATCCTGGCGGAATTTGAGGAAATCGAGCCAGGGCGCAAAGGTAAGCTGGCAGGCGATGAACTGGCCGTCGCTGCCGAGCTTTTTGATCGTATGGACGTAGCCATGCACGGGCATATAGCCGCGGTCGGTTTGCTGCACCCAGAGCGTGACCGGCTGCGCGATGAGCTTCTTGAGTTCGATGTCGCGCTCAAGGGAGAGACAATCGACGGTGTAGCGGTAGGTGCGGCCAAGTTTTTCATGGGCAATGACGCGTTGCGGCAGCAATATATCTGGACCGAGCGGAGTATCGAGCTTGATGAGCCGATTGGCCTGGCTGATGCCAGATCGTTTTTGCAGGTATGACGCGTCGGGCATGGTGGGGAACTTTCTTTCTGAAACTTGCCGGGGGCGTGTTCTGGTGTCTTGAACGCTGCGCGCGCCGGGGCTTGCACATAAAAATGGGCGTTGTTTGTCATGCTCGGGGTAGGGCGCCGACATGATGGCCCTGCTAGAATAAATTAGCAGGGCTTATGTAGCCTTAATTGATGTGGCGCAACGTATTAAGAAAAACAACTGGTAAAACGGCAATATAATACTCTTTTTACGGCAATCTTGCTCGATTTTGCCAGGACGCGTGCGCTGCCATTTGTTCCTCTTTGGAACAACGTCCCTGTCTGGGCGCTGACTAGGATAGGGCGATCAAGCACATGCCGCAATCGATGCTGGAAGACCACCGCGCGCGTGAAATTGCCGGGTGCTTGAACAAGGCGTTTGCGGCCGACCGGGAAGCCGGATGTAACGGACGAAGAGGTGACACAGCCTTTAAATAGTTTACTAAACCAGTTTACAGATTACTTTACAAATCAAAATTCCATTCGTATAATTCATTCCGTAAAGAAATCTAATTTATATTTAAAGGGAACAATCATGGAATTGTCAAATTTGTCGTCAACTGAATTACGCAAGCTGAACGACGAGGTGAGCGCACAAATAAAGGCACGGCAGCACCAGGAGCTTGCGAAGGCGCGCGAACAGATTCTGGCGATTGCCCAAGGTATTGGCCTGCCTTTGTCGGAGTTGATGTCAACGAAAACCGCCACTGTAAAAAGCCCGGTGGCGCCCCAGTACCGCAATCCGGAGAATGCGCAACAACAATGGTCGGGGCGCGGCCGTCGTCCACAATGGGTGCAGTATCATTTGGCGGCGGGCAAGTCGCTTGACGCCATCAAAATCTAATTTCTCCGGGGCGGCCATGGACATGACCGCCTATCGCCACGAGAAGAGCGAAACGACATCCGCTGGCGCGCCGGACTATCGCACGCATCGATGCTGAAAAAATGCTCTTCCACCAAGCGTTCCGCGCGGGATCACTCAACTCGCCATTCTCAGCCAGATTAAATTGGATATTTTGCTAAAACTTCTGGGATAATCGTCAACAGACTTTGATCCATTTTCATCTGGTCGAGGCAGGTTCCGAGATGGACGGGATCGTTAATCATGGCAAGTGATTTTGAATAAGAGCGATCGATGCTCTGTCCGTATGCCTGCCTGGCTTTGGAAAGCGATTCCGGGGGGATCGGTCCCCATGCCTGCATCATCATCGCGGTGTCGATCATGTCGCGGCTCATGGTTGACTTGTCTCCCCCCCGGTCCGCATTCGCCAATAGCTTCTCGGCAAACATGTCTATGCGGCTGAGAGCCGTAACGGGAAACGATGGATAGTCCTCGCCCATCAATATATCAATGCGATCTTCGCGGACGATCTCCACTTTGACTGACGTACCGTCGATCTCCAGAAAAGTTCTAATGCCGTATCGATCCAGCCTGACATCGCGTGGATATTTGACCGGCGCCGTCAGCAATGCCCCTAAGTTTTGCTGGTTAACAATATTGCGTAACTCGCGATAGCCTTCCTGCGAAGCGCAAATAAAATCTATATCAACGCTTTCACGGTATTCATCAAGCAGAAGGGCGATGGCAGTGCCTCCGCCGAAGTAGCAGCGGCACTGACGCAGAAGCTGGGGATCGAAAAATGTGAGGAGGGAGTCGATGACGCGATGATGCTCGCGCTTATACATACATGACGCCGTGGCCGATCTCTTGCTTAAGTTGCTGGATGAGGTGTGCTTCTTGAGCAGTCAGAGTTTCTTGATCGACATAGCGCCAGTTCGCCTCGTACAACGCGAACGCATCCTCGGCATCAATGGTTACTGCGCCAGGGCGGTTCCACGCGATGCTGCGAAGTTGGGGGTAATTTTCAATGTGAATTTTAGGCATGATGTCAGGTTCCTATAGCACAGTGTACGCTAAAATCAAAATTTTTCCCAGCCGCGGGCAAGCGGGAGCCGACTCGGATGCCCTGTATATGGCTGTGGCCGGCCGCCTGCGCTGCGCCGATTGGATGCAGGTCGTTTCCTGAACCGAGCGCTCATGTGGACTCAGGTATGCCGGCCTGTGCCGCTCCGATTCATACAAAAAAGCGGGCCCGGAATCACCCGCACCCGCTTTTTCTATCCCCTGGTTTCCATCAACTCATTGCGCACCGCCTGTTTCAGCGCCTTCGGGGCGGTGGCCTGGGTGCGCATGGCCACGTCCTGCCGCATCGCCCGCACGCGCTTCATGAGCGCCGGCATGTTGACGTTGACGGGCGTGTCGGCGTTTTTCCTGTTCCAGTCGTCGCGCCAGGCGCGCGCTTCCCGGATCATGTCCTCGTCGCCGCCGACGATGCCTTGGGCCCAGTGCTCCTGGATTTCGGCCGAGCGCATCCGGTTCTGGGCGATCATGCTCAACGCTTGCCCCTTGGCATCCTGAATGTTTGCGGTGCTGTTGGGCTGGAAGCCGACGATTTTCATGGCGCCTTCCAGCGGCGTCACGTCGTTGACCTTGTAGCCGCGCGCGTCCTTGTAGGCGCCGCTGGATAGCATGTCCACGCCCTTTGCCAGGTTGCGCGCCGACATCGGGGAGATATCGAGCGCGGCGGCGCCAAGATCGCCTCCCAGCGCCTTGCCGGTGGCCGAGAAGGTGCGTTTGACGAAATCGCCGGCGGGGCCGGCAAGTTCGGCGATATCGGAGGCGTAAGAATCCTTCTTGGTCAATACGCCGGTGGCCGGGATCAGGTTGCCCATGCCGAAGCGGCCGGCGACATCGATCGGCATGCCCGGCATGCTCGATATACCCTTGAGCGCGAAGTCGGCGGCGCCGGCGCCCAGCGCTTCGGTCAGGAACGCCTGCTTTTCGCGCTTCGTGCTGAAGTTGTACCCCATGCGCTGCATTGCGCCGTCAATCACGTCTTCCAAGTCCTGCTCGAACGGCAGGCCGTCGGCGCCGGACATCAAAAACAAGACCGCCAGCATGTACAGCGCGCCGCGCCGGCCGGCCGCGCGCTCCGGGGAGCCGGGTTCGCCCGCGAACGCCATGCGCGACAGCAGCTCGACGTAGGCGATTGAATACTGCTTGAAAGTCATGGCCAGCCCGCCCAGCGCGCCGCGCGCCCACTTCGGCTTATTGCCCGGGTTGTAGACGCCCTGGGTCTGCGACACGGATTCCTGGGCAAAGCGGGCCGGGTCGCCCATGCCTTCTTCCACCGCCGTGCGGTAGGCCGCGATGAAGGTGACGCGGCGATTCGTCAGCTCGGCCATGGCGAACAGCTTGCCCCAGCCGACCATGACTTTCGACAGCGTGTTGTTCAGCGCGGCGCGGGTGTCGCCCACGGTCGTGCCGTCGCCAGATTGCAGCGCGCCGGTACCTGCGGCTTGCGCCTGCAGGTAGTGGACTTCCTGCGGCGCGACGATGCCCTCTTCGGTCGCCCACTTCATGGCGGCATCCAGCCCGGCCTCGCCGGTGGTGGCCTTGCCGGCGTCGCGCACGGCGGCCACCAGGCGTTTTCCGGCCTTGCCGATACCGCCAAACTGGCTCAAGTAAGGCAGTGTCATCGTCAACGGTTGCGTCAAATTGACCATCGCCGACGCGACGGAGCCGCCCAAAAATTGCGCGAACATCAGGCCGCCCAGCTTGACCCCGCCGCTTTCCGGGTTTTTGATGTGGTCGCGCAGTTGCACTGCGGCGTCGGCCAGTTCGCCCTCCTGTTTCGGGATTTTTGTTATCGCCGCGTCGATGTCGCCCAGGTGCGCGTTGCCGGCCGTGAGGCGCGCGTTGGAGTAGATGAAGCCGGCCAGCACCCGTCCGGCATCCTCGCTGAAGCCGGCGATGCCTTTGCGCTGGATCAGGCGTTTCATCGAGCTGCGGTTGTTTTTGGCGAGTTTGAGATAGGTCTGGTACACCTCCGTGCTTTTCGCGTCGGCCTGGCTGTCCAGTCCCACCATCGAGCCGAACAGTTCGATGGTCTCGGGAGAGACGCCGGCGAACAGTTTATATGCCTCCTGCGACACCGTGCCGTGCGTGACGGCGGCGCCGGGGTATTCGGTGCGCATCCTGCGCGCCATTTTGGATGCCTCGAACTGCGACTCGAACATGCCGAAATATGCCTGCTCCTCGTCTTCCTGCACATACACCGTGTATTTTCCGAAGCGCGACAGCGGCGCGTAGCCACGGGCCATCAGGTCGGCGCCCTTGTCGGCTAGGTCCATGATCTGCTTGGCCGTGTCCAGGTGCATCGTGAGCTTCTCGGGTTCGGCCTTGGCCAGCGCGATAAAATGGTCGCGCAACAGTTCGGCCGCCTGGTGGATGTTGCCGGCCGCCACCGCGCGCTCCATCATGCCCTTGGCATCCTTGCCGCCCAGCTTCACCATTTCGCTGATCGACAGGTTGGTCAGGCTCTTGTCTGTCGCCGCGCGGAATTCGCGGTACTGGCCGATCTGCGTATCGGTTAAGCCGAACATCGCGCGCAACTCGGCGCCGGACCAGACCACCCCGGCCTTCAATTGCGACTCGTTGAAGCGCCGCTTGATCGTCGCTTCGTAAAAGTCGAGCGGGTTATTGCGCCACGCTTTGTTCTGGCCGTCGTCGATGACGCGCTTTTCCAGCAAAATTTGCGCCTTCTGGTCCGTCGTCAGTTTCTCCGCCCGCTCTTCCAGTTCCTTGACCTTGATCGGATCGCCGTGTTCGTCGCGCGCCCACACCAGCGTGCCTTCAAAGATCGGCGCGCCGATCGCCTTGGTGTCCGCGGCCGTCAGCGGTTTTTTGCGCGCCGCGCCCACGATGTCGCGGACGTTTTCGAGTTTCGGCAACAGCGTCGGCGCCAGGTCGGCGGCCACCACGGCATAGCGCGATACGTCGCCGATGAAGCTTTGCACGGCCTCGTACACTTTGGCGAATGCCGGCGCGCGCTTGGCCAGGTTGTCCATGGTGCCGACGGTTTTATGCCACCAGTTGAGTTTTCCGGCATCGTTGAACAGGTCGCCTACCAGGTAGTTTGCCGGCAGGCGCACGGCGTTGATGCTGTTGGCGGCGCTGGCCAGCGCATCGCCCAGACCAAAGCGGCTAAAGCGGATGTCCGCGCTGCCGGCATCAAAGCCGCCGTTGTTGCCGATCGCCGATTTGACGGCGGCCGGATTGAATGCCACCAGCTCCTGCGAGCCGTCGGGGAAATTGAGGACGACGCCATCATGGCCGGCGGCCACCAGTTTGGAGGTGAAGAGGTCGATGCCGGCCCGGCTTGCCGTGCGCAGTTGCGCCTTGAGTGCCGGTGTCGCGACGTAGGGATTGCGCACTGCAACAAAAAGCGGGGCGATGTTGGGACCGGCCGCGCCGCGCTTCAGGCTGGCGTAGGAATGGGCCAGGTCTTCGTCGGTGGTGACATAGACGCCGGTGCCCAGCCAGCCGTTATCCTTGCGGTCCCCGTGATTCAGGTCGAAGGAGTCGACGTCGGCCCGGCTGCCGTGATAGTAGAGCGCGGGTTCTCGCGCAGCGCCTGCGCCCGTTCTTCCACCTGTTGCAGATTCCGGGCTTCCAAACGCTCGAATGGGTCCGCACTGTCCGGGGAAGGTGGGGCGCCCGGGGGCAGCAACATCAGCGCCGCGGTGATCTCTTCGGTTGTCGTCGCCGCCTTGAGCGCCTGGATAAAATCCGGATGTGTCTCGGTCTGCTGCATTGCTGTTTTCCCAATCGCCGTAAAACTGTTGAAAGTTGGGCGTCTTCGTGACCACCCATTGCGGGTAGCTCAGCATGGTGGCGCCGACGGCGCGCAAGCTGGCATACGCCGCGCGTCCGCCATATTGTAGTGCAGCGACCGCGAACTGGCGACCCGCGCCGCGCTGGCGATCGAGCGCCGCGCGCGCATCGCCGCCGGTCAAGCCCCGGGCATGGCCGGCCCAGGTCGCCACCATGATGGCGCGCACGGCCGCGACATCGCGCACCAGCGTTGACACGTCGAAGCGCGAGCCGCGCAGGCTGTCGATTGCCTTGGTCGCGATCTGCATGAATTTGTAAGCCACCTGGCGGAACAGGTTGTGGTCTGCCTTTGCCAGATCGCGCCAAAATACCGGGTCCATCCACATGGCGCCGTTGATATCGGCCAGCACTTCGCCTTCGGCTTTGGCGTAGGGAATGTCCATGAAGCCGCTCAAGACTTCTTCCCGCGCTTGCCGGTCGAGCACGACCCCATCTTTCAAGTAGTCGCGGATCTGCGCGCGCAGGCGCTCGCCCAGGGCGGGATTGCTTTGTTCGAGCGCATGCAGCGTTTCATGGCCGGCGATCGCCAGCGCCGGATGCGTCATGCCATCGGCGAGATAGGCAACGCCCTTGTAGGCCACGCCGTCAAAGCCGTCGGCGCCGCCGATGAAGTTCACCTTGATGCCGAGCGCTTCCCCGATCTTGCGTGCGATGGCGAACTGCTGGTTGGGGGCAGTGCGCAGAATGCGCACCGGGTCCATGCCGGCGCCGGCCAGCGCGCGGTTAAGCACCTGGCCGTCTTTTCGCGCCTGTAACAGATCCCGGCCGCTTAGCGTGGCCGGGGCCGGCACTGCGCCGGCGTCCCCGGCTTCGAGCGTGGGCGCTGCCGGCAGATCGGCATGGAAGTCATTGCTATCAATGCCCGGATCGGGCGTGCCGTCTACTCTTCGGCTGTAGAAGATTTCTTTAAGTTTGCCACTGCCCTGATCCACGGCGGACACATGGTCGCGCAACTGGTCGCGAAGAAATACCAGGATTCCGCCGGGTCGCCGTTCTCCTGGTCCGGCCCGAAGTTCTCGTAGGCCGGCAGATAAGAGTGCGTATCGCGCAAGTGTACCGCCACCTGCCGCTGCTGTTCTCGCCAGTCCAGCTTTTGCCAGTCCGAGTAAATCTTTTCGCGTAAGTCCGCTTCCATCTTCCGCGGTGAATCGTCCTGCGTGCTTGTCATAGCCGATACCTCCATTTCCCCCGGCATTGTCGATATGTTTCAGGTTCACGTCAATGAGCTTGTGGATATTGCCGAGGTGGTCACCGTAGATCCAATCGAGCGGGGCGATGCCGTTCGCCGCGTTGCCTTTGATTTGCTTCGGATGCGGCGCCAGGTGTTCGGTGGTGCCGAATTTGAGCGCCGACGACAGCATCTGTTCGGGTCGGCGCAACAGGGCCGCGTGCGACATGCCGGCAGGATCGCCGATGAACACATTATTGGTGTTGTGGGCGTAGTTGGCGGCGATATGGTACATCTTCGCCCCATAGCCGCCGCCCTCGTTCAATAGCGAGACATCGATCCAGACATCGCCCTTCCCATACGCCTCGTCGCTGAACTGGCCCGGGCGCTCATCGACCACATTGTCCATTTCGCCGTCGATGTCCAGCTCGAACCCATAGACGCTCTTTCCATACTGGTTGAACGGTCGGACCATCAATCTAGCCGTCGTCTGGTCCGGAAACGCGAATTCATAGCGGGTCTCGCCCGGAATGCTGGTGATCTTCTTGACTTTCACGTCGGCGTCGACATCGTGCGTGATGCCTTCCACCGTGTCCTTGTCCGAGGTGCGATACCGGAACGCGTCGCCGATCTGGCTGATCTGTTGTAAAACATCGCCGGACTCGCCGGCGCGGCTAAACAGCAAGCCGTCCAGCGGCGCCTGGCGCGCGAACGAGCCATCGGCGCGCTGCAAGGGCATGGCCGGCGCCTTCGCGGCTTGCTGGCCGGTGGAGCCGTCGGCATTGATACGGCCGGTGGCCGGGGCGGGGTCATCCTTTTTCAGCCCCTCCTGGCGCAGTTCTTCCTCCAGCCGCTTTAAGTCGCCATACTTTTCCGCCATCTCCTGCTGGTATTCAAACGGGGCGCCCAGCTTTTTGCGCAGGCGCACCACGTCCGTCTCGCTGCCGTTCTTGCGGCGGCGCGCCGCCTGCAGCTCGGGCTCGATCCCGTTGATCTTGTTGACGACGCGCCGCGCCAGGCCCGTGGCATCGATATCGGCTCCCATGCCCGGGGCCAGCGCAATCTGCATCCGCAAGCCCCCGACGTTCATCAATAGCTCAAAATTGCCCGTCAATTCCTGATGCTGCGGCTCGCGCGTGCCTTCCATTGTGATGCCCAATTGATCGCCCAGGCTGGCAACCTCGCGCGCATTGCCCGCGGCCGGGTGCGTGACCGCATCGGCCACCGTCTGGTTGAACACTACCTTGAGCGCTTGGCCGAACTCGCCCATCTTGTGAAACTCGGCGGCGCCGACCTTCGCCGTGGTGAACGTGAAAAAGCGCTCGCCGATGGCCTTGAAGGCATTGCCATAGGTGACGACGGCGCGGGCGGCGCTTTCCGCCTCCCATTCGGCGCCGCGCAAGGCGCTGCGCACGGCGATCTGCTCGCTGGCGTGGGCCGCCTGCAAACGCTCGTAGCGCTCGACATCTTGTTTCAAGCCCGCCAACTGGATGGCGCGCGGGTCGCCCGAGGCGACGGCGGCGGCCTGCTCGAATAGCGACGCCTCGCCCATGTCGTCCATGCTGCGCATCGACTTGTCGCCCGTGAATGCCTGGTCGATGAAACGCTGCTTGCGCGCGACCATCTGCCACATGGTCGATTGATAGGTGCCCTTGGTGGTGTACCACTCGATTCCTACTTCATTGTTCTGGTTGCCCTGGCGGATGATGCGGCCGTGCGGCTGCTCGACATCGGCGGGGAACCACGGAGGGTCTTGGTAGTGCAGCAAGGCCAGGCGCTTTTGCACGTTCACGCCGGTCCCCATCTTCTTGGCCGAGCCGATCAGCACGCGAATCTTGCCGCTGCGCATGGCCTTGAAGATCGCTTCTTTCTTGGCGTCGCTGTTGGCGTCGTCGAACCACGCGATATGGGCGCGCGGGATGCCGCCGTCCGTCAGGCGCTTGGTAAAGGCCGCGCGCGAGTTGAATCCCCGGTTTTTCTGCGACTGTTCGCCGAAGCCCAGGTTGTAAAACACGATTTGCGTGCTGCCCTTGAGCGGCTCGGGTTTGCCTTCCTTGTCGAAATACACGTTGCCGGAACCGGCGTGATAGCCGGCGACGACTTTATCGCCCATCGTCGTGATGATGCTTTCGCCATCCGGGTCCAGATTCCCGCCGAAGAAGCGTGGGTCGATGGCGGCAAAGCGGCCGTCGGTGATGATGGCGACGATCGGGTCCGGGTTGTTCGGTTCTTCCTTCGTGGGCTTCCAGTCCTTCGATTTCTGGATACGCGGTGCAAGTTGGGTCTTCATGTAGGCGTCTAACGCGGCGCTCGGCGCGACGATGTTCAGGCGCGGCTTGCCGCCCGCCAGGTCGGGGCGCTTGACCAGCGCGCCCAAGCTCTCCGACGTGAGCACGTCCATGAATTGGCGCACGCGCGACATCAGTTCCGGCACGTTGTCGAATTTGGCGAAGCGCTCGATCAATTCGTACTTGCCGGCCGCGTTCGGTTCCAGCGCCGGCGTCACCTCGCCGAACTGGCGGGCCCAGGCGTCGAACGTGGCAATGCCGGCGCGGTCGAGTTCGTCGGCCGCGAAGAAGCGCATGATCGTGTAGAGCTCGCCCATCGTGTTCGTGACGGGCGTGCCCGACGCAAAGGCCATCGAGCGGCCCGGCCGCTGCTGGTCGAGCCAGCGCGTCTTGACATACATGTCGAGCGCGCGCTTCGAGCCGTTCGGATCGATCCCCTTGATTTGCTGGGCCGTGTGAAAATCGAGTTTGCGGAAGACGTGGGCTTCGTCGGCGAAGACGAAATCGACGCCCATGTCCTCGAACTTGATGGTCGAGTCCTTGCCGCCGGCGCCGATGATGCGGTCGAAACGCTGCGTCACGGCCTCGATCTGCTGCTCCAATTGGCTGCGGCGCACGCGGGTGTCGTTGCCGCTGGCGGTCTCGGACAACTCGATTTCCAGGTCGGCCAGGAGGGCGTCGCGGATCGGCGCGACGGTTTCCTCTTTCACGCCGACGCGCTGGAAGGCGTCGTGAGTGATGATGATGGCGTCCGGCGCGTTCATCGTGGCCGAGGCGATGAATGCCTTGCGGCGTTCGGCCGAGAAGTTTTCATCGTCGGCGACCATGATGTTGGCCAGCGGGTACAACTCCATGAATTCGTTGGAGAATTGTTCCAGCATGTGGTTCGGCACGACGTAGATGGGTTTTTTGATGAGACCCAGCCGTTTTTGCTCCATCCCGGCCGCGATCATCTCGATCGTCTTGCCGGCGCCGACCGCGTGTGCCAGGTAGGTATTGCCGGTCTGGATCATGCGCCAGATCGCCCGCAACTGGTGCGGGTGCAGGGTGTAGCGCAGGCTCACGCCCGGCAGCGTCAAATGGGAGCCGTCGAAGCGGCGCGGGGCGATATTATTGAAACGCTTGTTGTAGCTCTCCACGAGCTCGGACGCCCGTTCCGTGTCGGTCCAGATCCAGCCCTTGAATTTGTCTTTGATCTTCTTGAGCGCTTCGTTGGCGGCCGTGGTCGCCGCTACATCCGTGACGCTCTTCTGGTTGGCGTCCTTGCCGACGATCTTGACCGGGCGGCTGTTCAAGGCCGCTTCCAGCAATTCCGATGGTGAGCGCATGGCGGTGCCGTATTCGGCGCCGGCGCGGCGCTGGCTGCGCAGATTGCCGCCGTCAACCTGCCATGTTTCGGTGGTGGGGTCGAACGTCACGGCGCCGGCCTCGATCTCCTGGGCATACGCGTTGACGTGAGACGCAGGTATCCACGACGCCCCAAGCTTGGCGCTGATCTGCGACGGGCCCAGCTTTTCCGGCTGCACTTCCTTGAGCGCTTCGACGTTGCGCCGCAGCGCCGGGTCCACCCGGACGGCATGCTCGGCCTCATCGAGCTTGGCCACCACATCGCCCGACAGGTATTCGTCGGCCAACTGCCATTGCCCTTCCGGCGTCTTGTAGATTTGCCTGTCCAGCGCCTCGATCGTCTCGGCCTGGCTCAAGCCGATCCGGCCGGCCACGTCGCGCAAGTCGAGCGAACCCACCGCGTCCAGCGACACCGCCAGCGCGTCGCCGATGCTCCTGACATCGCGCGTGACCGGCTTGCCGATGGTGCGTCCGAGCAGGAATGGCCCTTTGACGATCTCGCCGGCTTCGTTGACGGCTTCGAGCAGGGTCACGATAGCCGAGTCGTAATCCTCGCGGTAGCGTCGGTAGTTCTTGTAGACGCGCGATTCCGTCTCGACCGGATTGCCTTCTTCATCGGTCGATTTGCGCACCTGGATGCGGAAATCGTTGATCGGACCATGCTCCTTGCGGAACGCGTCGTAGCCTTTGTTTAGCTTTTTGATGGCCGCCGGCCAGTCGCCGTCGGTGGCCTGGGCCAGCCGGCTTGCCTGGACCAGATCGCGCAGGCCGACGTAACTCGCAAACCAGGCTTTGTCATTGGCCGACAACTTCACCATGCTATCGAGCGCTTTGCCCACGCCGTCATGCACGCGCATGAGGGTGCCGTCCTTGGCCAGATAGACGACGCCCTCGCGCTTGACGCTGGGGTCGAAGTCGATCTTGGCCGTTTCCCGCCTGACGTTTTCGCTGGACTGGGACAGCACGGAATAGACGTTTTCCGGCAAGCGCTCGACGGCGTGCGCGAATTTGTCATCCAGTTCGGCCGGGGTCTTGTCGTAGGAGACCACGGTGTATTTTTCGGCGCCGCGCCCATTGCTGTTGATGCGCCGGCCGGCGTCGTCGATGTTGCCCGAAATGCGCTGCTGGCCGAGGACCATTTCCGGGTGCGTGGCAAAATACTCGTTCACCACGACCGGGCCGTCCTTGGTGTCGACGGTCTGCACGCCGGCCCATGCTGCGCCGCCCGGCGCTTCGCCGGCGATGCGCTTGCGCAGGAAAATCACGTCGGTGACGACGCTGGTGCCGGCGTTGTCCTCGAAGGCGGTCGAGGGCAAGCGGATCGCGCCCACCAGGTCGGCCCACTCGGCCAGGTACTTGCGGGCCTTGTCGGTCTGCTTGTCCATCGTGCCCTTGCTGGTAACAAAGGCCAGCAAGCCGCCCGGGCGCACGCGGTCGATGCTTTTTGCAAAGAAGAAATCGTGCAGCATGAAGCCGTTTTTCTCGTAATCGGCGTCGCCGAAAATCTTCGTTTGAGAAAAAGGCGGGTTGCCGATCGCCACGTCAAAGAAATTCTTCGGGAATTTGCGCTTGATGAAGTCGTCGTGGAGTACGTTCTGTTCGGGCGACAGCAATTTCGCTATCAACGCGGTCGGGCCGTCGAACTCGACGCCGGTATAGTGAGAGGTTTGGCGCACCGTGTCGGGCATGAGCATCGCAAACGAACCGATGCCCATGCCGGGCTCGAACACCTTGCCGCCGGTGAAGCCGAGACGCTGCATGGCGCTCCAGACCGAGCGGATGATGCCTTCGCTGGTGTAATGGGCATATTGCGAGGATTGCAGCACGGACTTTTGCCAGTCGCGCGGCAGCGCTTCCAGGCGTTCGGCCAACGCTTTCCAGCGGGCGTCCGGGATATGGCTCGACCAGATCAGGCGCGACGGGTCGGCATGCTTGGCGTAGGCCGGGGGGATGGGGAAAATCTTGTTGCGGATTTCGCCGGCGCCGAAGCCGACGTATTTCGATAACCGGGCTTGCTCGTCAGGGGTGGCCGGACGGCCTTCCTTGTCGATCGCGATGGCCAGATCGATCAGGTCGATATTGCGCCTGGCGGCCTCGAACCACGAGCCTTCGCGTGTTAATCCTCCGATTCCCGGATGGAAGTCATGGGCAGGAACTCGCTCACCACTTCCTGCCACAACATCAGTCTGTCTATCGAAAACCGGGCCAGTCCTTCTTCCGTCCCCCAAATGCTTGTCTTCATCATTCGCTCCATCAAGGCGCAATCCTGGGCCTCGAACTCTTCCATCATCAACTCGTCCAGCTCGCGTGCGAGCTGGTCTAGCTCCGCGGAGGTGCGCATCGAGGCTACCGGGTCGCTGTCCTTCATCCAGCGGGTGATCGAGCGCAGGCGCGCGTCTGGTAATGGTGGAATCATGATTTTCTTGTTCCTTTTGTTCAGGTTTGTTCGTTGTGTCTTGTGTTGCCACATCGGCTCGCACCAGGCCCAGGACGGTATCGGCGTCGATGCCCGCGACGGCCGCCTCGCTGTCGGTTCCCTCGTGGTATTCGGCGATCGCATTATAGGCCGCCTTCCACTGGCGTGCGCTGATCTGGTCCATGTGCGGCGCAATGGCGGCGTTGGCGCGCATGACCTTGGCGGACTGCGCCAGCGCGTCTTTCAGGGACCGCGCGCCGCGCCGCACCAACAGTTCGATGACCTTGGACAGCGCCGGCAGCAATGCGCCGGCCGTGTGCTGCTGGCCAGTGATGTTGAGCTTGGCGCCGAACACGTCTGCCAGCACGTCGGCCAGGTGAGATAGCGCATCCTGCATTTCGGTATCGATATCGCTTGTCGCGTCGGCAACTGCGGGCGCTTGCGTCGATGTCGGTGCTGGCTCCAGCCGCGCCAGCGCCTCCCGGTACGCCTCGACCGTGCGCTGCGCGTCGGCGATCTTCTTGTCATACGTCCAGGCATTGCTGCCCGCTTCCGATTGGAGCTTTTGCAAGCCTGCCAGGCGCGCGGCCGCCTCGGCAATCACTTCCTTGAGCTTGGCCGTGTCCGGCTCAGCCACAATGGAAGACGGGTTTTCCGCAACCGTGCTGGCCACTTCCGTCGGCGCCGCTGGCGTTGCCGGTGAGGCGGCTTTTGGCACAACCGACGGCCAGGCAGCTTGGAGGTGAAGCTTTTGTACGCCCTTCGGGGGCGTGCTGACGGTCGGGGCCGCTACCGCTGGCGTTGCCTCTGGGGCGGCCTCTGGCGCAACCGGCGCCGGCGTCGCATCAAGCCCGCGTTTTTGAATCTCCTTGTCGATCTTCCTGGCGCGCGGCAGGCCGGCGAACACCTCCCTGGCCTGCAAGAGTTGTTCGGGCGTCATGTCGGTCACGTAGATCGCGTTGAGTTCCTGCTTGCTCAGCGTTGGATTGGCCGGCGCCGGCACGGGCGCAGCGCTGGCAGGGGGCGACGGCTTCTTGCCGAACAGGTGCGACACATCATTGTCGTCAACGACGGTTTGCCCCTTCGCCTTGGCGTCGGACAATTCGCGCGCCTGGTCGGCGCCGGCAAGCGATTCGCCGTCGGTGTCCCTGGCGATCGCGGACTGGCCGCGGCGCTTGAGCGCCACCTCCGCATAGCGCTTTGCCACTTTGTCTAGCGGATAGAAGCGGCCAAGGGCCGGATTGACCAGCGCGTATTTGGGGATGGGCGTCTTGGACAGGTTCTCGATGGAGGTGTAGCCCGCTTCGATCTGGCGATCAACGGCTTCCTTGCCGCTGATGATCGTGCCGTCGTTCGCGCTGGACTTGAATTTCTGGCCGCTCGCACCCTGTTCGGCCACTTCGTCGTCGTCCCGCTCTTGCTTCGCGCGGCGCGCGGCATCGGCGCGGGCCGTCACGGCGGCATCCTGTTCGGGCGTGACGCCGGCCCAGGTTTTCAAGGCGGTCCACGAGGCGCCTTGCGCCTTGGGCAGCTTGGTTCCGGTGAACTCGGCAAACACTTTCTTGCTCTTTTCGTTCATGCCGTTGGTGATCCACTTGAGCGCGTAGGCGTCCTTGGCAAGCACGTCATCGGCGAACTTGCGATGGAAATCCTTGGGATCGGCGCTTACGCCGTCGCGCCCTTCCGCAAGCAGCGCCGCGTAGCGGGCGGCAATCGCGTCGCGCTGCGCCGGCGCGTGATCGATGCCAGCCTCTTTTGGGGCATCGGCCGGCGCGGCCAGATCGTTGGAGGGGGAGGTGGTCGCGTCGTGCGTGGCTGTGTCGGCCGCCAAGACCGCGCGGCTACCGTCTGATTGCATGGTCGAGACCAACCCGCCCGCTTCCATCTGTTCCATCAGGCGCGCGGCGCGGTTATAGCCGACTTTCAGATGCGCCTGCACCAGCGGGATGGATGCATCGCGGTTCTTGAGGACGAAGGCGGCGGCTTGGTCATACAGCGCATCCGGCGCTGCGGGGGCGGCGCCGGCCGGGTCTTCCATATCCGGGCCATTTGTCGGGGAGGCTACCTCGGCATTCGTCTCTTCCGGTTCGTGTTGGGCAGCAACGGCCTCGACCGCCTCCATGGCGGGTGCCGCCATGCGCTTCATGGCGCCAAGGTAACGCGTTTTTTGCGCGCTGTTCAGGCGGAAAATTTTGGACGACCCCGGCTTGTGCAGCACCGACCCGCCCGGCGTCTTGAGCCGCATGCCGGCGGCGATCGCCGCGTCGACGGCCGCCGTATTGGGCGCGGCTGGCGTTGCCGGCGCATCCTTGCGTTCGGGCACCGCGTCGACCAGCTCGTTCGGCGCGCTGGGCAAGGGAGCGATGGTTTCATCGATTTCGGCGTGGTCTTCCTGTGTCAGCGTGGGATTGATGTATCCGTCGCGCTTGAGGGCGGCGGCATAGGCGGCTTTTTTGTGGCCGGCCGGAATGTTGTCGTTCGCCAGGACGGTGGCGCGCAGCGCCGCGCGGTTCTCGGCCGCGCGCCGCGCCCTGCCCTGCTCCACGATGGTATTGGTGACGGCGCTTTCCTGCTGCTGCCGCTCCGCTTCGGCCCGGGCGCGCGCCTGCTCATGCTGATGTTGCTGCGCTTGCTCGTCTGCGAGCAATTGCTGGTATTCCTGCTCCTGTGCGATTTCCTGCGCGGCTTTCTGCTGTTGCACGGCTTCCTGTTGGGCCGCCTGCAGGCGTTGCGTTCTTTCCGTCGATTCCTCGGCCTGTAGCCGGCGGAATTGGTCCATCTGTTCCGGCGGGATGCCGGTGCGCTCGGCTTGCGCCTTGCTCAGGCTTTTGAATTGCGCCGCTTCGGCCGCCGTATATTTGCGCGCGGGAATGGAGGGAAACGTGACCATAATGCCGTTTCGGTCCTGTGCGCGGCGCGCCGGCGTGCCGCGCCCGATGGCGTAAAGCTCTTCCATGCGCGCGTTGATCTGCTCCAGGGCAAGCGGCGGGAGGCTTTGCGCGGCGGCGTCGGCGGCGGCTGTTGCCTTTGCGGCTGCGGCGGCCTGCCCGGCGTTCGCCGCTTGCGAGAGCGGTCCCGTGTTGGGCAATGGCGTTGGCGGCAATGGGGCCGGTGGCAATTGGGGCGGCGGCGCGGGCGCGACGGCCGGCGTGCCATGGTTGCCTTGCAGCGCGCCCATGCCCGCGCCCATCACGCCGCCCGTGATCAGGCCGGCCCCCGCCGCGTTGCCGACGCCCTTCATGCGGTCTTGCTCGCCCTGCGCGACATTGGTGAAATACTGCTCTTGCGCGGACTGTGGCATTTCCTCCAGCACGCCCTCGCTCAAAAACTCTTTCCCGACGCGCGCGGCCATGCTGCCATGGACGCCGGCCGAGCGCGCGCCGGTCGCAAGCTCGGTCGCGGCGTCCCCCATCAGCTTGCCCGCGCCGAAGCCGATCGCGGCCGTGCCGGTGCCGGCCGCCAGTGCCGGCAAGGCGTAATCGCCGTAGGAGCGTCCGGCCGCCTGCGCGTCGTCGGCAATCTGGCCGGCGCTCTGCGCGCCCTCGGTGGCGGAACCGATACCCATCAGTTTGGTGCCGGCCGCCTCGATCGCGCCTTGCGCGGCGGTGCCGCCGGCCCTGGTGGCCAGCGCCGCTTTGGTGGCCGCCGCGGCCGACTTGCCGGCCGCCAGCTCGGCGGCGCTTGCTGCAGCGCCTTCGGCGGTGGCCAGCGCCGCCTTGACCGCGATCCCGCGCGCCACCGCGCCGGTCACGCCCATCCCGGCCAGCATGCCGGGGGCAGATTCGGCGATGCCGCCGACGATGGAGCGCGGATTTTGCATCGACGCGGCGACGGTATCCATGAAGCCGTCGGCGGCCCCCACCTTGGCGTCGGCCGCCTTCTGGCTGTCGCTCAGGTAGTCGCCGAGGGCTTCATTGGTTCGCTTCGGGTCGTATCCCAGCGCGCGGGCGCCCTTGCCCACCATGCCGCCGGTCGCGAGGCTGCCCAAGCCCACCACGGAAGAGCCCAGGTCCACCGCGCCTTGCGCCAGCTTGATGCCGGCATCTCCGATCGAGCGCGCCAGGCCGGCTTGCTGCGCGGGCGGCGCCGGCGGCGCGTATCCAAGCTGCGCCGACAAGCTCGCCTTGTCCATGTCAGGGTAATACAGGGTGTGCAGCGCATCGACAAACTGCGCATCGTCGAGGCCATTCAGATTGGGGAGGTTCTTGCGTGCTGCGTCTAAGCCGGTCATTGCGTTCCTTGTTGGGGGACGGTAAGGATTCGTTCGTAAATGAGTAACATCCCTGTCTTTCATAGGGAAGTTGGCCTGAAAATACCGACCGCAAGAAAAACGAACGTTTATCTTGCGGTCAAAAATCCAGTTGTTTTGCCTGGAAAAAGTGCAAGAAAACTCATTAAAAAATCAACACAAGGTTCAATACCTCTATTTAGCTTTTCTGGCGCTGCCTGTTACTCATTTACGCACGAATCCTTACCGTACCCCTTGTTGCGTTATGCGGTGCTTACATGCCGACCGCGGTGAGTACGGCCTCGTATTGGGATTGGGGAATCGGGCCGATCGCCTGCTTGACCGCCTCGCGCGCGGCCTGGGCGCGCTGGAGCGCGGCGTCGCCGGCGGCCCGGTCGCCCGACGCGGCCGCCTGCCGGATGCCGGCCTGCTCGGCAAGAAAAGCCTGGGCGGCGGTTTCGATCGCGGTGGCGCGCTTGCGTACCATGGCGTTCATCGCCGCGTCCCCTGTGAGGCCCAGGACCGCCGCCACGGGACTCGCCGGCGCGGCGGATTGCGGGCCGACCCCGCCGGCCGGCGCAATGACCGGCACCCGTTGCGCCGGTACACTTGCCTGCTTGGCCGGGGCAACGGGGTTGGGCGCGGCGCCGCCGGCTGGGCCGCCAAGGGCGCCCGCGCCCCGGATGTTGGCGGGATCTGGCATGACGCCGCCCGGCGCGCGGCCGGGCAGCAAATCGGCTACCTGCTGGTTCAGCATCGCCGAGCGCACGCGCATGTCCCTGCCGCCGACCGACTCCGGTTGCCAGGTGCCGTCGGCTTGGGCCTTGTTCATCGCCTGCGAAATCTGGTCCTGCTCTTTCAAGAGGCTGGTCAAGCGGGCCCGGGTTGCCACCGGCATCGCGTCGACACCGAGAATGGTGGCTTTCTGGTCGGGCGTCATCGGTGCGCCGAGCGCCTTCTCCTTGGCGGCAATCTGGCCGAACGGCGTCGAGGCGTCGTACTGCCGGACGGCCAGATTGAGCTGGGCCTGCTGAATGGCGCGGCCGGCGGCGGAATCGCGCGCCCGCTGCGCCAGCTCGTCGCGCTGATACAGGGCGGTATCGGCATAGTGCTTCGCCGTCATCGCCGTATTGGCGGCCTTGTCCTGGTGTTGCAACTGCGTGTTCATGTCCAGCAACTGATACTGCGCCCTGGCCACATCCATCCGGCTTTGGGTGCCGTCGGCGTTCGCGACCGTGACAAAATGGGTCGGCGTATCCTGGCCGTTGATCCTGGTGACGCCTTCCTGGCCCGCGACGATGCGCGCGCCGCGCATGGCGCCGACCCCGTTGTATTTCTCCATGGCCTCGTCGTAGCGCCCCTGCGCCATCAGCGAGAGCGCGTCGTTGACGCCTTCGGTCTTGAGTTTGTTCAGGTAGCCGCTCTGGCTGGCATAGTCCTGCGCCGTCAAGTCGCCGCGCGTCAGCTTGCGGCGCAAAAACTCGGACTGCCTGTCGAGCGCATCATTGAAGTCGCGCGCCTTGGGCATACCGCCGGCTGCCTGGAGCGCCTGCAACTTGCCGGCCACCTCCGGGGTAAGCCTGGGCGAGTTGGACGTGTCGGCTGGCGCCGGCTTCAAGGACAGCAGCGGCGACGCGTCCGGGTCTCTGGCCAGCGACTGCGGCGCCGCGCCCGGGAAGGACTCGGCGGGCGCATCGAGCGCGCCCGCAATCGCCGCGCCGGTCCGGTCGCTGGCCACCTGGCCTTCGGCGATGGCCTGGTCCGCCGCGCCGGTATCCATCTTCACCTTGGCGTTTGCGCCGGCATTGATGTCCGCGCGGTCGCTGATGTCCGCCGCCTTGATGCGGTCCGCCTCCTTCCAGTCGGCGCGCTGGCGCCCCCGCAATTCGTCCTGATACCCTGCATCCTGATCCGCGCGCGCGTCGGCCTTGGCCTGCCGCGCGTCGGCGTCGGTGCGCCGCTGCTCTTCCTTGTAGCCCTGGAAGCCGGCCGCCGCCCCCGCCCAATTGATGCTCATGTCGATGATCCCGATGCGGGCATCATCGTGCCCCAGTCATAATTGGCCGCAGGAGCCGGCAGCGCGGGGGAGGCGGTAGTCCCGCTGCCGCCCCAATTGATTTTTGAGAGGCCGCCGACAACCCCGTTGACCATGGCGCCGACGCCGCTGGCGGTCTGCCCCGCTTCCAGGGAGGCGTTGCGGGCGATGGTCGAGGCGTTCGCGGCGGCGCTTGCCATGCCGGTGGAGGCGTTGGTGACGAGTCCCTTGCCCAGCCCGACGGCATCCAACTTGCGCGCGTAAGCCTTGTCCGTGACGCCCTGGCGCGCCTGGTTCTGCGCCGCCGCGCCCATTGCCGCCCCTTTTAATTCCAGGTTGACGCTTGCCGCCTGCGCCGCCGCGCTGGTCGGGTCATACCCTACCGTGCGCGACAGACGGTCCCGCGCCAAGCCGATCTGGCTCGATACGGCGCCCTGCGCCTCCCCGGCCGCCTTGTCATAGGCTTCCGGCTTATCGTAATTAGTCGCGTCCTTGACGAGCGCCTGTTCGAGGGGGCGATAGGTGGTCTTGTATTCTTCATACTGGTCGGAGGCGATTTCGCCCTGGTATCGATTGGCGTCGATCGATTTCTGGTTGGCTTCGCCGGCCCGTTTGGATGAGTTATTGGCGACGATGCCGCCAATGACGGCCGCGCCGACCACGGCGGTGGCTATTCCTGACATGGGGTTTCCCTTCGTTGAGAGGCAAGATTGAGGGCGACGGCCTGGCGGTAGTCGACCGTGATTTCGTCGCCGTCGGCGCCGCCCCGGCATCCGACGATGGGCGCGATGGCGACAAGATGGATGTCGCCGCCGGCGTTGGCCAGGGCCATGCGTGCGTTGGGCGACTTGGCGTGGTTGGTGAAACGCCCTGCCGGCGTGCGCATGCCGCCGACGCGCGCCGGCGCGATGATGGCGCCCACGGCAAAATCGGCGGTGGCGATCAGTCCGCGGCCTTCGATGGCCGAGTCGCCAATCTTGGTCTGCTGATGGCCGAACGGCATCGGAACCTGGTCCGCTACGTTTTCCGATTGCCGGCGGACCGTTTCGGCGCAAAAGCCGAGTTCCGCGATGGCGGCCGTAAAGTCGTCGCGGTCGATCTGCCGGCGCGCTTTGCCGGCGGCGGCCCGCTGCCGGGCGCACGCTTGCCAGGTCGGGCTTTTGATCAGGAACAGCGCTTCCAGAGTGTCGATGTCCGTTTCGGCCGTCGCATAGGCGTTCAGCCACACCACATCCTCATGCACGTAGCCGATCTTCCGGCCGGGCTGGCCGATGAACATCATTGGCGCGACCAGTTCGTCGGTCGATCCGTCATCCTTGATGACCGTGACCCGGCCTTGGAGGAAGAGATTGAAGTGCGCGCAGCGCTGGTGGTGGCCGATCGCGAAGGTGCCGGCGGCCATGCGCACTTCGCGGAAATACATGCCGGGGCCGAAGTGATGAGTGACGGGGCAGGCAAGCTGCGGCTGGGCGAGCATGGCGTGTTCGGCCGATTCCACCCGCTCGGGCGTGAGGGCAAGCCCGTCCATCAATCTTGCGAGTGCGCCGAGTTCCTGCTCAACGGATGGCGCCGCGCGCCCTGCATCCAAATGCTCCAACATACAATCCTCCCCTGGGTAAGGCGGGGATTCTATTGGCGGATATCGGGAAACTTAGAATTGGACCCGTTGGGAGCCAAGCTGCAATAAGGGGGGTAAGCAGGAACCCCAGAATATGCTATGCACTACATACTCTGGGGTTCCTGCTTACCCTCCAGCAAAAAAACTTTATTTGGTGCCGACATGTGCAATCATGCTGGCGCGTGAGCGAGCCGTCGCCCGACTCGGTGGGCCCGTTCCCGCCAGCACATGTGCTGGCCAATACATACGGGCGCATGATCTACGAACATGCCACGGAAGTCGCCCGGTCGAGCTTGAGCGATGCGCAGGGCGGGTGGTGATGACCGTGGCGCTCGAACTCAGCGCCCCGCTGGACAAATTCTGACCCAACGTCCACGCGAATTTCGTTCCATACGTCCAAGTCTGTTGCCGCGTGTGAGATGAATACATCAGCTATTGCCACTTCCGCTGCCAGGTCTCGGCATGCTCCACGTAGACGACAATGCCTCGGCCTGCTGCAGTACCGTTTGCACGGCTGCATCCTGTAGATCAGGCGGATAGCCATACTTACGCAGAATGCGCTTCACCAGAACGCGCATCCGTGCACGGGCAGAATCGCGATGCGCCCAATCCACTGATACGTTCTCGCGCAGGCTGAC
>JBEONR010000047.1:0-37948 GCA_040544385.1 Oxalobacteraceae bacterium GrIS 1.11
CTTAACAGGTGCGGAGATAAGAATACGCGTTGCCGTTTGTTGATATACAAATCGCTACCAAGTAATACTATAAAATCTTTGCTTCTTCCAGATTGAGTTGTTTGCTGCCAATGGGTGTAATCCCCGGAGCAAATGACGCTACAAGTTATGCCTGATGACCATAGCAAGTTGGTCCCACCCCTTCCCATCCCGAACAGGACCGTGAAACAACTTTGCGCCGATGATAGTGCTGCAACCAGTGTGAAAGTAGGTTATCGTCAGGCTTGTTATATGAAAAAACCCCGTCAGTGATCTGGCGGGGTTTTTTTGCGTGCACACTATCTTCAGCGTGCGGCACATAATCGCTGATTATTGCGGCCGATAAGTCATGGTCAAGCTGTAGCTCGACGCGGTGTAGCCATTCAGCAATACATAGACATCGCCATTGGCTGTCATACTGATCGTGCAGTTTTCCGTGCTGGTGGAGCCGTCGGATTTGCAATCATAGCTCGAGGTGGTGGGCGCTGATGTTTTCCGCACATAAAGGTCGGTATCGCCGCTGCCCGTCATTGCCGCTTTGAAACTGCCGCCTGCGGCCACCTTGTAAGGGCCGTAGGTTTTGGTTTGTCCCTTACTCAGGCTGCCCGAAACGGTTTCGATCTTGTCGCCGGGAGGTGTCGTACCGGGACCATCGCTGCCCAATTCAACCGCGTACGCAGCCGCCATGCGGGCAAACTTCAAGGCGTGCGCAGCCTGATTGCCCGAATTGGCATAGGTGTCGTTGGCGCTGTGGATATACGGATTGTCTTCCGTAAATGCGGTCTCAAACGGCATCGAAGTCGCATAGCCTTGTGCATTCCAGGAGGCATGGTCCGAGCAGGCATAGCCGCATTTGTCGTAACCAACCTTGAGCGTTGGCAGGTAGGTGTTGATCAGCTTGACGACAAAGTCGTTTTGCCCGCCATCGGTATAGTCGGTGTACATATAAATGTCGCTGTCCGAACCTTTGTAATTGGTCATGTCCAGTTGCATCACGCCGACCACATTGACATTACTGCTCTTGAAGCTTTGCGCGATGTCCTGCGAGCCGCGCAAACCGACTTCTTCGGCCGCGTAGCCTATCATCTTGATGGTGCGCCTTGGATGGTAGCCGCTGGCAACCATGACGCGCAAGACTTCGCTCATGCTGGCGATGCCGGAGGCATCGTCGTCGGCGCCCGGCGCGCTGGTATTTTCGCTGGTGCCGTTGGCATTGATGGAGTCCAAATGCGCGCCCAGCACCACCACTTCGCCGGCATTATCACTGCCGTTGATGGTGAGGATGACGGATTTCTGCTTGTAACTCGCATGCGTGAATTGGGCCACTGAAATGTCGCTGCGGCCGGCCGTCATGTCGGTCCATTTCTGCTTCAGCCAGTTCGAGGCGTTCACGCCATTATTAGTGGTGTAGTAGCGATTGGTAAAGGCGGACATGTCGACAATGGTTTGGCCGATATTGCTGTCTTGCATTTGCGCCAGCAATGGTGTGACGGTGGCTTGGTTGTCGATGACGTAGGAAGGACGGCTCAGGCTGGCCAATTTATTTTCGACCGGTTTGCTCAAGGCCTTGTGGCCGGCGCTTTCGCTGGGATGAAACATGAAACCGCCGCAACGCTTGAGTTCCCGGTGGATGGCTGCCGACAAGTGCAACATTTGTTCTTCGTCCACTTCCACCAGATGCACTTTTTCGGTACCGGTAAATTGGCTGCCTGCCTGCCTGGTTGGTCTGGGTCAGGCTGCTTTCCTTGGCAATGGCCTGGGGTGCGACATGTTGCAATTGGGCATAGGCCGCGTCGCCTACCGTGATCCAAACTTTCTTTCCATCAGCCGCCATGGCGTGGCCGGCAAACAAACCTGCGATGAGCAGGGCAATCAGTTTAGGTGTTTGAATCTCCATCTTTTTTCCTTTTTAGTTGTGTGGGGAGGATTCCCCCTTGCTGGGCGGGCTCTTCGTCGAATAGAGGAAAATCCGCCCATCCGAAGACAATGCGGCCTGGATGACCGCATCGGTCTGGATCTAAAAGGTTACGCGTCAGGCGGTGCCTGACTGTTATTTTTGATAAAAAAGATAGCAAAAAACGCCATTAATTTATTCTAACACGGCAATTCGTGCCCGCCGCTTACGCGTGTCTTTATGCAAGAAAAGTCTTGAGGGGCCTCAATGCGCTTCCGCCACAGCTGCGGGGACTTGATTCAAGTCGCATCACTATTGCTGTCCATGCGCAGTATTGGGCTGTATTATTCGCTATGTGCCAAGGTGCTGGATAAGAGGTCTTTTTTGACAAAAGGGTATGCTCATGTCAGCTGAAGCAAAAAAATATCGACTGGTCACGCGCAGCGATTTCGATGGTCTGGTGTGCGCGGTGTTGTTGAAGCACCTCGACATGATCGACGAGATCGTGTTTGTCCATCCGAAAGATATGCAGGATGGGAAAATTGCCGTCAGCGACAATGATATCTCGACCAACTTGCCCTTCGTCGATGGTGTGCATCTGGCCTTCGACCATCATTTGTCGGAAACGCAGCGCAACCAGGGCGAGCGCAGCAATCACATCATTGATCCGGCGGCGCCGTCGGCCGCGCGCGTGGTGTACGACTATTACGGTGGCGCCAGCGCTTTCCCGGCCGCTTGGTCGGACATGATGGCGGCTGTCGACAAGGGCGATGCCGCGCTTTTCAACCGCGACGAGGTGCTGAACCCGCAGGATTGGGACTTGCTCAATTTCCTGATGGATGCGCGCACCGGCCTGGGCCGCTTCCGCCAATTCCGCATCTCGAATTATCAGTTGATGATGGACTTGATCGAGTATTGCAAGCATCACACGATAGTGCAAATCATGGGCTTGCCAGATGTGAAAGAGCGCATGGACTTGTATTTCGAGCATAGCGAGAAGTGCAAGGAGCAAATCCTGCGCTGCGCCACCGTCCGGCAAAACCTGGTGGTGCTCGACTTGCGCAAGGAGGAGGTGATTTTTGCCGGTAACCGCTTCATCATCTATGCGCTATTCCCGCAGGCGAATATTTCAATCCATGTGTTGTGGGGCTTGAAGAATCAAAATACCGTCTTTGCGACTGGAAAATCGATCTTGAACCGCAGTTCGAGAAGCAATATCGGCGCGCTGATGCTGGAATATGGCGGCGGCGGACATGAGAACGCCGGCACTTGCCAGGTGGCCAATGAAAAGGCCGAGCAAGTGCTGGAGGAATTGATCGGACGCATTACCGCCGACGGTTGACGGCGCTAGTTAAGCGCCCCCTCAGGCTTGGACTTCCAGTTCAGGCAACGCGATCTGGTTGTCGACGCTGAATTGATAGTCCTTGAACACATGCTCGGCGCTCAGCAACTGGTATTCGCCGTTTGGCAACTTGTGGGTGGTATCTTTCAGGCGATAGGTGTAGTGGCCGCAAGTCCAGCAATTGAAGTTACGCATATGCGTGCACAGGCAAGTCTTGTCCATCACCACGATGTTTTTCTCGTTCGGGTGGGCCGCCACTTCGCGGTTGTAGGAATTGATGTAGGCGCAATTGCCGGTCGCATCCAAGAGGTAACCGTAGGATTCGCAGCCCGGGCGGATGCCGGCGCCAATCGCCGGCGTATTCTTCAACATGCGCATCGGATATCCGGTCGGCGAGATGCCGTTGACGATGATGTCTTCTTCCTGCGCCTTCACATATTCCTGCTTGACCTTGGCCGGCAAGCCGCACTCATGGGTGATGGTGAAGCGAGTCGCCACTTGCACCGCGGCCGCGCCAGCTTCCAGAAAGGATACCGCGTCGCTGCCGGTGAAGATGCCGCCGGCTGCGATCAGGGGAACGTCGAGTTGCTCGGCCTTCAGGTAAGCCAGCACTTCCTGCGTGATCGTGTGCAAGTCATAGGCGGCCCAATCCATACCGAAACCGAGGTGGCCGCCGGCCAGCGGACCTTCGACGATGATGAAGTCCGGCAAGCGATTGAGCTTGGCATTCTTGCGCAAGAAGATTTGCAATGCCCGCACCGACGAGACAATGATGCCCAGCTTGGCGTCGCGAAAACGCGGATGGTCGGCAATCAGCGCAAAGGAACCGAAGTGCAGGCCGGCCGACAGGGTGATGCCGTCCACGCCCGCGTCGAGCGCCGCGTTCAAGCGCACGCGCAAGGTTTCGCGCGGTCCATTCATGGTCAACTTTTCCATGCAATTGACGAAAATCAAGCCATCGCCTTTTTTCGATTCCATGGTCTTGCCGATGTGCATGCGCTGCGCTTCGGCCAAGCGGCCCAAGTCGAACTGGACCACGGCTTTGTCGGTGTTGTTGATATTGAATTTGTAGAATTTCGTCTTATCCTTGACGAAGGTGGTGTCGAAGCGGCGGTCGGAAACATCTTCCACCATCGCGTCCGAGATATGGCCGATGCCGCCCAGGCGGACCGCTTCCAGCGCCAATTCCGAAGTCGAAATATCGACCCCCATCCCGCCTATCATGATGGGGACATAGTCTTTTTTGCCAAACCGCAGGCGGAAATCATCAACACGTTTCATTGCTATCCTTAGACTACCGTGGTTTATCACTGAGCCAGATGTGCGCTCGCGCCGCCCGGTCAGCTACCCCGGGGCGCGCAGCCTCAATTCTACTCTATGCCGGTGGCGCTTCCGGCGCCCGCAGGCGCGGCGGTGGGCGGCTTAGTCGCGGAAATTGTTAAATTCCAGCGGCATATCGGGTACATCCTTGCGCAACATTGCCATTGCCGCTTGCAAGTCGTCGCGTTTGGCGCCCGTCACGCGCACCGATTCGCCCTGTATACTGGCCTGAACCTTCATTTTGCTATCCTTGATGACGCGCACGATTTTCTTGGCGTCATCCGTTTCGATGCCATTCTTGATCTTGATGATTTGCTTGACCTTGTCGCCGCCTATCTTCTTGATATCGCCTTCGTCGAGGAAGCGCACGTCGACCTTGCGCTTGGTCAGTTTATTGGTCAGCACATCGCGCACCTGGCTCAGCTGGAAATCCGAATCGGCAAACGCCGTCAATTCATTATCCGTTTGTTCGACGCGCGCATCGCTGCCCTTGAAGTCGAAGCGGGTCGAGATTTCCTTGTTCGATTGCTCGACCGCGTTCTTGACTTCGATCATATCGGCTTCGGAGACTACATCAAATGAGGGCATGGTTGATTCCTTTTCATTGTGGCAAGGGCGCGCCCGGCGGCCAATAAGCTGGCAAGACGCGGCGCCGTTAAAGATGCGCCATTTTAACGGACAACGGCTATGCGACCGGATGCGGCGCTGGTTTTTTCTTGGTTTCGCACTATAATCGAGCAAAATAATCGGTATCCCATGCACCCAGACCTAGCCATTCAATACAATTTCCCCCTGCAAGGCTTGAACAGCTTCGGCATTGCCGCCCGCGCGCAAGCATATCTGCGCGTCGAGTCGATCGAGCAGTTGCGGCTGGCGCTGGCCGACCCGGTCCTGGCCGCGCTGCCGCGCCTGCTGCTTGGCGGCGGCAGCAACATCGTGCTCAGTGGCGACTTCAAGGGCCTGGTGCTGCACATGGCGATGCGCGGCATGACGCTGGCCGGCGACCATGCCGGAAGCACCATCGTGCGCGCGGCGGCCGGCGAAAGCTGGCACCATTTCGTGCAATGGACCTTGGCGCAGGGCTTGGGCGGACTGGAGAACCTGGCCTTGATACCGGGCACCGTCGGCGCGGCGCCGATTCAAAATATCGGCGCGTACGGCGTCGAGATCAAGGATTATTTTCACAGTCTCACTGTCTTTGACAGCGCCAGCGGCGCAACGTTCACGATGGATAAGGATGCTTGCCGCTTCGGCTACCGCGACAGCATCTTCAAGCATGCCGATGGGCAAGGCCTGGTGATCGTCGACGTCAGCTTCGCGCTGCCGGCGCAATGGCGGCCCAATTTGCGTTACGCCGAACTGGCACAAGCGATCGCCGGGCAAGGTTGGACGACGCCATCGGCGCGCCAGATTGCCGACACGGTGATGGCGATCCGGCGCCGCAAGTTGCCCGACCCCGCATTGATCGGCAACGCCGGCAGTTTCTTCAAAAATCCGGTGGTGTCGCACGCGCAATGCCTGGCCTTGCTGGAGCGTTATCCGGATCTCGTGCATCATTGCCAGCCCGACGGCAGCGAGAAGCTGGCGGCCGGCTGGCTGATCGACCAGTGCGGCTGGAAAGGCCGCAACTTGGGACCAGCCGGGGTGTACCCGAAGCAAGCCCTGGTATTGGTGAATAATGGCGGCGCCAGTGGCGAAGACATCCTCCGCCTGGCGCAGGCGGTGCAGCGCGATGTCGAGGCGCGCTATGGCGTGTTACTGACGCCGGAACCGGTGTTCGTCTAAGCTGATCGACCCTTAACCGAAATGGCAGACATAATCGAGCGTGTCCAGCGTTTCGATGTCGAAGTGGGTATCAGCACCGACCTTGAATTGCTGGCCGCCTTCATAGGTGGTCCAGGCGTCGGCGCCGGCCAGGCGCACCCGGCATGTGCCGGCCACAATTTCCATGGTTTCCGGCGCGCCCGTATTAAATGTCAGCGAGGAGGGGAAAATCACACCGACGGTTTTCTTGCCGCCGTCGGCCAGCAAGATGGTGTGCGACACGCATTTGCCATCGAAATAACAATTCGATTTTTTGACGACGCTGACATTGTCCAGTTGTATGCTCATGCTAGGTTTTCCTTTGGGTTGAAATTGCCGCTTCATGATAGCCCGAATTTAGCAGCCTGTCGGATTTGAAGAATCGAAGCGAAAAGTCGGCTGGCCGAGGACAAGTTTCGCCGCTTTCGCAGTGCCAATAGCGAGCTATTGGTCAAGAAAGCGGTGAAATATGGACCGGTCAGGCGGATTTGCAGTCGATTTCCTTTAAGTCCGACAGGCTGCTAAGTCTTGCCGCCAGCCTTGACGCGCAGCGCCGGGCCGATCTGATCGAGCGGCAAGATGAGCTGGGCCGCGTCGAGTTCGGCCGCCGCGCGCGGCATGCCATACACGGCGCTGCTGGCCTGATCTTGCGCGATGGTGGTGTGGCCGGCCTTGCGCATGGCCAGCAAGCCGTCGCCGCCGTCGCGCCCCATGCCGGTCAGCAAGATGCCGATCGCGCCGCCGCGCCAATGCTGCGCTACGCAGTGGAAGAACACGTCGACCGACGGTCGGTAGGCATAGTCGCGCGGCGCCGCATCGTAGCGCAGGCGGCAATGCTGGTCGAGCACCAGATGGTCGTTGGTCTTGGCGACATGCATGGCGCCGGCCGTCAATTCGTCGCCATTCTCGATCACCTTCACTTGCATCGACACTTGCTCGCCCAGCCACTTGGCGAAATGGGTCGCGAAGCTGGCATCGATATGCTGCACCACTACCACGGCGCAGCCGGGCGGGGCGAGCCAGCCGGCCAGCACCCGCGACAGCGCCGCCGGGCCGCCCGTCGAGGCGCCGATCGCCACCAGGGTCGTCACCGGGCTTGCGCGGCGCTCGAACCGGACCGGCGCGCCGCATGGCGAGGTGGGGGCGGGGCCGCTGTGCCGGATCAGTTTGCCGATGGTCTTGATCTTGGCCAGCAACTCGGCGTCGCCGTCCGGTTTGCCCAGCAGCACAGGGGTGGCCGTCACGTCCAGCGCGCCGGCGCCGAGCGCGCGGAAAACCTGGTTGACATTGTCTTGCGGGCTGCCCGTGACGACCAGGATCGCGCACGGGGTGTGCCGCATGATCAGGCGGGTTGCCTCGACTCCGTCCAATTGCGGCATATTCAGGTCCATCAGGATCAGGTCGGGTTGCTGTTCGGCGCACAGGCGCACCGCTTCCAGTCCGGTGCGGGCGATCCACAGCACCTGGTGTTCGAGGGTGCCGGCGACTACCCGCCGCAGCGCCTCGGCGGCCATGGCGACATCGTTGACGATCGCGATTTTCATGGGCTGGCCGCGCCGATCAGATCCAACACCGCGTCGAGCAGGGTTTCATCATGAAAGCTGCCCTTGGTCAGATAATAATCGGCGCCGGCCGCCAAGCCGCGCGCGCGGTCTTCCGGCCGATCCTTATAAGAGACGATCATGACGGGCAGCTTGTGCAAGTGGATATCCTTTTTGATGAGGGTGACCAGCTCGATGCCATCCATGCGCGGCATGTCGACGTCGGTCACGACCAGGTCGTATTCGCCGCTGCGCACCACGTTCCAGCCGTCGATGCCATCGATTGCCAGATCGACCTCGAAGCCGCGCGCCTGCAGCAGCTTGCGCTCCATCTCGCGTACCGTCAGCGAATCGTCGACTACCAGGATGCGTTTGGGGCGGCCGCGCTGGACCTGGTCGGCTGCAGCCAACTGGCGCAGGCCGCCTTCGCGCAGCAGCTTCTCGATCGACAGCAGCAAGTCGGGCACATCCAGGATCAGCACCGGCTCGCCGTCGTCGAGCAGGGCGGCGGCCGAGATGTCGCGCATCTTGCCGAAGATCGGATCGGTGGCCTGTACCGCCAGGCTTTGCTCGCCGCAGATGGCGTCGACCACCAGCGCATAGCGCCGGCTGGCGGTGCCGATTACCACCACCGCCAGTGCCGCCGCGCTGGCCGCCATCTCGCCCAGTTCCAGCACCTGGGCCGCCGAAACCAGGCCGCAATGTTCGCCGCCGAGCGCGAAAAACTGCTTGTTTTCCAGCGTATGGATGGCGGCCGGTTCCAGGCGCAGCACTTTTTCGACCTTGACGATGGGGATCGCGTAAGCTTCCCCGCCCACCTCGATCACCAGCGCGCGCACGATCGATTGCGTCAGCGGCAGCGTGATTAAGGCGCGAAAACCGCGCCCCGCCTCCGATTCCAGGCGCACGCTGCCGTTTTGCTGGCGTATCGTCTCGTGCACGATATCGAGGCCGACGCCGCGCCCCGACAATTGGTTGGCCGTTTGCTTCAGGCTGAAGGCGGGCAGGAACAGGAATTCCAGCAGCTCGGGCGGCGACAGTGCCGCTGCCATGGCCGCGCTGGCCATCTTGCGTTCGACCACGCTGCGGCGGATTTTTTCCAGGTCGACGCCGCAGCCGTCGTCGCTGATCTCGATACTGAGCATGCCGGCGCGGTGGCGCGCCTCAAGGCGTATCGTGCCCAGCGCCGCCTTGCCGGCCGCGCCGCGCTGCTGCGGCGTTTCCATGCCATGGTCGACGGCGTTGCGCAGCATGTGGTTGAGCGGACTTTCGATCTTGGCCAGGATGTCGCGGTCGACCAGCGTATCTTCGCCATCGACTTCGAGCCGGACTTCCTTGCCCAGGCTGCGCGCCAGGTCGCGCACCATGCGCGGAAAGGCGTGGACGGCGTCGCGGAAAGGGCGCATGCGCAGGGCCAGCACTTGCTCGACCATGCCTTGCGAGACAGCCAGTTGGCGTCGTTCGTAGGCTTCGCTGTCGGCGATATGCTGCAAGACGAATTGCTTGAGCGGCGCGGTTTTCTGCAGCGCCAGCGCGGCCTTTTCCTTGAGGCCGGCGTCGTCGCCGCGCGCGATGGCGTCATGCAATTGTTCGAGTGCGCCAAACAGGCTGCTCTGGTTGCGCTTGAAGCGCTGCAGCGCCTGGATCAAGGGATGGATCTGGTGCGCGTTGATGCGCGCTTCGCTGGCCAGCGACAGCAGGCGGTCGACATTCTGCGCCTGGCCCTTGGCGCGCGGCGGCGCCTGCACCGGCGCAACCAGTTCGAGCGGTTCAGATGGTTCGACCGGTTCGGCTGGCGTCGGCGGGACCGGCAAGGCGGGCAAGGCTGGCAACTCGGGCAAGTCGGCGATGCCGGCGATGGCGCCCAGGATCTGGCCGATCTGCGGCGCGTTGGCCAGCAGCCAGGCCTCGCTGTCGCTGACGCGCGCCAATTGCATGATCAAGTCGACCCCGGCCAGCAGCACGTCGATGCGCTCGGGCGTCAGTTTCAGGCGGCCGTCCTGGGCCGCGATGAAACTGTCTTCCATGCCGTGCGCCAGTTGCACCACCACTTGCAAGCCGACGATGGCAGCCGCGCCCTTGATTGAATGGGCTGCGCGCATCATCGCTTCGACCGCGCCCGCGGCGCCGGCACCGCGCTCCAGCGCGAGCAAGCCGTCGGTCAAGATCTGGGTCTGGCTGTCGGCTTCCATGCGGAACAAGTCGAGCATGGAGAATTGACTCAAGTCGTCCGGCTGGCTCATCGCAAGGCCTTCGCAAGTTGGTGGCCGATCAAGGCCTGGTCCAGGCAGCCGATATGCAAATCCTGCCGGCTCAGCACACCGGACAGGTAGCGCGACAAACCCTTGTTGATGGTGGCGGCCGGCGTCTGCAACGCGCCGGCCGCGTAGCGCACGATGCCGTGCAACTCGGCCACCGGCAGCGCGTACACTTGCTCGTCCCATTGCGGCAGCAGCAGGCGGGCAAAGGTGTGGCGACCGCGCGCCGGGGTTCCGGCGTGTTCGTCGATACCGAGCAAACCGGCCAGCGACATGCAGGGATAGAGCTGGCCGCCGACATTGACGACGCCGAGCAGAGCCGCCGAGCTGCGGTGCGGCAGCGCGTGCGGCCGCGCCTGCGGCGCGACCGAGGCGAAGATCCGGGTCGGCAGGGCCAGCCACTCGCGCCCGACGCGAAACACCAGCGCCGAGCTGTCGGCGGGGTCGGCCACGGCGGCCGGCTGGCGGAAATGCAGCGCCCATTCGCGCTGGTAGTCGGGGGCGACCGGACGTTGCAGGTTGCGCCTGGCGGCGCCCGCGTACACCTCGCAATTGCGGCAGTGGATATGCTGGACCAGCTTGGGGCAACTCTGGTCGCCGACCACGCCGATCTTGTTCCAGCAGTCGATGATGGTGCTCGTCATGGCGCCGCCGCCCGGCGCTGGAAGATGCGCGCGGCGCGGGCTTTCAGCGCGGCGGCGCCGGCCTGGTCGCCATTTTTCGCCAGCAGCAGGGCCAGATGGCACAAGGCTTCATAGTGTTGCGCCTGCAGATAAATGCAGCGTCGCCAGCAATGCTCGGCCAGGCGCGGATCGTGCTCGCGCTCGGCCAGGATGCCGAGCAGGAAATAGGCGTCGGCCGCGTCCGGCGCCACGGCCAGATGGGCGCGGCATTGCGCGCCTGCTTCCGCAAACCGGCCCAGGTTGGCCAGGCGCTGCGCTTGCAGCAACAAGCTGTCGGTGGCCGCGAGCACGGGCGGCATGGCGGCGACGGCCGCCGTTTTCTGCGGGGCGGGGCGGGGCGGCGCCGTTTTCCATGCCGGCGGCGGCAGCGCTTTTGACGGCGCAATGGTCGGCGCCGGCGTTGCAGCGGCCCGCTTGCCCAGCGCGAAGGCTTGCGGCAGCGCGAGCGGCGCGTAGCCGTAGCGGCAAAAGGTCGGCACTTCGGCATAGCCGACCAGCAGCATGCCGTCGTCGGCCAGCAGCGCGCCAAGGGTGGCGATGGCGGCCTTGGTGGTGGGCTGATCGAAATAGATCAGCAGATTGCGGCAAAACACCACATCGTAATAACCGGCGCAGGCGGCGCGCTCCCATTCCAGTAAATTGCCTTGCCTGAAGTTGATGCGCGTGCGCACGCCATCGATGATGCGGTATGCGTCGTCGCCGATACGGGTGAAATAGCGCGCGCGAAACGACAGGTCCGCCGAGCGGAAGGCGTTGCGGCCATAGACGCCGGCGCGCGCGCGCGCGATGCAGACCTGGCTCAGGTCGATCGCGTCGATGCAAAAGGCGGCATCGGGCACACCGGCGTCGCGCAGCGCCATCGCCATCGAATACGGTTCCTCGCCGCCGGCGCAGGGAATCGACAGGATCTGGATCGGTCGTCGGGGCGCGACAGCTCGGTCCGTGTCGGGGCGGGCCGCGCTCGGTCGGGCCGCGTCAGGTCGCGCCGCGCCCGCCCAGCGCCGCGCGACGAATTCGGCGGCCGCGCCGAAGGCGCCGGGGTCGCGGAACAACCATGATTCGGGCACCACCACCAGTTCGATCAGCGCACCCAGTTCGTCCGGCGTCAACGTCGCCAGGTACTGCCCGCTGTCGCTGCAGGCTTGCTGCTCCATGCGCAGGCGCACGGCGCGCTCGGCCGTCGCCTTCGACAGATTCAAGCCGGTGGCGTCGCGCAGCAAGGCCTGGGCCGGGCTTTTCATACGCGCCCGTCGCGCGGCTGGAACAGGATCGCGCGCAGCGTCGCCGGCAGCAATTGTTCCAGTTCGATCAATTGGATGATGCCGTCGGCGTCGCCGGCGACTTGCCCCAGGAAGGGCGCCGCCGTCACGCCGCTCTCGGCCAGTCCGCCTTCGGCCACTTCCTGGACGCCGCGTACCCGCGCCGCCAGCAGTCCCAGAAGATGGCTGGTGCCGTCCGGCGGCGCATAATCGACGAGCACGATGCGGGTATCGTAATGGTACGGGGCCGGCGCCGCGCCGGCCAGGCGGCACAGGTCGATCACGGGCACCGGCGCGCCGTGGAAATCGAGCAGGCCGGCCACCGCGTCGCCCGCTTGCGGCAATTGCTTGAGCTCAAGCAGGGGCAGCACGCGTACCACGCTGCGCAGCCGCAGTCCGTAGCGGTCGGGTCCGATGTGGAAGATCAGTGCTTTCACGGCGCCCTAGACCGCCACCGCGAAATTGGCCACGCTGGTCTGCAAGTCGCCGGCCGCGTACTGCAATTGATGCACCGCTTCGCTGGTGGCTTTCAGCGATTCGACGGTTTGCTGGGTGGCGTCGTTCAATTGCGTCATGGTGTCGGAAATCTGCGCGGCGCCGCTGGCCTGCGCCTGCATGCCTTGCAAGACCAGGTCGAATTGCGGGGTCAGCTTCTGCACCTGGTCCATCACGGACGACAATTGTTCGGCCACCTGGCGCACCTCGCCGACGCTGCGCCGTATCTCTTCCGAGAATTTATCCATTCCCATCACGCTGGCCGACACCGCCGACTGCATTTCCTTGAGCATTTGCTCGATATCCCAGGTCGACACCGAGGTCTGGTCGGCCAGGCGGCGAATTTCGGTGGCGACCACGGAAAAACCGCGCCCCGCCTCGCCCGCCTTTTCCGCCTCGATGGCGGCGTTCAGCGACAGGATATTGGTCTGGTCGGCCACCTTGGTAATGGTGATCAGGACGCTATTGATATTGCTGGCCTTTTCCGACAGCGCGGCCAGCTTGGCGTTGATCGAATCGGTGGCCGCGACCATATGCTGCATGGTCTGGTCCATGCGTTTCAAATTGTTTTGCGCCTCGGCCGTGGCCGAGGTGGTGTAGTCGGCCACGGCGGTGGCGTCTTCCATGGTCTTGAGGAGTTGGCTGGTATTGGCCGAGATTTCCTTGGTGGTGCTGAGGATTTCGATGCTGGTCTGGGCTTGCTCGATGCCGGTCGCCTCTTGCTGCTTGGCCGAGGCGGCGATTTCGGTGGCCGAGGTGGTCACCTGGATGCCGGCCTTTTGCACATTATTGAGCAGCTTGCGCAAATTATCGAACATTTTCGCCAGGCCGGCGCCGAGCCGGCCGATGGCGTCGGCACCGCCGATCGATACCGTGCCGGTCAGGTCGCCGTCGGCCGCCTTCGATACTACTTCCAGCAGCGCATCGACCTTGGTCTTGAGGGCGTTGCTGGCCGCCAGCTCGCGGGCCTGGTTGTCCTGGATGGTTTGCGCCATGCGGTTAAATTCCAGCGTCACCTGTCCCAGTTCATCTTTCGCCCCGGTGTCGGCGCGCGCGCCTTGCTCGCCGGCCGCGATACGGTTCACCGCGCCGGTCAGGTTGTTCAGCGGACCGAGAATGGTTTTGGCCAGCAAATAGGAAATCGCCAGCGCCAGCAGCACGCACAGCGCGCCGCCCAGCGACAAGACCAGGGTCATGCTGTGCTGCAAGGCGCTGGCGTTGTGCGAGCGCTCGGCCAGCAGGCGCGTTTCTTCGGCCGCCACCTCGTCGAGCAGCTTGTTGGTTTCCTTGATGGCCGGCGAGCCGCCCTGAATCATGGCGTGGCCGATGTTATCGGTGGCGCCGGGCGCCTTGCCCAGGGCGCGGCGTTTCTCGACCATGGGCGCGATCCAATCCTTGACCCAGGCGCGGCTCAATTGGGTGATTTTTTTCAGGCGCTCGACCTGGGCCGGATTGTCGGCGCTCAGGGTGGCCAGTCTTTGCACATGCTCGTCGAGCATGGCTGCTTCGTCGTGCTCCGGGGTCAGGTAAGACTCGCTGCCGGTGATGACGTAGCCGCGCGTTTCGGCCTGGATCAGCAAGATCGCGTTATGCACCTTGTCGACTTCGAGCAGCACTTCCATCGTATGCCGGTCCCAGGCATTGGCGTCGGACAGGCGCAGGAAATTGTTATAGGCCAGGGTCAGCAATATCAGGATAATGGCGACGATGGCGCCAAAGCCGAGGTACAACTTGTGCTTGATGCTCAGCGCTGTCAACATGTGATCTCCGGATCGGAAGCAGTCCTTGCAATGTAACACTTTGCCTTGCGGCGCGCGACCGTGGCGCATTTGCGCGCGTGCCTATGGCTAGCCCAAACAACAAAAAGGCCGCTAAAAAGCGGCCCCCGACTCGGCGAAAATGATGCGGCGGGTTTAAGCGCCGCGTTTTGCCAGTTTAAGCGCCGCGTTTTTCGCGCGCGATCGCGGCAATGCGCATGCGCAACGCGTTCAGCTTGATGAAGCCGCCGGCGTCGGCCTGGTTGTAGGCGCCGCCGTCTTCGTCGAAGGTGGCGATGTTCATGTCGAACAGCGAATCGGTTTTCGAGTCGCGCGACACCACCATCACATTGCCCTTGTAGAGCTTGATGCGGACCCAGCCGTTGACGCATTGCTGGGTGTGGTCGATCAGCGTTTGCAGGGCCACGCGTTCCGGCGCCCACCAGTAGCCGTTGTAAATCATCGAGGCGTAGCGCGGCATCAAGTCATCCTTCAGGTGGGCCACTTCGCGGTCCAGCGTGATCGATTCGATTGCGCGGTGGCCCTTGAGCATGATGGTGCCACCCGGGGTTTCGTAGCAGCCGCGCGATTTCATGCCGACATAGCGGTTTTCCACCAGGTCGAGGCGGCCGATGCCGTGCTTGCCGCCCAGGCGGTTCAATTCGGTCAGCACTGCGGCGGCCGACATGCGCACCCCGTTCAGTGCAACGATGTCGCCGCGCTCGTATTCGAGATCGAGGTATTCCGGGCTGTCCGGTGCCGCTTCCGGGCTGACCGTCCAGCGCCACATGCTTTCCTCGGCTTCGGCACTGGGGTTTTCCAGGTGCCGGCCCTCGAAGCTGATGTGCAGCAAATTGGCGTCCATCGAATACGGCGCGCCGCCATTCTTGTGCTTCATGTCGATCTCGATGCCGGCGTCGAGCGCGTATTGCAGCAGCTTTTCGCGCGACAGCAAATCCCATTCGCGCCACGGGGCGATGATTTTGACGTCGGGTTTCAAGGCATAGGCGCCCAGTTCGAAGCGCACCTGGTCGTTGCCCTTGCCGGTGGCGCCGTGGGAAATCGCATCGGCGCCGGTGGCGCGCGCGATCTCGATCAGGCGCTTGGCGATCAAGGGGCGGGCGATCGAGGTGCCGAGCAGGTATTCGCCCTCGTACACGGTATTGGCGCGAAACATGGGGAAGACGAAATCGCGCACGAATTCCTCGCGCACGTCGTCGATATAAATGTTTTCAGGCTTGATGCCGAACTTGATCGCCTTGGCGCGCGCCGGTTCCAATTCCTCGCCCTGGCCCAGGTCGGCCGTGAAGGTGACGATCTCGCATTGGTAATTATCTTGCAGCCATTTCAAGATGACGGAGGTGTCGAGTCCGCCGGAATAGGCCAGGACCACTTTTTTAATATCGCTCATATTCATTCCAATTGTCGTTGATACAGGGTATTTAGAACCTATTCCGGTAAGGAATACATCACCTGCTGGCAGCCCCTCGGAAGCGGGGACTGCGTTGCTCGTCGTAGCATGGCTCGCCATGCGTCCTCCTCTCGCCTTGTCCGCGCTCCCGAGGAGCCACTATCCGGCGACGCTCCCTACCGGAATAGCTTCTTAGTTGATTTGACCAAGCAGCAGGTATTCGATCAGGGCTTTTTGCACGTGCAGGCGGTTCTCGGCTTCTTCCCAGACCACCGATTGCGGGCCGTCGATCACCTCGGCCGAGACTTCCTCGCCGCGGTGGGCTGGCAGGCAATGCATGAACAGGGCGTCGGGTGCAGCGCGCGCCATCTTGGCAGAGTCCACGATCCAGCCGTCGAACGCGCGGATGCGGGCCGCGTTCTCGGCCTCGTACCCCATGCTGGTCCAGACATCGGTGTTGACCAGGTGCGCGCCCTGGCAAGCGTCGGACGGATGGTCGAAGAAGGTGTAGCGCGCCGTCGATACCCGCGCGGTATCCATGTCGTAGCCCTTGGGCGTCGACACATGGACGTGGAAACCGAACACTTCGGCCGCCTGCAGCCAGGAATACAGCATATTGTTGGCGTCGCCGATCCAGGCCACCACCTTGCCGGCAATCGAGCCGCGGTGTTCGATGTAGGTGAAAATGTCGGCCAGCACCTGGCACGGGTGGTGCTCATTGGTCAGGCCATTGATCACCGGCACGCGCGAATTGGCGGCGAAACGCTCGATGATGTCCTGGCCGAAGGTGCGTACCATGATGATGTCGCACATGCGCGACATCACCTGGCCGGCGTCTTCCACCGGCTCGCCGCGGCCCAGTTGGCTGTCACGGGTGTTGAGGTAAATCGCGGCGCCGCCCAGCTGGTGCATGCCGGCCTCGAAGGACAGGCGGGTGCGGGTTGAATTCTTTTCAAACACCATCACCAGGGTGCGGTCGATGAGCGGATGGTAAATTTCGTAATTTTTGAACTTGCGCTTGATCAGGTGCGCGCGTTCGATTACATAGTCGTATTCGGCCAGGGTGAAATCGGAAAACTGGAGGTAGTGCTTGATCGGTTTTTTGGTAGACATAGAGACCACTTGAAAATGCGGAGGCCGCCGGCGGCGTGCCTTTCCCGCCGGCTAAGCGGATCAATTATAAGGGTTTTGCTTTTAGATTGGGGGGACGGGCCGGCCGGCGCCGCAAACGATCTGTATAGACATTCGCGCTGGCGCGGCCCAGCCTTAATAAATGCCGGCCGCCCGGGCCGGGGGCGCCATCAGCGGCAGGTCGAGCGTGAAGGTGGTGCCGGTCGCGTCGCTGTCGACGCCGATCTGGCCGCCCAGCAGCGAATTGACGATGTTATAGCTGATCGACAGTCCCAGGCCGCTGCCGCCTTGCCCCAGCTTGGTGGTGAAGAAGGGGTCGAAGATACGCTTGAGGTGTTCCGGCGCGATGCCGTTGCCATTGTCGCGAAAGACGATACGCACCCGCGCGTCGGCCGTCACGGCCGCCGTCAGCCACATGCGCCCGCCCTCGATGCCGTCGAAGGCGTGCAGCAGGGCGTTGTTGATCAAGTTGGTGATGACCTGGCCGAACGGTCCCGGATAACTGTCCATCATGAGCATGGGCGCGATCGTCAAATCGATGCCGTGGCCGCCGCCGCGGATGCGGTTCATCATGGTGGCGATGATTTCATGCGCCACTTGCTGCAAGTCGAATACGCGGCGCTGCTCGGTGGTGCGGTCGACCGCGACTTGTTTGAAACTGTTGACCAGGTCGGCAGCGCTGGTCAAGCCACGCATCACCAGCGCGCCGGCCTTGCGGGCGTCGTCGATGAAGGCGGCCAGGTCGGAGCGGCGCATGCCCGGCCCCTGCATCAGGCGCGCCAGGTCTTCCGTCTTTTGCTGCATGGTGCTGGCGATCAGCAGGCTGTTGCCGATCGGGGTGTTGAGCTCATGCGCGACGCCGGCCATCAGTGAGCCGAGCGCGGCCAGCTTTTCCTGCGACACCAGCTGGGTTTGCGCGTCCTGCAACTGGCGGTAGGCGTTGGCGTTGTCGAGCGCGATGGCGCCATAGGCGCACAGGGTGCGAAAGATCAGGCGTTCCCGCGCGCCATAGGCCTCGGCGTGCCGGGCTTGCACCGTCATCACGCCGAGAATGCGTTCGCCAACCACCAGCGGCACGTATAGCGCGCTGTGGTTGTACAGGGTGCCGGACAGCACCGTGGGGTGCGCCTCGCCCGGGACATGCTCGATATACACTTCGCGCCGCTCGAGTACGCAGCGCACCGAATAAGCCTGTTTGTGGGACAGCGGGATGGTGTTGGTCGCCAGCGGCTGGCCCGCCTCGACACCATAGGCGCGCTCGAGCGCGGTGCCGGCCGGGTCCAGCAGATAGATGGCGAAGGTGGTGGTGGGCAGCAGCGCGTGGACATGCCGGTCCAGCACCTGGAACACGGCGCCGGCGTCGAGGTGGGTGGTGATTTCCTGGCCGATGGCCGAGAGCCGCTCCAGCGTGGCGCTGGTTTGCTGCAGCACTTCGGCGCGGCGTGCCTCGGACTCGGCCAGTTCGCGGTGGTGATAACCCTCGGCGCGCGCATGTTCGGTCTGGTGGTGCACTTGCATCGCGATGGCGCGGTTGGTCGCTTCCTGGTTGTGGGTGGTTTCGCGCGCGGCGCTCGCTTCGAGCGCAATCTCGTAGGCGCGCGCGTACTGGCCGGCGCTGGCGTATTCGCGCGCCAGGGCGTCCAGCAAGTCGCCCGGCAAGATGTAGCCTTCGATGCTGTTGGCCACCGCCAGTGCCTGGTGCAGATAGTGCAGCGCCGGGTTCAATGCCGTCATCGGTTGCGGCGGCGCCAGCGCGTGGCGCGCGTGTATCATGGCCAGCACGCGCAGGGCGGCGATATGGTTCTCGGAGTGGCCCTGGCGCGCCGCCAGTTCCACCGCTGGCAAGGCCGCCCGCAGCGCTTCTTGCGGGCGCTCCAGCCAGCACAGGGCGTGGGCCTGGCCGCGCCGCGCCGAGCTTTGGAAGTCGGCCTGGTCGAGCGCGTCGGCGCGCTGCGCCAGGCGCACGAAGGCCTCCAGTGCGGCCGCGTAATTGCCTTGGTCCAGGAGCAGGTCGCCCAGGTAGCGCAGCGCGATCGCATAGCTGCGCGCGCCCGACAACGGTGCCAGCAATTGCAGCGATTCTTGCAGCATGGCGGCGGCCGCGTCCAGCCGGCCCAGGCGGCGCATGGTTTCGGCGGTATGCATCAGGCAGGCGCCAATGCTGCGCGGCCAGCCGGTCGGACGGGCCAGGTCGAGCGCGCACTGCTTCCACTCCAGCGCGGCCTGGTGGTCGTTGAGGCGGGTGAAATAGCCGCCGATATTGGTGGCTGCGGTGATCGCTTCGCGCAACTGACCGGTGGCCAGCGCCGCCTCGTAACACCGGATGTAGTAGCCGGCCGCCGCGCCCAAGTCGCGCGACTGGCTCGCCGTCAAGCCAAGGAAGTCATTGACCCAGGCTGCCAGTCCTGCCGGCAGCGGCTCGGCACTGTCGAAGCGGCCGCCCCAGCGCGCCGTGGCGGAGGGCAAATCGCGCAGCACGGCCCAGCGCGCCGCCGCCGCTTCGGCAATCGCCACGCGTTGCCCGTCGCCGGCCAGCCGGGCGCAATCGGCTGCTTGCTGCAATTGGGCGTCGCAACGCACATGGTCGCCGCGGTCGACCGCGATCCAGGCTTGCAACCAGTGGGCGTCGGCGCAGCCGGTATGGTCGCCCAGCGCGCCAGCCATCTCGACGGCTGCGCCGGCCAGGGTTTCGGCGTTGTCCAGCGCGCCGTACAACCAGGTGGTTTCAGCTTGCACCAGCAGCAGGCGGGCCACGCTGGGGTCGTGGTCGGCGCCCAGCAGGTTCAGGGCTTCGGCCGCCAGCGCATTGGCGCGCGCGCTATCGCGCTGGCGCAAGTGCCAGGCCAGCGGCAGCAAGACCGGCAGTCGCGCCGCACCGCGCAGAGGCGGCAGCGCCAATTCCCATTGCGCCACCTCGTCGTCGAGCGCGAACATCTCCATCTACCAACCCCCTGAGCCAAATGAATGATTGCACCGCCCCTTCACGCCGGACCGGATAGTATTTTTCCCAACATTGTAGACCGCATTGCGCGCGGCGCGGGAATTGCCTGAAAGATATCGTGTCTGGCGCCAGCCGCGCGGACGGGAAGCAGGCATGTAGCAGCCGTGTGCTGGCCGGCATGACAGTCGCCCGAACGAGCCGGCTTGAACATGCAGTAGACCGCGTCACGGCAATGACGCACGCAAAACACAAGGTGGGCGCAAAATTACTGCTGGTCGAACTGAGCGCCCATCTCGATGCATTCGCCTCGTTCTTTGTGGCCAGACTGCCGCTCCGGCCTGTGCCGATTTATCCATATTTTCCATCAAATCAGTACAGACGTTCTCCCTTCCAAGTCGCAAACTTGTCAAACGTACATTAAAGATACGGCACGGTGCATGCACCAACGATTTTAAAAATATTGAGGAGAATTTATGAATGTTAAACGCACAGGACTGGGCCTGATAGCGGGTCTGATCTTATCATTCACCAGCCTTGGCAGCTACGCCGGCGTGCCGTATAAGAATCAGACTTACGATTTCAAACAACCGAATGGCGAGGTATTGAAGGTCAGCCTGAACGGGAATGATTATTATGCAGAGCAAAGAACCAGCGACGGTTCCCTGATCGTGTTCGACGCGGCCAAGCACGGCTTTTGCTATGCGCACGTGAACGCCGCCGGCGATAACCTGGTGTCCAACGGCATCCTGGCGAGCAATGCAAAATTGCGCACCTTTAGCACCGTCAACAAGCTCGAGGCGGGTTTGAGCAAGGAAGCCAAGGGCAAGCTGGCGGAGCAAAAATATCTGCAAATGATGGGCCATGCGCCGCTCGCTATGCAACCCCAGGCCAGGGAAATGAATGCCTTCAGCCCCGTCGCGCCTAGCGCCGTGACGGGCGCGCTGAAAGGCTTGACCGTCATCATCGACTTCCCGAATCTGGCCGGCACCATCACCAAGGCGCAAGTCGAGTCATTCCTGAACGACCCTAACTATACCGGCTTTGGCAATGCGCAATCGGTGCGCGGCTATTACCAATCGGTGTCGGGCAACAAGCTCGATTACACCAATACGGTGACGCGCTATTACACGGCGCAACATCAGAAATCCTACTATACCGACAATAGCCTCGATGCCAGCGTGCGGGCCCAGGAATTGATCGGCGAGGCGCTCAACTGGCTGAAAAACAGCGAGCATTTCGATTTTTCCACGATCAGCACGGATAGCAACAAACGCATGAAAGGTCTCAATTTCTTTTATGCGGGCGAATCCGACAGCGCATGGTCGAAGGGATTGTGGCCGCACATGGGTGGCTTGGGTAACCAATTCTGCTCCAACGGCGTGTGCACCAGTCGCTACCAGATCAGCAATATGGGTACGCAAATGTCGATCGGAACCTTTGCCCATGAATCGGGACATTTGCTGTTTGGCTGGCCCGACCTGTATGACTATGACGGCAGTTCGGAAGGCTCGGTGGCCGGCTTTTGCCTGATGGGTTATGGCGCCGTGGGCGCGCAGAGCAAGTTCAAGCCGACTCCGCCGATCGGTTATTTCCGCTACCTGGCCGGCTGGGATATCGTGGTCGAACTCAATCCGGCCATCAACCGCCAGGCCCAGACCGGGAAATTGAGCCATACCTCCGGTTCGCACGGCTTGTATCGCTGGTCCAATCCGGCCAATAACGGCGAAGCGTTTTATGTCGAGGCGATTTACAAGAATGGTCAAAATACCTGGCAACCGGATCAGGGCCTGGCCATCTGGCACGTCGACCCGGCCGGCAACAATTCGGACGAATGGCATCCCTACGTGCAAATGGAACACGCCGATGGCCGGCGCGATCCGGAAAACAATGTCAATGCCGGCGACGCGACCGATTTGTATGACGGCGTGACGACCCGCGCCTTCAACAATGTGTTGCCGAACGCCTTGACCAGCAAGGGCACGAACTCGAAATGGTGGAACGGTTATCCGTCCGGATTCGGGCTGGCCAATATCAGCGTCCCGGCCCAGACGATCCTGTTTGACGTCGTCAATGGCGATGGCGCCACTAGCGGCGACGTGTACCAAGGGTATTTGGCCGACAAGGGGCAAGCGATCCAGCCATCGCCATGGTTCCAGTATGCGGGCGGCACCCTGAAAATCAATCTGGCCGGGCCGTCCAATGCCGACTTCGAATTGAAACTGGAACAATGGGGCGCCAATAGCACCTGGGTCACTGTCGCCTCGTCCACCTCGCCGACTTCGCAGGAAGCCATTTCCTATGCTGCGGCGGCCGGATATTACAGGATCACCGTGTATTCATACAGCGGCGCCGGTAACTATACCTTGAACGTCAAAAAGTAAGCTGCAAGTAGTTTGTCGCCGGTGCCAGACACCGGCGGCTGCCGCGCTTGCGGGGTGCATGCCTCCTCAGCCTCCCCCGCAAGCGCAAGCCGCACCCGCCGCACGCCGGCAAGATAATGGCCATCCGCGCCACCATCCGTCCGATTTAAACAACAAGCAGAGTACGGATTTGGCGATATCAAGCGTGCGATGTGTATTTGTTAATATCCATTGTGATAATATACATTTTTTTGAGGGCTTGGCGTTGCTGGGCGAGCTTGTGGACAGATGGAGAAAGCATGGTATCGAACTGGATTAAGGGCCGTGGCCGATGGGCGCCGCGGTGAACCTGCCGGGGGTGGGGCTGGGCACCGTCGATCTTGCCGCCATCGAATCCCTGTTTGACGTCTTGACCAATGTGGCATTCTTCGTCAAGGACCGCGAAGGGCGTTATCGCAGCATCAACCACAGCATGGTGAACCGTTGCGGGCTACGCAATAAACAGGAATTGGTCGGCAAGACCGTGGCCGAAGTCCACCCGCGTCATCTGGCGCGTGACTATATGGAGCAAGACCGGCAAGTGATTGAGCACGGCCGCACCATCAAGAAGCACCTTGAGTTGCACCTTTACCCCAACCGCAGCCATGGCTGGTGCCTGACCCACAAGACGCCGGTGCGCGACGAAAGCGGCGCCATCGTCGGCCTGGTCGGCACCTCGCAAGACTTGGGCTTGCCGGACGAGTTGTACCCGGATTGCCGGAAAATCGCCGATATCGCCCAGTATATCCGTGAAAACTACCGGGACAATATCTGCCTGAACCAGCTTGCGCAAGACGCCGGCCTGTCGCTGGCGCGGGTCGAGCGCCTGTTCCAGCGCGTATTCAATTACACGCCGCGGCAACTTTTGCTGCAATCGCGGCTCAATAGCGCGCTGGAAATTATCGAGTCGGCCGAACAGCGCAACATCGCCGAAATTGCCTATACCTGCGGTTACACCGACCACAGTGCCTTCAGCCGCCAGTTCAAGGCACTGACCGGCATGACCCCGGTCCAGTACCGCGCCAATTTCCACAGCTATCGTCTGGCTGGCGTGCCTGAAGCCGCGCCCAGCTTCGTGCCATTCAAGCCGGCCCAAGCCGGTTGGGATGTCATCACCGCTCTGGGCGGGCGCTAATACAGGGTTTGCGCCGATTCGTGCAGCAATTGCCCGTACAGCGTGTGCCGCATGCGCGCGATCTTGCCGGCCGCGACCGCGTCCAGCACCGCGCACTGCGGCTCGATCAAGTGGCGGCAATTGTAAAACTTGCAGCCGCCCAGGTAGGGCTGGAATTCGCGGAAAGCCCGTTCGAGCATGCCTTCGCTCAAGTGATACAAGCCGAATTCCTGGAAGCCGGGCGAGTCGATGATGGAAGCGTCTTGGCCCAGCTTGTACAGGCGGGTGAAGGTGGTGGTGTGCTTGCCGGTATCGAGCGCGGCCGAGATTTCGCGCACGGCGATATCGGCGTCCGGCACCAACAGGTTGATCAGCGAGGACTTGCCCATGCCGGACTGGCCGATCAGGATCGACGATTGCCCGGCCAGCAGCGGCCCCAGGGTGGCGACGGCATGTTCCGGGTCGGCCCGGGCCGACACTTCGTGGATCGGATAGCCAAGCGAGGAATAGGCCAGCAAGCGTTCGCGGGTGCGTGCTAGCGAGGCGGTGACGTCGGTCTTGTTGAGGATGATGCGCGCTTCGATGCCGGCCGCGTCGGCCGCCACCAGCGAGCGCGAGATCAAATCGTCGGCAAAGCCGGGTTCGGTCGCGACGACGATGAATAATTGCGTCAGGTTGGCCGCCAGTAGCTTGGACTTATATTGGTCGGAGCGGTACAGCAGGGTCTTGCGTTCGGTGATGACATCGATCACGCCCTGGTTCGGCGAGGTCAGGGTGAGCTTGACGAGGTCGCCCACCGCGACATTGGTTTTCTTGCCGCGCGTGACGCATTGCAGCTTGACGCCGTCGGCGTCGGCCAGGTAATGCCGGCCGTGGGCCGCGATAATGGTCGCGTTCAACTGACTCATGCGGGCACCGCGCCGGCGCGATAAATTTCGGCGGCCTTGGCGGCGCAAATGAAATCGTTTTCCGACAAGCCACCCTTGCCGTCATTAACGGAATGGGTATCGTAGCGCACCACGCAATGGTTATAGGCAACCGTCAGCTCGGGATGGTGGTCCTGCGCATGCGTCATATACGCCAGCGCGTTGACGAAGGCTAGCGTCTGGTAATAATTCTGGAACGTGAAAGTGTGGCACAGCTTGCCGTTTTCCAGGCTCCAGCCCGGCACTTGCGCCAGTAATTGCGCGATTGCGGCATCGGAGAGGGCGACGCTGCGGGGCTGGCATTGTTGTAAATTCAAGTCATTCATGGGATGCTCCTTGCTCATTGGACGGCCAGGTTCAGTTGGCGGATGCGGACGCTGGCCGGCGGGTGCGAATCATAAAACGCCGAATGCAGCGGGTCGGGCGTCAAGGTCGACGCATTGTCTTCATACATCTTGACGAGCGCCGACACCAGGTCGCGCGCGTCGGTGTGGGTGGCGGCGAAGGCGTCGGCTTCGAATTCGTGCTTGCGCGAGCTGAGCGAGGTGAAGGGGCCGAGCAGGAAGGTGAACACCGGCAGCGCCAGCATGAACAGGATCAGTACCAGGGCGTCGTTCGACTGGCCCGGCAGCGGCAGGGGGTCGACCCCCAGTCCCGTGTAAAACCAGAGCTGGTTCTTCAGGTAGCCGAGCAGCGCCAGGAAGGCGAGCGAGATGGCGAACATGACCACCATGCGCTTGACGATATGCTTCAATTTGAAATGGCCCAGCTCGTGGGCCAGCACCGCCTCGATTTCCTGCGGCGCCAGGCGCGACAGCAGGGTGTCGAAAAAGACGATGCGCTTGTTGGCGCCGAAGCCCGAAAAATACGCGTTGCCGTGGGCGCTGCGCTTCGAGCCATCCATCACGAACAAGCCTTTCGAGGCGAAACCGACGCGTCCCATCAAGCCTTCGATACGGGCCTTCAGGGCCGCATCCTCGAGCGGCGAAAATTTATTGAACAGGGGCGCGATCACGGTGGGGAACAGCACCATCATCAGCAACTGGAAGCCGCTCCACACCAGCCAGGCGTACAACCACCACAGCGCGCCGCTTTTGTCCATCAGCGTCAAGACCACCCACACCAGGGGCAAGCCGATGGCCGCGCCCAGTCCCAGGCCCTTGAGCATGTCGGCGAAGAACAGGCCACGGCTCATCTTGTTGAAGCCGAAGCGTTGTTCCAGCACGAATTGCTTGTAATAATCGAAGGGCAAGTCGAGCAAGCCGGAGATGGCCGCGAACGCCGTCAGCAAGCCCAGTTGATACGGCATGCCGGGGCCGGTCAGCTTGAAGATGGCGACCGACAGCCATTGCAAGCCGCCCAGCAAGGTAAAGCCGATCAGCACGGCGCTATTGACGACCAGGGTCAGCAGGCCGAACTTGGTGCGTGCGACCGTGTAGTCGGCCGCCTTCTGGTGCGCCGCAAGGGGGATCTTCTCGGCGAATTCGGGCGGCACTGCGGCGCGGTGGGCCAGCACGTGACGAATATGGCGCGAGGCGAGCCAGAAGCGCACGATCAGCGTCAAAACGAGGAAAGATACAAACAAAATGGAAAACGCGAGTGAATACATTCTATGCCTGTGAGAAAATGGCGAATTGTTTAGGCTAAGAGAGAATTATGTCACAAGCGACCGAAGTAGCAGTACCCGTCACCCCAATCCGTCCAAATGAAATGAATTTGATTTGGGTCGACATGGAAATGACCGGCCTGGAGCCCGACACCGACCGCATCATCGAGGTGGCCGTGGTGGTCACCGATATGCACCTGAACCTGCTGGCCGAAGGCCCCGTGTTCGCGATCCACCAGTCCGACGAGACGATGGGCAAGATGGATGCGTGGAACAAGGGCACCCATGGCCGCTCGGGCTTGATCGAGCGCGTCAAGGTGTCCACCGTGACCGAGGCCGAAGCTGAAGCCGAGCTGATCGCTTTCCTGAAGAAATACGTCCCGGCGGGCAAGTCGCCCATGTGCGGCAATACCATCGGCCAGGATCGCCGCTTCATGGTGCGCGGCATGCCGAAGCTGGAAGCGTTTTTCCACTATCGCAATGTCGACGTGTCGACCCTGAAGGAATTGTGCAAGCGCTGGAAGCCGGAAATTGCCACCGGCTTCAAGAAACACCAAAAGCATACCGCCATGGCCGACATCATCGAGTCGATCGAAGAGTTGAAGTATTACCGCGAGCATTTCATCAAGCTGTAAGCCTGACGCGTTTTTTTCACTCCAACCTTGCGGGATCAGATGCACGCCGATAATTTCGTATTGCAAGCATATCTGGACCGGATCGGCTATGCCGGCGCAGCCGGCGCCGACCTGGCCAGCGTCGCCGGCATGATGCGTTGCCAATTGTTTTCGGTGCCGTTTGAAAATCTCGACGTCCAGGCCGGCAAGGTCGTGTCCCTGGTGCCGGAAGACATTGTCGAGAAAATTGTCGGGCGGCGCCGCGGCGGTTATTGCTATGAAGTCAATGGCTTGTTTGCGATGGCCTTGCAAGCGCTCGGCATCGCTTACCAATTTGTTGCCGCGCGGCCCATGTTTTACCCGGTCAGGCGGCCCAAGACCCACATGGCCCTGGTGGTGACTCTCGCCGGCGAGCAATACCTGTGCGACCTCGGTTTCGGCAGTTACGGCATGCGCGCGCCAATGCGCCTGGGCGCGCTCGATACGGCGGTCAGGCAAGATGACGACAGCTTCATGCTGAGCCTGGTCGATGGGCGCGATTACTTGCTCAAGGCTTATGTCGACGGCGCCTGGCTCAATCAATACGGCTTCGACTTGTCGCCGCAAGAGTGGATCGATTTCGTGCCGGCCAATTACTTGAACTCGACCCACCCCGATGCGATTTTCGTGCAGAAACTGGTGCTCGTGTTGCACCAGCCCGATGGCCGCAGCATCTTCGTCGGCGATACGCTCAAGACCGTCACTCATGGCAAGGTCGAGCGGCAAGTGGTGCCGCAAGGCATGCGCGCGGCGATGTTGCGCGAGCGCTTCGGACTCGAGGTGGACGGCTGATGCCCTTCCCGGGCCGGCGAACGCTATCCTGTCGGCTCGGGATGCGTTTTCAGTGCGCTTCTTGACGCGCTTCCGCGTCCGCGCGCGCTTCGGCGATCACCCAGTCGCAAAACGCCTGCACCAGTGGCTTGGCTTGCGCCTGCGGCGTACGCAGCAGGTAATAGCGATACGGCCCCAGCACCTGGTGCGCGAATAGTCGCACCAGGCGGCCCGTTTGCAAGTCGGCGCCGATCAGCGGGCTTGACGCGAGTGCCACGCCCTGGCCGCTGGCCGCCGCCTCCAGGCTCAGATAAGTGTGCGAAAAGCGCGGGCCGCTGGCGCTGCCCAGGCCGCAACTGCGCAGCCAGCGGGCCCAGTCTATTTCTTCTGGCAAGCGCGGTTCCGGTTCATCGTGCAGCAAGGTATGGCGCAGCAAGTCGGCCGGGGTGTGCAAGTCCGGCGCAGCGGCGCGAAAGGCCGGACTGCACACGGCCGAAAACCATTCCTCCATTAAACAATCGACTTTCAAGCCCGGATAGTGGCCCGGGCCGAGCCGTATCGCCACATCGACCCCGTCGCGCGCGAAGTCGACCGTGTGGGTCGAGGCCAGCACCCGCAATTCGATTTCAGGATGGCATGCGCGCAAGCGGCCCAGGCGCGGCATCAGCCAGCGTGTCACCAGCGAGGTGGTGGCGGTGACGGTGACGACGCGCGCGTCGCCCTGGCGGCGCGCTTCTTCCGACACGTCGGCCAGCTTGTCAAGCAGGGGTCGCAACGCGTCGGCGTAACGCTGGCCGGCGTGGGTCAGCGCCACGCCGCGCGCCTGGCGCTGGAACAAGGGCAAGCCCAGCCAGGCTTCCAGGTGTTTGACGTGATGCCCGATGGCGCCTGCCGAGACATGCAATTCTTCTCCTGCCCGCTGAAAGCCCTGGTGGCGCGCGGCCGCCTCGAAGGCATGCAAAGCGCTCAGCGGGGGGAGTTGACGTGCCATATTGCCTCAGTTTTATTAGGTCTAAGTATCAAGAAGATTGCTTTGTTTTGAATCCGGCAAGCGGATATGATACCGATAAATCACCCCGTCTACCCATAAAATAATTGATGCTGCCGAGTTAACAGGGGAAGCCCGGCTTGCAGCCTCGATTGAAAGGATGCCCATGTCTCATCGTCGCGCCGTTGCGCTGGTTTTGCTGTCTGCGCTAGGTTTCGGCAGCATGGCCTTGTTTGCCAAGGCGGCGTATGCGTCCGGCGTCACGCCGACCACCTTGCTGGCGCTGCGTTTCGTGCTGGCCGCGCTATTGCTGGCGCCCGTGGTCTGGCTCAAGGGCTGGCGCTTGCCGCGTGGGCGCGCCCTGGCCGGGTATGTGCTGATGGGTTGCCTGTACACGGCGCAGGCGCAAAGTTATTTCAACGCGCTATTGCATGCCAGTAGCGGCTTGGTCGGGATGCTGCTGTATGTTTATCCGGTGCTGGTGACGGTGCTGGCGCTGGGGCTCGGCTGGGAAGCGTGGGACCGGCGCCGCCTGGGCTTGATGCTGCTGGCTACCTGCGGCATGGCCATCACGCTGGGCGGCCAATTGCAGGGCGAGCCGTTGGGGATCGCGCTGGCGCTGCTGGCCGCCGGCATTTATGCGGTGTATATCTTGCTGGGAAATTGCCTCTCGCGGGGGCGCCAAGATACCCATCCGCTGGCCGCTTGCGTGGTGATCCTGGCCACTGCGGCCGTCACCAATTGCGGCCTGGCTTTGTGGCGCGGTGTGAGCTTGCCGGGCAGCATACAGGGCTGGCTGGCGGTGGGCGCGATCGCGCTGTTTTGCACGGCGATGGCGATCGCTTGCTTCTTGTCTGGCGTGCAGCGCATCGGCGCCGCCCAGACCTCGATCCTGTCGACTTTCGAACCGGTCGTCACGCTCGGCATCGGCGTCGCCCTGTTGCATGAAAGCGTCAGCGCCAGCCAAGTGCTGGGCGGCGCCATGGTCCTGGTGGCAGTGGTGTTACTGGCGCGCCAACCGGCGGCGGCGCCGGTCGCGCTGGTGCAAGCCCGGAGCAACGTCTGCCTGTAGAAATATATTGCCATCTGGAAATATACAGGATAATATTGATCCTGTAGTCCGCGCCATTCAAGGAACCCCTCCCCGTTCCCGGGCGCGACATCGCAGTACCTTCACCTTGTCGCCCCTCCGCGCGGCCCGCAATATTCTGGAACGGCCCAACTCCGCCGCTTGTCATTTTGCTTCAAGCGTATGCGCAGCACTGGCGCGGCCGGATTTTCTGTCTTCCCCCGCCCAGCTGGCACCCAATACAAGATCGGCTCTATCAGGCTTGCCATTGCAAAGCCCGGAGGGCATGGAAATGGAGATGAACATGAAATCATTTTATAACCTGAAAATCGCGACCAAGTTATTGCTTGCGTTTGCGGCAGTGCTGGCGCTGAGCGCAGTGGTGGGGGCGTTCGCCATCGTGCAACTGGCCAAGATCAATCAAACCAGCACCGATCTGGAAACCGATTTTATGCCGAGCGTGCAGGTGCTGCTGGAATTGAAAGGCAATGTCGCCTATTTCCGCGCCCAGGAATTGCAGCATATCCTCTCGACTGGCGACGCTGAAATGGCAATCTACGACAAGAAACTCGACGAAGTCACGGCGCAACTGCGGAAAAATACCCAGGAACTTGAAAAGCTCATTTCCGGGCCGGAAGAGAAGCTTGAATATCCGGTATTTGCCAAGTTGCTTGGGCAATATATGGCCGAGCACGAGAAAATCATCCTGCTTTCGCGCGCAAACCAGAAGGATGAGGCGACGGCGATGATACGGGGGGATTCCGCGCGCCTAAGCTCGGAGTTGCGCGCAAGTGTTGAAAAGCTGGTCAAGATCAATGTCGATGAGGCAGCCAAGGCCAGCGTCGCCGGTAACGCCTTATATGTCAACTCGCGTGCCTGGATCATCGGCTTGCTGGCCGCTTGCATCGGACTCGGCGTTATGCTGGCGCTGTGGATCGCGGGGGGCGTGTCGCGGCCCTTGAATACGGCTTTGAAAATCGCCCAGACGGTCGCGGCGGGGAATTTGAACAGTCATATCGACGTGACGTCCAGCGATGAAACCGGGCTCTTGCTGCAAGCCTTGAAAGGCATGAATGACAGCTTGAAAAACATCGTCGGCCAGGTGCGCGGCGGCACCGAGACGATCGCCGTCGCATCCCGGGAAATTGCCAGCGGCAATCTGGACTTGTCGTCGCGCACCGAGCAGCAAGCCAGCGCGCTGGAAGAAACCGCTTCGTCGATGGAAGAGCTGACCTCGACCGTCAAGCAAAACGCCGAAAACGCGCGCCAGGCCAGCCAGATGGCGGTCTCGGCCTCGGACATCGCGCTCCAGGGCGGCGCGGTGGTGGCGCAAGTAGTCGACACGATGGGCGCGATCAAGGCTTCGTCGAAGAAAATCGTCGATATCATCGGCGTGATCGATGGGATTGCCTTTCAAACCAATATCCTGGCCTTGAACGCGGCGGTGGAGGCGGCCCGCGCCGGCGAGCAGGGCCGTGGTTTCGCCGTGGTCGCCTCGGAAGTGCGCAACCTGGCCCAGCGCTCGGCCGGCGCCGCCAAGGAAATCAAGTTCTTGATCGAGCATTCGGTCGAACAAGTCGACGCCGGCGGCAAGCTGGTCGGTCAAGCCGGCGACACGATGAACCAGATCGTCGCCAGCGTCCAGCGCGTCACCGATATCATGGGCGAGATCAGTTCCGCCAGCCACGAGCAAGAGGCCGGTATCGAGCAAATCAATCAGGCCATCGGCGAGATGGATACGGTGACACAGCAAAACGCCGCCTTGGTGGAAGAAGCCGCCGCCGCCGCCGCCTCGCTGCAAGAGCAGGCCGCCACGCTGCAGCAAGTGGTCGGCGTGTTCACGCTCGACGGCGCGCCCGCCAGGCCGGCGCCGGTCGCGCGCCGGGCCGACGTGTTGCGCCTGGTGGTCGCGCCCAAGGTCCAGAAGGTGGCGGCGAGCAATGCCAACCAATTGCGCCGGCCGGCGAAAGCCATGGCCATGGCCGAGGCGGAGTGGGAACAATTCTAAGGACTGCGTGGGAGCCGTTTCAAATTGATTGTCACTTAAATATATTTCTGCTAACGTTTTGATTCATGCAAATGGCGCGCTTGCCGCGTTGCTTGCGCCGAAAGTCATGCAACAGCAGGCGATAGAGGGAGTAATGAAGCAATCAGCCTCTGCGCTCGCAGTGATCGCCATGTTGAGTGATGCTTGCGGCGGCGGCGGCGGCGGCGACGGCGACGGCGGCGGCGGTGGTGGTGGTGGCACCGCCACCGCGCGTCACCAATCATGTCGCGGACAGCCTCCATTTCCTCGGCTTCGGGACGCTGACGCTGGGCGGACGCGTGTTTCCCAGCGCTTGCAAGTTCAGCGAGCCGAGCTTGAACGGCGCCGTCCAGGCCAGCGGCCATAGCGTCGTTTTCTGGAGCGCCAAGGGTTTCGGTTTCATCCAGTCCGAAGAGTAGGACGCGCGCGGCGCAACGGTTGCAGGTAGCCCTGTCGGATTGACTGGCATCGCCCACGCGCCTTGGTTTTTTTTTTGCGTATATCAATATTACAATATTTAATAAAATGCACTACTGACGCCTATCCTCATTTATAATTTGGGCCACGGACTTGCCATCGACCCGCAGCGCGCGGGGGTCCGCACACACCCGACCAGCCAGCCTGCGCCAGCCAGTGTCCAGTCAATCACCATGCCTTGTCAGCGCCTAGTTCATGCGCGGCCGCCGGCCGATCCGGACCAGCTCGGGGCCGACCTTGAGCCGCATGTTCGAGCGCAAGCGCGTGGCGAGCACAGCCGATTCCGGGATGCCGGGAGCCCTGCCATTGGCTATGAAACTTAAAGGACATTGCCTTGCCTCTTCAAATTAAAACGATACAAGCCGTTTTTTCCGACCTGCGTCGCGAGAAAAAAATGCGCCACCGTGAGATTGCCCAGCAGTTGTGGATGTCGGAAGGCGAGCTGGTGGCGGCCCATGCCGGCGCCTCCATTTCCGTATTTGGCGCGAGCCTGCGCGCCGTGCGCCTGCAGCCGCTCTGGCCGGCCATCATCGAAGCGCTGGAACCGCTCGGCGAATTGATGGCGCTGACACCCAATGAATCTTGCGTGCATGAAAAGACCGGGGTCTACCGCACGGTCAGTCACACCCATGGCGTCGGCCGGGTGCAGGGCGGCGCGATCGATTTGCACCTGTTTTACGGCAACTGGGCGCACGGTTTCGCCGTCACCGAGCGCAGTGAAACGGGCTTGCGGCGCAGCCTGCAGTTTTTCGATGCCTGCGGCAATTCGGTACACAAGACTTTCCTGACCCCGCGCAGCGCCGGCGCCGCCTATGAAGCGCTGGTGGCGCGTTTTGCCGACCCCAGTCAGGCGGTCGGTATCGTGGTCAAGCCGGCGCCGCCGGCGCCGCCCGACAAGCCGGACCACGCGGTCGACGTGCGGGGGTTCCGGATGGCCTGGGCCGGCATGCGCGCCACCCGCGAATTTTTCGACTTGCTGAAAAATTTCGCCATCTCGCGCACGCAAGGCTTGCGCCTGGCCGAACCGCGTTTTGCCAAGCGCGTCGACAAGGCCTGCGTGTCGGACGTGCTCAACGACGCCTCGCGTGAAGCGGTGGCCCTGGTGGCGTCGGTCGGCAGCGGTGGCGCGATGCAACGCCATTGCGGCCCGGTCGACCGGATCGCCGCCTTGGGCGACTGGATCAATGTGCTCGACCCCGGTTTCAATTTGCGCGTGCGCGAAGATCAGATTGACAGCGCCTGGATCGTCAGCAAGCCGACCGTCGATGGCCTGGTCAGTTCGCTGGAATTGTTCGATGCGCGCGGCGACAATATCGTCATGTTTTCCGGCGCCCGCAAGCCGGGCGCGCACGAGCCGAGCGCATGGCGCGCCGTGATCGACACTGCCTTGCGCGAACACGAGTTGTACGCCGCCTGATCCGCACCGTCAATACGGCCGTGCCCGCTATCGCGCAAGAGATACAATCGCATGTGGCCGATGGCATGCATTCGATCGAATGCGCGGTCCAGATTCAATCACCGGGGAGTTGAAAATGAAAAAAACGCTACTTGTTTTACTGTTGTGCTCGGCAAGCTCCGCGTTTGCCGACTCGGCCTGTAACGCGCCGAAAAATGATTTCGACGGCTTGTATTGCCTGAACAAGGTGTATCAGGAAGCGGACAAGGAACTCAATGAAAACTATAAGACGCTGGCCGCCAGGCTCGATGCGAACGGCAAGAAAACCTTGAAGTCGGGGCAACTGGCCTGGATCTCGGAGCGCAACGGCAGTTGTTCCAAGCGCGAGGCCGATGGCTTTTACGTCAACCTCGATTGCGCCACCAATAGCACCATCAAACGCTCGCAGTTCTTGCAAGACCGGATACGCGAGTGCGCCAGCGCCGGCTGCCTGAACAGCAAGCTGTAATTGCCCGCACGGCGTGATTGCCGTGACCCGGTTGTATAGCTCACTTCACATGTGATAATCTTGGCACTTTTGCCGGCGATCAATCCGCTCGCCACCAGTCCGCCTTGCTCACCGATGGAGTTAGTCAATGTCTGTTTTACGTCGTCATATCCGTTCGATCTTCCTGCCGATGGTGGCGCTCACTTGCGCCACCGTGTTTGGCGTGCCGGCGCACGCCGCACCGGCTCAGTCCGACCCTTTGCACGCCTGGGTCAATGGCGACGATCCAGTCACGCTGGAAGGCTGGGTCGAGGCTCGCCTGGCCGAGGTACAAGCCAATCTCGACAAGCTGCTGGCGGTGACGGGGCCGCGCACGGTCGCCAATACCGTGCAAGCGTACGACGATGCGCAAAATCAGCTCAATCTGGCCAGCAACCAGGCGTATCTCTTGTATTCGGTGGGCAAGAGCGCGGCCCTGCGTGACAAGGCCCAGGCGCTGAACCAGAAAATCGCCAGCGTCGGCTCCGACCTGGCCTTGAACCAGGGCGTCTACAAGGCGCTGGCCGGCGTGCCCTTGCCAGCCAAGGATGCGCCTACCCGCCACTATCTGGAGCGCACCCTGCTGGAATACCGCCTGGCCGGGGTCGACAAGGACGATGCCACCCGCGCCAAATTGCACGCGCTGCAAGATAAAATCACCGCGCTCTCGCTCACTTTCGGGCGCAATGTTCAGGATGGCATGCTGACCGTCAGCGCCACCAAGGCCGAGCTTGATGGTTTGCCGGACGACTATATCGCCCGTCACAAGCCCAATGCCGAAGGCAAATACAGCTTGACCACCGACGAGCCGGACGCGATGCCGGTGCTTGATTTCGTCAAGAGCGCCGAGCTGCGCCGCCGCATGTACCTGGCCTATAACACGCGCGCCTATCCGGCCAACAAGCAAGTCTTGCTCGATCTGCTGGCGGCGCGCCAGGAACTGGCCGGCATCCTCGGCTTCGCCAACTACGCCGACTTCGCCACGGCCGACCAGATGATCGGCAGCGCGGCCAATGTGCGCAAATTGTTCGACGAAGTCGACCGCGCCTCGCGCGAAGCGAAGGACCAGGAATACGGGCAATTGCTGGCCTTCGTGCAAAGCCGCGAACCGGGCGCGACCACGATCGCCCAGTCCGACGCCAATTACTGGGTCGACCAATACCGGCGCGAACGCTATGCCTTCGACGCCCAGTCGGTGCGGCCGTATTTCGCCTATGAGGCCGTGGAAACGGGCATCCTGGCCACCGCCGCCAAGATTTTCCACGTCCAATTCAAGCAAGTGAACAATGCCAAGGTATGGCATCGCTCGGTGACGGTGTTCGATGTGATCGACCGCAGCCAGCGCGTCGGCCGCATTTACCTGGACATGCATCCGCGCGAAGGCAAAGATAAATGGTTTTCCGCCTCGCCGGTGGTGCCCGGCATCCAGGGCAAGCAAGTGCCGGAAGGCATGTTGGTATGCAATTTCTCGGGCGGCGTGGCGGGCGATCCCGGCTTGATGCAATACAACGAAGTGGTGACTTACTTCCATGAATTCGGCCACCTGATGCACCATATCCTGGGCAGCCAGCACCGCTGGTCGGGCCAGGGCGGCTTCAATGTCGAGGGCGATTTTGTCGAGGCGCCGTCGCAAATGCTGGAAGAATTTTTCCGTAGTCGCAGCGTGCTGGCGCCATTTGCCAGGCATTACCAGAGCGGACAGGCGATTCCCGCGCCATTGATGGAGAAGATGAACGCGGCCAATGCCTTCGGCCGTGCCAATTGGGCCCAGCGCCAATTGTTTTACGCGAGCTTGTCGCTGAACTTGCATGACCGCCCGGTGGCCGAGGTTGACCTCGACGCGCAATTGCGCGCGGCGGCGGGGCGCTACAGTCCCTACGGCTTCGTCGACGGCAACCGCTCTTATGCCAGTTTCACGCACTTGACCGGCTACGCCTCGAATTACTACACCTATGTGCTCGACAAGGTCATCGCGATCGATTTTTATTCCACCTTCGACCGCGTCCATCCGCTCGACGGTCCGGCCGCCGCGCATTATCGCAAGGCGGTGATAGAGCCGGGCGCGACCAAGCCAGCCGCGCAACTGGTGCAAGACTTCCTCGGCCGTCCGCAAAACATGGACGCGTTCAAGACCTGGCTAGGCGAGGAATTCAAGCCGGCCGCCAAATAGTCGGCCGGATTCTCGGTCAGCTTCTTATTGCGTGCCGCCTTGCTGGGACGGCAGGAATTGTTCCAGCAAGGCTTGCTTGAGCAGGGCAGGCGGCAGCAAACCCTGTTCGATGATGAAGTCGTTGAATGGCTTGAGCTTGAAGCGCTCGCCGAGCATCAGCTCGACTTGCGTCTTCATGGAACGCAATTGCACATAACCATAGTAATAGGCGGTGGCCTGGCCCGGCATCTTGTAGGCGTAGCGGTCCACTTCGGATTGCGCGAACGGCTCCGACAGTACCACCTCGTGCATCAGGAATTGCTTGGCTGCGGCCGGCGTGACGCGACCCAGGTTGACCATCGGATCGAGGAAGGCGCGCGCCATGCGCTGCAACCTTGCCTGCAGGGATAGCAACTGGCCTTCGGCCGGCATATAGGGCAAGAGCAGCGCTTCCGAATACAAGCCCCAGCCTTCCACATTGGCGCTATTGAAGGCGAACCTGGCGCGCGCGATCGAGATACCCTGTTCGACCATCGAGGCAAACTGCAATTCGTGGCCGGGACGGGCTTCATGCGCGGTCAGGGTCCAGGACATGGCAGCGTAATTGAAGTCATCCATCACGGCGTTCGACTTGGCGTGCGGATTGGCCAGCGGGATCACGAATTCGCCGTATTCGCCGGTATTGCCGATCATGCGCGGCGGACTCATGAAGGGCGCCGGAACATTCGCCGCTTCGGCCTCGGTGGCGATGCGGATATTGGCTGCGCGCGCGGGCAGGGTGAGCAGGTTTTCACGCTGGATGATGGCTTCGATTTCCTTCAGGCGCGCGCGGTAGTGCGGCATCAGTTCTTGCGGCGCGAGCTGCTCTTTTTTCAGCGCCCGTATCACCTCGCGGTAATCGTTGGACGGCAAGCCGCGCTTGGCGGCAATGCCGGCGGCAAGCACTTGCATCTGGTCGCGCGTTTCCTGGAAATCAAAGGAGGAACGCTCGATCAATTCTTCCGGCGAAATGTCGACCCCGACATCCTTCAACGCCTGCGCGTAGATGGCTGGCGGCAGCCGCACTTCCTGGCGCGCGCGCGGCAGCACATTGGCGCGGGTCCAGTCGCGGTAGGCGCGCACTTGTTTCGAGAGCACGGCGAAATCGCTTTCCCAGCCGCTCAGCTTGCTCTTCTCGAATAGCTCGGCGATGCCTTTCAGATAAATCTCGGTATTCTCCAGTTCTTCCTTGACTTCGTCGACATAGGGGCCGATCAAGCCGGGGCGGGCCAATTGCTCGGCGGCGCGTGCGCGCGCCAAGTCGGCGATGGGCGTATAACCGGCTTCCGTGCCGGCGTAGCGGCGCAAGCGTAGCAAGGCACTCGCCTGGCGGGCCGGCTTGTTGCGCGGATCGAGCAAGCCGCGCAAGCCGCCATAGACCAACTCGGCGGCGTCGGGGCAATCGAGCAGATACTGGTGCCGCAGGCGCATGCCGTCGATGTTACGGGTGCGCGAATCGATCAGGATCGTCACATCTTGCCGCACCTTGGGATCGGTTTCGCCGGCGCGCGTGGCGCGCAGGGCGATGACGCGTTTTTCCAGGTCGGCCAGTTCGCGTTCATAGGCGCGCGGCTGCAAGTCCGTTACGGCCGTATCGTATTTTTCCTGGCCCAGTTCGGAGGCGCTTTCCGGACTATATCGGGCATTGTCTTCCAGTACAGGCTGGGCCAGCGCATCGCTGCGCGCGACCCATGGCGCGGGGGCGGCCAGCGCCGTCGAGGAGAGCAGGTAAAGCGCGAGACTGAGGCCGAGACGTGACATATTTTTCCTATTTGAATGGATGGGAGAGTGACAAGAAGGATTGAATCGCAAGCTTGTCTATTCTATAGGAAGAGCTCGGCTCCGCCGGATAAAGGACTGGCGCTAAGTACCCAGTCGGAATAAATTGTGAGATGGATGTGGTCCTGGCCGGAGTGTAGTAGGGGTTTCGTGGGGCTTGCCCCGCGCCTGCGCAAC
>JBEONR010000048.1:0-37929 GCA_040544385.1 Oxalobacteraceae bacterium GrIS 1.11
AGCGCCATTCTGGATAGCCTGCTGTGCGATGCGGTTGGCACCGGGCCGCGATGCGAACGCTGGCTTCGGTTAGCTGAAGATCAACGCTAATCAATAAAAAAATTGACGCTTTCATCGCGGCTCAGCTGATTGTCAATCTGTCTGCCTCAAGAGCTTGTCATACGCGCTCAGATCGCCGCCGGCATGGGGAGTCCTGTCAGCCCGAAGCACGGCATGGATCTTCCCGGCACCAAATACATGGCGCCGGCCAGCCCATTTTCGATTTATTTCTTGTGCTTGTTCGCCGCTTCCGCCGCCAGGCGCATTTGCTCTTCCGCCTTGCGCAGGAATTCTTCAGCCTTGGCAGCGTGTCCGTCCATGTCGTATCCGTTGGCGACTTGCGCAGCCTTCATTTTTTCGATGGCGGCCTGCGTATCTTTTCTAGCAGCGATAATGTTGGGATGGCCGCTTTCCGGCCCAGCCAATGCGGCGGAAGAAATGGCAATCATGCTGCAGAGCACTATAACTTGAAAAGCTTTCATGTTTAACCTTTTATTAAATGTAAGTTGTTGATACGAGGACGAGACACAACATTCCGTTGCTACTCTCACCAAGCCGCCACAGCACTGCCAGCCGCACCTACCAAACGGATGCGATCTGTGTTCGGTTGACGCGCAGTATAGATTGCGCCGCTACCCGACTGGCTGGGTAGGTCCGACGACTCTGTCAAACATGGCGCCGGCGTGTTCCTGCCTCGGCGGGCGACTCAAGGAAAATGGTGAATAATTGCTGATTTTGTGGGCGACCCTGGCGCCTGAGGTCGCAGCATGGGGACGGAAGCATGGGATACCCGCAAAACGCGCCAGCCATCCAGGTGTTGCCATGATATGGGACGGGCATACGCCACGAATAATATTTTTATTTAGTCAATATTGCGATATATAATATTTTTTTAGCCTATGCGGGTCCGGTGTTGCTGGACTCGATACCCTATCAGGAGACGTGTATGAGGAAATTCATCAGCGAGGGCGAGGGCTTGCCCAAGTGGTCGTCGCCCATAAGTCATGCGGCGGTGGTCGACAATATTTGCTACCTGAGCGGCCAATTGTCGATCGACGCCAGCGGCGCCTATATCGCCGGCTCGGCGCGGGAAGAAGCTGAGCGCGCGTTTGCCAATCTCTTTGCGGCCATACGCGCGGCCGGGTTTGCCCGGGAAGACTTGAGCTTTGTCGATATTGCCTTTATCGACCTCAATGACGCGGCCGAAGTAAATGCGCTTTTTGCGCAACTATTCCCCGCTGGCGCGCGTCCGGCCCGAACTATTTATCAGGCTGCCGCCCTGCCATTTGGCGGGCGCGTCAAGGTCATGGGTGTGGCCATCAAGGAGCGCACCACTCTTGATGCATGAGGCTCGCGCCTTGAGCCCGAACCGTCCCTCAGCACCGCCCCAATCATCGCCGCCCATTCTTCCAGGGTGGGACTGCCTGCCGCGCCCGTCATCCGGGGCGCCGCACCATACGCCAATTTTGCCACACTTGTGATACTTAATTTCACATTGTTGATGTAACTCAACTTACATTCCAGCATCACTTTGGCGAAGCCATCGCCCATGCATACTGCCGCCCGTGCCGCGATCCGGCACAAAGGTAGTCATGTTGTACGCCAACATGATTTGTCATGTATCACGCCCACCATGTCTTGCACAAACAAGACGCCACCCCCGGACGTGATCTTTATCTGATGGAGAATCACTTGAAATTGCATACAATCACCACGAGCACCCTGCTTTCCCTGCTGATCGCCGGCGCCGCATCGGCCAACACCTATATCAAGCTGAAGCCAGCCGACAGCTTGGTCTACGGCAATGCCGCCGGGCGCACTGTCAGCGTTGGCGTGACGGCCGCAGGCACGCCGGGCTGGAACAAGTATTCCGCCTTCCTGGGCGCCGGCGAACGCTGGATCTGGAGCAGCCCGAACGACGAATCCGTGTATCTGTTTGACGAGACGCGCGGCAGCACGGAAAAAATGGTCAATTTCGCCGATCCGGTCGGCAGCCGCTACGCCTTCACGCTGGGCATGTGCACCAATAGCGGCACGCTGGCCCAAAAAGGCTTGCTGCTGAGCACCGCTGCGGGCACCTTCAGGGATGTCGTGAAAATGACATTTTCGGGCCAATGCGCGGACGGTGGCTTGATGGAAGCCTGGTTCGCGCCGCAGGTGGGCGTCATCAAATGGAGCGAACAAAGCTTCGTCGGCCCCGTCGCCCTGGAACTGGTCGACGGCAAAGTGGGCGGCCAGATCTATGGGTCGAGCACCCCGCAAACGGCGCTCAAGATGCGCGCCAGCTTCCCGCAAAGCCGTTTCATATTCGGCGACACGGCCGCCCAGGCCGGCGTCACGCTGGAATTGCGCAATGCCTCGACCGAGGATTTGACACTGCATTTCAACAGCGGCCAGGAATTCGAGATCACCCTGCTCGACGCCGCCAATCGCGCCGTAAATAACTGGAGCGCGAAAATCCGCTTCATCCAGGGTTTGCACGATGTCACCATCGCGGCCGGAAAAAGCCACAGCTTCGGCGCCGCACTCGATATGCGCAAGCTCGACGGCGGCACGCTGCCGGTCGGCTCATACACGCTGCGTATCGAGATGAAAGACAGCGCTGTCGGCAATACCACCCTGCCCAGCGGGATCCGGGCCGAAGCACGCGTGAGCGTGGAAGCGGCCAGCGGCGCCAACTAAGTCCGTCTCGGCTTGGCCGCCGTGCGCGCTGGCGGCCATTTCCGCCTTGCATGCGCTGGCTTCAGCTGGATCGCCAGGCGCTTCGCCATATTAATGGCCGCGCATGCGCATGGCTTCGGCCACCCGGCGCCTTCCAAAGCAAGCGCTAGCAACGGACATGCGAATGTCCGGCGCAGGCGGTCGCCTGCGCGCTTTATTTACATCCAGATTCAACGATACAAGGTAATTGATGTCTCTCTTTTCCCGTTCACTCCTGCCCATGACGCCCCGTCATGCCCTGCTCTTTTGTCTGCTGCTGGCCAGTTTCGAATTGCTGGCCTATGTCGCCAGCGATGTGGTGATGCCGGCCATGTTGTATGTGGTACGCGATTTGCGCGCGCCGGCCAGCCATGTGCCCATGGCCTTGAATGCCTACTTGCTGGGCGGCGTGGCCTTTCAATGGTTGATTGGCCCCCTGTCGGACCGCTTCGGCCGCCGCCCGCTGCTGCTGGCCGGCGCGGCCGGCTTTGCCGTCGCTTGCATGGCGACGCCCTGGATCGACGATATCTATCTGTTTCATGGCTTGCGCTTTATCCAGGGCATCGGCCTGGGCTTCATCGTGGTGGTCAGTTATCCACTCTTGCAGGAAAGTTTCCGCGAAACGGATGCGCTGCGCCTGATGGCGATCTTGTCCAATATCGCACTCTTGTCGCCGTTGCTGGGACCCTTGTTGGGCGGCCTGTTATTGGAAGTGTTGTCCTGGCGCGCACTGTTCGTCTGCATCGGCTTGCTGGCCGTGCTGACATGCTGCGGCCTGTGGCGTTTCGCCCCTGAAACCATCGGCGTCACCCGCGCCGACGGCAGCCATCTGGCGCCCACGCCCTTGCACCTGGCCAGCATCCTGGGCAGTTATCGCGCCTTGCTGGGCAATGCCAGGTTCATGCAAGGCAGCGTGGCGCTGGGCTTGATCAGCGTTCCCCTGATCAGCTGGATCGGCTTGTCGCCCTTGCTGTTGATGCGCAATTTAGGCCTCGATGCCTTGAGCTATGGCTTGTGGCAATTGCCGATTTTCGGCGGTCTCATCGCCGGCAATCTGGCTCTCAATGTGGCCGCCAGCCGCTTTGATCTGGATACCTTGATACGCCTGGCGCTGCTGCCCATTGTCGGCGGTTTGCTGCTGATGTCGGCTGGCGCCGTCAGCACGGGGAAGTTGCAAGCCTTGATACCGGGCATGGCGCTGTACGCCTTCGGCATGGGCATCGGCAACGCGACGCTGTACCGCCTGACCCTGTTCGCCAGCGATGGCGGCAAGGGCACGGTGGCGGCGATGCTGGGCATGATTTCCATTGCCATCATCGGCCTGGGCGGCATCGCGCTGTCCGCCGTGGGTGCCGGCAACAGTCTGGCCAGCTTTGCCGTCGCCGCCAGCATGCCGGTGGCCGTGGCGCTGTGGCCGCTGTGGCAATTACTCAAGCACAAAGCCGCCCTCGCCTGACAACGCCCCCATCACATTTGATTTAGTTTCATCTTCACAGGAGAACACCGTGAGTTCACTCACCCATGTCGATGCGCTATGCGCCATCGCATCGCCTTACCGCGCCGATCCAGAATGCGAGCAACTGTTTCATGCCGCCATGCACGAACTGAGCGCCTACCATTGTGCGCACTCGCCCGGCTACGCCGAATGGCTGGCCGCCAACGGCCTGGAGCCGGAGGCGCTGGCCCAATTGAGCGACTGGTCGGCACTGCCGCCGATTTTCGCCAATTATTTCAAGCGCCGCCTGTTAATCAGCAGCAGCGGCGAACAGGCGCTGGAATTGACTTCGTCCGGCACCAGCGGGCAGAAAAGCCGCATGCGCTACGACGAGCGCAGCATAGGCGCGGCCCAGACCATGGTGGCGCGCATTTTCGATCACTACGGCTGGATCACCCCGGACACGCCCTGCAATTACCTGCTGCTCAGCTACGAGCCGGCCGGCACCATCACCGTGGGCACCACCTATACCGACCAGTTCCTGTGCCAATTTGCGCCCGTCAACCGGGTAGTCTACGCCCTGCGCCACAATGGCCACGGCAATGAATTCGATCCCTTCGGCGTGATCCGCGCGCTGCAGGAATTCGCCGCAGAAGGCTTGCCGGTACGCATTTTCGGCTTCCCCTCCTTTCTGTGGTTCACGCTCGAGCGCATGCGCGAACTGGGTCTGCCACCCTTGCAATTGCCGGCCGGATCGCTGGTGTTTCTGGGCGGCGGCTGGAAAACCCATGCCGACCAGTCCATCTCCAAGACGATCCTGTATCGGCGCCTGGGCGAACAACTGGGCATTCCCGACGCGCGCTGCCGCGACGGTTACGGCGCGGTCGAGCATCCGGTGCCCTACATCGAGTGCGCACATCACCATTTCCACGTGCCCAGCTATGCGCGCGCCTATGTGCGCCACCCGGTGACGATGGCCAGGCAAGGGTATGCCGAACGGGGCTTCCTGCATTTCGTCTCGCCCTTCATCACCTCTTGCCCGGCCCACAGCATCGTGATGAGCGACCTGGCCACCTTGCATCCGGGCCACAGCTGCGGCTGCGGCATCGCCACCGACTGGTTCGAGTTGCACGGCCGCGCCGGCAACAGCAAGAGCCGCAGCTGCGCGCTGGCAGCATCCGAATTGATCAAGGAGTCTTAATATGTATCTCGCACATGGCACACTGACGCCCTCGACCGAGGCCAGCCAAGTATTGGCTTCCCTGCAAGCGCGCTTGCCCGCGACGCTGGCCGCCCACTTCGACGTGGAACTGGTCCTCGCTTGCGCCGAACGATTTTCAGCCTCGCTATCGGACGCCGGCGCGACGCCCGGCATCGATGAGGCCGGCCGCGCGGCCCTGCGCGCCTTCTGCCGGCGCGAGGCGCTGGCCGCCAAATTGACGCGCGAACTGGGCGCGGCGCCGTTTTCCCTGCGCCGCATCGATTACCAGCACCCGCATTTCGAGAGCTGGCGCCCATTGGGGCTGGTGGTGCATATTACGCCCGGCAACGCGCCCCTGCTGCCTTTTTTCGCGATGCTGGAAAGCCTGCTGGTGGGGAACGTCAACTGGTTGCGTCCCAGCAGCAGCGATGGCGGCCACAGCGCGCGCCTGCTGGCCGAGTTTCTCAGCCATGACGCCAGCGGCATGCTGGCCGCGTATCTGGCCGTGCTGCCCTTGCCTGGCCGCGATTTAAGTGCCCTGTTCAAACAAGCCGATGCGATTTCCGCCTGGGGCGGCCATGCCGCGCTGGCAGCCATCCGCGTACAAGCGCCGGCCGGTTGCCGCTGGATCGATTGGGGCCACCGCATCAGTTTTGCCTACCTGGTGCCGGACGCCGGCATGCCACTCGATGCCCTCGTCGATGAAGTGTGCCGGCTCGACCAGCAAGCCTGTTCCAGCCCGCAATGCGTGCTGGTGGACAGCGACGATCCGGCCGTCTTGCGCCTGATCGGCGAACAATTGGCGCAGGCACTGGCGCGCCGCGCCGCACACTGGCCGGCCCTGGTTCCCAGCGAACAGGAAGCGGCGGAAATCAGCACCCAGGTGGCCATGGCGCGCCTGGACCAGAGTTTTGCCGGCGTGGTCGGCCAGGTCTGGCAAGGCCAAGGTTGGCGCGTGATCTGGGCCCATACGCCCGAGCTGGCCGCCTCGCCCCTGTTTCGCACGGTGCAACTGCGGCCGGCGCCGCGCGCGCAATTGCTGGGCGTCTTGCAGCCATGGCGCACCCAATTGCAAACCTGCGGCTTGAGCGCGCCGGCCATTGACCTGGCCGAGTTGAGCCAATTGCTGCTGGCCGCCGGCGTCAGCCGGGTCAGCCCGCCCGCCGCCATGCACGACGGCTACCACGGCGAGCCGCACGACGGCGTGTATGCGCTGGCGCGCCTCTGCAAGCGGGTCTCCGTCAGCCTGCCGGCGGACAGCCTGGCGCGCCATGTCACGCTGGACCGCCCGCCAGCGGCACCGGCCGGCCTGGAACAACAGCCCATCATGGACAAGGCCGCCTTCCAGCAAAATGGCGTGTCGCCCCGCGCGCAACTGTTTTTCCGCAGCGGCGGCAGCAGCGGCGCGCCGAAACTGGCGGGTTTCAGCTACCGCGATTACCACCGCCAGATGCAAGGCGCCGCCGATGGCTTGTTCGCGGCCGGCCTCGATCCAGCCCAGGACCGTGTCATCAATCTGCTGTATGGCGGTAATTTGTATGGCGGCTTGTTGAGCTTTTTCACCATTCTCGACAAATTGAATGCCACGCATTTCCCGATGGGCGGCCCGCTCACCGACGATTGCAGCGAAATCGCCAGCCTCATCGTCCAGCAAAACATCGATACCCTGGTCGGCATGCCAGGCACCATACACCGCCTGTTCGTGCAGCAAGAGACGTTGCTGCGCAACTATGGCGGCGTGCGCAAGATCTTGTTGGGCGGAGAACATGTCAATGACGCGCAAAGGGAGTTTCTCGCCAGTTTCGGGATACCTCTGATCCGTTCGGCTATCTATGGTTCGGTCGACGCCGGTCCGCTGGGCCATGCCTGCACGGCTGGCGCCGATGGCATCTTCCACCTGATGGCCGACACCCAATGGCTGGAAATCACCGATCTCGAACACGACCAGCCGGCCGCGCCGGAGGCCGTCGGCCGGCTCTTGTTTACTTCCCGTGCCCGCGAGGGACAAAGCGTGGCGCGCTATGACCTGGGCGACCTGGGCCGCTGGCTGCCCGGCCCCTGTTCCTGCGGCTTGCCGACGCCGCGTTTCGAATTGTGCGGGCGCCACGGCCAGTTAATCCGGGTCGGCACGATCTTCCTCAATCCCGCCCTGTTGGCCCAGCAAATCGGCTTTCCCGCGCAATTTTTGATCGATCTCACGGCCAACGGCCGCGAGCGTATCGCCTTGCGAGTGGAGGGCGATATCGGACTAGCCCGCAGTCGCCTGCTGCAGCATGCCATGCTCGATCACGTATTGAAATGCGGCTTGCTGGAGCTCGACATCAGCAGCGCACCGAGCACCGACTTCATGCGCCATCCGCAAAGCGGCAAGACGCCGCTGGTGCTGGACCGGCGCGTGGTGACGCCGGGCGTTTGAGGAAATCGTCACACTGTCATACTTCTTGAGGCCGCGCGGCAGCGCCGCGCGCGCCCGAATACACTTGAAAGAAATAAAGTTTTGAGCTCTCACCTGGAAAACCTGGTGCGCCACGCGCGCCAACACGCACCTTTTTATGCCGAACTGTACCGGCACCTGCCCGCCTCCGGCTGGCAATTGCAGGACTTGCCCATGATTGTCCCCTCCGACTACTGGCGCCAGTCGCTGCCGCTGTCGGCATGGCCGGTATTGACCGGCCCGGTCGCCGATGGCCATGTCTTCAAGACGGGCGGCTCGACCGGCGACGGCAAGTTGTCAGTCTATACCCGGGCTGAATGGAGCGACTTCCTGCGCGCCTTCGGAGCCGCCCTGGCCACCCGTCTACAGGCGGGCGATCGGGTCGCCAACCTCTTCTTCTCCGGCGATTTGTATGCCAGCTTCCTGTTCATTCACGGCGCGCTGGCGCATGCGCCGGTGCCGGTCTGCGAATATCCGTTTACCGGGGCGATCGACGCACCAGCCCTGGCGCAAGCCATCGCCGTGCATCAGATCAATGTGCTGGCCTGCGTACCGGCCCAGCTCATGCGCTTGGCCAGCCATCTGGCGCGCGTCGGGCAAGTATTGCCGGAGGTCAGCAGCGTGCTATATGGCGGCGAAAGCCTGTTTGCCGATCAGATTGCGATCCTGCAAGAGAGCTTCCCCAACGCGCGCTTTGCCTCAATCGGCTGCGCCAGCGTGGATGCCGGCCTGGTCGGCGCCTGCTCGCCCGATTGCGGCTTGGGCGAACACCGCGTGTTCGACGCCGAGACGATCGTGGAAATCGTCGACGAAGACAGTGGCCAGCCGATCGACGCTACCGGCCGCAACGGCATGCTGGTGGTAAGCAATTTACAACGCCGCCTGATGCCCTTGATACGCTATCCGACCGGCGACCTGGCCGCCTGGTGCGAACCGGCCGGCGGCGCGCGGCGCAAATTCGTGCTGCGCGGCCGCGCCAGCCAGGGACACCGGGTGCGGCTCGGTATGCTATCCCTGTTTCCGGGCGCGATAGACGATATCGTGCAACAGCAGTGCCCCGGCAGCGCCTGGCAAATGGTGCTCAGCCGCGCCGATGGCATGGACCAGTTCGGCATACGCCTGGCGCTCAACGATCGCGCCGCGCCGCAGCGCGTGCAGCATGCCCTGCTGGCGCACTTCCCGCAGATCGGGGCCTGGATTGAGCAAGCTCAACTACGCCTGCAAATTGAGTATTGCCCGCTCGACAAATTAAGCCTCCATCCCCGCTCGGGAAAACTCATGCGCGTAGTCGACCAGCGCGACTACGCCGCGCGCCAGGAGGTGTCAACATGAGCCAGCCAGCCACCGTTTCCATCCGCAGTTTCGCCGCCGACGACGCCGACGGCGTCAGCGCCCTGTTCCGCGCCGTGTACGGCGGTCGCTATGTGTATCCGGACGTGTATTTGCCATCCATGATTCACCACAACAACGAACAACAGCGCTGGCAGTCCGCCGTTGCCTGCGTCGATGGCGAGATCGTCGGCCACGCCGTCTTGTGGCGCCATGCCGATTCGCCCGACTGCGCCGAACTGGCCCTGAATGTCGTGCATCCGAGCGCGCAAGGCCTGGGCATCGCCACCATTCTGGGGCGCCACCTGTGCGAGCAAGCCCGGCTGCAGGGTTTGCATTGCCTGACGATCAAGCAAGTGTCTTCCCACTTGCAAAGCCAACGCATGGCGCAGACACTGGGTTTCCACACCACTGGCCTGCTGCTCGATTATGTCGCCTCGCCGTTCGGCGCCGAAGGACGGGAAAGCATCGTGCTGGGCTGCCTGCCCTTGCAACCGGTGCCCATGCCATCCTTGTCATGGCCACAGGCATGCAATGACTGGATCGCGCCGATGCAGCGCAACTTCGGCAGCAATTCCAGCATCGACGCCAGCTGCGGCGCCCCCATCATCGTGGCCAGCCATGAACAAAGGATGGAAGTGACCTTGAATGACCTGCGCCCGGAACACTTGTCCGAAGTGGCCCAGATACCGAAGGGGCGCCTGATCTACGTCAAGCTGGGACTGGACGCGCGCACGCCGGCCGCCATGCAGCAATTGCACAGGGCCGGTTTCGCCTACGCCGGCTTCATGCCCGGTGTCGAGCGCAGATGGTATGGCTTGATGCAACGCGGCTATCAAGAGCATGCCCTGGATCTACATTGCCCGGTTTCCCGGGCGCTGCATCAGGACAGCCTGCGCCCCGGGCTAGCCTGATTTTTCAGCCGCCGTTTCTTCGGCTGGCACGCCGGAGAACGGTAGGCGCCCGACAGCGGCGGTGCGCCTACGCGCTCGACCCGCATCGCTTTCAGGGCGCGTTTTTCAGATAGCCTTCCCGGTCCGGGCTGCGCATCTTCAAGGCCACGATCAGCGCGAGCGCGCACAGCGCCGTCACATACCAGAAAAAACTCGATTCCATCCCGATCGATTTCAACAGCAGCGCGACATACTCGGCCGAGCCGCCGAAGATGGCATTGCCCAGCGCGTAAGACAAGCCCACACCCAGGGCCCTCACTTCCGGCGGAAACATTTCGGCCTTGATCAAACCGCTGATCGAGGTGTACAGGCTGATGATGGCCAGCGCCGCCACGCTCAAGCCGAACGCGGCGACGGGACTGGATACCGACTTCAAGGCATACAAGAGCGGTACCGTACACAGTGTGCCGAGCGCGCCAAACCAGATCATCGAGGTGCGCCGCCCGATCTTGTCCGACAGGGCGCCGAACGCCGGTTGCATCAGCATGAAGACAAACAGGGAGCAAGTCATCACCGTGCTGGCCGTCTTCGGGTTCATGCCGGCGCTATTGACCAGATACTTTTGCATATAGGTGGTGAAGGTATAAAACATCAGGGAGCCGCCCGCCGTGAAGCCGATCACGGTCAGGAAGGCGCCCTTGTGCTGCATCAGCCCGGCCAGCGTGCCGGCGCCCTTGCTGCGCCGGCTTGCCGCAGTCGACGTTTCGCTCAGTGATGTGCGCAGATACAGCGCGATCAAGGCGCCGGCGGCGCCCATGACAAACGGCACGCGCCAGCCCCAGTCCTTGAGTTGTTCGACGCTCAGCAACTGCTGCAAGATCACCAGGACCAGCACCGCCAGCAACTGGCCGCCAATCAGCGTCACATACTGGAACGAGGCGAAGAAACCGCGCCGTCCCTTGAGCGCCACTTCGCTCATGTAAGTGGCGCTGGTGCCATATTCACCGCCGACGGACAAGCCCTGGAACAGCCGCGCCAGTAACAGCAGCGCCGGCGCGGCCGCGCCTATCGTCGCATACGTCGGCAGGACGGCGATCATCAGCGATCCGCCGCACATCATCAATACCGAGATCATCATGGAAGTGCGGCGACCATGCTTGTCGGCGATGCGGCCAAACAGCCAGCCGCCAATCGGCCGCATGAAAAAGCCGACGGCAAACACGCCGGCCGTGTTCAACAGTTGGGTGGTCGGGTTGGCGTTGGGGAAAAAAGCGGGGGCGAAATAGATTGCGCAAAACGAGTAAACGTAAAAATCAAACCATTCGACCAGATTGCCGGACGAAGCGCCAACGATGGCAAAAATCCGGCTCCGGCTGTCTAACTCGGGCGCCTGGGCGGACGCGGCTGGTTCACTTTCCGCACGTACTGCGGCTGGTGCTTGATGCGTGGACATATTGTCTCCTGTTGTTTTGATGCAAGCTGTGGGGCTTGTCTAGCTGTCAGGCCTATACGACAGAGTGGAGCATGTTTTTTCCATGCCGACCTCCGCGCGCTTGAATTTGTGTAAAATCAATGCAAACCTCGTATCACTTAAAGCAGACTTCGTGCCAGCCGTCTGGGATTGTATAAGTGCATGATTTATTGGAATTGAGTGACTTGTTCATGATCGACAGCGGCGGGTTTCATGCGGAAAACCAGAATCTGCGGCAAGCGCATTCTGGAGAACCGCCACAAAAAGCAAGGCCAACCAATGACGCAGCCGAGCCGCCGCAGGCATGGACTGATCGGCGCGCCTGGCATAAAATATGCTTTATTCCTACATACCCACCACCCAGGAGATGTCCATGACTGCGCTCCCCCATGTTTCATTGAATCGTCCCACGACCAGGCGGGTTTTTTTGGGGCTCTCTCTCATGCTCTTGTCCATTGGCGCGAGCGGCAACGCGAGAGCGGCCAATGAGCACGGCAACGCGGCACAAGCTATCGCCCTGGTGCAAAAAGTGATCGTGTCGTTCAAGACCGTCGGCCGCGAAAAGACGCTGGCCGATATCAATAATGTCGAACACGGCCCTTTCCGCGACCGCGACCTGTATATCACCGTCAACGATCTCAAGGGAAAAAATCTGGCCCATGGCGCCAACCTCAGGATGCAGGGCAAGGATCTGATCGACCTGAAGGACGCCGATGGCAAACCATTCATGCGCGAACGCATGGAATTGGTGAAGAATAAGGGCAAAGGCTGGCAAGACTACAAATTTGTCAATCCGGTGAGCAAACTCATTGAACCAAAGTCGATGTATTACGAGCGCTATGACGACATGGTGATCAACTGCGGCATCTACAAATAAACCCTTGACCCGTTCCACGGCCAGCAATCCGAGCAGAAAGATAAGGCCACGTGAGACGCCAGTTTAGCTTGATTATCGCGGCGCTTGCCGCAGCCGCTCTAGTCGCGCTAGCCTATGTCCTGGCCGCGCGCAAGGCCAGCGACGACATCGCGGCACAAAGCCAACTCCAGTTGCAACTGATGGCGCCGGCGCTCGAATCGGCGCTGGAAAAATTCGAGACCTTGCCCTTCGTGCTGAGCTTTCAATCCGAATTGATACAGGCCCTGGCCCGGCCGCTTGAGGTCAAGGCACTCGAACGCGTCAACCGCAATCTGCAAACCATCCAGCGCCAGGCCAAGATCAGCGCGATTTACCTGTTGGCGGCCGACGGCAACACCGTGGCGGCCAGCAACTGGGATCAGTCATCTAGCTTCATTGGCAAAAATTTTGCCTACCGTCCCTACTTCCGCAGCGCCATCGGCGGCAACACGGGGCGCTTCTACGGCATCGGCAATACCACCAGCGAGGCCGGCTATTTTATCGCCGAGCCGGTGCGCGTGGGCGGCGCCGTGGCCGGCGTGGTGGTGGTCAAGATCAGCTTGGCCGAATTCGAGCGCAGCTGGAGCAGCAGCGCCGCGCCTATCGTGCTGAGCGACCGCCGTGGCGTGGCGCTGCTGACCAATCGGGGCGCATGGAAATACCGCAGCCTGGCCCCCTCACGCCCCAGATCCAGCAGGAATTGGCGAGTACCCAGCAGTTTTCCGGCCACACGGTAGCGCCCATCGCCGCACTGGGGACGAGCCAGCGCGCCGGCTTCGGTCCCTCGGTGAGCCAGGCGGTCGGCCGGCTGGGCTGGCAACTGATGCTATTCCCACCTATGGCGCCGGTGGCCCGGTTGGCCGCCTTGTGGGCGCTGGCCACGGCACTGGCGCTGGCCTGCGCCGGCACGCTGAGCTGGGCCTTGCACCAGCGCCGGCGCCGGCTCGAGGAAGGACGGGCCGCGCGCATGGCCCTGCTCCAGGCGAGCCAGGATCTGGAACGCCAGATCACGCTGCGCACCGGGGAGTTACGCCGCACCAATGACGACCTGGAAACCCGCTACGTCCGCCTGAAACAAACCGAGCAAGTGCTGCGCTCGACCCAGAACGAGCTGATCCAGGCGGGAAAACTGGCGATGCTGGGCCAGATGGCGGCCGGCATCACGCATGAACTGAATCAGCCGCTGGCCGCGATCCGCGCCTTCGCCGACAATGCCCACACCTTCCTGGCGCGCGGGCAAGCGCGCGAAGCGGGCGCCAACCTGCTGCACATTGCCGACGCCAGCGCGCGCATGGGCGCCATCATCGGGCAGCTCAAGGGTTTTGCGCGCAAGAGCGAAACCGTGACTGCGGTCGACCTGGGGCGCGCCATCGCGGCGTCGGCCTTCTTGTTGCAAGGCGAATTCCGGCGTCACGCCGTCACGCTGACGCTGCCGGAGGCCATGCCGGCCGTGCTGGTGGCGGGCGACCCGGTGCGCACCGAACAAGTGTTGATCAATTTGCTGCGCAACGCGCTCGACGCCGTGATCGGGGCCGAGCCGCGCCTGGTGACGGTCGGCCTTGAGCGCGAAGATGGCGTCGCCGTGGTGCGCATTGGCGACTCCGGCGCCGGCATCCCGGAGCTGGTGGCCGCGCACCTGTTCGAGCCGTTTTTCACCACCAAAGCGTCGGGCCAGGGCTTGGGCCTGGGCCTGGCCATCTCGTCGTCGATCGTGCAAGCCATGGATGGCCAATTGACGGCGCACAACCATGCCGGCGGCGGCGCCGAATTCACCCTGCGCCTGCCGCTTCACTCCGAGGAAATTTGATATGCGCACCCGCTCGCCCTTGCAGGCAATCTTGATCGAAGACGAAGATGCCCTGCGCCTGGCCGCCACCCAAACGCTGGAACTGGGCGGCTTCGCCGTGCAAGCCTGCGCCAGCGCGGAGCAGGCGCAGGCCTCGATCCACGCCGGCTTTGGCGGCGTGATCGTCAGCGACGTGCGCCTGCCCGGCCGCTCCGGCCTGGACTTGCTGGCCCAGGTGGCGGCCCTGGATGCCGATCTGCCGGTGATCCTGGTCACCGGCCACGGCGACGTCAGCATGGCCGTGGCGGCCATGCGCGCCGGCGCCTACGATTTCATTGAAAAGCCGTTCGCGGCCGGGCGCCTGCTCGAAGCGGCCCTGCGCGCGCAGGAACGGCGCCACCTGGTGTTGGAAAACCGGCGCCTGACGAGCGTCTTCGCGCTCCATCCCGAGATGCCGGAATTGCTGGGCCGCTCGGAGGTGATGGAAAGGCTGAAGCTGGCGATCCGCAACCTGGCCCCGGCCGGCGTCGATATCCTGATCAATGGACAGACCGGCACCGGCAAGGAAGTGGTAGCGCGCCTGCTACACGCGGCCAGCGGGCGCAAGGGTAATTTCGTCGCCATCAATTGCGCCGCGCTGCCCGAATCGGTGTTCGAGAGCGAAATGTTCGGCCACGAAGCGGGCGCCTTCACGGGCGCGCAAAAACGCCGCATCGGCAAGCTCGAATATGCCCAGGGCGGCACCGTCTTCCTCGACGAAATCGAGAGCATGCCGCTGTCGCTGCAAGTGAAATTGCTGCGTGTATTGCAAGAGCGTCAACTCGAACGGCTGGGCGGCAATCAAGGCATCGCCCTCGATTGCCGCATCATTGCCGCCAGCAAGGCCGATCTGGTGAAATTGAGCGCGCAAGGCTTGTTCCGCGCAGACTTGTACTATCGCATAGGCGTGGTCGCACTTGAGCTGCCGCGCCTGTCTGAACGGCGCACCGACATTCCCCTGTTGCTGGCCCACTTTGTGCAGCATGCGGCGCTGCGCTACCAGCGTCCGCTGCCATCCTGGAGCGCGGCCCGGATGGCGCAGTGGCAGGCGGCCGATTGGCCGGGCAATGTGCGCGAGTTGCGCAACTTCGCCGAACGACTGGTCCTGGGAGTCGTGCCGGAAGAGACCACATGGCCGCCCGCGACCGACCTGGCGCCCGCCGGATCGCTGCCCCAGCAACTGGACGCCTATGAACAGCGGGCCATCGTCGCCGCGCTGAGCGAGGCAGTCGGCAACGTGGCGACGGCCGCCGACCTGCTCGGCCTGCCACGCAAGACGCTGTACGACAAGATCAAGAAATATCAACTCAACACTGGCCGGAAATTGACGGCGGAAGGTTTTTAGCGGCGCCGGATCAGACTCCGTCCGCAAGTGAAGCATGGCTTCCTGAAAATAAGCGGTTCCTGAGCGGCGTTATATCTATCGGATATTCCTGGCGGCACAATCTCCTCCAAGCACCTCGGCAATTACAGATAAATTTGCTTTCTGGTGAGGACGTGCAGACAGAATCACTTTCCATGCTCATCAAGCTGTTGAATTCACACGCTTGGGGCTTGAAAAGCAGATGTGGATATCCGATACAGAGAAATTTATCCCCGCGTTTCAGACAAACACACTTTCCCCTCCGACTTTTACTTCGTTTTTTTGCACTTTTACTTCGCTTGACGGCAAGCAGTTTGATTTGACGCGACATCTTCGTTGACAACTACCCGTAAGCTCCCTGCATACACCAGGTTCCTGTGAGCATTCCTTGTCACTGAGCGGGTAACTGCAAGACATTGCCCCCGTTCCTGCTGACCAATCCACGTAGAGAGAGGCAAACATGCAATTCAAACCACGGGCACTTGGGGTTCCCCTTGTTCTAATAGCTCCAGCGTTATTTTCTGGATGCGCCAATTTCACTCCCTACGTCTTACCGCTCACCGACGATGCGTGTTCAATCAAAGCCAATGACGAAATTTGTAAGACTGTTCCCTCGCTCACAGCAGCAATTAACAATATCGGTCTGCAGTCGAAATACGTCGCCAGAAATCTAGGTGGGGCGTCGAATGTGGATTCCTCTATGTCGGCTGGCTTAGGTGGCGTGATGAGTTCCACCGCGACACGAAAAGTAATAGACGTCGCGACATTCGGACTGGTCACAGCCCTGGGTGTTCAGGCGGCGCACGGAGGTCCGACCAAGAACTTGGCATTGGGAGCTGCGGCAATGTATGCCGCTGGCACTCTTTTTGCATCACCGGCGACGGACTCGGTATATTTAACGACATATAATAATCTAGTCTGTATTTCGGACAAGGGTGAATCCTTGCTTGCAAGTTTCATTTCAGCGAAAGCACGCACATCTTCGGAAAGTTATTCTTTCACGATACTAAAATCGGCGAAGGAATGTCTTGATAGCAGTCTCAATGACTTTACGGCCGCCGATGTAACTGCGGCAGGTGAATCCTATTCAGCGGCTCAAGCTGCAATTGATCGCGTGATAGGGTCGGACGCTGAACTCGCTGAAAAGCTGCGGCTTTCGGCTAACAATGTGCTTGCAGAAATGAATCGGCAGCTTCTAGCAAATAGTCCGAGCTTAGATGCCATATCAAAGGCAGCGAAAAGCGAGTCATCAATTTCAAGTGCGCTTCTGGCAAAAGCGACACCGGCGCCATCCCCTGCAGCGGATTCAGCGGACTCGCTATCTCATTCAGACCAGATAGCTTGTAAATTTAAGAAGTCGGACCTATCTCAAGCAAAAAGCCAATTTGACTCGATCGCATTATCAGTCGCGAGTGCGCTAAATTATGTTGGCGATCTGACGACAAGTTGCACAGCCACGCAGGCAATACCAATAAAGACATTGGCAGTTCAACAGTCGACCGTCGACATCAATGCTGGCAAGACATTTAATCTTGTTATTTCTGGCGGACGGCCGCCCTACTCTTATACCTGGAGCGGAGCGACTCCGGATGCGATGCAGTTGACAGCGCAGATGATGCCCGAAAGCTCGGTACTAGCGATATCGGCGACCGACACCGTTCCAGACAAGAGTTTCACACTGCAGATATCTGATGCTGCGGTTATTGCAAGTACTATTTCGGTATCTGTCGCAACTCATGCAAAGCCTGCACCTATCCCCGCACCAAGTCCATCGCTAACACCTGGCGCACGCCGATCACCTTCACGGGCACCACCAGCACCACGCGTCCGCTGACGACAAATTCGTCGCTGACATTCACATATTGGGTCGCAGTCTTCTTTCACACATCACAAGGAAAGCAAATGAGCATTCGTACCTATATCGCCTGCCACCAGGCTGTGAGCGCACAGCATCGCAATGCACCCAATTCGTTTCTCGACCAGCTTATCGACACGATAAACGGGCTTCCTGACGCTGCTTTCGAGGCCAATAATCTGCATGACATCTACAGCGTGATGCTTGGGGCGCTCGGCCCTTACACTGGGATACTGCACCGCAAAGCCGTCATGTGCGAGGTACTGCGAGTACAGGCTGCGTTTGAATCAGACTGGCATTGGGAGCGTGGCGTTGATCCCTGCAATGCATCCTCCATGGCCCACAAGGAGGGGGAAGAAACAGGGGCATTTCAAGTCTCATGGGATTCGATGCCCAACGATCCGAGCTTGCCGGCGTGCGTTGATCGGTACGCGCATGCTCACGACGTAGACACGTTCATCAAAGCGATGAAAGAAAATCATGCACTAGCGGTCGAATACTGTGCCCGCCTCCTGCGCTTCAACACAAGATGGTGCGGTACACTTAACGATGCCTCTATGGTGATTGCACACGTGCGGCGTGATGCCGTCTCCGAATTCCAGGGATTTCTCCAGCTAAATCCGACGGCTGCAACTGCTGAGCCTTCCCTTACCGAGATGGCTTTGCATGTGAACGCGGGTGTCCACGATAGGCAGTTCATTTCCAGGCTATTGGCGATTGGCCGGGACAGTACGACATTAGATAACGCCCAGCTTAGAGCAGGTAAAAAACTGATGCGGTACGATGGTGAAGTGTTTCCCCAAAATGCGTGTGCAATCACGCTCTCAACGCTACTTCAAGATGCCGGCATAATAGTTCCGGATATATTCCAGGCGCTGGCGCTTGGAATATATCTACACAGCAAGCGGGGTTGGACACGAGTCGACATCGGCGATCAGCAAGCAGGAGATATCGGATCAACTTGCGGGGAAAACGCCCAGCCAGGAAATGACCATATCTATATCGTGTCGGAACGTGTCGACAACGACCAGATGATTGTCATCGACAATCAAGAAAGTGAAGCACATATTCGATTCGTCACTGGAAAAAATAAAACCCCGACTACATTCTTCCTTCGCGCGACGTAAGGTCACGCCTTTATACACAAGCCTGACTTTAGCGGTTCGGTCCTGAAAAGGCTGTTTGCAGAGCCTCGTGCAAAACTAAAAACCTGAAATTTTCCGCGCTGATACATCCGTGTCGAACGAGGATTTTTTGAGAAAATCCAGCGCATCTTACAGATTACGGCGGCGGAATTATGCTGCCTTTCTGTGCCGGGCAATAGGACGCTCAACCCTGGTTCGAGTAGATGTGCAACGGCTGGGCAACTACTGCTCGCGCACCACGATGCAGGCGAATGCCACCGCCGCATCCCTGGCCGGCATGTTCGTGTTCCAGAACTTTTCGATCAATCCTATGACGGGCGGGAATCGAACCTTTGAGAATATTGAAATCATGCTGGACCAGGGGATTCATGATGGTTGTAGCCAAGGCCTGCTGCGCGGAAATCATCTTGTCCGTGGTCCTGATAAACGCAAACACGTCGGTATTATTCAGGAAAACCTGGTCGGTTCCCGCTTCGGGAATCGTCAAATAGGCAGAATTACCATACGGTTTGCCCGCTGCCTTGAACATCGCTTTTGCCCAGTCGCCCATGATATACATGGCAGCTTTGCCATCGGCCACCATTTGCGTGGCCGCCGTCCAGGATCCCCCGCTTGCGCCCGCACCGGTGGATTGTTTTATTTTTCGGAAACCTTCGAAAATGGCGACCATGGTCTTGCTATTTGCAGCTGCTATCTGAACGCCAGCCAGCCATGTTGTCGCCTGCGTTCGTTCCGACCGTGCCAATAGTGACTGCTGTACACGTATAAGTAATCCGAAGCATCGCATTCTTTCCGGCGCTACAGACAACGAAGTTGGCGGCTTCGCCCTCATCGAGCCGACGTTGCATCGGCTGCCGAGCTTGTCAATGCAGCCGATCCCGTCCTGCGCCACCACAATAGCGCGCCGGCGCCCAGCGTGAGAAAGACGCCGAACGCCGTCATGGCCGCTTCCTTGCCGTAGGTGTCCGCAAGCACGCCGGCAAACACGACCGGTACGCTGTAGCCGACATAGGCCAATATAAAAAACCCTGCGCTCACTCGCGCTTTGTTGTCGCCAGCCAACCCCGCAACGCCGGCCAGCCCACCGAGATAAACGAAGCCGTAGCAAGCGCTACTGGCCAGCAAGGCACCCGCCAAGACTAGCGCGAGCTGGCCATGCAAGGCCCCAAAAGCCAGGATGGCAAATGCGGGAAGCAGCGTCAGCAAGCCAATCGACACGGCGCGGACAGGCTGGCATCGCCGGGCCGCTGGCTGGAACAGCAGTCCGCAACTAATTGCCATCATGGTGGTCGCTCCCGACCACTTGGCAAGGCCATGTTGCGCGAGCACGGCGGGCAAGATTGAAATGATCAGCCCCGTAGTGGCCCACGCCAGGGCGATTGCGATGCCGAACCAGAGCGTTCCCGGTGGATAGCTTGGCAGCCGTATCATCGGCATCGTCGATTGCGGCCGGCATAATTGCTTGACTGGTAAAAACAGACCCGCAAGCGCCACCGCCGCGATGTGGATCGCGTAGCTGGGCGGGGTAAGCGATGCGCCCCCATTTAGTGTCAGCATCGTCATGAAAGGCCCCAAACCGAAGCCAAGCGAGGTACTGGCCGCGACCCAGTTGGCGGCGCCGGCCTCGAACGTACCGGACAAGATGTCACTCATGTAGGCCAATGCGGTGCTGGACATCAGCGCGGTCCCCACGCCCAGCAGCAAACGGGCCAGGGCCAGTGTGATGATATGTGGCGAGAACGCCATCATCAGTGTGGCAGCGCCCGATAGCGCGAGCGCGACAAGGATAACCGGCTTGTGTCCGATGCGATCGGATAAGCCTCCCAACAATAGCAACACCGGCACAATTCCCGCCACATAGAATGAAAAAGCAATCGTCGTCGCGGCCAGGCCATGTCCATCTTGCGCCGCAATGGCGGGATAGAGCGGGACGTGCAAGTTCACGCCCATCGTGATCGCAATCAGCGCGAAAGCCAGAAAAGCGGCCTGGCGTGGGGCCTTCACTGAAGCACGCCCTCAAGCGCCGCGCCATTCACATGGAAGATATCTTCTTGCGTAGTGGACGATACATTTTCAAGACGCATGCCGCTCTCCAGTTTGATTGCTTGCTGGTCAAAGCTGCAAGTATTGCCATATTATCCTGTTCGAGCGTCACAGTAACAGCTACACTTTGAGAATAATTCAGGTAACCGTACCCCTATTTTTCCAGAACAGTTGAAGGCCAGATGATGCAGTCAAGCGCTATTCGCCCCGAGCCTCTCGTGGTTCAAATCGAACGCGACATGCGAACGCGCATCGAACGCGGCGAGTTGGGCGCAGGCTCCAAGCTGCCGTCCATTCGCCAACTCGCCGATGAGCTGTCCGTCAGCCGCAACACGGTCATTGAAGTGTATGAGCGCCTGCGCGCCCTCGGCCTAGTGCGGGCGCGGCAAGGCTCGGGCTACTTCGTCCAGGATGAGCTGCGGGGGATGGGCCAAGGTGGCTCGTCCAATCCAAGGAACGCTGCAGACGTGACAGACACCCTCTGGCATCTCTTTGGCGACACCGCCGACGCGGTGAAACTTGGCTGCGGCTGGTTGCCGGAGACCTGGCGCGAACCCGAGGCAATCGCCGGCGCGATCCGGCACGCCACGCGCCGGGAGCGGCAGGCACTGTTCGACTACAGCACGCCCTTGGGCAGTCCCAAGTTGCGCGAATTGCTCCGGCAACGCCTGGACCGGCTTGGCATCCATGTCGCGCCATCCCGCATCGTGCTGACCACGGGGGCAAGCCACGGACTCGACCTGCTGACGCGCTATCTCCTCAAACCGGGCGACGTGGTGCTGGTCGAAGCGCCCGGCTATTACAACCTGTTCGGCCTGTTGAAACTCCAAGGCATCAAGATGGTGGCAGTTGCGCGCACGGCGCAAGGGCCCGACGTGGAAGAGCTGGAACGCCTCCTGGCTTGGCACCGCCCCAAGGTTTTCTTTGTCAACAGCGTATTCCACAACCCCACGGGTAGCACCCTATCGGCGCCCACGGCGCACCGGATTTTGCAATTGGCCGAGCGCTACGATTTCACTATCGTCGAAGACGATATTTACTCGGACCTGCAAATCGAGCCCGGTGTGCGGCTGGCCACGCTGGATCAGTGCCAGCGCGTGATCTACCTGGGCAGCTTCTCGAAGACGCTCTCGTGCTCGCTGCGCGTGGGCTACATCGCCGCCACGCCTGCCATCATTGGCAATCTGGTCGACATCAAGATGCTCACCAGCATCGCATCGTCCCGCTTTGCCGAGGAAGTCCTTGCCACCATGCTCGAGAGTGGCAGTTACAGGAAACTGGTGGAACGCCTGGGCCGGCGACTGGAAAGGCAGCAAGTTAGCGTACAACAGATGATGCAGTCCGCTGGCTGGGAAATTTTCGGCAAGCCAAGTGGCGGCATGTTCGTCTGGGCCCGCCGTAGCGGCGTCCATGACTCGACGATGCTGGTCGAAGCGGCGGCCAGTCGCGCCATCAGCCTGTCGGCCGGCACGATTTTCACCCCAGGCCTGTCCGAGTGCCCGTGGCTGAGAATCAACGTGGCCTACGCCACTGAGCCGAGAGCGCTGGCATTTCTCGCCGAGCCTTGAGGGTTGATCGCGTAAAATGTCCATATTTACATTACGGGCCGTCGCCTGAACCACCTTGAGCGCCATGACAAGTTCTCCCGAATCCTTATTGAGCCGTATCCAGCGATTCTGGCGCGCAATGGCGCCGGACCTGCAGCCGACCGAGCCTACCGTCATACAAATCGACGCGTGGCGTAGCGAGTTTCATTGGCAAGGCAATCCCCTCCTGTTTGACCACCGCCAGCAAACGATCATGCGTGGCGGACGCGTCTTCGCGAAATATTCTGACGTGCAAGCTGTTGATATCAGACTGATCAGGGTGAATAGCGGTGATAGGCATGGATATATGAGCTTGTCGGACCGCTGGGATGTCTGCTTCAAACTGGGCATGTTTTCCCATCCTGTCATTGGCATGACACACGATGAGGTGGAAGCGTCCATTGCGGCGGCGCGCGTTGCCGGCATCTTCGGCGCGACCGTGCGCGCGCCATGAAGGCGCCGCCGGCCAGACTTCCAGTTTATCCACCCCATCCGGGACCATCATGCGCCTGAAAACAGGGAATCTATTTCTTGACGCAGAAGCGCCGCCCGAGGGCGAACGCTTCGAGACGCTGCTCGGCCACAAGAACCTGGTCATCGAACGCATCGTCAGCTCTTCCGCCACGACGCCGGCCCTGTACGTGCAAACCCAGGATGAATGGGTGGCGCTACTCCAGGGTAACGCCACCCTGGAAGTGGCAGGCGAAGCGGTCGAACTGCAAGCGGGCGACTATCTGTTTTTGCCGGCCGGCACGCCCCACACCGTGCGCCGCGTGTCCGATAGCGCGCTTTGGCTGGCCATCCACTTGCATTGACAGGCGCCGCGCGTGAATTCAACCGTCCCCCTGAAAAGAACATACATAACGCCGGCCCGTATCGCTATCGCTGCAGCGCTGGCCAGCCTTGCCCTGCTTGGCACCTGGTTCTGGTGGCCGCAAGCCTTCAATTCCCAGCCCCAGGACTACCCCTTGTATGCGCTCTACAATTATTCCGGCGGCTCCGTGATGGCGATCAACGCCTTGGATAGCGCGGGCGGGCAAGGCAGCGCGGAGCAGATCCAGGATAGCCAGGTGACGTTTTTCGGCCACGGCCATTCCCCCACAAGGGGCGAGTATACGATCGTGTTGCAATGGATGCCAGGCCCTGGCCGGGTGCGCTGGCTGGAAGCGCGCTTGCCCGTCAAGATTGAACAGCGTAAAGAGGGCAATATTGAAATATATCTGCGTCCCGACAAGCTCGTTTGCGCCAGCCTGGTCGACAGCCTCCACTCCAGCTATGCCAAGGGTGGCCCGACCCCGCTGGCGCGCGTGCATCAAGATCCGGCCACGCTGTCCTGCGTCAAGCCGCACTATTTGCCGGACCCGATGCCACAAACCCTGCACGGCTTCAAGCAAGATCAGATCACGCATAGCTGGGAACAATATGACCATGGCGGCACCTCTTCCGTCAGCTTCCAGCAATTGCATCACGCCACCGGACTGGTAAGGATACGCAAGGGCGAGGCTTTCCGCGGCGGCCCGGACTACGTCGACGAATTCTCGTCGATCCGCCCGATCGGCGACGCCGCCGCCATATTGGCGCGCAGCGGCGCCAGCTATTACATGGTGCTTGGCGACGAGCGCGCCTGGACCTCGCGCTTCATGGGGGGACATGAGGACAAGGACCAGGCCTTGGGCCCGAGCAGCGTGCTGCTGGCGAATAAATTTGTCATGGATAGCCAGAGCGGCGCCATGCACGTTTTGCCGTTTTTCCCCGGCGTCCAGCAGGTGGTTTTTGAGCAAAGCGGGGATGGCAAGTATTTGTCCATTTTTTACCGCAGCCTCGACGATCCCGCCCGGCCGGACCAACCGCGCTATTCTGAAATCGACATGGTCAAGCTGGAGGATGGCAGCCTGACGGAAATCGCCCGGGCCGACCTGCCGGAAGTGCCGCCGGAGACGAATATATGGGAGTTCTACGGCAACTGGTATCGCCAGCATTGCGCCTGGTCAAAGAGCGGGCCGACTGCCCTTCGCTGCAAATGAAGCCAGGATGGTGGCGCTTCCCGGCATTTTCCTGAATTTTCCTTGACGAAAGAAAGCCGGCCCAAGTAAACTGCCCATGTTTATATTTTATGGAGTCCCTTCATGGGCACTTGTTCGAGTGATAGTTGTTGCCAGAGACACTCTGGTACTGCCTCGGCAAGATAGCGCAGGGATTTCCCTGTCATCGCGCCACAGGCCGATGATGGTAGCGCGACAGCGCCGGCAAACTGCCGGCCGACTCTAGTTTCATCAAACAACTCTTGAAGCATTGCACTCGCCGTCACGGCGGGCGAATATCCCGTCACGCGGACGCCAACGCCCGCGTGGGCCGTGGACCGCGCGTGGACGCAGGCAATGGAACAAAAACCGATGGCAGGACCTCCCGTTCAGCAAAACGGAGGTAGCAATGTTGTACCAACATTTCACACGACTGTACGCAGTGTACGCAATCTTGGCCGGCGTGGCGCTGCCGCTGCATGCCGAGCCGCTCCAGGACGAGTTCTGGAACGCGCATGCGCAGGCGACGTATATCTGGCAAGACAAGGCGGCCTTCACGGCCGCCTATTCCAGCCCCTACAGCCTGCGTCCCGAGCACGAAAAAGCGTATTCCTTCAGCGCCACGACGGCGCTCGGGGTGCGCCCCTGGCGCGGCGGCGAAGTGTATCTGGACGCCGAGGTGGTGCAAGGCGCTGCCCTGTCGGGCCTGGTCGGCCTGGCCGGCATGAGCAATGGCGAGCAGCAAAAAACCAGCGGCGCCAATCCCACCGTGTACCGGGCCAGGCTGTTCCTGCGCCACACCATCGACCTGGGCGGCGAGCGCGAGGCGCTGGCGTCCGACGCCAATCAATTGGCCGGCATGGTCGATACAAACCGGCTTGTCATTACCTTTGGTAATCTTGCTGTCACCGATATATTCGATAATAACGCCGTCGCGCACGATGCGCGCACGCAATTTCTGAACTGGGCCTTGCTGGCGCATGGCGCCTACGATTTTGCCGCCGACGCGCGCGGCTACAGCTGGGGTGCTGCCATCGAATACACCATGGATGACTGGAGCGCGCGCGCCGGGCGCTTTTTGCAACCGGCGCAATCGAATGGCTTGCCGCTCGATTCCCGCGTCTTGCGCCATTACGGCGACCAGTTCGAAATCGAACACCGCCACACGCTGGGCCAATTGCCGGGCAAGCTGCGCCTGCTGGCCTTTCACAACCGCGCCGAAATGGGCGGCTTTCGCGACGCCCTGGCCGAGGCGCAAGCGAACGGCGGCGCGCCCGACGTCGCGCGCGTGCGCAAGGATAGCGGCAAGAGCGGTTTTGGCGTCGGCGCCGAGCAGCAATTGTGTGCAGACTTGACTGTATTTGCTCGCGCCAGCCGCAACGACGGCGCCAGCGAAGCCTATGCCTTCACCGAAATCGAACGCTCGCTGTCGGCCGGCGCCGCCTTGCAAGGGCGGCGCTGGGGCCGCGCCGCCGACACGCTCGGCCTGGCCGTGGTCGGCAACGGCTTGTCGGCCGCCCACCGCGCCTATCTGGCCGCCGGCGGGCATGGCGCCTTCATCGGCGACGGCCGCCTGAACTATCGGCCGGAAGCCATCGTGGAAGCGTATTACAGCGCGGCCGTGGGAGCGCACGCCTGGCTCACATTCGATGCCCAACGAATCAGTAATCCAGCCTACAATGCTGACCGCGGCCCCGTCCGCGTCGCATCGCTCCGACTGCACGCACAATACTAAGAGGAAGCCGTCATGTTCGAGCTGTTCAACCCCCGCCGCGCGGAGCGCCCGCTGTTGCGCACCCGTCCCAACCGCTGGGACTGGATCTTGCTGCCGCTGGTGCTGGCCATCCTGGCCGCGCTCGCCTTCGGCGCGCTGCAAATGAGCCGGCCCTTCGTGATCGGCGAATCGATCCCGATTTCGCTCGATGCCGCCTACCTGCCCTATTACCTCTTGCGCACCATCTTGCGCATGTTTATCGCGCTCGGCTTTTCGCTGATCTTCAGCCTGGTGTTTGCCGCCATCGCGTCGAAATACAAGGCCGCCGAAAAGCTGATGATACCGCTGCTCGACATCTTGCAATCGGTGCCCGTGCTGGGCTTCCAGGCGATCGCGATCGCGCCCTTCATCGCCCTGTTTCCCGGCAACCTGATGGGCGCCGAATGCGCCGCGATCTTTGCCATTTTCACCTCACAGGCCTGGAATATGGCTTTCAGCCTGTACCAGTCGATGCGTACCGTGCCGCCCGAATTGCATGAGGCCGCGCGCGTTTTCCGCCTGTCCGGCTGGCAGCGCTTCTGGCGCCTGGAATTGCCCTTCGCGATGCCCGGTTTGCTGTGGAATATGATGATGTCGATGTCGGGCGGCTGGTTTTTCCTGGTCGCGGCGGAAGCCATCTCGGTAGCCGGACAAGATATCAAGCTGCCCGGCATCGGCGCCTATATCGCGGTCGCCATCGAAGCCGAGAATGGCCGCGCGATCGCGCTCGCCATTGGCGCCATGTTGGCCGGCATTTTGCTGTACGACCAATTGTTTTTCCGTCCGCTGCTGGCCTGGGCCGACAAATTCCGTTTCGAGGAATCGCAAGGCGAAACCACCCAAAGTTCCTGGCTGCTCGACTGGGCCCACCGCAGCCGCTGGTTCCGCACCTTGAGCGAGCGCTTCTGGCGCCTGATGCGCGGCGCGCTCGGCTGGTTTGCCCTGCGCGAAGTCACGGCCGCGCCGCGCCCGCACAAGCCTGGCGTGCTGGCCCCGTGGCTGGCCCGCTCCTGGGACAAGCTGGTGATACTGGCAGCGGCGCTGGCAGCGATCCGGCTGGTGATGTTCGTGCAAAGCGATGTCGGCGCCGCCGAAGCCTGGCATGTGGTGGTGCTGGGCCTGATCACCCTGCTGCGCGTGATGCTCTTGATCGGCCTCGCTTCGCTGGTCTGGGTGCCGCTGGCGGTGTGGATCGGCTTGCGGCCCGCGTATTCGCAGCGGGTGCAGGCGGTGGCGCAATTCCTGGCCGCCTTCCCCGTTAACCTGATGTTCCCGCTGGTGGTGTATGTGCTGGTGACCTTCAAGCTCAATCCCAACATCTGGCTCAGCCCCCTGATGGTATTTGGCACCCAGTGGTATATCTTATTCAACGTGGTGGCCGGCGCGTCCGCCATCCCCAACGAATTGCGGCTGGCGGCCGACAACCTGGGCCTGAAGGGCTGGTTGAAATGGAAGCGGGTCTACCTGCCGGCCGTCTACCCGAGCTTCATCACGGGCGCCATCACGGCCAGCGGCGGTTCGTGGAATGCCAGCATCGTGGCCGAATACGTCACCTGGGGCAAGACCACCCTGGTGGCCGATGGCCTGGGCAGTTATATCAAGCAAATGACGGACGCCGGCGATTTCCACCGCATCGCGCTCGGCATCGGCGTGATGTGTATCTTTGTTATGCTATTGAACCGTTTCTTCTGGCGCAAGTTGTACCTGCTGGCCGAAGATCGCAGCCGTTGAATGAAGGAAGCACCATGAATCTGATCGAATTGAACGCCGTCGCCAAATCCTTCCGCCGCCCGGACGGCGTGCCCCGCACCGTGCTGGAAAACGTCGACTTCGCGCTGGCCGACGGTGAAATCGTCGCCCTGCTGGGCAAGTCCGGCTCCGGCAAGTCGACCTTGCTGCGCGTGATTGCCGGCTTGATCCCGGCCGACGCCGGCCACGCCACTTACCGCGGCCAGCCGATCGCCGGCCCGGCGTCCGGCATCGCCATGGTATTCCAGTCGTTTGCCCTGTTTCCGTGGCTGACGGTGCAGCAAAACGTCGAACTGGGCCTGGAAGCCCAGGGCGTGGCGCCGGCCGAGCGCGAACGGCGCGCCGACGCCATGCTCGAACTGATCGGCCTGGCCGGCTTCGGCGGCGCCCTGCCGCGCGAACTGTCGGGCGGCATGCGCCAGCGCGTCGGCATTGCCCGCGCTCTGGTCACCGACCCCGACGTGCTGCTGATGGATGAGGCGTTTTCCGCGCTCGACGTGTTGACCGGCGAAACCCTGCGCGACGACATCCTCGACCTGTGGGACGGCGGCCGTATCCACACCAAGGGCATCTTGATCGTCTCGCACAATATCGAGGAAGCGGTGATGATGGCCGACCGCATCATCATCATGTCGAGCGACCCGGGCCGCATCCGCAGCGAAATCGTGATCGACCAGCCGCGCCCGCGCAACGCCGATTCGCCGGAAGTACGGGCCCTGATCGATGAAGTGTATGGCTTGATGACGATGCGCCCCGTGCCGGTGGCCGTGGTGGGCGCCGCGCCGTCGGCCCGGCCCGACTTCCGCCTGCCGGAAACGGACGTCAGCCATATCGAGGCGGTGCTCGAATTGCTGGCCGACGCGCCGTTTTCCGGCCGCGCCGACTTGCCGCAACTGGCCGAGGAAGCCGAAATCGCCGACGAGGAATTATTCCCCGTCTACGAGGCGCTCGGCCTGCTGGGCCTGGCCCACGTCGACAAGGGCGATATCACGCTGACGCCGCTGGGCTTGCGCTATGTCGAGGCAGAGCAATCGGAGCGCCAGCATATCTTCGGCCAGCAATTGCTAGCGCAAGTGCCGCTGGCCGCGCGCATCCGCGCCTTGCTGGAAGACCAGGCCAATGGCGAATTGCCGGAAGAACCTTTCCTGGCTCTGCTGGAAGAATACCTGAAGGCCGACGAGGCCAAGCGCGTGCTGGAAATCGCCATCGAATGGGGCCGCTACGGCGAAATCTACGAATACGATTTCCACACGGGCCGCCTGGCCCTGCCGGACCAGAGCGCAACATGAACGGCCCCGCGATCAATTACACGGAAGTGATGTTCCGCCTGTTTTCGGCGGTGCTGATCGGTTGCATCGTCGGCCTGGACCGCAATTTGCACGGCAAGCCGACCGGCATGAAGACCATGGGCCTGGTGGCGCTGGGCGCCTCGCTGGTGACCATGGCAAGCATGGATTTTTCGCTGGCGCACGGCGGCTACAGCGCCGACGCCGTCAGCCGCACGATCCAGGGCGTCATCACCGGCATCGGTTTTCTCGGCGCCGGCGTGATCGTGCACGACCGCAACACCGAACATGTGCGCGGCTTGACGACGGCGGCCTCGATCTGGGTCACCGCCGCGCTCGGCATCGTCTGCGGGGTGGGGTCCTGGCAAATCGCCGCCATCGCGATGCTCATGGTATTGTTGCTATTCCTGGTGGGCCGGCCGCTGGAAAGAATGTTGCACCGGAAGTGGCTCAGCAAGAGTAGCGAAGAGCGCGATGATATTTCTAAACATGAGGAATGAGGGGGCGCGCACACTTGAGGGACGTGGCGGCGAGCCGACCGCCGAAACCCGCAACTAGCCCATGAAACCAGCCCAACTTGTCCCCGCCAGCGCCGCGCGCCTGGCCGCCGGCCGCCTCTTGCGCCAGATGGCGCCCCGTTCCGCGCATGGCGACTGGCGCCCGGCCGGGCGCGACGTTATCGCCCTGATCGAGCAATCGAACCGGGGCCGCATCGCCGCATTGCTGCCGATACGCTACGGGCGCATGCTGCAATCGCCCTTCGCCTTCTTGCGCGGCGCCGCCAGCGTCATGGCTTTCGACCTGGCCGGCACGCCCGTATCGGGCTTGCTGGTACAAGCGTCGGGCGATTGCCACCTGATGAACTTTGGCCAATTCGGCACGCCCGAGCGCAATCTGATTTTCGATCTCAATGATTTCGATGAAACCCTGGCCGGCCCCTGGGAATGGGATATCAAACGCCTGGCCGCCAGCGTGATGGTGGCCGCGCGCGGGCGCCATTTTCCGGAAAGCGCCTGCCTGGAACTGGTGCATGCCACAGTAGCCTCCTACCGCAACCGGATGGCGCAATTGGCCCGTATGAGCCCGCTACAGCGCTGGTATGCGCGCATCGACGCGCAAGACTTGAGCGGACTCCCGCGCGCCAGCCGGCGCCAAAGGGTGGGCCAAGACGATGGGCGCCAACTGGACAAGCTCAGCACCATCGTCGATGGCCGGCGCCGCATCCGCGACAATCCGCCGCTGCTTTACCATCCGCCCCGCAAGCGCGGCTTCGATGCCGAAATGCGCGCCTTTTTCCAGCATTATCGGCGCACCCTGCCGGACGAGCGCAAGGTCTTGCTGGACCAGTACGAACTGGTCGACGTGGCCATGAAAGTGGTCGGCGTCGGCAGCGTCGGCACCCGCTGCGCGATCGCCCTGTTCATGGCCAACGGCCACGATCCCCTGTTCCTGCAATTCAAGGAAGCACGGCCCTCGGTGCTGGAAGCCTATCACGGCCGCAGCCCTTATCCGCACCCCGGCCAGCGCATTGTCGAAGGCCAGCGCCTGATGCAATCGGCCAGCGACATTTTCCTGGGCTGGGCGCGCGACCCGGACAGCGGCATCGACTATTACATCCGCCAATTGCGCGACATGAAGAGCGCGATCGCGCTCGATGGCATCGCCTTGCCCGAGTTGCGCGATTACACCGGGTTTTGCGCCTGGGCACTGGCGCGCGCACATGCCAAGTCGGGCGACCCGGCCGCCATCAGCGGCTACCTCGGTACCAGCGATGCATTCGACTTGGCGCTCGGCAATTTTGCCCGCGCCTACGCCGACCAGACCGAAGCCGATTACGCCAGCCTGAAACAGGCCGTCGCCAGCGGACGGCTGGCGGCGCAACTATAAGGTCCCCATGGAAATCGAACTCAAACTCTTGCTCGACCCGGCCGCCAAGGCCCGCCTGCTGCGCCATCGGCTGCTGATCCGCCACGCGGTGGGCAAGCCGGAGCGCGCCAAGACGCTGGCGGTGTACTTCGACACGCCCGAATTCGATTTGCTGCGCCATCGCGCCGGTTTGCGCGTGCGCGAAAGCGCGGGCGCGTGGCGGCAAACCATGAAGGCGGGCGGCGGCGCGCTGGCCGGCTTGCACCAGCGCCATGAATGGGAAGGCCCGGTCGATGGCGCCCTGCCCGATCTGCCCCGGCTCAGGCACATGGTGGGCAGCCATTCGCCGTGGACGGCAATGCTGGCCGCGCCCGCGCTGGCCGAGCGCCTGCGACCACAATTCACGGTGCGCGTGACGCGCAGCACCTGGCAATTGGAAGTCGACGGCGACGCCATCGAACTGGTGCTCGACGAAGGCACGCTGGAACGCGAAGGGGTGCGCTTGCCGATCTGCGAAATTGAACTGGAACTGGTCTCCGGCCGCCCCGAACGACTCTATGCGCTTGCGCTAGAATTGCTGGCCGACTTGCCGCTGCGCCTGGATCACGGCAACAAGGCCGAGCGTGGCTATGCCCTGTGCCTGCCGCCCGCAAGCCGCGCGCGCAAGGCGCGACCCTTCGAGTTGGCGCGCCGCACCAGCGTCGAGGCGGGCGTGCAAACCATTCTCGGCAACTGCCTGGCCCAGATACAAGACAATGAAGCGGGCACGCTCCAGGGGCGCGACGCGGAATATCTGCACCAGATGCGGGTCGGCTTGCGGCGCCTGCGCTGCGCCCTCACATTATTCGACGCGGTGGCGCCCTGCCCGGCCACTTTGCAAGGCGAGATCGACTGGCTGGGCGGCGTGCTGGGCGCGGCGCGCGACTGGGATGTGTTGTCAAACTCGACGGCGGCAATGCTGGGCGCGGCGCCCGGCGGCGAGCAGCAATTGGCGCTTTTGAAGCCGCTGCTGGGCGCCATGGTGGAGCAACACCACGCGCAAGTGGCGCAAGCGCTGCTGTCGCCGCGCTACGCCGCCTTGCTGCTGAACCTGGGCGGCTGGCTGCTGGGCGCGCGCTGGCGCGACGGCGCGGACCCGGCAATCACGCGCCAACTCGATAGCCCGCTGCGCCAATTTGCCGACGACACGATGACGCGCGGCCAGCGGCGCCTGCTCAAGCGCGGGCGCGGGATCGCCGACGCCGATGCGCAAGGCTTGCACCGCCTGCGCATCGCGGTCAAGAAAAACCATTACGCGGCCCAATTTTTCAACGCCTTTTACCGCCCCAAGCAAGTCAAGGCTTACATTGCCGCGCTGGCGGCGCTACAAGACCAGCTCGGCTGGCGCAATGACGTGGCGGTGGCCGACGGCTTGCTGCGGCAATTGCCGCAGACCGAGCCGGCCGACGCGGCCGCGACCGGGTTCGCGCGCGGCTACCTGCTGGCCCGGCTGGACCAGGGCCGCCAGCCGCTGCGCGAAGCGTGGCGCGCGGTGCGCGCGCTGACATTGCCAGGCGCCGCGTAGCCCGATGGCGCATGCAAGGCCGAACAGCTTTGAGACGCATAGTGAAGCGGCTTCGCTCGCACTTGCTGCGTCACTGCTTGTCCCTGGCCGCCTCGTCCTCTTCCCAATCGATACCATTGAAATACAGGTTCAGCAACACTGCCGCCAGCGCCGCCAGGACGATGCCGCTATGCATCAGCGGCGCCAGCGCCTTCGGCAAGTGTTGCGCGTAATTCTCGGCCGCAAGTGGCAACATGCCAAAGCCGAGCGCCAGCGCGACGACGAACAGGTTGTTGCGCTGGTTCATGTAATTGACACCGGCCAGGATGCGGATGCCGGTCGCCGCCACCATGCCGAACATCACCAGCGCGGCGCCGCCCAGCACGGATGAAGGAATCGCTTTGGCCGCCTGGGCAAGCTTCGGCAGCACGCCCATCACGATCAGGATGGCGCCGGCCGCCACGCAAACCCAGCGGCTGCGCACGCCGCTCACGCCGACCAGGCCGATGTTTTGCGAAAACGAGGTATAGGGAAAGGTGTTGAAGATGCCGCCCAGCAAGGTGCCCAGGCCGTCGGCGCGCAAGCCGCGCGCGAGGTCGGCTTGTGCCAGACGCTTGCCGGTCAGCTCGCCCAGCGCCAGGAACATGCCGAGCGATTCGATCATGACCACCACCATCACCAGGCTCATGGTGAGGATCGCCACCACGTCGAAGCTGGGCCAGCCGAACTGGAATGGCGTGACGATGGCGAATGCCTTGGCCGACGCGACTTTGGCGAAATCGACCTTGCCCAGAAAGAAAGCGAGCGCGGTGCCGGCCACGATGCCGACCAGCACCGCGATATTCGACAGAAATCCCCGCCCGAGCTTGGCCACCAGCGATATCACCAACAACACGAACAGGCTGATGCCGAGGTTGTCGAGCGCGCCATAGGCAGGGTTCGCCATCAGGCTGGCCGGCGCGGCGGGATTGGCGATCAGCGCCATGCCGGGCGGGCCACCCATCACCCAGTTGATGCCGACCGGCATCAGCGAGACGCCGATCACGACGATGATGGAACCGGTCACGACAGGCGGAAACAGGGCCAGGATGCGGCTCATCAGCGGCGCGATCACAATGGCGACCAGGCCGGCGCCGATTACTGCGCCGAAGATGCCGCCCAAGCCCAATTGCGGCTCATTGGCCATCGCCAGCATCGGGCCGACCGAGGCGAAGGTCACACCCATCATGACGGGCAAGCGGATGCCGAACCACTTGCCCAAGCCGAGCGCCTGGATCAGCGTTGCCAGGCCGCAGCAAAACAAGTCGGCGCTGATCAGCGCAGCGACTTGCTCGGGCGCCAGTTTCAAGGCCCGGCCGACGATCAGCGGCACCGCGATGGCGCCGGCGTACATCACCAGGACATGTTGCAAGCCGAGCACGGCCAGCGTGGCCGGCGCCGGCATTTCCTCCACGGGCGAAGGCTGGCGATGCGATGTTCTAGGGACTGCTGCCAAATGCGGTTTCACCACGTCTGCCTCATTTCCAAGAGATCGCTCTCTTTTTCAACATATCGAGTTGATCGGACCGGCCAGCGGCCAGCGCTGCGCGCCCTACTTCAGATAATGCCCGATTCCTTGGCATCGGAACACCTTTTTTGCAGTGGTGCGCGCCGCATGAGCGATGGATGAGACAGCACAGGCACGCCGTGGGCTGCAAGGAGAAACGACGATGCTCCCGCCTTGATTGCCTGCGTTTATTGCACTTGCTGGCCGAGCACATCCATGGCATCGGGCAGCGCCGTAGCGGGCGCGGCGGCGCCGCACGGCGCCGGCGGCCGCGCCACCGCCGTGTCATGCATGCCATCGAGGCGCGCCCGTACCGAGTCGAAAATGGTTTGCAGCAAGGCCGCCCGGCGCTTCGCTTCGGCCCGTTTCTTCGATGCCACGCCCTCGAAATCGACGGGGAGGAAATCGTGGCAGGACAATTCGAAATCGCCGTCGGGACGTTGCAAGGCGTGCATTTCGCGCCACATCTCATCGTAATTGGCCAGGATTTGCCGGCGCCGGCGCCAATTGACGGCGATCCGGTTGCGGTTACTTACCAACAAGGTGCCGCTACAGCCGAAATACGCGCCCAGATCGCGCACCATCGCCACCAGCAGATTGCGCGGGCGGCAGCCGTACAGGTTGCGGGTGGCATCCTTGATCGACTGCGCCGCGTATTCCGAGCGCACCCCTTGCAGCGAGCCGACCCGGATATACGTCTTGCCTTGCTCGCAAGACAGGCTAAATGTCACGGAATACAATTCCGCGCCGCCCGCCGTCAGCCACAGGCACAGTTCGCCTTCGCGGTGACCGTCATTGATGGCCGACAATTGCAATTGATAGACGGTATCGGTCTTGCCGGCCACCGTCGCCAGGACCAGGCGCCGCCGCGCCGCGTATTCGATCACGGGGCCGGCGCCGGCCCGGTACAGCAAGTCGTAATGAGACATCAGGACGTCAACCCGACCGGCGCAACCGAAGTTGTTCGAGAGATATGGGCGGTAAATCTTGTACAAGAGCCGGGGGTGGGACTGGACCAGACCGGACAGGCCGGGATGGGACTTGAGGAAGCGCAGCCAACGCTGGGTCGAACCGGGGTAGGCCAACGCCCCCAGACAAACCTTTACTTTCGATTTCACGCCGTCTTGCGCATTCCAGGCCGCCGATACGGAAGACCACTTTCCCAACCAAAACTTCATGCCAACTCCAACCGCTTTGCAAAAACTACGCCCAGGGCATGCAACAGGTCGACATTCCGGTAGGCATCACCGGCGCGATTGATGCCGGAATGCGGAAGTTCGACGACTTGTTCAACCATCATGGCTCCATTTTGCACCCAAATTGCGGCGGCGGCAATCAAAGCGGCCCCGGCTGACGTGCGCGCGACACGGCCGCAGCGCCGGCCGTGCCGCTTGTTGCGCCTACAACTTGCCGCTCAAGGTCAGAAATACCTGGCGCGGCGCGCCCGTCAGCAAGGTGGCGAAGGTACCGTTCGGATCGGAAGCGACGAAGCCGTTCGAGCCCAGGGTGCTGAAATACTTCTTGTCGAACAGATTGCTGACATTCAATTGCAGCGAGACATCCTTGAACCTGCCGAGCGACTTCAACTTGTAGCCGCTGGACAGGGTCGCGTTCCAGAAAGCCGGCACCTGGCCGTCATTGGTGTAGGTGTAATAGCGCTTGCCGGTATATTTGCCGCCCAGTCGCGCGAACCACTGTTCATTTTCGTACGACAATTCGGTATTGAACATGGTGCGCGGCGCGTCCACCACTTGTTTGCCGCTCACCAGCACCGACTTGCCGTTGTCCATATAATCCGATTTGTAGATCGAATCATTGAGGGTGAAGGAATTGAACCAGGAAATCTCGCGCGCGAGTTTCCACACGGCGATCGCTTCCAAACCCTTGGTTTCGACCTTGCCGACGTTGACGAACGTGCTGGGGCAACCGACGATGCCGGCGCAAGTGGCCACATTCAAGAGGCGGTCCTTGAAGTCGGCGTAATACAGGGCAAGCGAACCTTGCACGGCATCATGTTTGAAACGCCAGCCCAGGTCATAGGTGGTCGACGTTTCCGGCTTCAGGTTCGGCGTGCCCTGGTCGAACGCGCCCTGGGATTGCGAGAACGGCCCGCTCGAACCGGGCTGATAGGCACGCATGTTTTCCGATGCCGACGCGAACAATTCGTCATTCTTGCTCAAGCCATAGCTGAGGCCCGCTTGCGGCAAGAAAGTCTTTTGCGCGGTGATGGAACCGGCCGCACGCGTCCCGATCAGACTGGTCGCGACGATATGCACTTTGGGACTCTTGAAACCGGCATTGAGTTTCAATTGGTCGTCCAGCAAGGCGAGCGTGTCTTGCAGGTAGAATTGGGTCGTGGTGGTGGTGAAATCCTGCTTGAAGACGGTCGAACTCGGGTTCGACAGGAAATGGTTGGTGTCATCCGGACCGCTAACGGCGTAATAATTGCGCGTCAAGGTATGCAGGCTGCGCTCGCCCCAGAAACCGGCACCGACCGTGTGCTTGCCGCTTTCCCAAGTCACATCGCTGACCACGCCGTCGCGGCCGATCGCATATTCGGTGGTGCGGATCGAAATGGGCATGGTGGCCGAGGAAGCGTTGTAAGGGGTGTACCAGTGGCCCTGACCTTCATTGCTGTGATGATACAAGCTGGTCTTCAGATTCGTGGCCGGTGCCAATTGCAGATCGAGCGACAAGGCGCCCAGATTATCCTTGCGCAAGCCCCGGCCCAGGTAATACGCGTCATCCATATTCGTGACGCCGCCGGAATAGATGCCCTTGGCCGCATTGACGGCGCGCTGCCAGTCCGGGGCGTAATTGTCCCAGTTGTAGCCCAGACGTTTTTGCATGTCCAGCGACATATCCTGATAATCGACTTCGCTGCGGGTCGAATAATTGTAAAAGCCACTCAGGATATTATCGCCGAAGCGGTGCACGAATTTGCTGTTGAACTGATCCTGGTCTTGCGCACCGGCCCCCTTCCACTTGTCGGTGCGCTGGCGCGTGCCGCTCACGTACAGCTTGGTCCCGTTGGCCAGCAAACCGGAATCGACCCGCACGAAGGTGCGCGAGGTGCTGTCGCTGCCGATGGTTTGCGCGGCCGTCACGGCCATCGCGTCGGCCGGGTCGAGCGTGATGAATTGCACCGTGCCACCCAGATTGCTGGTCGACGCCGTGCCGAGCGCGCCCGCGCCTTGCGAGACGGCCGCGCGGCCAATGTTTTCAGAGGAAATCGCGCGGCTGATGTGCAAGCCGTTGTTATTGCCGTAGCTCATGTCGCCGAGCGGAATATTGTCGAGCGTAAAACCCAGCTGGTTCTGGCTGAAACCACGGATGCTGAAACGGGTCGACCATTCGTAGGCGCCGAAGGGGTCGGCCGACTGGAAACTCACGCCCGGCAATTTTTCCAGCGTTTTCAATGGGCTGGAGCCGGGAACTGCCTTCAGCAAATCGCCGCGCGAAATATTTTGCACCTGGCGCGACTGACCCTGGCCGAATACTTCAACGACCTGTACCGCCGCAGACGCGGCCGGCGCGCCTTCCGGCTCCGGCGCCGCTTCGGGCGCGGCGTGCGCGTAACAGGAACAGGAACAGGCCAGCGCCTGCAAGACCATCAGATAGGCAGGCTTCAAACGAAAACGCTGTTGCATGAAATTCTCTCGTCGGTTTAAGTGTTCGGGAAATGTTGCACATTGGATTAGTCCAGCGCAACGACCCAGATCCTAGCTGGCAAAAATGACGACAGCATGACACTTTGACATTAAAGAAAAACAATCTGCAAGAAACAATGCTCAGAAAATAATTATTTGACCGCATCGCTTATCTATGGAAGCAGTGTCAAATCGAATCCTTCCTCAGAACGTGTTCACGATCTCCTGAGCAGCATCGCCAGGAAGGCCAGGTGGATGAACTGTAAGCTGGTGTTGAGCGATCGCTCGCAGTTTTTCCACA